>NZ_JAAEAA010000001.1 GCF_010119545.1 Pontibacter fetidus | reverse complement strand
GTTTATCACCATATACAATATTTTTGTCCACAATATCTATGATTAGCAAATTCACCTAATGAAGATTGATAAAATTCTTATAATTGGTTCTTTTGGACAAGGAGCGCTTGAAAACTTTTATAGCGAATCATTTAAATTATTGAGGATACAAGTTTTCAAATATGATATTCAGACCCCATTTAGAAGATATTTAGGAACTTCTATTTTAAATAAAGTAGCCTACAGGTTAGGATTTTCTAATAAGTTCCTTGATAATATAAATGAGGAGTTAATAGAATTTGCTGCAAAACTAAAACCGAATTTTATACTTGTGTTTAAGGGTATGGAAATTTATCCCGAAACTATAGATGCTCTGAAAACAAATACCAAACTAATCGCAAATTATAATCCAGATCATCCATTTGAATTTTATTCAAGAGGTAGTGGTAATCAAAACATTTTAAATAGTCTACCCAAATATCATATTCATTTTAGCTACTCAAAAAATATAACAGATAAGTTGAAGACTCAGCTAAATACCGATGCTTATACAATTCCATTTGGATATGATTCTTCTAAAAAAGCTAAAAGAGCCGAATCATATTTAAATGATGTTATATTTATAGGAGCTTATGACAATAGCAGGGCTAAAATTTTATCTAATTTTAACGAGATAGGAGTCAAAATATATGGTGATACAAAGTGGCATTCACGTTCTATACTTAATCCTAGAGTAAAAGAAATGTATCAAAACAAGCCCTTGTATGGACAGAGTTATATCGATGTAACCTATAATTCGTTAGCATCTATTAATTTACTTAGAAAACAAAACATTTTGGAAAAAACCCATAACATGAGAACATTTGAAGTTCCTGGTTATGGAGGGATTTTACTAACAAACAGAACAGACGAACATTTAAATTTTTTTGAAGAAAATAAAGAGGCTTTTTATTTTGAGTCTGTTGAGGAATTAAAGGATCAAATAATTTATTTGAAGAAGCTTTCAATTAGTGCAGTTGAAAAAATAAAAGCTGATGCTTACAAAAGATCAGTTAATTCAAATTATAGTTATCATGATAGAGCTAAGTCTTTAATCAGCATTGTTGATCAGTATTTAAGTTAAGTTTTTATTAAATAAACAATGAAAATATCACTTTGTATACCTCAGTATAATAGAATTCAATATCTTTTAAAAAATCTTGAAGTAATAGTACAACAGTCTTATTCTGACATAGAGGTAATTATAAGTGATGACTGTTCAACTGATGATACAGAAGAGCAAATCAAGAAATTACAATTTAATTATAAGTATCCTTTAATTTACAAGAAGAACAAAACCAACTTAGGGTATGATCGCAATTTAAGGCAGAGTCTTGAATTAGCTAGTGGCGATTATCTTTTTATATTAGGGAATGATGATACTTTAACAAAGACTACAGTAATTGAAGAATTAGCTCTCTTTTTAAGAAATTCTAATCATCCAGATGTAGGATTTTGTAATTATTCAGAATTTTCTAATCCAAAAAATATTACACAAAGAGCTTTAAGCACTGGTGTTGTAGGAAATGGTCTACATATAGCCCTTAAATTTTATAAGTCTTTTAGCTTTGTTGCTGGCATAATATTTAAAAGAGAAAAGTTTCTGGAAGTCAATACTGATAAACATGACAAAAGTATTTATGTTCAGATGTATATGGCAAGTTTGATAATAGCAAAGGGAGGGAGCCTTTTTACTATCAAAGAACCTTTAGTAAGTAAAGACATAATAATTGAAAATAAAATTGCTAATTCTTACCGAGATACTTTAGCGAGAAATATATATGAGTTCAAACCTGCTGATGGAGGATTGCCTTCTGTTGCTAACGTAATAGTTTCGTCTTTTGAAGATGCTGGGTTTAACAAAAAAGATGTCGCTTATAAAGTTCTTAAAGGAATTTACACAACAACTTATCCATTCTGGCTAATTGACTACAGAACAAATAATGCTTTAGTATCCTCACTTGGCTTAGCTGTTGGGCTTAGACCAAGCCAGGTTTCTACAGCAAAACTTCTTAAAAAGGATGATCTTTTGAAAATATATTTTCTATATTCAATTTTTACAACAGTTGGTTTGTTTACTCCAACCTTTATTTTTAAGAAGTTCAAATCTTATGTTTACAGAAAAATTAAATCATAAGAACCATCCCATAGCTATAATACATTACTCCCCACTTGAGAAATATCCACCTATTATAAACCTTCTTAATTACATTGAAGAGCGGGAAGAAAAACAGCTTCAATACAGTGTATGGACGACAAAGCAAGATGAAGATACTTTTCACCCCAGTAATATCAAGGTCATAAAATTACCTGGTATTGAACATCAAGATAATAAAATTAAGCGCATACTGAATTATTTGACATTTAACATTAAAGTTTTCTTCCAGTTAATTGGTTATAAGCCACAGAAGATACTTTATTACGAATCCATATCTGCCTTACCTGCTCTGCTTTATAAAACTATATGGAATAGAAATGTTGAGATTTTAGTGCATTATCACGAATACACTTCTCCTGAAGAATATCAGAGCGGAATGGTTATGACCAGGATAATACACAAATTGGAGCAGAAGATTTATAAATCTTATAAGTGGATATCACACACAAATCAAACGAGAGCTGATTTGTTTACAAAAGATAATATAGATAATAACATATCCAATATAAAAATCTTACCCAATTATCCTCCAAGAAGCTGGATAAAAAATAAAACAAACCTTAATGCGAAAGTTTCATCAAAGCCACTTAAACTAGTTTATGTTGGTGCGCTTTGTACTGAAACAATGTATACCAAAGAGTTATGCAATTGGGTTACACAACAATATGGTAATGTAACACTGGATTTCTGGAGTCAGAATATAAGTAATCAAGCTGAAGCATACTTTAAATCAAATACTTCTAACTGGATAAACCTGAGAGGAGGGATAAACTATCATCAGCTCCCTGCTATACTTTCAGATTATGATATTGGTGTTATATTATATAAAGGTCATATACCCAATTATGTGTATAATGCCCCGAATAAACTTTTTGAATATCTTGTATGCGGTCTAGATGTTATATTTCCAGTCGAATTGAAAGGCAGTTACCCATTTATTTGGGAACTCAGTAGACCAAGAGTTTTAAAAATTAATTTTAAAGAATTAAAAGATGTTAATGCAGATTATTTAATTTCTAAACGTTCTATTATTGAAGAAAGGGAAATAAAATTTATTGCAGAGGAAGTTTATAGCCAATTAGTTGATGAATTGAAATAGTTTGCTTCTTAAATAATGAAAAACAGTTATATATTAATTTTAGCTATTATTATCTTGTTTTACAGCTTATTATACGGATTTAATGAGCCTGATAATTTATGCATATTGATATCCATTCTTTCTTTATTAAATTTTTTAACTGAATTAGGTAAAACTATAGCTATACGCTCTTTAACACTTTTAATTGCTACTATCCAGTGGATTTTAGGTCCTTACCTGAGTTATAATTTTTTGGATTCCTTCGACTATTATTTCATGCCAGTACCGCAGAAAGATTATTTTGCGCTTGCTATCCCTGGTATTTTACTTTTTGCAATTGGTTTGTATACTATAAAGGACCATTATTTAAATGAGAATAGAATATTTCTTAATTTAAAGGCTTATCTCAAAGACAAGCACTCCTTAGGGCTTTACCTCATTTTTTTTGGCGTTATCTTAACATATATAGGTCCTTTATTCCCCACTGCTTTAGCTTTCTTTTTTTACCTATTAGCTAACTTGAAGTATATAGGTGCTTTTTACCTCTTATTTTCCGAACGTAGAGATAAATTTATTTATATAGGAGGAGTTCTAATTATTTTAGTTCTGGATGCCTTTGCATTTACTATGTTCCATGACTTATTGCTTTGGTTAGGTTTTCTTTTCCTCCTTTTTGCTTTAAGTTATAGGCCTTCTGTACTAACTAAATTCTTAATTGTGTGTATGGGTGGTTTACTGGCGTTTGGATTACAGGCTATAAAAGGTGATTATAGAAATGCTGTATGGGGTGGATTAGTAACTGAAGATATTACAAAGGTAGACGTATTAGAGTCATCTTTCTCTAAAAGGATTTCTGAACAGGGACTCTTTTCAGAAAGAAATAATAAGCACTTCATTTACAGAATAAATCAAGGGTGGATTGTGGGACATACAATGCTTCATACTCCAAGTAAAGAGCCATTTGCCAATGGTGAAACTATTACGAATGGTTTAGTGGCTACTTTGTTACCCCGATTTATTGCAGCAGATAAAGCTACATCAGGAGGAAGAGAGTATTTTGAAAAGTACACCGGCTTATTACTAGTGAAAGGGACAAGTATGGATTTAAGCCCTCTTGGGGAAGCATATGCAAACTTTGCAACAATTGGAGGTGCAATATTTATGTTTATTTTAGGTTTATTTTATGCTTTAGTACTATCATTAATATCAAAGTGGTCAATTGCGACACCGTCTCTTATACTCTGGATACCTCTAATCTTTCAGCAAGCTATTAAGGCAGAAAGCGATATTACAACAGGCCTGAACCATATTACAAAAGCCTCTTTAGTTGTCTTTCTGGTTTATTGGATTAGTAACAAAATATTTAATACAAAACTCTAATCTTGAAATTACTCTTTACATATCTTACAGCTTTTAAAGGTCATGGCGGCATCGAAAAATTTAATAAAGCACTATTAAAGGCTTTAGACCAAGTTAAACTAGAGTATGAGTATACGGCCATATCTGCCTATGATCAGAACTTTACAGGCGTTTATATTTCAGAAAAAAATATAATCATTTATTCAGGAAATAAACTTAAATACTTAATAGGGACTATACAAAAGGCTGCTACTGTAGATGTTCTACTTATTGGACACATTAATCTGGCTCCCATAGCCCTCCTTTCTAAGCTTATTAATCCTAAACTAAAGATTATACTCATTGCTCATGGCATTGATGTCTGGTATAAGCTACCATGGGTGAAGAGAAAATTATTAAGAATGGTTGACCTGATTCTATCAGTTAGTAGTTTTACAAAAGCTAAACTTGTTGAGGATCAAAAAGTAGATCAAAATAAAATTAAACTCTTTCCGAATACATTAGATCCTTACTTTCAATTTCCTGCAAAATTTGATAAGCCTTCTTATTTAGAACAACGTTATAATTTAGATGAGTCGGATAAAGTAATACTGTCTGTTTGCCGTTTATCTTCACAAGAGGGATATAAAGGCTATGATACAGTTATCAAATCTTTACCACAGGTGTTGAAAAGTGAACCAACTGTTAAATATGTTATTGTAGGCAAGTATGATCAAAAAGAGTATGATCGCATAATTTCATTATCAAAAAAAGCAGGAGTAGAGGATCAGGTTATATTGACAGGGTATATCCTGGAAGAAGAATTAACAGACCATTACTTGCTTGGTGATGTATTTGTAATGCCAAGCCGTGAAGAAGGTTTTGGGATAGTTTATATTGAAGCAATGGCTTGTGGGCTTGCTGTAATTGCGGGAAATGCCGATGGCAGCGTTGACGCTCTTGATCACGGTAACTTAGGAACGCTCGTAGATCCGACGAATACGAATGATATAGCAGTAGCAATAACTAAAGAATTGAAAAGTAACAGAACAACTGAACTAAAGAAAGTTCTGCAGTTTCGTGTAATTGATAAATTTGGCTTTGACTGCTTTAAGACAAGACTTCAGGCAATACTAAAGGAGATAAATCTACATGTGCGGCATTAATGGTATAATTGGAATTGATAACACTTCGGAAGCCAAAAAAGTAATAGAGGTAATGAACAGGGCTATTGCCCATCGTGGCCCAGATGATAGTGGTGTTTATGTCGAGTCCGGAATAGCACTGGGGCAGAATCGCTTATCTATTATAGATCTAACTTCAGCCGGGCATCAACCAATGTATAGTATGGATGGTAACCTGGTACTGGTTTTTAACGGCGAGATATATAATTATAAGGAGCTAAAACAAGAACTAAGAGAATATTCTTTTCAAACTCATACAGACTCTGAGGTTATACTTGCAGCTTACATGCGCTGGGGATATGAATGCGTACACCGCTTCAATGGCATGTTTGCTTTTGCAATCTGGGACATACGAAAGCAAGATCTTTTCATTGGACGCGACCGCTTAGGTGTAAAACCGCTGTACTATTACCGCCACAATGAACTATTTCTTTTCTCATCGGAGGTACGGGCACTGCTTAAAAGCAATTTTGTTCCCAAAAAACTGAACCACGAAGGATTAATAGATTATTTACGCTATCAAACAGTGCATGCTCCAGCTACCATTGTTAAAAATGTGCACATGCTTCTTCCTGGCCATACGATGTTGGTGAAGAGAGGACAGGTAGAAATCACAAGATACTGGAGCCCGGAGGAGAATGCAGTTAATGACGCTGGCAACAAAAGTTATGAAGAAATAAAGCAGGACATATTTAACCTGCTGCAAAAATCGGTGGAGCGCCGGTTGGTGGCTGATGTTCCGTTTGGTGCTTTCCTTTCCGGCGGCATTGACTCCAGTATTATAGTTGGTTTAATGAGCCAGGTTGCTTCGCAGCAGGTAAAAACATTCTCTGTAACATTTGAAGAGGAAGAGTTCAGCGAAGCAAAATATGCTGCCATAATTGCTAAGAAGTTTAAAACTGAACATCATGATATCCGACTAAAGCCTGATGATTTTCTTCAACTTATACCTACAGCATTAAATGCGATGGACCACCCTAGTGGAGATGGTCCTAATACATTTGTAGTGTCTAAAGTAACCAGGGAGGCTGGTATTACAATGGCATTATCCGGGCTGGGTGGTGACGAGGTTTTTGCCGGATACGATGTTTTTAAACGGATGTACGCCCTCCAGCACTATAAATGGCTGGCATCGTTGCCGCTGTTCTTAAGAAAAGCTGTTGGCCAGTCACTTACCAGGTTTAAACCGTCTGTTGCATCAGATAAAATCCAGCAGTTACTTTATCTGCCATCATGGTCGTTGCAGGATACTTATCCCATAACACGGCAGGTATTATCTGAAAGCTATATCAAAGAACTGACAGGCATGAGTATTTTACCCGAGAATCATGTACGTCTTGTAGTTAGAGAGAGCATGTCACAACAGTACAAGGCAGGAGTTAAGCTTCCGTTACTTAGCCAGGTCTCAGCAGCTGAAATGAGAACCTATATGCAAAACACCCTGCTACGCGATACAGACCAGATGAGTATGGCACATGCTCTGGAGGTAAGGGTACCTTTTCTGGATTATGAACTAGTGGAGTATGTGATGGGAGTATCTGATAAGTATAAATATCCGCACACACCCAAAAAGCTTCTGACTGATGCAGTGGGTGATCTGCTTCCTCCTGAGATTATTAACCGCCCCAAGATGGGCTTTACATTACCCTGGAAAGAATGGCTTAAAAACGAGTTATATTCCTTTTGTGAAACGAAATTACATAACATGGCAGCAAGAGATCTATTTGTAAAGGATGAAGTACTAACAATCTGGAGAAATTTCCTGAAGAGAGAACCTCAGGTTACATGGGCTAAAGTATGGTACCTGGTTGTATTGGAAAATTGGCTGGAAGAGAATGGAGTTGCATAAAAAAAAACGTATTCTCATTACAATTGATTGGTTCCTGCCGGGATATAAAGCAGGAGGGCCTATACAATCTTGTGCAAACCTCATAACGCATCTGAAAGATAAGTATGAATTCTGGGTAATTACCCGTGATACAGACTATTGCTCTGATGTACCTTATAAAGGTATAAGTTCAGATACCTGGACTAAGTTGGAAGATAATGTTCATGTATTTTACTTCTCGAGAAAAGGATTATCTCCGCTGCGTTTGTTCAAACTTGTTAAAGACACTTCAGCTGATGTATTATTTATAAATGGGATCTATTCTTTATACTTTTCACTGTTACCCTTACTGTTTGCAAAGGCTATAAATAAATCAAAAATTATACTTTCTGGTCGAGGTATGTTTGCTCCGGGGTCAATAAATGTAAAGAGCGGTAAAAAGCAAGCTTTCTTTTCTATTGCTAAAAAATTACAACTTTATAAAGGCGTAATATTCCATGCTACTAACCTGGCAGAGCAAAAGGATATTAAAGCCATATTAGGCGAAAAAAATGCAATTCTTATTGCGCCTAATTTGCCTAAACAAGTAAATGATGTAAAAAGCACGCGGCGTATAAAGGAGCCCGGCAAGCTTAAGCTGGTAAGCGTTGCCCGAATTTCGCCGGAGAAGAATACATTGTTTGCACTTGAGACCTTAAGCAAATACAGGGGAGAAGGGGAAATTACATTTGATATTTTTGGGCCGGTTTATAACGAGCAGTATTGGGAAAAGTGTAAGGAAATATACAAACTCATGCCCCGTAATGTGAAAGTAAATTACTACGGTAGTTTGGATAACAATATGGTAGCAGAAACGCTGCAAAATTACCATGCTTTATTTATGCCAACAAAAGGAGAAAATTTTGGACACATCATACTTGAGAGCTTAACAAGTGGATGCCCTGTTCTTATTAGCGATAAAACTCCTTGGCGCGGATTAAAGACCGCAGGAGTTGGATATGATCTATCTTTAACTGAAGTTGGGGATTTTCTGGAAGCTATTGATGATCTGGTACAGTTAAATGCGCAACATTTTAACCATATGTCTGTAAAAGCATTCGAATATGCGAAGAAATATATAAATGATCCTGCCGCTGTTGAAGCCAATTATAAATTATTTACCCGAGACTATCTCTCCACAGATTCTCTTCTTAAAAGTAAATATATTTAATTCTTTATCTAATTTTCTAGCTTTGTATTCCTATTCAGGGAGTTGAGCAACTTACACTTTACCCAAACTAAATACTATGTATATTCTAGGACTTAATGCTTACCATGGCGACTCATCTGCCAGCATCATGCACAATGGAGATGTGATTGCTGCTTCTGAGGAAGAACGTTTCAGAAGAATAAAACATTGGGCTGGCTTTCCCAGCGAAGCTGTTAAGTTCTGCTTAAAAGAAGCTGGTGTTTCTATTTCGGAGATAGATTATATTACCATTTCAAGAGATCCATCTGCCAACATTCATAAAAAACTGATACATGCTGCCAAAAATCTTGTAAGTGCTAAAACGCTTATTGACAGGCTGGCAAATACCAAAAAAGTTGCGAATGTTAAAGAGGAGCTTTCGCAGGCTTTAGGCGTACCTGTTATTGAAATAAAAGCTGAAATAAAAAACATAGAACACCACCGCAGCCACATGGCCAGTGCTTTTTTTGCATCTCCCTTTGATGAAGCTGCTATACTTTCCATTGATGGCTTTGGTGACTTTACATCAACAATGATTGGGGTAGGTCGCGGAAATAAAATTGAAGTTCTGGATTCAGTAATTTATCCCCACTCAGCAGGTGTTTTCTATACTGCCTTTACACAGTACCTGGGCTTTGATAAGTATGGTGATGAGTACAAAGTAATGGGGCTTGCACCTTATGGCATGCCTACCATGGTAGAAAAGCTACGGGATGTACTTAAATTTAAAGATAATGGCCTGTTTGAATTGAATATCAAATACTTTCGCCATGTTAAAGAAGGTGTACAAATGAGTTGGGAAGGTGGGGAGCCTAACATAGGACCAATCTTCTCAGATTACTTAGTTGATATGTTTGGGCCAGCAAGGCAGAAAACCGATGAGCTTACGCAATACCATAAAGACCTGGCTGCCTCAGTTCAACGCATTACAGAAGAGCTGATCTTTCATATTCTGAATCATTTACAAAAACGGACGGGTTTAAAAAATATTTGCATTGCAGGTGGAGTGGCTCAAAACTCAGTTGTAAACGGAAAAGTTCTGGCAAATACATCATTTGAGTCGCTGTATATTCCATCAGCCGGGCACGACGCAGGTACAGCACTTGGTTCTTCTTTATACTTGTACAACCACGTTCTAGGGCAGCCCCGACTGCAACCAATTTACCATGCCTCAACAGGCAGCCGATTTTGCAATGACGAAATTGAAGCCTATTTAATTGAGCAAAACATAAGCTATACCCGCTATTCCGATGAAGAACTGTACGAGCGTGTTACAAATCGCCTTTTAGATGCAGGTGTAGTAGGTTGGTTCCAGGGGAGAGCAGAATTTGGACCCCGCGCTTTAGGGCATCGTTCTATTATTGCCGATCCTCGCAGGTCTGATGCAAAAGATTTACTTAATGCAAAGATTAAGCGCCGAGAAAGCTTCCGTCCTTTTGCGCCTTCCATCATGAAAGAGTATGTGTCTGAGTATTTCGAAATTACAGATAATGTACCCTTTATGGAGAAGGTTTTTCCTATTCGAAAAGAAAAACATGCAGAAATTCCGGCTGTAACACACGTAGATGGCACAGGGCGCTTACAGACTGTTGATGCTGAAAATAATCCCCGGTATTATAATCTTATCAAAGCCTTTAATGCAAAAACAAATGTGCCTATACTTCTGAATACATCTTTTAACGAGAATGAGCCTATTGTAAATACACCAAAAGAAGCTTTAGACTGTTTTCTCAGAACCAAGATGGATATGTTAGTACTGGAAAATATTGTAATAGAGCGATAAATAAATTTGTTTTACAAAATGAAACATTTTAAGGTTTTGAGCCCACTTTTTTTAGGTGGGCTTATTGCTTATTTCCTGCTATTAAGGCTATATAACAAAGAGGAAAATTTTGAAGAGCTTGCACTTGGCGAACAAACAGTGTCCCACTTCGCCTATATTGACGGAGTGCCTATTCACATAATGGGTGTACGTAATTATGAATTGCTAAAAAAGAGGTGGGAACAAAGCAGCAAGGATAGCACTATACTTGTTTTAGGGAACTCACAAACTCATTCTGTAAATCAAATGAGTGATGGAGAAACAACATATCCAGCTTTATTACATGATGAATTAGCAAATACTAAGTATGAAGTACTCGCTTCTTCTCTTCCTAATGCAAATTTACAAGAGCTATATCTTGTTTTGGATTTTATGACCCGTGAACTTCCCGTAACACATGTTACAATTCCGGTATTTTGGATGATTTAAGGGAGGATGGTATTCGGGCTGATCTTATTAATGACATCAAAAAAACTGATCCTGATTTTAAAATTGAAGCTAATCATACTTTTGCCAACAAAATAAACAAACTTCTGGCTGAAGAGAAGGTTCAGGATCAACCTGCATCTAATTTAGAAATTGATCTAACACCACAGGAAAGGAGTGAGCAGTTTCTGAATGAATGGCTGGAGAAACAAACAGACATATGGCACAAGAGGAGTTCAGTTCGTGGGGATTTGTTTAACCGCCTATATAACTTCAGGAACTGGTTATTTGGTATTAACGCACAAACTAAACGGAAACTTATAAAAAATAGGTACGAGGCAAATATGTTCGCACTAGATGCTATACTAAAGTTTTGTAAAGCGCGAAACATTAAGCCTGTTATTTATATACCACCTATTCGGCATGATGTTGAAATTCCTTACGACCAAGTTGAATATACCAGTTTTAAAAGAAGGTTAAAAAATCTAGCAGCCTCTTATAATTTCAAAGTTCTGAATCTTGAAAATGCAATTCCGAATAGTTTTTGGGGGACAAAAGCTAGCACAACTGGCGGAGACGGTGGAGAACTCGATTTTATGCACTTTCAATATAAAGGGCACATCATTTTAGCTAAAAGACTAAAAGAACAGGTACTATGATATTCAACTCTGTTACTTACATCGTTTTTTTAATTTTGATAGTCTTGCTTTATTGGATATTACCATACAGGTTAAGACTCCTGATGCTATTCTTATCAAGTATGGCCTTCTATGGCTTTTGGCGACCAGAGTTTTTATCCGTTATGCTGCTATCGGCAGTAAATGACTATGCGCTTTCACTGCTGATATATAATACAGATAGTAAAAGTCGCAAAAAATTCCTTTTATACATTAGCCTAATAGTAAATTTAGGATTACTATTCTACTTTAAATACCTTCTATTTTTCATTGATAACTTTTCAGTCGTTTTAAATGTATTTGGTGTACCATTTGAATCACCGGCACTTAATATAATACTACCATTAGGTATAAGCTTTTATACTTTTCAGACGATCAGTTATACGGTTGATGTTTATAGAGGCTTTTTAAAACCAGAGAAAGACTTTATACTTTATGGTACTTTTGTAATGTTTTTCCCTCAGTTGGTAGCAGGGCCAATTTTAAGAGCGGTAGAGCTAATTGACCAATTGCGTGAAAGGCCTCCTTTTTACCTTAATGATATGTTGGAAGGTTGTAAGCGAATATTATATGGGCTTTTTCTAAAAGTAGTCTTAGCGGATAACATTGCTCCATTTGTAGATGAAGGTTTTGAAATGGCAATTTCATCTTTAGGAGCTTTAGATGTATTTACTTTATCATTCCTCCTCGGCTTTCAGATCTACTTTGACTTCTCGGCTTACTCCCATATCGCAATTGGCTCAGCCAAATTATTAGGGATTACTTTTCCTGAAAACTTTAACTTCCCTTATGCAGCTACATCCTTTAAGGATTTTTGGAAACGCTGGCATATCTCTTTATCAAGCTGGATCAGAGATTATCTTTACTTACCAATAATTGGAGCCAAAGTAATGGATAAATCGACAGGAGGTTTGGATGTTAGTCAGACGCAGATTAAGAAGTTCAACAAGGATTATGCCTTATTTATAACCTGGGCAATTATGGGCTTATGGCATGGATCTAGCTGGACATACGTGCTTTGGGGTATTTATCATGCATGTGTTATTTTCCTTGAAAGAAAACTTAAACCTTTAAGATTAAAGTATAGGTTTTATGACAAATGGTTAAGCTGGTTTATTGTACTTCCCGTTGCCATGTTAAGCTGGATACCATTCAGGGCTGATGATTTAACACAAACATTCCAGATGTTTGCAAAACTGTTGCAGCCTACCCAATATTTGTTCCTTGGGATGAGAGAAAATACTTATATAGTAACTGCACTAGTGTTACTACTGTTCTGTACTGCCTATTTCAGCCAAACATATTTGGCTGAAACACTGAATAGAAAACCTGTTTTAAAACATGCCATTTCTACAATACACTTTGCAGTACTGATAATTTTGGTATTTACTTTTCTTCGCCCAATTAATCAGTTTATTTATTTTCAATTTTAGCTTTGAAAATCTCCGTCATCACCGTCGTTTACAATAACCGCGAAACCATTGCCGATGCCATTGAATCGGTGCTGGGGCAGACTTACCACAATGTGGAATTTATAGTTGTTGATGGTCTTTCCACAGATGGCACGGTAGAGGTTATCCAGAACTATAAAAGCCGTATAAGCCGTTTTGTATCAGAAAGAGATGCCGGGCTTTATGATGCTATTAACAAAGGGATTAAGTTGGCTACCGGCGATGTGGTTGGTTTTCTACACTCTGATGATATTTTTTACGGTCCGGATAGTATTAGCCGGGTTGCTGCAGCCTTTTCAGCGCATGATACTGATTGTGTGTATGGTGACTTATTGTATGTGCAAAAGACAGACACAACTAAAGTAGTGCGTAATTGGGTATCGGGTAAGTATAACCGTATAAGCTTTCTGTTTGGATGGATGCCGCCCCACCCTACCTTTTATGTAAAGCGTGAAGTATATCAGCGACTTGGTTTATACAATACCAGTTTTAAAAGCGCTGCCGACTACGAATTGATGTTGCGCTACCTATACAAGCACCAGATCACTGCCAGCTATATTCCGGAAACTTTGGTTAAAATGCGCGTGGGAGGGAAGAGCAATTTAACGTTTAAAAACAGGATAAGAGCCAATCAGGAAGACCAGCAGGCCTGGCTTATTAATGGCTTGAAACCATACTTCTTTACAAGATTACTTAAACCTCTCCGAAAACTGGTTCAGTTTTTCTAAGCAATATTTTCTAATTGAAGATAATTATAGTTCTGGCCTAAGTATAGCATATTGTAATTTCGCAAAAAAAAAGAGCCCTAGAAAATAAATTCTAGGGCTCTTTTTATAACTGCGGTCCGGACGGGACTCGAACCCGCGACCTCCGCCGTGACAGGGCGGCATTCTAACCAACTGAACTACCGGACCAATAATGTGAATTAATAGAGCCGTTTGCTCTTGATGCGATGACCGCAGATAATCTGCGGTCCGGACGGGACTCGAACCCGCGACCTCCGCCGTGACAGGGCGGCATTCTAACCAACTGAACTACCGGACCAATTTGTTTTCCCTAACGCTGTTCGTTAAAGTGATACAAAAGTATAGTGTTAATTTTGATTGTGCAAGTGTTAAGCATATTTTTCACACTATATTTTAGCCATTAAAACATAATTTACTGTGAGCCACTACATTTATTTTTAGCTGCAAGTATATTTTTTATTCTTCCGTACCTGTAATAACATAAACTGTTAAATTTGTAGCTGAATATTAGCGAAGAAAATATGCTTTTAGATTTCGAACAGCCGATTGCCGCCTTGGAAGGCAAACTTCAGGAAATGAAAAAACTGGCTAATGAGAGCCAGGTTGATGTTTCGGAGGCAGTAAAAGCTCTGGAAGAGAAAATAAAGAATCTTAAAAAGGAAACCTACGCCAACCTAACCCGCTGGCAACGTGTGCAACTTTCGCGCCACCCGGACAGACCCTATACCCTGGACTATATAAATGGCATTACCGATAAGTTTGTAGAACTGCATGGCGACCGTACTGTTGGTGATGATAAAGCAATGGTAGGTGGGTTTGGCGAAGTAGAAGGCCGTAGCATTATGTTTATTGGCCAGCAGAAGGGACGTAACACCAAGCAGCGCCAACTACGCAATTTTGGTATGGCTAACCCGGAAGGGTATCGTAAGGCACTTCGCCTGATGAAGATGGCCGAAAAATTCGGGAAGCCTATCGTTACACTGATTGATACGCCTGGTGCATTCCCCGGTTTGGAAGCGGAAGAACGCGGACAAGGTGAGGCTATAGCCCGTAACCTGAAAGAAATGTTCATGTTAAAAGTACCGGTTATCTGTATCATAATAGGGGAAGGCGCATCGGGTGGAGCCTTGGGTATTGCCATCGGCGACCGGGTAATGATGCTGGAAAATACCTGGTATTCAGTTATCTCTCCGGAGTCATGCTCGTCTATACTTTGGCGCAGCTGGAACTATAAGGAGCAGGCTGCTGAGGCATTGAAGCTTACTGCTAAAGATATGCTACAGCATAAGCTTATAGATGGCATCATTAAAGAACCTCTTGGTGGTGCTCATACGGAACCAGACAAGATGATGAAAACCATGAAACGTGAAATCATTAAGTTACTGGATGAACTGGAAGCTTTAGGTACAGAGGATCGTATCATGCAGCGCATCGAGAAATTCTCTGATATGGGCGTTGTATTGGAAAGTTAGAAAATCTGGAAGTTATAAAGTTAGAAAGGTAATAAAGCATCACAGGCTTTGTTACCTTTTTTTGTTTTGATATATTAGCCATAGTTGGCATTTGCACACTTTTACTCTATAGAATGAAAAGTATGTAATTCAAACTTATCATTCGTTAGAATGCATCTCTTTCTAACTTACAAACTTTTTAACTTTCTAACTACTATGAAGCTCCACGTTATCGATACCGGATTTTTTAAACTGGATGGAGGTGCCATGTTTGGCGTTGTACCTAAAACTATCTGGCAACGCTCTAACCCGGCCGATGAGAATAATCTTTGTACCTGGGCGATGCGCTGTCTGCTGATAGAGGACGGAAATAAGTTAGTCTTGATTGATAACGGGATAGGTGATAAGCAGGACGCGCGGTTTTTCAGCCATTACTATTTACATGGCGATGCTACCTTAGTAAGTTCCCTGAAAAAAGCTGGCTTTGCGCCCGAAGATGTTACCGATATGTTCCTGACGCACCTGCACTTTGACCATTGCGGAGGGGGTGTAAGGTACAAAAACGGTTCTGATGCTTTAGAACTTGTTTTCCCGAACGCTACTTACTGGTCAAACGCCGATCACTGGAAATGGGCAACTGAGCCAAACCAACGGGAAAAAGCATCTTTCCTGAAGGAGAATATATTACCTATGCAGGAGAGTGGCCATCTTAAGTTTATTGATCCAACACAACCTTTTCCAGTTCAGCAATTTGATGTGCTGTTTATGGATGGGCATACAGATAAAATGATGTTGCCGGTCATCAACTATAAAGGGCATAAACTTGTTTACATGGCTGATCTGCTCCCATCTGTCGGGCATATACCGTTACCTTACGTAATGGGTTATGACACCAGGCCACTGCTAACGCTAAATGAAAAGGCTGCATTTTTAAACAAAGCAGCTGATGAGCAGTATATACTTTTCTTCGAACACGATGCTACAAACGAATGCTGTACTGTGGAGCATACTGAAAAAGGTGTTCGGTTAAAAGAGACTTTTAGCTTAAGCGAACTATAGATACGTGAAAATAGGATTGGCCCTATCTGGTGGGGGAGCCCGAGGCATTGCGCACCTAGGGGTACTAAAAGCATTTGATGAACTTGGAATTAAGGTTTCGATATTCTCAGGAGTTAGCTCGGGGGCAATAGCCAGCGTTTTTTATGCGGCCGGCTATAAACCCGACGAGATCCTGAAACTGATTAAGGAGCTTAGTGTATTTAAGATCATCCGCCCTGCGTTTGGCAAAATAGGCTTTCTGCATCTTGATGAAGTAGAAAAACTCTACGAAAATTATCTTGGCAAAAACGCCACATTCGAAGATCTTAAGATTCCTGTAGTTATTAGTGCGACAGAGATGAATGAAGGCGTAAGTGTATATTTTTCAACGGGTGAACTGATCAAACCACTTATTGCTTCATCGGCTGTTCCTATATTGTATCATCCTATTTCGTACCAGGGCAAGTTGCTTAATGATGGTGGATTGCTGAATAATATGCCTGTGGATTCCCTGCAGCAGAACTGTGATGTTAAAATTGGGGTGCATGTTAATCCGATTAACCACCAGGCCAAAATTACGACCCTGCGCAGTATGGTTGAGCGCACCGCTCACTTAGCCATCAATAACAACGTTAAAATGCGCCTGCACTTATGTGATTTTCTGATAGAACCGCCCGAACTTAAATATTTCAGGTTAATGAGCTTTCGGAAAGCCGACGAAATATTTGACATTGGCTACCAATACACCATGCATCTCGAGAAACATTTGCGTGAATTAATTTCCAAAGCATAAACTATAGCTGAAGTATAAACTATAGTTATAGCGCTTAAGAAGCCACGTTAAAGTTATGCTTAAATACAATTTAAAGTATAATTCTAACGATAACTTGTGTTTATGTAAGAAATTTACTTGATAAACTGCCATACTTTTTCGCTAATGCTCGTACATATGCTTATTCAAAACACCCTATATAGCATATGAAAAACCTTTTACTTCTATTCCTTTTAGTCCCTTTTATTGCGTTTGCCCAGGAAAACGAAAGTTTTATGTTTAAAGCTAAAGTAAAACATGGCTCTATACTTATCGGGGGCAACATCAGCGGCTTTGCTTATAAAACCACAGATAACCTTTTTACAGCTAATGGAGTGCAGGAAGATGGCCGAAAAATTCAGGCAAATCTGCAGTCTAAAAATGGTTATTTTATTATGAATGATTTTGCGGTTGGCTTAAACCTGAACCTCTTCCATGAGAGTACCAAAGTTACATCTGACCCAGAGCAGGAACCTTTTCGGGAAACTTATTTTATGGGTGGACCTTTTGTGCGTTACTACCTGGATAATGGTGTTTTTGGGGAGGCAGGTGCAAGTGTTGGGAAGCACAATTTCTCTGATGGTTTTCAGTCTAACCTGTTAGAGGGTACAGTAGGAGTGGGGTACGCCTTTTTCTTCAACGAAAAATTTTCGATAGAGCCGCTCTTACTATTCCGTTATTTCCGGCAAACTAAAGATGATCATACCTATTCCAGTTTTGGCCCAATGATAGGAGTAGGGTTCCAGTCTTATTTATTACGCAAACGGGCTAACGTTATTAAGATCGGCTTGTAAAAAAGCTTTATTGTGCGTATTTATACACTTTAATTCTAATCTACTAGGCAGGCTCAACTATAGCATTGCCTAACAGGATGTATAGACACCCACATGATCGCAAAACTTTTATCTAAACTTATTTTCAAGGTTTCCGGCTGGAAACTGAACGGTACACTTACGCCTGAAAACCGCCGATGTGTAATGATTGCTGCTCCGCACACCAGTAACTGGGACTTTATATATGCCCGCGCAGCTTTTTATCTGATGGATGCCCCGATCCGTTATACCATTAAAAAAGAATTTAT
This sequence comes from Pontibacter fetidus, assembly GCF_010119545.1. GTDB lineage: Bacteria > Bacteroidota > Bacteroidia > Cytophagales > Hymenobacteraceae > Pontibacter > Pontibacter fetidus. The sequence continues at coordinate 266,037 of NZ_JAAEAA010000001.1, read as the reverse complement.
GCGTTTCCCGTTTGGTGGCTTACTACGCTCAATGGGCGCTCTACCTATAGATAGATCAAAGAATACGAAAATGGTAGATGCCATGATCCGTATTTTTAAAGAAACACCTGGTGATATGTGTGTGATGGTTACACCGGAAGGCACTCGCAAATATCAACCCCGCTGGAGACGCGGCTTTTATTATGTAGCTGAAGGTGCTGGCGTACCCATCGTTTTGGGCTACTTAGACTATGCCAAGAAAGAAGCAGGCATTGGACCAACTATTTACCCCACTGGCGATATTGAAGCAGACCTGGAAAAAATCATGGCTTTTTACCGCACAAAAACAGCCAAGTTTCCGGAGAACGGAGTGAGATAAGTTAGAAAGTTCAGTAGTTTAGAAGTTAGAAAGTGAATATAGAAGCATTACGAGAATTATGCCTTGGCCTGCCAGGCGTAACAGAGGACATTAAGTGGGGCGCTGACCTTTGCTTCCTGGTAGGAGAGAAGATGTTCTGCGTTACCAGTATAGATCCGCCTCATTCGGTTTCATTTAAGGTTACGGACGAGGAGTTTGATGAAATGGTAACCAGGCCAACTATAGTTCCGGCTCCGTATATGGCCCGCAACAAATGGGTGAATGTGCAGGAGTGGAGCGGCCTTACTGATGTGGAGTGGGAAACTTATGTTAAGCTGAGTTATAGTTTGGTTAAAGCGAAACTGCCCAAAAAAATACAGAAAGAGATTGATGCTATAGTTTAAGAACTATAGTTGATGAAATTAAAAAAGGCTCCCGAACTATAGTTCAGGAGCCTTTCTCTTTATAGGAAAACTATAGTTAGGCAATTTGTCTTAAATCAACCGGGATAACTCTCGAGATACCAGCTTCGATCATCGTAATACCATACATCACATCGGTAGAGGCCATGGTTCGTTTGTTGTGTGTTACAACTATAAACTGCGACTCGTTTGAGAAATTGCGGATGATGTTGTTGAACTTGTCAATGTTGGCATCATCCAGCGGGGCATCCACCTCATCAAAAATACAAAACGGCGCCGGTTTCAGCAGGTAGATCGCAAACAGCAACGAAATAGCGGTAAGCGTTTTCTCACCACCCGACAGCTGGTTTATAGTTAACGGACGCTTGCCTTTTGGCTGTGCCATGATCTCGATCTTAGAATCCAACGGGTTGCTTGGGTCCGTTATTACCAGGTCGCAGTTATCTTCATCGGTAAATAGGCTGCGGAACACGCGTATAAAGTTGCCCTTTATCTCGTTGAACGACTCAAGGAATTTCTCTTTCGCTACGGTATCGATCTCGTTTATAGTTTCGATCAGGGTGTTTTTAGCATTTACAAGGTCGTTGCGCTGCGTTGTAATGAAGTTATTACGCTCTTCGATCTCTACGTAAGCCTCGGCGGCCATCGCGTTCACAGGGCCCATCTTATCAATTGTACTGCGTATTCCGGAAATATAGTTGCTCAGCTCATCGGTCGGCATTTCTATAGTTTCGTCGGCAGGTAACTGCAGGTCTGTCGTTTCGATATTGAACTCTACCGCAAGCCTTTCCTGTACCGATACCAGTTTGATCTTGGTGTCGTTCAGGGCCTGCTGCATGCGCATCAACAGTTCATCCGCGTTCTGACGCTTACGTTGCAGTTCACGGATCATTTTGTCCTTCTCATCCAGCTCACCACGCAGACTGAAGTATTTCTTTTCAATTTCTTCCAACTCATAACCAAATTCACGACGGGCCTCCATCATCTGCTCAACTATAGCTTCGTTTTCCTCTATAAAAGTGTTGGCTATAGTTATCTCTTCTTCCGCTTTGGTCATTTCCTGCTTCAGGTTCTCGATGCGCTCCTGGTTTGTTTCAACCGTTTTCTGCTTGTAGCTTATTTCCTGCTGTAAACTGGAGAAACGGTTTTTAAGCTGATGAAACTGGATATTCTCTTGGTTATACATGCCGTTTATCACAGCAATCTGTTCCTGCTGTCGATTCAGCTGTGAGGTATATACAGCCAGTTCTTCTTCCAGGCGCTTCAGTTCCTGCTGGTCTGTTTCCGCAACCGGCGACATTTCCAGGAATAGTTTGCTCAGTTCCTCCTTGCGTTGCAGCAGATCTTCTTTTTTCTGGGTATAGTTGTGGCGGTTTTGCTGGTGCTGCTCGTATTTGATGCGGATCGTTAGCAGTTCCTGCTGTTGTTTGGCTGTTTCGCGCTCCAGTTCCTTAATACGCTCTTTCTGCGACTCGCCTTTATAGTTTAGCAAGATCTGTTGCTGGGCATTTACACGGCTCTGCAGCATATCTGTCTGTTTGATCAAATCTTCTACTTCCTTTGCCAGCTTTTCCAGGTTCTGCTTACGGCCTAAACGGTTTCCATCCAGCACACCCACAGAACCTCCGGATAAACTCAACGGTTTTTTAATAGCTGAGCCATCCTTCAGAAGTATCGTTTTATAGTCGGTGTCATACAGATCCACTTCGTCGCTGATGTACACATTGTTCAGCATGTACTTCAGCAGTTCGCTATACTTCTTGTCTGCTTTTACTACTTCGTAAGCAGCTTTCAGGTCACCTTCGGAGTATGTGCCGGTTGGCTCCAGTTCCTCTATCTCTGAAAGGATAATAAAGTTCGCACGGCCCTTATTATGGCTCTTCAGCAGCTCTACGGCATCCAGGGCATCCTGTAGGTCGTCCACTACAAAAAAGTTCATGTAGGGCTCCAGGTAGCTTTCTATCAGGCCTTTGTAAATTGGCTCGCAAACAATGATATCCGAAAGGAGTGGGGCAGGCTTCTGCCAGTCGCCGGACTGGGCCAGAAACTTAATGGCTTCCGGAAACCCTTCCATGTTCTCGACCAGCGATTTGGTCAGGTTGTACTGGTTTTGTTTTGAATCGCGGGAACGGTTCAGGTCGACAAGCTGCTCTTTAAGCGCCTCAATTTCCTGTTCGGTCTTCTCGATGTTCTGTAGCAGCGTTTCTTCTTTGGCCTGCAGGCTTACCAGTTCAGTGGTTGTATTTTCAAGCTGTTCCTGGGCTTCCTGTAGTTGTTCGGCCAGAAGCTGGGCGTCTTCATCAGCCGTAAGCTGCTGTTGTTCCATGCGCTCCAGGTCGGTAACTATAGCTTGTATCTGCACATTGCTTATTTCCAGTTGTTTGTGGTGCTGGAAAACGGCATTTTGCTTATCGCGGTGCTGTAGGCTCAAATCCTGGAAAGAATCCTGTAGAGTTTGTTTCTGCTCGTTGGCTTCCTGCAGTTGCTCCTTTAATGCCTGTACCTGTTCCTCGGCGGTGCCAAATTGTTCCTGCACACTCTTCAGTTCGTCGCGTAGTTGCCCGATACTTTCCTGTATGTGCTCCACGTTTGAGGAGTCCTGGCTTATCTGCTGGCGTAGCTGCGTAATGCGTTCTTTCAGGAAGGTGCTGCGTTCGGCTTTCAGTTTTATATCATTCTCCAGCTGGCGCAGCTTTGCCGTCTGTACCTGCATGGTTTTCTGCATTTCGCCGAGCTGTTCCTGTGTGCGGTTCAGTTCTTCTTTCTGGTCGGCAATGGCATCTTCAGCTTCTGTTACAGCACCAACATAATCCTCTTTCAGGGCTGTTTCGCGCTGCACGTCCTGCTCCAGACGATCCATAGTTTGCTGGTACTGGCTTATGTTGCGACGGGCAAACTCGAGGCTGTGTTTCTTATAGTCTTCCTTCAACTGGAAATACTTAATCGCCTGTTTTGCCTGGCGTTCCAGCGTTTTCATGTTCTTGCCAATCTCAAACAACACGTCTTCTACGCGCTCCAGGTCGGCATCGGTTTCTTCCAGCTTTTTAAGTGTCTGCTTTTTACGAACACGAAATTTAGAGATACCGGCAGCTTCTTCGAACAACAGTCGGCGCGAGTTTTCCTTATCGTTCAGGATCTCATCCACCATCTTCAGTTCGATGATCGCATAGCTATCCGAGCCAATACCTGTGTCCAGGAAAAGTTCGTTGATATCCTTCAATCGGCATGGCACACCATTCAACAGGTATTCGCTGTCGCCGGAGCGGTGGTAGCGGCGGGTAACCGTAACCTGCGAATATTCGGTTGGCAATACGCCCCGGTTGTTATCGAACGTGATGGATACTTCGGCCATCTGTACCGGCTTGCGGGTTTTGGAGCCGTTAAAAATTACGTTCTCCATTTTGTCGGAGCGCAGGTTACGGGTTTTCTGTTCACCCAGCACCCATCGGATGGCATCTACCACGTTAGACTTGCCGCAACCGTTTGGCCCAACAATCCCTGTTATGCCTTCGTCGAAGTTGATGACCACGCGGTCGCCAAAACTCTTGAAGCCTTTGATCTCTAATCTTGATACTTGCATTCGCTAAAAGCCGAAAATTTTGTATTCCAATCTCAAAAATAAGACTATAATTTAAATATCCTGTCTTACAAAATCAGAGATATTATAGTTCGTAGAGTTGCAAAGGGTGTTTCTCCCAAATTAACTTTCCTTTTTTTGCCATTTCTATCAGTTTCGTATAACCTGATTTTTGATGAAAAGAAGTAGTTGTGTTAAGGTTACGATTGATAAGTAATAGTTTACCTGCAACTAAATCAGTAGTATCTGTCTCAGAATAGGGAGTTAAGGTTAGCTTTTGAACGGGTTTATATTTCAGAAAATAAGTACTGCCATGGAAAAGGTAATCAGGAAGTATGGCAACAATTAGCCCTTCTGTTTTAACTCTTTCCGTCACTACCTTCATTACTTCCTGATGTTCCGGATAATATAATGTTTTGTCTTTTAGCGCAAAGTAAGCGGGCCTTATCAATAGTGCTATTAAAATTGCAGCCATTGCAACGCGAAGCAGATACTCTTTGTAATGCGGTTTTAGATACAAAATGGCCGTATGTAGTGCAAAGTAAAACGCCAGTAAGCCATACACCAGGCTTAGTTTATCTTGCAAATAGATAGCAACAACTAAGAATGCTAAACTATAGCTAGCTGTAAATCTGAGATTAAAAAGTTTGTCCTGAAAACCATAACTAGCAGCAATTGCCAAAGGCGGAAGTAACAAGTTAAACATTCTGGCGTCAAGCTGTACAGGATTGTATATCCTAAGTGATGTTGATGAGAAGCTTAAAATAAGGTAAGCAGTTATAAATAGCCAAAACCAGTATTGCTTCTCTAGAAAAGAATCCTTTTTGAGCGTGTTATTTCCACCCAATGCAAATATCAGCAGTATTAAGGATCCTGTACCCGTAAGTGCACCCAATGGTCCCCAAACCAATCGGTTTAGATAACTTTTACCAGAATTTGTGACATAATTATCGTACCCATTGTTTGCTCTTTCCATTTCGTTGATACGGTAAAAGGCATCACCAGTCTCAATGTAATACCAAGCAAAATAACCAACTATAAGGACTACACTTATAAGGATACTGTACACCCAAAAACTACGTCTAGGCCTTTCACTATCAACTAAATCCTTTACACAGTAAAAGATAAAATATGGAAGCACTATAATAGCAGTTTCCTTTGCTAGGCCGGCGATAAACAGAAAGCTTACAAACAAAAGCGCTTTTACAAAAACATTGGAGTTCAGATTTTGCTTGCCCTTGCGTAACTGGTTATACACTATAGCCGCTGCCAATACAAAAAATGCAACTATGTTATCAGGATACAGGATGTTGATGAAGTAGATAAAATAAAAATTAAGGCCAATTAAGACTGCAGCAAAGGCTGAGTTTAAATTTTCTTGATCAGCAAATTTGTAAACAAGATAGATGCAGGCAATAGTGCACAACAGTGGCCAGAGAGAATAGCTTATTTGGTTTATGCCAAAAAGATAGTAAAATACTGCAGTCGGAATAAAAACGGCAGGGCGATGTATGAAGGTATGCCCATTTTGAGTGATATCGAAGGTGCCTTTAAGAATTCTACTGGCAAAATCACTATAAGATAAATCATCAGAATAGTAAATTCCTTCATGAGCCAGGAAAAAATATAGGATAGCAAATAACAGAACGAACCCAGTAATAAATTTAGAAGTAATGCAATCTTTAATTACTGTCGTAATTTTGGTTAAAGCCATAAGACAAAGATGCAGGATTTATACTATAAAATTGCTATATTTGGTAATACGACGAGCTAATGGAAGATTTTAAGGTTATATTTTACATATTGCTGGCAGTTGGGTATTTCCTGTTTAATTTCTTCCGAAAGAATTTTAAAGAGGATAAGAGCCAGCCCAAGAAGTTCAGGGATGAAAATGAACCGCCTGTGCAGCGCCCAGCACAAAGGCCACCTGTGCCGGTTACGTCTTTCGAGGATATTTTGCGTGAGCTACAGCCAAAAGTAGAACAGGCAAGAACTCAAACCAGGGAAGTTGTTTATGAGCAGCCAGCAAAGTCGGTATATACTTCTGAAGTGGCAAATGTAAGTGCTTATGAGCACAGAGCTCCGGAAGCCATTTCGTTAGAGCAGCGCATGCCAAGACGGCCACCAAATGAGCGTAAAGCCAGTTTTGAGCCCTATACTATAAAACCTACCACCACACTCCGTAAGTTTGACCCGTCTGTTCTTCGTAATCCAGCTACAGCACGTGACGCATTTGTTCTCTCAGAAATATTTAATAGGAAGTATTAGACTATTGATTTAAGGGATTTACCTGATTATTAGTAATTATAAAATCAGTTAAACATTCCAATCACCATTTAGCTGCGGTTCAGACCTGACCCAGACAGACAAAATTCTAACAAACTTACTGTAAACCGCTGCCTTGTGTGAAGGCGAAGGTGATAATGTTGGCCCCCATTTTTAAGGCATCCTGACGTTTATTTTCCGGGTCGTTGTGTACTTCAGCATCTTCCCAGCCATTGCCTAAATCGGTCTCGTAACTATAGAAGCAGACCAGCCGCCCTTCGTGAATGATACCAAAGCCCTGTGGCGGCTTGTTGTCGTGCTCATGTATTTTTGGCAGCCCGTTTTTGAACGTGAATTTCTGCCTGTAAATAGGGTGATCGAAAGGCAGTTCTACAAATTCGTACTCCGGAAACACTTTTTTCATTTCTTTCCGGATATACTTGTCCAGGCCATAGTTATCGTCGATGTGCAGGAAACCGCCACTTAGTAAGTAGTTGCGCAGGTTCTGTGCTTCTGCGTCATAAAAAACTACATTGCCATGGCCGGTCATGTGCACAAATGGATAACTGAAAAGCTCTGGGCTGCCAACTTCCACTACATCTTCATCCGGCTTAATATTCATGTTCAGGTTCTGGTTACAGAACTTTATAAGGTTAGGCAGGGAGGTTTTATTGGCGTACCAGTCGCCACCGCCGTTATACTTAAGTTTGGCAATTTTTAAACTATAGCGCTGTGCCATGGCAGGCATGGTAAGTAAAACTATAAACAGCAGGAGTAGGGTTCGTTTCATAAACTATAGTTGTGGTCTGTCAGTCTAACGCTGTATAGATCTCGTGTAGTACCTGTACCGTATGGCAGGCCACAAGGGCTGCAGTCTCGGTACGTAAACGGCTTTCACCAAGTGTAACCGGGCGAATACCTGCTGCATAGGCAGCCTTAATTTCCTGAGGCGAGAAGTCGCCTTCCGGGCCTATCATAATACAATGTGGTTTATTTACCTGAAAGTAATCCTTAATAGATTTGGTGGCATCATCCTCTAAATGAGCTATAAATGTATCCTCAGGTACTGTTTGTTTTATAAACTTCTGAAAAGGAGTAAGGTCATGCAGCAGGGGCAGGTACCCTTTCTGGGATTGTTTCATAGCGCTGATAGCAATTTTTTCCAGGCGGTCCAGGCGAAGTTGTTTACGTTCGGAATGTTCGCATAAAAGAAAGGTTATTTCACTTACCCCGATCTCTACTGCTTTCTCTACAAACCACTCCATGCGGTCCATATTTTTAGTTGGGGCAACGGCTATGTGCGAAATATAAGGCAACTTGCCATACTCTATTTGCTTATCTATTACCTGTAGCTGGCATTTTTTCTGATTCGCATCCTGTATGATGGCTGTATATAGCCCGCCCATACCATCTACCAGGTAAACCGTGTCGCCCTGCTGCAGGCGCAATACCCGTGTGCAATGCTTCGATTCTTCTTCGTTTAAAGTATAGAATTCTGACTGTATATCCGGCGTATAGAAAAGGTGCACTTTGCTAACTGTTAAAATATTGATGATTAAATGGTTGGCCAGCTATAGTTTACGTATTTGTTTAGCCTGCTACCTATAGTTTAAATCTAAACATAGTAACTATACGAAACTATAAAATTTATTCTGTTACTGGTATAAAAATATAAAAGCCCCGCTACATAAGGCAACGGGGCTTTTAATAATTATAGTTTGTGTTTAGTTAGTAGCAACCTCTACTTGCGGCGCACCAGCTAAAATATCATCGTTAGCATACTCCGCATACTTGCTGAAGTTCTTAACGAATTTAGATGCCAGGTCGCTTGCTTTTGCATCGTACTCTTCCTTGTTCGCCCATGTGTTACGTGGGTTCAGGATCTCAGCAGGTACGTTAGGGCAGCTATCCGGCATTTCTACACCAAAAATAGGGTGTTTCGTGAATGATACATCGTTCAGTTCGCCATTTAACGCAGCCGTGATCATGGCACGGGTATAAGGCAGCTTCATGCGTGAGCCAACGCCGTAAGGTCCACCTGTCCAGCCGGTGTTTACCAGCCACACATTAACGTTGTTCTCTTCCATTTTCTTACCTAGCATTTCGGCATACTTGGTAGGGTGTAGCGGAAGGAACGCAGCGCCAAAGCAAGCAGAGAACGTAGTCTGAGGCTCAGTGATACCAACTTCAGTACCAGCAACTTTAGCAGTGTAGCCAGAAATAAAGTGGTACATGGCCTGGCTGGCATTCAGTTTAGAGATCGGAGGCAATACGCCAAATGCATCAGCCGTAAGGAAGAAGATATTTTTAGGGATATCTGCTCTTGATGGCTCTACAGCATTGTCGATGTGGTTGATAGGGTAGGCGGTACGTGTATTCTCTGTTACAGAGCTGTTAGTATAGTCTACCGTTCTTGTGCCATCGTAGAAGCGCGTGTTCTCAACTATAGCCCCGAAGCGGATAGCATCCCAGATCTGTGGTTCTTTTTCTCTTGTCAGGTCGATAACCTTTGCATAGCAACCACCTTCAAAGTTAAACACGGAGTCAGTTGCCCAGCCATGCTCATCGTCACCGATCAGGCCACGGTTAGGGTCAGCAGATAGCGTAGTTTTACCAGTTCCTGATAAGCCAAAGAAAATAGCCGTGTCACCATCTTTGCCAACGTTGGCAGAGCAGTGCATCGATAATGTATTCTTTTCGTGCGGAAGGATATAGTTCAGCACACCGAAGATGCCTTTCTTCATCTCGCCTGCATAACCAGTACCACCGATCAAAATCATGTTTTTGGTGAAGTTGATGATTGCGAAGTTTGACTGACGCGTGCCATCTACTTCAGGGTCTGCCTGGAATTCAGGGGCGCAGATGATGGTAAATTCAGGGGTGTGGTTGGCTAATTCTTCTTGCGTAAGGCGCAGGAACATGTTGTTGCAGAAAAGGTTCTGCCATGCCTGGGTGTTAACTATACGAAGGTTTAAGCGGTAATCAGGGTGCGCGCCTGCGTAGGCATCGCGTACATAAAGCTTTTTATCTTTCAGAAAATCAACCATTTTGGCTTGCAACTGGTCAAATTTCTCCGGATCAAAAGCGATATTGATATCACCCCACCAAACAGAGTCTTCTGTTTTTGCGTCTTTTACTACGAAACGGTCTTTAGGGGAACGACCGGTAAATTTACCTGTATCGCACATCAATGCACCGGCATCGGTCAGGTACCCTTCGCCATTTTTGATGGCTTCTTCCACCAGCTCAGCCGGGCTCAGGTTCCAAAGCACTTCTTTCGCCTCTTTAATTCCTAAGCTGTCTAAACCTACTGCATTAGATTTATGTCCAGATTCTTTCATTTGAAATTTATTGGGTTTATTAAAATAAGGTGATGTTTAATAACTAATTGCAAGACAAAAATATGAAAAATAATATATCTAAATAAGGGTACGTGTATTTAAATCGTACGGATATCAAACTTCTACTATATAACGTAAAATATTTGTCAGTTTGTGTCTAAACCTATATATTTACCTTCTTTGTATGCCGAAAAATGATATCAATAACTAACAATCAACTAACCTAAATCTATGTCTGTTAACCTACAACACCCTGATGCTGCGGTGGATAAAGAGAATCTAAAGCATCCGAAAGGGCTGTACCTGTTATTCTTTACAGAGTTATGGGAGCGCTTCAGCTATTACGGAATGCGTGGCCTTTTAATGCTATACCTTACGAAAACTGCCTTAGAAGGTGGTTTAGGCTATAGTGTGGCTGACGCTGCTTTAATTTACGGATACTTTACCGGCTTCGTATATTTTACGCCTATTATTGGCGGTTGGTTGGCTGATAAATTCCTTGGTCACCGCCGTGCTATCCTGATTGGTGGGGTACTGATGGCACTTGGCCAGTTCAGTTTATTCTCGACACCTTATATAGGAGTGGAGATGACCTACCTTGGGCTGTTACTGTTAATCATCGGTAATGGTTTCTTTAAACCGAATATTTCTTCAATAGTTGGTAACCTGTACGCACAAGGCGATCCGCGTCGAGACTCAGCGTTCACAATCTTTTACATGGGTATTAACATCGGTGCATTTTTCGCGCCGTTAGTTTGCGGTTACCTGGCCGAGGATTATTTTGCTACCAAAGCAGTAGTAAATGGTGTGGAGACGGTAACTAACTATGGTTTCCAGTATGGTTTCCTGGCTGCCGGTATCGGTATGGTTATCGGCCAGATCGTATTTAACACACTTGGCCCTAAATTGCTTGGTGATCTGGGCCTTAAGCCTGTTAAAGCTGAGACAAATTCTTCCGGTGAAGCTGTAAAGAAAGACAAACTTACAAAAGAAGAGATCGACCGCGTATCAGTTATCTTTATCATCTCTGTATTTGTGATCTTCTTCTGGGCTGGTTTTGAGCAGGCTGGTAGCTCCCTTACTGTTTACACTGACAAGTACATTGATCGTGAAGTTTTCGGTTACCTTATACCAACTTCCTGGTTCCAGTCTGTTAACCCGTTATTTATAGTTGCTTTTGCTCCGTTAACGGCCCAGGTTTGGTTATACTTAGCTAAACGTGGCAAAGACCTTAGTATTCCAACCAAAATGGGTCTGGGTATGATCCTGCTGGGTGTTGGTTTCTTCTTTATGGTTGGTGCTGTTATGCAGCGCGGCGGCGTTGAAGATGAAACTGTAAAGGCAAGCATTTTGTGGTTGCTGGCAACATACTTCTTCCATACCATTGGTGAGCTTTGCCTTTCTCCGATCGGCCTATCTATGGTAACGCGCCTGGCGCCAGTTACGCTGGTATCGATGCTGATGGGTGTGTGGTTCCTGGCTCCGTTCGTGGCCCAGATTGCAGGTGGTTACATTGCTTCTTATGTAGAAGAACTTGGTGCCTTAACCATTTTCTCTGCTATAGGCGGTTTTGTTATCCTGGCTGGTTTGATACTAATAGCACTTACCCGCAAACTGATGTACATGATGCACGGCCGCGGCTAAGCTTTATTAACAAATATTTTTAAAAAAGGCCCTGTTATTTTTAACAGGGCCTTTTTTATGTTATAAAATTTATATTTTTGTGATGACACATTATTGGCCTGTAGTTGCTTAACGATCAGGTGTTTATATATGTATTTGCTTATACTTTAAAAATTATCTTATAGCCAAAACTTTACACTTTTAGCCCATGTTTTCTTTATCCCGAAAGTGGCAGCTATGGGCTGTGCTTTCAGTTATTGCCCTGTCTGGCTGCCAGACTGCTACGGTTACGCCTGCTCCTGTACCAGAAGAAATTAAGCCTGTAGTTTATACTATAAAAAAAGGACAGCACGACTCAAACGCTCCGTTCCAGATCCGAAATGTAAGCTCGCTTAAGTTTGAAGCTACCTTTAATGCTTCCGCTATGTATGAAACAGCTGTAAAGGAAAACCAGGCCGACATTAATAAACTATACGGCGTAGCCGATTGTCATACAGACCACCATACGAACAGTGTGCGTTTTGGCTGGCGCTGGTTTAATGATCAGCTGGAGATCCATGCCTATACTTACCGGAACAAGGAAAGGCAATCGAAACTGCTAGGAGTGGTGGAGCTAAACAAAACCTATACTTACGAGATCGTACTGGCAGATAACAAGTATATCTTTAAACTGAACGGAGAGACGGTTGAACTGCCTCGTAACTGTAACGGAAAAGGAGAGGGTTACCAACTTTACCCATACTTCGGCGGGGATGAAGTAGCCCCACATGATGTAACTATAGCTATTCGGGAGTTAGAAAGTTAGAATGTTTGGAAGTTTGAAAGTTAGAAAGGTGTGAAGACCTCACAGCGTCTTACAGACCTGTGAGTGTCTTTCTTGAGAAAGACTATATAGAATCTTATCATCCATCCAAAACCTGTAGTTTCATTCTAACTCTAATCAAACATACCTGATCCTAAAATCACTTAATCTTAAAAATCATAGTTCAGGCTAATCCTGTATATCTTTTCAAATCCAGTAAATCCTGATTCAGACAAAAACAAAAAAGCCCTTGCAACTTTGGCTGCAAGGGCTTCTAAATTTATACTATGGGAATGTTCGGATTACATCATGCCGCCCATACCGCCCATGCCACCTGGCATGCCGCCGCCCATAGGAGCACCTTCTTCAGCTGGCTCTTCAGATACTACACATTCTGTAGTAAGAAGTAAACCAGAGATAGAAGCAGCGTTCTCTAAAGCAAGACGTGTAACCTTAGTTGGATCGATGATACCAGCTGCGAACATGTTCTCATACTTGTCATCACGGGCGTTGTAACCGTAGTCAGCTTTACCTTCGCGTACCGCCTGAACAACTACAGAACCTTCGCCACCTGCGTTAGAAACTATTGTTCTAAGTGGAGCCTCCAGTGCAGTTTTGATGATTTGAACACCAGTCTGCTCGTCAGCATTGTAAACGTCTACGTTATCAAGCGCTGCGATAGCACGGATAAGCGCAACACCACCACCAGCTACGATACCTTCTTCAACGGCAGCACGAGTAGCGTGCAATGCATCGTCAACGCGGTCTTTCTTCTCTTTCATCTCAACCTCCGTAGAAGCACCGATGTAAAGGATGGCAACACCACCAGAAAGCTTCGCTAAACGCTCCTGAAGTTTTTCTCTGTCGTAGTCAGACGTAGTAGATTCCATCTGAGACTTGATCTGGTTAACACGCGCTACGATATCATCTTTCTGTCCACCACCATTAACGATAGTAGTGTTGTCTTTGTCGATGATCACTTTCTCAGCCTTACCAAGATACTCCAAGGTAGCATTCTCTAACTTGTAACCGCGCTCTTCAGAGATAACAGTACCACCAGTCAGGATAGCTATATCTTCCAGCATAGCTTTTCTTCTATCGCCAAAGCCAGGAGCTTTAACAGCAGCAATTTTAAGCGAGCCACGCAGTTTGTTTACTACCAGGGTAGCAAGTGCTTCGCCGTCTACATCTTCTGCTACTATAACAAGGCCTTTACCAGTCTGAACAACCTGCTCTAATACCGGCAGAAGCTCCTTCATAGTAGAAACTTTCTTGTCATAGATCAGGATGAACGGGTTATCAAAGTCAGCTTCCATTTTCTCCGCGTTTGTAACGAAGTATGGAGACAGGTAACCACGGTCAAACTGCATACCTTCTACAGTTTTAACTTCTGTTTCAGTACCTTTTGCTTCTTCAACAGTAATTACACCGTCTTTACCAACTTTATCCATTGCATCAGCAATCATTTTACCGATCTCAGCATCGTTGTTGGCAGAGATTGTACCTACCTGAGCAATTTCAGATGAGTTCTCGATCTTTTTAGACTGCGCGCGCAGGTTCTCAACTACTACGTCAACCGCTTTGTCGATACCGCGTTTCAGGTCCATTGGGTTAGCACCAGCTGCTACGTTCTTGATACCGGCAGTGTAAATAGCCTGAGCCAGTACAGTTGCAGTAGTAGTACCATCACCAGCCTGGTCAGCAGTTTTAGAAGCAACTTCTTTTACTAACTGCGCACCCATGTTCTCGATAGCGTCTTTCAGTTCGATCTCTTTTGCAACCGAAACACCATCCTTGGTAATAGTAGGTGCACCAAATTTCTTGTCAATGATTACGTTACGGCCTTTAGGACCCAAAGTAACTTTTACAGCATTCGCCAGTTTGTCTACACCGGCTTTAATTTTGCCACGTGCGTCGGCATCAAATGTGATGTTCTTAGCCATAGTTATATATGATCTGTTTTAGTTTAACGGATTAGATTAGATTAAAGAACTGCCAGGATATCTGACTCGCGCATGATTAGGTAATCACCGCCATCAATTGAGATCTCAGTACCGGCATACTTGCCATACAACACCTGGTCGCCTACTTTAACTTGTGGCTGCATTAAGGTACCTTGCTCAGATACTTTGCCTTCGCCAACGGCTACTACCTCACCACGTTGTGGTTTTTCTTTAGCAGTGTCCGGAATGATGATACCAGACTTCGTTTTTTCTTCTGCTGCAGCAGGAGCTACAATTACTCTGTCTGCTAATGGTTTAATGCTGATTGACATAGTTTGTTATTGTTATTAGTTTTTATAGTTGAAATTAAACTGTGAAACTATAGCTTACTTATCATTTCCTGTGCCAAGCCGCTTATAACTATAGTTTAAGCCAATTTTACAGGCTTACAACCTGCCACATCTGACAATTTTGTCATTTTCTGACAGACACAGGAACTAATTTGGTGAAACGCTACAGGTAAGTGGCAGACATCGGAAATAAAAAAGCCAACCTTATGCAGGTTGGCTTACTTATAATGTAGGAATATAGTTTCCTGTTATTTCTTAGTTGCTGTATCAACCATGGCCGGAATATCGGCAGCATCTGGTATGGCAGCAGTTGTATCTGTTGTTGAACCTGGCAATGTAGCAGGAGCAGCACCCGGAACCTGCGACTGACGTGCACGCTCTTCGTTAATGCTTCTGGCACCAGTAGTTTCGTTTGAAGAACCTACCATGGTATGTGTAGCCAGTGTTAAAACTACCAGGGCAATTGCAAAACCCCAGGTCAATTTTTCAAGAAGGTCACCAGTACGTTTTACACCCATTAACTGGCTGGTGCTGCCGCCAAACTGGCTTGATAGCCCGCCTCCTTTAGGATTTTGTGCTAGCACAACCAAAATAAGCAACACGCAAATGAAAACGATAATACTGATAAGGGCGATGTACATCTTAGTTTATGTTTTGTAATTTTTCTATCTGTTCAGCAAAGTAACTCTTTTTTTCCGGATTTTTCAAAATGAGTTGCTCATATATTTTAATGGCTTTTTTAACTTTCCCTTGCTTTAAGAAGATATTAGCCAGATTTTCGGAGGCCATGCCTTTCTTTATCTTAGAGCTTTTAAGCGAAAGGTCTTCCTGCGGCTCTTCTTTCAGCTTAAAGTTTGCCATGGTTTTCAGCCT
Organism: Pontibacter fetidus; assembly: GCF_010119545.1. Lineage (GTDB taxonomy): Bacteria > Bacteroidota > Bacteroidia > Cytophagales > Hymenobacteraceae > Pontibacter > Pontibacter fetidus. Next base: position 250,504 of record NZ_JAAEAA010000001.1, on the reverse strand, counting down.
TGGGTTCAGTTTCAGGAACTGGTCTATAATATCGAGTTGCTCACTTAATATATTGGCCGTAGGCTGAATGGCTTTCTCCAGTTCGTGGGTCTTGTTATACTCCAGTATCAGTTCCGGATGGAAGGCGTAAGGCTTTGGTCGGGTGTAATCGTTCTTTAGCTGCAGCACTTCGCCCATTCTGCTGGAGCCCATCCAGTAACCCAAAGCATCTTCGGCGTACATGCGGTCGATCTCGCTGAAGTTATAGTTTACTTCGGCGTCCTCCGGGTTCGTTTCAGCCACAACCTCCGCTTTCTCAAATTCTGGAAGTGCAGCCGCCGGTGAAGTAGGCTCAACAACTATAGTTTCAGCTTGGGCTATAGTTTCAGGTTCTTGTTCAAGTTCTAATAAGGCGGCTTCGGTTTCACTAACTATAGTTACGCTGGCTGGCATTTCAACTGTCTCGGCTTGCGCAGTAACATCTGGCGCTTGCGAAAGCAGGTCAGTAAATGAGGAGTTAAGGCTGCTAATAGTTAACAGGTCGCTCAGTTCATCATCCGAAGTAGCAATCTGTTGTTTAGTAACTATAGTTGCAATAGTGTCAGCGTCGTGTTCTATCTGCTCTTCATCAGAGATACTTTCTACTTCATCAACCGCAGGTTCATTACCTATTGTTTCTGTTGCATCTGCTATAGTTGGCACTTCAATCGCAGCAGGAGTAGTAACTGTAGTTTCAGGTGATTCCTCTGCGGCTATAGTTTCCTCAACAATAATATCAGGCTGCGCTATCGTTGCTACTTCATTTTCCGGAACTATAGTTTGTGGAGCTTCTACTGCAGTTTCATCAAACTCGGGCGCAGGTGCCGGCGATGTATAAATTACCCGTTTCAGCAGTTGCCTGTCGGTTGCATAAGAGGCTGCGCGGCGCAAACGCTGGGTAGAGAGCATACTTCCCTTGTCGTAAGCAGATTTAGCCAGGAGCAAATGGGCCGTCTGGCAGTAGGGGAAGGCAAGTGCTACCTTTTCTAGTTCTGCTGTTTGCTGGTCCGTAATGCTCGACGCTTTCTGTATCAGTTCAAGAAAAGCTGATTTATTCATGGTATGCGCTATACTTAAAGGGCTTGTACTTACCAGTTTGCAACTGTTTTGTTAAACACATCCGTTACCAGGCGCTCTGTAAGCTGGTCAATAAATGCTGGCGATAACTGTGTTACATCCTGATCTTCCGGGAAATCCTGGGAAATGGAGAATAACTGGTCGAAGCTTTCATCCGGGTTCTTAGTATTGGTGAAGCGCACCTGTACGCCCAATGTAAGGCGGTTTAAGGCAGCACGGTCTATTTCCCCATCGCGTTGTATGGCAGCCGGCGAAACAGTAAAGCTCACAATCTGGCCCTCCAGTTGCAGGTCGCCTTCCTGTTGCAAAAGGGTAAGGTTGGTGTTACGGCGGTAATAATTCTTGAAATTGTTGGTAACCAGCTGTGTTAAGTTAGCCGGGCCTTCACCGGTCGGGTTCTCAAAGTTCTGGATAGAAATAGTTTTGATATCCGGGGAAATAGTAGTGCCGGTAAAAGAATAAACACCGCAGCCGCTAACTATAAAAAGCAGCGAAAGCAGGGCCAACATATAATTTTTAAGTAAGCTATTCTTCAATTTCATACTGTTTCAGTTTTCTGTACAGTGTTCGTTCGGATATGCCAAGATCCTGGGCAGCGTATTTGCGCTTGTTGTTGTGCTTTTTAAGCGCTTTCACGATCAGTTCCTTTTCCTTATCTTCTAAAGATAGGCTTTCTTCGGCATTTTCGTGTTGGATGTCTTCTATTTTTTGATCTTCGTACTCATGCGGCTGTGCCTGCTTCATAGGCAGGTAAAAGCCATCCATCTGCTCTTGCGAAGGGTACGGACGCGCGGCTTCGTAATGACCACCGATGTTTTCGAAAAGATGGCTGTGCTCTTTTAACAGGTCGGTTTCAACGGGCTGCTGTGTCAGCATTTCAAAAACCAGCTTTTTCAGGTCCGATACGTCGCGGCGCATATCAAACAGCACTTTGTAAAGTATATCACGTTCCGAGAATGGCTGGTCGGCTGCCTTTTCGCTTTGCAGCAAAGCAGGCACATGGCTGGCCTGCTCACGCGGCAAATAACGTTTCATTGTCTCGGCATCAATCTCGCGCTCGTACTCCAAAACTGATATCTGCTCTACAATATTTTTAAGCTGGCGTATGTTACCCGGAAATCGGAAATCAAGCAATACATGAATTGCCTCCGGTGTTAGCGTTATCGGTTTTACCCGATACTTCTCCGAAAAATCGCTGGCAAACTTCCGGAACAGCAAATAAATATCTTCACCGCGCTCGCGCAAAGCCGGCACTGTAATCGGAACAGTATTTAATCTATAGTATAGGTCTTCTCTAAAACGGCCTTTTTCTACCGCATTAAGCAGATTTACGTTGGTAGCAGCCACCACGCGCACATCTGTTTTCTGTACTTTAGACGAGCCTACTTTTATAAACTCACCGTTTTCCAGTACGCGCAGCAGGCGGGCCTGCGTCCCAAGAGGCATTTCACCTATCTCATCCAGGAAAATAGTGCCACCATCCGTAACTTCAAAATAACCTTTGCGTGTATCGTGCGCACCCGTAAAAGACCCTTTTTCGTGACCGAAAAGTTCAGAATCTATAGTTCCTTCGGGTATGGCGCCACAGTTAATAGCTATAAACTGACCATGTTTGCGCGGGCTCAGCTGATGAATGATCTTAGAGAAAGATTCTTTACCGCTACCGCTTTCGCCTGTTATCAGCACCGTCATTTCGGTAGGAGCTACCTGCGCGGCTATTTGTATAGCATGGTTCAGCAATGGCGAGTTACCAATGATCCCAAATCGCTGTTTTATACTTTGAATATCGATGTTGCGCATTTTTTTAGATTTGAAGATTAGATGAGTTGGAAATTTGAAGATGAATCATGTGAAGACTTTTTCAAATCTCCACATCTCCAAATCTCCAAATCTAATCCACCGCTTCCCCGAACAGGGTACCTACGCTGCAGTCGTGTACCAGCACGTTCACGTAGTCGCCTTTTTTGTAATGTTTCTTGTAGAAGATCACTACTTTATTCTGGTCGTTGCGGCCACTCAGTTGGTCTTCTGATTTCTTGGATGGTCCTTCTACTAACACCTTATGCACCTTACCAATATCGCGCTTGTTGCGGGCCAGGGATGTTTCGCGTTGTTTGTTAATGATCTCGTCTAGGCGGCGTTTCTTCACTTCCAGCGGAATATCGTCTTCCAGTTTGCGGGCTGCTAGTGTACCCGGACGCTCTGAATAAAAGAACATGTACGAGTAGTCATACTGTACATAATCCATCAGGCTCAAGGTGTCCTGGTGCTCTTCTTCGGTCTCGGTACAGAAACCAGCGATCATATCAGAAGAAATACCGCAGTCTTCGCCCAGAATTGCACGAATGGCATCTACACGGTTTATATACCAGTCGCGGTCGTAGGTACGGTTCATCAGTTCCAGCACGCGCGAGTTACCGCTTTGTGCTGGCAGGTGTATGTATTTACAGATGTTGTCGTACTTCTTCATAGTATAAAGCACTTCATCGGTAATATCTTTCGGGTGCGAAGTAGAGAAGCGAACACGCAAGTCAGGAGACAATAAGGCCACCATTTCCAACAATTGTGCGAAGTTCACTGATTCTGTTCCATCTTCCGAAGCCCATTTATAGGAGTCCACGTTCTGGCCCAGCAGCGTTACTTCTTTATAACCTTGTGCAACCAGGGCTTCTGCTTCGCGAACTATAGAATGTGCATCGCGTGAACGCTCACGGCCACGGGTAAACGGTACCACGCAGAACGAGCACATGTTATCACAACCACGCATGATCGATATAAAGGCACTTACTCCGTTGCTGTTCAAACGGATAGGGTTAATGTCGGCATACGTTTCCTCACGTGAAAGCAGTACGTTCACCGCTTTCTGACCACCATCCACTTCATTAATCAGGTTTGGCAGGTCGCGGTAGGCATCTGGGCCAACTACCAGGTCTACGATCTTTTCTTCTTCCAGCAACGACTTCTTCAGGCGCTCAGCCATACAACCCAGAATACCAACCATCATTGCCGGTTTCTTCTTCTTGAAATGGTTGATCTGGCCTAAGCGGTTACGCACGGTCTGTTCGGCTTTCTCCCGGATAGAGCAGGTATTCAGGAACACAAGATCAGCCTGCGCAATATCGGCAGTGGTATCAAAACCCTGCTCAAACATAATCGACGACACGATCTCGCTATCCGAGAAGTTCATGGCGCAACCATAGCTTTCGATGTAAAGTTTGCGGGAGCGGCCCGTGTTATTTTCTTTCGTAACGTGCGTATCACAGGAAGGCGCAGCAGTTGCCTGCTCCGGTGTGCGATTATCTATAAAGTCAAGATCAAGGATTGGATTCATGCTAAAAACTCTTTGAGCTACAAATATACTACATTCCGTTTTAAAACCGTGACAGAATGGCAGGGAGAATTAATTAATAATGATTAAGGAGTAATGATTAGTTAAGGTCCTGAGCTTCATTAGCCAAAGCAAGAAACTTCGCAACCTGCGTTCATTAATCATTCTTCATTACTCATTACTCTTTACTCATTAAAACATTCATCATCGCCTGGGCTTTTAACAAACATTCTTCGTATTCGCGTTCAGGATCGGAGTCGTAAGTGATGGCACTGCCAACCATAAAGTTCAGGTATTGTTTGCTGGCATTATATTGTATACTCCTGATAACGACGTTAAAATCGCAGTCCTGGGTGGGTGTAATGTAACCGAAGGCACCTGAGTAAAGACCGCGTTTAGTTGTTTCCAGTTCTTCAATTAACTTCATGGCGCTAATCTTGGGTGCACCCGTCATGCTACCCATCGGGAAAGCTCCCAGCAATACATCAACCAGGTCTTTGTCCGGTTTTATAGTTCCGGTTATAGTAGAGATCATCTGCCATACCTGCCTAAACCCATAGGTGCCGAACATTTCCTCTACTTTAACGGTGCCCGTAGCGCAGGAGCGGCTCAGGTCGTTGCGCACCAGGTCCACGATCATCATGTTCTCAGCCAGTTCTTTTTCGTCGTTGCGAAGTTGCAGGCGTAGTTGCTCGTCCTCCTTAGCGGTTGCGCCACGCTTTATAGTTCCTTTTATGGGCTGAGAAACTATAGTTGATCCCTCTTTTTTCAGGAAACGCTCTGGCGATGCGCACAGCAGGTAATTATCGTTGAACTTCAGGTACCCCGAAAATGGTGTTGGAGAAGCTTCAGACAAGGCCAGGTATAGTGGCAACGGTTCTATGGTTACGTCTTCGGCAAAAAACTCCATGCAGTAATTTAACTCATACACGTCGCCCTCCTGTATGTGCTGCCTTACTTTTTCTACCTGTGCTACATATTGATTCTTAGATACCCGTTGCTGCATTGCTAAGCCCTTCGGTTTTGCTGCCGTTGCCGCCTGAGTAGCCAGTATAGTTTCCAGTATGTCCTCAGTATAATCATCTGAGTATTCTATAGTTATACTTACTTCATTAAAGTATAAAATGATTTCCGGAACAAAGAAAACTATAGAAGGGAAGCCCAGGCCGTCATGGTTGTAGCTATCCAGTTTCTCGATATAGTTTTTCAGGTCATATGCCAGGTAACCACACAGCATTTGTTCGCTTTTCAACTGTTGGCGCAGGCTTTGAAACGGGTTTTCAGAATTAAAATCCAGAGAGGCCGCGCCCGAAACAGCCAGAACATGCTTAAACCCCTGATGCGGATAGGGTATGGCATGATCGTAGTAATAAGCTGCAAGCGGAAACGTATTGGCCCATGCAAGCGCCTGTAAGCGTAATTGTTCCGGGGAAATGGGAAGTTCAGTATAGTTTATGTCGAGAGTTGGCATGGGTGGTAACTATGGAAGTGTGGATAGTGCCAGCTTTGCTTTTGCCTGGATGCTATTTTTATAGGCATGGTTGCTATAGTTAAGCGCTTTTTGGTACCAGCCCCTGGCCAGATCGTATTTCTTTTGTTGCTGATAAAGATAACCTAACTGGAGTGCTGCATGCGCTGAGAAGTACAAAGGCTCATCCTGGCAGGTAGTTATAGTTGCCTCGTAGTATTTTATAGCCTGCGCCGTTTGCTGCAAACCATGATAGATGCGCGCCTTGCGGTAATAATACTCTGCACGCACCGGCAGCGGAGTGTCTTTGGTTAGCTCCAGCTTATTTACTTCCAGTAGAGCCTGTTCATAAAAGCCCCCATCAGAGTGCAGGCGTGCTAAAAGAAGGTATTTATTTGGCAGCTCGCTGCGGCTAAAAATGTTTAGAGCATACTTATCTTCTTCTGTAAGGTCGGCACCAACCTGGGTAACCTGCTGGTAATGCCATTTAGCCTGCGTCGGATGATTGCTGAGCCAATAAGCCAGGTACAATTTATAGTTAGCCGCTTTCAGGTAATGCTCGCCTTTGTGTTGCTCCAGAAAAGTTCGGTTCTCTTTTATAGATGCCTCGTAGTTGCCCCGGTAAAGGTACAGGTCTGCTGCCATATGGTGCAGGTACGGAAAAGAACTATAGGTAGTGCCGGTCGGTCTTTTAATATAATACTGCAGGGCCGTATCCGCTAATTTTGCCTTTTTATGTAAAACGATGGCAACAAAACTATAGAGCAGGTTATCGGGTTGCTGTTTGACGAGGGCCGATATTTGTGGAAGCGTGGAAGCAGCATTGTCTTCATCCAGTAGTTGCAGTAACAGGGCATGCAATAGCCTGGCTTCGTTCTGGAAGATAGTTGGCTCCTGAGAAGCTCTTTTTAAATTGGCCAAACCTGCGGCCGTATTCCCGCCCAGCCCTATAATGTTCAGAAACCACTTGTATTCGTTGGGTACAGATCCTAGAAGCACCTGCATGACACCCAGGGTTTTGCGGTTCGGTATAAAATCGGGGTACTGTGTTTCGTTTGCTTTAAACTGCAGATAGGCTTTCCTGAAATCCCAGGCGGCGGAAACGCGGTTGCCAAATAACAGTTCGCTCATAGCCAGCTGTGCCCTTATTTCCGCTTTTGCATAGTTTACCCAAACAGACTTCTCTTTCCATTTATCCAGCCTTCCCAGTCGGGCTTCCTGCCGGTTAATCAGCTTTTCAACTTCCGCTTTATCCTGCTTTGTACAGACTTCCATAAAATCGGTATAGTTAGAGAAAAGCAGCGTTACCGCATTTTCAGGGTCCTGTTTTGCTTCTTTCTGTAGTATGGCCCTTCCGGTTACTATCTTCAGCTTCAGGGTTTCGGAGTATGCTTTGGATAGGGGAGCGGTTAAATTAGAAACAGCGTAGCAGGGCAGGTACAGGCAAACTATAGCCGGCAGCAACAAAAAAAAAGGATGGTATTGAGCCATCCTTTTAATTATAGTATGTGTGCGATTAACGCGCAATGTTTCTCAATTAGAATACACGCTGCTCTACACCAGCCAGAATACGGCCACAGTGCTCGCAAACGATAACTTTCTTCTGAGCGGCAATGTCAGCCTGGCGTTGTGGCGGAACAGTGTTAAAGCAACCACCACATGCATCACGCTTCACCTGTACTACTGCAAGGCCGTTACGCACGTTTTTGCGGATACGGTTGTAAGCAGAAAGCAGGCGCTCTTCAATGTCATGCGAAGCAGTTTCGCGCTCAGTTGATAGTTTGTTTTCTTCTTCCTCGCTTTCAGAAACGATCTGGTCCAGCTCGTGCTTCTTGTTGTCAAGGTCTTTACGACGCTCTTCCAGGCGGTGCTTTGTACCTTCGATTTCAGCGATTTTCTGTTCGATCTGGTAATGTGCTTCTCTGATCTTTTTCTCTGAAACCTGAATTTCCAGTTTCTGCAGTTCTATCTCTTTTGTGATAGCATCGTACTCGCGGTTGTTACGCACGTTCTGCTGCTGGTCTTCATACTTACGGATAAGTGACTCTGAGTCTTTGATGGCTTGCTTGCGCTGTGCGATGGCATCGTTCAGGGCTGCAACTTCGTCATCAAACTTACGAACACGAACCTCATAGCCTTCAATCTCATCTTCAAGGTCCTGAACCTCTTCGGGTAAATCACCCCTTACGCGTCTAATTTCATCAAGCTGCGAATCGATGCTCTGAAGCTTTAGTAATGCTTCCAATTTGCTGGCTACCGTACTTTCCATGTATTAATAGGTGTATCTGATAGGGTTTGTGTTTATTTCTGATAAATAGACTGCAAAATTAGGAAAGTTTTTTGATATAGTATCATAAAAAATCTCCTTTGTATATACTTCGCTTTCGTAATGGCCAATATCGGCGATCATTAGCTGGCCTTCGGCATCAAAAAACTCGTGATATTTAACGTCGCCGGTCACAAAAGCATCAGCACCAGCGCGTATGGCATCTTTTATCAGGAAACTGCCGGAACCACCGCACACAGCTACTTTTTTTATAGTTTTTGATCCTACAGAAGTATAGCGCAGGCCCTGCAGTTTCATTTTAGCTTTCAGATAGCCCAGGAATTTTTCTTCCGTTAATTCATCTTTCAGTTCGCCGATCATGCCAATGCCTACTTCCTGGTTTGGGTTCTCCAGTATAGTCAGGTAATGGGCTACTTCTTCGTAAGGGTGTACTTTTAATAATGCATCCATTATCCTGTGCTGCTTAAAGGCCGGGAAAACAACTTCAATCCGGTTCTCCTGTACCTGTTCCGGTTTACCTCTCTCACCTATAGTTGGGTCAGCGTTTTCGGATGGTGTAAAGCGGCCTGTTCCCTGTACCTGGAAACTGCAGTCGCTGTATTCGCCAATCTGTCCGGCGCCGGCTTCATGCACTGCTTTCAAAACGCTTTCGGTATCATCAACAGGCACAAAAAAAGCAAGCTGCATTAAGGTGTGTGGTTTTTTTGATAAGACCTTTACCTTCTGTAGCTCCAGTTTTTCAGCAATTTTGGCATTTACACCATTGTGTACACTATCCAGGTTGGTGTGGGAGGCGTAAATGGCAATGTTGTTTTGAATGGCTTTAACTATAGTTCGCTCTACATAATTTTTACCGGTAAGCGATTTAATGCCTTTAAATATAACCGGATGATGCGCCACTACCAGGTTGCAGCCTTTAACTATAGCTTCCTCCAGTACGGCCTCAGTGCAATCGAGGCAAATTAAAACGCCGGTTACGTCATCTGTCAGGTTACCGGTTTGCAGGCCGGCATTGTCGTAACTTTCCTGGTATGCGAGCGGGGCATATTGCTCTAAAACCCGCACTATATCTTTTAGCTGTGGCATCGTTTATAGGTATAATTTAGACTGCCTTGGTCAGGTGGTTAAAATTAATTTTAAATTTGCTTCCGATACAAACATACATGGATAAACTGAAACTGTTGCTCTGGCCTTTTGCTGCGTTATACGGAGGTATTACGTCAATCCGTAATAAAGCCTATGATAACAGGTTGCTGTCATCGCGTAAATTTAATTTACCGGTAATAGCGGTAGGTAATTTAACGGTAGGCGGCACTGGCAAAACTCCTCATGTAGAGTATTTGTTGCGGTTGCTGCATACTTATAAAGTGGCAACGCTGAGCCGTGGCTATAAACGAACTACCAAAGGTTTTGTACTCGCCGCCGGCAATGCCACTGCTGCAACTATAGGCGACGAGCCTTACCAGTATCATACAGACTTTCCGGAAGTAAGCGTTAGTGTTTGTGAGCAAAGAGTAGAAGGAGTGGAGCAGCTGCTTAAACTCAACCCACCACCGGAAATTATAGTTTTGGATGACGCCATGCAGCACCGGGCCATACAACCCTCCCTAAATTTGCTTATTACAGACTATAACCGGTTGTTTTATAAAGACCATATGTTGCCGGCTGGGTTACTGCGCGAGCCAAAATCGGGAGCCGAGCGCGCAGATGCTATAATTGTAAGCAAGTGCGCCGCTACCATGCAGGCTTCCGAAATGCAAATTATAATTAAGCAGATACAGAAGTATAGCCGCCACGATGCACCTATATTTTTTACTGGTTTACGGTACGGGCAGTTTGTAGCTATTGGTACGCCGAAACCGCTAAGTAAACATGTAATTTTACTTACAGGTATAGCTAATGCCAAACCGCTTAAATCTTACCTGAAAGCGCACCAATTCCGGATAGTGAAGCACCTGGAATACCCGGACCATTATGCGTATACCACACAGGACATGCAACAACTGCAAACCGTATTAAAGGATGAAAAAGAAGATGCCATTATCCTGACTACCCGGAAAGATGCTGTAAAACTGATGGATGGCACCCTGCAAAACTATAGCCGTTCGCTACCGATTTTTTACATACCAATTGAAGTGTATTTCCTGAAAGACGGTGATGCGTTTAATAACTTGATACTGGAGCACGTACATAGCTTTACCAGATAATACCATTTCCTGCTTTTGCAGCTGTTTGTTGTGATAAAAACACTAATTTTGAACTGTGAGAATTAAAAGCATTCCGATACTTCTGTTTCTACTGGCGCTGCTCGTAACTACGGCTTCGTTTGGCCAGGTACGTGACAGGCAACAACTGCCCTCGCGCTCTAAACCAGGGCAGGCAAGACCACAAACCAACCAACAGCAACAACCCAACCGCAACCAGCAGCAACAACAACAGGATACCACGCGGGCAAAAAGGCCGGGAAGCATACTGGATGATACAACCAAAGCCCTGTATGGCCCCAAAACCACGCTGCAACTATATGAAAACGATGTGCTGGAAGGCCGCCACCGGGAGCAGCGCATCGATACAACCATCCAGAATATACAAAACCAGCGCTACTGGTTCCAGGACACGGCTTTCTACCAGCACCTGGGCAATATTGGTACTGCATCGCAACCCCTGCTTTATAAACTGCCGACGCGCATTGGTGTGAGGCTGGGCAAAAATGCCTTCGACCGCTATGCTTACAATCCTGATAACATAAATTATTTCGATACACGGTCGCCTTATTCGCATTTATACTATGTGCAGGGCCAGCGGGGCGAACAGATCTTTGAAGCCATTTATGCCCGTAACATTACCAAACGCTTCAATTTTGGTGTTGCTTACCAGATCATAGGGGCCGACAAGCAGATCGGGTCTACTAATTTGCGGGATGACGGTCTGATAGATAACCAGGCAGTAAAGGCGTTTACTCATTACCGTTCTGAGAAAGACAGGTATAACCTGTTTGCCAACTATACCCACTTAAACCACGAGCAGATTGAGACAGGTGGTGTAAAACCCGGTGAAGGCGACACCCCGGATAGCCTTTTCAGGTATGAGAACGACCTGGTTTATTTGAGCCAGGCAGCAACCACTGAAATGCGGCATAATTACCACTTGCTGCACATGCTTAAAATTGCCGGCGAAAATCTGAAAGCCTATCACCGTTTCGACTGGCGAAGCCAGAATACTACCTACGAAGACAATGACCTGCCTGTAGATGAAAACGGTGCCCTGGACTTTTACCCACGCGCCATCTATAGCAACGCCCGCACCAAAGACAAAACCGAGTACCACGAATTTGAGAATGAATTTGGACTGACCGGAAATACCAAAATTTCTTACTACAAGGCATACATCAAACAGCGCAACGGAAAGTTAAACTATAGCGCCATCGAAACCATTAACCCGGACACGACTGCTGTAGGCCGTATTGTTTCAGGGGCTGTTACAGAAAACCAGGTATTTGTAGGTGGCCAGGTGCGCCTGAACTACCTTGATAAGTACCTGCTTTTCGGGGAGGGGGAATACCAACTCGTAGATAACTATAGATTACATGCGGCCGCACGATTTAAAGGCCTGGAGTTGTCGCAGACACGCATTCGTCAGTCACCAACGCTGGTGGAGCAAAGCTACCTCAGCAACCATTTTGAATGGAATAATGACTTTAAGACAACCATAACCGACCAGAGCCGGGCTACGTTACGTTTGCAATTCTCAGATCGTTTACACCTGCGTTTAAGTGGTGCATATACCAACATCAGCAGGCTTATAGTATATGGTTTTGATGCCGAGCCAATGCAGATCAGCGCCAATCAGCAATTACTGGAAGCACAGTTTGTAAACCATCTCCGCTTCGGAGGCTTCCATTTCGAGAACTTCATAAACTATACTAATACCGACAAAGCTACAGCCATATGTGTGCCGGAGTGGCTGGTAAACTCTAAACTATACTATCAGGGGCACATCTTTAAAAAGGCGCTTTATGGACAGTTGGGCGTAGAAATGTATTTGCCGAAAGGGTATTATGCCGATGCTTACATGCCTGTAACGCAGCAGTTTTACCTGCAAAACGACCTGCTTACTAAAACGTACCCGGTGTTTGATGTTTTCCTGACGGCAGATATTAAAACCGTGAATGTTTTCGTAAAAATGGCCCATGCCAACTACGACCTGTGGGAGCCTGGCTACTTCGAGACGCCTGGTTACCCGGGGCTGCGCCGGAGCTTTACCTTTGGTGTTAAATGGATGTTCTTTGATTGATTTCTTTAATTGTTAAATGGTTAAATTGCTTTATTGTTCAATCTGATAAATGACAATGATTAAGTGAAGTAACCCTTTTAACAATTTAACCATCCAACAATTTATCAATTAAATTTAAATGTCTGAACTACAACCAACTAAAACTATACTTCGCCTGCATTTGCCAACCGACCCGCGTTGGGTAAACATTGCTGAAAAGAACATTGAAGACATATTAGTTGACCACGCTTACTGCGAACAAAAAGCAGCTACTTCGGCTATTTCGCTTATAGTTAAGTATCCCGACAAAACCCGACTGGTAGATGAGTTAACTGACCTGGTAGCCGAAGAATGGAGCCATTTTGAAGGGGTGCTGGAGCAGCTAAAAAAGCGTGGCTTCGGGCTGGGCCGAAACAGACCCGACGAATATGTAGTAGAATTGGCCAAGCACATCCGGAAAGGTAACAAACGTGAGCGCCAGTTAATGGACCATCTGTTGGTAAATGCCCTGATCGAAGCCCGCAGCTGTGAGCGCTTTAAACTCCTCTGGAAAAACATACAGGACGAAGAACTACAAAAGTTTTATTACGAACTCATGGTGTCGGAAGCAGGCCATTATGTAAGTTTTATAAAACTGGCCAAAGAATACATGCCAGCCGAAGAGGTAGATGCCCGCCTAAACGAACTACTGCAAATAGAAGCCGACATTATCCGCAACCTGGAGCCACGCCCTGACAGGATGCATTAAGCAAGTATAACTGCAACCAAGTTTATACTTTACAATCGCAGCGTTATGCAATTCATCAACCTGAACTCGCTTCAAGACCGGCTTATAGTTCTCAGAAATAGTTACCAGGAGCAAAAGCCATTCAGGTTTGTGGTGATTGATGACTTTTTACAACATGACGCAGCCGAACAACTATACAAGTTTTACCCACCTATAGCAGTCGGAAACTGGGACAGCACCACCTACATTGATCAGAAGAACAAGTACCAGAAAACGAAATTTGAGCAGGACGATATCTTCAGCCAGGTTTTCGGGGAGTTAAATTCCGGGATGTTTCTAAACTGGCTGCAACAGCTAACCGGCATAGCCGAGCCCTTGGTTGCCGATGATTCGCTGTTTGGCGGAGGATTGCATCAGTCTACAAACGGCGCATTTCTGAATGTGCATGTGGATTATAATGTGCACCCGGTTAAGAATTACCACCGAAGGCTGAATGTGTTAGTATACCTGAATAAAGAATGGAAAGCTGAGTTCGAAGGCCGCCTGGAACTATGGGACCTTACAGAAGGAAAAAGCATTCAGATTGCTAACATTGCACCAACTTTTAACAGATGTGTGATTTTTGAAACGAACGAAATTTCCTACCACGGCCACCCCCGCAAACTTAACGTACCTGCCGGTATCACCAGAAAATCACTGGCCACTTACTATTACACAGCCACCAGACCTCAAACTGAAACAGCGCCGGCACACAATACCATTTTTGTAAACACGGAGGGTTTGGCGGGGCAGGTAAAGCGTCTGCAGTCGGGGTTGAAAGCGGCTTTGGAACGGATCAATAAGCGCTAAAACTATAGTTACTACCTATAGATTGCTAACACAACCTCCTTGCGCGGGTAGCATCACGTTTTCTGCTTTTTCTTTTTGGCAGCCGGGAAAAGGATATTGTTCAGGATAAGCCGGTAGCCCGGTGAATTTGGATGCAAGGCCAGGTCAGTGGGATCTTCGCCTACCAAATGCTGATAGTCTTCGGGGTCGTGGCCTCCATAAAAGGTCCAGGTGCCTTTGGCGTAGGTGCCGTGCATGTAGCGTATCTCACCCAGTTCCTTGTTCTCACCCATAATAACTACCTCCGGTTTTATCAGACCCTTCCGGAAAGCTGTTGTCTGGCCCATAAAACCCTTTATCGTTTTGGTGTGGTTCTGGCTCAGCATTGTCGGTATCGGGTCCCATTTAGCTGAAAAAGTAAACAGCTGGAAATAATCGTTGGCTTCCGAAACCGGGCGCTCCTGTGGCTGCATGTCAATATCAGAGTACTCGTATTCTAAAGGGTTGCGCACCAGTTTAAAATCACGGAAAGCGAAGGTTTTGCTATAGTCCAGTTTCTGTTGTGCGTTCGGATCGGCACCATCGCCATCATACATGGCTTCAATAAAATCTATGCCTTCGGCGGCAAGAGCTATATCATAGGTATCGGTGGCAGAACACATGGCAAATAAAAAGCCTCCTCCGGCACAGAATTCCTTTATTTTGTTTACTACCGCCAGCTTTAACTGCGATACTTTCTTAAAGCCATGTTTGGCAGCAGCTTCTTCTGCTTCGCGTTGCTGTTCCTGGTACCAGGGATAATGGCGGTAGGTGGCATAAAACTTACCATACTGGCCAGTAAAATCTTCGTGGTGCAGGTGTATCCAATCGTATTTTGGCAGGTCGCCGCGCATAATTTCTTCATCATAAACCACATCATACGGTATCTCGGCATAGGTAAGTACCAGGGTAACGGCATCATCCCAGGGCATTTTAGATTTAGGGGAGTATACGGCTACTTTTGGCACCTTTTCCAGCTTCATGATGTCCATGTTGGCTTCCGGGTCGGCTATCTGGCTAAGGATGTTGCTGTACTGGGCATCTGAAATAACCTGGTACGAAATGCCACGCACGATCAGTTCATTCTCCAGTTGCGAGTTGTGGGTGAAGGCAAAACTACCACCGCGATAATTCAGCAGCCAGTCTACCGGTACGTTTTTGGAGAGCACCCAGTAAGCAGCCCCGTATGATTTCAGGTGATCTTTCTGGTCCTCATCCATCGGGATAAGTACGGTGCTGGCGTAAGCCGATAACTGCAGCAGCAAGGTGCAGAGCAAAAGTAAGATCGTCCTTAAAAACATCGGGTTTGCCGTTAAAATCTAACTAAAAGTATAAATTACAAATCTTTATTAAAGAAAAGAAGCTAACTTAGTTTCAGCGTTTTGTTACTATAACGATAAAAGCCGCCTGAGCGCACACTTACAACTATGAACTTCATCGAAAATATACGGGAGGGCCTTCGTGCAATCCAGAGTAACCTGCTCCGAACTATACTTACCGGCCTTATTATTTCGATAGGTATCATGTCGCTGGTTGGTATACTTACGGCTGTGGATGGCATTAAGCACTCGCTGGACCAAACTTTTTCGAGCCTGGGCGCCAACGCTTTTGATATTGAACGCAAAGGCATGAACAACCGCGGCAACCAGGGGGGCAGAGCGCAAAAAGTATACCCTGAAATTACTTACGAGCAAGCCACGCAGTACAAAGAACTGTTATCTGACAAAGCCACTGTGAGCTTATCGGCATACGTGTCGGGGGCAACTGTTGTTAAAAGCGAAACCGATAAAACTAACCCTAACATTAATGTAATTGCCGGTGATGAAAACTACCTGCAAAGCCAGAGCCTTAACCTGGCACAGGGTAGGGGGTTCTCTAACTATGAACTGGAGTTTGGCGCCAACGTGGCCATTATTGGCAGCGAAATAAAGAAAAACCTTTTCCCGAAAACTAACCCGATCGGGGAGGGTATTACTTTTTTGGGCAGGCGCTTTAAAGTCGTAGGCATGCTGGAAGAAAAAGGCAGCAGCATGGGGGGCAATGCCGGCGACCGCACGGTTATTGTTCCGCTCGAAACAGGCCGACAAATACCGAGAACCGGTAATGCTATACTTAACTACGATATTAAAACAAGTATACCGAGACCGGATGAACTGGACTATGTAATGGGCGAAGCCACCGGTATTATGCGCAGCGTGCGCCAGGATGCTTTAGGCAAAGAAGAATCTTTCGAGATCAGGCGAAGTGACTCCCTGCTGGAAAGCCTGAACGAGATATCTGGATATCTGAAGATCGGAGGATTTGTGATCGGGTTTATAACGCTGCTTGGTGCTTCGGTTGGCCTGATGAACATTATGATGGTATCTGTAAATGAGCGTACCCGGGAAATTGGTGTCAGAAAAGCATTGGGTGCAACGGCTTACCAGATCCGTCAGCAGTTTTTGATAGAATCTATCGTTATCTGCCTGCTGGGTGGTTTTGTGGGCGTAATGCTGGGCATACTGATGGGAAATGGCATTGCCGCCCTTATCGGCGATGGCGGTTTTATAGTGCCGTGGCTGTGGGTTATAGTTGGCCTTACTATTTGTGTAGTAGTTGGCGTTATTTCCGGTTCTTACCCAGCGTACAAAGCATCTAAATTAGACCCGATAGAAGCACTTCGTTACGAATAAACTATAGTTTGTGAAGTTAATGAGTTTAGGAGTTGAAAAAGTTAAGTTGACTTGACTGCTTTCTAATTTTTAATAACTACTACTGCGCTTACACTTGCTACTGGCTATTAACAGATAGTTTGGATCCTTAATGGTTTAATGGTGAAATATCAACTATAGTTTAAGCTGAAATCAGAGGTTAACATCTTATACCAAACTATAAACCTTAATTACTGGACAATAAAAAAGGCGGGAGTTACCCGCCTTTTTGCTTATAGTTGCTGAAGCTTACTTCTTTTTTTCTTCGGTTTTAGCTTCTGTTTTCGGAGCATCTTTTTCTTTTGCGTATGCTTCGTTCAGGCCTTTCAGTACATCCTGAGTAATATCAAGCGATTCATCGCTGTAAAGTATAGCGCTGTTGCCGCGTGAATAAGAAAGCACCATTTTATAGCCTTTTTCTTTGCTATAGTCTTTCAGGTAAGCTTCTACTTTGTCGTAAATCTTTTTCTGCTCTTCGGCTTCTTCGCTCATCAGGCGGTTGCTCTCAGACTGGTTCAGGTTGGCAAGTTCCTGCTGCTTACGTGCAAGGCGCTGCTCTGTAACAGCACGCTGCTCATTCGATAAACCAGCGGCAGTTTGCTGGTATTGGCCAACTTCTCTCTCAAAAGCAGTTGCTTTACCTTTCAGGTCAGTTTCTGCTTTCTTTGCTTTGCCTTCCAGGCGGGTTTTTACATCTTTAAACAGGTCGTAGTTAGCTAAAAGCGTATCAGCATTTACAAACACTACATCGCCTATAGTAGCCGACTCATTCGATTCAACAGCAGATGTAGAAGAAACAGGAGCATCTTTCTTGTCAGTTCCTTGCTGGCAGGCAGCAAGCGACACAGAGGCTAACGTTACGCCAAGGGCAAGCTTCGTTAATTTCACGGGTTAGTTAATTTAGTTAAAAAGGTTGTTTGGGTAAATATAGTTAATGTTTTAAAACTTCAGTATAAGTTTCTTCGGCTTCCATCAGTCCGGCAGCATTTATACCTGTCAGGCGCACGTGTTTCATTTCGTTTACCAGCACCGGGTCATATTTGGCAGCAACACGCACATAGTTCTCAGTCCAGCCTTCCATAATGCCATCTTTCACATCATCCTCAAACAGCACTGTAAACTCTTTGCCTATGTTTTGCTCATAGAAATACCGCTTTTTCTTTTCAGACAAAATGCGCAGCATATCAGCGCGGCGGTTGCGCTCTTTAATACTAACTTTGCCTGGCATTTCTGGTGCAAGTGTGTTCTCGCGCTCTGAGTACGGGAATACGTGCAGGTAACTCACATCCAAGCCATTAATAAAATTATAGGTCTCGATAAAGTCTTCTTCCGTTTCGCCCGGGAAACCAACTATAACATCCACACCAATGCAGCAATGTGGCATTAGTGCTTTAATTTTGGACACGCGGTCGGCGTATAGTTCGCGCTGGTAACGGCGGCGCATCAGTTTCAAAATCTTGTTTGAGCCAGATTGCAGCGGAATATGGAAGTGCGGCATAAAGCGGTTACTCTGCGCTACAAACTCCATGATCTCGTCTTTCAGCAGGTTTGGCTCTATAGATGATATCCGGAAACGCTCGATGTTCTCCACCTTATCCAGTTCTTTTACCAGGTCGAAAAAGGTCTCAACACGTTCGCCATCCTGCAAACCAAAGTCACCGGTATTTACACCCGTCAGCACAATCTCTTTCACCCCTGATTCTGCAATCTCATTAGCCGAACGGACCACGTTTTCTATCGTATCGGAGCGGCTGTTGCCACGTGCAAGTGGTATAGTACAGAAAGAGCAGGAATAATCGCAGCCGTCCTGCACTTTCAGGAACGTGCGGGTGCGGTCGCCGAACGAGTAGGAATTATGGAACGTATTGGCTTCCGAAATCGGGCTGGCGTAAACTTCAGCCTTTTCTTTTTTCGTAAAACCATCCAATATATCTACCAACTGAAATTTCTCGGCAGCGCCCAATACGGCATCCACACCCGGAATTTCGGCAATTTCTTTAGGCTTCAGCTGGGCGTAGCACCCAAGTATAGTTATAAACGCATTTGGCGAATGCTTCTGCGCTTCCTTTACAATTTTCCTGCATTTTTTGTCCGCGTTATCGGTTACAGAGCAGGTGTTGATCACGTAAATATCAGGCGTATCGGTAAATTCAACCTTCTCAAAGCCACGCTCCTGGAAAATACGGCCAATTGTGCTGGTCTCGGAATAGTTGAGTTTACAACCTAATGTATAAAAAGCTACCTTCTTCATAATAAGCTGCAAAGGTACAAAAATTAGTTTTGAATGTTTAAATGAGTGCCTGTGTGAATGAGGAAGTGATACAAATCATTTTTCTCTCTAATTCAGCCATCAGTCGAGCAGGTTATTTTTCCAGAAAATCAGCAAACGAATATTGCAGGTAAGCTTTGCCTGCTTGTAGTTGACTTTCTGAAACGGCCTCGTCTCTCGAGATCACTTTTTTTGCTGTATTATCAAAGGTAACCACACCTGCCGGAGTTATATAGCCAAATCCATCCTGGAACACATAAAAAGCAAACGGTTTTTTGGTTGGGGCAAGTAGGTTGCGGCTCCAGACATATTCGGTATGCGGCAGGCCTACCTGCGAAAGTATAGTTGCTGCAATATCAGTTTGGGAACCTAACGCATCTATAGTTACACCATGCTTTGAAATAGCGCCACCAGTAAGTATAAAAGGTATATGGAACTTGCTGGGCGCATGGTTCTCATCTTTATTCGGGTACGGATGCCCGTGGTCAGCTACTAAAACCACCAGCGTATTTTGCCACCAGGACTCTTTTTTAGCCGCAGCTATAAAGTTACCTAATGCCCAGTCGGTATAGTTTACGCTGTTTCTATACTTGCTTACATCATCTGTTACCGGAAACTTAGGCTTAGTAGGAATCTCGAAAGGTTCGTGGCTGCTTAAGGTATAAACTGTACTGAAAAATGGCTCTTTCTCGTTTTTGAGATCTTTTAGTACGCGCTCAAATAATACATGGTCGTGGGCACCCCATTTGCTGTTGTAGCTCTCTTCCGGAAAAGCGTATTTGTCGATCAGCTTATCGTAACCGCCATTTAGAAAGTAGGATTTCAGGTTGGCAAATTCCAGCTCACCTCCGTAATAGAAACTCGTGTTATACCCCTGCTGCTCAAATGTATGGCTTAACTGCGGCAACTTCTCCGATTTTTTAGGCACCTTAACTATAGATGTAGCTGGCTGCACCGGGTAACCACTCAATATAGAAACCATACCTTTCTGGCTACGGTCTCCGCTGGCATAAAAATTTGTAAAGCTGATGCCCTCTTTTGCCAATTTATCCAGGTTAGGGGTTACGCCTTTTTCGCCGCCCAGGCTTTCAACCATTTTGGCCGTATAGCTCTCCAGAATAATGAACAGCACATTTGGCTTGCCCGTTTTTACAACTTGCCCCGACGTGTCAGCAACGGAACTATAGAGTTTATGTACCACATTTTCGGCCGAGTCGGCAGGCAGGTACAGATAGGGGTTAGTGCTTTGTTCGCCATACTTCAGCATCGAGTGCATCATGTTCCAAGGCATATTCAGGCTGGCATGGTTAACAAAAGGCTTGTCAGAGAAATAAGCGGTACTTTGGTTGATCGGGATCTGTTGTACCCCGCCGCGCATCGGCAATACCAACAACGCAATAAAAGCAAAAGACAAAACAGCCGTTATCCACGAAAAACGGTTCAGTCTATAGTTGGCCAGGTCAAAAAACAGCTTATAGATAATTATAAATATACCCGTAAGTGCAAGTGCCACAAAAGTTAGCAGCAGGAGCGGGGCCGAAGCTGCCGAAGCCGCCATTTCGGTCGGGGTATTGAGGTATTGTAAAGGTGTAGAATCTAGCCGGAAACCCCAGTGCGAATACAGTTCCAGATCAGCGGCAAGTATAACTGAGATTATACCCAGCCACACAAAGGTGAACCACCGGATAATAGCCGCAGCAGGCAGCCGTTGCCAGAGCGAACTTACAAAAGCAACTATAAACGGCACGGCACTCAGGTAAGAGGCAAAAGAGAGATCGAGGCGGGAACCATACCAAAAGGTACCGGCTAGCTCGCTTATAGTAACCTGCGTTGTATTATCGAGATGATATAACAGGAATGCCGCCCTGGAAACTATAAAAAACAGTACCCAAAACAGGAAATATAGCGGCTGAAAGTAAAAGGGCTTTTTCACGGTGCAAAGATAATCACTTACCAGCCTCAATTAACAGTTATCCGCATAAGTTAATTCCACCTGATCTATTAAAGAGGTTACCTTTTAAATTAGAGGGGTGTTAGGCTTAAATATATATTCGAATTATATTGATGGGTTTAAAATTTAGAGGGGTTGTTGTGGTGTTTAAATATTTTTCCAAATACACCCCTTAAAAAATATACCCTTTTTGTAAAACTATGTAATTTGCTTTTATCTTTGTGCTACCAAATAAACATCTCAACCCCAAACCAATGGCAACACTTCGTTTTAAAGCGCTTGAACT
This sequence comes from Pontibacter fetidus, assembly GCF_010119545.1. Taxonomy (GTDB): domain Bacteria; phylum Bacteroidota; class Bacteroidia; order Cytophagales; family Hymenobacteraceae; genus Pontibacter; species Pontibacter fetidus. Next base: position 229,264 of record NZ_JAAEAA010000001.1, on the reverse strand, counting down.
TGTAAGCCAGCGCAAACCCTGTGAAGTAACTTTCTCTTCTACAGTAATTTCAGATTTTTTTGGCGAGAACGTATTTAACATGCAGGCCATGCGTGCTACGTTATCATCAGAGTATTATAAAAAACTGAAGCGTACCATTGATGCAGGTGAGCAGGTAGACCGTAACCTGGCTGACGCCGTTGCTGCTGCGATGAAAACATGGGCAATGAGCAAAGGAGCAACGCACTACACGCACTGGTTTCAGCCACTAACCGGCTCTACAGCCGAAAAACATGACTCTTTCTTTGACTTGACCAACGAAGGCGAAGCGATAGAGGCTTTTAGAGGAAGTGCCCTGGTACAGCAGGAGCCGGATGCATCGTCTTTCCCGAGCGGTGGTATCCGAAACACTTTCGAGGCCCGTGGCTATAGTGCCTGGGACCCATCTTCACCTGCCTTTATTATTGAAAATGCCGGTGCTAAAACACTTTGTATTCCTACCATTTTCGTTTCCTATACTGGCGAGGCTCTGGACTACAAAACTCCTTTACTGAAATCGCTGAACCTGTTGGGCGACGCTGCACTACCGGTTTGCCAGTATTTTGATAAGGATGTTACCAAAGTAAATACCACCTTAGGCATTGAGCAGGAATACTTTTTAGTAGACCGCGCCTTATGGGAAGCCCGCCCGGACATGGTATTAACAGGCCGTACCTTGTTTGGCCATGCCCCGGCCAAAGGCCAGCAGCTGGAGGACCATTATTTTGGTTCTATCCCGAGCCGCGTGCATGCGTTTATGGTTGATTTTGAGAAGTCAGCTTTGCGTTTAGGTATTCCGTTAAGAACCCGTCACAACGAAGTTGCCCCTAACCAGTTTGAGTGCGCCCCAACCTATGAAGATGCTAACCTTGCCGTAGACCATAACCAGTTGCTAATGGACATTATGGACCGTGTAGCTGAGCGTCATAACTTTAAAGTATTACTGCACGAGAAACCATATAAAGGCGTAAATGGAAGTGGCAAACATAACAACTGGGCACTGAGCACAAACACAGGAGTTAACCTGCTAAGCCCGGGCAAAAAACCAAAGGAAAACCTGCAATTCCTGACTTTCTTCATCAATACCATGATGGCCGTTTACAAGCACGCCGATCTGTTGCGCGCAAGTATCGCCTCTGCCAGCAACGACCATCGCCTGGGTGCCAACGAAGCTCCGCCGGCGATCATGTCGGTATTTGTAGGGCAGCAACTATCAGCTGTGTTAGATGAACTGGAGCGCACCTCAAAAGTGCCGATGGAGAAAGGCGACAACATGTACCTGAAACTGGGCATCGACCGCATTCCGGAAGTTTTACGAGACAACACCGACCGTAACCGTACTTCGCCATTTGCTTTTACCGGTAATAAATTCGAGTTCCGTGCAGTAGGTTCATCGGCTAACAGTTCCTCGTCTATGACAGTGCTTAACACAATTGTAGCCGACCAACTGATCGAATTCCGAAACGTAGTAGATGAACTGATAGAGAAGCAGGGGATGAAAAAGGAACTGGCCATTATCCAGATCCTGCGTGAGTACGTGGTGGCATCCAAAGCAATTCGTTTTGAAGGCAATGGTTACTCTAAAGAATGGGAGGAGGAAGCAGAGCGCCGTGGTTTATCCAACGTTAAATCTACCCCGCTAGCCCTGGATGTGTACCACAGAGCCGAAGTGATAGACCTGTTCTCGAAACATGGTATTTTTACGAAAGTGGAAGTAGCTGCCCGCCACGAGATATTGCTGGAAGATTACATCAAAAAGATCCAGATCGAGTCGCGTATTATGGGTGACCTGGCTGTAAACCACGTGATCCCGACAGCAGTTGCTTACCAGAACAAGCTGATCCAGAACATACGTGGGTTAAAAGACCTGGGCCTGGAAGATGAGTACACTGCCACAACTATAGAAGCGATCAAGAAAATGTCGCGCCACATCACTACTATACAGCGCAGCGTCGATGCCATGATCGAAGCCCGTAAGGTTGCTAATAAAATTGAAGATGCCCGTGAGCGTGCTATTATGTACCGCGAGCAGGTGTTCAGTTACTTTGATACGATCCGTTACAGCGTAGATAAACTGGAACTGATGGTGGATGATGAAGACTGGCCGCTAGTGAAGTATCGTGAACTGATGTTCCGTCATTAATCATATTGATTATTATAAAAAAGGGTGTCTATTTAAGGCGCCCTTTTTTATTTTCATTTTAGGGAAATCCGGATTAAAGTTTACTTATTCTTTCCGGTAAACTTACTGATTGCTTCACCGCTGAGCTTGGCAAGTATAAGCGGGATAACTATAGCGGCTATACTTACTGCTATTACTTTTCGCAGACCTAATCGCATGACCAGGTTTGTAGCAATGTGGTCCCGTAGTTCGTTTAACATAAACTTACCGGCATTGGTCATTGGCTTTCCTTCCAACACATCCTGCACGGCTCTCCACTTACCTTTTTGCAACTGTCGCTTCAGGAAACCAACCACCGATTCGTTTGTGATCAGTATAGCCTGGCTTAGCTGTTCCTGCCGTAATTTGCCCCATCGCAATATGTCGCTTAAGCGCTGCTGCGTGTTGTCGGGGATGAATGCGCGCATGTGTATCATAAGTCGCTGATTTATAACACTTCATACGTATTTCGCAACACTTATGTAATGCTGGTTTATAGTTATGTTTAAAAAAGCTAATTTTACGCAATTTCCCCTTTGAACAAAGCAGACGCAACTTTAGTTAAGAGATAGATGAATTGCGAGATCGATCAAATGAATAAGAGTTATTGCCCGAGCATGACGGAATACAAACGTCGCAAAACGCGGGTTGTGAATATTGGCGGAGTTCCGATGGGTGGCGATTACCCGATCCGGGTACAATCAATGACTACAGTGGATACGATGGATACGCTTGGTTCTGTGGAGCAGTGTATCCGGATGATAGAAGCTGGTTGTGAGTATATCCGTATCACGGCGCCAAGTATAAAAGAAGCTGAGAATTTAAAGCATATTAAGGAAGAACTGAACAGGCGTGGTTATAATGTTCCGCTTGTAGCAGACATACATTTTACACCAAATGCCGCCGAAGTTGCTGCCCGTATAGTTGAGAAAGTGCGCGTAAACCCAGGCAACTATGCTGATAAGAAGAAATTTGAAGTTATAGAATATAACAACGAAACCTACCAAGCAGAACTGGATCGTATCCGGGACCGTTTTGTGCCGTTGGTACGCATTTGTAAAGAACACGGCACTGCCATGCGCATCGGTACAAATCATGGTTCGTTGTCGGATCGTATACTTAGCCGCTACGGCGATACACCGCTGGGCATGGTAGAAAGCGCTCTGGAATTTATCCGGATCTGTGAAAGTGAAGGCTACTATGATCTGGTGATCTCGATGAAAGCCTCGAACACGCAGGTAATGGTGCAGGCTTACCGTTTGCTTGTTCAGAAACTGGACGAAGAAGGTTTGCAGCCATATCCGTTGCACCTGGGCGTAACAGAAGCCGGCGAGGCAGAAGACGGTCGTATTAAATCGGCGGTTGGTATTGGTACCTTGCTGGAAGATGGTCTGGGAGATACTGTTCGCGTGTCGCTTACAGAAGCACCGGAAGCCGAAGCACCTGTAGCCAAAGCACTGATCGACCGGTATACGCATCGTGCCGAAAAAGCTGATCCCATCAAGCCAATCTGCAATGTTCCTATCGACCCTTTCCAGTATCATCGCAGAGAAACCATTGAAGTAGAAAACCTGGGTGCACAGAATGTACCTCGCGTAATTGCTGACCTGAGCCGCTTAACAGCTATCCAATATGCTGACCTGAAAAGTGTTGGGCACCTGTACTCGATGCTGCTCGATAAGTTTAACATGAACGACCTGGGTGCTGACTACATTTACACCGGCGATAACCCGATCACGTTTATGTTGCCTAATGGTCTGAAGGAGATCGTGAACTATAGTTCGTGGCAAAAAGCAGAGCATACTGAACACCGCCATCCGCTGTTAACGGTTGCGCAATTCCTGACGGACCAGCCACGCCATGCTAAACTTAACTTTATACTGGCAACTATAAACGACCTGACGTCGGAAGTTTTAGAAAGATTAAAAACAGATGGAACTGCCGTTCTGATGCTGCATACTACAAACGAGCATGCCATGCCGGAGCTACGTAAGTGCTTTTTCAGGTTGATGAATAATGGCGTTCAGGTTCCATGTATCATTAAAAGAGCGTACGGCCAACTGACTTCGGATGAAGTACAACTTTATGCCTCAACGGATGTGGGCGGTTTGCTGATTGATGGCTTGGGAGATGGTGTAATGCTGGGAACAGAACTATTGCCGGAACAGGAGAAAGGAGCATGGCTGCAAACGATTGATACGCTGAATAAGCTGAGCTTTGGTATATTGCAGGCAGCCCGCACACGCATGAGCAAGACTGAGTACATCAGTTGCCCGAGTTGTGGCCGTACCTTATTCGACCTGCAGGAAACCACCGCTATGATCCGGAAACGTACTGACCACCTGAAAGGAGTGAAGATCGGAATTATGGGCTGTATTGTAAACGGCCCCGGCGAAATGGCTGATGCAGATTACGGGTATGTAGGTGTAGGCAAAGACAAGATTGCGCTGTACCGCGGACAGACTGTTGTTAAAAAATCAGTACCAGCTGACCGGGCCGTGGACGAACTGATAGAACTGATACGCGAAGATGCCCGCTGGATTGAACCTGTAAAGCTGGAAGAGTAACAGGTCTATTACAAACTATAATTTATAACTGTTAACCCATATTACCATGAAGGGATTATTTGATTTCACGGAAGTGGCTACTTATTTTTTCCGTAAGAAAGACCCTAACCGCAAAAGCAGTTTTAACCTGCGTGCCATGCATACTATCAATAAAATTTCGATACTGATGTTTTTGGCAGCCATCATTTATTTTATTGTAACACACCTATAGTTTACGAACTATAAAATATAGTAAAGGAGAGCTGTTTAGTTCTCCTTTTTTATTACATTGTATCCCGCTTTTAAGTAACCTACTATACCATGCATATAGAAGCTTTAAGGGAGTATTGCCTTGCTAAACCCGGGACAACCGAGGAACTGCCATTTGATGAAGACACCTTGGTTTTTAAGGTTTGCGGTAAGATGTACGCTTTGTGCAGTATAAATGAGTTTGAAAATGGCATTGCATTAAAATGCGATCCTGAACATGCCGTAATCTTGCGGGAGCAATACGTCCAGATTAAGCCCGGCTACCACATGAACAAACAACATTGGAACACTGTGCTACCTGAAGCCGGACTGCCAGAACAGTTACTTAAAAGCCTGATAGATGACTCTTATGCGCTGGTTGCATCTAAACTTACAAAAGCACAGAAACTGACTATATGATTGTAGCCTAGCATAAAAGCGAAAAGGAAATTTATCACCTGGAATTGTAAATTTTTAAAACCTATAGTTGCGGTATATTATAACAATAGCTAACCTGTTGCGTACTCTGAAAACAATGCAATTTCAGTTTTAGCCGTTAGTATACGAAACAGAGTTGTTTAGCTTAAAATTTTAACCGTTTGTCTTATTTATTCGAAATTTTTAAGTATAATTGACACTACACTTTACATTTATTTATGCACTTTGAGAATGAAGTTGGGATCAAGATCCGCAACGAGTGGCAGAAGGCAAGTTTAAACCTTCTTTATACTTATGGTTTTCTCTTTAACGGTTACGAGAACTTCTTTAAGCGTTATGGTCTTACCACGCAGCAGTACAATGCTGTGCGTATACTTCAGGAACAATATCCTAACCCGATTTCTACTTCAGGGTTGAGGGACAAGATGCTGGATAAAATGTCTGATACATCGAGGCTGGTGAGCAGGCTGAATGCAAAGGGCTTTGTAGATGTAAAACAAAACCCACACGACAAGCGCCTGGTAAACATTATACTTTCAGAAAAAGGGCACCGCTTAATGGAAACTATTGAGCCCGAGTTAAACCTGCTGGATAGTATGATGAACGGACTGACCGAAGAAGAAGCTATTATGCTTAGTGAACTGCTTTCCAAAGTGCGGACATCAGTAAAAACAGCTTGCCGCAGGATACGCGCTACAACGGTGGCAGAAACAAACTAGATTGAACTTTATAAAACAATAAGAGGGTAATTATGCGGTGCATGGTTACCCTTTTTTGTTGGCTATAGTTGCTTAAAAACCAAAAGCCGCCAGGAGTTGAGTCTGGCAGCTTTTAGTGAGTTAGTTGGTAAAATGGAATACTTTTATACTACCACGTTTATAATTTTGTTAGGTACTATAATAACTTTCTTTGGTGTTTTTCCATCAAAAAAACGAATAACCTGTTCATCTGCCAATACCGCTTTTTCAATTTCTTCGCGCGGCGTATCTGTGGCAAACGAAAGCTTATGACGCGTCTTACCATTTACCGATACCGGGTATTCAAATGTATTCTCTACCAGGTACTCTTCTTTCCATTGCGGGAAACCAGCATAGCTGATACTTTCAGAATAGCCCAGCTGCTGCCAGATCTCTTCAGTAATATGCGGCGCGTAAGGTGCCAGAACTTTAGTTAACGGCTCCAGTATAGCACGTTTGTTTGTTTTAAGTTGCGTAAGTTCATTAACGCAGATCATAAACGTAGCCACCGACGTGTTGAACGAGAAACGCTCTATATCTTCTTCTACTTTCTTGATTGTCTTATGCAGCGTTTTCAGTTCTTCGGCAGTAGGCTGCTCTTCTGAAACTATAAAGTTGCCATTGTTATCATGGAAGAGCTTCCAGTACTTCTTCAGGAACTTGTGCACCCCATCCATGCCATTGGTATTCCATGGCTTGAACTGCTCCAGCGGACCTAAGAACATCTCGTACATACGCAGCGTATCAGCACCCATTTTCTCAACCAGGTCATCCGGGTTCACCACGTTATACTTCGACTTCGACATTTTCTCAATCTCGACGCCTACATGGTATTTGCCATCCTCCAGTACAAACTCTGCATTCGCATTTTCCGGTCTCCAGGCTTTAAAGGCTTCTAAATCCAGGATGTCGTTTTCTACAATGTTTACATCCACGTGCAACTGGGTAGTTTCATACTGATTTTTCAATCCGTAAGAAACATACTTGTTGGTGCCGTTGATGCGATAAACAAAGTTAGAGCGGCCCTGGATCATGCCCTGGTTAATAAGCTTTTTGAACGGCTCTTCTTCCACTACTAAGCCAAGGTCAAACATAAATTTGTTCCAGAAGCGGGAGTAGAGCAGGTGACCAGTTGCGTGCTCTGAACCACCGATATACAGGTCAACATTACGCCAGTACTCGATCTTGTCTTTTGCTGCAAACTCGGTGTTGTTCTGTGGGTCCATGTAACGGTACCAGTACCAGCTGCTGCCTGCCCAGCCTGGCATCGTGCTCAGTTCATACTCATACTGATCTTCATATTTCCAGTCCACGGCGCGGCCAAGTGGCGGCTCGCCGGTTTCTGTTGGCAGGTACGCATCAATTTTTGGTAGCTCTAATGGCAGCTCTTCATCTTTCAGTAATTGCGGAATGCCATCTTTAAAGTAAACCGGAACCGGCTCGCCCCAGTAACGCTGACGACTGAAAACAGCATCGCGCATACGATACTGCACGCGACCTTTACCTACACCCAGTTCTTCTGTTTTGGCTATGCCTGCTTTTATAGCGTCCTTCACGTCCAGCCCATTCAGGAAACCGGAGTTAATGATCTTTCCTTCTTTAGCTGCGTAGGCTTCTTCTTCAATATTGCCACCTTCCACAACCTGTTTAATAGGCAGGTTAAAGTGTCTAGCAAACGCATAATCGCGCGAATCATGACCCGGAACGGCCATTACGGCACCGGTACCATAACCAGCCAGCACGTAATCGGCAATCCAGATCGGCACACGTTCTTCCGAAATAGGGTTGATAGCGTAAGCACCTGTAAACACACCGCTTACGGTTTTCACGTCCGTCATGCGCTCGCGCTCCGAACGGTTTTTGGCTACGTTTACATATTTTTCAACTTCAGCGCGCTGTGCATCAGTGGTTATCTCTGCAACAAGGTCATGCTCAGGGGCAAGCACAACAAACGTAGCCCCGAAAATTGTATCAATACGCGTAGTGAAAACTTTAATGTGGCCATCACCTTCAATAGCAAAGTCCAGCTCGGCACCAACCGATTTGCTGATCCAGTTGCGCTGCATTTCTTTTACAGGCTCCGGCCAGTCTATAGTATCCAGACCTTGTAATAAACGCTCAGCGTAGGCTGTGATACGCATCATCCACTGGCGCATTTTCTTACGCTCTACAGGATAACCGCCACGCTCTGAAACACCACCAACTACTTCGTCATTCGCCAGTACAGTACCCAAAGCAGGGCACCAGTTTACAACCGCTTCGGCAACGTAGGTTAGTCTATACTTTAGCAACAGTTCAGCCTGCTGCTGCTCGTTCATCGCTTTCCAGTCTTCTGCAGTAAAGGCGGGTGTATCTTCGTCGCAGGCGGCATTTATAGTTGCGTTTCCGTTGGCTTCAAACTCAGCGATCAGCTTATCTATGCTTTCTGCTTTATCAGAACTATAGTTATAGTAGCTGTTGAACAGTTGCTTAAATATCCACTGCGTCCATTTATAGTAGTTAGGGTCAGAAGTGCGCACTTCGCGTTCCCAGTCAAAAGAGAAACCGATATTCTTCAGCTGCTCTACATAGCGGGCAATATTCTGTTCTGTAGTTATAGCCGGATGCTGACCGGTTTGTATGGCATATTGCTCTGCTGGCAAACCAAACGAGTCGAAGCCCATCGGGTGCAGCACGTTAAAACCTTTCAGGCGCTTGTAACGGCTAACTATATCAGAGGCAATGTAGCCAAGCGGGTGACCAACGTGCAGACCGGCACCAGATGGATACGGGAACATATCCAGTGCGTAGTATTTTGGTTTACCGTTAGTTTCGTTGGCTTTAAACGTCTGGTTTTCTTCCCAGTAGCGCTGCCATTTTTTCTCAATCTGGCTGAAATTATATTCTGACATAGTTTAAATCGAATTCGCTTGTTCTAACTTAAACCGCTAAGTTAATTGTTGGGAGGCTAAATGGCTAAATTGTTGGATGGTTAAATTGCTTTTTATGCTTTCAACTATAAACAACAATCAAACAATTTATCAATTCAACAATCAATAGTACCTTTGCAGCTTTAAAGAGGAACTATAGAAATGGAAAAATACGATCTACTGGATGTGCCGCACCTGATCTATGTAATGGACCCGATGTGCTCGTGGTGTTATGGTTTTGCGCCGGTGCTGCATCGCATAAAAAATGAACAGGAAGGCAAACTGAACTTTAAACTGGTACTGGGCGGACTACGCGCGAACACTGAACCAATGGATGCGGAGAATGTTGCCAAAACCAGACAGCACTGGCAGGATGTAGAGCAGGTAACCAGGCAGCCTTTCAACTATAGTTTCTTCGACAGAACTGATTTTATCTATAACACCGAACCTGCCTGTCGCGCCGTAATTACCATGCGTTACCTGAATGCGGAAGCAGAACTGGAGATGGCAGAGAAAGTACAGGCTGCTTTTTATGCGGGTAATAACGATGTAACGAATGAAGTGGTGCTGGCTGAGATCGCCTCTACGTTCGGGGTTGAAGAAGACGTGTTTCTGGAGAAGTTTAACTCCGATGAAATGAAAGAGAAAACTCAACAGGATTTTCTGATTGCCCGCCGCCTGCAAGCTGTTGCTTTCCCGAGCATGTATTTGTTAAACGGACATGAAGTGCATTTGCTGAGCCGTGGGTACCGCACATACGAAGCGATGAATATGTTGCTGGAGAATGCCATGAAGCAGATCAACAACCCGAAATAGCAGGCTATAGTTACTGTTTCAATCTGATTATGCGTATGGCACGTTAAAGTTATAGCCTGACACACTATGAAAACCCATCGAAACAACACTGCCGTTTGCCAGATTACCGGTAAGCATTTGCCAATGCAGCAACTGGTTTCGGGTGTCGGTATCCGCAAGAGCATCCTGGACCTGATAAAAGCAGATCACCCGGATTTCGATGAGAAAGGCCTTATATCGATTGCTGTGCTGAACCAGTACCGCAACAAGTACCTCGAAAACATGCTTACCAGCGAGATGGGCGAGCTTTCGGTGCTGGAAAAAGAAGTAATCCAAAGTATAAACCAACACGAACTGCTATCATCCAATATCGAAACGGAGTTGTCTGAAAACCTGACGTTCGGGGAGCGGGTATCGGATAAGATTGCGTCGTTTGGTGGCAGCTGGACGTTTATACTCATCTTCTTTTCTTTTCTTTTTATCTGGATGGCTATCAATATATATTTCGTAGCCAACCGCCCTTTTGACCCATACCCGTTTATACTTTTAAACCTTATCCTGTCTTGTCTGGCTGCCATACAGGCACCTATTATTATGATGAGCCAGAACAGGAAAGAGGCCAAAGACCGGCAACGCTCCGAATACGATTACCAGGTAAACCTGAAAGCTGAACTGGAAATAAGATTGCTGCACGAAAAAATAGATCACCTGATCATCAACCAAAACCAACGCCTGATAGAGATACAGCAGATTCAGGTAGATTTGCTGGAAGACATTATGGTAGGCCTGAAAAGTAAAAAAAACTAACCAGCAACGTTACTACTTACCGGGTCGATGCCATTCCAGGTGCCAACTGTTTTCACAACTATAAACCGCGCAAAGAGCTCTTCGGAATACCAGTTTTCTGCGCGGGTTCTTTTAATTACTTCCAGATGCTTTGGGTTGCGGTAGGCATAAGTTTTCATGGCTTCCGCTGAGTTCCAGATACTGAATGTTGCCTGCCGGATAAGTGGTAATTCACCCATCCCAATCGAACAAAGCAAGCCTTCAGCCTTATCCAATGCCTTGCTGGATTGTGGTACATATTTCCAGAAACTTGGCAGTGCCCGCCAGTTTATACTGGCACGTGTAATAACAGCCATCGGTCCCGAACTATAGGTCAGATCTGAAACAGGCGTGAAGGGTTCTTTTTTATCCCATTGCCCATGGCTTTGCAGCGGTTGCAGGTAACAGGTCCATTGCTCAAACGAGTGTTGCCTGTATTCGTGCATCAGTTCTGATCTCTCGAAAAAATCTGTGGCAGCCTGTTCGCTTTGCCAAGTACAGATGAGCCCGTAGCGGTAAAAATTGGGTTTTATACTAAAGCCTTTGCCATGTCCGCTGCCCAGTAATTTATAAAACACCAGCCCCGGCACTTTTTGCAACTCAGGCCCTGACGTTCCCATTTGTGCCAGACCCCAGCGCATATGTCCATTTTTTATACCAAATAAGGTAAGGGTGGTAAGGGTAGAGGTTGGCGCTATAGTTGGTTGCAAGAGATGTATAGTTAGTAAATTACAGTTGAAAGGTACGTGTTATCGTTTTAAAACAGAACTATAGTAAATAAAAACACCTGCCAGATGGGAGTAAGGCAGGTGTTGCTTTCAAGCTATAGGTATTCTTTTATACTTACAGGTTGATCTTTTTGTTTTCGCCGGGATGAGCAGGTTCGCCTGTTATGGCTGCTTTTACTACACCATACAAATGTACCACCGCACTGTTCGGCGAGTCCCAGTATTCTGCTTTGTCAATGGTAACTTTTATCAGTCCTACATTCGGGTCGTCTTTGCCTTCCGGAAACCAGGCTTTCATCGCAGGGTTCCATAGTTCATCGATCTTGGCTTTGTCCCGTGAGATAGACGCCCTGCCAGACACTGATACATACAGGTTATTTGAAGGATCTGCATAGCTCAGGTTTACATGTGAGTCATTTTTTAGCTCATGCGATTTGGCAGATTCGTAACCGGTAAAAAACCAGATAATACCGTCGTCCTTTATCTGCATGTTACGCATCGGGCGACTGCGCAGGCTGCCGTCATCGTCTGCAGTGGTCATCATACAAGTATCAACGTCCTTTATCTTGTCTATCAGTTTCTGTAAGTTCTCGTTTTGTTCGTTATTCATAGTTTTATTTTCTTGGATTCGTGTTTCTGATTACGCGCCCTTAAAGCAAAGGGTTTGTAACCGTGCCGTTTATACTTTTAAGAACAATGTAAAGTATAAGTTGTTTAGAGTGATCTACCTTTAAAATATTGTTTTGAATTATCTCGCCCATTTATACCTGTCCGGTAACGACGAAGAATTGCTGCTCGGCAACTTTATAGCTGATGCTGTGAAAGGCAACAAAGCTACGAACTATAGTCCGGGCATTGCGCGCGGCATAAAACTTCACCGCCTTATTGATTCCTATACCGATTCTCATCCTGTTGTTTCAGAAACAAAAACACGTTTGCGCGACAAATATAAAAAGTACGCACCGGTGGTAGCAGACCTTTATTTCGACCACTTCCTGGCCAAGCATTTTGAGAGATTCGCTAATGAGTCGCTGGATGCTTATACCCAACGAACCTATAGTTTGATCAGCAATCATTTACCAAATTTGCCGGAGCGGGTGCAGTATTTTTTCCCGTACATGATGGCACAAAACTGGCTATTGGGATATGCAGAAATAGAAGGAATTGCCAAGGCATTGACTGGCCTTAGTCGCCGCACAAGTTTCGAATCCGGGATGGAAACAGCAGGGGAGGAATTGACGCTAAACTATAGTTTGTACCACCAGGATTTTGAATTGTTTTTCCCGGAACTGGAGAAGTATGTGGGGGAAGTGAAGTGGCAGATTTAGTGTTTTCAAAATGTTATAGGGTGTTGAGTTTCAGATAACGCTAGGTGTTCGTTTCTGCCTTTGCTATAATTACAACTATAGTTTTATAGCTACAGTTTTACCTCACCCCAGCCCTCTCCTAAAAACAGGAGAGGGAGTTTTGCTAAAGCCATAGTTATCATTATAGTGCTATAGTTTCAGCCTATTTGCGGACAGGTCGCGACCTGTCCCTACGGAAATACATAACAGAAAAACTATAGAACTATAGCAGCTCAAACTTTAGATAAACTATAGCTATCGAAAGATATCAGTCTTTGGGTTGAGCGCCTTTGACTTGTTGCGGTGCCGATAGGCAATCCGAGGCACGAGGATAGCAAGAAGGCAGCAGCTCGATGCCCATAGACGGGGCCTCCCGGCCGTGAGGGCACCAAAGCTGGATTGAAACGATGGGCTTATTGAGCTCCCAGGATTAAAATTAGCAATGAAAGAAAAGGCTTGTGGCAATTGTAGAAAGCTTCAACTATAGGACATATAAGATCCTTCGACTACGCTCAGGATGACAAAGGAGAAACTTTAATCTAAGATAGATTTCTCACGTTGTTCGAAATGACAAAAAAGAAACTATAAAACAAAAAAGCAGCATAAGGTTAATCTTATGCTGCTTCCGGAACTAAACGTTCAGATACTATTAATGATGATGACCACCGGCCCCATGTACGTGGCCATGATCCAGTTCTTCCTGTGAAGCATCACGCACCTGAGCAACTTTACCTTTAAAATGTAACTCTTTGCCAGCCAGCGGATGGTTGAAGTCCATGGTTACATTTGAGTCAGTAACGTTTGCTACGCGGCCTTGTAACTGGTTGCCTTCGCTGTCAGTCATTGGTATAAAGTTGCCTACCTCCAGCATGTTATCCGGCACGGCACCTTCCACTTCAAATACATTCATCGGCAGTTCTACTACCGCGTTTTCATCAAACTCGCCGTAGCCTTCTTCTGCATCTAGTGTAAATTCAAAGTTGTCGCCTTCGCTTAGGTTGCTCAGGTTTTCTTCGAACTGATCTGGCAGGCCGCTCATGCCGTAAATAAAGGCCATTGGCTGCTCTTCGTTCGCTATTTCTATCACGCTTTGCTCTCCGTTTTCGTTTTGCACACGCAGTTCGTAGGTAAGCGTTACTACTTTGTTCTTTTCAATTTTCATTTTATCGTTGATTTTTTTGATGGCAGCAAGGTAACCAATTATACTTGCTTTGTCATGCTTCGGTTCAAATTATCGGCTAAGGCAGGCACTCGGTCAGTTCCCACGCACTTTTATAAGCATTGATACTTTCGGTATACTTTATAAAAGCGTCGTAGTAGGGGTGATGGGTTAAAGTGGCACTATCGCCAACTATAACCAGCTTCTTTTTAGCCCGTGTCATGCCCACGTTCATTCTCCTGATATCGCTCAGGAAGCCTATCTCGCCGGTCTCGTTGCTGCGTACCATGCTGATGTAAATAATATCGCGCTCCTGACCCTGGAAACTATCTACTGTACCAATCGACAGCTCACGTTTATGGTAAAGTTCATGTAGATGCGGCATATGTTCCACTCTGTCCTGCAGGTAATTTATTTGGGCGCGGTAAGGCGCAATTACTCCAATTTTAAGTGGGGCAACTTCTTCGTCCTGTTCGTAATCTTTCAGCAACAGTTGCAGGTGGTTTAACAACAGATCAGCTTCTTCGGGGTTGGCAGAACTTTGCGCTTCGGGGTTTACCACTTCGTTGTAGCCACAACCGGCCGTATCTATAAATTCAACGGCAAGGCCGGGTTTAAAGAACGTATCGTAGCCATGCAGGTCGCTGTTATATACGCTTTCGTGGGCAGTAAGCTCGCCGTTGTAAAACTGCTCGTTCGAGAACTGCATAATGTGGTGGTGCATACGGTACTGGGTTTTCAGCATCACCGATACATCTTTCTGCCTTTCGATACATTTCTCAAACAGCGTAATACTTAAGCCTTTCTGGTCGGCCAAAAAAGACTTAACAGTGGGTGGTAACTGGCAATGGTCACCGGCTAAAACTACTTTGTTTGCTCTGGTAATCGGTACCCAGCAGGCAGGCTCCAGGGCCTGGGCCGCTTCATCAATAAAAACGGTATCGTAGTGCAGGTGGCGGATGGCTTTGTTCGCAGCACCCACCAACGTACAGGTTATCACCTGCACATTGTCCAGCAAGTCCTCGGTAATGTAATGCTCTATGTTATCGGCTTCGTCTAATAAGCGGTTGCTTTCGGCTTTGTATAGTTGGCGCTGCATGCGCTCTTCGTGCCCGAACTTACGCTTAAACTGGTAAGCCATGCGCTTGTACTCCTCAGCAGTTTTACGCACCGTTTTCAGATCTTTATAGGCCTTATGGTCCATGATCTGCGCATCCAAAGTATGCTCCAGCAACACATCCGACACCCGCGACGGATTGCCAATACGGATCACATTTACGCCTTCGTTTGCCAGTTTTTCGGTAAGTAAGTCTACAGCTGTGTTGGAAGGTGCCGTTACAAGCAAGCGCTTCTGGGTTTTTAAAGAATGAAGTATAGCCTGTACCAGTGTAGTGGTTTTGCCTGTGCCCGGAGGACCATGTATAATGGCTACATCTTTGGCCTGTGCTACTTTGCGCACTGCATCGTTCTGCGACTCGTTCAGGGCCTGAATTTCAGGGACTTTAATATCTGTAAAAGTGGGAACCTTAATGCCTAACAAAATATCGCGCAGCTCGGCAAGGCGGGTTTTATCTGTTTCAATTACTTTTTTCAGAGCATACTCCATTTCGCGGTAGCTCATTTCATCAAAAGTCAGGTCGATGCCCAGTTTGCCATCGTCTATCCAGTCGGGGAGGTCTTCTTTATTAGTTGCGAGCTGGATTTTGTTGCGTTTCAGGCCAACTATAACGCCGTTCAAGGTATTGCGTTCGCCGCTGTTACTGAACAAAGCCGCTGCTTTACCCGTCTGGAAAAGGTGCAGTTGGTCGCGGCCCGAGGTGCGTTCCAGTTCTATGACTACTTTGTTCCCAAAACCAATCTCTTCTTTCGAAATCACAACCGGGTACCAGCAAAAACCCATATCCTTGCGCTCCTGTATCGAGCTTTTCAGGCTTTTAATTTTATATTGCTGGCGGTCTTCTTCCTGTTCTATTTTAAGCAGTTGCTGTACCTGCTTTAACTCTTCAAAAATATCTCTCATCTATGTCAAAAAATAAAGGCTGGTATAGTAACGCCAGCCTTTGCCTTGTGTTAGCATTTGTATACGTGTGCAAGCTAAAAGGCAAGCAACCTATAACATAAATTATGCGGTTTTTAATTCCGAATTTATACCCTAAAACTATAGTTTAAGCTTTCTTTTTACGCACCTTGCTTTTGGCCTTATTCAACCTTACCTGCAGCACAATTGCATAGAACAAAAGTATAGCAGCCACGATAGCCAGCACTGTAATTACTTTATCTTTACCGTAGCGTTTTTCATCAGCCTCATTTACCTGCACTTCCAGGTCTTTTATAGTTCGTTCACGTTTTTTAACCTGGCTCTGCAGCGAGCTAATCTGGCTTTGTAAGCCTTCTATCCGATCGTTTATCTGGCGCTCGTCAGCTATAGTTTGCTTGCCGGTTCGCTGGGTTTCTACGGTGGTAGCGGCAATCTTTTTTATACTGGCCTCCTTTACTGCGGCAATCAGTTCCGAGTCTTTTTTAATGATCTCTTTCAGCGTATCAACAATACTGAGCAGGTCCTTTTTAGATTTGTTTCCCCAAAAACTGTTATTCTGCTGGTTCAGGTACTGATATTCTAACACCAGTTGTTCGCGTTCGCTCATCAGGCGGGCAATTTTGTCTTCCTGCGCTTTTGCTTTTTCAGGTGTGGGAGTGTCCTGGGCCTGTACATTCATCAACATAGTACACATCAGGCCCAGCGTTAGGAGTTTTTTCTTCATGGTTTGTATGCTTGCTATGTTATTACACGCAAATATGAGAAGCATATTGGATAAAGCCCGATTTATTTTTTGTTAATGGTACAGGCAGTATTTTTGTAAACTGATGAACATCATTTTGAATATAGCGTAAATCAGTTATCTTTACTCCTGTAATTCTATCAGATAAATCACCATAATTCAGATATCATGAAAAAGTTAGTCCTTGTTTTAGCCATGGCAGGCTTTTTAGGCGCCGGTGCAGCCCCAGCATTTGCCTGCGAAGGCGGTAAGTGCAAAATGGAGCATACTGATAAAGATAAATCAGGCAAAAAAGGTAAAAAAACTGCTGCTACTGCTGAAAGCTGCCACATGAAAGGCGCCACAGCCGAAGCCGGTAAAACGCCCTCTTGCTGCATGAAGAAAGATGCAAAAGCTGATGCTTCTAAAACAACCAAAGAAACGAAAGCGAACAAGTAACTATAGTTTTATAGTTCCAATAAAAGCCTTCTGCCAAGCGCAGCAGGCTTTTTTGTTTTTTGCGTTTGATACGCTGAATTTAACTCTTAACTTTCAACTCTTAACTATAGCCATACTTTACCATGAAGCAATATTTAGACCTGATGCAGCACATCCTGGACAATGGGGTGAAGAAAGAAGACAGAACCGGAACAGGTACCCTGAGCGTTTTTGGTTACCAGATGCGCTTTAACCTGGCCGATGGCTTTCCGTTGGTGACTACAAAAAAAGTACACTTAAAGTCTATCATTCATGAGCTGCTCTGGTTTTTAAAAGGGGAGACCAATATTGCGTACCTGAAAGAGAATGGCGTGAGCATCTGGGATGAATGGGCTGACGAGAATGGTAACTTAGGTCCGGTTTATGGTTCGCAATGGCGCAGCTGGCCAACCCCTGATGGCCGCCACATCGACCAGATCACGCAGGTTGTAAACCAACTGAAGAACAACCCGGATTCCAGAAGAATTATAGTTAGCGCCTGGAACGTAGCCGAAATCGAAAACATGAAGCTGCCACCTTGCCACGCGTTTTACCAGTTTTACGTAGCCGAAGGCAAACTTTGCTGCCAACTATACCAGCGATCCGCCGATGTATTTTTAGGCGTTCCGTTTAACATTGCTTCGTATGCGTTATTAGTTTTAATGATGGCACAGGTAACCGGGTTGGAGCCGGGAGAGTTTATCTGGACCGGCGGCGACACACATTTATATACCAACCACTTAGAACAAGCCCAACTACAGCTTACCCGCGAGCCGCGGCAGTTGCCAACTATGGTTATTAACCCAGAGGTAAAAGATATCTTCGGCTTTAAGTATGAAGACTTTGAATTGGTAAACTATAACCCGCACCCGGCTATTAAAGCGCCGGTGGCTGTATAATTTATAGTCTGTTGCCTGATGTAGGAAAAATAGCGTAAACAAAAAGCTGCGTTTATACTTTATAGTTGTATTCACTAACCACTTTATACTATGAAATTAAAAGCTTTTTTTACTTTACTGCTGGGGCTAGCTATACTACAGGTAAATGCACAGCCTACAGTTAAGCCTGACATGGTTAAGACCAACAAAGGACAACTCAAGATTCAGCCAATAACGCATGGTTCGCTGGTGCTGCAATGGAATGGCAAAACTATTTATGTAGACCCGTATGGCGGCTCAGAACTATACAAAGGCATTGCCAAACCCGATCTTGTACTTATAACAGACATCCACCCGGATCACCTGGACACCAAAACGCTGGACGGACTGACTTTGGAAGGTATAAAAATGGTAGTGCCACAGGCAGTAGCCGATCAGTTACCTGAAAAGTATAAAAGCCAGGCTGTTGTAATAAGCAACGGGCAAAGCACCAACCAACTGGGCATTCCGATTGCAGCCATACCAATGTATAACCTGCCTGAAGCTGCGGATGCTAAACATGTAAAAGGCCGTGGAAATGGTTATATACTGAACATAGGCGGCAAAAATGTATACATTTCCGGTGACACTGAAGACATACCTGAAATGCGTGCCCTTAAGAACGTTGATGTAGCTTTTGTAAGTATGAACTTACCTTATACTATGGATATAAACCAGGCAGCGAGCGGCGTATTAGAGTTTAAACCGAAAGTAATTTACCCATACCATTACCGCGGCACCGATGGCCTGGCTGATGTGGAAGCTTTTAAGAAAATGGTTAACGACCAGGATAAGAATATTGAAGTGAGGTTGCGCAACTGGTATCCTGAAGCAGCAAAGAATAAGGCTGCAGAAGTTAAGAAGAAGTAAGCTAAACTTTATACTTTAAAAGAAAGCACCGACGTTAGCCGGTGCTTTCTTTGTTATATATACTTTAAAATATATTCTATAACTTTAGCCTTAACTTTCCACCTAACTATAGTTAACTTGAAACAAACTTTACGCAACTATAAGCCTGTAAGGCTTGGCAGTATTACGTTTGGATTTCTGCTCGCCGGACTTACAGTTACAGCACAACAATTACCATCCGATTCCCTTTCGGTTCTCTATTCTGATGCACGTTATCAGGACCTTCGGAGGAAAGCTCAAAGCCTCACAGCAATTGATTTTAACAAAGGGTTAATCTCCAATTCGGAGCAATTATTTACGGGGAAATTTGCAGGGCTACAGTTATCAGCGCAGGGCGGACAGCCTGGGGCCGGGACACAGATACGGGTACATAACATTACTTCTATAACAGGTAGCAACCAACCACTTATTTTATTGGATGGCGTACCTGTTAACAGTCAGCAAACATCATTTTTTACCGGTGTACTTAACTTTATAAATCCTTCTGATATTGCCTCGGTTACCTTCGCAAAAGACGATGCCACGTTAGCAGTGTATGGGAGTAGGGCAACAAATGGGGTACTTTTTATAAACACAAAGCAAACCCATAAAAGCGACAGAATTCGGGTACAGTATACTTCCACTGCAGCCATATCGGTGCTCCGCAAAAAGGCCGATGTACTCTCTGCTGATCAGCTCAGGGAAGTAGTAGAGAAGGAATACCCGGAGGAGGCAAACCTGCTTGGTAACTATAGCACCGACTGGCAGGATGTTATCTACCGCAATGCCTATAGCCACGACCAGCACCTTAGCCTGTCCGGGTCTATACTTAAAGCGGTGCCTTTCCGTATCTCAGCAGGGCACCAAAACCAACAGGGCATTCTTAAGACAACACAAAGCAAAAGAAATACACTGGGCCTGGCTCTAAACCCGAGTTTTCTGCAAGACCATTTAAAGCTTAACCTGAACCTGGGAGGAGCACAGCAGGATAGCAGGCTGGCGCAACCAGATTTAATTTACAACGCATTAATTTTTGACCCGACCCAACCGGTTTACCAGGATAACCAATACGGTAATTATTTTGCTTACCTGGACGAGAACGGTAAAGCAGCCAGCTATTCCCCGCTAAATCCGCTTAGTTTACTGGAGCAGCAGCACCTGACTGATGAAAATAACACGATGGCTGGAAGTGCACACCTGCAATACAAATTCCATCCGTTGCCTGCCCTGAAATTAAATTTGCGCTATAGTTACCAGGCTACAGATAATGCATATAAGCTAAGTGTAGATGAAAAGCTGGCTGCTTTAGAAGCTCGTAATGGCAGCATAATGCTCCAGGATTTTGACAGGGGTACAAAAAACAGGTTTACCGAAGCGTTTATAGTTTACGAACATCCGGAGCAGCTACTGCAAAGCGACATCAGTATCTTGGCCGGTGTTGCTGATGCAACTATAAAGAGAGTTCAAAATTACCGCGAATGGATGTATAACGGTACCAGCAGCTGGTGGCAAAAGTATAAAACCGAACGCCAGACACGAAATTTATTCGGAAAGGTATCGCTGTTGCACAAATCGAAGTATGGAGCAGACCTGGCATTTAGCAGCGTGAGGGAATCTAACCTGGTATCCGGAAACAACATGTTTAACATTGCTGTTGGTGGCCACTGGAACCTGCTGAAAGAAAACTTTATGGTTGAACAGTCGTCATTCACCAGCCTTAACTTGTATGGTAATCTTTCTTCCTTTAAAAATGATAACAGCTTGGCATTTGTTGAAAGCGCACCCTCAACAAGCCCGTATTATGGAACATTAGTTGATCCTGATTTAAAGCCTGAGAACATTATAAAACTAAACCTTGGCGCAAGCTTTGGTTTATTGGATGACAAATTACATGGTAAACTTTCATACACCAGATCAAAAGTAAAAGGCGTGATCCATCCGGTGGGTGTAAGCAGGCAAACCGGCTATGAATACTACCTGGCAAATGTAGCTGACTTTACTTCTTCCGGTTTAGAAGCAGCCATGCAGTATAAATTGGTCTCTAATGAACAGTTTGAGTGGGGTGTAGGTACAACTATAAGCTATAACACCACAAACCTTACTAAAATGCATAACGGTATGAATGGAATAAGTTATAGCCCCAATTATAGCGGTTATGCTTATTTCATAAGCAGACCGGGGCAGCCAGTAAACACGTTCAGGTTATACGAGCATGCATATGACAATAACGGCCGCCCAATAGCGGACACATATAAACGTAGTCAGAATGGCGCCTATATACTATCTGAAAAAAACTCACCCGACCCTAAACTTTTGCTAAGCGTTAGCTCTGATCTGACCTATAAAAAATTAAGTATGGGCTTGTTATTCAGAGGTAGCACAGGCAATTATGTTTTCAACGCCTTAGAACAAAGAACTGGCTATTTTCTGGCTACTGAGAACGATTCGTATCTTATGAATGCAGCTGGCAGTTATTTAAAAGACGGGTTTTTGTTTCCGCAACTGCGTTCAACACATTTCCTTGAAAATGCTTCTTTTATAAAACTGGAATATATACAGTTGGGCTACCATGTTGGTAATCTCTGGAAGGATAAAGTAAATATGAGCTTAACGGCAACTGCTCAAAATGCACTGGTATTAACCAAGTATAAAGGCCAGGACCCGGAAGTAATAAACGGTGTAGATAACGGACAATACTCTAACCCGGCAACCTATAGTTTAGGCCTTAAACTGGACATTTAACAATTTTGATTTATCTCACAGAAAAGCACAGGTACCCTGCCTGTGCTTTTTTTATTGACTTAAAAATCCTAATTCCGCACGAAGTTTCGTTACAAAACCTTCATCTATACTTACAGCTTTGCCATTTATACTTGCTATACTCCGGATGCCTGTAACATTACAACTAAAAATAGCATCTGTTTTTAGTAAACTGGCAGCGTCAAAATATACTTCTTTTGTTTTTATATCTGCTTTGTTCGCCCAACGAAGTATATTCTGCCTGACAATTCCCTTTACACAACCGGTTTCGATTGCCGGAGTAAACAATACTTCTTCTTTAAGCCAGAAAATATTAGAAGAGATAAGTTCTGAAACCTGATTCTGTCGGTTTAACAACAGCATATCATCGAACCCTTTTTCTTTTTTCTCGATACCCGCCATTACATACAGCAGCGCATTTGGGCCTTTAAAAAAGGAGAAGGGGCTAAAGTTGGTAGTTATAGTTTCGCAGATGCCAATTTGCAGGGGAGTTGTTGGAGCAGGAGTAACCGGAACTATAGTTGCCAGCCAGTCGGCTTGGTTAGTTTCGGGCGTATATAGTCCGCAGCCGCGACGCCATAGTTTCATTTTCAATCGGCCATAGTTTGCAGCATTATTTGTCTCAGCCAGCTGTAACAGCTGTTCATCCAAGTCACCTGAAACTATAGTTTGAGGCAATTCTAACTTTAAAACATTTGCCGCAGCCTGCATACGCGCCACGTAGTCATCCCAGAATCTTAGTTTTCCGTTCGCAACTATAACCGTCTCAAAAAAGCCATCATTAAACTGAAAGGCCCGATTTGTTAGTGGCAGTTTCAGTTCTGATTCTGGAATAAAGTCGCCGTTGTAAAGCAGCATTTAGTATAGTTAAGAGTTGAAAGTTGAAAGTTAAGAGTTTTTGATTGTTGGTTGGTAATGGATGATTGTTTTCTCTTTCCCAAGCATGCAGAACTCGCTCGCGTCCCGCGAGTGTGGGTTACCCGAGGACTCTGGCGCTTAAATTTATAGTTCGTGAAAGCCATACTTTTATAGTTTGACTATAAGTTTATGGTTATATTATAAAGTGGCGGGACCCCACCAAATAGCTTACACTCGTGGGACGCGCGAGCGAGGGCAATAGCTATAACAATCAAACTACCTTATCAACCCAAACCGTTTACCCGGCATGGCCTTTACCATACCTTTAAACTCCAGCGTTAATAGCACCGAGGCCAGTAGACTTACAGGTATCTGCGTCTTCCAGCTGATGTTGTCCATGTGCTCGTCCTGCGTTTGTACTAACAATGTCAGCACTTTGATTTCGTCTTGTGTGTATTCTTCAGGTGAGAAGACTTGATTTCGCAATTTTCGGGCCTGTGTCTCATCTTCCAGGTCCCAATTCAGTAGTTCCACCAGATCCTGCACCGATGTATAAATAGCTGCTTTATGATTTTTAATCAGATGGTTTGGCCCTTCGGAGACCGGAGAAGTTACATTGCCCGGCACTGCCATTACTTCTTTGTCATAGCCATGGGCTAAGTCTGCGGTAATGAGTGTTCCGCTTTTAAGTGTTGCTTCCACAATTATAGTACAGTCACTCATACCAGCTATAATTCGGTTGCGTGCCGGGAAGCGTGGGGCATCGGGTTTGGTGCCAAATGTGCTTTCAGATAACAAGCCGCCTTGCGTTAGCATTCGTTCTGCATACTTGCGGTGAACTGCCGGGTAAACGATATCTGGTCCGCTGGCCATTACGCCTATAGTTGGCAAACCTGCCTGCAATGCTGCCCTGTGCGAAACAATATCTACGCCATAAGCCAAGCCACTAACTATAAGCACATTATAAGGAGCCAGATCAGCCACAATTTTTTCGGTCATAGCCTGGCCATAGTTGCTAACCTGGCGCGTACCAACTATAGAAATAATGCGACGCTGGTTCAGGTTGCCGTTACCTCTAAAGTATAAAAGGGTAGGAGCATCGGCGATCTGCTTCAGTCGGTCGGGGTACTTTGGCGAAGTATAAAACAGTAGCTGCACTTCATGTTCTTCGGCCTTTTTCAGCAACTCTTCAGCCTGCAACAAAGCTTGTTTTGCGCCTTGCGTTATGTTTTTATAAGCGGCCGGGCCAATCCCCGGAATTTTCTGCAGTTTTCCCGGCGGGGCATGAAATACGGCATGTGGTGAGCCGCAGTAACTTACCAGTTGGCGTGTCATCTGCGGACCAATTCCATGCAATTGAGTTAAAGCTACTTCGTATAGTTGCTGATTTTCTCCCATAGTTAGAGAGATTACGCAGCAATTATGCTTTAGTGTTCAGCTGACTTTTGATACCAACTAAAAAAGCCCGCACTTTCTCCAGTGAATCAATCATATCTATCTTGTCCTTGGTCTGCACCGATTTGTTTTTCATCACATCCTTAGCGCCTTGAATAGTATATCCACGCTCTTTTACCAGGTGATACACTGTGCGAAGCGTTTCAATATCCTGCTTGGTGTACTGGCGGTTACCTTTCTTGTTTTTCTTTGGGCGCAACTGCTCAAATTCAGTCTCCCAGAAACGTATAAGCGACGCGGCAACATCAAACATGGCGGCAACTTCACCAATCGTATAATACTGTTTCTCTATTTCTTTTTCTTTATAAGGCATATGGCTATAGCTAAAGTATAGTGAAAGCACTGTTAATTTTCGGCCTGATGTTACTGTTTACAGCTAAAATATGCTACTTTTGCTAGTAATTGGCTAACCGGAACGCGAAAATTAGTCGTGCTTCTGAAAGGCAAAAATTCTATATTTTTTGTTCTTAAACAACAAGTATAGCAGATAGTATCTAAAGGCTTAATAATCATAGATGAACTCAGCTGAGATAAGACAAAAGTTCCTGGATTTCTTCGCTTCCAAGCAGCACCAGATCGTGCCATCGGCCCCGATCGTGGTTAAAGACGACCCAACCCTGATGTTTATTAACTCGGGTATGGCCCCTTTCAAAGACTACTTTTTGGGCAACAAGCCAGCGCCGTACAAGCGCATCGCCGATACCCAGAAATGCCTTCGCGTAAGCGGCAAGCACAACGACCTGGAAGAAGTAGGTTACGACACCTACCACCACACCATGTTCGAAATGCTGGGTAACTGGTCGTTTGGCGATTACTTTAAAAAAGAAGCGCTGGAATGGTCGTGGGAACTGCTTACCGAAGTGTACAAGCTGCCAAAAGACAGGCTGTACGTTTCCGTTTTCCAGGGCGATGCTTCCGAAAACTTGCAAATGGACCAGGATGCTTTCAATATCTGGAAGTCGATGATCGCGGAAGACCGTATCCTGATGGGTTCTAAAAAGGACAACTTCTGGGAGATGGGTGATACCGGTCCGTGCGGTCCTTGCTCTGAAATTCACGTTGACTTAAGAACAGATGAAGAACGTGCGCAGGTTGACGGTAAGTCTTTGGTGAACAACGACCACCCGCAGGTTGTCGAGATCTGGAACAACGTATTCATGGAGTTCAACCGCCTGGCTGATGGATCACTGGTAAAACTGCCTGCGCAGCACGTAGATACCGGCATGGGCTTCGAGCGTTTGTGCATGGCTATTCAGGGCAAGCGTTCCAACTATGATACCGACGTTTTCCAGCCGTTAATTCAGTTTGTAGCAAAAGAAGCTGGTTTAGTTTATGGCGAGGATGAGAAAACGGATATTGCCATCCGCGTAATTTCTGACCACATCCGCGCTATTGCCTTTACCATTGCCGACGGACAGCTGCCGTCTAATAATAAGGCTGGTTATGTTATCCGCCGTATCCTGCGTCGTGCCGTGCGTTATGGTTTCACTTTCCTTGATTTCAAGAAGCCGTTCCTGTACAAACTGGCTGCCGTTCTGGCCGACCAGATGGAAACTGTATTCCCTGAGTTGAAGCAGCAATTGAGCTTTGTTCAGCGCGTGATCGAAGAAGAAGAAAATGCTTTCCTGCGTACGTTGGAGAATGGTCTGAAAAGGCTGGATGCACTGGAAGCTAAATTTAAAGAGAATAACAACACCATCGATGGCAAAACTGCTTTCGAACTATACGACACCTTCGGTTTCCCGCTGGACCTGACGGCCCTAATTGCCCGTGAAAAAGGCCTGACAGTAGATGAAGCAGGTTTTGGCGTGGAGATGGAGCAGCAGAAGAACCGTTCGCGCAACGCATCGGCTTCGGAGCAAAGCGACTGGGTTATCATTCAGCCGGATGTAATTACCGAATTTGTGGGCTACGATTGCAATGTTTCGGATTCACACATCGTGCGTTACCGCCAGGTTAAGACGAAGAACAAGAGCGAGTATCATATCGTGCTGGACAAAACTCCTTTCTATGCAGAGAGTGGTGGTCAGGTTGGCGATACCGGTTATCTGATCTCTGATTCGGAGCAGATCGAAGTACTGGACACCAAAAAAGAGAACGATCTTATACTCCATATCACAGCTAAGTTACCGCAAACTATAGATGCAGCTTTCAGAAGTGAGATCGATTTTGAGCGCCGTAACTATATCCGTAAGAACCACTCTGCTACGCACTTACTGCATGCCGCTTTACGTAAAGTTTTAGGTGAGCACGTGCAGCAGAAAGGCTCATTGGTAAATGAAAAAGTACTTCGTTTTGACTTCTCGCATTTTGCTAAAGTAGAAGATGCACAGATCCGTGAGATTGAGCATATCGTGAATGAGCGTGTGCGCCAGAGCATACCATTAGAAGAGCAGCGTAACGTGCCTATTGCCCAAGCCAAGGAGATGGGAGCAACTGCCCTTTTCGGCGAGAAGTATGGCGAATATGTACGTGTTATCGCTTTCGACCGTGAGCATTCGGTAGAGCTTTGCGGTGGTACGCACGTGTATAATACCGGCGAGATCGGTTACTTCAAGATCGTATCTGAAAGCTCGGTAGCTGCCGGTGTGCGTCGTATTGAAGCCGTTACTGCTAAAATTGCAGAAGACTTTGTTCATGCGCAGTTAGATGAACTACACGCCGTACGTGAAGTACTAAATACCCAAAGCAATGTATCAGGTGCGGTGCAGAAACTACAGGATGAAAATAAAGCGCTGCAGAAGCAACTCGAGCAGTTTGAGTTGAAGCAACTAAGCGGCTTGAAAGATACGCTGGCACAAAAAGCACAACAACTGAATGGTGTAAGCCTTGTAGCCGAACAGATAGAAGTAAGCAACGCCGACCACTTGAAGAAGCTTGCCTTTGATATGCGCCAGGTAGTTGATAACCTTATACTTGTACTGGCAGCTGAAATCGACGGTAAACCACAGATCGCGGTAATGCTTTCGGATAACCTGGTTGCTGAGAAAAACCTGAATGCCAGCCAGATGGTACGCGAACTTGCCAAAGAAATCAAAGGCGGTGGCGGTGGCCAGCCATTCTATGCAACTGCCGGCGGTAAAGATACTGCAGGCTTACAGGCAGTGCCAGGCAAAGCAGTAGAACTTGTAAAGAACTTAATGAATAGTTAATAATGATTAATTAATAATGACCAGTTGATGATGGGGAAACTATAGTTATTACTCATTATTCATTCGTCATTAATCATTAAAAATCAATGGAACAATCAATCAGAAATAAATACCAGGCGATTATTGGCCTGGAAGTACACGCGCAGTTGCTGACGGAGAGCAAGGCTTATAGTTCTGACTCTACAGAATACGGTATGCTGCCAAATACCAACCTGAGCGCTATCACACTTGGTCACCCGGGCACGTTACCGCGCATCAACAAAACGGTTGTTGAGATGGCCGTAAAGATGGGTTTGGCTACCAACTGTAACATTACGCGCTACAACATTTACGCCCGTAAGAACTACTTCTATCCTGACCTTCCGAAAGGATACCAGATCACACAGGATAAAACGCCTGTTTGTACGGCTGGAAATGTAGTGGTGAAAGATGCTGATGGTAACGACAAAAAGATCGGTATCACGCGCATCCACATGGAAGAAGATGCTGGTAAGTCGATGCACCTGGCTGGTGAGACCGAGACATTGGTTGACTTTAACCGTGCCGGTGTACCACTTATCGAGATTGTATCGGAGCCGGATATCCGTGACTCTATAGAAGCTTATAACTACCTGACTGAGATAAAGCGTTTGGTAAAGTACCTGGACATTTGCGACGGTAACATGGAAGAAGGCTCGCTGCGTTGCGATGCCAACATTTCGGTGATGCTGAAAGATTCGCCGCTGTGGGGTACGAAGGTGGAAGTGAAGAACATGAACTCCTTCCGTAACGTGCAGCGCGCCATCGAGCACGAGATCGAGCGTCAGATCATTGTACTGGAGAATGGCGGCACGGTAGATGGCGAGACGCGTAACTTCGATGCCAACACCGGTACAACTACAGCCATGCGCTCTAAAGAA
Source organism: Pontibacter fetidus (assembly GCF_010119545.1). Classification (GTDB taxonomy): domain Bacteria; phylum Bacteroidota; class Bacteroidia; order Cytophagales; family Hymenobacteraceae; genus Pontibacter; species Pontibacter fetidus. Next base: position 201,188 of record NZ_JAAEAA010000001.1, on the reverse strand, counting down.
ACACTGAACGATTACCGTTACTTCCCGGAGCCGGACCTTCCGCCATTAGTTATTGAGCAGGAATGGCTGGAGCGCATTAAAGAAACGATGCCAAGTCTGCCACAGGAACTATACAAGCGCTTTACCGAAGAGTATGGCCTTCCGGAATATGATGCCAATGTACTGACTGATGCCAAGGAAGTAGCGTTATACTTTGCCGAGCTTTGCAAGTATACCACCAACTATAAAGCGGCATCTAACTGGGTAATGGGTCCTGTTAAATCGTACCTGAACGAGTTGCAGCTGCACATGAAGGATTTCCCGCTGCAGCCGCACAGCATTGCCGAGATCATTGCGCTTGTGGATAAGAATAAGGTAAGCCACTCCGTAGCTTCCAAAAAGATTTTTCCTTACATGCTGGAAAACCCGGGCACACCGGCGCATCAGGTAGCCGAAGAGCAGAACCTGTTACAGGATTCTGATGCCGGAGCACTGGAAACTATAATTGCAGAGGTACTGGCAGCTAACCCGGCTAAAGTTGCTGAGTACAAAGCCGGCAAGCAAAGCCTGGTAGGTATGTTTATGGGCGATGTAATGAAAAAGACCAAAGGCAAAGCTGATCCGAAAGTTGCTAATAAACTATTAATTGAACGCCTGAACGCATAATCATTCTGGATATGAAGAATTATAAAAAGTACCTTGCATTTGCCTCCTTGGTTGCTTTGCTGGCAAGTTGCCAGGGAAATAAGTCAGCTACTAACGGCGACAATGGATATAGCATTCAGGGTAAGCTTACTAATGCTACTGCAGGAAGTGACATTTACCTGTTTGAGCTGGATAAGCAGCAATTTGTACCTCGGGATACAGCTAAAATTGAGGAGAACGGTTCTTTCAATTTTGATGGTGAAACTACAGAACCATCTTTTTACCGTGTAACTATAGATCAGCGCGACGGCGTGATACTGGTTCTGGATAAAGGTACTAATGTTGTACTTGAGGCGGATGCCAAGAACTTTAATCTTTCATCTAAAATTGAAGGCTCCGAGGATTCTAAGCTTTTCCAGGAGCTGAATAAAATGGTGAACGAAAAGCAGGCTAAAGAAATGGAATTGCAGCAGCGTTTTATGCAGGCCAATTCTGAAGGTAATACAGCTGAAGTGGAGAAGATCAGAGCTGAATTTAAAGCGATGCAGGATAACCTGAAAAGCTTCCTGGCAAAGCATCCGGCATCTGTTGTATCAACCTTTGGTACACTTACTTTAATTGACCCGATGAACGATTTTGCTTTTGCTGATAGCATGTCAACGCTTTACAGCAAAAACCTGCCTAACTCAAAGTATACCAAAGAACTGGACGAGAAACTGAAAGGAATGCGCAGCACGGCGGTAGGGCAGCTGGCTCCGGATATTACGTTGCCAACTCCGGAAGGTGGTTCTGCATCTTTGTCTTCGCTACGTGGTAAGTATGTCCTGATTGATTTCTGGGCTAGCTGGTGTGGACCGTGCCGTAAAGAGAACCCGAATGTGGTGCGCATGTATAACGAGTATAAAGACAAAGGCTTCGAGATATTTGGCGTTTCATTGGACCAGAATCGCGAGAAATGGTTGAAAGCAATTGCCGATGATAAATTGACCTGGCCACATGTATCAGACCTGAAAGGATGGGAAAGTGCAGCCGCCGGACTTTATAACATCACCGCTATCCCTCAGACGTTGTTATTAGATAAGGAAGGTCGCATAATCGCTAAAAATCTTCGTGGTAAAGACCTGGAAGATAAACTTGCTGAGGTGCTGAAGTAAGACTAAGATTTTCTGGATTCAAAGATTTCAGGATTAGGTAGAGACATGGCAAAAGCTGTGTCTCTATTTTTTGACCAGTGATTAAACTGATTTCTCTGATTTTTAGGATTTCTGTCCTCACAGCGTTTTTAAAACCTGTGAGCGTCTTTGATGATTCGTAGCCAGACACTCACAGGTCTTCAAGACGCTGTGAGGTCTTCATAAAAAAAGAGACGCAAAATGTTACGTCTCTATAGTTCTCTTTTAATCTGTGGTTCAGATTACTTAAATACTTTCTGTAGTGCTCCCCAAAGTAATTTTTTCTTTTCCTGATCATGTTCCAGGTCTGCCAGTGCATGTGAGAAAACGATCGGGACGTTGCCCAGCTTTACCGGATTATATAACGTGAATTTCTCATGTGGCAGGTTGGAGTCTACGCGGCTTGCAAAACTCAGGATATAGTTTACCTGAAGTGTCTGCTGCAACTCTTCAAACACAGCAATTTTACCTGACACGTTATTTACATAAGCCACATCCGTTGGCTGTAAACCAATAGCGGCGAGTATTTTGTTCAGGAACTCCAGTTGCGGCAGCTTCCTGAATTCTTCATCGGCTATAGTCACCAGTACTGCCACGCCCTTACTGTTCTCGCCAATCACGTTATACTTTGCAGGTTGTGCAGGTGCATCGGTTTTAGGCAGCTTTGGAATTGCAAGCGTAGCTTTAGGTTGCGGGGCAGGGGCAACTATGGTTTCAGATTTAGTTACAGTTACTGGGGCAGCAGTTTCTACTTCCGGAACTATAGGCGCCGGCACGTCACCTTCTACCAGAAAAATAGTCTCCGGTATAAAGTTTTTAAAAAACTCATTGTTAAGATCTTCTGCCTGTAAACCTGCCATTGTTTTATACTTCTGCGCCGCTTTCTTTAATATCGAAAATAGATTTAAGCTCGTTGGCTTCACTTGGCTTCATGCGGCCTGCTAACACTAAACGTAACTGTCGGCGGCGTAATGCACCATCGTATAGTTTAACTTCTTCTTCGGTTTCAGGTATTGCTTCAGGCACATCAATTGCTTTGCCCGACTGGTCTACAGCTACAAACGTGAAAAATGCCTGGTTTGAAAGCACTTTTTTTCCGCTTGGGATATCTTCGGCATAAACCACAATATGCACTTCCATAGATGAAGCGAAAGCACGCGTTACTTTTGCCTCCAGGGTAACAACATTGCCTAGTTTTATACTTTCCTTGAACGATACGTTATCTACGGAAGCCGTTACTACAATGCGGTTAGAATGCTTTTGCGCGGCGATGGCTGAAACAATATCCATCCAGTGCATCATTTTACCACCCATCAGGTTGTGCAGGGTGTTGGTATCGTTAGGCAATACCAGTTCCGTCATGATCACATAGGATTCGCTTACTTTCTTTTGTTTACGCATAGTGGTTCATAGTTTATGCTGCAAAGATAGGGCAAGCGCGTCCAAACTAAAAACGCACACCACAATTTGACTAAAAGATAAACTATAGTTTGTAGCTTAGTTGCCAGCATCCCAGCCTTCGCGGCCTAGCAATGGCACAAATTTAAAATCGTCGAATTCTTCCTGTTCAAACTCTGTTTCGGTAGTTCTGGTTATACGTAGCATCTTCTGGCTACTTTCATTGCCTACCGGTATTACCAGAATGCCACCAACATTTAGCTGCTTTAACAAACTACGGGGTACAACTGGCGCTCCGGCAGTAACTATAATCTTGTCGTAAGGCGCGTGCATTGGTAAACCTTCGGAACCATCGCCATGGAACGTGTGTGGCTTTAATCCATACCTGGCAAAAAAACGACGGGCCTTCTCGTAAAGCGGTTTGTTGTATTCTATAGTATACACGTTTGGCGTAATCTGCAGTAAAACGCAACACTGGTAACCGGAGCCTGTTCCTATTTCCAACACTTTGTCGGTTGGTTTTAAACGCAGCAGTTCTGATTGGAAAGCAACTGTATATGGCTGCGAAATGGTTTGTCCTTCCCCGATCGGAAAAGCCTTGTCCTGGTAGGCCTGCTCTACAAATGCCTTCTCGAAAAAGAAGTGACGGGGCACCGCTTCAATGGCAGCCAGCACGCGCTCGTCGCGGATTCCTTTCTGGCGAAGATGCTGCACCAGGCCGCGGCGCATTCCTTTGTGTTTATACAGATCAGTTTCCATGTTAAGGTTATAGGTTGGCTATACGTATACTTACTGCCAGCAGGCGCCGGGGGTTCTTGTTCGCGAAAATAACGAACTATAGGCTATTTTACTGTATAAAATCAACTTTACTTTCGGGGTGCTGCAGTAAACACGTATCTTTGCAGGGCAAAAAACAGAACTATGTTTACCGGAATTATAGAAACTTTAGGCAGGGTAGAGGCCATCCGTGAGGAAGCTACAAACAAGCATTTTGTACTTTCTTCGGCGTTTACCCATGAGCTGCAAATAGACCAGAGTGTTGCCCATAACGGTGTGTGCCTTACGGTAGTAGCCATTGAAGGGAACAGCTATACTGTAACTGCTATTGACGAGACATTAAAGAAAACTAATCTGCATGCTTTAAAGCAAGGCGATGTGGTTAACCTGGAGCGTTGCATGCAGGCAAATGGTCGTTTTGATGGGCACGTAGTGCAAGGCCACGTAGACCAGACCGGCATCTGCGAAAGCGTTACAGACGAAAACGGCAGCTGGAAATTTACCTTCTCTTATGATACCAGCACCGGAAATGTAACCGTAGAAAAAGGCTCAATCTGTGTAAATGGCATTAGCTTAACTGTAGTTGATTCTCAGGAAGATCGTTTTTCCGTAGCTATTATACCGTATACTTACGAGCACACCAACTTACATAGTGTAAAGCCCGGCGACTCGGTAAACCTTGAGTTTGATATTATCGGGAAATATGTAGCCAGGCTGCTAAACCGGTAATTTATTAAAAGACCTCGTAGCGTGCGCAGCTCCTACGAGCGTCTGCCTACGAAGCACCTAAAACGCTCACAGGTTTTAGAAACACGGCGAGGTCATTACGCTTTTAAACTAAACCAGCTATATTTTTTGATTACGATGGCATAACCTAACGAGCAAACGTAAGCAGCAAAACTACCAACTATAGCACCGCCAATTACATCGCCCGGGAAGTGTACGCCTAAGTAAATACGGCTATAGGAAACTATAACTGCCCAGGTTATAAGTATAAACTTAAAAATCGCGTAACGGTCGGAGAGGATGAGGTTAAAGAAAACCGCAAAACCAAACGCATTAGCCGCATGCGACGACATAAAGCCAAACTTACCACCACAACCGGCCACCAGGTTTATTACATCCGATAAAGTTTCATCGTGACAAGGGCGAAGACGTGCAAAGTAAGGTTTAAAAATGCCGGAAGTGATGCTATCGGCCAAAGCTATAGTTAAGACAGCTAAAAGAAGCATCGGTATACTTTGCTTTTTATATTTCCAGATTACATATCCGATCAGGCCCAGGTAAAAAGGCACCCAAACGTATTTATCTGACGCAAAAAGCATGATCGGATCCCAGAAAGGCGACTGCATGTCGTTCAGGTAAACAAAAAGCTCCTTGTCCAGCTCAATTAACTTCTCAAGCATCGGCTATAGTACGTTTATCCAGTCGATGTCTTTTTTCAGGTAGTTCTGTGTTAGCTCTTCAGGGCTATCAGGCTCTGTTTTATGGTTGTATACCCACGAGGCAAGCTCCGGTAAACTCATCAATATAGATTCAATACGGCCACCCGTCATCAACCCAAATTTGGTACCGCGGTCATAAACCAGGTTAAATTCCACGTAGCGGCCACGGCGAATCAGCTGCCACTTTTTCTGATCTTCATTATAAGGTAAATCGCGGTTCTGCTTCATGATACTGGTATAGAACGGCGCAAACGCATAGGCTACATCCTTCACAAACTCAAAGCGCTGCTGCAGGGTAAACTCATCAGTAGCCATCAGCCTATCAAAGAAAATGCCACCTACACCGCGGGTTTCGTTGCGGTGCACGTTAAAGAAATAGTCATCAGCCCATTTCTTAAACTCCGGGTAATAGCTTGGGTGGTGCTTGTCGCAAACCGCTTTCATGGCCTTATGGAACTCTTGGGCCTGCTTCAAATCCAAATAGATAGGAGTTAGGTCAATGCCACCACCAAACCACGCTTTACCGTCGCCGGCTTCAAAGTAGCGCACGTTCATGTGCGTAATAGGCACCATTGGGTTGTGCGGGTGCATCACTACCGAAACGCCAGTCGCGAAAAAGTTAGGGTCCGGCATTTCCAACATTTTCAGAAACTGCGGAGAAAGTTGCCCGCCAACTGCCGAGAAGTTTACACCGCCTTTTTCCAGTACCGCACCGTGCTCAATTATGCGTGTTATGCCGCCGCCGTGTTCGGCATGTTGCCATTCATCTGTCTGAAAAGTGGTTCCACCATCGCAGTTTTCAAGGTCACGTACCAAATCCATCTGGAACTGGCGCATAAAGGCTTCTACTTCGTCTCTGAACATATTATTTTGATTGACAGTTTGACTTAATGACAAAAGACAAAAGGACTTTTATCAATGATTTCCAGCCAAAAGTCTTTAATCCATTGTCATTAAGTCTTTTGTCTAGAAAGTACAAAATTACTCAAATAAGCCGGTTCTGCCGAACACAACTATAGATTTTAGAAACAGCGTTGATTTTAGTATCTTCGGGCAATACAAAAGTATAAACTATGTCAAAAGATACTTTGGAAGACTTTAAAGTGGATGTTGCGCTCCTGAAGAAAGCCTACCGCCTGATGATAACTGCCAAAACCCTTGCAGATACCTACGAAGAAAACAAAACCATTTGTAGCAAGTATGTACACAGTACCTCGCGTGGCCACGAAGCAATACAACTGGCAGCCGCGTTCCAGTTAAAATCGTACGATTACGCCTCACTTTACTACCGCGATGATTCTGTACTGCTGGGTATAGGTATGCAGCCTTATGAACTAATGCTGCAACTGATGGCCAAAGCAGATGATCCTTTCTCTGGTGGTCGTACCTACTACGGTCACCCGTCGCTGCGCCGCGAAGGTTTCCCGGTTATTCCACACCAGAGCTCAGCCACCGGTATGCAGGCAATTCCGGCTACAGGTATGGCGCATGGTATTGCTTATTTAGAGAACCAGGGATTGTTGAACGGAGAAGAGAGACCAGTTGTACTTTGTTCGCTGGGCGATGGCTCGGTAACGGAAGGTGAAGTGGCCGAGGCATTCCAGATGGCTGTGTTGAAAGGTTTACCAATCGTTTACCTGGTACAGGATAACGACTGGGGAATATCGGCAACGGGCAAAGAGATGCGTGCCATGGATGCCTATGAATATGCCGCCGGCTTTAAAGGCATGGAGCGCCTCCGTGTAAACGGCTATGACTTTGCTGAGTCGTATGAGGGCATGCGTATTGCCTTTGAATACGCCCGCGAAGTTCGCAAGCCTATATTGGTACATGCCAAAGTTCCGTTGCTTGGCCACCATACATCAGGTGTGCGCCGCGAATGGTACCGGGGCGATAACCTGCAGCAGCACGCCGTGAATGACCCGATTCCAAGACTAAAGCAAACATTGTTAAGCCTGGATGTGTCCGAAGACGAAATCTATAGTTTAGAGCAGGAAGCCCAAGCTATAGTTGCTGCAGATTATCAGAAAGCGTTGGACGCACCAAACCCTGAGCCGACTACATTTGACCAGCACGAATTTGCCCCTACGTCAGTAACGGAAGAAAAAGGCGAACGCACACCAGCAGGAGCTGAGAAAGCTATAATGGTAGATGCTGCGCTACATGCCGTAGACGATATTCTGAAAACTTACCCGGAAGCTCTGTTCTATGGCCAGGACGTAGGCGGTGAACTGGGTGGTGTTTTCCGGGAAGCAGCTTTGCTGGCTAAAAAATATGGTGATGCCCGCGTGTTCAACACCCCGATTCAGGAAGCGTATATAGTTGGTTCTACGGCTGGTATGTCGGCGGTTGGGGCCAAGGCTATAGTTGAGATACAGTTTGCGGATTATATCTGGCCGGGTATGAATCAGCTGGTGGAAGAGCTATCGAAGAGCTGTTACCTGTCGATGGGCAAATTTCCGATTCAGTCTGTGATTCGTGTGCCAATCGGTGCTTATGGTGGCGGTGGCCCTTATCATTCCGGAAGTATAGAATCTACGTTGCTAACGATACGAGGCATTAAAGTAGTGTACCCAAGCAACGCAGCCGACATGAAAGGTCTGATGAAAGCCGCTTTCCTGGATCCGAACCCGGTAATAATGCTGGAACACAAAGGCCTGTACTGGTCTAAAGTTGCCGGAACCGAAGATGCCAAAACAATAGAGCCGGATGAGAACTATATCCTGCCGTTAGGCAAAGCCAATGTAGTGCAGCATGCTTCGGAAGAAGAAATTAAAATGGGTAACTCCATATCGGTAATCACTTATGGCATGGGTGTGTACTGGGCTAAAACAGCTTCTAAACAATTCCCGGGCAGTGTAGAGATCCTGGACCTGCGCACGCTTAACCCGTTGGATTTTGATGCGGTTATTGCATCAGTGAAGCGCCATGGTAAAGCACTGGTATTAACCGAAGAACCATTAATGAATTCGTTTGCAGAATCATTGGCTGGCCGTATCTCGAAAGAATGTTTCCAGCAGTTGGATGCACCGGTATATACGTTGGGTGCGGCTAACCTGCCAGCTATACCACTTAATGTGGAGCTGGAGAAAATGATGCTTCCAAACCCTGATAAAGTAGCTGCAATTATAGAAGAACTGCTGAATTACTAATACCGAACTATAGTTGGTATAAACAGAAAGCCCCGCTAAACATAGCGGGGCTTTACTTATATATTTGGCTAAACTTTATCTTTTCAGTAAACTGTGGCTCTCGGTAAAGTGCTGGCCTTGCACCCGTATTATATACTTGCCTGCTGCCAGGTGCCCAATCTCTACCTGATGGTTTACGCCACTCTGTAACTGGTAACGGTTTACCACACGGCCATCCATGCTAACTATAGTTACAGTATAGTCGCCTTGTGGCAGTAAGCGTAGGTCCAGGTTTACATTCTCTGTTGCTGGGTTCGGGTACAGTGTCACCAACGATTTGCCGGTATGTGGGGCAGGCTGTACCGTAACAGTTCTGGAATAAACAAATGTGCCATCCATATCTACCTGCTTCAGGCGATAATAAACTATAGTTAACGGCAGTACAGTATCCAGGTAACTATAGTTTAGTTTTGAGTTACTGGTACCGGCACCTTTAACAGTAGCTATCGTTTTAAAGGTTTTGCCATCTGCACTGCGCTCTATCTCGAAGCGGTCGTTGTCTTTTTCTGATGCCGTTACCCATTTAAGCATAACCCCATCCGCATTTAATTTACCCTGGAAGCTGACCAGAGAAACGGGTAGCGGTGTTACAACGCCGGCATCGCGGTAATTCATTTTATTGTTTGCGTTTAACTGGTAAACTACCGCCGTTCCCGAATTAGCCGGATCGAACAGGTCTACAATGCCGTTACCGTTGGTGTCATGATAATACTTGTGGCCAAACTGTAAAAAGTTTTGAATCCCGTTAAAATCATCATCATCCAGCCAATCAGCGGTTTTGTTTGTGTTCAGATCTGTGTTTGGGTAATAACCGTTTGTGAAATTGGCAGCTCGTAGCATCAGATCATCGCCGGAGCCGCCACTGTTGTTATCATCAAACGACTCGATCATATCTGAAATGGCGTCGTTATCACTGTTCGTATCCAGGTAGTCTGGCACCGTATCATCGTCTGAATTTACGAGCACTACACCAGCACCAGCCGTTGCACAACCACAGGTCGGGTCAAAGGCATCGTCCAGTCCATCACGGTCACTGTCTGTACCATAGCGCAGGCGGTAACCGGCGGTAGTTTGTGCCTCCATCAGGTCTGGTAAGCCGTCGTTATCCGAGTCAAGGTCAAACATATCTTTTATTCCATCGCGGTCAGAATCCGGAAGGCTATACTTTGTAATGCCACTGTTGTCAGCTGTCTGGGCGGCTATAGTCATACCATTTGTGCTTACGGCGCCATTTAATATGCCTGCAGCCGTATTGTACCCAAAAGCCATTGGCATGGTACCCCCGTTTGCTTCAATAGCATTTGGTATGCCATCGTTATCCATATCAACATCCAGCGAATTGATGATACCATCCAAATCTGTATCAAACCAGTCGTTTATGCCATCGCCATTTATATCTGTAAAAGTTTTACCACCCGGAGAGATGAAACCAGTGTCACTATAGTTCAGTTCGCCGTCGTTGTCCTCATCGGCATAAGGGTCTGTCGTTCCCGATACCATCGTATCTGGTAAGCCATCGTTGTTGTCATCTATATCTGTAAAATCAGGAACGCCATCGCCGTCGCGGTCACCGTTTATAGTTATGGTGTGGTTGGTTATAGTTGTGGTATTTCCAAACTCATCCGTCAGATCTATACTTACCAGGTATGTGCCCGGGCGCAGTTTAAACGGATCGCTGACAACTAACTTACCATTGTTCTCCAGTGTCAGTCCGTTTGGTAAGGTCGTATTATTTAAACGGGCCGATGTTACGCTACCATCCGGGTCGGTCGGGTAAGCCAATACGTCACTCTTCTTATAGTCATAAAAGTTTTTGACACTGTTGGAAGAATAAGTAGCTGCACGGTCGCTGATGTTAAAAAGGATGGTTATCCGGTTATTACCTGCCTGCAGGTTTTGCCCGTTCGGGTCGTACTCTGCTGATGTTATCTTGTAACTATAGTTGGTTATAGCACCTGTTTTGTTCGGGATAACCGTAAACGTTAGATTCGTTTTTATACCACTCGCCAGTGTTGGTATGGTCCACACGCCTGTGCTGGCATCATACGTCCCTGTAGTAGGCAGTGCACTTACAAAAGTAAAGCCGTCCGGAAACACTTCCTGCACAGCAATGCCTGTTGCTTCATCAGGGCCAAGGTTTGTAACTTCAAGCGTAAAGGTGGTTTCTTTCCCTACATTCCGGGTTTCGGCAGGTAAACTATAGTATACCCGTATATCAGCTGTTTTATCGGTTGTTATAGATGCAGTTGCTTGGTTATCGGTTGCAAGTTTATCGTATTCGTTAGCCGTTTTAACTTTCGCTATTGTCTCTAAAGTACCTGCTATAGTTGGTTTGGCAGTTATGGTAAGAGTTTGTACCTGTGCGGGCAGCACATCAGAGCCAAGCGTCCAGATACCGGTTGTAGCATTATACGTACCCATTGTGGTTGTAGCACTTACAAACTCCAGTCCGGCCGGTAATTTGTCTTCTAGCGTTACGCCTGTGGCAGCATCCGGCCCAAGGTTTTCGACAGTAACCGTAAACGTGGTAGTTTGTCCGTTATAATATGGCCCTGCAGCAACGGTGTTGGTCACCTTGAGGTCAGCTACCGGAGCTACGTTAAATAAAGCTATGGCCACGTCATTTTCCTTAATCGGATCGAACTGATCCATAGAAGTTATTGTACCGCCCAGGTTCAATCGGCCGGTTGTGTTTGGTATACCTTTTACAACAAGTGTTTTTGTTTCGCCAGGTTGCAGTACAGGTATGATCCATTCGCCGGTTTTCATGCTGTAAGATGTACCTTCAGATGGTATCGGCGGATTTTCGAGCGAGAAAGTCAGGTAACCGGTTCTGGTATCTCTGCCCACCAGGTTGGTGATTACGTCTGGACCAGCATTTGTAACGGTTATAGTTATAGTTGCCTGCGTTACATTATGATAGAATACACCGTTTACATCGCCGGTTACTGCTATAGTTGTTACTGCATCTGCTTTCTTTTTAACTACAACATTTACAGTTCCGGTATCAGTATTCAGGTTACTGCCCTGGGTTTCATTAAGGCTCAAGCCCGATGCATTGAATGTGTATGTTTTATCACCTGTAACCGTATTATCTGGCAGGGATTTAACCGTAAGAATAAGCTCCGTAACATTACCTGGCCCTAAGCTGCCCACCATCCATTTGCCGGTTGCAGCATCGTATGTTCCGGTTCCGGGCGCACTTTTCACCAGCGACATACCGGATGGTACAAGCGAGGTAAGTTGCAAACCAGTTGCAGCATCCGGGCCATTGTTTGTGAGCTTCACTTTTATAGTTACCTCATCGCCGGTATAGCTGGTAGCTGCAGAACTGGTAATACTAACCCCTACATCTGCCGTTACCTGCCCCGAGCCAGACCTGATGGTATTGGATGCGGAGTTATTGTCGCTGAGGTTATCTGTTTCGGTGTGGGTTTGGGTAGCTGTGGTGGTAATAACAGCACTTTGGTTTATAGTTGCCTGTAAGGTTAAAGTAGCAGAGGAGCCAACGGCAAGATTCCCGATAGCCCAGGCGCCGCTTGTGGAGTTATAAGTGCCTACTGATGGTGTAGCCGACATAAATGTAAGCGATGCAGGAAGTTTATCTGTAACGGTAACATTCGTTGCGGCGCTCGGGCCGTTATTTGTAACCGTAACTGTATAGGTAACAGCATCGCCATTCGCATATTCTGTTTTAACCGGGCTTATGGTGTTTGTAACTGCCACGTCAGCTGCTGCGCTTACAGTTATAGTAGAGGTAGCTGAGTTATTTGCCGCAACGCCATCCGGCTCCGTATGCGTCTGGGCCGAAACTACAGAATAAGAGCCGCTCGCATTTACGATAACATCATAAGCAATGTAATGGACGGTATTTACCGGTATCGAACCTACGTTCCAGGTATAGGTAGTCGGGTTGTAAGTACCTGTGGTTACGGTAACCGGCTGCTTTACCTGGAAACTTGCCGGAATGGCATTAGTTACCACCACATTGGTCGCTTCGTTGGGGCCGTTGTTTTTAGCGCGTATCGTAATCCTGATCGTTTCGCCCTGGCTTGGGTTTAGGTTCGATACAGTATGCGTTATGTCAACATCTGCCGAAGGGTTAACCGAGATCGTATTAGATGATGTATTATTAGAGGAATTGTCGTCTAGTTCGTACCCGCTTCTGTTATTCAGGCTGGCCGTAGTGGTTATTGATCCCAGGGTGGTGGTTTTTGCTTTTAAAACCAGCGTGGCCGTTGGGGCAATATTCAGGTTACCTATAGTCCATATGCCTGTAGTTTTATCATAAGTACCTATAGTTGGCGATGCACTCACAAATGTTAACCCGGCAGGTAACAGGTCGGTCAGCGAAACGCCGGTGGCATTGTTAGGGCCCAGGTTCTTAGCAGTTATAGTATAGGTTACCTCATCACCGTTGTTAAATGTAGCGCCCGATGCCGTGTTCTTTACTTCAATATCCGCAGCAGAGGACACATTTATCGTAGCCGTGGCGCTGTTGTTGGTAGTTACGGGGTCCGTTTGCTGGGCAGCAGTTATCGTGGCTGTCTGGCTTATAATTCCGGTAACTTTAGGAGAGGCCGTAATGGTCAGAGTACGTGTTGCACCAGACCCCATATCCCCGATGGTCCAGTCGCCGGTAGTGCTGTTATAGGTACCCAAAGAGGCCGAAGCGCTGATAAAAGTAAGCTTTGCTGCATCCAGCAGGTCTTTTAGAATAATGCCTGACGCTAGCTGCGGCCCGTTGTTTTGTACGGTAATGGTATAAGTAAAAGGTTTGCCGATGATATAGTTACCGCCCGAAACAGTATGCGTAACGGCCAGGTCAGCCGAACAATCAAAGGTGTAAACCTGTGTCAGTTCCTGTTCGTTGGTGAAGCCGTACGTCCAGGTGTTTATCGTGTAAAGGTCGCCGGCGGTAGCATTGTTAGCTCCCCATTTATGCTGTCCACCACTTAAATTTGAATAATCGCCGGTAGAGGCCAGGCCAAATAACTGTTGCTGCGGCGCCGGAAACCTGGAAGCCAACAAATTAGAGTCATCCCAGAAAAGTTTACTGTTATAGTTTAGTGTAGGCGTACCGGCTGGCAAAGGGCGCACTTCTCCAACCCTGAAACCGTCCAGGTTCGTTTCTGCATCCCAAACCGGAAAGTTTAAGCGGCCGCTTCCGTTCTTAAAGTAGTATTTTATAGTTGTGCCTTTTGGTACCACTTGGCCAAGGCCATTCAGGCCGTCCCAGGTAATTACTTTGTTACCTGCCGGGCCGGTTTTCTCCAGCAATATGTCAGCAGTTCCCGGGTCGTAAGTGCCATTGTTGTTAAGGTCGATGAGAACCATAAACGTACTGCTCTCAGAGCTTGTGCCTGTAAAGGTTACGCCGCCACGGCCGGTCACAGAATTAACGCAGTAAGGCTGCGCCGTAACGCTAAAAGTAGGAGTAGTGGCTGTAGGCCAGAGGGCAGGGTCGGGGTTGTTAACGAAGTTCAGGTATTCGGGGTAATCAGAATTTGAGGTCTGGCTTTTGCGGCGCTCTTCAAATGTTGCGCCCATGTTGGTACCCATGCTATTGGTTACAAACCTGAAAAAGTTTTGAGGGGCTATACCGGCAAGTTCCAGCACTTTTACAAAGTATTTTCCTGGTTGCGTTTCGCTTGGTATAAGCGGGTACATGTCAAAATTCTTGGAAAATACGTTATTGGTACCGCCAGCTGAAAAGGCCCATAGTTTAGAGAACATACGGCCGGGTTTCTCATTTTTATTTGCATCCAGTACCGTAAAGTCCCAGTAATCATAAACCGAAAAACGTTGTTCCTGGCTAAGGCTTGCTTCATTTACCTGGTTAAACTCGAAAAATACATCCAGGTACGTGCTCCCGTTGTTTGTATAGGCTATACTGTTATACCCGGCAGCACCAGCCAGGTCATCAGGTCCGGCCAAGGCCTGGGCTGCGTTATCGATTACGCCCTTTTGCTGGTTTAACAGCATTTGCCTTTGAGATGATTTATTTCGGGTTAGGGTATGAGAGCCCGCAGTTAATTCTGTCCCATCAATGGAGCGGTATCTTACCGTAATGGTGAGGTCGTTTTGGTTGCCCGTGCCCTGGTCGTGTGTAGTACGGTGTACCCCGAAGTGGATGCTTTCGCCGGGAAGTACGCGCACATACAAGCGATGGTCAGGGGAATAAGTAGCTCCGTTATAGTTATAGCCCGGAGATTTAAGAAAACTCAGCGAAGTTGGGCCAACGCCTGCCGCCGATGCAAAGTTGGCATCGTGTGCCAGGTAACCGGCGCGTGAGTTATTCGGGTTTGTAAGGTCCGTTGAACTGCCGGAAGAATTGGGTGTCAGGTTTTTTGAACCTTCTGCCAGTACAAATCCCGGAGCTAATACAAGAAATAAAAAAACAACACGTAACAGTAGTTTCATAGGCTATGCAGCAATTTTATCTGAGTTTACCCAACCAAAAAAACTTATTTCCGTTTAAGGCTTTTTTATTGGGTTAAACTGCAAACTGAAAACAAACGTTGTAAGTTCCAGTTTAAAAATTGCCTCAAACGCTATAGCAAATAGAATAAAGCAGAAAAACGGAAAGGAGAAGTGACCAAAGCAAAAGATGTTTAAACACAGGTATAGCTATAGTTGCATCCTACAAAAAAGGAATTATACTTATCTCATAAAAATGACTCTTTAAAGTACCTGCACGGGTAACGTAACTACCAAACAATCAGTAAACTAATTAGTAAAAAAAACTGACCAATTGCGAAAAAAAGTTGAAAAAACTGAGCCGCTCACCTTTAAAATAGGGGACAGGCTATAGTTATAATTACTCGCTATGGTTAGAAAGGATAGCCAATACCGATGTTCAGATTGCTTTGGTTGTTTTGCGTAAAGAAGTCGGAGAAACGGAAATCGCCAAGTATGAATTTATTGCCATTTATACCACCCGGGTCATACACTTTGGTCGCAAAATCAAAGCGCAGTACAAGCACTGTCAGGTCGAAACGCAAGCCAAAGCCCGTACCAACTGCCAGCTCTTTATAAAAGGTATCGAACTGGAACGAAGCTCCCGGCCTGGCCACATCCTGTTGCAAAGTCCAGACGTTGCCTGCATCTACAAAGAAAGCACCGTTCAGGAAGCTGAAAATGTTAAACCTGTATTCTGTGCTGGCTTCTATTAAAACTCCTCCTGGTTGCTCAGCCAAAAAATCACGCACCAGTACCGTTTCGCCATTGTCAAGGGTAACTTCGCGTAGCTGCGCAAAAGAGCCCGGCCCCAACCTGCGCGACTGCCATGCCCGCACACTGGAAGCCCCACCGGCAAAAAAGTATTTATCATAAGGCAGGATGCGTGAGCTAAGGATTGGGGTGGCAATGCCCGTATTTAAGCGGTAAACAAAAAAGCGCTTATTACCGAGCGGGATGTATCTTCTGTAATCGGGGTTAAAGCGGGCAAACTGGTAGGTGCGCAGGTCGCCGAGCGTTACATTAAGTCCTAACTCCTGCGACAAACCGCCCACTTCCAGCAAACCCCGGAAATAGCGTGCGTTGCGTGACTGTGTAAAGTCGTTGGTGTTATAAATCACATTAAACGACATGGACGAGATAAAGGCGCTGTTAAAACTCTCGAGCAACGACCTGTTTCCCTGGCTATAGCGCTCCAGGTTTTCTTTAAATTCTTTGGATATCGTATCTACCTGCACCACATTCAGGTTTAGTGGCGAGAAGATGTATTGCAACACAGGCGGCTGCAGCGGTGTGCGCGATTTTTGCCAGATGTAGTCCAGCGACAGTTCATAGCTGGCGCGTTTGTATTCCTGCCGGTCTATGCTGGTATAGCCTGTGTAAATACGGGTACGGGGGCTATATTTGGTTAACAGGTTGCGGCCTCCCGGTGCAAGTATAGTAGGGAAAGAAAGCGACATGTCGCCGCCAAATTCCTTGATCATAACCGTTTTAAGGTCGTTTGTTAAGCTTATCTGCCCCTCAAAACCACCACGTATCCCTAAGTCCAGGTTTTCGGCACCGCCAAAAACGTTACGCACCCGCAGCCTGATACTGGAGAAGGGGCCGGGCGTACGCTCGGTATAGTTTAAACCAAGCTCAGTCGTTTCCTGGAACCGTTTAGATGGCAGCGCATTAATAAAGGCATTCAGTTTATTGTTACTCGTACTGTCGGTAGGGTCAATTACTTTGTTGTATAGCACATTGTTAAACTGGAAAACGTCGAGGTCGGCGAGCTTGCGCTGGGTAGTAGCTGTGTTTAGCTGGCTATACTTTTGCCCCGGGTAAATGTCTACTTTCTTGTCCAGTATTTTGGTGGAGTATTTATGGTCGTAGGCTACGTAGTTAATGTTGTTATACTTTATCGTATCGCGCGGAATGCCAAAGCGGTCGGTGTCGGTTTTAAAGTATACTTTGTTGATGGAGTATACCTGGTGGCGTCCGCCGGTTTCCGGATTCTGCACTATAGTTGTAACCCTGGCCTGGTTTTGTTTTCCAAGGGTATCTACCTCAAACTCTATGTACGCGCGGGCAAAATCGTAATAGCCGTTATTGCGCAGCAATTCAAATAGCCTCGTTCGTTCTTCGGTCAGTTCATCTTCGTTATAAATATCGTTTATCTGCAACAACGATTTATCAGCCGACGCCCGCACCAGTGCTAGTATGGCCGTATCGGGTATGCTATAGTTTAGCGTAGTGTAGCGGTAGGGCTCATTTTCGGTGATGTTCAGGGTTACATAGGCCAGTTTTTTCTTTACTTCTTTCTCAAAACTGATGGTGTGCTTAAAATACCCATGCGAGTTAAGGAAAATTGCAATCTGGTCTATAGTTTGCTGCATCAAGGTAGAGTCGTAGATGGCCGGCGGTTCGCCTACCTGCATCAGAAAATTTCCTTTTTCTTTTTTTTCCCGCAGCCTTCTCACGCGGTCCGTAAAGCGCTCGCGTATTCTCCTGATCTTCACCGAATCTGTACCGGCCTGCTGCACCTTTTCACGCCACTTGTCTATCGTTTTCTGTATGCGTTCGTCTATTTTAGGCGGGTTATAGAATTTTTTGCCTACGTTATAGATGTATAAGTAGGGTGCAGAGCCAAGCACCATGCGGTTAGGTTCCTGCTGATAAAGGTTCTCGATAGCAGCCAGTTCGAAATGCTGTACGCCTTTCGGTTTTATGCTAACCAACAGCTGTTCGTCCTCGCCCAGATCTTTGGTGGGTACGCAGCCTGCCGAAAACAAAATTGTAATTAACAGACCGAATATGTAAAATCGTGACTTCAAACGGACCACAGTTATGTTATCGAAAGCAGTTATAAAATATATAAACTCGTTGCAAGTAAAAAAATACCGCAACCAACACCAAGCCTTTGTGGTGGAGGGTGCAAAAAGTGTTATCGAATTACTGCAATCCGGGTTTGAGCTGCAGCATGTATACGTAACCGAAAGCTTTGAAAAGGAGCATTCCCGATTATTGAGTAAAGGTATAACTTATGACGTAGTATCGGAAGCGGACCTGGTACGTGCCGGTACTTATGCCAGTAATAATGCGGCGCTGGCCGTTGCCCACATGCGCCAGTTGCCAACTATAACTATACGCCCCACAGACCTAGTGCTTGCCCTCGACGACATCCGCGACCCCGGTAACATTGGAACCATTATCCGGATTGCTGACTGGTATGGCATCGAAACTATAGTTTGCTCCGAAACCTGCGCCGATTTTTATAACCCAAAAGTTATTGCTGCCACCATGGGCTCTTTTACGCGCATGCAGGTATATTACCTTAACCTCGAAAACTGGTTGCAACAACATGCTACCATGCACCAAATCTATGGCGCCTCGCTGGATGGCGAAAATATACACCAGATGAAGTTAAAGCCGCAGGGTATTGTGGTAATGGGCAACGAAGCAAACGGCATTCGTCCGGAAGTAGCCAGACAAATAAACCGGCTTATCAAAATTCCTGCTTTTGGCCACGCCGAATCGCTGAACGTAGCAACCGCCACTGCCATTATAATAGATAACTTCAGGCGCTGGGAACTATAGCTTTGCACTATAGCTAAAAAAAGAGAGCCCCGAAACAGGACTCTCTTTCAACTATACAATTCACAAGTCTACGTTTAGTTTAGCAGGCGAAGACCGAAGCTGATCACGCTAACCTGCGGGCCGCGGTTCTCTTTAAACAGGTCGTTCATGTTATACTTCACAAACAGGCTTAGGTCGTTGTAGCCTATTACGCCGGTGGCACCGTACTGGAAATCGCTCAGGTTAAAACTGCCACGGTCTTTGTCTTTGGTAGTGTGGCCATCTTCTTCGTACTTCAGTTTGCTGTGGCTGCCCAGGCGGTAACCTGCAAATCCACCCGCCCCAATATGGAAGCCTTCTTTGCCATTGGCTCGCTTAAATTTCAGCATCGGCATAATCGGAACGTTAACGCTTGATGTGGTCAGTTTAGATTTGTCGTAGGTCAGTTCCGTTGCTTTCTCAAATACAGTTACATTGGCTTCGGTATCCCGGATGATGTAGTTCTTATCAAACATATAGTTGTTGAACGCGAACTCTACCCCAGATACAATGTAGAAAGGACTTTTTTCGCCGCCAACCTGCGAAATCATGTGTGAGTTAATGCTCACATAACGAGAGCCCATTGGCTTCAGGTCTGGTAAAAAGGCGCCGCCATCTTTTTTATCTATAAAATTGTTCAGGCCAAGGTCCAGGTCCAGGTTAAAACGAGTGGCTTTGTATTCTTTAATTTCTACGTGGCTGGTGGTGTCGTCCTGGGTATTGATATCTACTTTGGTATCGTCGCCATCTTCTTCAATTTCAACATCAATTTTAAACTTCTTGTTGATGTTGATCTCGTGGCGTTCTTTTTTGACATTGCCTTTGCCATCGGTTTCCTGCACGGTTACAGTTACTTGTTCTGCATTGGTTTTGTCGCCTTCTTTGGTATTAAAGGTTACAGTCATCTGCTTTGCTTTTCCGTCCTGCTGGGTAGCGCCTTCCATTTTGTCTACCTGCTTTACGTACTTGTTCAGTTCGCGCATCAACGAGTCCAGGCTATAGTTCTGGAAAGCTTCGAGCTGCTTCATGTTCTGTAGTTGCAGGATCATTTTGGCGCCGTTGGCCATTTTTACCACAATGGTATCCTGGTTCTGGGCTCTGTTGGCAACGGTAAGGCCGCCTTTGGCAGACACACCGGTAGCTGCGGCCATGAAAATGGCCATTGAAAGTAGTATTCGTTTCATGGTTTTAAGGGATTAGAGATTGATTACTTTTGAGATTTTTTGTTTTCCGATTTTTGTTTCGAGGGCAATCCTGTCAGCACTCAAGCCAACTTCATGCAGGTTTATTTTTTCGCCGTTAGATAGGTTTTTTACCTGCTTAAAGATGTTTTTGGCAAGGCGTTGTTTCCGTTCAAAAGAGCTGGTCTGTTCCGGTTCATCAGCTGCAGCCATCGCCACCGCTTCCTGACCTACAGTTCTTTTAATAGTGATCTCCACGGGCTCAGCACTAGTTACAGAGGCAAAAGCAACCGGTGTTTGCATGGCTACGGGCATTTCTTGCTGTTGTGCAGGCTTTTCCTGTTTAACAGTTTGCTGTGCCAGCATAGCGGCCGGTTGTTTCGTGGTCTGTACTTTTACCCAGTGGTCGCCGGTTGTCTTGCGTGGCTTGCCTGCTGCTTTTACAGAATGTCTTTTTTCGGCTTTGGCAACTATAGCTGGTGTGGTTTCTGGTGCAACTATAGTTTCGTCGGGGGTAGTAACTGCGGCTATAGTTGGTGCCGGTTCCGTTATAGTTTCCGTAGCTGCTATAGTTGGCTCAGCTGGCTGTGTCGCATCTTTTGTAACATTTGCCTGGGCTATTGTTTGGTTATCTATAGTTGCCTGCGGATTCTGGAATTTAAGCACTACACCTACAGCAAGTAACAAGGCAATAGCAGCGGCAATACTATAGTATAAGAAACCAAAACGGCGCTTTTCTTCGTGCTGCGGCTCTAGTTTTAGTTCCGGCTGGGCTTGTGGCATTTCCGCATTCACGCGGTCCTGCAAACGGCTCCAGAGGTCAGCGGATGGGGTAGGAGCCATGCGGCCCAGTCTGTCCTTAAATAAGTTATCTATTTCTTCAGGTTCCATTGTTTTCCTCCTTTCTTAGCTGGCTATTGCTTCCTGGCCGGTCAGTCTTTTTTGTAACATGGCCCGGGCCTTGCTAAGCTGTGATTTTGATGTTCCTTCTGTTATGTTCAGCATATCGGCGATCTCTTTGTGCGAGTAACCTTCTATGGCATATAAGTTAAACACGGCTCTGTAGCCGGCCGGTAGCGTGTGTAGCAGTTCCAGCAGCTCATTTTCGTTTAGGTCCTGGTCTGCGCCGCCGCTTCCGGCAATCTGCGTGTAGCCATCTTCAATGGCCAGGTGCAGGGGCTCTTTCTTTCTTAAAAAGCCAAGGGCTTCGTTCACCATTATGCGGCGTATCCATCCTTCAAAACTGCCTTTTGCTTCAAACTTTTCTACGTTCTGGTATATTTTCATAAACCCGTTCAGTAGTGCTTCTTCGGCATCCATTTCGTTTTTAAGGTAGCGCATGCAAACACCGTACATCATGGAAACATAGCGTTCATAAAGCACCTTCTGCGCTTTACTGTCTGCCCGCTGGCATCCTGCTATTAATTCTGACTCTGTCACGCTGGGTAAAAGTTTAACTTATAATCAACTCGTGTTTTGTAAATCGTCTCAGCATTTTGCTGCGCTTCTGATCCTAAGATGTAAGGTTTAGGCCGGAGGTTGCCTGAGTAATTCTAAATTTCTTATTTTTTTTAGAAACTGCCTTGCCGCTAACTATAAATAATTGATTATCAACTATAGATATTTAGCACCCCATTAGAAAATAAGTATAAAAATATATTTAGGATGGAGCAACCACCACCTGCAGTAGAAAAAGAAAGCCAGGATAAGTATAAGGAGCACTATAGGATCGGACTTAATTAAAAGCGGATATAACTATAGATTGCAGAGAAATATGGAATTGGCTAAGAAAACGGAATGGGTATAAAAACAAAAAGGCTCCCCGGGTGGAGAGCCTTTGTTGTTGTTTGAAAATTAAATTTTCAACTTTTAGCCATACATACTAACGGGACCCTAAAAGGAAGGTTACGTTCTGATGAAAAAAAATTAAAAATATTTTTTCGGATGCCTTAAAGTGCTGCTTCTGCTTTAACTAATGGCTCCATAACCTGCCATACGTTATCAGCTAATATTTTCTGCCCCTCTACGGTTGGGTGAATACCGTCTTTCTGGTTTAGCTCCGGATCTCCGGCTACACCCTCCAGCAGGAAAGGAATCAGCACCACATTTTCTTCTTTGGCCAGTTTTGTGAATACCTCGCTGAATTGTGTGGCATATTTCTGTCCCATACTTGGTGGCATCTGCATACCTGCAAGCAAAATCTGCACATCAGGGTTTTTACTTCTCACCTTATCCATAATGGTTTTCAGGTTTTTGTAGGTACTCTCCGGATCTATGCCGCGTAAGCCGTCGTTGGCGCCCAGTTCCAGTACAAACACGTCTACCGGTTTTTTCAGCAGCCAGTCTACGCGGCTTTTACCACCCGCCGATGTTTCGCCGCTCACACCTGCGTTCACTACTTTATAGTTATAACCCAGTGAGTCCAGCCGTTCCTGAATCAAAGCCGGGAACGCCTGTGTCGGCTCCAGGCCATAACCAGCCGTTAAACTGTTCCCAAAGAAAAGGATCACTTTGGTTTCCTCTTTTTTGGTATTTGCCTTGTCCTCAGTAGTGGTTTCCTGACCGGATTGTATCTGCTCTTTCGTATCGGCCTGGCTGCAGCCAAGTATAGTTGTGCTTAACGCCAATGCCCAAAACCAATTAATAGTTAATTTCACGCTTTATCTATTTAGTTGTAATTTTATACCTGTTAAACATATAACGAACTTAAACAGTTATTAAGTTTTTGCCAAACATCTGTCAATTTGCCTGCGTTTTTAGGGCAATCATCATTAAACTATAACCTGCTGTGTCTGCTATACTCGAAATACAACACCTGACCAAAACCTACGACTCCGGTGAGCGCCACCTTACCGTACTGCACGATGTAAACTTTACACTGCAGGCCGGCGATACCTGTTCTATAGTTGGACCATCGGGGAGCGGCAAAACTACCTTGCTGGGCTTGTGCGCCGGCCTGGACAGGGCAAGTTCCGGTTCGGTTATACTTAATGGTGTAAAGCTGGACAATATGAGCGAAGATGAACGAGCACAGGTACGAAATCAGTTTGTAGGCTTCGTTTTCCAGAACTTTCAGCTGATACCAACCCTGACTGCCCTCGAAAATGTGATGGTACCGCTGGAGCTACGCGGAGAACGAAATGTACAGAAACAGGCCATGGACTTATTAGGCAGGGTAGGCCTGGCTGAACGGGCAGACCATTACCCAACGCAACTATCGGGTGGGGAGCAGCAGCGCGTAAGTATAGCCAGGGCTTTCTCTAACAGGCCAACCATCCTTTTTGCCGATGAGCCAACCGGTAACCTGGATGAAGAAACCGGTACCCGTGTAGAGCAACTGCTTTTCGACCTGAACAAAGAAGCCGGAACAACTTTAGTATTGGTAACCCACGACCTTGAACTTGCTGAACGGACAAACCGCATCATCCGCATCAAAGGCGGCCACATCGTTTCGGATGAAGCTACAGCGCTTATCAGGAATTAAGAAGAATATGTTAAAGGTAAAAGCTATAGTTACCAACTTTCTAACTTATACTTTTCTAACTTTCTAACTACTTTAACTCTCAAACTATAGAGACCTGTGTCTGATACCTATATACATCTTCCGGGCAAACCGAAACTGAACTTGCGCTGGTTGCTGCTGATGGCCTGGCGCGACAGCCGCCGTAATCGTGGCAAACTGGCGCTTTTTATCTCCTCTATTGTATTAGGTATTGCAGCACTGGTGGCTATCAATTCGTTTAGCGATAACCTCAAAACGGATATCGACAAACAGGCCAAATCATTGATAGGAGCAGACCTGGTAATGGCCAGCAACAAAGTACCTGAAAAGGAGATGGCCAAACTAATCGATTCGATTGGCGGAGACCGGTCTGATGAAGTACGTTTTGTATCGATGGTTTACTTTAATGCTACGCAAAGCACCCGGCTGGTACAGGTTCGTGCCCTGGAAGGTGGCTTTCCGTATTATGGCGCCATCGAAACAGAACCAACTACAGCCAGCCGTAGCTTCCGGAAAGGCAGGCGCGCACTGGTAGACCATACCTTGCTATTGCAGTTTAATACCAAGCCCGGCGATTCTATCAGGGTAGGTAACCTGACCTTTGAGATTGCCGGCGCGTTGCATAAAATTCCGGGGCAGTCGGCAGTTACGGCAACTATAGCACCAGCCGTTTACATCCCCCGCGAATATTTAGAACAGACAGGTTTATTACAAAAAGGCAGCCGCATCAGTTATTACTATTACTATAAACTCCCGGAAAAAACAGACGCTGATAAACTGGTAAAAAAACTGGAGCCCCGCCTCGAGGAAGCAGGTATAGCCTTTGATACCGTAAAAAGCAGGCAGGAAAGTACCGGAAAAGCGTACAGCGACTTAGCCAGCTTCCTGGCATTGGTTGGGTTTGTAGCATTGCTGTTGGGTTGTGTTGGCGTTGCCAGTGCCGTACATGTGTACATCCGCGAAAAACTGGCAACCATAGGCGTACTGCGCTGTATTGGTGTTAGCGGCAGGCAGGCATTTCTTATTTACCTTTTCCAGGTAATGGCAATGGGTTTGATTGGAGCTATACTTGGGGCTATACTTGGCAGCCTGATACAACTATACTTACCACAATTATTCCAGGCTTTTCTTCCGGTAGAAGTTACCGTTGCCGTATCCTGGGCAGCGATATTTGAAGGGATAGGGATTGGCGTACTGGTTTCGGTATTATTTGCCTTGCTGCCTTTGCTGACAATACGCAACGTTTCCCCGATTATTACCTTGCGCTCCAGCGTAGAGCACCTAACTAACCAGCGGGACCCGATACGCCTGGCTGTATATGGGCTTATTTTGCTGTTTGTGCTGGTGTTTGCTTATTTCCAGTTGGGTACCTGGCTTCGGGCGCTTGCCTTTACTGGTGGCGTTATAGTTGGGTTTATAGTGCTTGCCTTGCTGGCGCGCGGCATGATGTGGCTGGTAAAACGTTTCTTTCCGGTTAACTGGGGCTATGTGTGGCGACAGAGCCTGGCCAACCTTTACAGACCCAATAACCAGACCTTACTACTAACAGTCTCGATAGGCTTAGGCACGGCGCTTATTGCTACATTGGTATTAATGCAGAACCTGTTGATCTCGGAAGTGGCCATATCAGGGAGCGAGCATCAGCCAAATTTAGTTTTATTTGATATACAGACAGCCCAAAAAGATGGCGTTGTAGCGCTAACAAAAGCAGAAGGCTTGCCGGTGCAGCAGTTGGTACCAGTTGTAACCATGCGCCTGGAAGAAATAAATGGCATTACAGCTGCCGATGTCCGGAAAGATACGACCTTAGGCATACCCGACTGGGCTTATACACGAGAGTACCGGGTAACGTACCGCGACACCTTAATTGATTCTGAAACCAGTGCAGAAGGCGAATGGGTAGGTACTGTATCACCAGATGCTGGGATTGTACCTATCTCATTAGAAGAAGGATATGCAGAAAGACTTAAAGTAAAACTTGGAGATACGTTGCTGTTTAATGTGCAGGGAGCTTTAATGCCGACACGCATTGCACACCTGCGCGAGGTAGAATGGAACCGCGTGCAAAGTAACTTCCTGGTGTTGTTTCCGAAAGGCGTTTTAGAAGAGGCACCGCAGTTCCATATCCTGATGACGAGAACTAAAACCGATGAACAGTCAGCCCAGTTCCAACGCACTTTGGTACAGCGCTTCCCAAACGTTTCCGCCATCGACCTAGACCTTATACTGCAGACCCTTGATGATATTTTAGGGAAGATCTCGTTTGTGATCCGGTTTATGGCCTTGTTTAGTATAAGCACTGGTTTGCTGGTTCTGATCGGGTCAGTTAATATCAGTAAGTTTCAGCGGGTACAGGAAAGTGTGCTGTTGCGTACTTTAGGTGCCAGCCGCAAACAAATCTTAACTATAACTGCTTTCGAATACCTGTTGCTGGGGGCTTTAGCTTCTGGCACGGGTGTAGTGCTGGCCGTATTTGCAAGCTGGGCACTGGCAGTATTTAGTTTTGAAGTAAACTTTGTACCGGTGTTATGGCCGCTACTGCCAGTGTTCTTAGGCATTACTATACTAACTGTTATTATTGGCATCCTGAACAGCCGTGGTATCTTGAGTCGACCGCCGTTGGAAGTGCTTCGCCGTGAAGTATAGTTTATAGTTATTTGCCAGATATCAGTTTATTTACACATGTGTTTTATAGTTAGAAAGTAACCTTCGGCTTCCTGAAGCTGTAAACTTATACTTCGGGCATGGCGCCCTGCTTTGCCCGAAGTATAAAATCTAACTATGAAACAAATGGAAGGTAACAATCAGAAAACAGTATTAATTACGGGTGCATCCAACGGGTTTGGGCTGGAGTTTGCCAAACTTTTTGCGAAAGACAAGTATAACCTGGTGCTGGTGGCCCGCAGCGGCGACCGGTTAAAGAAGCTGGGCTATAGTTTGCAGGATGAGCACCAGTTAGAGCATGTTTGCATCATCCAATCAGACCTTGCCCGCCCTGAGTCGCCGCAGGAAATTTATGACCAGCTGAAACAAAAAGGCATTACCGTAGACATACTGGTAAACAACGCCGGTGCAGGTATACATGGTTTCTTCCATGAAACAGAGCTAGACCGGGAACTGGAGATCATTCAGCTAAATGTTGCCAGTGTGGTGCAATTGACCAAACTTTTCCTGAAAGACATGGTGGCCCGTAATGAAGGAAAAATACTGAATGTGGCCTCAGTTGTATCGTTTATGCCGTCACCTTTGATGGCAGTTTATGCAGCTACCAAAGCCTTTATACTTTCGTTTACAGAAGCCCTACAGAACGAGGTAAAAGACAAGAACATTACCCTTACAGCACTTTGCCCGGGCGCAAGCGATACCTTATTCTTTAAACGTGCCGAAGCTGAAAATACACGAGCTGCGCAAGGGCAGTTATCGTCGCCGGAAGATGTAGCCAAAGATGGATATGAGGCTTTGATGAAAGGCGAATCCCGTATAGTTTCGGGTGTACTGAACAAGGTACAGGCAGGTGCATCAAACATTTTGCCGGATAGTGCACTGGCTTCAACTATGCGCTACCAGATGGAAGAAAAGCCTGCATCTGAGAACCGGTCACCGGAAAGCAAATTATAAAAAGGCAGAAAACAAAAAAGGGATCTTTATCAGATCCCTTTTTCTATGTTAAACATAAGACAACTAATGCCATCTGCTTAACTTACACTTATTTATACGAAGCTCTTTTGGGCAGGTTATAGTTAACCAGAAAAAAATTAATATGTGCTGCTGGCCAACATAACCAGGGTGCAATGGTGCATAGTCTCGATGCCGTTATCTTCAGCTAGTTGCTCCAGTTCCTGGTTTTCGGTGCCCGGGTTAAAAATGATTCGCTTCGGTTTCAGGTTAATGATATAATCATACCACACCGGCTGGTTTTGCGGACCAACATATAAGGTTACCGTATCAACGTTATCTACTTTCTGGGTTTTATCGGTAATTATCTGCAATCCTTCTACTGTCGCGTTCTTTATTCCGACCGGCACAACTTCGTGGCCATGTTGTTTTAAGCGATTTATAGCTTTATAGGAATAGCGAGACGGATTATCAGATGCACCCAACACCACTGTCTTTTTCATAGGTATTACTTTAAGTACAACAAAGTATATGGGTAGTTTACAGTTACTTTTATAGTTTGGTTTTAAACTGGCTTATTTTAACCCGGTCAAACTATAGTACACGTCTAACCTTTGCTGCAATCATCTCGGCACAGCGCTCACCATCCATGGCAGCAGAAACGATACCGCCTGCATAGCCGGCACCTTCACCGCACGGGTACAGGTTCTTTATAGTTACATGCTCCAGTGTTTCCCTGTCCCGCGGCACCCTGACAGGAGAGGAAGTACGGCTCTCTACACCCACGATCTGGGCATTGTTGCTCAGGTAGCCACGCATTTTGTTTCCGAAACCTTTAAATCCTTCACGCAACCTATAAGCCATGTCATCAGAGAACAATTCGTTCATGTCTACTGATGCCAGGCCAGGCTGGTAGGATGTTTCAAGTAACGATTTGCTGACTTTACCTTGTGTAAAATCCTGTAGCAACTGGGCCGGTGCGACCTGTGTGCCACCGGCCATCTGGCAGGCTTTCTGTTCCAGGGCCTGCTGCATGCGCAAACCGGCTAACGGCCCGTACTTTTCCAATTCCATATCTTCCAGCTCAATAGCCACCACTATACCGGAGTTGGCAAACTTAGAATCGCGGCGGCTCGGCGACATACCGTTAACCACCACCTCGCCAGGCGCTGTAGCCGACGGAACGATAAACCCGCCCGGGCACATACAAAACGAGAAAATACCGCGCTGTTTATTATTGTAAACCGTTTGCTGCACTAATGCATAACTCGAAGCCGGCAAATATGGTCCGCGGTCCTCGCACTTATACTGTATACTGTCGATCAGGCTTTGCTGATGCTCTACGCGTACACCCATGGCAAAAGGCTTGGCTTCAATCGTTACCCCAGACGTATGCAAAGTTTCAAAAATATCGCGGGCACTGTGGCCTGTTGCCAGTATCACCGATTCGCCGGTATATTCCTGGCCATCCTGCGTCACGACACCTTTCATTTCACCACGCTCTACTATAAAACTGGTCACGCGCTTATCAAACAACACTTCGCCGCCAGCCTCGCGCACCGTTTCCCGGATAGCTTCTATGATCTTTGGTAATTTATTGGTACCAATGTGCGGGTGGGCATCAAATAAAATATCCGGCGTAGCTCCGTGCTGAACAAATATCTGCAGAATGCGCAGCAGGTCGCCACGCTTTTTAGAACGGGTGTATAGTTTCCCATCAGAGTAGGTACCAGCACCGCCTTCTCCGAAACAGTAATTGGAATCCGGGTTAACGATATGTTCTTTGTTAATGGCAGCCAGGTCGCGGCGGCGGCTTCTTACGTCTTTGCCACGCTCCAGAACGATAGGTTTAAGCCCAAGTTCGATACAGCGCAAGGCAGCAAATAAACCAGCCGGGCCGGCACCAACTATAATCACAGGCTTCTCTTTAGAAACATCTTTGTAACTATAGACCGGCGAAATAATTTCCGTAGGAGGGGTGTCTAAATAAAGGTCGGCTTTAACGCGTACCAACACCTGGCGGCCGCGGGCATCTATAGAGCGCTTAATGCGGTGCAGATATTTAATATCTTCCGGGCGAAGACGGGCAGTTTTTAGTAATTCGTGTTCTAATTGGGCGGCATCAAAAGCCACCTCGGGAGCCAGAACAAGCTCCAGTTCTTTTTTTCTCATGTAACGCAGGTAAGGTAGTTAACCTTAAACTTTATAATTGTTGAATGCTAATTACTGATTGTTGAATCAGCTATAGTTTTAAATTGCTAAATGGCTGGATTGTTAAATTGTTCTCCAACTATAGTTGTAACATTCTCCAAAATCTGGCGCCGGTATCCAACCGTTGACGCACAGTGGATGCGAGTCTCCAGACTCACTGGGTTATACTATAGTTTGAAGATAACACCGCAAAGATAATGCAAATTCAATCTATAATAAAAAAGACCTCACAGGTCTCTAAGACGCTGTGAGGTCAAACTCATAATAGATGTCATCTCGAGGAAAGGAGAAATCTATCTCAACTATAAGCTGTATAAGATTTCTCGTTTTGGCGCGCAATGACTATTCGACAATTAAATCTCCCCGTTCAGCACTTTATCTACCCAGCCTTTGCCCCATTCTTCGTGTTCCTGCTCGGTAAATAGTTCCGGGTAAAAAATGCGTTTCTGGAATTTTGGAGGCAGGTATTTCATCCAGTTGGTACCGCCGGTGGCTGCAATTACGTCTGGGTCGCGCTGCAGGTAACGCACTGCCGATTTGTAGTGCATCAATGGCCAGTTTACGTTTACATTACTGTCCAGGTCGCGCATCTGGCGTTTAAGCTTTTCGTTCTGCTGCTCCGCCTCCGGTAGTCGTTTGTACACGCTCCAAACGTTTTTGTTTTCGTATTCTTTTGCAAACGCGATCAGCTGCGTAGTATACTTCTCTTCAAACTGAACCAAGGTCAGGGTTTTGGCACCAGAGGCTACTTCGGTGGCGCCCTCTTTCCAGTAAATACAGCCTATCATTTCTTCCTGGGTGCTCTGTAAACCAAGGGCGGCGCGCTTATCTTTTGCTACCAGGTTGCGCAGGTCCGTAGAGGCAATTTCTATCATCCGGTACTGCGCCGACTGGAAACCACTGGCCGGCATCAGCGCCATCCTGAACTGCAGGAACTGTTTCGGGTCCATGCCATCTACCATCACATCAAACGAGTTGATCAGGTTATCGAAATAGCGGTTAATGCGCTTCAAGCGTTTAGTTAATACTTCAGCTGTAATAGCTTTGTCTTCACCAATTTGCCTGTACTCTTCCAGGCACAGCTTAAAGTAGAGTTCAGTTATCTGGTGGTACATGATAAATATCTTCTCATCCGGAATTGTGGTGCGCGGATTCTGAAGGCTCAGCAGCGTATCCAGGTGAATGTAATCCCAGTAATTCAGGAAATCGGTGTGGTAAAGGCCTTCCAGGTAAGCCGCCAGGTCCTGGCCCAAAGGCACATACTTTTGTTCCAGGCGCTTTAATTGTTCCAGCACTTCCGGTTTAAAGTTGTAGTCCATAGTTGGTTCTTTTGATGAGATGCACTTTAAAGCTACAAAGTAAGCAAAACTATAGTTTGCTACATGGCAAATTCTAAATATTATAACGGCTATGCTATATTTTACGATGCAGCACAGCAGAATAACTATAGATTAACTACATACTACACTACAAACTATAGTTTCAACGTGCGGCAACACGTTTTTATAGAGCAGGCAGCGGAATTGGTATAGCAAAGAAGCCGGTTCGTAGAAATAAGGCTAATTTATAGGTATGTTGCTAAAATAATGGGAGTTTATTCATAAATTTGGTTTCTACGATATTTTACTCATACGCTTACCTGTTATGGCCGAAAAAAGCAGTGTTTTTGATATGATTGGTCCCGTTATGATCGGTCCGTCCAGCTCCCATACAGCTGGTGTGGTTCGCATCGCAAGAGCTGCCATCCGCATACTGGGTGCAGCGCCCGAAGAGGCCATCATCACGTTCTATAATTCGTTTGCACGCACCTACGAAGGCCACGGCAGCGACCGTGCTATAGTTGCCGGCCTGCTTGATTTTAAAACAGACGACAAGCGTATAAAAGAAGCATTTGACCATGCCAAAGAGCGCGGCCTGAAGTATACCTTTAAGTCTGTTGGTAATGCAAGCACCATGCACCCTAATACCATTAAACTTAACCTGAAAGCGCAGGGCCGCGAAGTAGAAGTGGTAGGGCAGAGCCGTGGCGGCGGCGTGATACAGATAGTAGAGGTAGATGGGTTTACAGCCAGTTTTTCGGCTAACCTGCATACGCTTATTATTGATGCCGATGATAAGACGGGGAGTATAGCGCATATAGCTTCCGTAATTGCCCACGACGATTGTAACATTGCCACGATGAACGTATCGCGAAAAGGCAAGAACGAGCTCGCACGCCAGTTCATCGAAATGGATTCCGGCATTAAACCTATCACTTTAGAATACCTGAAACAGCTCAGTTGGGTAAAGCATGTGGTCTACATCCCGAACATTGATCTTTAACCGACCTATTATCACTGATAAACTATGAAGAAATCTACTAACCTGTTGCTGGCTCTTGCCCTGGGTTCAGCTTTGCTAACTGCCCCGGCTTTTGCCCAGGATAACCCCGGCACAGGCGGCTGGACATTGCGCGAAGCTATAGAATACGCCCAACGAAACAACCTGCAGGTAAAGCAATCGGGTGTAAACCGCGACCTTAACAAAATAGACCTGAACCAGTCCCGCATGGACCGTTTACCTGACCTGAACGGGAACGGTGGCTATAGTTTCAACACAGGTTCGTACCAAAACCCCGTAGACTTTAGCCTAAGCACCGAAAACTCCCAGACGGCAAATTTCCAGGCAAATACCTCGCTGCCGCTGTTCATGGGTTTTCAGCAGAACAACCTTATCAAACAGAATGTACTTGACCTGCAGGCAAGCGAGCAGGATATACTGGCGTTACAAAACGATATCACACTGCAGGTTATCACGTCTTACTTAAACGTTTTGTTTTCGGAGGAACTGATAAAAACTGCCGAACTACAGCGCAACACCACCCAACAGCAACTAAGCAGAACCAGGCTGCTTTTTAAAGCCGGTAGCGTAGCCGAGCTTGCCGTACTGGACCTAGAGTCGCAGCTGTCTACCGACGAGCTGGATATAATTAATGCTCAGAACCAGCGTGACATTGCCCGCTTGTCATTGATACAGCTTCTGAACCTGGAAAACGAGCAGGCAAAAAACTTTAACATTATTATACCTGAAGTACCGGAGCCTGATACAAAACCTGTGCTTACAGAACCTACAACGGTTTATGATGTGGCGTTACAAACGCAACCTGGCGTAAAAGCCGCCGATCTGCGCGTTTTAAGTGCCGATAAAGGACTGGCAATAGCGCGCGGTGCATATTATCCGAGAGTATCGTTGGCAGCAGGTTTAAGTACCCGTTACATAAAAGGAGGTCAACGTATTATCGGCACTGAAACAATATCGGGCAGGCAGGAACAAATATTTTACCTGGATAGAACCGGTAACGATAAGCAAACCTTCTACATGCCCTTTACTTTTGAGCAGCCTATCTCTGAGAACAGCAACATCATAAACCAGTTCCAGGATAATATCAACAAGTTTGTAGGCGTCAATGTCAGCATTCCGGTGTTTAACGGATTTCTGGCCCGCAACAATGTGCAGCGTGCTAAACTGGGCCAGGTTAATGCTAAAATAAACGCTGATATAGAGCGTAACCAGCTACGCCAAACGATAGAGCAAGCTTATGTAGATGCACTGGCAGCACAGCGTAAGTATACAGCTGCAAAACAGCAGGTTACCGCCCTCGAAAAGAACTATAAAAATGCGGAGCTTCGCCTGAATAGCGGTGTAATCAATACCGTAGATTTTTTAGTGATCACGAGCAACTACCGCAGAGCCCAATCTAATTTAATACAAGCCAAATACGAGTATACTTTTAAACTTAAGGTACTGGACTTTTACCAGGGTAAAGAAATCTCATTATAAGAAACTATGGCAGCCAAAAAATCAAAAAAGCTCATCCCCATTTTAATTACTGTACTTGTTGTAGCTATCATTTTTATAGTTGTAGCCAAAAAAGCCGGCTGGATAGGTAAAGAAGAAGGTGTGGAAGTGGTGCTGTCTGATGCAAAGAAGACAGAGATTATCGAAAAAGTAAGCGCATCTGGTAAAGTACAGCCTGAAACAGAAGTAAAAATTAGCCCGGACGTATCGGGTGAGATTATAGAACTGAACGTGGAAGAGGGCGACTCGGTAGTGAAAGGCCAGTTGTTGCTTCGTATCCGACCTGATAATTACCAGTCGTTTGTTGATGCGCAGCAGGCCACTGTTAACTCATCCAGAGCGCAGCTGTCGCAGGCAAGAGCCCGACTGGCACAAGCCCAGGCCAATCAACTGCAGGTAGCGCAGGCGTATGAGCGAAACAAGAAACTATACGACCAGAAAGTAATCTCAGAAGCCGAATTTGAGCAGAGCAGAGCCGCTTATAACTCGGGTCGCCAGGAACTGGAATCGTTGAAGCAAAGCATACGTGCTGCCGAATTTGGCGTGCAGAATGCCCAGGCATCGTTAAAAGAAGCCCGCGAGAACCTGAACAAAACTACTATTTATGCCCCGGTTAGCGGCACCGTTTCTAAACTGAACGTAGAGCGCGGCGAGCGTGTGGTTGGTACATCGCAAATGGCTGGTACCGAAATTATGCGTATTGCCAACCTGAACAACATGGAAGTACGCGTAAACGTGAATGAGAATGACATTATACGCGTAGCGCTCGGCGACTCGGTTATAGTGGAAGTAGACTCTTACACAACCCGCGACGAGAAGTTTAAAGGTGTAGTTACGGCCATTGCCAACACAGCCAAAGACGCTGCCACCCTGGAAGCTGTAACTGAATTTGAGGTACGCATCCGTTTACTGAACGAATCATATGGCCACCTGGCTAAAAAGAATCCGCGCCCTTTCAGACCGGGTATGACGGCTTCGGTTGATATTATTACAGAGCGTAAGAACAATGTACTGTCGGTGCCTTTATCGGCGGTTACTACGCGTGCTGAGGAAGAGAAGAAACCAAAAATGAACGAGGCCAGCACGGGAGAGCAAACCGAAGAGGAAGAAGAAAAACGCCCGGCTGTAAAACTGGACGAGATCGTATTTTTGTACGACGCGGCTACCAACACGGTTAAGGCTCAGAAAGTAACCACTGGCATCAGCGACTTTGATAATATCGAGATTATCAGCGGAATTAAAGCTGGTCAGAAAGTGGTATCTGGGCCGTTCAGAGCGGTATCTAAAACACTGAAAGATAAGAGCAAAGTTACCGTAAAAGATGCAAAGGATATCAGCAAAACAGACGCTGGTAAAGACGAAGAAGAAGAGCAAGAATAACGAATTCATTTTGGAAAAAATAGCTGTAATAGGAGGGGGAAGTTGGGCAACGGCACTGGTAAAGATCCTTTCCGAAAACAAATCGCAGGTACATTGGTGGATGCGCAACAAAAACGATGTGCAGCACCTGGTAAACTATAAGCACAACCCCCGCTACCTGAGTGGCGTGCAGTTTGACCTGAACTATGTAAAACCAAACCCGGACCTGCAGGCCGTAGTAGCTGCCGCCGACTGGGTAATACTGGCTGTGCCAGCCGCTTTTGTGCAGGAAGCTATAGTTGGGCTGCCTAAAGATGCCTTGGAGGGTAAAGTTATAGTTTCGGCTATAAAAGGTATGATACCGGATGAGAACATCCTGATAACCGAGTATGTAGAGCAGCACTTTAATGTGCCTAACAGCCACCAGTTGGTAATTGCCGGTCCGTGCCATGCCGAAGAAGTTGCCCTCGAGAAGCAGTCTTACTTAACTATAGGCTCGCACGACATTAGCACAGCCGAGCGATTTTGTGAGCTGCTGCGCAACCGTTATGTAAAAGCCAACCCACTTGATGACCTGGACGGCATTGAGTATTGCGCCGTGATGAAGAACATTATTGCCCTGGCCTGTGGTATTGCCCGCGGCCTGAACTATGGAGATAACTTCCAGGCGGTGCTGGTATCTAATGCCATGTTCGAGATTGAGCGTTTTTTAGATGCCATTATGCCATTGCACCGTTCGCTGAGCGGCTCCGCTTACCTCGGCGACTTACTGGTTACAGCTTACTCGCAGTTCAGTCGCAACCGCACGTTCGGTAACATGATAGGCCGTGGCTATACTGTAAAATCGGCGCAGGTAGAGATGAACATGGTGGCCGAAGGTTATTACGCCGTGAAAAGCATTTACGAGCTCAACAAAAAGCTGAACGTGGTCATGCCGATCACGAATGCCGTGTACCTTATACTTTACGAGAAGATTTCGCCGGGAGTGGAGTTTGAGATTTTGAAGGAGAAGCTGAAGTAGAAGCTATAGTTATAGTGTAGTAAAAGGACTTGGATACTATTATACACTAGTAGTGTGCAACGAAATTAGAACTATACTTTAAAATGCATATTAACTCTAAAATAAGCTTGCCCACTATTTCGACCTTCCTTTTACTTATTAGCTTCGGCTGTGGTAAAAAAGAAGAAGTTACATGTATTGATGATTGTATGGAGTCATACTTGGAACAAAATGAGATGGTCAGCTATAAAGGTGAAGAAGTAGGCTGTAAGTTCTTTTTGAGTTTGTATGAGTACCAAAACAAGCAATATTATGTGTTAGATAGCCATTGTTCTGATGTGGCAATTAACCCTACTGACTGTAATGGCAACACCTTGTGCGAAACCGGGAATGAAAAGGAATGCAATGAGTTTTTTAAAAAGACAAAGTATATAGGTATAGTTGGAATTAAGCCATAAATCACCACACACAATAACTTCTATAGCACATAAACGCACTATAGTAGGTACGTTAAGATCAAAAGTACATCATGCTTCTAATTTTACACCTTACTTAGGTAACTCAAACGACCAACTTTATGGAAGATCCACAAAACGAAAGAGATAACGCTACTGCTGATAGCACAATTCCGAAAGTGACAGGCATTGGCGGCATCTTCTTTTTTTCAGACAACCCGGAGCAAACACGGGAATGGTATGCCCAAAACCTTGGATTTGATGTGGATCAGTGGGGCTCAACCTTTGCTTCCCGAAACGCTGACCGGCCCGAAGAAATTAACTACCTGCAGTGGAGCGCATTTAAAACCGGGGATGCCTATTTCTCTCCGTCCCAGAAAGATTTCATGATCAATTACCGTGTTCAGAACATAGAAGGATTGGTTAGCAAACTCACAGAAAATGGGGTAACTGTACTCGACGAGATCACGACCTATGACTACGGTAAATTTGTGCATATCCTGGATGCTGAAGGCAACAAGATAGAACTATGGGAGCCGGTAGATGCTGCTCTGAAATAAACCGGCTTGTACAGCAGATACAAAAATTAGAAAGCTATAGTTAAACTATAAATACTTCCGAAACTATACCTAAACGCAGCACCTTGCAACTATAAACTATATCAATTTAAGCTTTTGTGTTATAGTTAAGGACTGATGTTATAACGGCTATTTATTTTCGGGGCTACTACCATTCAGGAATCAAAATATTCTCTAATTTTCCGCCACTTTCCAATCACAAATTCAACCTTTTATGAAAAAAAAATTACTCCTGAGCCTGCTTGGCCTTGGCAGCTTTTACACGGCAAATGCGCAGGTTGCCGATTCTACTAAAACAGCGCCACCTGTTGTAGAAAATGTAGCAGACAACTATAAACCGGTGCGCTTCTTACTGGGCGGTGCCTTTGAGTTTGGCGGCGATGAGGTAGGTACCGTTACGTTTACCAATGGCGATGAGCAGTCGATAAGAGCAGGGCAGGGCGTAGCTATTGCGGTAGGTGCCGAGTTTCAGTTCCGGAAACTGGAGCAACTGCGTTTGCGTGCAACAGTTGGCTATAAATACGTAACCACTGCCGCCGACAATGTCCATATCCGGTTAACCCGCGTGCCCCTGCACTTTACAGCAAACTGGATGGCTACCGAAAAGCTGAGATTTGGAGCAGGCATTGTAAAACACCAGGCTGTAAAATTAAACACAGATGGTCTTAAAGATATGAATGGTAATTCTGGTAATGCAACGTATGATGCCAGCACCGGCGCTATTTTCGAGATCGCGTATAGCGGCATCGGCATTTCATATACCATCATGGACTATACCGACAAGGATAACTTTACGTACTCGGCTAATTCCTTTGGTATAACGATAAGCGGCGTACTGCCTAAACGTAAATAACTTACAAATACCACCTGGATACTTTATGGTAAAAGTAGTTTGCGCCATTATAGAACATAACGGCAATGTGCTGCTAACACAGCGCAGCTCCAGCATGGCACAACCACTATTATGGGAGTTTCCGGGTGGTAAAATAAACGCCGGTGAGTCGGAGACTGATGCGTTGATACGTGAAATAGAGGAAGAACTGAACCTGCTTATAGTTCCCCACCAACGGCTCACCCCAGTCGTTCATAGCTATAGTTCTAAAACTATAGAATTGATTCCGTATACCTGCGAATTGCAATCCGGTGAAATAAGTTTGGCTGAGCACATGGCCTATAGTTGGGCAACTATAGATGAGTTGCTTAACTATAGTTGGTGCCCCGCCGATGTACCAATCGTAGAAGAATATATTCGCTTGAAACGTCAGGTATAAATTTACCTCCCCCTGCCCCCTCCTAAAAACAGGATGGGGTAATATAAAAATTAAAGCTAATCATTTTGATAGTGGGACTCCTTCCCCTGTTTTTAGGGGAAGGCTGGGAAGGGGTAATGCTCAACCCAAGCAACTTCCCTGATTTAGCCCTATCTTTGCAGTATGGCACAACTCCCGGAAACTTTTGAAACCCGTATGCAGCGAATTTTAGGCGCTGATTTCCCAGACTTTCAGCAGGCTTTGCAACAAACGCCACCTGTCAGTATCCGGGTTAACAAACAAAAGTATACCGCAGACCTAAACCTCTCAAAAGTGCCCTGGACTGATACGGGCTATTACCTGGCAGAGCGGCCATCCTTTACCTTAGACCCACTGTTGCACGCCGGCGCATATTATGTGCAGGAAGCAAGTTCCATGTTTGTGGAGCAGGCGCTAAAACAAACTATAGATTTGGATCAGCCGCTGCATGTATTAGACCTGTGCGGCGCACCTGGCGGTAAATCAACACACCTGGCCAGCCTGATCTCTAAAGATAGTTTACTGGTCTCAAATGAAGTGATAAAAAACCGGGCATCTATACTTGCCGAAAACATAGCCAAATGGGGTACGGGAAATGTACTGGTAACTAACAACGATCCGCGCGATTTTGGAAGGCTACCGGAGTTCTTTGATGTGATGGTAGTGGATGCGCCATGCAGTGGCGAAGGTATGTTTCGGAAAGACCCGCAGGCAGTGGAAGAGTGGTCGGAGGAGAATGTGGTTCTTTGCGCCAGACGCCAGCAACGAATATTATCTGAAGTATGGCAAGCCCTGAAACCGGGGGGCATTTTAATTTATAGTACCTGTACCTGGAACGAAGCCGAGAACGAAGAGAACATGGCCTGGCTTGCCGAGCAGGAAAATGCCGAAAGTATAAAACTCAATTTTGATACCGGATGGGGGATTGTGCGTTCTGAAATGTTGGGCGTGGAAGGTTATCGTTTTTACCCGCATGCCGTGCAGGGCGAAGGCTTCTTTTTAGCTGTGATGCGTAAAGCCGGACAGGCAGAAGAAGAGAGCTATAGCACAGGCAAAAAAAAGAAGTATAAATTACAGGAAGCCGGCAAAAAAGAGAAAGCGCTGGTACAAAACTGGGTACTAAATCCGGAAGACTTTGCCTGGATACAGCACAACGAAACCATCTTTACCATACCCCAAGACCTGTTTGAGGCAGCCGACGAAGTATACCAGAAACTATATGTGGTGTATGGTGGCACGCAGGTAGCAGAAGTAGCAGGTAAAAAAGTAAAACCACTTCAACCACTGGCTTTATCGCAATACCTTAACAAAGCAGAATTCAACACCTTTGACCTGGACCTGGAACAGGCAATCCGTTATTTGCGCAAAGAAGACATCAACCTGGGCACAAACGGTTCGGACTGGGTGCTGCTACAATATAAAGGCTTTCCGTTGGGCTGGGCAAAACAGATCGGCAACCGCATCAATAATTACTACCCAAAAGAGTGGCGCATCCGGATGGACCTGCCAAATGAGTTGCCAGAAAAGTCTGTATTGGAGTAAACCATAGTTTGATTTAACTAGAACACAGTTGTCATCTCGACGAAAGGAGAGATCTATTCAAAATTCATAATAGATTTCTCACGCTGTTCGAAATGACAATAAAGAAGAAAGCCGATGCAACTATAGTTTGCACCGGCTTTTTAATTATAGCAAGGTTAACTTTTTAACCTTCTAACTTCCAAACTTTCTAACTATAGTAGCTTTATAACTATAACTTACTCTACAAACAGCACAAGCCCTTTCAAATACTCACCTTCCGGGTGAAAGATGGAGATGGGGTGGTCCGCGGGCTGGGAGAGATGGTGCATTACTTTTATATTACGACCGGCCTCAATAGCCGCTGCCATTACCGTGTTGTTAAACAGGTATTTATCTACTACCTGCGAGCATGAGAACGTGAAAAGTATACCGCCCGGCTTAATCTTTTTCATGGCCTCGGCATTCAGGCGCTTGTAGCCCATCACGGCATTGTGGCGCACCTTCTGGCTCTTGGCAAAAGCAGGAGGGTCCAGCACGATCAAATCATACAAGTCTTCCTTGCCTTTTAAGAAATCAAACGTATCCACGGCATAGGCTTCGTGGCGCTCAGGCGCGCTGCTCAACTCCCCGTTTTTTATAGTCAGCTCAATTGCCTTTTTAGATACATCCACAGAGTGCACCAGTTCGGCGCCGGCATTTAAAGCATACACCGAGAAACCACCTGTATAGCAGAATGTGTTCAGTACTGATTTGCCTTTAGAATAACGGGCAAGCAGCTCGCGGTTCTCGCGCTGATCTATAAAGAAGCCAGTCTTTTGCCCGGTTTCCCAGTCTATAAAGAACTTATTGCCATTTTCAGTTACTACTACGCCACCTTCCGATTCACCAAACAGGTAACCATTAACAGCACCCGGTACAGACTTCTGTGGCAGTGACTCAGCACTTTTATCGTACACCGCACGCAGCTTAGTGCCATAAATTTCCTGCAAAGCTTTAGTTACAAATTCGCGCACATTATACATGCCCAGCGAGTGTGTCTGCACTACGGCGGTATCTTTATACATGTCCACGATAAGGCCCGGCACGCCATCGCCTTCGGCATAGATCAGGCGGTAAACATTTGTTTCAGGGTTATCAATTAAGCCTAATCGGTTGCGGTAATCGTAGGCCTGCTGCACTTTGCTCTTCCAGAAACTATAGTCTGGTTCTACCTGCTCAAACGAAAAGATACGAACGGCAATAGAACCCAGCGCATAATGGCCCATCCCCAGAAACTCGCGCTTACTGGAGTAAACCTCCACAATTTCGCCTTCTTCCGGCTCACCATCTGCCTTGCGAATAGCCCCCGAAAATACCCAGGGATGTAAACGTTTAAGTGAGTTCTCCTTGCCCGGAGCCAGGTATAATTTAATAAAAGACATTTCTGATTGTTAATTGATGATTGCTACTTGCCCATACTAGCTCAAGTATAAGCAAACAGCAAAGGTAGGCAATTCAGTTCTATAAGTATATAAGACCGGAATAGTCAGGGCAGTTAAACTATAAACTATGGAAATTACATTTTCAGGAAACCGAGACTTACCAGTTGCTGGTATAACTTCTGAACAGGCAGGCCAACTACATTAAAGTAAGAACCTTCAATCCGCTCGATGCCTATTTTACCGATCCATTCCTGTATGCCGTAAGCGCCAGCCTTGTCGTAAGGTTTATAGGTGTTAATGTAATAGTCTATCTCTTCGTGGCTAAGCTGCTTAAAGTGTACTTTAGTAATGTCGTGAAAAATGTCTTTGATATCACGGGTAAGGATACAAACGCCTGTAATTACCTCGTGGCTGGTGCCGGAAAGTGCGCGGAGCATCTCATAAGCTTCCTGGTAATTGCTGGGTTTGTTAAGTACTTTATCGCCAAGACAAACAATGGTATCAGCCGTCAGCAAAATATGGTCCGCCAGGTCTTCAAAATACTGATCTGCTTTGTGCGATGCTAAAAATTCGGCGAT
This sequence comes from Pontibacter fetidus, assembly GCF_010119545.1. Classification (GTDB taxonomy): domain Bacteria; phylum Bacteroidota; class Bacteroidia; order Cytophagales; family Hymenobacteraceae; genus Pontibacter; species Pontibacter fetidus. Next base: position 159,978 of record NZ_JAAEAA010000001.1, on the reverse strand, counting down.
CTCTTCGCGTTTCAGTTCAGAAGGAAAATCTTCTTCAACGTCTTTTACATGCACATCAAACTTCAGGCCCAGTCCGGTGAGCAATTCCTTCCGGCGAGGCGAGTTAGAGGCAAGCAGCAGGGGCCGTGATAAATTCATCTTCTTTGATCGAGCTAAATAAAAATCCGCAGATAACCTTTGGGTAAAAGAACGTTGATTTTTGCGGCATAATGGCACCACTGTAACATACGCGTTTTACTTGATCCATGCTGACATCGTTGGTAATAAGGGCAAGGCGCGAAGCACCGGTATCTACCTGCCGGATACAAGCTGTAAAATTACGCTCGTAGCTCAGGCGGCTATAGTTACGCTGTAATTCGGGGTCTATACCTAATACGCGCTGGAAAATAAAATAGTGCATCACAGTCAGGTCCAGGTCTTTTACTTCCTGTGGCACATCCCAATCTATCAGGTGGTGTACTTCCGGCTTCAGGCGTAGTTTATAAGCGTTGCCAGACAAGTATAAACCAAAGGCCCATTGCTTTCCAACTATAACCTCATTCAGTTCCACCGGGTCTTCTTTCGGAGTTATGGTGAAGTAGGCTTCCAGGCGTTTCAGAAATTCCTCATCCGATATATCTATCTGCTGAAGCACACGGTGCGTCGGCAAAATACGCAAATCATCGGCTTCCGTATTGGTCAGGTACATGAGGTGGTAATTGTAGGCCTCATAACCGGTATGCGAGGGGTTCTGTGCTGTCATGCGTTTGCGGTATTCCAGCGAGCCTTCGTAACGGTGATGCCCATCTGCCAGCAGTACCTGTTTTTCGCTCAGCACATCCATAAACTGCTGCATCACGTCATGGTCGTGTATCACAGCCAGCACATCGCGTACGCCCTGGTAATCTTCTGTTTCGTAGATCGGAGATTTTATACTTTCATCCATATACTGTTCCAGTATAAACTCCGGATCAGTATACAAGCCATGGGTGGCACTGCTGTTCAGTTCTGTTTTAGCGAGCAGGTCAATGCGGTCGTTTACAGCGCTTGGTATCGTATTTTCATGGCGGAGCAGCACGCGTTCGCTCCAGTCGTAGGCTTTTATATGGCAGATAAATCCTTTGCGACAATATTCCTTTTGCTCGCCGGGCAGCTTAAAATACTGGTAGTACACATAAATGCCCGGCAGCGGATCCTGGGCGATTATCCCTTTTTCTTTCCATTGCTGTAGCAGTTCAGCGGCTTCGTTGGCGGGCTGTGTGCCACGCGGCACGGATAAATGGATGCTGTTATACGGATTCTGGTATAAGGCTTCGCGCTGCTTTGCCGATACCACATCAAACAGCGGAGACGTGAGTGCCTCAATTTTATGGTCCAGGAAATGACTATAGCGCCAGGCTTTTAAGGGTAATATCTCGGCCATGTTATGGGGTAAGGAAGTATAGATTTTTGTTACTCAAAGTTGCCTAACGCATTACGGCGCCAAACGTTTAAGGTGCCAGTTGTTTTCCTGCAACTCATACACAATGCGGTCGTGCAAGCGGTTTGGGCGGCCCTGCCAGAACTCTACATGGTCAGGTGCCAAAATAAATCCGCCCCAGTGCTCAGGTCTTGGTATTTCTGGTAAGGCTGCAAATTTAGAAGTATAGGCTGCATCTGCTTTTTCAAGTTCTTCGCGGCTTTCTATTTGTTGGCTTTGCGGCGATGCCCAGGCCCCGATCTGGCTGCCTACTGGCCTGCTGTGGAAATAGGCATCGGAAACCTCGGCAGATACTTTTTCTATCTTACCTTCTACGCGCACCTGGCGCTCCAGTTCCGGCCAGAAAAATGTGAGCGATGCAAACGGATTTTCCTGCAGGTCGTGCCCTTTGCGGCTGCTATAGTTGGTAAAAAAAACAAACCCATTAGTGGTTACATCTTTCAGCAAAACTACGCGTGCAGATGGCCTTCCGGACTTATTTGCCGTAGAAAGCACCATAGCAGTAGGCTCATTGGCTTCGGCAGCAATTGTTTCTTCCATCCAGGCCTTAAACTGGGTTATTGGGTCGTTGGCTACAGATGCTTCCGTGAGCGATTCCATAGCGTAATTTTTGCGGATAGCCGCTATATTTGGTAACAAAGACATAAGCTACATCGGTTTTGCCAAAATTATAAAAATATCCGCTGTAGTACCAATTTAGTTGTAAAGCTATAGTTAAGGCTTTTGACACGGTTACTATACCTAAAGCTACAAATACCCGTAGTGCATTACCTATTACTACAAAGCATACTTTGCGTTATAAATAAAGGCGCATTATGTAACTCTAAACAGGGTAAAAAGAGTACAACAAAAATACCTAAACAGACTTAATGATGATGGAAGAAGCAAGGTTGACAAAGCCTCAGAGTGGCAGTATACTTATCTCAGAACCCTACCTTGGCGATCCTAATTTTGACCGCTCGGTGGTGCTGTTGTGCAACCATAACGAAGCAGAAGGTACGTTTGGGCTTGTACTTAACCGTTTATCCAACCTCAAGCTCTCGGATGTGGTGGATATTTACAACGATACCTTTGATGTAACGCTGGGCATTGGCGGTCCGGTGCAATACAACACCCTGCATTACATACACCGGTTGTCCAATTTACCGCAGGCTGTAAAACTAGGCGAGGACCTGTACTGGGGTGGCGATTTTGAAATGCTGCGCACCATGATCGGCTCAGGTATAGTTACTTCTGCCGATATTCGTTTCTTTTTAGGCTACTCTGGCTGGACGCCGGGACAATTGCAGGAAGAGATCGATAAAAATGTTTGGATAGTAAATAACAATGCTGTGAATAAATTGTTTAATTTAGAGGCAGATACTCTCTGGCGAAGCATCCTGCGCCAGATGGGGGGCAAGTATAAGGTTTTGTCGAATTATCCGGCAGACCCTCGCCTGAACTAATGTTATTACGTCGTAAACTTATCCGTAATCATGACTACAGAAAATAAGGATCTGGACACTACCGGAGCTGAGGTTAACAAACCTGAGAATCAAAATGCAGCTGATGAACAGAAGCAACCTGAATCGCCGCAACCTATTGCTGAAAACATTCCTGCTGAGGCCAATGCGGTTGAGCAAAACCCAGAGGCCTCCGAGAACGAGGTTCCGAAAGAAGAGCAGCCGGAAGTAAATCCTGAACTGAAGACACAGGAAGAGGCAGTAGCTACTGAAGAAATCACAACTGCATTTACAGAAGCTAATACCAATGTTACCGATGTTGCTGTCACAGCCACAACTATAGCTCCGGAAAACCAGGCCACCGAAATCACACCTCAACTGCCTGTAGCAGATGCACACCCTAAGGCAGTTAGCCCTGCAGAGCATGATGAGGATGAACTGGAAGAAGACGACCATACAGACTATAGCCAGCTATCGATAAATGAACTAAGAACCCTGCTGACCACTACTCTGAAAGGCGGCGACCTTCGCAAAAAACATAAAACTATAAACGAGCTGCAACGCTATTACGACCTGCGTTTCCAGGCGGAGAAAGCTGAAGCGCTTGACCGTTTTAAGCAGGAGGGTGGTACTGACGAAGATTTTGATTACCATACTACACCCGAGCACCAGGACTTAGAAAAACTGCTGACCACCTACCGCGACAGCCGCCACCAGGAACGCCAGCAAACCGAAGAGCAACGTCAGAAAAACCTGGAGCGCAAGCAGGAATTACTGGCCCGCCTGCGCGAACTGGTAGAGTCTTCGGAGACCAAAAGCAGCAGCGATGAATTAAAACGCATACAGGCCGAATGGAAAAGTATAGGCCCCGTTCCAGCTGGCGCAACCCAGCAACTATGGGATTCTTACCACGCCCTGCTCGATATCTTTTATAACAACCGCAGCATCTTTTACGAACTGAAAGAACTGGACCGCAAACGTAACCTCGATGCCAAGCTGCAGTTGATAGAACGCGCAGAGGCTTTAGAGAACGAGCAGTCTATCAACAAAGCGTTGGAAGAGTTACGCCACCTGCACGAGGAGTGGAAAAATATTGGCCCTGTACCAAACGACCAGCGAGACCCGATCTGGGAGAAGTTTATTCAGGCGTCTGAAAAAGTACATACCCGCCGCAAAGCTTACCAGGAAGACCGCAAAGTACATGAAATGCAGAACCTGGAGAAGAAGCGTGGCTTGCTGGAGCGCCTGCAGGCTTACCAGGGCTTTACTACAGACCGCATAAACGAGTGGCGCGACAAGACCGATGAGATACAGAAGTTAAAAGAAGAGTGGGATGCCGCCGGATTGGTACCGAAAGAATATGCAGAGGATATAAACAAGAATTTTTGGGGTAACTATAAAGCTTTCTTCCAGCACAAGAACCAGTTTTTTAAAGGGCTTGATGAGCAGAAAATGCAGAACCTGCGACTTAAAACTGAGCTATGCGAACAAGCCGAAAGCCTGAAAGATAGCACCGACTGGAACGCGACCAAAGAAAAACTGATACAGCTGCAGAAGAAATGGAAAACGATAGGCCGTGTGCCGGATAAGTATTCCGATAAAATCTGGCAGCGTTTCAGAAGTGCCTGCAACGAGTTTTTTGACAAAAAACAGGCACAGGAACAAAGCCGCACTGCCGAACTTGAAAAGCTGTCTTCTGAAAAGATGGAGCTGACGGACAGGATTTCTGAAAAGATATCACAGCCTACAGAACCAGCCTCGCTGGAAGAGTATGAACAGTTTGTTAGCCAGTGGCGTGCCCTTGACCAGAACAACCAGCGTAGCAGCCCCAAAGTAGAGGAGAAGTTTATTGCCCTGATGGAAAGTTACCTGGAACGTGTACCTGGCCTTAGCCCTGAAGAGCGTGCTGAAATGGTTGTGAAACTGCAGGTAGAGCGCCTGAAGAGCAGCCCTGATGCAGCACAAAAGCTGCAGCATAAAGAGCAGGGCATACGCCGTGAGATTACGCAACTGCAAAACGATATACAAACGCTACGAACCAACATCGAGTTTTTTGCCCGTTCAAAAAATGCCGACAAGCTGCGTGAAGAGTATGAAGGCCGCATTGCAGATGCCCAGCATCGTATAGATCAGCTAAACCGTCAGCTAAAGGCTTTCAGAGGCTAATTTTTTATACCTGACATTCAAAACATTAGGCTAAACCTATAAAAAAAGTTGCAGTAGGTATTTGCAGATTTCAAAATAGAACATACCTTTGCAACGCTTTAGAACACTAAGGCACACCAGAGTAAGCCTCCATAGCTCAGCTGGTAGAGCAACTGACTTGTAATCAGTAGGTCGTTGGTTCGATTCCGACTGGGGGCTCACCTCAAAAAGCACATGTTTGTACTACATGTGCTTTTTAATTCAAACATAAGTACAAGCCTCCATAGCTCAGCTGGTAGAGCAACTGACTTGTAATCAGTAGGTCGTTGGTTCGATTCCGACTGGGGGCTCATACCCCGAAAGCCTTCAGAAACTTCTGAAGGCTTTTTTGTTTCTAAACCTGTCCAATTCCCGTTCTATGATATGTCAGGTTTAATCCTTTATTTTGACTTCTGATCTCAACGGTATCGCGCTATATGCAACTTATAGAAGTAAACACCCCGGAACTTGAAAAAGATTTTCTGCAGGTTCAGCTAAACCTCTACAAAAAAGACCCGAACTATATCCGACCTTTGGATAAGGACGTACTCAACGTGTTTGATCCGAAGAAAAATAAATTACTTAAGGACGGAGAGGCTATACGCTGGATACTGAAAGACGACAAAGGTAAACTGATCGGCCGCGTGGCTGCCTTCATAAACCCTAAAACCTCTAAGGGCGGTGACCAGCCAACCGGTGGCATGGGGTTTTTTGATTGCATTGATAACCAGGAAGCTGCCAATATGTTGCTTGATGCGTGCAAAAACTGGTTGCAGGAGCGTGGCATGGAAGCCATGGATGGCCCTATAAACCTGGGAGACCGCGATAAATGGTGGGGCCTGCTGATAGATGGCTTTTACCCGCCAAACTATGGCATGCACTATAACTATCCGTATTATCAGCGCCTGCTTGAGAACTATGGGTTTGGTTTATACTTTAAACAGTATACCTATTACCGCAAGGTAGATGATGAGCTTCCGGAGAAGTATTATGAGAAAGCAAAGCGTATTTTAGCTGACCCTGCCTACCGTTTTGAGCATATGGTAAAGTCAAACCTGCCAAAGTATACTGAAGACTTCAGAACGGTTTATAACAAAGGGTGGGCAAAACACGAAGGCGTAAAACCAATGACCGAAGCACAGGCTGGAGCCGTCATGAAATCATTAAAGCCGGTTATTGATGAGCGCATTATGTGGTTTGCTTACTATAACGATGCACCTGTCGGTTTCTTTATTGCCATACCAGAGCTGAACAAATTGTTTAAGTATGTAAACGGGAAAATGGATTTGTGGGGTAAGCTTAAACTAGTATACCACCGCTGGAGAGGCGCAGGATCAACTATGTACGGCATTGTGTTTGGTATAACCCCGGAGCACCAGAGCAAAGGTGTAGAAGCTGCCATGATTGTGGAAGCAGGAAAGCTGATTCAGAACAACCCAAGCATACCTTATGTGGACCTGCAAATGAACTGGATAGGCGATTTTAACCCAAAAATGATGCACTTGGTAGAGCAGATCGGAGGCCGCATTTACAAAACACACGCTACTTTCCGCTACCTCTTTGACAGAACAAAAGAATTTAAGCGGATGCCGGTAATTAAATAAGGCCTGGCAGGTCTAGTTTTGGGTCAAAGGCCCTTCGCGTCAGGTCTTCCCATTCCCAACCGGTTTTATCTATGATCGTTTTTAGATTACATCGCCGGTAGGCTATTTGCGCTACTTCGTTACCGGATGGTTGCTTTAGGGGTATACCAGCTTTATGTAATTCAGATACATCGAGGGGAGGCGCGGGAGCTTCACTTACCTCTACAAAGGTAGACCCTATCGTTTCGATATAGCTGGTTAAGGCCTTCCGTAAAGGCAGCATAAATTCCTTGTCAGGGCGTTTGTCTTCATCAACGTATAGGTACAGTGTGCTGAGTAATTCATCAAGCATCACCACATTTAAAAGCAGGCTGTTTTCTTTCCGGACATGGTGGTAATAGAACAGCACAGGATAGGCAAGGTGCATCTGGCCCTGATGCACCAATTGATCCTCTAAGCCTTTAAACTGGGTGTTTAGCATCTTAAAATCATTTCCATTCCAGTTACTGATCAAAATGGACTGCACACTATAGCCTATCGATGCAATCCGGATGCTTAATGAACGGCGCTTAGTAACTGCCTCCAGCACAGGTACCATATACGTTATAGCTATCGTTATAAATATCAGCCCGGAGAAAGAGATCACGGAAGCGTATATTTTCCATAAATCAGAGCCACCAATAAAATCGCCGTTCCCCATCGTAGATAGCGAATAGCCAGTGTAGTAAATGCGTTCAAAATTATCGGCTGGTTGGTTTGTTTCACTTTTTACTACTGCCCTTGGGTCCGAAATAAAAATTAGCGCATTGCCTGCCCAAAGCATCAATACCCAACTACCAACAGTGGCAATAATTATGATAATACCCACCCAGGTTAGCAGCACCTGCGACCGAAAAAACTTACTTATTTTTTTAAAAACATTCCAGATCCCTTTGCTTAAGATATTACTTACAGGGCCAGCGCCACGCGCCGATAGTGTCGTGTAAATCAGGTCGTAAATGGTCAGTAAAATCAAACCAATTCCACTGGCAGCAAGCAGAATATTTTGCATCTAATTTTTAAGTGTGGAGTTTTGCATCTGACATTATACCTTTACTTGTAACAGCAGGTTGTTCAGCGCATTGCTATAGTTTGGCTATGCTGTTCGTATACTTATGGATTCACTTACACAAATTGTATTAGGAGCCTCGGTTGGCGAAGCTATACTTGGTAAAAAGTTAGGGAACAAAGCACTTTTATGGGGCGGTATAGCCGGCACCATTCCGGACCTGGATGTACTGGCCAGCCCGCTGCTGGATATGGTAGGTGAGTTGAGTTTTCACCGTTCAGTTACGCATTCCTTTCTGTTTGCTATAGTTGTTTCGCCGTTGCTGGGTTTGTTGCTGAAAAAGCTATTTAAAAATAATGAAGCTACCTGGCAGGAGTGGGGCTGGCTGTTTTTCTGGGGCTTTGTAACACACGCTTTGCTCGATAGCTGTACTACCTGGGGCACACAGCTTTTCTGGCCATTCAGTAACTATGGCGTCGCGTTTTACAACATTTTTGTTATTGATCCGCTTTATACATTGCCTTTTCTGGGTTTGGTACTTGCTGCTGCTTTTTATCCAAAATCAAATCCTGCACGCCGGTTGCTAAACTATACTGGCCTGGCCATTAGCACGGCATATCTGCTTTTTTCATTTGGGGCTAAGGCGGCTGCCAACAAGGTATTTGAGCATAACCTTACACGGCAAGGTATAAACTATAGTTCCTATATCAGTAAGCCTACTCCGCTCAATACTATTTTCTGGTCTGTTACTATAGAAGCTAACAATGGATTTTATCACGGGTTCTATTCGCTTCTTGACAAAGATGATACAGTAAACTATAGTTTTGAGCCTCAGAATACACACCTGCTTGCACCTTACCTAGGAGACGAAAAACTAAGCCGTTTACTCGAAATCACAAAAGGGTACTTTACGGTTAAGCCTGCTGCAAAAGGAATTTATATCAATGACCTTCGCTTCGGCAAGTTTGATGACTGGAGAAAAGAAGGCGGCGGGTATGTGTTTGTCTACCACGTCTGGAGAAACCCCGACGGCACATTAAGTTTTAAAGAAATAAACAACCGGCCTAAGTTAGATAAAGGTTACTTCCAGGACTATTGGGAACGTATTAAAGGAATTTAAAAGAAAAGAGCAGGCCAATAACCTGCTCTTTTCTTTAGAAGAATTTATCAAAGTATAGAATGGTTAATCAGAACTATAGTATTTAGTTGGTATAAAAGGTTTAAATACAAAAGCTGGGTATCTTTACACTATACTGTTAGGTAATTAATTCTTTAAATCAGACACAATAAAATAAGTATAAGATGAATAATAACAGATGGGCTTTAACAGGCCGTAAAGCTATAGTTACTGGTGGCTCAAAAGGCATTGGAGAAGCAACCGTAAAAGAATTTTTAGAACTTGGAGCTGACGTGCTGGCAGTAGCCAGAAATCGTGAGGACCTGGAAAAACTGCAGAACAACGCTACAGGTAACCTACATACGCTTGTGGCTGACATGAGTACCTCCGAAGGCCGTGAGCAGTTACTGAATTGGGTGAATACCAACTGGGGAGCGCTGGACATACTGGTAAACAACGTAGGAACAAACATTCGCAAGCCTACCGCTGCCTATACTTCCGACGAGTATGATTTCATCATGAATACGAATCTTCGATCTGCTTTTGAGCTAAACCGTTCTATGTATCCGCTTTTAAGCAAATCAGCCCAGGGCAATATCATTCATGTTACTTCGGTGGCCGGGCTTACGCATGTGCGCACTGGCAGTGTGTATGGCATGACCAAAGCAGCTCTCACACAGCTTACCAGAAACCTGGCCGCCGAATGGGCACCGGATAACATCAGGGTAAATGCGGTTGCACCCTGGTACATCAGTACACCGCTGGCTCAGACGGTGCTGCAAAACGAAGAATTTTACAACAATGTGATCAACCGTACTCCTTTAAAAAAAATTGGTAAACCGGAAGATGTGGCTGGTGCTGTTTCGTTTCTGTGCATGCCTGCTGCCGCATACATTACCGGGCAAACTATAGCCGTAGATGGCGGATTTACGATCAATGGTTTTCATCCGCAGTAAATGTTTATTTTTAGCTATAAAACGCGTAAAAGTATGCTTGTAAATAGTGGTTTTTCTGCACAAAAAAGTGTAAATTTGTATGTTTAGGATATGGGAGTAATCATAAAACTCGTTGCTCTCTAAAACCCCGACAAATGGCTATAAACCGAACCCTGATTCTCTTCTTTATTTCCCTAATCGCTTTATCAGTTTCATCCTGCAGGCCTGCCTGTCCTATTATGCAATGCAACGTGCGCATGGTGCACCCGCATGGCGAAGGCATTTACAGAGGCGTGCCCATATGGAAAAAACAAAATATGAAGTATGGGGAGAAGGTAAAAATTAACAAAGAAAAACAGAAGCGGAATGAGAAGGATAAAAGCCAAAATAAGAACTAAACTATATAGAGCAATGGCTATTTTTAGTTAAATTGCCTGCTATTACATTTATCAAACAAATTATTTATACTTCGAAACATGACTGAAGGCGAAAGAATAATACCAATAAACATTGAGGACGAAATGCGTGGCGCATACATCGATTACTCAATGTCTGTTATCATTTCGAGAGCCTTACCTGATGTTCGGGACGGATTAAAGCCGGTGCACCGCCGCGTGCTTTATGGTATGTCTGAACTGGGGGTATCGTATAACAAACCATATAAAAAATCAGCCAGGATAGTAGGAGAGGTACTGGGTAAGTACCACCCACACGGCGACTCTTCGGTATACGACACTATGGTGCGTATGGCCCAGGAATGGTCGTTGCGCTACCCGCTGGTAGATGGCCAGGGTAACTATGGCTCGATAGACGGTGACTCGCCGGCTGCCATGCGTTACACCGAAGCCCGTTTAAAGCGTATCGCCGATGAGTTGCTGAACGACCTGGACAAAAATACAGTAGACTTTGTACCTAACTTCGATGACTCGCTGAAAGAGCCGAGCGTTATGCCAGCCAAATTCCCGAACCTGCTGGTAAACGGAACATCTGGTATTGCAGTAGGTATGGCCACTAACATGGCACCGCATAACCTCACCGAAGTTATAAACGGCATTATAGCCTACATCGATAACCGCGAGATTACCATTGCAGAGCTGATGCATTACATTACGGCACCAGACTTCCCGACCGGTGGTATCATTTACGGGTACGATGGGGTTAAATCGGCATTCGAAACAGGCCGTGGCCGCGTGTTAATGCGTGCCCGCGCAACATTTGAGACAACCTCAACCGGTAAGGAGCAGATCATTGTAACGGAAATCCCTTACATGGTAAATAAAGCTACGCTGATCGAGAAAACAGCTGCCCTTATCAACGAAAAGAAAATTGAAGGCATTTCGGATCTGCGTGACGAGTCTGACCGCGATGGTTTGCGCATTGTGTATGACCTGAAGCGTGATGCCATCCCGAATGTTGTACTGAACAACCTGTACAAGTATACAGCCCTGCAATCTTCGTTTGGTGTTAATAATGTGGCCCTGGTTAAAGGCCGCCCAATGACGCTGAACCTGAAGGACCTGATCCATCACTTTGTTGAGCACCGCCACGAGGTAGTTATCCGCAGAACGCAGTACGAACTGGATGAAGCGAAGAAACGTGCCCACATCCTGGAAGGCTTGCTGATAGCGCTGGATAACCTGGACGAAGTAATTAACCTGATCCGTTCGTCGCGCGACCCTGAGATTGCACGAAATGGTTTAATGGAGCGTTTTGCGCTTTCTGAAATTCAGGCCCGTGCTATATTGGATATGCGTTTACAGCGCCTTACCGGCCTGGAGCGTGATAAAATTCAGGCAGAGTATCAGGAAATCATGAAACTGATTGATTACCTGACGTCTATTCTGAATGACGAGGGACTGCGTATGCAGATCATCAAAGACGAACTGGCTGAAATTAAGGAACGTTACGGCGATGTGCGACGCACCAGTATTGAAGCCAGCACAGGCGATATCTCTTACGAAGACATGATACCGGAAGAGAACATGGTGATCACCATTTCGCATGAAGGGTATATCAAGCGTACGTCACTAAGCGAATACCGTAGCCAGAGCCGTGGTGGGGTTGGTTCAAGAGGTGTTGCTGCATCTAAAGAGACTGATTTTACTGAGCACCTGTTTGTGGCGAGTACGCACAACTATATGTTGTTCTTTACAGAGTTTGGTAAAGTATTCTGGCTTAAAGTATACGAGATTCCGGAAGGAGGGAAGACGACCAAAGGACGTGCCATCCAGAACATTATCCAGATCGAAAAAGAAGATAAAGTTCGTGCGGTCATCAACATCCACGATCTGAAAAACCAGGACTACATTCTGAACCATAACCTGGTATTTATTACCGAGAAAGGTACGATCAAGAAAACGATACTGGAGTCTTACTCACGCCCAAGAACTAACGGTATAAACGCCATAACTATAAACGAAGGCGACCGACTGCTGGACGTGCAGCTAACAACCGGTAACAGCGAAATAATTATTGCACTGGAGTCGGGGAGAGCGATACGCTTTAACGAAACACAGGTTCGCCCGATGGGTCGTAATGCTGCCGGCGTAAGAGCCGTAACACTTGCCGGACCAGAAGATAAAGTTGTTGGTATGGTTTGTGTAGAAAGCAACGAGACCGAACTGCTGGTTGTATCTGAGAACGGTTATGGCAAGCGCTCTATACTGGATGAGTATCGTATTACCAACCGCGGCGGTAAAGGTGTAAAAACCCTGAATGTAACTGAAAAGACAGGCAAACTGGTAGCCATCAAAGGGGTGATCGATACAGACGACCTGATGATCATAAACCGTTCTGGCATCACGATCAGGCTGAATGTTTCGGAAATTCGTACAATTGGCCGTGCTACGCAGGGTGTGCGCCTGATAAAGCTGAACGAAGGTGACCAGATATCGTCGGTTGCTAAAGTGGAGATGAGTCCGGAAGAAGAACTGGAAGAAGCTGTACTGGAGCAATCGGAATTGACGCCTGAGGAAACTTTACAACCAGACGTAATGGTAGATCCTGAAACAACAGAGGAATCATAAACCTCTGCAGGTCAGGAATTTATTTGCTTTCAATTAACGTTAAATAACTATTACAAACCTTTCATAAACACGCATGAAAAAAGTACTCTTAACTGCCCTGGCTGCCGCTACCATTTCTGTGGCAAGCGCTCAGAATTCGGCTGTGAACAGTGCCATTCTTAACCAGAAAAATGGTACACTGGATAAAGCACAGACAGAGATTGACAAAGCCATTTCGCACGAAAAAACAAAAGATAAAGCTAAGACGTGGTTTACGCGTGGTACTATTTACCAGGATATTATCGGTCATCCGATCTATGGTAAACTTGCTACTGAAAAAACGCCAACTATAGTTATCGAATCTTATAACAAGACGATTGAGCTGGATGGTAAAGATGGCCAGTATGGCAAGCAGGTGCCGGCACGTATGGAGCAGCTGTATGGGGTAGTTTTAAACCAGGCAGTAGAGAACCACAACAACCAGGTGTGGGACAAAGCAATAGAGAACTATGAGCTGGCGCTTAAAGTAAAGCCAGGCGATACTACTGCGCTGAAGTATGGTGCTTATGCCGCTATTAACGCTAAAGACTATAAAAAAGCGTTAGGTTTCTTTGATACTTTGATTAAAACTGGTCAGGCTGGCGAAGATGTATATAAAACAAAAGTGCAGTTACTGCAGGAGTCAGAAGCATCTGATGAGCAGGTAATGGCTGCACTGGCAGAAGGCCTGAAAGCACATCCGAACAGCGTATACATGATGCAGGAAGAACTGCGTTATTACCTGAAGAACAACCGTGCAGACGAAGCGCTTTCTAAATTAGAAAAAGCAATCGAAAAAGACCCTAAAAATGCGAGCCTTTATGCCGTATTAGGTAACCTGCAGGAGAAAAAAGGTAACTTGGACGGTGCGTATAAGAGCTACCAGAAAGCAATTGAAGTAGATCCTAAAAACTTTGATGCTTATTATAACCTGGCAGTACTTGAGTTTAACAAAGGCGTAAACGTTGCCAAAAAAGCCGAGAAAATGGACTACGCCACATACCAGAAAAAAGGTAAGGCTGTAGAAGCAGAGGCTAACAAATATTTCCAGGCATCAGTACCATATTTCGAGAAAGCAATTGAGATACAGCCAGAAGACCAGGCTGCACTTAAAAACCTGTTATCAGTTTATACACGCTTAGGTCGTAAGGCTGATGCGGACAGAATAAGCAAAAGACTAAAGTAATTTTTAGTTAACCACATAAAGAGGGAGGCTCAAAAGGCTTCCCTTTTTATATGCCTCAAACACTACTTAACATAATATAAATTATAAGACTGATTTATACTTTGTAAATAAGTGTCACTGATAATATACTTTATGTTAAATAGCAGCTTATTTTAAAAGAATCTATAGTTTCGGAAACTAACATACGATTTGGTTATTAAATAGCTTAATACATTAACGCTGTAGCATAAAGCTATTCTATAAATTGAATTTGAATTGTTTACACAACGTTGCTTTACTGTTTGTCGTGGCTGGCAATGCTTGTGTCGGATGGTTATAGTTTGTTAGTAGCGTTTGATTATATTTAAACTATACCAAAGCTATAGATTTATGAAATGCCCAGCCTGTAACGAAACGCTTCTGATGAGCGATAAAAACGGAGTTGAAATTGATTATTGCCCGAAATGCCGTGGTATCTGGTTAGATCGTGGCGAACTGGAAAAGATCATCGAACGTTCCGGTGATCACTATTCTAAAAAGGAAAATTACGAGTCGGATTATAAGCGCTATGGTTACGACAAGTATGGCCGCGAGAACAAGCATCCGCATAAAAAGAAAGAATCTTTTTTAAGTGATCTGTTTGATTTTTAGTACATAAAAAAACCTCTGCTTCATAAGGCAGAGGTTTTTTTATAGTTTAAATTACAGCTTATTTCTGCGCTTTAGCAGTTGAAACAGAAGAACCATTAGCGTTTATTCTGGCTAATCTGGCTGTAGTTTTAACTTTAGTAATTTTAGTTAACAAACCGATGCCCAGTATTGGCTTTACAACTTTCGTTTCGTACTGTGGGTAAAATACCACATCATAACCAGGATTAGCAACCATCAGGTTATATAAGGCATAATTTGCTGTACGGTCTGCTACCATGTTACCAATTACCGGAATTGATGCAATATTAACGTTACCGCCTCCTTGTGTAGAACCACCTTCAGCTTTCAGAATTCTCTCAAAATCGATACCCAAAATTTTAGTAGAACTAGCTTCTGCTGAAACCTGGTCAGAATATGTAAAATCAGATTTAACAAGCTCAACGTGTGTGTTAGGCTCACGCATTGTTCTGTTTACACTTGTGCAACTTGTAGTAAATGCAGCTGCTACTGCGGCTAAGAATAAAACTTTTTTCATGTATTAAGTATTAAATTTGTTTTAGCATTTGAAGCCTGTTATCCAGCAAACCAGATGCTCCATAACCGGCTAATGGCTGCAAATATATAAAATTGAATATATTCATTAAAATATATATTTATTTAAATTTATTTTCAGTTATTAAGTGTTTAACTATGAACTAATTGCATTTAGATAATACCTATAGTTTATACCTTTTTAGTAAGTACCCTCTCCCCTTTTAGCACTTTGTAACTATGGAAGTAACTATACATGTTGGTTTAATAGGTTTCGGCATGGCTGGCAGGTTGTTTCATGCTCCATTTATCTCAAATGTACCCAGTCTGAAGCTCTCAAAAATTAAAGCAAACCGGCCTGAAAGTATAGCATTGGCAAAACAGCGTTACCCAGATGCTACTATAGTTACTGATGAGCAGGACATTTTTAGTGATGCGCTACTTGACCTTGTAGTTATCGCGACTGCTAATCCGACGCATTATAGTTTAGCGAAAGCTGCCTTACTGGCTGGTAAAAATGTGCTGGTAGATAAACCGTTTACCATCACCACTGCCGAAGCCGATGAGCTTATAGCCATAGCCAAACAAAAAAATAAGCTATTAACAGTTTACCAGAACCGCCGTTGGGACAGCGATTTTAAAACAGTAAAAAAAGTTTTGGCAGAACAGCTGTTAGGGAATGTGGTGGAGTATGAAGCTCATTTCGATAGGTTCAGGAATGAGATTAAACTAGCTACCTGGAAAGAAGAAAATTTACCCGGCGCCGGCATCTTATATGACCTTGGCGCACACCTCATCGATCAGGCTTTGGTGTTGTTTGGGGAACCGCAGGAAGTTTATGCCGATATCAGAAAACAACGCAAAGACTCACTTATTCCGGATTACTTTGAAGTGCAGCTGCATTACCCTACGTTAAAAGCTATTCTGAAAGCTGGTATGCTGGTACGCGAAACAGGGCCGCATTTTATAATTCACGGCGATAAAGGCACGTTTATTAAGTATGGCATGGATGTACAGGAAGTCGCATTAAAGGCTGGCTCCTTCCCTACTGCAGCCGACCAAAACTGGGGCACAGAACCGGAAGCACTCTGGGGAACCCTGCATACAGAAATAGACGACAAACCTTACATCGGAAAATATAGAAGCGAACCCGGAAACTATAGCGAGCTGTACCAGAATGTATACCAGGCTATAGTTGGCACCCAGGAGTTGGAAGTTAGACCGGAACATGCCCGCAATACCATTAAAGTAATAGAACTGGCCATACAAAGCAATCACGAAAAGCGCCGTATAAGCTATAGCTAACCTAATCAAAAAACGCCTGTAAAGTATTAACTATACAGGCGTTTTTTTAATGTTTATAGTTTAAACTATACGTGGTGATATAGCAGTTCGGTTTGTGGCTTTTGTTCCAGGTTTGCGTATTCTTCATCATTCTCGCCACGCAGCCAGCCCACTATAGCTAAAGCTATAGCCACTGCAACAGCAATAATAAATGCCGGAAAAAAACCATCCAGCTTAAAGTTACTTACAAGTGCATCTACCAGTTTCAGCATCAGCGCTGTTACAATCAGGCCCACAATGGCCTCGAGTAAAAAGAATGTAACCAGGTTAAGTAAGCCGCCAAGCAACCAGCCTATAGTTGCTGTTAAAATTGCTGTTAAAAATGCCACCCAAAGGGCCGTCCAGAAGCTTTTAACATGCACGCTAGACATGGCATAAGAAAGTAGTAGAATTACCGCCGCTGTTACCAGTAAATTAATAATAAAGTCCATAGTTTTATTTTTTAGAGTTTAATTTCATTAGACTTCATACTACGGTAAAATACTATATTTAGATAACCACTGGCTTATTTCTTATAAGCAGGTTTAAGTTTCGCTTTATAATGCTGCTCAAATTTATGCACTTTGGGTCGGGCCAGACTTACTACATAAGGGTCTGAAGGGTTGCGGGCGTAATAGTCCTGGTGATAGGCTTCGGCGGGCCAGAACTTGGTAAAAGGTACAACTTGCGTTACGATCTTGTTTTTAAACTTGCCTGAGGCATTCAGTTGCTGAATCTGTTTTGTAATAATTGCTTTTTCGGCAGGCGAGCGGTAAAAAGCTACCGAGCGGTATTGTTTGCCATGATCCGGGCCTTGTCGGTTAAGCGTGGTTGGGTCGTGGGTGGCAAAAAATACGTCAACCAGTTCCGGAAAAGTGATTTGGTCCGGATGATAATAGACCTGTACGGCTTCGGCATGGCTGGTTAGGCCTGCGCTCACCTGTTTATAAGTTGGGTTACGCTCCTTACCGCCTGCATATCCCGAAATCACGGCCTCCACTCCTTTCAACCGTTCAAAATACGCTTCGGTGCACCAGAAACAGCCACCGGCGAAAGTAGCTTTCGCTAGCCCTGTCGTATCTGCTTCAGCCAGTTCAGTAATGTCAGCTTCTTTAGATTGGGATTGTTCAGGATCAGGCTGGCTACATGAACTCAGGAAAAGCAAAAACGGTAGGAAAGTATAAAACAGTGTTGCCATAAGTATAAATCTATAGTTTATTTACGGCAATGACTGTGCTCCGGGTTTATTAACCTTAAAGCATTAGGGCGAATACGAAAAAACAATCTGTTTAATACAGGCTGTGCTTGCGGTCTGCAATAACTTTATCAAAATCCCAGGGAACCTGCTCTTTAAAAGCATGCTGGCGTACCTGGCAATCCCTTTTAATACAAATGCTGCACGATGGCTCAATACATGGGTCAGTGTGTACGAATAATTCGATGCTGGAATCTATTTTATCCCGAACCAATGCCCCCAGGGCTTCTACTTCATCGTGCGCTTCCAGTACATTTAAATACCAGGGCACAGTTAAGTGGCAGTCTATGTGCAGGGTAGTGCCATATTTTATCACACGCAGGTTATGAATATCGATCCAGTTTTCGCGGCGGTTCTCGTTTAACACTTTCACAATACGCTGCAGCAGTTCATAATCAGCCTCATCCATAATACCAGCCACCGACGAGCGCAAAATTTTATACCCTGTATAACAGATAATCCCGCCAAAAATTACAGCCACCACACTATCGAACCAAACCATACCCGTCAGGAAAATAAGCAGAAGACCGATGAGAATACCCGCTGTGGAATAGGCATCAGATTTCAGGTGCTTCCCTCCTGCAATCAACACCAGCGAATTCACGTTTTCGCCGCGGCGCTGTGTAATAAAACCTACCAGATAGTTGATTATACCAGTAGCAGCAGTTAACAGAATACCAATGTCGAGTTGGTTTAGCGCGTGGGGCTCAAAAAGATTGTAAACGGATTTGAAAATGATGACACTGCCAGCTACTAATATAAGCGAACCTTCGAGGGTGGCAGCTATAAATTCAATCTTTCCATGGCCGTAAGGGTGGTTCTCGTCTCGGGGCCTTGCCGATAATACCAGGCTATACAACGAAAAACCGCCGGCCACAACGTTTATGATAGACTCCAGGGCATCAGTAAGTATGGCGTTGGAATTTGTAAGGAAGTAGGCTACAAACTTAGCTATCAGAAGTAACACACCTACTACCACCACTACAAGTTGTAGTCGTATGTTTTCGCGCAGGCGACTTATAGTTGATAGCATCCGGAAGTTAAGCTGTGGTTGGAAGAAATGTTTACCCCGCAAAGGTACAAAAAATACCCGCCATTAACGGCCTCTTCTACACAGCATTCATCTGTACTCCTCCAGAAAATGGATCACGAAAGCTTCCGCTTATAACAGGTCGCTTAAATCCAGCCAGTTCGGGTTCATTGACTCGATCAGTTTCTGATTATCGTTAGAGCTGCTTTCTTTTATCTGCTTTTCGCGGGCAAGTGCTATTGCTTCACGGTCGTAATGCTCGTAATACACTAATTTCTGGGTGTGCGACTGGCCTTTTTGCAAGTGTTGCTGTAAGTTTTCAGAAGTGCCGATCTGTAAATTATTGCCGGGCTCACCCCCGCAAATGTATACAAAGTAGTGATTATCGTGTGCCTGCATCTTTCGCTATATTTATGTTAAGCTATACGTGTTAGAATTGGCTACGTTGGCTTACCAGTTAACTATGTTTACACAACGCCCGCAGTTTAGCGTGTATTGCAAAACTATGCTGAAACTATAGTCTATTCACCAGGGGAAGGAGTCGCCAGCAGCCATTGGCAGGCATCTTCAATGTCATAAAACGTCTGGATCTCTACTTTAGAGCTAAGCTTTACAATTTCGTCGGTGCTGATCTGGGTATAGAAGGCAGGCGAATAGACCCATGCAAAATGTCGTGTACCTAACGCATACATCCCCGGAAACCATACTTTGCCAACCCACTCGATAGCACCCGGGTAATGCCCTGTCACTTTTATGTTATTGTTCAATATTTTTGGGAAAGGATGCGCCCGCAGTGTATCCAGAATGGCAGTACAACCCGCTCTTGCTCTGTCGGCATACAAAATTCCGGACCAGTCGGCCAGCAATACATCATTACTTTTACAGCGGTATAATTTCAGAAAGTCTTCTACTTCCGGAGCCGGTAATTGTTCTTCAACTTTCAGAAGGTCTCTAACTTTTGTTAAATGCATAACTCACCTTAAACTAACTGGTACAATTTTGTATACCGTAATTTATAAGATTTTGTGGCGCTTTTAACTAAATTTTAAGATCTGGCGGGTGTTCGTTAGTATTTTTACGGGCAGCCTTTTACGCCTGAATTTAAACCATGATGTTATTTTGCGGCGTATACTGCTTATGGCACTGAACAAAAAAATTGCTTACTTTTTACAGAAAACCTATTCGCCTGACGCGCGCATAGATGACAAAATGCTGGGCAAAGACCTTACATTTATAACCAATGAGAATGGAGAACCGGTAACGCTTTTTATTGGCACCCGCCGGCCGGATGGTGCCATTACCGGGGAACGGTATGTGCGAACTATAGTTCGGAAACCCAACAGCCAGGAAATCTTAAAAAGCCACTGGGATTTGAAAGGCAAAGTAGATCGCGCCTGAACTATAGTTCTTCCAGGTCGTAGTCTTTGCCTTTACCAAACTGTATAAGCTCGTGCAGCAGGTATAGTTCTAAAGTATACAGGTCTTTTAATTGGTACACATTTTCTTCCGGCATATCTACTACCCAAAATTCGTATACTTCGCCGTGGTTACGGAGCCTGTATTTATTTCCTTTCCGGAGATTATTAAATGCTAAAGCCATAGTTGTTTTCAGAAGTGCAAAGGTATGATTTGGTAGTTTGCCTTCCGCACTAATTTCAGGATTTTACGCGCAATGTTGGTTAAAGTATAGATGGCAACTATTACCCGGTCTACATCACTATAATTTATGCGTACCTTTGCCCCTTTAATTCGCTTATACTGTGCTGGATATTATTTTTGAAGATGCCCATTACGTGGCCATCAATAAACCAAACGGCTTACTGGTTCACCGTACACGCATCGCTGAAGAAAAGAAAGAATTTGCCTTGCAACTGCTGCGCGACCAACTGGGCCAAAAGGTATACGCCGTGCATCGCCTGGACCGTGGCACCTCGGGTGTGCTGTTGTTTGCTAAATCTCCGGAAGCTGCGGCCCCACTAGTAAAATTGTTTGAAGAACGGGAAACAGGTAAAGTCTATTATGCTATAGTTCGTGGTTATACTCCCGAAGAAGCCACTATCGATAACCCCATCCGGCCGGACAAAGACCATCAGCATAAAGCAACACAGGATGCCATTACCCATTACACCCGCCTGGCAACTATAGAATTACCGATACCGGTTGGCCGCTACACCACTGCGCGCTATAGTCTGGTGCAAGTCAAACCCGAGACCGGCCGCATGCACCAGATACGCAAGCATTTCGCACACATACGCCATTACATTATCGGGGATAAAAAGCACGGCGACTGGCGTCATAATAAAATGTTTCTGGAAGAGCTAGCCAGTTCAACCATGCACCTGCATTCCGAAACACTATTTTTCATACATCCTTTTACAGCCCAGCAAATACACCTAAAGGCGCCGCTATCGCCAGGCATGGCACAAATTTGCCAACACTTTAACTGGATAGAAGCATTAAAATCACATCACGTAATGTTACCTGAAAGTACGGCAGTTATTCCTGGTGAAGGGCACGTTTGATAAGCTCTACCTGCAGGTGGGCAACTAACTGGTTTCGGGCATCGGAGTTGATGACCAGTAACATATAAGCCATAGGCGAAAGGCGCCAGTCCTGTATCACCTGGCCGTTTTGTGCGCGGTAAACGGTTTTTATATTTTCCTGTAGGGGCAAATGCATACAGCTGCAAACTTCAGTGGCACGTTTTACAGCCTGTCCCAGTTCTTCCCGGCTCTGGCAACCATGTTTTTCCAGCAGGTCGCTGGCATAAAATTTCAGGTTACGTTCGGCTATACTGTCCAGAAAACCATTGATGAGGTTGCTATACTGTAGTTGTTCGAAGGTTGCTAACATAGTTTCAATTGCTTTGGGTTTATACATTACCGGGCCGTAGCCTTTTCCTGCTGCAGATCACGAAGTTTCTGAAACAGGTCTCTTTCTTCTGTGTTCAGGTGTGTTGGTAGTGCTATAGTTATCTTTACGTAAAGGTCTCCGTACTGGTCGGGTTTGCCATAAACAGGCATGCCTTTGCCGCGCAGGCGCAGCGTTTTATCATTTTGTGTGCCTGCTGGTATCTTCAGTTTCAATTCGCCGGTCAGGGTGCGAACATGTGCATCCCCGCCAAGTATAGCTGTGTATAGGTCAATGCTGGCGGTGGTATACAGGTCGTTGCCTTTGCGCTCAAACGTAGGGTCTGGCTTAACAAAAACCTTAATGTACAGATCGCCTGGTGTGCCACTACCGCCCATCTGTCCGCCTTTCCCTTTTATCCGGAGCACCTGCCCGTCGGCCACGCCTGGTTTGGTAGTAATACGCAGCTGCTGGTTGTGCAGGCTAAGTAACCGTGACGCTCCATGATATGCTTCCTGCAACGTAATTTCCATTTCAGCTTCCAGGTCCTGCCCTTTTGGTGCTTGCCCTCTGCCGCCTCTGCCCTGCTGCCCGAAGCCGCCACCACCGCCTCCAAAAAACTGCTGAAAGAACTCCGAAAAGCCACCTCCAAACATATCGGCATCGCCTTCAAAACCACGGAAGCCACCGCCTGGCTGACCACCATAATACTGGCCCTGCTGGCCTCCAAAACCACCGCCTGCATTCTGGTACTGGCGCCAGTTAGAGCCCAGCTGGTCATACTGCTTCCGTTTTTCTTCGTCGCCAATTACTTCGTAGGCTTCACTAATGTCTTTAAACTTATCTTCGGCAGTTTTGTCGCCTTTATTTTTATCCGGGTGATACTTTTTGGCAAGCGTCCGATAAGCCTTTTTTATATCTGCCTGAGAAGCTTTTTTATCGACGCCCAGTATTTTGTAATAGTCCTTGTAATCCATAGTTGAAGTGCTTTTATACTGCCTGTAAAAACATCAGTAGTATAACTTATAAAACGTGCTAATGCCTTACCGGTTTACACTAAATTACAAAACAGCTATAAACAAGAAAAGCACCTTTGCAGGTGCTTTTCAAGAGTACAGATATCGTTCGTTAAATCGTGTCTGTTACAACCAGCAAGGCGTAGATCACACCCGGAATCCAGAAGAGCAGCGTTAGAATAAGGCTGATCCAGAAGGAAGTTCCAATACCATCGTGCAGGAAAACAGCCAGCGGCGGAAGCAGAACTGCCAGAATGATTTCAACTATGGATGTTCTGGAGCCACTTTGTTTCATGGCTTCGCGCAGGTCTTTTTTAAGCTCTTTCTTTTCAGCTTTTGTCATAGTTGCTACACGCTCTTTTACAAGCTCCAGTGCTTCTTTTTCGGAGATTGTGTTGGTAGTAGCGGCAGCCTCAATCTTAGCCGGAGCTACCGGAGCCAGTTTTACAGGAGCAGTTACAGCTTTGGTTTCGATAGATGCCTGCAGGGCCGGAGCTTCGGCTTTTTGTGTGGCTTCTTCTTCGGCTGCGGCCATGGCTATAGTGCTTAGGCTTTGTGTTTCGTCAGCAGTTACTGCCGGAGCTTGTTTTTGCTTGGCCTCATAGTAAGGAGCTTGCTTATGTGCAGCAAACTCATAATACTTAGCAGAGTTACACGCAAAAAGTAACTGGCCGGCAATCAAAACAAACACTAATTGAAGTAAATTTCTGAATTTCATAGTTAAAGGGGTTATGTGATAGTTTATTTTGAAAAAATCTAAAAGTGGGTTTTACTGCTATTTCATACTATATATAGTTGGTTTTTGTTATAGTATTTAGGGCGAGTTTGCTAAATAGTGCGGTGTCTGAACTATAGTAGACCTAATAACTAAAGAATTAAAGCAGTATTACACATGAGCTTATAAGCATGATAGGTTATAGTTCATCCTCTGCAGATAGTTCAGGCCTGAAATATGAGAGGGTAGCTTCTAGCGACGTATAAATCGCACGTTTCAGATACTCCCATCGTGCTTCGTCGGTCTGCACAAATTTCTGGTTCACTTCCAGTTCAACGCCAATGTATTGTTCGTCTGTAAATTTTCGGCGCAAATAAGTCGGAAAACCATCTGCTATACCTAAGTATGGGTAGTTGAACCGTACTACTATATCTTCAGCACAGTTTTGAAGTTCCTGTTTCCAGCGGCGGCAAATTGTTTGTTCCAGCTTACGCTTTGGGTCATAAAGTAACCCGATGTCTGTTTCGCGCACTTCGCCATTCAGCTCCGGGGTAAACGTGTGCACAGCTACATGCAACACCTGTCTGCCAGCCATCACAAAATCATCTATCAAATGCTCTACCTGCTCCCGGTACGGGAAGTAATATTCCTTTAGTATAGCTGCCTTTTCATCGTCGTGGATATCTTTGGTTATATCGGAAAAGAGTTTGGCGTGGTGCAGCGACCGGTTAAGCTCAACCAGCAAGCGCGAGGTTTCAGCATAAAACGTTTTATCTGCTAAGGGCTCCAGTTCCTTAAACAGCTCCAGAGCCCCAATGTCATAGCCTTCATGCGAGTTCAGCACTTCCTGTTTTTCTTTGAATAAGGAGGTGTAAACGGCAGGTACCTGGTTGCCGCCATGTTCGCAGGTAAGCAATAGTTTTAGCATGGTTTTTCAGGTAAGTATACGCCGCCTTTTTGCAGGCAGTGCGCCAGTTGCGTATATACTTTTTCTATTGTCTGGGTATCCGGGTTTAGTCTGGTGGCTTCTAAAATACGTTTGGCCAGGTTACCCCGCGAAAGAATGACATTGAGCGCATGCTGTACTTCCGGTTGCTCTTCTAAATTGATGCATTCGTTAGCCAGGTGACGCCATAGTTCGCCGGCTGTACAATTACCTTTCTTATCAAAGCCAAAGCAACGCAAAAATTCCAGGTCGGTTAGTATGGTTTCCTGTCCGTTTGAAATAACCTGAACCAGTATCCTCGAAAGCCTCTGCTCATCAAAGCTCATCAGTTCTTTCAAGGCTACCCAACGTTCTCCTATCAGAGCTTGTATAACAGCTATAGTTGCCTGCACCACGGCCATATCTGCTACCGGGCTCTCCTGTATATCCAGCAAACGGATTTCAATGGTATTGCGCTCGAAACGGGCAATGGCGCCACGTGAGTTCAGAAACTCTTCCTGCAACGTTCCTTCCGGGTCGTAAGGCGCTACATCGGCATACATTTTTTGTAGTATCTGCTCTTCGTAGTCCTTCTTATTGAAAACCGGCTCTGGAATAACCTTGCCAGCTATACTTGGGATTTTGCCCTGATTATGTCGGTATACTTCCAGCCGAGAATCAAACATGCCAGTTACTTTACCGTCCAGTATAGGCGATGAGGCACTTAGCGCAGGTAATATTGGCAAAATCATGCGGATAGCGGCATGCAGTTTAGCAAACTCTTCGTCGTTAGCAAAAGGCAGGTTTAAATGCGTGCTTTGCAGGTTTGCCCATCCATGGCCTTTGCAATCGAAAATACGGTTATAGGCTTCGTAAACGGCATTATGCTCGTGCGGCCATAGTTGTGTATCGGTATCAGGGTTCATGAGCGGGTGCGCGCCGGTTGGCAACAGCATGGCGTCATACTTTTCCAGCATCTGGTTTATCTTCTGAACATGTTCCTGAAACTTGCAATGCAAACCTTCTAAGGATCTTACCGGCCCCTGCGTTTTAAGCTCCACTACATGTAACACCAGTTCGTTAGACCAGGCTATTTCACCAAACTCTACATCAGAAATGTATCGCCCAACTTCATCATATATCAGCTTGTCGGTGATGGGCAGTACACGCAAGTCTTTTTTACTCACGATCATGTACTCCATTTCCACACCGTAACCCTGGAACAGGTGCAGCGTGCGTTTAGGTTGGCTATCCATCGGTTCTGATGTTTTTATGGTTGTCGATACGTCGTTTAATGGATTTGATGATAGCAGCATATAGTTCTTTTTTTAGGATCTTATCTTCGCAACCCGCGTCTATACTTGGGTTATCGTTTACTTCTATTACGTAAGCTTTTCCGTCAATTTCTTTCAGATCCACCCCATACAAGCCGTCACCTATCAGGTTAGCGGCTTTAAGGGCAGTATGCAACACATGAAACGGAACATCCTCAAACGGCACCACTTCATCATCTCCTTCTTCGTCCTGTTTCTTTTTCCCGTTCCAATTATAAATTTGCCAATGGTCTTTGGCCATAAAATACTTGCAGGCATATAAAGGCTGTTTATCCAGCACGCCTATACGCCAATCGAAATCTGTCGGCGTAAATTCCTGGCCAATTATTAGCTCAGAATCCGATAGCATTTCATCCAGCTGTTTTTCCAGTCCTTTCCGATCTTTAGCCTTTACCACACCTTGCGAGAAAGAACTGTCCGGCTTTTTAAGCACACAAGGCAGGCCCAGTTCCGCTTCTACTTGTTCCCGGTTATCCTTATGGATGATCATGGTTTTTGGTACAGGCACTTTTGCTTTCGTTAGTAATTCGGCCAGGTATACTTTGTTGGTACACCGAAGTATAGAAACCGGATCATCGATCACCACCAAACCGTCGGCGTGCGCTTTACGGGCAAACTTATAGGTATGATGGTTAACTGAAGTTGTCTCACGGATAAACAGGGCATCGAACTCAGCCAAACGGCGGTAATCGTCTTTGGTAATGAGTTCGGTATAAAACCCTTGCTGTTCTGCTGCCTCTACGAAATTTTGGATGGCGCGTTCGTTTGATGGCGGAGCTTTTTCTTCTGGGTCCACTAAAATGGCCAGATCGTATACTTTACGGCTGATACGGGCACCTGAAAAACGGTGGCGTGCAAAGTATGCTTTCGCGAACTTAACCATATAACGTTTGTGGTTTTCCGGCACATCGGTAACAGGTATAGGCGATATACTTTGCAGCACCCATTCGTCTTTGAAAACAAACTGGGCACGCAGCAACGGCGCCTGGAACAGGTCGTGCAGTTGCTTGCAAAGCTTCTCGTACTTCTGTGCTACATTCTGGCCAAAGTATATGCTCAGGGTAAAGGTTTTAGACTTTAACTTACTAAGGCTTTTCTGTACCAGGTCGTTAATTTCCATGGTAATGGCCCGCGCTATAGTTGGCGTTTTAAGGTCCTGCATGGTGGTAACGCTGGGTATGGGTTTGTGGCCACGGGCCTCAGCCAGCAACGACACATAATAACCGGCACTCTGGTATTTATATGATCGGCAAAGATTAAATATTCGGGCGTTTTTTATATCTGTATAAGTAGTATCTGTCAGGTACGTCTGGGCATCAACAACTTCTACATCCTCCATTTTCGTCTCCCAGTCTTTCGGGTAATCGACTACTACTATTTTTCGCATGTTAAGTGTTTTCAGTTTGGGTGTTTTTCGGCTCTATGGCCAATAGATTTGCATCGAAGGTTGACATGCCCAACATGATTGAGCTAAGCAGATGCGAAAGTCCGACTTCGTAATAATTGTTTTTAAAATATGGGTTCTCTGGATAAGGATCGGCAACTACTACATGCTGCAGATCATCGGTAAAGCCACAGAGCACAACAAAATGGCCCATCGGGTAACCCTGTACATCATCATAAACCGAGTTACCGGCTTCGTCGGCAAATTCGCGGGCACTGCGGTATAAGTAGGTTGCACTTAAACCTGTTAGCATTGGTATACCGTTATCGAAAAAAGTGCGAAGCAACGTTACGGTAAGGTCTTCGCAACGCAGTTTGCCGCCCAGTTTCAGAAACTCGATATAAGCAAGGGAGGCTCTTTTGAGTTTTTTACCTGTTTTAATGGTTAGCTGCTCTTCCAGTTTGGCTATAATTTCTTCGTTGGACAGGCTGAACCAGGTAGGGTCAAATACATTTAGATTATAAGTGAAAATGGTTGCATCATAACCGCGCTGCAAGGCATGGCAGGCCAGCATCACTTCCAGCGTACCTCCCTCATCCAGGTAGGGTACTTCTTTTATCACTTCGCCTAGCGGAATGGGGTCCTTGAAATACCGGTAAACAGCATGTAGGCTGGTAGGTCCGCAGGTTGAATCGTCTGGTTGGGTATGTATCTTAATCGGAATCAATAGGTATAATTTTCTGAATGAGATTGATACTGTGTGACCCTTATACGCTGAGAAAACTATAAGTTTTTTTAAATAAATAAGATACTATAGGATGAAAGCGGCCTGTACTAGCTAGCTAACCGTAGCCGGAAGAGTTATTTAACTCAAAATGATTATCTTAGATACAAAACAACAAACGTACTTAAAGATGAGCTGGAGTTTCGGGTTGAAGCAGCGCAATAAAATAGCCCTGGCATTTGCGACTATTTTTGTGATAATTGTGCTTGCCAACTGGTTTGTGAGCTACACGATGGAGCGCGTGGGCAGGAATTTCCAGTCTGTATACCAGGATAGACTGGTGCCTTCAATGGACATTTCGGAAATACTGGAGCGCTATTACCAGAACCGGATGTTGTTAGAAGAACATGTAATGGCAGAAGACATTTCGCAGCATAAAAGGCTGCGACAGCAAATAACTACCAACGCCCAAACTATAGATTCGCTTGCAAAAAAATTTGAAAACACTTACCTCGTTGATAAGGAATTGCAGGAACTGGCTACTTACAAAGTACAATTTAGGAAGTTAGTTGACATACAGGATCGTATCTTAAACCTAAGCGCCCAGGGCCAGAAAGCAGAAGCCAGGCAACTATACCGCACCGAAGGTCAGGAAGCTTTTCAGGATTTACTGACGCCGTTGCACGCGCTCATCCGGGTGCAAGGCGATGTGGGACAGGAACTATACCAATCAGCAGACAGAAGTGTAAAAATGCTGAAGGTACTCACCTATCTTGTAATTGGGCTGGCTGTTATAGTTGCGCTTATAGTTGGCACGCTCCTGCAGACTTCACGCAAACTAAATACCGTAAAGCCGCAGAAGTTTAACCTGAACTAGGTAGAAACTACTATTTAGCAAGCAATGCTTCTATAGCCGCATCAACTTTTTCAAAATCAAAGCCTTGTAACACCTGCTGCATCTGCTGATTAATTTGTTCAGTACAAAGGTTTCCGATGCTTCCTTCATGGGTATGATTTACTTGAGTAGGCGCTTCAAACGTGCCGTTGGTTATAGTTGCTCCAATGTTCTTGTATGCGTCTCTAAAAGGCACGCCCTGCAGTACTTCGTTATTCACCACTTCCACGCTGAAGGCATATTTATACTTCTCGTCCTGCATGATGTTGTCTTTAACTATAAGCTTCGGCAGCATGTAGTTTGCCATCTGCAGGCAGTCGAGTATCGTATTAAATGCCGGAAACAGGCTTTCCTTCAGCAACTGCATATCGCGATGATAGCCTGATGGCAGGTTTGCAGTTTGCAGTGCTATTTCGTTTGGCAGACCTTGTAGTTTATTGCTTTTCCCACGGATCAGTTCAAACACATCCGGGTTCTTTTTGTGTGGCATGATGCTGGAGCCGGTAGTCAGTTCATCCGGCAAACTCACAAAAGCAAAATTCTGACTCATGTACAGGCAAAGGTCCATCGCCATACGGCCTATAGTTGCAGCTATAGTTGCCAGTGCCGTTGCCACCACGCGCTCGGTTTTACCACGCCCCATCTGCGCATACACCACATTATAGTTCAGGCTTTCAAAACCAAGCAATTCTGTAGTTAGCTGGCGATTAAGCGGGAACGAAGAACCATACCCAGCTGCGGAACCCAACGGATTTTTGTTACTGATTTTGTAAGCAGATTGTACAACCAACAGGTCATCGATCAGGCTCTCGGCATAGGCGCCAAACCACAAGCCAAAGGACGATGGCATAGCCACCTGCAGGTGCGTGTAGCCAGGTAACAATTTAGCCTTGTGCTGTTCACTTAGCTGCTGCAACGTATGGAATAAAGTTTCTGTAGCTTCTACTACCTGCCGCAGTTGGTGGCGCATGTATAGTTTCAGGTCAACCAACACCTGGTCGTTGCGCGAACGGCCGCTGTGTATCTTTTTACCAGCTTCGCCAATGCGTTTGGTCAGCAACAGCTCTACCTGCGAGTGCACATCTTCCACGTCATCTTCAATCAAAAAATTACCCTGCGCTACTTCTTTGTACAGTTGCTTGAGCTCGCGTTGCACAGCTTCCAAATCGTGTTGCTCCAACAATCCAACCTGGTTCAGCATACGCGTGTGTGCCAGCGAGCCAAGTATATCAAACGGTGCCAGTTCCAGGTCCATTTCGCGGTCGTTACCCACCGTAAAACGTTCTATTTCTGCCTGTACCTGTATGTCTTTCTGCCAGAGTTTCATCTGATTGATGGTTAAATTGTTGGATTGTTAAATTGTTGATGTAAAATGAAAATAGTTAGTGTTCGATTAACTTTAAACTATTAGGCATTCATCATTACTCATTATTAATTATACTCAGCATTTGGATGTAGAGACGAATGCCTTCTTCCAGTTCCTTTAGTTCGATGTATTCGTCGGCGGTGTGAGAGCGGGCGGAATCTCCGGGGCCCAGTTTAACGGATGGTACACGTAGCAACGCCTGATCGGAAGTGGTTGGTGAACCGTAGGTGTTGCACCCCAAACTTATGCCTGCCTGAACTATAGGATGATCAATTGGAATATTGGATGGCTGCAGACGTACTGAGCGTGGCGTAACAGTTGCCTTTACATGCTGTTTCACTGTCTCGAGCACTTCATCCAAACTATAGGCGTCGGTCACGCGCACATCCACGGTAAACTTACAGGTATCCGGTACTACGTTATGTTGCGAACCAGCCTGCACTACGGTTACGCTCATCTTTATCGGACCAAGCGTATCGGATACTTTCTCGAATTTATAGTTGCGGAACCACTCGATATCTTGCAACGCTTCGTAGATGGCATTCACACCTTCTTCGCGGGCGGCGTGACCAGCTTTGCCGTGGGCTACACAGTCCAGTACCAGCAGTCCTTTTTCGGCTACGGCCAGGTGCATTTGGGTAGGCTCGCCAACTATAGCAAAGTCAATTTCACCTAGTTTCGTAAGTATAGACTCCAGCCCGTTTGTACCTGATATTTCTTCTTCAGCGGTGGCGGCAAGTATAAAATTATAGTTGAGATTCTGCTTCGGATAGAAGTGCAGGAATGCAGCAATCAGCGATACCAAGCAACCACCTGCATCGTTGCTTCCCAGTCCGTATAGTTTGCCGTTTATTATAGTTGGCGTGAACGGATCTATAGTATAGCCGGCGTTTGGTTTTACGGTATCGTGGTGCGAATTTAAAAGTATAGTTGGCAGCTCGGGGTTGAAGTATTGGTTATAAGCCCACACGTTATTTCCTTGTCGCTCAGCTTTTACGCCATGGCGCTCCAGGAAACTATAGATGGCATTGGCAGCCTTATCTTCTTCGCGACTAAAGGATGGAATGCTGATCAGTTGCTGCAACAGCTCTAGTGATTCTTTGTATAGTTGGTCTGTGGTCATGCTTATGCTTCCAGGGCTATAGTTGTTCCGGCAGCCTTCCCTTCTGCCATCGCCAGCACATCTTCTGACTGCCCTATTTTAACTATACTTACCCCACTTTGTAACGTGGCAAACGCGTTATCCAGTTTCGGTAACATGCCTGCAAACACCTGCCCTTTTTCCTGCATCGTTTTATACTTATCAGGTGTCAGCAACTCTACAACCGAATCATCATTGGCTGCATCTTCCAAAACGCCTTTTTTCTCGAAACAGTAAAGCAGCTGCACTTTATACTTTTGTGCCATCGCCACCGCTAAAACCGAAGCTACTGTATCAGCATTTGTGTTCAGCAACGAGCCTTTTCCGTCGTGCGTGAGCGGGGCAACTATAGGTGTGAATCCTGCCTGCAGCATAGCATCCAAAGCTGCAACATTTATACTTTCAGGGCCTTTTACATCACCCACAAAACCGTAATCTATAGTTTTAACCGGACGTTTTTCTGCTTTAATAATGTTGGCGTCTGCACCTGTTAAGCCGATAGCATTATTGCCAAGTGCCTGTAGTTGCGCCACAATATTCTTGTTCACCAAGCCACCGTACACCATCGTTACAACTTCCAGCGTTTCGGCATCTGTAATACGTCGACCATCCACCATTTTAGGTTCAATGCCAAGCCGCTGGCCAATGGCCGACGCAATTTTACCGCCACCATGTACCAACAACTTCGGACCAGTTACTGCAGCCCAATCAACCAAAAAGCGGTGCAGCAACCGGGGATCATCAATCACATTACCACCGATCTTAACTATCGTGAGTTTTTGCATGAAGTACTTAAATTGTCATTTCGAGCAGAAGCGAGAAATCTAAATCAGCTTAAATCTGTGATAGATCTCTCCTATTGTCGAGATGACAGTTTTATTTTATAGTTAAAGCTTAATCCTAAAATTCCTGAATCTTAAAATTCTTAGTTCAAAGATTCCAGCATGCGTTTCAGAACAGCCTGCGCAGCGAATGTGCGGTTGATGGCTTGCTCCAGTACCAGCGAGTTTGGTCCGTCCAGAATTTCATCGCTCAGTTCTACATTGCGACGAACAGGCAGGCAGTGCATTACTTTCGCGTTGTTGGTAAGGGCCAGTTTTTCGTTGGTCATCATCCAGCCTTCACCATCTGTCAGCACTTTGCCATACTGCTCGTAGCTCGACCAGTTCTTTACATATACAAAGTCCGCATCCTTCAAAGCTTCGTCCTGGTTATGCAGCACCGTAGCGCCTTTGGTAAACTCATCGGCCAGATCGTAGCCTTCCGGGTTGGTAATCACCAGCTCCACATCGGCCTGTTGCATCCATTCGGCAAACGAGTTGGCTACACATTGCGGTATTGCCTTTACGTGCGGAGCCCATGTTAACACTACTTTAGTCCTTTTACCTGCAGGCTTTTGCTCGGTTATCGTTACCAGGTCTGCCAGGCTTTGCAGCGGGTGGCGTGTAGCCGACTCCAGGCTTACCACCGGTACATTGGCGTAAGAGATAAACTTGTTCAGCAGGTCTTCGCTATAGTCTTCTTCGCGGTCCTGCAGCTTCGGGAATGAACGGATACCGATGATGTTGCAATACTCGCCCATCACAGCTGCAGCTTCTTTGATGTGCTCTACCGTAGTACCGTTCATAATGGCGCCATCCTGCGTTTCAAGTGCCCAGCCTTCCTTGTCCAGGTTCATCACCATCACGTTCATGCCCAGGTTTTGTCCGGCTTTCTGGGTACTCAGGCGCGTACGCAGGCTTGGGTTCAGGAAGATCAGGCCAAGGGTTTTATTCTCGCCCAGCTTTTTATAGTTGTATGGATTTTCTTTCAGGTGCAGCGCTTCTTTAACCAGCTCATTCACATCGGCCACATCGTGCACAGAAGTATATTTTTTCATTCTTAGTTTTCCTGAAGGGTATAAACAATAGATTCAAACGCCGACACAAAAGCTTCTATCTCCCGGGCGCTTATAGTTAGTGGCGGCAACAAGCGCAGCGTGTTTTTGTCGGATGACGAACCTGTGAAAATGCGGTGTTTCTCCAATAGTTCTTTTCGTATCGGCGCGCACGATTCTTCGAGCTCTACTCCTATCATCAGGCCCTGACCACGCACTTCGCGTACGCCCGGCAATGCCTGTAGTTCCTGCATCAGGCGTTGGCCCATGCGGGTGGCATTATCCAGCAACTGCTCCTGCTCCATCACTTCCAGCACCGCAATACCAGCAGCACAGGCCAGGTAATTTCCGCCAAATGTAGTACCCAGCATGCCATGCTTTGCTTCAATGTTCGGGCTGATCAGCACACCGCCTATCGGGAAACCATTACCCATTCCTTTTGCCACCGTGATCAGATCTGGCTTCACACCGGCATGCTGATGCGCAAAGAATTTACCAGAACGACCGTAACCCGACTGCACTTCATCCAAGATCAGCAGAGCCCCGGCTTTTTTGCAGCCAGCTTCTACCGCCTTCAGGAAAGTTGGCTCCGGAATATGCACGCCGCCTACCCCCTGTATGCCTTCTACAATTACAGCAGCCAGTTCTGAGCCATGTTCATTAAGGGCTTGCGCAAAAGCATCCAGATTGTTCAGGGGCAGGAAAACTACGTTATCTGTCTCGTTAACCGGTGCAATGATCGATGGGTTATCGGTAGCAGCTACGGCAGCCGATGTACGGCCATGGAAAGCGCCTTTAAAAGCGATGATCTTTTTACGGCCTGTTTGAAAAGAAGCCAGCTTGATAGCATTCTCGTTGGCTTCAGCGCCGGAGTTGCACAGGAACAAACTATAGTCTGGGTATCCGCTGAGCTCTCCGATTTTTGCAGCCAGTTCTTCCTGCATCGGCATCTGCACCGAGTTAGAGTAAAAACCGATATCGTATAGTTGGCGGGCAATGCGCTTTACATAGTGCGGGTGGCTA
Source organism: Pontibacter fetidus (assembly GCF_010119545.1). Lineage (GTDB taxonomy): Bacteria > Bacteroidota > Bacteroidia > Cytophagales > Hymenobacteraceae > Pontibacter > Pontibacter fetidus. The sequence continues at coordinate 125,962 of NZ_JAAEAA010000001.1, read as the reverse complement.
TGGCCGATTGAAATTACAGCGTGGCCGCCATACAGGTCCAGGTAGCGGGTACCTTTGTCGTCCCAGATGTAGCAGCCCTGGCCGCGTACGGGATTAATATCAAAGACAGGATAAACGTCGAAGAGATTCATGGTTTATTCGTTGAATTAGATGTAGGAAGTAAGACAGTAAAGGAAGTACTCGACGTACATAGCTTTAATTGTTGATGGTTATATTGTTTAATTGTTGTTTTCAATACTATTGTCATTTCGAGCTGTAGCGAGAAATCTATTTTGAATTTGAGATAGATCTCTCACTTTGTTCGAGATGACATCTCCTGAAACTATAGCTTAAAACCCAGCCGGTTTCAGCTTTAATCCGGCGGTTTCTTCCAGACCGAACATTAGGTTCATGTTTTGTACCGCCTGGCCTGATGCGCCTTTCAGCAGGTTATCGATCATGCTGGTGATCACGAGCATGTTGCCTTGTTTCTCCAGGTATAAAATACACTTGTTGGTATTTACCACCTGCTTCAGGTCAGGAGTGTTGTCGCTTATCCAAACGAATGGATGTGTACTGTAATAGCTGCTGTATAGTTCGCAGGCTTCGGCTATAGTTAAGCTGCAAGGCAGGTAACTGGTGCAAAGTATACCACGCGTAAACGGCCCGCGATACGGTACAAAATGGATGGCAGGCAACTCCTGCGCTGGCTGTAGTTCGTGCAACGTTCGCCGGATCTCATTCAGGTGCTGGTGGTTAAGCACTTTATAGTTGGAAATATTGCCACTGCGCCAACTATAGTGTGATGTCGGGCTCAGGCTTTGGCCCGCACCGGTGCTACCGGTGATGCCGCTTACATGCACTTCATCAGTGATCAACTCTTTGGCAGCTAATGGTAGCAAGGCCAGTTGGATGGCCGTAGCAAAGCAACCCGGGTTAGCAATGTGCTGTGCCTGTTGTATAGTTTCGCGAAGCATTTCCGGTAAGCCATAAGTAAAAGCACGACGGGCCGCATCTATAGTTTGCGCTTTGCCTGCTTCCCCGTTCCAACGGAAGTCCTGGCTCAGGTCGATGATCTTAGTGCTTTCTGCAAAACTGTTCTCAGCTAAAAACTTCTTCGCTTCGCCATGACCAACGCATAAAAACAGCACATCCACTTCCTGATCAAACGAGTCGCTGAAGTATAGATCGGTTTCGCCTAACAGATCGGCGTGCGCGATGTGTACTGGTTTACCTGCCTGGCTCTTGCTGTGTGTGAAAACCAGCTCTACATTCGGGTGATTCAGCAACAGGCGCAGCAGTTCACCGCCTGTATAGCCGGCTCCGCCAATTATACCTGCTTTTACTTTTCCGTTGCCCATGCTGCAGTAGTATTGTTAACGTTGTGATATAGTTTGGTTTGGTTACCAAAAATCTTGGTAAAGCCTTTCACATCGTCAGCAGTCCAGGCGCGGTTCATTTCGCCGTAGCTGCCAAACTTATCGCTCATCAGGTCATGTTCACTCTCAATTCCTTCCACCTGGAATCTATATGGCGCCAGCAGCACATGTACTTTACCTGTTACAGTTTGTTGTGTGCTCTCCAGGAAAGCCTCAATGTTGCGCATGGTTGGGTCCAGCAGCTGACCTTCGTGTAGCCAGTTACCGTACCAGGTTGCCAGTTGGTCTTTCCAGTATAGTTGCCATTTAGTTAGCGTATGCTTCTCCAGGGTGTGGTGAGCTTTTATAATTACCATTGGTGCCGCAGCTTCAAAACCAACACGTCCTTTAATGCCGATAATGGTATCACCCACGTGGATGTCGCGGCCTATAGCAAACGGACCGGCAATCTCCTGCAAACGCTGAATTACCTGTACCGGACTTTCAAAGATTTCATCATTCAACCCAACCGGCTCACCGTTCTTGAAAACTATAGTTACGCGCTCCGCTTCCTGTTTTGTAATCTGTGTCGGGTAAGCAGATTCAGGTAATGGCAGATGTGAAGTCAGTGTTTCTTTGCCGCCAACTGATGTGCCCCAAATGCCTTTGTTAATGGAATATTGCGCTTTGGTAAAATCCATCTCCACGCCATACTTGCGCAGGTATTCGATCTCTTCTTCACGCGACAGTTTCATATCACGAATAGGCGTGATGATTTCTACATCCGGGATGATGGCCTGGAAAACCATGTCAAAACGAACCTGGTCGTTACCAGCGCCGGTGCTACCATGTGCTACGTAATCTGCACCAATGCTTTTAGCAAAGTTGGCTATACTTAAGGCCTGCGTTACACGCTCCGCGCTCACTGAAAGCGGATAGGTATTGTTCTTCAGCACATTACCAAAGATCATGTACTTAATGCAGCTCTTGTAATAGCTTTCTTTCTCATCAAGGTGCGTGAATTGCTTAACACCTAAACTATAAGCGCGGCGCTCAATTTCCTGGATTTCTTCTGCAGAAAAGCCGCCGGTATCAACTAAAGCTGCATATACTTCCAGCCCTAGTTCCTGCGACAAATAAATGGCACAATAAGATGTATCTAAACCGCCGCTAAAGGCTAACAAAACTTTCTTCATAACTATAGATTATACTTTGATAGCCTTAGGAGGCTTGCTTATTTTCGTCTTTATCCTGATCTGGTAACAGTACCGGCTGCACCGCCAAACGCTGACGGTAACGCACCCAACGCTCCTGCAAACTGGCTGGTTTTGCAGCTGGCTTTTGCTCTGTAACCGGCAATGGTATAAATGTCGGCTCCTGTGCCGGGTCAAATAGCATGGCCGTGCACAGGCAGTTGCTGCGGTTCTTGCTCGTCAGTATCGGGAAGTTTACGCAACTTTCGCAGCCTTTCCAGAACGACTCATCATCTGTCAGCTCAGAATAAGTAACTGGTTTGTAACCCAGGCCAGAGTTGATCTTCATAACCGCCAACGCCGTGGTTAAACCAAAGATTTTGGCATCCGGGTACTTGGTGCGTGATAGTTCAAAAACTTTTTGCTTGATCTGGCGGGCAAGGCCGCTTTTGCGTAGCTCCGGCGAAACTATAAGGCCAGAATTAGCCACGTATTTGCCGTGCCCCCACGTCTCGATGTAGCAGAAACCAGCCCACTTACCATCCGGGTGCAGCGCTATTACGGCTTTCCCTTCCTGCATTTTCAGGGCTACATATTCGGGTTTGCGTTTGGCTATACCGGTACCACGGGCCTTCGCCGAAGCTTCCATTTCGTCGCAAATTGTTTGCGCGTAACCCACGTGGCTTTCATTTGCCACCGTAACTATAAAATCCGGTAAATTGGTCATTTAAATATAAAACAGATTATAGTTGGCTGCCTGAACAGCCTGTAGTGCTAAAACAGAGATAATACAAGTGCCTTGAGCTGCCTTTCGAAAAAGCTGAGCTTACACGGATGTATCCTGAAAAAACTTATTGGTTGGGAAGCAGGATCACCGCGTAGGCGATCCGATAAATCGTCGGCCTAGGGCCTGCACCTGAATGTAGAGAAGGCGCACCTGAAAACTGCCCTGCATATGCGGGCAGAAAAAGTCGCACGCTTTGTGGCAGCGTGTTTTATCGTTGGCTTAGCACCAGATAAAAGGACCTTTTTTTTCATTTCTTAACAGTAGGTAAAAAAAGCTTTTAGTGGTTAAATACTACTAAAACGGTGCAAATGTTTTCACTAAAAATTTTCATAAACAACAATCAATCCAAAATTCAAATAAAAATTATACGTCATATACTTAATAGTATAATTATAGTGGATTTCAAAATGAACAAACTATAGAAATTAGCTTTTAAGGTTTAACTTGCGCCTTTTCTGACTAGCGATGATGAAGAACCTGAACCTGCCGGTAATGATCGGTATCTTATTTTCTGTTATAGGCCTGGTTACGCTTTTCCTGGTAGGCCAGGCCCTGACAGCGGCTATCTGGCTGAGTTTTGGTAACGGGCTTTTGCTTACAAGTTTGCGGTTTACGCGGGTAAATGAGTTTGGTGAAGCAGAACAACAGCCAGTGCCTAAGGCCAGGGTATATGCCGGCATTTTCCTGATCGTGTTGGCGGGAATATTGTTGCTGTTACAAATAATACAGGACCTGCAGCAACCTGCGGCTTAACTATAGTTCAGATCCTGCTCTCCAGTGTCAGGATAACTTTATAGGGTGCCAGGTCGCGTTTAAGTGTAAGGCGCAATTGCTGCCCCGGCCTGCCCTCCAGCATATCCAGTATGTTGTTCAGGTCCATCTCCTGGCAGTCCTGCCCGTTAATGGAAATAAGCTGATCGCCTGCCTTTATACCTGCTTGCTGCGCTGCCGAATTTTTAGAGACATTGGACACAACATATACTTTAAATCCGGGCATAGGCGTACTTACCTCAAAACCAGCAATGTTATAACTGAAAGGCTGCTTATACTTGCGGTTAGGCAACAGCACAAGCCGGTTATGCGGGTAGTCAAAAATTACGGTAAAACGTTTCAGGATATCCGAACCCAGGTTGCCGTTCCGGTTAGCTACTTTCAGGGCAACGCGTATGGCTTCCTCGTCAGGGTATGAGGCTGGTAAATCTGCAAATTCATACCGCCCTATCGACATACTGTTTAGCCGCCCGATCTTCCCATTTATATCGCCGCTCAGCCCACGGCCCAGGTAAGCTTCCATAACTTTGGGTGGCAGTTTTAGTCGTTCGTTGGTAGGTAAGTATAACGAAAGCGAATGGCTTGCACCGGTATCTACTACCAGTTTTACTTTCAGCGTATCGCCGTTATACTGCCTTACATTTGCAAACAGGTACGCTTTGCAATCTTCGATATGTAACTCGTGCACTTCGGCTTTTTTGTTGATCTTGAGTTTCGTATCCGGTTTATAAAGCGTGATCATTTGGGTGTTATAGTTCACCTTCACAATAAAATTCTTGAAAATATCGTAGCCTATAATGCCATGTATCGGCATCCCCATACGGCTCGACAGATCAAAAATATCTTCCAGCAACACATATACTTCATGGTTTTCGCCTTTAATAGTAGGCAGGTACATGTTGTTACCACTCGAGATAAGTGCTTCGATAGCATAGCCCTCACCAAGGCCCTGCACTGTTATTTTCCGGGAGTTGTTCAGACTGAGGCTATCGGAGTAGTGCAGTTGGGTAATAAGCGTGCTGTTAACCCCGGAGTCGAGTATAAAGTTAAGCGGCTTAGAATCGTTGATGCGAACCTGGATAACAATAAGGTTGTGTACCAGTTTAAAAGGTAGCTTTATTTTGCTGGCGTTACTGGTGAAAAAAGCAGTATCCCGGGGAATAAGATGCTCCTGCGCCTCTGCGAAATGAGAGAAGCAACTTAACAGACAAAGCAACACCGGGTAGAATGCTTTTGTCATCATGGTTTGGCGGGGTTAATAATATAACTTCAGAATAGTATTACATACGTATGAAATATAAATATAATCAAACATAAGATAGGTTATATTAAAATAAGTGCGTGATTTAAATAGATAGTCGCAGTGAAGTCAATTGTACTCTCCTAACTAAATGATGAAGCAAGTTGCATTTCCAACAAATCTACCACTTGCTGAAACTATAAGATATTGTACAAAACTAACCGCACACAAAATCAACCATAGCCTTGTTTAAAAACCCGTTTGGCCATTTTCATTTGAAAATGCGGCAGTTATAAGTATATTAAGGATAACCACCGACACTGCAGCTGCAGTATAATTAAACTTTAATAAGATTAACAAAAAAAAGCAGATGAAGCCTTTACTTATCGTATAAGCTTTTTAGAACTGCAATTAAAAACATGACAACAACAGAGAGCCCCACTTATAAAATCTATACCCCACAGCACAATTCCGAATTAGATCGCAACCAAGTCATTGACTTTCTCTATCATCACCTGGATGCATATGGTGATAAACGAGAGGACATTGCCAAGTGTATAGTATATGCGCTTTCGCTGGCAGAAGGTAAAGGCGGTGCTGTGTTGGTAGCCAAGGAAAATGAAAATATAGTTGGTGCACTTATTCTGAACAATACCGGGATGAGCGGTTATATACCGGAAAATATTCTAGTTTACGTAGCTGTACACAGCAGTCAGCGTGGCAAAGGTGTTGGCAAAAAACTGGTGAAGCTCGCTACAGAAACTGTATCAGGAAGTATAGCACTGCATGTGGAGCCGCAAAACCCTGCCAGGCACCTGTATGAGAAAATGGGCTTCACTAATAAATATTTAGAATATAGATTACAACGATAACAAATGGCAGTTTTAAAGCTTCACCGCAGCAAACTACAACACAATTACCAACACTTAAACCAGGTATTTAAAGCACATGGCATAGACTGGGGAATTGTTACAAAACTACTTTGCGGCGAAGAAAAATTCTTGGAAGAAGTTTTGGCCCTTGGCGTTCGTGAAATTCATGATTCACGGGTAACAAACCTGAAAGCGATAAAGAAAATAGCCCCCGACGTTCAGACTGTATACATAAAGCCCGCCCCCAAAGGCAGTATACCCGACATTATAGAGTATGCAGATGTAAGTTTCCAGACAGAACTAGAGATAATCAGGCTGCTTTCGGAGGAGGCCGTACGACGTAAAAAACTGCACAAGATCATCATCATGATTGAAATGGGGGACTTGCGCGAGGGCGTACTTGGTGAAGAACTGGTAGACTTTTATGCGCAGGTTTTTGAGCTTCCAGGGATAAAAGTTATAGGTTTAGGCGCTAACTTTAATTGTCTGCACGGGGTAATGCCTACTCAGGATAAACTTATACAGCTAAGCCTCTACAAGCAGATCATCGAAGCCAAATTCAACAAAAATATACCCTGGGTTTCGGGTGGTACTTCTGTTACAATTCCATTGCTGTTTACGCACCAGTTGCCTAAAGGCATCAACCATTTCCGGATTGGCGAGGCGCTTTTTTTCGGACTAAACCTGTTTACCGCCGAGACCTTTGAAGGCATGCACGACGATGTGTTTGAATTACAGGCCGAAATTATAGAGCTGACAGAAAAGCCCATGGTACCGGTTGGCATATTGGCAGAAAACCCCAGCGGCGATAACTATGAGATTGATGAAAGCCTGTATGGTAAAACATCGCACCGGGCTATACTTGATATTGGCCTGCTGGATGTTAATCCCAAGTTCCTGCTACCCAAAGATGAACTAAGCGTAATTGGGGCAAGCTCTGATATGCTGGTAATAGAACTAGGTGAAAATAAGAACAACTATAAAGTTGGTGATGTCTTGCAATTCAGCCTGCGCTATATGGGGGCGCTTAGTATCTTAAACTCAAGATACATCACAAAAGAGATTGTGTAGCCAGGAAAAGCCTGTTTCTGCTAAAATTTTTCTTGTCTATATTTGCCGGACTGAACATAAACTAAAGGCACATGCACTACCACGATTACACTGACCTGATAAACAATAACAAAAAGTGGGTAGCTGAAAAGCTTGAACTGACTCCTGAATATTTTAAACAGCTGGCCCAGGGCCAGAAACCACCTTTTCTTTACATCGGTTGTTCGGATAGCCGTATGCCAATTTCCAGCTTTACGCAAACAGAGCCCGGCGAATTATTCATCCACCGTAATGTTGCCAACCAGGTATCGTTAACCGATATGAATTTACTAGCTGTGCTGGAATATGCTGTTGATGCTTTGGATGTGCGTCACATAGTTGTTTGCGGGCATTATTGCTGTGGTGGCGTTGAGGCTGCGTACAAAGGTTCGGCTACAGGCGTAGTTGAGAACTGGGTAAGCCCAATCCGCGATATCTATATCCAGAACCGCCAGGAAATTGATAGCCTGCCAACCGAAAAAGCCAAACTGCAAAGACTGGCCGAACTGAACGTGATTGCCCAGGTAAAAAACATCTGTACCACATCGGTAATGCACCGTGCTTATAAATCATTAAAATACCCTACAGTACATGGCTGGGTGCTGGATATTGAGAATGGCCTGATTAAAGACCTGCCGCTGCCAACAAGCGAATGGCAAGCTCTGGGGTTGATACCGTAATGCTATAGTTTAAAACCTTACCCCTGCAGGTTAAGTTAATATTACTAAGTCAGTAATAACTTAACCTGCAGCACTTTGCAAGACTATACAAGACCTACTTTATTAAAAAAAGTAATTGAACCGGTTCAAGAGTTTGTGCGCGCTGAAGCATTTAGCGGCATACTCCTCATGGCCGTAACCGCACTTGCGCTTGTATGGGCAAACTCGCCCTGGGCCGAAACATACCTCAGCACCTGGAACACGCCATTTACGATTGGTATCGGTAATTTTGGCTTATCAAAACCTATACTTCTCTGGATAAACGATGGCCTGATGGCGATCTTCTTCTTCGTGGTTGGCCTGGAAATAAAACGAGAAATACTAACCGGAGAACTATCATCATTTCGGAGTGCTGCATTTCCGGTAGTTGCTGCCTTAGGTGGTATGGCCGTGCCTGCCCTCATTTACTTTTACCTGAACTCAAACCAGGAAGGTGCCGGTGGATGGGGTATCCCGATGGCCACGGATATTGCTTTTGCACTGGGCATCCTTACTTTGCTCGGCGACCGGGTAAATGTATCTCTTAAACTGTTTCTGGTGGCTTTTGCTATAGTTGATGATATAGGTGCTGTGCTAGTAATAGCCCTTTTTTATACATCGGATATAAACTTCTTGAGCTTATGGTTTGGTATCGGTCTGTTTGGTATATTACTGGTGTTAAGTGCCCTCAAATCCCGGAAGATCTGGTTTTTCATTATCCTTGGTATCATAATGTGGGTCGCTTTCCTTTTATCCGGAGTGCACGCCACTATAGCTGGTATACTGCTGGCCTTAACTATACCTGCGCGCTCCAAAATTTCAGAAGAACAATTTATTTCCTACACTCAACATGTCATCACTGACCTGGAAGCACTACAGGCGGCTACTTTATTGCAACAACCTGAAGATGATGATGAGATGCAGGGCCATTTTCAGGATGCCTTGCAGACCGTAGAAACAAACTGTAAAGCAGCCCTTTCTCCCCTTCGCCGCCTGGAGCATGCTTTGCACCCATGGGTAGCATTTGCTATTATGCCCATATTTGCGCTATCAAACGCAGGCATTAGAATTGATGCTGGCTTGCTTGATGATTTCAGGGACCCCGTTGTGCTGGGAATAATGCTGGGACTTGTACTTGGCAAACCTGTAGGCATTTTATTATTTACCTGGCTGGCTACACTAACAGGTGTTACCGCTAAACCTGGCAATATTAGCTGGCTGCATGTAGCCGGTGCCGGGTTGTTGGGAGGTATAGGGTTTACAATGTCTATTTTTATTGCCAACCTCGCCTTTACAAATTCTAACTTACTCCCCTTAGCCAAGTTCGGGATATTGGCCGCATCCCTTATCGCCGGAACTATAGGTTATCTCTTGCTTCGGTTTACGTATAAAAGTTCTGCGAAAATATGATTCCGCTAATTAACAAACTATAGATTTATTTAACCGATCAGTGCATCCAGGAAACCAAGGTTCTCATTTTTCTTTTTGATTACCAGCAACGGGATGTCATCATTTTTACGGATAATTTTTTCTGTAACGCTACCCATTAACAGTAAGGTCGCACCTGACATACCACGTGCTCCCACTACAAGCAGGTCGGCACGGGCACGGTTTGCTTCCAACACCACTACTTCGCCGGTATCATCTGATATATTTTTGCGCACAAGGCTAAAGTAAGTGCGGCCCTCTAACCCAGGAAACTCGGCCATCATTTTCCCAAATTTGTCTTCGGCAAAGTGTCTGGTACGGGTATCAAACTCTTCGTAGCTCACACCAAGTGTAATATATCCGGTTGGTACTTCATAAACATGTAGGCAGGTAATTCGGAGTTCAGGTTTTGCGCTGGCAAGTTGCTGTATGTAGGCCAGCGTCATTTTAGAGTACTCAGAAAAATCGATACTTACCACTATGTGTTCTAGCTTAGGTTCCGCTGTTTCAGGTATCAGCAAAACACTTACATCGCCTGTATGTACCAGTTTATGCGAAAGTATACCGCTACCACGAAGGCGCAGCTTACGGCCCGTTACAAATAGGTCAACTTCTAATTGTCTGGCAGTTTTTAATAGCTCCTTTACCGGATGTCCGTCTTTAACCAGTACTTCAGTGTATACATTATTTATGCCGCTAAAGTAATGTTGAACAAGTTTCTGCATTTCCTGTAAGGCCTCCGGATGCGAATCCATGGCATCTGTAATATTCAGGCTTTGCAACACCTCCTTCGGAATGTCCTGCTTTTGGCGCACATACACAAAATATACTTTTCCGATGGGTAATATCCGGCACAGAAAAGCAGTATAGCAAACCTGAATTTCATCCATCCGGCTGTAATCCATTGTTACCAGCAGTTTTTTCCATGTATCCATGATCGGAGAGCGTTAAATAACAGAACACAAGTAACTAACAGGCATCTTACCTGCTAAATACACTACGCATACTAAGGTTAATTGTGTTTTGGAAAGATATAATATGTAGCAAAATAATACTCACCAGCGTATCAGGCGCTGGCAGGATGTTGCAGGAACGGTCTGACTGATTCGGCGTATACACGGTGCGCTTTTACTGCAGTAAGGATGTTATCCGGGTAAAGCAGCGATGTAAGTTTGCCCCCAAATACGCAGCCTGTATCAATGTTTATGGTGTTGTTGCGCCAGGCAGGTTCCAGCACAGGGGTGTGGCCATACACCACAATTGCATGCCCGGTATAGTTGGCGGCCCAGTCCAGGCGCACAGGTAACCCATGTTTATCGGTTTCGCCGGTAGTAGGGCCATATAAGCACAGGTCACGAACAGTGCGGTTGTGCCGGCCATGCAGGTGCTCAGCGAGGCCGGCATGTGCAATTACCAAACGGCCTTCATCCAACAGAATATGGTGAGGCAGGCTACCCATAAAATCGCGTATTCTTGCGATAAAAGCCGGGCTGCAATGGCTTAGCTGCTCCATGGTGTGTTCCAGGCCATGCCGTACCTGCACATTCCGGCCAATTAATTTGCGGTATAGTTTGTCGTCGTGGTTGCCGCTTACACAGTATGCCTGCTTTGCCGATACCATATCCATCACTAGGTGTATTACCTCCGGAGATTTAGGGCCACGATCTGCCAGGTCGCCTACAAAAACGGCTTTGTGCTTTGCCGGGTGTGTTACCTGAAAGGTATGCGTTTCTTTGTCAAAAGCCAGATGGTAGCCAAGCTTTTCCAGTAATTCCTGCAACTCATCAAAGCAGCCGTGCACGTCCCCAATGATATCAAAAGGGCCATGCGCTTCGGTTTGCACCAGGTAACTACTTAGGTCTTTAATTTGAGCCATCTTTCTGCAATTTCACAACCAGACTAACCTATAACTGAAAAGTAGGTACACAGGTTGGAGCAACCGCTTTAAAAAATTGCCGGTAAAGCAAATCTTTTTTTTAATGTACCTGCCAAGGTTAGTTATTACCTTTGCCAGGGCGCCAGTGTCTATCGAAACGTATATTACCCCAATGCCTCTTTATAAAAAGTATAAATTACCTCTTTTGTGGTTGCGCCGGCATACCTCCAGCCGCGAGTTTATGCTTATTTCCAGTGCCCTTGTAGGGCTTACGGCAGGTATGGCAGCCGTTATACTTAAAACCATTGTACATTACCTGTACCTTATGCTTGCCTATGGTGGCCGCCTACTCGATACGCCGGTGCTGCTGGTTGTGCTGCCTATTATTGGTATCCTGCTGACGGTAATGGTAATACAGCTGTTTTTTAAAGGTAAAGTAGAAGGCGGTACTGCCGGTATCCTCTATAGCATTGCCCAGAAATCAAGCATCGTCCGCAGAAGTAAGATGTACTCGTATGTAATTACCAGTGGCATTACGGCGGGTTTTGGTGGCTCTGCCGGTCTAGAGTCGCCTATAGTTGTTACCGGTTCTGCTATTGGGTCAAACTTCGGGCGGTCGTACCACTTAAATTACCGCGAACGCACGCTACTGCTTGCTTGTGGCGCTGCTGCCGGTGTTGCGGCAGTATTTAATGCACCGGTTGCAGGCGTGTTGTTTGCCATCGAAATCCTACTTACAGATATAAGCATTTCTGCTTTCATACCCCTTATGATTGCGGCTGTAGTCGGTACGCTTTGCTCTACACTTACACTCGACGAAGACCTGCTTTTTTATGTAGAAAAGATAAATGATTTTTACGCCGGCAATATTCCTTTTTACATGGTGTTAGGTGCACTTACTGGCCTGATATCGGTATACTATACCCGCACCGTGCATTGGATAGAAGCGATATTTGAACCCTTGGCCGGTAAGGTATACAAACGCGCCCTTATCGGAGGCTTATGCCTTGGCTTGCTCATCATGTTGTTTCCGCCACTTTTCGGGCAGGGCTACGAAGCCATAAAACTGTTGCAGCACGACAATGCAGAGTTGCTGTTGAAAGACAGCTGGCTCCGGTTTTTCGGAACCAACGAATGGGTGGTGCTTTGTTTTGCAGGGGCGCTTGCGCTGGTAAAAGTAATTGCGTCTACGCTTACGCTGGTGTCGGGTGGTAAAGGTGGTAATTTTGGCCCTTCCATGTTTGTTGGCGCCTTTGCGGGCTTCTTTTTTGCAAAACTGGTAAACCTGACCGCATTAGGAAATGTGCCTGTAAACAGCTTTACCATGGTGGGCATGGCCGGTATACTTAGTGGCGTAATGCATGCTCCGTTAATGGGTATATTCCTGATAGCTGAAATTACTGGCGGCTATGCACTCATCATTCCGCTCATGATCGTGTCTGCTACCTCGTATGCGGTTGTAAAGTATTTTGAACCATACTCTCTGGAGGCAAAGAAACTGGCGCAAAAAGGTCAGCTCCTTACCCACAATAAAGATGCGACCGTACTTCGGATTATGAAGATCCGGCACCTGATCGAAACGGAATTTCAGGCCATTAGTCCGGAAGCCACTTTACGCGATCTGGTAGATGTAATTGCCCATTCCCGCCGCAATCTTTTCCCGGTAGTTGATGCCAATGGCACGCTGGCAGGTATCATTCTCCTGGAAGATATCCGTGAAATAATGTTTAATACCTCCCGCTACGATACCGTTAAAACCAAAGAGCTGATGGTTAAGCCCCCTGTGCTGGTGCAACACGATGATAGCATGGCGGATGTAATGAAGAAATTTGATACTTCGGGAGCCTGGAACCTTCCAGTGGTAGAGGGTGACAAATACCTGGGCTTTGTTTCCAAATCAAGCATTTTTACAAAGTACAGAAAGCTGCTGATCAAGACGACAAATGTGTAGCGAAACTATAGTTTCAGTTGTAACCCTATAGTTTGTTTAAATACACCTTTGGCAAATTACTTACTGCTAAACTATACCTTACTGAACTATGGCAAACAGCACTATAGTTTACCTGTTCGGGTCCTGCAGGTCTGCGCCTAATTTCTCAACACCGGCGGCACTTCTGAATCCACTCAAGAGGCAATCCTTCCAATAACTTATCACAGATCTTTTGCGCGATCGGGCAACGTTTATCGGACCTGGGCGCAAGCTCTCCCCTTCTTTTGGATTATCCGATTTTAAAACCACTTTGTTCGCAATTTTAGAGAGTATCTTTTTCCGGAAGGTCTGGCGTTTATCTTCGTCTTTGCTCAATACATCTACTTTCAGGTTGCTATAGTATAGGTTCAGGTTTCCGGTTGCTTTGGTCCTGTTCAGTTCGATGCTAAAATCACTTTTCTGAATTCGGCCTTCCTTAATACTTATAAAAGCAGTAGGTTCCAATATAGGATTAAGCGTAGCAGCGTTGGCAGGTCCTACGCTACCTTTTAACGTATGATACCCACCCGGGTCGAGCAGGTTTAACCGTATGGTTGCTTTAATTGGTGCCGTACCATTTATACTTCCGCGCACATGGGCAACTGCAGGAGTTTTGCCCGACATCAGGTTTTTGTCGTTGCTGATGTTTCGTATACTTGCCTGTATATTTTCAATGGTCAGTTTGCCGGTTTGGGTGGCTTCCGGAACAAGTTCCTCGTAGCGAACCTGCATGTTTTGTACGTTAAGCCGGGCTATAGTTAAGCCGGTTTTAAGTTGCTGCACCAGGTCGTGGGGCAATGGTTTTTCGCCGCGCTGCACGTAGTTTTTCTTGTCCATGTAAGCACTCAACGACGGATTTTTAATGACTACCCGTTTAGCTGCCAGGTTGCTGTACCGTGAATGCGTGCTATAGTTTACACCGCTTACGTTAATTTCGGGCACTGTCAGTTTTATACGTGATATTGCCTTTCCTTCGCGGCGTGCCATTTCGCTATACTTCAGCAGGGGCAACACTTTAAAATCACCAATGTTCAGGGTGCCATCTGCTGTGTTTGCTTTTACAGCACCTGCCTGTAATTTATAAGTCCCATCGGGTAAACTATAGCCAACCTCTCCCGACTCCAGCGCCAAATTTTTTGCATAATAAGCTCTGTTCCGGTCATAGAACGAAGCACTGTCCAGCCGCAGGTCCTCCACTTCAATTGTAAAATTTGCTGCGTAAATCTTATCTGTTTTTGCTTTTCGGCCTTCTTTTATCCTGATAGTTCCGTTCTGCAATTGAATACGGTTAATATGCAGGTTTTTGGCAATGCCTTGCAGCATTTTATGTAAAGGCTCTTGCTGTTGCGTGGTGTCCGGGCGTATTTCTGTTACCTGCAAAACAGGTTGCTGCACTTTCAGTAACCGCACATCAAGCGGTTTGCCCTGCAGTATTTCTAAAAAATTAACGCCAGAAATAACGAGTTCATTTGTGCGCAGATCCAGCAAGGTGCGGGGCACTTTGTCTTTTTGGGGAGTACCTTTTTTCGCTGCCTTATCATGTTTCTCCCAAACCGTAAAGTCCGGTATAAAATGTACACTATCGGCAGCTATACGAGCTCCCGGCAACGAGGTGCTAAACCCGTATAGTTTCAGCGTATACAAGCCTTTGGTCTGCGCGTGCACGGTGGTTTCCAACTTATCTTTTAACCAGGGTGTGAAATAGCGTTTTGTAAGCACTATAGTTATACCGAACAAGAGCAATAGAACAACTATAGCCCAGGCCCACCATTTACGAAGCAGCGATCTGAAATTCACGGATGTGTTTAAGTTTAGGCTACATACGCTAATCTTTCAGCCCTGTTCAACAACTGGTTACATACGGGATCAAAATTTTACTTGGTAACCCAAAAACTATAGTTTAATATTGAACAAACGTTCATTCAATTTCATGAATAGATTTGAGGAGAAGAGAGAACAAACTATAAACAAGCTATTAACGGTGGCTTTGCGCCTTTTTGCATTGCAGGGCTTCGAAGCTACCTCCATCCGGACGATAGCCGCAGATGCTGGAATTTCGCTGGGCTTGCTTTACAATTATTTCAAAAGCAAAGACGAACTGCTGGATGAAATTTTTAAGCGCGGTATAAACGATATAAAGGTTACTTTACAGGAAACACACGATAGCACTGGCTCCGGAATTGAGCAGCATATACGGCAAACGGTTAAGTTGCTGAAAGAGAAAAAGGAGTTCTGGAAACTATTGCACAGTATCAGGATGCAATCGGTGGTTGTAAGGCAACTGATGGCTGAGCAAACCACTTTTGTAGAGGCACATATAAAACAGGATCTTGTTGAAGCAGGTATCCCCTTTCCCGATTTGGAAGCTAAGTTGCTTTTTGCATCTGTAGATGGTATGGCGCATCACTATCTTTTACATGACAATTATCCGATTGACGATGTAGCCACGTTGCTGATCATGAAGTATAAAAGAGGATAAACCTGTACCTTTAAACTATAAAGCGATGAACTCTCCGAAATGGCTTGACCGCATCTTATACCCGTTTGCGCACCACACATTGCAGTTGCCCGCCGGCCGGATGCATTACTTAGATGAAGGCCAGGGTGATGCTATAGTTTTTGTACATGGCACGCCTACCTGGTCTTTTTTATGGCGCCAGCAAATAAAATCATTGAGCCGTAATTTCAGATGTATCGCGCCAGACCATCTCGGCTTTGGCTTATCTGATAAGCCTGCAGAGCATACGTTTGCTTATACCCCCGAAGCGCATGCCAACAACCTGGAAGCACTACTGGCTCATTTGCAAGTAAAGAATATCACACTGGTGGTGCATGATTTTGGAGGACCAATTGGGTTACGCTACGCTTTGCGTTACCCCGAAAACGTGAAGAACCTTGTGATCCTGAATACCTGGATGTGGAGTCTGGAACACGAAAAGCGAATGATGAAAATCAGTGAGTTTATGGCAGGAAGGATTGGACGTTTTTTATACCTGCAGTTAGGCTTTTCGGCAACTATACTTTTACCACAAGGCTACCACGAGCGCAAACACCTTACGCGCGACATTAAAGCCCATTACCAGCGCCCTCTTACAGCAAACAAAACAGGAACCTGGAAATTTGCAGTTGCCTTACAAGATGCTAACCCTTACTTTGCTGAACTATGGAACCAGCGCCAAAACCTACGAACTATAAACAAACTCATACTTTGGGGCGAAAAAGACAAACTGCTACCACTTCATTTCCTGGGTAAATGGGAACAGGAATTTCCAAATGCAAAAGTGATAAAATATAAAGCCGGGCATTTTGTGCAGGAAGAACGTGGCGGGGAAGTTGCCGAAGCAATTCAGCAATTTATATTAGCAAATTAATATATCTGGCATCATCTTGGTTAAGCAGTTTGTAAAATAAAACGTATGAAAAAGACATTACTGTATTTTAGCCTGGCTGCCTTAACTTTCTTAAATTTTTCCTGCGACACCGATGGCGGAGATGCTGACGAAGTTATCCCGGAAATGGCGCTAACTATGCACCGGGCATTTATGTACCATGATAATCATGAAACCAAAAATGCCACCTACACATCTGCTAATTTGCAAAGCGCGTTTTTAACTGAAAACGAAAGACTAACCATTTATGTAGGTGGTGATAAAGATGATATATCCTTCGAAATAGCAGAAGCTGACCTGCCAAGTGGGTATGTCGGAAATTACGTATTAAAATCACTTCCGAACCCGGATAACGGAAAAGCAAAAACCAGCTATAGTTATGCTACCAGTCCTACATCAGGATCAGTATTCTTCAGCCAGGCAAACGCAATGAACGGCTCTGTGGAAATCACGAACTATAACGAAAAGCACCAACTCATTAGTGGCACTTTTGAGTTAACAATGGAAAATGTACCTGATCCAACTGCTACCTCACCTACTAACCCAAGAAGCTGCGACGTAACTATAACCGGTACTTTCGCAAACGCTAAACTGAAAGCAACCCTTTAAAAAACAACAGCGACAAGTATAGGTAATTCTTGTCGCTGTTTTACATAATAGTTATACTATTTATTTCTTCTGATGGCGCTCCTGCAACACAGTTACCACATCGGCCAGTTCTAAGCCAGTTGCAGCCAATAGCACCAACAGGTGGTAGATCAGGTCTGCCGCCTCGCCTTTCATGGTATCTAATTTACCAGCCACCGCATCAATAACAGTTTCTACGGCTTCCTCCCCTACTTTCTGCGCTATCTTGTTTATACCTTTTTCGTACAGGAAATTTGTATAAGAGCCTTCTGCCGGATTGGCTTTGCGTTGTTGTATTACCTCTTCCAGTTGAGCGATAAACTGAATCGCTTTTGCTCTTTTAGCAGTCTGTTCTTCGCCAAAACAACTGGTTGCTCCGGTATGGCAGGTTGGGCCGTTAGGCTTTACTTTTATGAGTATAGAATCGTTGTCGCAGTCTTCGGCTATACTTACCACCTGCAGTGTATTACCAGAGGTTTCTCCTTTAGTCCAGAGGCGGTTTTTGGAGCGGGAAAAGAAGGTTACAAGTCCCTCCTGCCGTGTTTTATCAAGTGCTTCCTGGTTCATGTAACCCAACATCAGTACCTGGCTGGTATGCTCGTCCTGAATTATAGCGGGCACCAATCCGCCCATTTTATCGAAATCCAACATCTTATAGTTAGAAAGTTTAGAAGTTAAAAAGTTAGAGAGGTGTTTTCTAACCTGGCTTACTTGGCGCGAAAATTATTTTCGTGCCTTGCTACAGTTGCGAATCTCAGATTCGCTTTTATATTTCGACACGAAAGTAACTTCCGCGCCAGAAATTCTATATTCTTATATCTACCCCCTGCAATTTCAGAAACCGCTTTAGTTCAGGTATTCCCAGTTCTCGGAAATGAAACAGGCTGGCAGCTAAAGCGGCATCGGCATGAGCGCTGTTAAAAGCATCTGCAAAATGCTGCATGTTGCCTGCACCGCCTGAGGCAATTACCGGAACCGAAACAGCTTCTGAAACCGCTTTGGTAATATCCAGTGCAAAACCTGCTTTGGTACCATCGTTGTTCATACTTGTCAGCAGAATCTCGCCGGCACCCAGTTCTACCACTTTTTTAGCCCAGGCTATAGTTGCCCATTCAGTTTCTATAGTTCCGGCACGGGTATATACCTTCCAGCCGCTGACTTCTGTATATTTGGTGTCGATGGCTACAGTCACACACTGGCTGCCAAAACGGTCGGCTAATTCTCTCACTAGCTCCGGGTTGCGGATAGCAGATGAATTGATAGATACCTTATCAGCACCTGCCATCAGTAATACTTCCACGTCGGCCACCGAGCTGATGCCACCACCCACGGTAAACGGAATGTCGATGTGGCGCGCAATATCGCGCACCAGTTCGGCAAAGGTCTTGCGCTCTTCATTGGTAGCGGTAATGTCCAGGAAAACCAGTTCGTCAGCTCCTTGCTCGGCATACCATTTGGCCAGTTCTACCGGGTCGCCTGCATCCCTGATGTTCTCAAACTGAATACCCTTTACGGTACGGCCGTCTTTAATATCCAGGCAGGGAATAATGCGTTTGGTTAACATATAAATCGCGCTAAGTCTTTCAATAATATAGTGCCTTCATAAATGGCTTTACCGATGATTGCACCGGCTACACCAATTTCCTGCAACTGCTCCAGGTCAGCTATAGTTGTAACACCGCCACTGGCAATAATATCTGCTTCGGGTAAGGCAAGTTTAAGGTGACGATACGTGTTGATGGATGGCCCCTGCAGTTTTCCGTCTTTGCTCACATCGGTGCAGATAAACAGCTTGGCACCCGTTTTTACATAGCCAGATATAAAATCCTGCAGCGGGTATTTGCTTTCTTCGGTCCAGGCGCTGATGGCAATGTTGGTACCTTTGAAATCTGCCCCGATGATGATCTTTTCCGGACCATACTTTATCAGCCAGTTCTTAACCGTTTCAGGTTCGCGCACGGCTATACTTCCGGCTGTGATATGGGTGGCACCCGCATCAAATGCCTGCTTTACCGCCTCATCAGACTGCAAGCCACCGCCAAAATCAATCGTTAAGTTAGTGTTGGCAGCTATAGTCTCCAATACGGCCAGGTTCACGGGTTTCTTGGCGCGGGCACCATCCAGGTCAACTAAATGTAGGCGCTTAATACCATGCGCTTCGAATCGTTTGGCTACTTCCAGCGGGTTACTGTCGTAAGTGGTTTGCTGGGCAAAGTCGCCTTCGGTGAGGCGTACGCACTGGCCGCCAATTATGTCTATTGCTGGGATGATCTCCATCATAGGGCTAAAAAGTTTTTCAGGATTTGAGAGCCTGCAGGTCCGCTTTTTTCAGGGTGAAACTGCGCAGCGTAAAAGTTTTTA
Organism: Pontibacter fetidus; assembly: GCF_010119545.1. Lineage (GTDB taxonomy): Bacteria > Bacteroidota > Bacteroidia > Cytophagales > Hymenobacteraceae > Pontibacter > Pontibacter fetidus. The sequence goes on along the minus strand of NZ_JAAEAA010000001.1, from coordinate 106,325 downwards.
TAGTGTAAAGCAGCCGAAAATGGCTCCGGGTACGAAGTCTGGGCAATGGTATACTCACTCATCGGCACGTAATAACTGTGTACATAGTATACAAAGTCCTGCTCTTTTATACCTACAAAAAGTGGCGACTGTAAGTTCTCCAGCTGGTTCCAGCCCATGTGCGGTACTTTCAGGTCTGTCTCAATTCGCTTCACCGGCAACGGAATAATTCCCAAAAGATCGGTATTGCCTTCTTCGGAGTGCTGGCAAAGCAGCTGCATGCCCAGACAAACGCCAAAAAAGGGTTGCTCCAGTGTCGGTAACAGCTTGTCCAGGTTGCGGGACTTCAGTTGGGTCATGGCTGACGAAGCTTCGCCTACGCCCGGGAAGATCACCTTGTCAGCCGACTTTATAGTTTCGAAGTCGCAGCTCAGGGTAGCATTTATACCCAGCCGCTCCAGCGCAAACATCACCGACTGCACGTTACCAGCCTTGTAATCAACTATAACCAGATTCATTTAGTTAAGAGTTTAGAGTTAAAAGTTTAAAGTTCTGGCGCGAAAATCATTTTCGTGCCTTGCTATAGTTGCGAATCTCAGATTCGCTTTTATACTCCGACACGGAAGAAACTTCCGCGCCAGTACTGATAAAGTTTACATCCTGTATATCCTTCCAAATCCTGAAAATCCTGATTCAGACTAAAACAAAAAAGCCTGACTCGTTTCGGAGTCAGGCTTTTTGGATATATACGTTTATACTTCTAGCAAATCCATAGGCAAGCGGCTCCGAAACTGTTGCTTCGTGCATGATGATGGTGCATATGAGCCATTGTGCCTTTCATTGCTGCAAATATAAGACAACTATAGTTCAGGAACTACAAAATCCTGTAATCTCTTTGCGCAACTATCATTTCTAAATAGCAGCATTTAGGTTACATTTGGATTATGAAAAAGATACTTGTACTTGCTGGCGTGTTTGCTGTAACTATGGCGCAGGCACAACAGCGCATGACTCCGGAATTACTCTGGAAACTAGGCCGTGTTTCGGCTGAAACGGTAACACCCGATGGCAAATCGGTAATATACGGTGTTGGCTATGTAAATATGGACGAGAACAGCAGCGAGCGAAACCTCTACCGTATTCCCGTAACTGGCGGACAACCAACACAGATCACCTCTACAAAGGGTGGCGAAAGCGTAGTGCATATCGACAAGGCCGGGAACATCATTTACCTGCACAAAGGCCAACTATGGCAACTAACCGGCGGAAAAGGCGAGCCGAAGCAACTAACCAACTTTGAAGGCGGCCTGAGCAATATTCGCTTCTCTCCGGATGGAAAGTATGTGTTGTTTTCGCGCGAGGTGGAAGTAAAAAAAGTACATAGCTCTGATATGTACCCAAAACTTAAGAAAGCGAACGCTTATGTGTACGACGACCTGAACTACCGTCACTGGGATACCTGGGAAGATGGTAAGTTTCAGCACGTTTTCTTTGCTCCCTACAACGATGGCAAAATAGGTACGGCTACCGACATTATGCCAGGTGAGCCACACGATACACCGCAAATGCCTTTCGGCGGACTGGAAGACATGATCTGGAGCCCGGATAGCAAAGCTATACTTTACGTTAGCAAAAAGAAGTTTGGTAAAGAATATGCAGTTAGCACCAACACCGATATTTACCGCTATGACCTGGCCTCTGGTAAAACGAGCAACTATACAGAAAGCAACAAAGGCTACGACACAGCACCAGCTTACTCCGAAGACGGCACAAAACTGGCCTGGCTGGCAATGGATGAAGACGGCAACGAAGCTGACCAGAATGAGCTGATCATTTCGGATGTAAAATCAGGTAAAAAATACAACCTGACCAAAGACTGGGACGAAACTATAAACTCGTTTACCTGGAGCAAAGATGGCAGCAAGATCTGGTTTGTAGCGCCTACCAAAGGTACCATTCAGCTTTTTGAAGTTGAGTTACCGAAAAACCTGGGCAAGTTCTCGGCTAAAAATATTAAGCAGGTTACGAAAGGCCAGTTTGATATCAATGACATTGCTGGCCAGTCAGGTAACAGCCTGATCGTGTCGCGCACCGACATGAACCACGCTGCAGAGCTTTTCCGTGTTGACTCAAAATCTGGTAAGCTAACGCAACTTACCAATGTTAATGACGCAATTTACAGCAAGCTTTCACTGAGCAAAGTTGAGCCACGCATTACCAAAGCTACCGATGGCAAAGACCTGTTCTCGTGGGTTGTTTATCCGCCAGATTTCGACCCAAACAAAAAGTACCCAACCTTGCTTTACTGCCAGGGCGGACCTCAATCAGCGCTTACACAATACTATTCTTACCGCTGGAACATGCAGCTGATGGCAGCTAATGGGTACATTGTGGTTGCACCAAACAGACGCGGCATGCCGGGCCACGGCGACGAATGGAACCGCCAGATCAGTGGCGACTGGGGCGGCCAGGCCATTCGCGATTACCTGACTGCGATTGATGATGTAGCCAAAGAAAAATATGTGGACAAAGACAGACTGGGTGCAGTTGGTGCCAGCTATGGTGGTTACTCCGTATTTATGCTGGCAGGCCTGCACGAAGGACGCTTCAAAACGTTTATCGCCCACGACGGTCTGTTTGATATGCGCAGCTGGTATGGCACTACCGAGGAGCTTTTCTTTGCAAACAACGAACTGAAAGGCCCTTATTGGGATACTAAAGCTCCAAAAGCTTATAAGGAGTTTAACCCGATCGAGCACGCAAATAAATGGAACACCCCAATCCTGATCGTTCAGGGTGGCCAGGATTTCCGTGTGGGTATTGAGCAAGGGCTGCAGGCATTCCAGTTGGCACAGCTGAAAGGCATTAAGAGCCGCCTGTTATACTTACCAGATGAGAACCACTGGGTACTACAGCCGCAAAACGCTATAGTTTGGCAGAGTGAGTTCTTTAAATGGCTCGACGAGACGCTGAAACCAACCAACAACTAAACTATAAAAGCCCGGTACTTAGCTGTACCGGGCTTTTTTGTTGCTATAGTTTGGCTATAGTTTGATTGTATTGAAAAGGTCTCTTGACGACAGTTAAGTTTCATCATCCTTTTGTCATCCTGAAAGGATCTTGTGGCCTGTAGCATAGGCTTAACCTCCCTTCCGCCAAGTTTCTTTACAGAATGACAGGAGAGTTTAGTTGAACAATATTAAAATCCTCTGTCCTCGCTCGCGTCCCGCGAGTGTGTGTTACCTGCGGCCTCTGGCCGCTTCAAACTATAACTACAGTCTATAGTTACCTAAATTTAAAATTATAGTGTAATGTGGCGAGACGCCACCCAATAGCTCACACTCGCGGGACGCGAGCGAGGGCTTACTTTGCTGGCGCGGATCTGTGATCAGTGTCTTACAATAATGTCGGATTTTTAATCCGACTGGTCCAGACACTAGCGAGGATACTCACACCATGAATCCGAATAACGATCAACGAAATCAAAAACTCTCCCGCAAATTATAGGCTTGTCGCATGCGCCGGATCATCCGCTCAGATTCCTTGAAGTTCAGTGTCTGCTGACCATCCGAGAAAGCTTCTTCTGGCTTTTGATGTGTTTCGTAGATCACGCCGTCTGCACCGGCCATCACAGCTGCCAACGACATTTCTTCCACATAATCACGTAGCCCGATACCATGTGACGGATCAACTATAACCGGCAGGTGTGTTTTGGCTTTCAGTACAGGCACAGCATTCAGATCCAGGATGTTGCGGTAGGCATTTTCATACCCACGGATGCCGCGCTCGCAGAGCATGATCTTTTCGTTGCCGTTAGAGAAAATGTATTCTGCGGCCTGCAGCAGTTCTTCTATAGTTCCGGAGATTCCTCGTTTCAGCAGCACCGGTTTCTGCGCTTCGCCCAGCGCATCCAGTAAATTAAAGTTTTGGCTGTTACGGGCTCCCACCTGGAACACATCTACGTAATCAATCATGTCTTCAATCTGCGATACCTGCATTACTTCGGTAATGATCTTGATACCATGCTCGCGGCAAATGCGGTGAAACAGTTGTAAACCTTCCAAACCTAACCCACGAAAGGCGTAAGGAGAGCTTCGCGGTTTGAAAACACCACCACGCATGATCTTCACATCATTCTCAACCAAATGCTGTACCACCAGCTCGATCTGCTTCTCACTTTCGATAGAGCACGGACCTGCCATAATGCTGAACTGCCCTTCCCCGATCACCACACCATCACCCAAATCAATGCAGGTTGGTTCAACTTTCCATTTGCGTGAAATCAGCTTGTACTCATCCGACACACGATGAATATCGGCCACACCAGGCAACTGCCCGATTGTCCGGATATCGAAATCCTTCTTGCCGATGCCTACGATGTAATGGCCCTCCTGCGTTAGTACCTCGTTCGCTTTAAATCCAACAGCATTTACCTGCTGCAGGATAGTTTCTTTCAGTTCAGCAGGAATACCTTGCTGCAATTGTATGATCATGCTTCTTGTTTAATGCTTTGGATGAATGACTTGATGTTGTGCTGCAGGCTGCCTTCCCGGACTAATGCTTTTATAAAAGCACTGCCGATAATGGCGCCACTGGCATGGTTACAGGCCTGGGTAAATGTTTCGCGGTTATGTATGCCGAAGCCTATAATGCCGGGATTCTGAAGTTGCATACCAGCTACACGCTGGAAATAATCAGTATTTGCTACTGCGTTACCATTAGTGCCACCTGTCACCGATGCCGACGAAACCATGTAAATAAACCCGTTGGTATGGCTGTCGATCTCTCTAATGCGTTGCTCTGTTGTCTGCGGTGAAATCAGGAAGATCTTGCTCAGGTTATGCTGCTCAAACAGACTTTTATACTCCCGCACATAATCTGAAAGTGGCAGGTCGGGCAGAATGATGCCATCAATACCAATTTCACTGGCTTCCTGGCAGAACCGCTCCACGCCATACTGCATTACCGGATTCAGGTAGCCCATTAGTACGAGCGGAATTTGCGTGTATTTCCGGATAGCCTTTAGTTGCTCAAACAGCTTCGGAATGGTCATACCGTTGCGCAGCGCAATTGTGCTGCTCTGTTGTATAGTTGGTCCGTCAGCCAGGGGGTCAGAAAAAGGCATACCAATTTCGATCAGGTCTACGCCGTTCTTTTCAAGCTCCAAAATGATCGGCACCGTATCTTCTATGTTCGGGTAACCAGCTGTAAAATAAACCGATAGTAGGCCCTGTGGCTTACGTTTGAAAAGTGTTTTGATTCTATTTTCCATGCAGCTCAAATCTGTCTAAATAAGTAGTTAAATCTTTATCGCCACGACCGGACAGGTTCACAACTATAGTTTCGTCGGGCTTAGCACCGATTTTGCCAAGTGCGGCCAGGGCGTGCGCGCTTTCCAGGGCCGGTATAATTCCTTCCAGTCTGGTCAGTTCCAGCACTGCCTGAAGCGCCTCGTCATCGGTTATACTTTCAAAAATGGCTCTGCCGGACTGGTGTAAATGAGCATGCAACGGTCCAACTCCCGGATAATCAAGTCCCGCCGAAATAGAATATGGCTCTGTCACCTGACCATCTTCGGTCTGCATCAAGAGTGTGCGGCTGCCATGGATGATACCTTCTCTACCTAATACTGAAGTAGCGGCCGACTCACCAGAATCTACACCCAAACCTGCAGCTTCTACAGCAATAAGTTTCACTTCAGGTGTATCCAGGTAATGATAGAAAGCACCAGCTGCGTTGCTGCCGCCGCCCACACAAGCCACCACATAATCCGGGTTTTCGCTACCGGTTTTCTCTTTAAGTTGCGCCTTTACCTCTTCTGAAATAACTGATTGGAAGCGCGCCACCATATCCGGGTACGGGTGTGGGCCAACTACAGAACCAATGATGTAATAAGTGTCTTCGGGGTTATTGATCCAGTCGCGGATGGCTTCGTTGGTGGCATCTTTCAGGGTTTTGCTGCCGCTGGTTGCAGGCACTACAGTAGCGCCTAACATTTTCATCCTGGCTACATTAGGTTCTTGTCGTTCAATGTCTACTTCACCCATGTACACGATACATTCCAGTCCCATTAGTGCACATACCGTAGCCGTTGCCACACCATGCTGACCGGCACCGGTTTCGGCTATAATGCGCTTCTTGCCCAGTCGTTTTGCCATCAGCACCTGTCCGACCGTATTGTTGATCTTATGCGCCCCAGTGTGGTTCAGGTCTTCGCGCTTCAGGTAGATGTTGGTGTTATATTTTTCGGAGAGGCGCTTGGCAAAGTAAAGCGGTGTTGGCCGGCCCACATAGTCTTTCAGCAAAGCTTGCAGCTCTTCCTGGAAGTCTGGCTCAGACATTATCTTTAGGTAGTTTAACCGCAGCTCCTCCACATTCGGGTACAGCATTTCCGGGATATACGCCCCGCCAAATCTGCCATAGAACCCGTATTCGTCAACTGTGTATTTCATGTTATTCTAGTTAAAAGTTAAGAGTTAAAAGTTATGAGTTATTAAAAACCACAATCTTGTGCTCTTAACTTATTACACTTATAATTAGCACTTTAAACTTTTAACTTTGAACTCTTAACTTCTCCATAAGGAGCTTCACTTTCCCTACATCCTTCAGCCCGGGTTCTATTTCAAATCCGCTGTTCACGTCAATGGCAAAGGGCTTTGGCCTTACCTTATCCAGGTGCTTGATGTTTTCCAGGTTCAGGCCACCACTCAGGAAGTAAGGTTTCGGTGAGAGGTAATTTCTCATGAGTTCCCAATCGAACGGAATGCCGTTACCGCCGTGTGCCTCTCCTTTGGTATCGAAAAGGAAATAATCACAGCTTCTTTCGTAGAGCAGCGTGTTCTCAAACACAAAGCGGTCATCCACCGAAAAAACTTTGATCACTTCAAACCCTGCATCCTTAATCTCCTGGCATTGCCGTGGCGACTCGTGGCCGTGCAGTTGTATCACATCCAGCTTATAGTTCCGGGCTATTTCAACTATAGTTTCCGTAGTTTCATCCACAAAAACACCTACCTTTTTTATAGTTGTCGGCAACTCTGCCAATTGCTCCGGCGTTATAGTTTCCTGGCAATAGCGCTTCGAACCTTTATAGAAAATAAAGCCCAGGTAATCGGGCTGAAGGGCTGCGATCTGCTTTAAGTTCTCCGGATCGCGCATGCCGCAAACTTTTACTTTCATAGTACCTGTTGTTTTAGTTCCTGTACCTGTCGTAACTCTTTTATGAAAGCGGCTGCTGCCCGTTTAGGACGGCTATCGTTCATAAAGGTCTCCCCGATCAGGAAGCCATTATAGCCTGCCTGCTGCAACTCAACCAATGTTTCTACCTTACTCAGGCCGCTCTCCGATATTTTGGTAATGCCAGCCGGAATGTAGTTTGCCAGTTCAAAAGATAAGTTTACGTCCGTTTTAAAGGTTTTCAGGTTGCGGTTGTTCACGCCAACTATAGTTACAAATTCGTTCAGCGTTTCGTCGAGCTCCTGCTTGTTGTGCACCTCCAGCAAAACCTCCAGACCAAGCGAGCGTGCAAACGACGCAAGCGCTTTCAGGCGAGCTGGTTCCAGGGCAGCCGCTATCAGCAAAATGGCATCGGCACCAATCGATTTTGCTTCCACGATCTGGTATTCATCCACAGTAAAATCCTTACGCAGGATCGGACAGAAATTGAATTTACGCGCAGTTACTAGGTCTTCGTTCTTCCCGCCAAAGTAGTTTAAATCGGTAAGGATAGACAACGCGGATGCCCCGGCCTGCATATAACCAATAGAGGTCCGCTCTACAGAAACATATGGATTAATGTCGCCTTTGGAAGGTGATCTGCGCTTGATCTCGGCAATAATTCCGCTTTTGTCCGGGCGCAACAGGTAACGCTCCAGCGAGAGGCATGGCGTATCAAAATACAGGCTTTTCTCCAGCAACTTTACCGGGTAAAGTTCTCTGCGTTCGGCTACTTCCTTGTATTTATGGGCGATAATTTCGTCGAGTATGTTCATGTTATTAGATTTGAAGATTTGGAAATTTGGAGATTTGAAGATGCTCAGGCTACTGCTAATTTTTGATCCTGTATCAGGTTGTTGAATAAACTATAAGCCTTACCTGATTCAAGTGTTTCTTTAGCAACAGCAACAGCATCCGGTATGCTAATTTCTGGCCTTGCACACTGGATAGCCATGCCGGCATTGGCAGCAACTACGGCAGTCTGCGCGGCGGTTCCCTGCCCTTTTAAAACATCTAAGAATATCTTTGCAGCACTGTCAATTGTACCTCCACCTTTAATCTGCTCGTGCTGAAGGCGAGGCAAGCCGAGTGCTTCAGCATCTAACAGAGCTTCCTGGTTGTCAGAGATCACCTTAAACGGACTGGTCAAGGAAATTTCGTCGTAGCCATCCAGGGTATGGATGATGCTATAGTTTACTTCGGGTTGCTGCTGATAGAGGTAACTGTACATGCGGGCCAGCTCCAGACTATAAACCCCTACCATCTGTAGTTTCGGGAAAGCCGGATTTACCATCGGGCCCAGCATGTTAAAGAACGTCTTCACCGCCAGGTCTTTTCTGATAGTGCCTACACTTTTCATGGCCGGATGGAAGAGCGGTGCGTGCAGGAAGCAGATGTTATAGTTGGCAATAGAGCGTTCCAGTGCATCGGTATCTGTAGTAAATTTAATGCCCAACGCCTCCAGCACGTTAGAAGAGCCGCACGACGATGACACGCCATAGTTACCATGCTTGGCAACCGGAATTCCATTAGCTGCTACCACAAAAGACGACAGCGTGGAAATGTTGAACGTATCTTTTCCGTCGCCGCCCGTGCCGCACAGGTCAATCGGGTTGTAAGCGTCCAGGTCTACACGCTGGCACTGGTCGAGCAGCGCATTCCGGAATCCTTCCAGTTCCTCCACTGTAATGCTTCGCATCATGTACACCGTCAGGAAGCTCGAGATCTGGCTCTGGTTGTACTTACCGCCAGTAATATTAACCAGTACCTCCCGCGCCTGCTCTTTAGTAAGTGTTTTATGTTCGAATAAGTGATTCAGTATTTCTTTCATTGTTGTTTTTTTACCTCCCCCTAACCCCCTCCTAAAAACAGGAGGGGGAATTTTAGAACCTATTTAGTGAGCAGTTCAATAAACTTTCTAACTTCCAAACTCTCTAACTTTTTAACTGTCAAGCCAGTTCTTAATTATCTCCCTTCCAAATTCCGTCAGCACCGACTCCGGGTGGAATTGCACGCCGCGTACATCATACGTTTTGTGACGCAGCGCCATGATGTTTCCGGCTTCATCTATAGCAGTTGACTCCAGGCATTCCGGTAACTCCTGCTCAACAAGCCACGAATGATACCGACCAGTTTTGAATGTTGCAGGCAGGCCTTTAAAGAGTAATTCATCCTCACCAACTATAGTTGTGGGCATTGCCACACCATGCCATACCGCATTGCTGTTAAACAACTTACCGCCATACACTTCACCTATCGCCTGATGTCCGAGGCAAACGCCAAACAGGCTTTTGGACGGGCCAAAAGTGCGGATGATCTCTTTCAGCATACCGGCCTCATCTGGAATACCAGGTCCCGGAGAAAGCATGATCTTGCTATAGTTGCCAACTTCTTCTAGGGTCGTTTTGTCGTTGCGACGCACGGTAACTCGCGCACCCAGTTCCTGCAGTAGGTGCACCAGGTTGTAAGTGAAAGAGTCGTAGTTATCGATTACCAGAATGTCCATCTTAATTGATCTCCTGAGCTAAGGTTAAAGCTTTGCGTAAAGCCATTAGTTTATTGTCTACCTCCTGCAGTTCACTTTGCGGATCCGAAGCAGCCACAATACCGGCACCGGCCTGGTAGTATAGTTTGTAGTCTTTGCTCAGGAAAGAACGGATCATGATGGCACTGTTGAAGTTGCCGTTAAAATCCAGGAAACCGATGCAGCCACCGTAAAAGGCGCGGTTTGTGGTTTCATATTTGTCGATCAGTTGCATGGCCTTGTGTTTAGGTGCACCGGAAAGTGTACCGGCCGGAAAAGTGCTGGCCACCATCTGCAGCGAATCCTGCTGGCTGTGCAGTTGCCCCGACACTTTTGAGACCAGGTGAATGACATGCGAGTAATATTGGATCTCACGGAAGGTTTCTACTTCAACACTATGTCCATTACGACTCAAATCATTTCGGGCCAGGTCCACCAGCATCACGTGCTCCGCATTTTCCTTCGGGTCGGCCAGCAGTTTTTCTGCCAGCGCTGCGTCGGCAGCATCGTCACCGGTTCTTCTGAATGTGCCCGCAATCGGGAAAATGCTGGCTTTGCCGTTTTTGATTACCAACTGCGCTTCCGGCGACGAACCGAAGATCTTGAAGCTGCCATAGTCGAAGTAAAACAGGTACGGCGATGGATTGATGGAGCGAAGGGCGCGGTACACATTAAACTCATCTCCCTGAAAAGCCTGCTCAAACCGGCGGGAAAGTACCAGTTGAAAAACATCACCCCGGAAGCAATGCTCCTTCGCCTTCTGAATATTTTTAAGGAATCCTTCACTGCTGATATTATAAGCCTCATCTCCGGAAGTCTTGAAACTATAGCTCGGAATGTTGCGGCTGTTGAGTAAGGCTTCGAGTTGGGCAATGCCGTTGTCGTCGTCCTGGTTATAGTTGTGCGAGAAAATGTAGGCTTCGTTGGTGAAGTGGTTGATAGCGATGATGTAGCGGTAAAGCGCATAAAACAGGTCAGGCAGTTGCTGGCGATCCGGGCGCTGGGTCAGTTCAATGTCTTCGTAATAGCGCACCGCATCATAGTTCATGTACCCGAACAGCCCGTTATTGATGAAGTTAAACGCATTCGATTCTACCTCAAAGCACTGTGCAAAAGCCGCCAGTTGAGCTGGCACATTTACATCTTTCGTGATCGGTGTCTGCTTTATAGTTCCGTCTGGAAAAGCTTCTGTCAGCACCTCGTTTTCTGCTTTTATTGTTGCCAACGGGCTGCAGCAGATGTAGGAGAAACTGTTTTCGGCTCCGTGGTAATCTGAGCTCTCCAGCAGAATACTGTTCGGGAATCGGTCGCGCAGCTTCAGGTACACGCTCACCGGGGTCAGCGTATCAGCCAGTAGGCGCTTATAGTTGGTGGTAATCTTATAGTTCATATCTGGTTTAGAATGCGTAGAAAACAAAAAAGCCTGCTGTCCAGTGAACAGCAGGCTTTTAATACCTTTGGTTGTATGCTATATCATTTATCTCATCTTATACATAGCAAGGCTGTTCACGATACTTTTTGTAACGTGCCACCACCATGCAGTAAGATGAAGATTCTGATTCATGTCTTGATTATAGTTCGCTTTTATAGTTAGCGATGTCACAAATGTAAGCCCTGATTTTGCAAAAGCAAACTATAGTTGAGTTTTATTTTTAAACTATAGCTCATATACTAGTGGTTGACAAAGTCTTAAACATCTAAAACACAAGCCCTTGCTGCGTGTTTTCACCAGCAAGCATAAATAGCGGATAGTTGGATTGTTGGTGAAAACACCAACAATGGCAAAATGTCAAATATAAATAACAATATATATTACTAATAATCAACGAACTACAAAACTCCTTTTGTAGTAGGCAAGGTATTGTCGTTAGGGTTGCGGTGCACGGCCATCCTTATCGCTTTGGCAAAGGCTTTAAAAATCGCTTCTATTTTGTGGTGCTCATTCTGCCCTTCGGCTTTAATGTTTAGGTTCGATTTTGATGTATCGGAGAACGATTTAAAGAAATGAAAGAACATCTCAGTCGGCATATCCCCTACTTTCTCACGCTTAAAATCAGCTTCCCAGACTATCCATGGGCGGCCGCCAAAATCAATGGCCACCTGCGCCAGTACATCGTCCATCGGCAGCAAAAAGCCATAACGCGTAATGCCTTTTTTATCACCTAAAGCATTCAAAAATGCTTCGCCCAAAGCAAGTCCGGTGTCTTCAATGGTATGGTGCTCGTCAATATGCAGGTCGCCTTTTACAGCTATAGTCAGGTCTACGTTGCCGTGGCGGGCCAGCTGCTCCAGCATATGGTCAAAAAAGCCAAGACCAGTTTTGATGTCGGATTTCCCGGTGCCGTCCAGGTTCAGGTCTATCAGGATGTCGGTTTCGGACGTCTGCCGGCGTATAGTTGCTTTGCGCGGCGGCAGCTTCAGGAAACGATAGATCTCGTCCCAGTCGTTGGTGCTCAGTGCAGCTTCATCGCTCTGGAAATCGGCTAACAATATGGCTTTAGCACCCAGATTCTTGGCCAGTTGCACATCCGTAAGGCGGTCACCGATAACGTAGCTGTTGGCAAGGTCGTAGTCTTCTTCCAGGTACTTTTTCAGCATGCCAATGCCGGGCTTGCGCGTTTCCAGGCCTTCGTGTTCAAAGCTGCGGTCGATCAGGATATCCGAGAACTCAATGCCTTCGCTTTTCAGAATATCCAGCATTTTGTTCTGATATGGCCAGAAAGTGTGCTCCGGGTAAGAATCAGTGCCCAGACCGTCCTGGTTCGTAACCATCACAAACTCGTAATCCAGTTCATTAAAAATCTTGTGCAGGTTGCGGATCACTTTCGGTATGAACTCAAACTTCTCAAAAGAATCAACCTGGTAATCGGTCTTCGGCTCCACCAGAATGGTACCATCACGATCTATAAATAATGCTTTTTTCATTTTCTTTCTTTGACTATTTGACAAAGGACTGTGTGACAAAAGAGATACATAAAGTGGTCTTTTGTCCTTTGTCAATTAATCCTTTGTCTAAACTTTAAATTCAGCCATGGCCTGGTATAGTTTCTGGTTCTCGTCTGTGGTGCCAACTGATATGCGCAGGCAATTTTCGCAGCCGGGCACGCTCGAACGGTTACGCGTTACAATCCCTTTATCCAGCAGGTAACTATACAGCGCGTTTGCATCCTTCACCTTCACCAATATAAAGTTGGCATCTGTCGGGTACACTTTCTCAACTATAGCCAGGGTTGGCAAAGCCGCTTCCAATAGCTGCCGTTCCTGAATGATCTCTTCGATCATGTACTTCAACTGTTCATCCTGATCAAGGGCTTTTAGGGCTAGTTCCTGAGTAGCTTCGTTTATATTGTACGGCGGTTTGATTTTGTCGAGCAGCGCAATGATCTCTTCTGACGCGAAGGCCATACCCAAACGCAAACCGGCCATGCCCCATGCTTTGGAGAAAGTCTGCAGCACCACCAAATTAGGGAAATCCTGCAGGCGCGTAGTCCAGCTTGGCTCATCCGAAAAATCAATGTACGCTTCGTCAACTATAACCAGTCCGTCAAAGTTGTCGAGAATTGCTTCAATGTCTTCGGGGTTGATATTATTGCCGGTCGGGTTGTTGGGCGAGCAGATAAAGATCAGCTTTGTTTCGGGCTTCACGTTTCGCAGCACTTCGGCCACCGGAATCTGGAAATCAGCAGTCAGTTGTACCGTATCCAGCTGCACATCGTTCAGGTTGGCAGATACTTCGTACATGCCGTAGGTTGGCGGTAAAAAAAGCGCGCGGTCCTGCCCCGGACGGCAAACCATCCGGAACAACAGATCAATCGCTTCGTCAGAGCCATTGCCCAGGAATATCTGCGACGGCTTCACTCCTTTTATAGTGGCTATCTTACTTTTCAGGGCTTTCTGGTGCGGATCAGGGTAGCGGTTATAGTTGTTGCCGGCCAGGCTGCCCAGGTTATTTTCGTTGGCATCCAGGTACACGCTGGCCGTGCCTTTAAACTCGTCACGGGCCGATGCGTAGGGCTTCATACGCCATACATTCGGCCTAACTATACTTTGTAAGTCAAACATTTATAGTTTCTTTAATCGGATACTTACTGCATTTTTGTGTGCCTGCAAACCTTCAGCATCGGCCATTAATTCTATGGTTCTGCCTATGTTCTGCAGACCTTCCGGCGTTATGTACTGGAACGTGATCTTCCGGACAAAACTATCCAAAGAAACGCCGCTATAAGCACGTGCATAACCATTTGTCGGCAAGGTGTGGTTGGTTCCGGATGCATAATCGCCGGCGGCTTCGGGCGTATAGTTGCCCAGGAAAACAGAGCCAGCATTTACCACGCCATCAGCTATAGTTTGCAAATCTTTTATGGCCAAAATCAGGTGCTCCGGGGCATATAAATTAGAGAAATCGAGCATTTGCCTGGCACTTTTCATAACTATAGCCATGCTGTTTTCCAGCGCCTGCGCGGCTACGGCTTCGCGTGGCAGTTCCTGTAGTTGCTTCTCAATTTCTGAGATCACCTGGTCAATTATAGTTTCGGATGTGCTCAGCAACACCACCTGCGAATCGGGTCCGTGCTCGGCCTGAGAAAGCAGGTCGGCAGCTACAAAAGCAGGATCAGCTGTTTCATCGGCCATCACCAGCACTTCCGACGGGCCAGCCGGCATATCGATAGCCACGCCCAGTTGCGTCACCAGTTGCTTGGCCATGGTTACGTACTGGTTGCCCGGTCCGAAGATCTTACTTACAGCAGGCACACTTTCGGTACCAAATGCCATGGCAGCTACGGCTTGTGCGCCACCTGCTTTCACTATAGTTTCGATGCCTAACAACGATGCCGTATAGCGGATGGCCGGGTGTATAGCACCTTCTTTAGACGGTGGCGTGCAAAGCACAATTTGTTTACAGCCAGCCAGTTTTGCCGGAATCCCCAGCATCAACAGCGTAGAAAAAAGCGGCGCTGTACCACCCGGAATGTAAAGCCCTACCTTCTCGATAGCCACACTTTTACGCCAGCAGTTTACGCCCGGCATCGTTTCAACTATAGGCATCTGCTCGGCCTGCTGCAAATGGAACAGCTGAATGTTACTGTACGCCTGTAAAATCGCTTCTTTCAGTTCGGCGCTGATCTCGTATTCAGCGGTGGCCAGTTCTTCGGGTGTTGCCAGTAAAGCATCCGGGCGTTTGCCATCATACTTTTCTGCCAGTTGGTACAAGGCTTCGTCCCCCTGCTCCTGCACCAGCTTAAAGATGCCGCGTATAGTTGGCTCCAGTTCCTGCAGGTCTTTTACTGGTCGCTTTGCCAACTCGGGCCAAACTATAGTTTCCGGGTATAGTAGCTTCTTCATCAGATGATCATTTTCTCAATCGGAACAACCAGGATACCCTGCGCACCAGCCGCTTTCAGCTTTTCAATTTTGTCCCAGAAATCGTCTTCGTTTACAACAGAGTGCAATGAGCTCCAGCCTTCTTCCAGCAACGGCAGAACCGTCGGCGACTTCACACCCGGTAGTAACTTAGATATCTCAGCCACTTTATCGTTCGGGGCATTTAATAAGATATACTTGGCACGCTGGGCACGCTGAACGGATTGTATCCGGAATAAAAGTTTCTCCAGTATTTCCTGTTTCTCAGCATTAAGGTCTTTGTTTGCAATTAGCACTGCCTGCGACTTAAACACACGTTCCACTTCCTTCAGACCATTGCTGATAAGAGTACTGCCCGAACTAACTATATCACAAATCGCATCAGCCAGGCCAATGCTTGGAGCGATCTCCACCGACCCGCTTATCGTATGAATATTGGCTTGCACGCCACGTTCTGAAAGGTAAGACTGCAGTAAATTAGGGTATGATGTGGCAATGTTCTTCCCGTTCAGGTCTTCGATAGAGCTATAGTTGTCGCCTTTGGGCACGGCCAGCGACAAGCGGCATTTCGAGAAACCAAGCTCTTCTACGGTCAGGTGTTGCATGCCTTCTTCCACCAGCACATTCTGGCCAACTATACCAATATCGGCCACGCCGTCGGCTACATAACCGGGAATATCATCGTCGCGAAGAAAAAGAATCTCCAGCGGAAAATTAGTGGATTCTGTTTTTAGTTTCAGGCTGCTGCTGATGAACGAGATACCGCACTCACGGATCAGTTTAAGCGAATCATCACTGAGCCTGCCTGACTTTTGTATGGCTATACGAAGCATAAAATTTGTTCTGAAAATGAAAATAAAGGCGATCTATACCCTGCTTCCTGCAACGTATAAAATGGGTATACACCCAACGGGGGCTATATGTTAATTGGATTCCTCTTACGAGGAATGATGGAAATGATGTACGTGCGCAGCAGTACCACAGGCAACAGAAGTTGCCGGAGTAGAAAGGATGCTATGTAACGTGGCGTTGCGCATTGTATGGCTGCAAAAGTAAAGCAGGATTTTTTAGTAAACTATAAAATGCCGGAAAAGTTTGATAAGGCTGATAAAAAATAAAGTGCCGGCCCTTTTGCAGGAGACCGGCACTTTATAGTTGTTACAGGCTCTTTGCCCGGGTTATTTATTCAGGATCATCTTCACAGACTTGGCTCCGGAAGGTGTAAGCAAACGGGCAATGTACATACCCTTAGATAAAGCGCTGCCATCAAACCCGAACTCATATAACTTACCGGCCTCGGCCACGCCCATGTTCACTTTCTTGATCAGAACACCGCGCATGTCATACACTTCCAGCAGGTAGCTTTCCGATTTTTCTAAACTAAACGCTATAGTTGTTCTGTCAGTGAACGTGTTCGGGTAGTTGTAGAACTGTGCTGTTTGCGGTTTTTCAGCTACCTCAAGTTTAGAGCCTTTGGTGGCTGTTTTCACTTCGTGGATCACGATGGAGCCTCCGCCGAGAATGGTATTATTGCCAAGCTCTGCATTTTCGAGGGTACCTCTTGCGTTATCATATACCACATTACCGCCGTTCCATATCTTAATGCGGAATTTGTCGTAACCGCCGCTACCATTTACCTGTCCGTCTGTCGCAACAACCATAAAATCGTAAGTTCCTGTTCTACCTGCAATTGTACCAGTGCCTTTATAAGTTGCCTTAGCACCAGATATTACCAGTGAACCTGCGTTATGTGCTGCGCTCTTAAAGTTGATGTTACCTGCCTGGAACTGGAACTCGGTGTTGCCTTCTACTTCGTTTTTGCCTTTTTTGTATTTAGCCACAAAACCGAAGTTAGCTTTACCAGTTACGTCAGAATTTTCCAGCGCTCCTGCCGGCGAATTTATCCAGCCACCGCCGGTTACAAATCCGCCATCAGGATCATAAACTGGGAGGTAAACTACTGGAGATACGGAGCAACCACCTGCTGATGCAGTAATTGCATACACGTTAACTGGAAGTTTACCAAGTTTAAAAGTTGCGTTACCTGATGCATCGCTTGTAGCCGTGTATTTTTCTTCACCATCAATGAGAAGTTTAACAGCTACTCCTGCTATATTGGATGCTCCATTTTTAACCGAAACAATTATGGTAACATCCTCCAGGATACTTCTTGGGTTGCTGGCACTACTTGCGTCTAGTGCGACATCATTTATAGTAAGCTTACCATTTACCAATGTTGTAGTATAGTTGCTGAGTTTATCGTCAATGCTGGCCGGAATTACACTTGTGCCATTGATACTATAGGTTGTTGTAATAACCTCATTATTAACAGCTCCGGAAACATTGCTACTATAATTAGTCAATGGGTCGACTTGTCCGCAGTACTTGCTCATGCTTGGTGCAGTTATAGTAAGCGGCGCCGGCGTAATGTCAGCGGTTGTTGTAGCAAATAAAGAACTCAGTTTATAGTTCGGATTGCTGATAGCTACATTAGCGTTTACTGCCTTGCTCACACCAACATGCCTGTCACTAAACTTAGCGTTGCTTACTGTTACTGCAACCACATCGCCGGAAACTATAGTTGCTACCGGAACACTACCTGTGGCAGAAGCTACGTCAGTACCGTCATAAACTTTGTTAACTGCTGTAATCTGGGCAGTAACCTCTTTCGGAGATATCGTTGCGTTTGCAATGCTCAAGTTTCCTAAACTATAGTTGTCTTTGTCAGTACCAGCCAGCGAAACATCAGCGCTTACTGTTCTGTCGCCTGCATTGACATTGTTAAACAGCGCATTTGTTACCACCGTCGCTACATCGTCGCCGGTAATTACACCATCTAACGTAGCAGTAGTGCCCGGTGCATTTGCGTTACCGTCATATACCTTACCCGGGTTAGCTAACGTTGCTGTTAGTTCTTTTGGCGCGATAAACAGTGTACTGGTAGCATTTTCAGCGGTATAGTTGCTGTTATTTAGCGTGGCTACAACCGCATACGAATTTGCCGCTTTTGGCAATGCAGACGCACCGTTGTAAGTAACTGTTACAGCCAGACCTGCTGGTGCTGTTGTTACAGTTACAGCTTGCGTATTGCCGTTATATACCTTGCTAAGATCCGCTAATGTTATAGAAGCAGGCGCTTGTGAAATGGTCAGTAAAGCATCAGTCTTGGTTGCGGTATAGTTACCAAGCTTATTATCCGGGTCGTTCAGCGTAACTGTAATCGGATACGTACCGACATTAGAATTTTCATCTGCCGTAGTGCTGTAATTAGCTGTTATGTTGTCATGGGTTTTAACGCCATCCAGTACGCCATCCAAAACAGGGTTAGCTATGCCGTAAATTCTGGATTTAGCATTGGCAATGGCAGTCAGGTTAGCTTTATTTATAGTTAGCGTACCATTTGTAATTACAGGTGTATTATAGTTACTTAAAGCATCACCAGCTAACACTGGAACAATATCATAAGTACCTACCGGACTGGAAGCTACAGCAGCGCTGCTATAGTTTGCTGTAATGGCATCCCCATTCTTGACACCTGTAATGGTACCGGTAAATGCTGGGTTTTCATCGCCATATGTTTTGCTCTTGTCGGAGGCCACTACGGAAATGTCTGCTTTGTTTATAGTGAGTACGCCGGCTTCGTAAATAAAACTATAGTTAGTTGCCTGGCCACCAGAAACTGAAATCGGATAGCTGCCTGCACTGCTGGTTATAGTTGCAGTAGTTGTAATGGCTGGTGCCTGCGTCAGCACACTTTCTGATTCGCTGTTTACAAAACCATCGTAGCTTATGGTCAGTTGCGGGTTAGCATCGCCATATATTCTGCTCTTGTCATCAGCTTTAACAGTTAACAGTGCTTTCGTGATCTCAAAATTTGCCGGGTTGTAGGTGATGCTATAGTTCGATAGCGCAGCTTCAGGGCTCAAAGTGGCGGTGATGCTATAGTTGCCAACTGTTTCGCCGGCTGCACGGGTATACTCTGCCGTAATGCCATCTCCTTCAATAAACCCTGCTGTCGAGCCGGTTAGCATAGGGTCTGAAGAGCCGTACACTTTTGTATTGGCTGCCGACGTAACCGAAGCCAGTTTTGGAGTGATATCAGCTAGTGCGTTAGCTATAGTTGTCAGGCTATAGTTGTCTTTATCATCTCCGGTCAGCGCTGCTCCTGCTAAGGAAACCGTTTTGCCGACACCTGCATGTTTGTTAGCAAAAGTGGCTGTACCACCGGTTAACTGTACATCATCTCCAGTTATAACGCCATCAAGGGTTAGGTTTGAAGCCGAAGCATTTTCAGTTCCATCGTACACTCTGCTGGCAGCGACAAATGCACCTGTTATTGGTTTGGCAGTAATAGCTGCCGTGGTGCTGGCTGTTGAGTTGCTTAAACTATAGTTTCCATTACTTATGGCAACGTCTGCCGTTACGGTTTTACCAGTGCCAGCGTTTTTGTCCGAGAACCGGGCATTAGTAACCGTTACTTCTACTATATCCTCTCCAACAAGTCCGGTAGGTATATTGCCCACAGCTTCAGCATCGGTATTCCCATCATACACTTTATCAGAAGCTGATATGGTGGCTGTAACCTGTTTCGGGTTAATGGTGAAAACAACTCCTGGTGTAAAGGTGAGCGTATAGTTGTTGCTGAGTGCCAGAGTACCTTTTAAAATAGCGTAAGTGCCTGCGTTTTCGCCGGCTGCTCTTGCAAGCGCCCCCGTAAAGGCATCGGACCCAACAAGATCTGTATTTGTGTAAGAGAATACAGGGTCATTGTTGCCGTAAATTTTACTTTGACTGGCTACCGGAGTTACAGTAATTGCTTTAGGGGTGATGCCAAATGTAGTACCGGTTACAAGGCTCAAACTATAGTTATCTCCCAGGCTAAGATCACCCAGGTTAACAGCATAGTCGCCTACATTCTCACCTTCGTCGCGAACAAGCTTGCCTGTAAAATTATCTCCGGAAACTACAGAACCACTTGTTACAGTGTAGGTAAGTTCCGGATCGGTTTGACCATAAATTTTGCTTAATGCATCAGCTGTTACAGCTACCGCCCTGCGCGTAATTGTGAAATCAGCAGCAGTGTAAGTAAGCGTATAGTTATTAGTAGCTGCCAGTGTACCCTGCGTAATGGCGTAAGTGCCCACATTATTTCCGATGGCTCTTGTTAAAGCTCCCGTCAAATGGGCTGCATCTACCAGGCTACCTTCCGAAATTTGGTATGTAAAGGCAGTCGGGTCTGTATCGCCGTACACCTTGGTCTGGCCTGTATTTGCAGCTATAGTTATCGGTCTTGGGGTTACAGTAAGAGTACCGTTAGTAGCAGTAACAGTATAGTTCTGGATAGTTGAACCGGTTACTTCCGGCACAATATTATAATCGCCTATTGGTGAGCCAGCTGTGGCGGCAGAAGAAGCGGTTACAGTAAAGCTTTCGCCCTGGGCACCACCACTAACTAGCGAACCTGAAAATGCCGGATTTGCATCGCCATAAACTTTGGTGGCATTAGCAGCGCTGATGGCTAAGTCAGCTTTCGCGATTACCAGCGTTCCTGTTGCTTGGGCGTTTGTATAGTTGTCGTTACCTGCAAACGTGGCCAGCACACTATAACTTCCTGCATTTACAGGAGATTCTACATCCTCATTTCCTAACGTGTACGTTACAGTCGCAGCGCCAAGGTTTTCATCGGCTACACCGCTTACTGTTGCGCTGCTAACTACTTTTCCTGAACCATCATAAGTATAAGGTCCGCCTACTGTTAAGGCTACGGTTGGCGTTGCCTTTGCCACGTTCAGCTGAACGGTTTTCTGCGCCTGGTTATAGTTGTTTGTTTCAGCTGCTGAAACAGTTAAGGTATGAGGTCCGGCACCAAGTACGGTTCCAGCGGCCGGCGTATAGGTCAGCGCACCATTGCCTATAGTTACAGATGCATTCAGTTGTGTTGCTGACAAAGCTGTACCATAGGTTATACCTGCAGGGCTTGCCCAGCTAATCACCTGGTCTGCTTTATTTATTACCAACGTACCAGTTGCACTGCCACTATAGTTATCGTTCACTAGTGTAGCCACCACAGCATAGCCGCCCTGCTTATAGTTTATAGGTAAATCTCCTGCCCCATCATAGGTTATAGTATAAGTGCTTGAGCCAGTTGCAGAAGTAGTAGCTGTAGCGGACTTTGCGTCTCCGTTATAGGTATGCTCCAGGTTGGCTAACGTTACAGTGGCTGTTGCTTTACCAATTACCAACGTGCCACTAACAGACTGGGCATTATAGTTTGCATTTGTAAGTGAAGCTACCACCTGGTAACTACCTGCAGCTGTAGGTACAGTTGCTTCACCATCATAGGTTACCGTTACCCCAACCAAGTTTGCCGGACTAGTTGTAACCGTTGCACCCTGTGGTGAGCTGTTGTAAGTTTTTGCTAAGTCAGCTAAAGTTAAAGTAGCAGTAGCTGGTGTAACAGTAAGCAATGCTGGCGTATTTGTTACCTCATAGTTTGCCAACTTACTATTTGGGTCTATGAGTGTCGCAGTTATCGGGTAGTCTCCTACGATAGAGGTTGTAGTTGCTGCAGAACTATAGCTGACCGAAATATTATCGCTTGAAAGTAAGCCTGTAACTGTTCCGTCTAAAGTAGGTAATGGATCGCCGTATACTTTCGTTTTTGGATTTACGGAAATGCTTAGCTGTCTCTGATTAACGGTTAACGTTGCGGCATTGCTGTATATGGTTGTATTGCATCCGGTTATCGCAGCTCTGTACTGATACCCGTTCATGGCAAAAGTTGGGGTAGTCACAGTATAAGTTGCAGATGTTGCACCATTTATCGGTGTCCAATTACTGCCATTATCACTACTTACTTGCCACTGATAGCTGTTTATATCACCAGATGCTGTAACTGAAAAGGTTGGGTTAGAATCGCCGTAGGTAACTTCACTTGGTTGAGGTTGAGAAGTTACTAAAGGGGAAGAACAAGTTATAGCTGTTACTGTAAATGAATTTTGAGTAGTGGTTTTATTGTAATCCTTTGTACCTGTAAAATCTGCCTTTATTCCATTATTTCCATTGTAACTCCCAGCGGCTTGAATTACATTATATACTATAGTAGCTGTACCAGATGAGTTAGTATTAACAGTAGCAATTTTTATATTATTGATATAAAAATCAACAGGAACGTTACTTATAATCTCACCACTATTGGTACCATTTGTTTGCCTTAATGTAGCAGTTATATTAATGTTAGAGCCTTGAACAGCGGATGCTGGACTTAAAAGTGTAATTGAAGTATTTATTGCATCCGTAAAATAAGCCAGGCCCTGATAAGCCGTTTCCTTACCATCAACTATAACTGTAAACTTAGTACCTAAATGCCGTTCTTCTATCGGGTATTCAATTCGCCAGGTACCATCCGGGTTTACTTTAGTATCATGGTAGCCGTGGTGATGCTCGTGTGCCGGATCTTCTTCCAGGTGAATATCGACTAAACTGTCCAATGTCCAGCCAGATCCGGTAATGATGGCTATTTCGCCGGGGGCATAATCATCTTTATCTGAGGTTACTGTCGGAACAGGTTTACCGGCAGCAAGGTAAGCATTTTGGGCCTGCACACTAATGGAGGCAAACATCAATAGAACCGGCAACAATAACAAGTACCGGTACCAACTCAAAAACAATACTCTGAGTGTTAGTAAAGCTTTAACATGCATAAATTCCAGGGTTAAAGTATAAAAGTTAATTTCTCCATTTTACTCGCTACCAATTAGCGCCACGCAGTGTATTTGGATTTTGCTTGATTAAGCATCAGCAAAATAAAAGCAAACACTAAAGCACAATGTGCTCAAGCATCGTCAGACAGCATGTAAAAACATGAATTTATTTAGGATTATTTATTCTTATTTAAGTTATATACAAAATAAATAAGAAAAAGTTGTATTTAGTTCACATCATACTTATTATTATGTGTAAATGTTTCTTAGCTAAGTGAAATATAAATATCCGCAGGTGAATAATTTTTATGAACCCGATTGGTATAGCAAAAGGTACTCTGTCAGATTGTTGCGGCAGGCAGGAACTTTACCACATAGTTTTTACCTTTGCAGGAATTGTAGTTTATAACAAAAATGGCAAGGTTTTTTCGGTGATAACTAAATCCCGAAATCCATACATGCTTATAAGTATCATATGAAAAAGTATCTGCTACCTATACTGTTACTTTTCACACTGCTTTTTGCCGATTTGCAGGCTAGTGCACAGGTTAAACTGCCTCAGCCTAGCCCCGAAGCTAACATCAAGCAAACTATTGGCCTAACCGATATTGCCATCCGGTACCATGCACCCGGTGTTAAAGGCCGTAAAATTTTTGGCGGACTTGTGCCTTATGGTAAACTATGGCGTGCCGGAGCCAATGAAGCAACCCTGATCACGTTTACTGATGAGCTTTTTCTGAACCACGAACGGGTGCCGGCCGGTACCTACTCGTTTTTTATACTTCCGGAAAGCGACAGTGTCTGGAACATAGTCTTGAACCGCGACACGACATTGTGGGGTTTGGAAGGTTACGATGAACTGAAAGATGTGGCATACCTGCGCGTAAAACCAACCAAGGTACCGTTTACTGAAACCATGCAGTTCAGCTTTTCTGATATCGGTACGAACACCGGTTACCTGAACATGACCTGGGAAAACTCCAGGATTGCCGTGCGCATCGAAACCGAAATTGAGAAGAAAGCATTGGCCAACATTGAAGATGCCCTGAAAAAAGCTGCTCCTGACGACTGGTATACCTGGGCACAATGTGCCGATTACATGGTGGCTCGTAAAGAACTACACCAACGCGCCCTCGAACTGATCAATAAATCGATTGCTATAAAGGAGACCTTTTTCAATAACTGGGTGAAAGCCAAACTATACGCCCTTAACAAGGAATACGAAATGGCCGCAGACCTTACTGCTAAAGCAATTCAGTTGGGCAAAAACGAGCCTGAATCGTACCAGACCTATGCCCGCGA
The DNA here is from genome assembly GCF_010119545.1 of Pontibacter fetidus. GTDB lineage: Bacteria > Bacteroidota > Bacteroidia > Cytophagales > Hymenobacteraceae > Pontibacter > Pontibacter fetidus. Next base: position 82,241 of record NZ_JAAEAA010000001.1, on the reverse strand, counting down.
CATTGAGAATGCCCACAATTCCTGGAAAAAACGAAAAATGTAAAAGCTAACAAAACAGAGCCTCAGAAATGAAGCTCTGTTTTGTTATATACTTACTTGTTAAAATTTTTAAGAGCGCTAAAGCCTTACAAATTGTGTGTTGTTACTGATTGTGTATGGTTTAGGCATTAGGCGCTCTGAGGTCTAATCTGCCTTTTTTATAGTTTAGTCCCTATTTTATAATTACCGTTTTTACAACCACCCCTGCCCCTCAGAGCTACGCTCGCTACCTTCGAACTCTCGTTCTCGGTAGTTTAAGGAGGGAGCTTTTAGGCCTTTGCTATAGTTGATAGGATAGTTCTATAGTTCTGGCAAAGCACGGACAGGTCGCGACCTGTCCCTACGAAACTATAGCCACGATCAATTTCTAGGCTTAGCGGTTCAAACTATAGCTACAGGTCAATAGTAGAAAGAACGCAGTCTTTGGGTTGAGCGCCTTTGACTTGTTGCGGTGCCGCAGGCAATCCGAGGCACGAGGATAGCAAGAAGGCAGCAGCGCGATGCCCGAAGACGGGGCCTCCCGGCCGTGAGGGAGCCAAAGCTAAGATGAAACTATAGGTGTATAAAGCTCCCAGGATTGGAGGGAATTTGAAAGGATGCTTGGTTATGCTTATTTAAACAATAGGACATATAAGATCCCTCGACATCGCTCGGAATGACAAAAGGAAACTATAGAACCAGACGCTAGCAGAAGCTGCGCACACTGCTTGGCCTAAAAACTATCAGCTGAAATAGATTTCTCCTTGCCTCGAAATGACAAGCAGTTAAGAATACCCTTATAAAGGAACGATTTAAAACTTGGCTACAAAGCGGAGGTTCAGGCGGCGGCCAGTCAGGTAATTTGGTACAGCGTAAGTGATGCCGTTCATATCGCTCACGTAGGTATAAGACACCCTGTTATTTGCATCTATTAAGTTCAGTACCTCCAGCCCGATCCATAAACTCTCCAGCGAAAGCTTTTTCTTTTCTACCAGGTCACTTTCAAGTATAAGCACTTTAGAGAAACCGATATCTACCCGCTTATAAGATTTACCTGAAAACGCATTCCGGAACTCAGGCTGCCTTGGCGGACCAAAAGGCAACCCACTGCCATAAACCAGGTTCAGGTACATTCTTATCGTTGGGTTATCCGGCAAATGGTCCTGGAAGAAGACCCCGATGTTTACCAACTGGTCAGATGGCCTGCGAATGTAGCCTTGCTCCTGCCGGCCGGTAATGTCCCCATTAGCCCCATATACATTTACAGAATCTCCCTGCACATCTTCCCTAGTCCTCATCAAACCTAAACTTAGCCACGACTCCGCTCCTTTTATAAATTCGCCGTTAACACGCACGTCCATACCAGCCGCATACGCCTTTGCATTGTTTTTAGCATAGTAGCGCAGCCTAACATTGTCAATATCATAGGGCACTACGTTGGTCAGGTGTTTATAGTAAAGTTCAGAGGTAAGCTTAAAGTCACGGTCCCAGGCTTTAAACAAGTAATCGCTGCCAAGTATAGCATGTACCGACCGTTGAGCTTTCAGGTCTGGGTTAAGTACGCCATCAAAATCGCGGAGCTCCCGGTAAAATGGCGGCTGATAATATACCCCCAGCGCTGCCTTAAAAGAAAGATCAGGATTGCGACGGGTAATAAAAGAATACTGTACACGCGGCGACAAAAGCCATTCGCCATTCAGGTCCCAGTAGCTGGCGCGTACACCATACGTCAGGGTTTTTAAAGAATCAAGGTCTATAGAGTGCTGTACATAAGCGTTGTAGCGGAGCGTTTTCAGGTTTAAGTCTGATTGTAAGGCGTACGTCTGCAATACATAATCAGAAGAATCCCTGAAACCATACTCATCCAGTTCATCTTCCATTTTCTCCTGCCCTGCTTTTATACCAAATTGCAGTTCATTTGCCTGGTTTATCGTCCAGGTGTTACGGCTCTCGGCCGTTAAAACGCGGGCCAGTAAGGCGTTACGGGCATGGTTAAACTCGCTGCCTATGCCCAGTACCATCTGGCATTCTTCAAAGTTGCCGGTATTATCCATCTCACAAATACGGTAGCCCGCTTCAATATCCCGGAACTCGCGTTCGCGTGAGGACACTCCTGACAGTATAAGCTCAGAACTATAGTTGGAGGAAAACTGATGCGCCAGGTTAAGGCCCGCCTGGTAAGTGCTATAGTTCATCTTCTCACGACCATCAAACCCTACATAAAGCCGTAAGGGTACCTGGCGCGTACCAAATGTCGTAACCCTCGATTCCGGGATTACCAGGTAATCGTTATTGGCATAACTGGTTAGTATACCCAATGTTGTTTTGCCGGTAGGCGTTGGCCCTTTCCCCAGATCTATACTTACATAGGCTTGCGCATCCGAGAAGTTAGGTTTGTACTCACCATCGGTTTGCAGACCCTGTAACAGGTATTGCCCGTTTTTGTGCCGCACACCCAACAAATAGGAAATCTTTTTATTCTTGGAGGCATTTTCTACGTGCAGTGCGCCGCCGGTTAAACTACCGGTTATAGTTGCACCAAAAGAGGTTGGCCTTTTGTAAGCTATGCTGAGCACCGACGACAGTTTGTCGCCATACTTGGGTTGCCAGCCTCCCGACGAAAATTCGATGTTGCCAACCAGGTCCGGGTTTACAAAACTGAGTCCCTCTTGCTGTGCATTGCTAACCAAAAATGGCCGGTAGATCTCGATGCCATTTACATATACCAGGTTCTCGTCATAATTACCACCCCGCACCGAATACGTACTTGAAAGTTCGTTATTGCTGCTTACACCCGGTAAGGTAACTAGTATCTTATTAAAATCGCCATAGGCTGAGGGCAGTTTTTTAGTAAGGCGTGGGTCCAGCGTTGTTGTGCTGGCCTGTTCACGGGTGTCGCCGTCACGTTTGCCCTGCACCTGCACGGTGGAGAGTTGCTTGGGGTCTGGCTCAAGTATAAATGCTAAAGTTATAGTTTGGCCGGTTGCTACTTTTACCTTTTGGGTCAGCTCTTTATAGCCAAGGTAACGAACGACTACCTCTAGTTGTGTATTTGCCGGCACCTGAAGTATAAACTGACCTTGTGCGTCACTTTTAGCACCAATAGTTGTGCCTTTTATACCGACTGTTGCCAGCTCAAGCGGCGCCTTATCGGGTGTGCGAATGGTGCCTTTTATACTTCCCTGTTGTGCTAAAACACCCAGCGGCAAAAGCAACATCCAGCATACCGACAGGTATTTCAGCATCAGGGCGAACCGTTATTTTAAAACGTTTTTAAGATTTGCTATCGTTGCGATTGGGTCTTGGGCAGAGAAAACAAAGCTACCGGCAACCAGTACATCTGCTCCGCTATCTAAAAGTGCCCTGGCATTTTGCTGATTTACGCCACCGTCAATTTCTATAAGCGCCTGGGAGTTACGCTGTAAAATAAGGTTCTTTAAAGCTTCTGTTTTACGATAGGTGTTCTCTATAAATTTCTGTCCGCCAAAGCCTGGGTTTACCGACATCAGGCAAACCAGGTCCAGGTCAGCAATAATATCATCGAGCAGGCTAACTGAAGTATGTGGATTTACGGCAACGCCCGCTTTTGCACCAGTAGCCTTGATCTGTTGAATAGTGCGATGCAGGTGGTTGCACGCTTCTATATGTACCGAGATAACATCGGCGCCCGCCGCCCGGAACTGCTCAATATAAAGCTCTGGCTCCACAATCATCAGGTGCACATCCATTGGTTTCTGGGCATGCTTCTTAATGGCCTGCATCACCGGAAAACCAAACGAGATATTCGGCACAAAACGGCCATCCATGATATCGATGTGCAGCCAGTCGGCTTGGCTGGTATTCAGCATTTCTACTTCAGATTGCAGGTTGGCAAAATCAGAAGCAAGTACGGAAGGGGCTATTAGTGGTCTCATGCAGGCAAAGGTATAAATTTTATAGTATAGGTTTTAAATTTATACTCTGGCACATTCAGGCAAAGTATAGATCTATAGTTTTACAAAACGAACGGTAGCCACTTGCTTGCCAGAAATTACGCGGCACAGGTAAATTCCTTTTTGAAGTGCCAGCGGTTGCAAATTTATAGTTTGTCGCTCCTGGTTAGTTTGCAAGGTTTTCCGAAGTATAAGCTTACCGGTCGCATCCAGGAGCTGTAGTTCTGCAGGTTTGGTACGCCATTTTTCCGATAACAGCAGCATCATCTCAGGTCCGGTTACTGGGTTAACTATAGCTATTCCTTCGTCGCTGTTTGAGGCGGGCAACGCCGTTACTACGCGACTATAGTTCGGTAAGCCATAACCAACTATGTTATCCGGGTTGTTTGCTTTGCTGCCAAGCTGGCGTATGAGTTGTATCAGTTCGTAGTTTGTTTTGGATTGGTAGCCCTGCCAAAGTATAGTGGCAAAACCTGCCATAATAGGTCCTGAAAACGAGGTACCATTACTTTTTACCAAGTTACCGGAAGAGTTTAATACATAGGCACTGGCGCCCAGCGCCACAACATCCGGTTTAATCTGGCCATCTGCCGTTGGCCCTCTCGAGCTAAACGAAGCTATAGTTCCTACAGAATCTACTGCCCCAACTGTTAATACCGAATCGGCATCAGCTGGTGCTGTTATATATTTCCAGTTGCCATTCCCTTCGTTGCCGGCACTAACTACTACCAGCATTCCGGTTGCTGCAGCAAAATCAGCCGCCCTCGAAACTATAGTTGTATTCCCGTCCATCTGCTCGTAGGTATAGCTCACCGAAGGCGCATCGAAAACAGAATAACCCAGCGAAGAATTGATCACATCTGCCCCGGCGCTGTCAGCATATTCGGCTGCGATCAGCCAGTTTACTTCTTCAATGTTATGTTCGGAAGGTGCATTTTCGGTGCGGAGCAATAAGTAGTTGGCTTTAAAAGCCGTACCAATCATAAAACCGGGCGCATACGCCGCCATTGTTGACATAACTGAAGTACCATGCGGGTTGGCCCCAAAAACATCTGCCTCCTTGTCTACAAAATCGTAAGTGCCTGCCAGTTGCCCGTTCTGAAATAAATGTGAGAAAGCCGGAATAGTATTTACCCCCGGAAAACCGGCATCGAGCACAGCTATCGTCATTCCCTCACCATGTAGCCCGGTTTCGTGCAGTACTGTAGCGCCCAGCATATTTGCCTGGTGAAATGCCCTGCCATAATCCTTTGCATCTATAGCTGGGTTTATGGTGGCATTTGAAATTGTAAAGTCCGTTTTTACGTTTGAGAGTGCATGTGTAGTGGGTGCAACTACCCTGTTTAACGCTCGGGAGTTTTTAACAAAGGGCAATGCAATTATTTCGGAAAGCTGAGTAGTGTTTGCTTTGATAACAACCGCATTAAACCACCTGGAACTATACCACACCTCAACACCCTTGTTCTTTATAGTTTGAACGTAGACAGGGTTTACCGGAAGATCTCTTGAGGTAATCGGGATTTGTTGTCGCTGCCTGCGGGCAATAGATTTTGAGCTGAGAAATTTCTCAGGTTCCTGAACGCTGAAAGGTGTGTTATTCTTATCGGTTAGGTAGATCAGGTATTTTTTAGACTCCTCCTGCTGTTGAGCCTGTAGACCGCTACATGTGAGCAGTAAAAAAGCAAACAGAAGGAGACTTTTCATGGCTTATAGTTTACCGTAATCGATCAGAATTTCAGTACGCTTATGGCCGTCTAGAATATAGTTATCATCGCCAGAGCAATCCACTGGATCGCAACTTTCAAATGACAAGCGGTGGAACAATCTGTATATTTTCCCCACTCCATATGCATAAATTTCCTTACGATCGTAAAAATCTGTAGCAGGTTTAGCCACTGGAGGTAATATTGTTATCGAGGCAGTTTTATCAAATTCAACATCATTAACTACTGAAGGCTTACCAACATTAGAGTAAACGTGTTTTTCACGATCGCCTTGATAATCATAATGGTCATTGTAAGCATCAGCCTCCCAAGTCCTGCCTTCAGTGACTGGAAAGACAAGCTTTATGTACTTTGTATTATCCTTGGTTAGGATAACCATTTTATCATCTTTGGTCACCGTCATCACCGAATCATCCAGCCATTCGCTTTGAGCGTCAGGCCTTACAGAACGGATTATCTTGTAAGTAAGGGCATTTGTCTGATCCAAAAATGAATCAGCTACCCACTCGCGCATCTGGAAATGCTTTTCGGTAGGTACGTTGTTCTGGTACTCTATATCTGTTACATCGTAAACCCGGTAATTGCCCACCTGCAGCGGGTAATAATTCAGACCACGTGCTTCCGGATCTGGAGTTACATAGCTTTCGTCGCAGCTAACTACGACGAAAGCCAGTAAAAACCAGCACAACATTTTTTTGATCATGATGGCAGAACGTCTAAAGTATAGTCGAGGTTATAGTTTGTTTCTATCCAGCCACCGCCCACTACATCGTTCCCTTCATAAAATACGGCTGCCTGTCCGGGTGCAATTGCATTAACACCATGCAGGAAATGTACTTTCATTTTATCACCTTCCTGCTCTATAATGGCTTCCGTACCACCATCGTTATAGCGCACTTTGGTTATAGTTGGTATGGGTCTGTCAATCAGGTTATCATACTTCACCATGTTCAGTTTACCAACTGTCATCGCATTCTTCGCCAGGTCTTCAAAGTTACCTAACACCACACGGTTTTGCTCTTTCTCTATTCTGGTAACAAAAACCGGGTAACCCAACGCCACACCAAGTCCTTTACGCTGACCAATGGTATAGAACGGATATCCTTCGTGTGTACCAACGACAGTACCATCTTCCAGCACAAACTCACCGCCGGCAACCTGCTCTTCCAGACCTTCGATGCGGCGCTTCAGGAAGCCGCGGTAGTCGTTGTCAGGTATAAAGCATATTTCATAGGACTCTGGTTTATTCACCAGTTCGGTAAAGCCACGGTCCAACGCCATCTGGCGAATCTCGGACTTACGCAGATTACCTAACGGGAATATAGTACGCGCTAGGCTCTTCTGTGAAATTCCCCACAGGGCATACGACTGGTCTTTATGCTCGTCCAGTCCTTTTGAGATCACATAACGGCCGTTTTCTTCACGAATGTTGGCATAGTGTCCGGTTGCTATAAAATCGCAGCCAAGTTGGTCGGCGCGGCGAAGCAAGGCATCCCATTTTATGTGCGTGTTGCAAAGCACACACGGGTTTGGCGTGCGGCCAGCCATGTATTCGTCGGTAAAGTGATTGATCACAAAATCACCGAACTCTTCCCGAATATCAATAATATAATGCGGAAAACCGAGTTGTACTGCTATGTTACGGGCGTCGTTTATAGAGTCGAGGGAGCAGCAGCCGGTTTCTTTTTTGCTACCGCCGCTAGAGGCATAATCCCAGGTTTTCATGGTCATACCAACCACTTCGTAGCCCTGCTCGTGCAACATAACCGCCGCCACAGAACTATCGATACCGCCACTCATGGCAACTAAAACCCTTCCTAATTTACTCATGTATGTAAGATACTAAAATACTTTGTCTTTAAAATTTGATACAAATATAGCAACAACCCGGCAGTAATAAAGATTTCAGCAAAGCTAATATTAGAGTTGTGCAAGGCTGCAAATTATAGTTATAGCTGAAAATTGTTGCTTTGAAAAGCTAATCGGGCTTACTTTTGCACTTGAATGTATAACCGAAGAACGAACTTATAGTTTAAGTTAATAGATAATATGGGCCTACGTACCTCAGTAATAGTAAATGGAGTGAATAACCTAAGCGATGCACGTTACTGTGCCGGCATGGGTGTAGACGTAATTGGGTTTAACCTGAAACTGGACGACCCGAACCGGGTGCAGCCGCAAACACTGAAAGAAATTGCTGGCTGGGTATCAGGTGTAAAACTGGCCGGCGAGTTCGAAAGAGCCAAACCGGAAATCATAAACGAGCTGGCCGATGAATTTAACCTGGACCTGATACAACTGGATACTCCCTACCTGATCGACGAAATTGAAGAGATCAACCGCCCGGTTATCCAAAAAGTATTCATCAATAAAGATACGGTGGTAAGCGAACTGTTGGAAATGATGGACCTCTACAGTCCCTATGTGGATAGCTTCATTATATACTCTACAGACTTTAAAACTATAGACGGCACCAACGAAAAACTGCTAAAAGAAGTCGCTAAAAAACACCAGGTTTACATTGGCTTCGGACTTCAGAAAGAGAATGTAAACAACCTGATCGAGAAAGTTAGACCAACCGGCATCGGCTTACAAGGTGGCGAAGAAATACGCCCGGGCTACAAAAACTTCGACGAGTTCCAGGACATATTTGAAGAACTGGAAGACTGATCTATAGTTAGAAAGTTAGAAAGATATAAGTTAGAAAGTTTTAAACGAAAACGCCCACTGAAACTATAGTTCAGCGGGCGTTTATATTTTATAAAACTATAGTTTTTAAGGAGAACGAAGACTTTATATTATTTTCTAACCTCTCAATTTTTCAACTCCAAAAATCTATAATTCACTAACTTTCTAACTTTCCCTAACTGGTTTAAACTGCAGGTATTTGATGGCAATGCCTTCTGCAAGGTAGCGTTTTTCGTAAGTGGTATAGATGCCCATGGTGTGCTCCTGGAGGTCTGAAGAATAAAGGTCAGTGGTTGAGACCAGGTGCTTTATTTTTCTGTCCTGTAAAACTTCTAAGGTATAATCAAATAATGGCTGATTATCTGTTTTCAGGTGAATGATGCCGTCGCGCTTCAGCATATACTGGTACATTTCCTGGAAACGGGGCGATGTAAGTCGGCGCTTAATATCTCGGTCTTTCGGGCGGGGGTCCGGGAACGTGATCCAGATCTCATCTACTTCGCCTTCAGCAAAATGGTCCGAAACGGTTTCGATAAATGTACGCAGGAACGCTACATTTTCCAGCCCTTCTTCTACAGCCATCGTGCTTCCTTTCCAGATTCGGTTGCCTTTGATATCGATGCCGATGAAATTCTTTTCAGGATGCAAACGCGCCATACCTACCGTATACTCACCGCGGCCGCAACCAATTTCTAATACAATCGGGTTATTGTTGCCAAAATGCTCTGAACGCCACTTGCCTTTCAGGTTTCCATACTTCTCATCGCCATCCTGCACCACGTTGTCACGTTCAGCTATCGTCGCGAATTTCTCTAACTTAGATCTTCCCATTATTTATAGTTCTTCAATCTCTGCTACCAAAAAGGTACTGCCACCAATAAATATAACCTCATCCGGAGCCGCATTTTCCCTAGCTGCCTGTACTGCTTCTGCTACAGAACTATAGCTCTTGCCCCTTAAACCAACTTTATCAGCTTGCTGCTGCAATTCTGTAACTGGTAAAGCACGAGGTATACTCGCCTGGCAGAAATAGTAACTATAGTTTTTAGGCAGCATTTCCAGGATATTAGTAATATCCTTATCGTTTACCGCCCCAAAAACAAAGTGTACCTGTTTAGGCTGCAGGCTTTGTAACTGTGCAAGTATCTGATTAATTCCATCCACGTTATGCCCAGTGTCACAAATAGTTAACGGACTATAGTTAAGCACCTGCCATCTCCCCTTCAACCCGGTTAGTTGTTTGGTATTCGCCAGCCCGCTTCTGATTGCTTCTTCAGTTATTAAAAAGCCACGTTCTTTAAGCAGTTCTATAGTTTGCAGCACACCTGGAAGGTTATAGCGCTGGTAAATACCTGTCAGGTCCAGTTTCAGGTCTGCTAAGTAAAGTTCATCGCTGCGGTACACATCAAAAACCTGCTGCTCTAAACTATGGCTTTTAAGGGCAACACTATAGGTATCGGTGGCAAAGTATAATGGGGCATTTACTTCTGCTGCTTTCGCTTTAAATACACTTTCCGTTTCAGGTTGCTTTAAGCTTATAGTTGCCGGAATGTTAGGTTTTATGATGCCAGCTTTCTCTCCTGCTATTTCCTGTAAAGTATTCCCTAAAAGCGCCTGGTGGTCAAAACCGATATTAGTGATCAAAGAAGCTTCCGGGGTAATGATGTTGGTAGAATCCAGTCTGCCACCCAAACCTACTTCTATTACGGCTACGTCTACCTTTTCATCCGCAAAATACTGAAAAGCTAGCGCCACGGTCATCTCGAAAAAAGACGGCTGAACTTCTTCAAACAGAAGTTTATAGTTCTCTACAAAATCAATAAGGTATTGCTGCGGCAGTTCAATCCCGTTTACACGCACGCGCTCGGTAAAGGATTTTAAGTGCGGGGAAGTATAAAGCCCGGTTTTATAGCCTGCTTCCTGAAGTATAGCGGCCAGCATATGCGAACTGCTACCTTTGCCGTTGGTACCGCCTACGTGTATAGTTTTATAGGTATGTTGCGGGTTGCCCAGGGCATTGCAAAGCGCAATAATATTGTCGAGGGACTTCTTAAAAGCAGCATTGCCGATGCGTTGAAACATCGGCAATTGCTGGTATAGGTAATCTAACGTTTCCTGATAGGTCATTACGATAGGCTATCTGGTTTTTATTGTATAGGTTATAAAGCCTGTGGCTCCTTTTCCGTACTCATCGTTGCCACCTAAGCGCACAAAGGTTGCTTTCTTAAATACTTCCATGCGGTAGATCTCAGCCACCTGCGACGAAACAGTTGATTCAACAACTCTTGCATTCTCTACAGTACCATCCGGGTTGATCGTGATCTTAATAACTACTTTACCGGTTTCACTTGAAGTGTCCCGTGGTTTCGGGATATCACCCCAGCCCCATCCGGCCATGTTCAGCGATCCGCCTGCGCCACCACCCGATTTACCGTAAAGCGCTTTGGCATCCAGTTTACCCTCCGGCGAGCCTTTGTCGCCTACTGTGCCCGGGTTATCGCCGTTATTATTACCGGTTGCTTCATCTGATGTTCCGCTTTTACCGGTGCCAGAGCTGGTAGTTGGTTTACCCGGGTATAATGCTTTTGGCTTTTCAGCCTCTTTCTTAACTATCACTTCTTCCTTCGGTTGGGCCTTAGGCTGCGGCTTGGCTTCTTCTTTTACAGAAACAGGCGCGTCCGCTGTGGTGGTCTGTACTTTTGGCGTTTCTACGGGTTGCGGAGGCGTAGGCTGAACGGTTGGTTTTGGCTCCCGTACGGCATCAGGCTGTGTAGGTGCAGGCTTGCTGTCTTTCACATTCTTCGATTCATTCGGCGTCGCCATTGTTTGGATGTCACCGCTGCCAACATTATCCAGACCATAGTTCAGCTCAATACCAATATCCTCAGCAGGTGGCCCAGGTGCGCGCCAAGCCATTACATAGATCAGAAGTAAAAGCAAAATTAAGTGCACCGCCACGCTGATACCGGCGGCAATACGCTCATTCTTCTTTTCTTCCTGTGATAAGGCTAATGACATAATTCTTTTTATACTTATTCCGGCAATGTAGCCAGTGTAACTTTTGCTTTCAGATTAGATGCAATACCGGCCACTCTGGCCAGGTGCTCTACCGGTACCGATTTATCTACATGTAATACAACGACACCTTCCCCTTCCTGGGTTCCCTGCAAAAGTGCTGCCAACTGTGGCTCCAGGTTTTCAATTGTAACAGGTTGGTCATTTAATGCATAGCGCAGATCAGACGTTATCGTTACACTGATCTTTTGCATTACGATGTTAGACGTTTTGCTGGACGGCAAACTAACCGGTAAACCAGAAGGCGTTACGAAGTTGGAAGTAAGCATAAAGAAGATAAGCAGCAGGAAGATGATGTCCGTCATAGACGACATACTGAACTCGGCGCTTATCCTGTTTTTAGAGCGTAAATTCATGCTTATAGTTGTGGTTCTTGTAACAGATCAAGGAATTCGATAGACGAGTATTCCATAGAATGCACGATGCTGTCGATTTTACCAACCAGGTAGTTATATCCTACATACGCCGGTAGACCAATGATCAGACCAGCAGCTGTCGTTACCATCGCTTCATAAATACCACCAGAAAGTAGTTTCGGACTGATAGAGCCTTCGGCCTGCGCAATAGCAATGAACGCCTGAATCATACCGGTTACAGTACCTAGGAAACCAAGCATTGGCGCGGCACCAGCTATAGTTGCCAGACCAGATAAATTGCGCTCCAGGCGGCTGATCTCGATCTTACCTACGTTCTCAATTGATGTCTCGATGTTCTTTAGTGGGTTACCGATACGGCTGATACCTTTAGAAAGCATTCTGGAAACAGGCGTGTTGGTTTGAGCGCAAAGCATTTTAGCACCATTAATATCGCCGGCCAGTACCATGCTCTTTATGCGGTCGTTAAAGCCTTCCGGGTTTTTAGCAGCTTTTTTTAATGTTAGATAGCGCTCTACAAAAATGTAAACCGCAGCCAACGAAAGCAGCGCCAGCGGATACATTGCCCAGCCACCGGCCAGGGTAAGGTCGATAAGGGAAACAGATGTTTCGGCGGCAGCTTCAGTACCTGCTGCAAGCGTAGTTGTATCGGCAGGTGCGCTGGTAGTGATTTGTAATAAGATAGATAGCATATTAGTTGTTAAGTACCCAGATGGAGTCTCCGTATGTTTTTCTGTATTGGTTCATGGCGCCTTGTGCTTCCTCGGCCGTGGCAAAATCAGCTACCGAAACGCGGAACAAGCGGCTGCCTTTTAAAGGAGTCAGCACTTTGCCGTCGTGGCCATTAGCTCTTACTGCATCGCGACCAGTTTCGGCGTTCTGTAAACGGGCATAACCGCCGGTAATAATATAAAAACGGTCTGTCTTTTCACTTATTGTTAGCACTGGCTCAGCTATTTCTTCCACTATAACTTCCTGATTTAATTCAGGTTCAGCCTGAATAGCTAAAGCAACACTATCAATATCAGCTATTTCGTCTGCTATAGTTTCAGTTTCTGTTGCAAGAATGGCTGCTTCTCCAAACTCCGTAGTTCGTAACATCTCCTGGTAAGCTAACTGGCGTTCAGAAAGCGAAAGAGGCGTAAAGTCTGAAGTATACTGGATGTTTGCTGAAGTATGGCTGCCCAACGTGCCGGAAGTAAATAAAGTGATCGGGTTGAGGCTGCTCAGGTTATACTCTGTCTGTAACGATAATAAGTATAGAGCAGAACCGGTAAGGCCGGCAATTACTAAACCGGCAGCTGTAGTATACACCTTGCGCAGGCGGCGCTTAAGTTTAGTGCCTTGCTGTGGTTGCGCCTGCTCGCGGTCTTTCAGCAAGGTACGCAGCACCACAGATTCCTCTGCCCTCACTGGTCTTGCCGTTATCTCTGGTAAGCCAAAGCTGGCCTCCAGCAGGTTGTCACCTTCTTTATATTCAAACTCCAGGCGGTGCGCTGCATTATACCTGAAAACACCAATATCGCTTAATTCAAAGCGGTTATCGGTTTTCAATTGATCGTTCGCCTGGTTAACAAAAGCCGCTACCAATTGCTGTGCATCAACTGTCGAAATGCCATTATGGTAGGCAATCGTGTTGATGAGCAGGCCATCGGTTAAAATTAGCTTCTCGTTAAAGGCCACCCGCTTGGATGGTGGCGTAATGGTATGTTTTACCGGGTGCACCACGGCCGGTACATAACGGGTTATCAGCCCGCCAAATCCCGGGATGATGACACAGTCGTGGTCATAGAGCAAGGACTTAATGTGCTTTGCTACCATAGGTTACTAGAATGAATAGGTAACGCCTCCTATCACGTTTATACTCTTCACGGGGTAATTTACAAACCTTTCGTATTTGTTGCCCAATAAATTATTAGCCATCAAAAATACGGTAAAGTTACTTGTAAACTTATAGTCCGCTTTCAGGTTAAGATCTATAATGTTGTCTGTCTCGCGAGTTACAAAAGTACCGTCTGGTCTGTACACACGTCCGAAAGAACTCCCAATATAGTAAAGTTCTGAATTAAAGAGAATCTTATCGTAGAAGTTATAGGTACCAAAAACACTCGCCATCAGCTCCGGACGGTGGAAGGGCTGGTCTAAGGATGCCGTGTTATACTTGTTATAATCAAGCTTTAAACCAAGGCGTACTTCGTCGATATAATCGAAAACTGCTTCCGAATAAATATTTAAAACATTTGTTACACCATCGTCATACACCAGGTCAAACTTGGTCGAATCGGCTTTGGAGTTGTTGTAGAAGTATAGGTTGCGGTAATTCTGGTAAGCCACACGCCCGGTAAGGTGCACATAGTTCGATAAATTGGCAGAAAAACCACCATATACTTCTAAACCTTTATTGATATCAGCTACATCAACCTTCGGTGCTATCCACGGATTTTCTTTGGTCAGCTCATATAAAGTAACTCTTTGCAAATCCCCACCTAATCCAAAGTATACCAAAAGGTTATCTTTAATAGGCTCTAAGCCTAAACGTATCTGCGGATAGATGTTAAACTTACGGGCATCATTTACTTCATCGCCGGTATAGGCTACGTTTGCACCGATCATTACACGGGCAACGCCAAACTGGCGCTCGTAACTTGGGTTCAGTTTAAAGAAAGGACGTGATACGCTGCTGGAATCTTTATGCGACACAAAAGACAGGTCTGCATCTACTCGGAAACCTGAAAGTGTATCAATGGCATATTCCGAGTTCAGGTTAAGCGCCACGTTTGCTTCGCTCATGTCGTAACGGTCGTTCAGGTAATTCAGTTTTATACCTGCCTTGTATAACAGCGGCGAATCAGATGTCTGGTTATGGATGTACCCGTTTGCATTGATCCGGTTAAAGATCTGCTTAGTGGTGTCTTTGTCCACTTCAGCTTTTAAAGCTGGCGCATATCCGTAAAAATGGTTCTTGTCGCGCTCGTAGCCTAAGCGACCACCAATAGTAAAGCCAGGTAAAAAGCGCTCGCCATGTACACCAACGCTCGTATTGGAAACCGCCGACTGGCTCTGTACTTCAGGGCCACGCGCCGAACCCACATGGCTTACCTCCGCGCCATACGATGAAGTTTCGGAGCGCTTGTTGTGGAAATAGCCTTTTAAGTATAGTGTAGCATAGTTACCGAAGCCGGCTTTCAGATAGTTGCCGTATAGTTTTGTCAGTTCGTCCTGCTTTATAGTCAGCACGCGCATCTGCAACTCAATGTCCTGAGACGGCAAACGGTAATCTTGGAAACGGTACTTTATAGTTTTATCAGCTACCGACGGCGGCTCCACTTTAAATTTCTCAAAGTTTCGGGCTGCGTTCGGCAGTTCTATAACGCGGTTCTTTTCAACTACTACTTCGGCATCCTCCAGCTTTGCTCCTTCACCCCAGCCGTTATTCTGTGCTTGCGCCGAGTTCATAAATGCGTAGCCAACACACAACACAATGGCCAGCGATGCTTTTCTTATCTTATTTTTCATCTTGTGCTTCTCTGTCTTATACTGTATGTTACTTCTGCTGACCTTCCGGATTAACGTTAGTTGTATCAGCACCTTTGCCGCCATTAAGTTTGTCCAGCTTCACTTTTGCTTCTTCCACTATCTCAGCAACCGGCGACCCTTCAATAATCGAATTAAGGGTTGCCTTTGCCTGGAAGAGTTCGTTCTGAGCTGTATAGTTATCGGCAATGATGAGGAACGCTTTCCCTAACCAGTAATCATGATTCGAGAACTTGTTATTAAAGGCAAAGGCTTCATCCAGCGACTCTTTATATTTCTTCTGCTTATACAATATTTCAGCAACCATGTATTGCGCTTCGGCGCCATGTACGTCCGATGCAGCCGCAGCCGTTTCTTTAAATTCTTTCAGCGCCTGCACCAGGTCACCTTGCGCATAAGTCGATTTTGCTTTGTACAGCATGGCCGTATTATAAGCGTTAATCGCAGCATTACCCTGACTGATCAGTTCGCTGGCAATACGCTTGCTGTTTGCATAGTCGTTGGTGTTATAATAGCTCATCATTAAACCGGTAAGCGCATTCTGCTGTTCCTTGCGGTTTGCGGCAACATCGCGCAGGCGGCTATAGTATTTAATGGCTTCTCTATAGTTCTTTGCTGCAAATTCCAGGTCGGCTACTTTCTGTATCGCACGGTTCACGTATTCCGATTTGTTCTCGGCAATAACTTCCTTCATGCGCTGCAGACCAGCCTGGTTGTTGTTCTGTTTCAGGTACGAATCTGCTAAGAAGTAGCGGGCATCATTCACAAACGGACTTTTCGGATAAGCAGTTAAATAGGCTTCCAGTTTGGTTACTGCCTGCTCATACTTTTCATTGAAGTACAAGGTCTTAGCGGCTTCAAACTCAATACTTTCCAAGGCCGTACTTTCCGGGTTGTTGGATTTATACTTAGCCAGGTAAGCATCAAATTCTTCGTTTCGGTTCTGTGCTGCCAGCGACTCCTGTAAACTATACAAGGCACCACTTGCTACTTTAGACGATGGAAATTCATCCAGCACACGTTTGAAATCCTGAATGGCTTCGTTGTGTTTGCCTTGGTTTGCATTCGCCTGTCCGCGTTTAAGCAGTGCATTTGGTATAAGCTTGCTCGTAGACCCTGAATTTATTAGTTGGGTAAAGCCTGCCACAGCCGGACCATAGTTTCCTGCTTCAAAGTCAAGTATAGCGGCCTGGTATTGGGCATCATCGGCGTAACGCGATTGCGGGAACTCGGCAAGTACCTTCTTCAGGTTCTGTTCGGCTTGTGCCTTGTTACCGGTTATACCAGCCAGCACCCCACGCTGGAAATAAGCATAATCTTTATCCGGCGAATTAGAGGCAATTACTTTATCGTAGAGGTCTTCGGCCTGCTTATAGTTTTTGCTAACATAATACAGGTCAGCAAGGCGTAGCATGGCATCGTAGTGGTTTGGGTTGCCCGGCTTGGTGCCGTTCACAAATTCCCGGAAATGTGGCAGCGCCTTGTCATACTGCTTGGTGTTATAGTAGGCATACCCAATACCGTAGCGCGACTTTAGGTAATAATCAGATTTTGCAGCTGTGGTATTACGGAAAACGGCCGCATAACTGTTAATAGCATCGTTATAACGCTGCCCAACAGAGTAAGCTTCCCCTTTTATAAAATGCGATGCAGCGGTTACTTCTTTATCATAAGGGTACTGCAACGACTTATCTAACATAGCCACAGCTGCCGGGAATTTAGCTTCGTTAAAAAGATTAACACCATGCAGATAAGTCACACGCTGATAAGTTGTTAAAATCTTGTAACTCTTCTTCGGCATGCTCTCGATATGGCGAATAGCTTCCGGGTAGTTGTTAGAGCTGAAGTAGGCTTCGCTTAACAAATCATCGGCCTCATTGGTCTGGTCAGAGTCCGGGTAGTCTTTGCCAAAGGTGGTAAGCGAATTGATGACTTCTCTATAGTTACCAAGTTCGTAGCTCACCTGCGCATACTTTAAGGTAGCGGCTTCGGTCACATCTTTGTCGTGGTCGTTTTTGCGGGCCTGGTCGAAAGCGGTTTGTGCGAACTGCTTGTTGTTTTCGCGCAGGTAGCTTAAGCCAAGGTAATAAGCCGCATTTTGCCCCAGCGCATCTTTTTTAAGCGCTACAGCTTTAAAATTGGTGATAGCCTCTTTATAGTTGTTGTTCTTATAGTCGGTATAAGCCAGTTTGTACTGAATTACCGGATCTAAAGACTTTTTACCCTGGGCGTATTGGTTGAAAAATTTATCTGCCGTTTTGTAGTCAGCCCGCTGATAATAAGCATCCCCTACTAAAAGCGCTATCTCATCGGCTTGCTGAACTTTTGGTGTTTTGGCTAAAGCTGCTTCACCGTAACGGATCACTTCATACACATCATTTTCCTTATACAAAATCTCCGTGATCATGTAAGGTACGATTTGCGCATAGGCTTCATTTTTCTCAGCAATCAGCAGGTCTTTTTTGGCGGCTGCATAATCGCCGTTGCGGTACGCGATGTAACCAGCGTAATAGTTGGATGCATAGGCAAAGCGGTGCTCATCTTCCCGGAAACCGGTCGTCTTGTTCTTATCGAAGTATAGTTTCGCGTTCGCAAAATCTTTGGTAGCGAAATAGGAATATCCCAGCTTAAACTCCAGCTCCTTGTTCTGTTTTATACTGAGCAAGTGCGTTGGTGCCTTTTTCAGCAGGTCTACAACTTTTTTATAGTCTTTCTGCTCAAAGTAGTATAAGCCCAGTTCGTAGTTAGCAAGCGCCGTTTTTGGGTGCGCCGGGTAGTTTTTGGCAAAGTTCAGGATAAGCTGTTCCGCATCAGGGTGCAGCAAGTATAAACCACTCAGTGCGTAATAATATTGCGCATCGGCCGTTTTGGCGTTGTCGCCGATCAGTTCGATGTATTTCCGGAATGCTTCCTGAGCGGCGCCATACTTGGCACGGTCAAAAAGCTCAAGTCCCTCATGAAAGTATTTATCTTTGGCTGTAAAAACCTGCGTGTTCTGGGCCACCACTACATGAGAACCTCCTGCGAGTACGGATGCCAGTGCTATTTTGTACGCTATCTTCATCGTGTTTTTATAAAACGACCTGACTTGGTCAGAGCAATATCGTTTTGAATAATATAAAGTATAAATGGCGAACTGTACGCGCCACTTCAATCAAAGTTAACAATTTTTACCGACGTGTACCGGTCCTGTTTTCATAACCTATAGTTGCCGGCAAACAAAATATAGGGTAACAAGTATATAATGTCCTGCTAGCTGAATTATTGTATACCCACGTAAAATTAGATGGCCAACGTTTTCGGAACAGGATGCAGGATCTTAAATACTAATTCCCGAAGTATATCCGCCTCGCTCATATCGCCCCCCGTTATACCTTTCGATTGCAGGTCCGCTTCCCGTAAATAGTGAATAATATCTACTACCCTGTTTATCGGGTAAATGCGCATCGCATGCTGAAATTCCTTCACTTTCCAGGCCTGCTGCCCCAACAGTTTTTTTAGCCCGCCCTCCGATTTATCGGCTGCGGCATGCAAACTCAGCAACTTCGTGAAAAACGAAAATAGCATCCCAATGTTAGGTATAACCGGGTTATTTTTTGGATTGGCTTCAAAGTAGTTGACAATGCGGTTGGCCTTCAGCACGTCCTGGGCAATGATAGCAGCTTGTAGTTCGAAAATGTTATACTCTTTACTGATGCCAACATTCTCCTGTACCACACGCTCATCAATCGTCTGGCCAGGTTTCAGGTTCAGTAAAAGCTTATCAATTTCGTTTGCCAAACGGCTCAGGTCTGCGCCTATAAACTCGCTCAACTGCTGTACGGCCTGCGGCGTTGCTTTTATACTTTTGCTTTTCAGGTAACTGGTAACCCATGCAGGCACCTGGTTATCGTACAGCTTTTTGGTAGTAAGCATCACCGAATGTTGCGCAAAGGCCTTCGACAGCGCTTTGCGGCCATCCAATGTTTTATGCTTATAGGCAAAAACAAGTATAGTTGATGGTAGCGGATTTTTAAGGTAGGCTTCCAGCAACTTGGCAGGGTCTTCTTTATCAATATCCTGTATACTCTGGGCTTCCTTAACTATAACTACCGAACGGTCGGCCATCATCGGGAAACGCTTGGCTTGCAGCAAAACTGTCGCCACGTCTACATCTTTTCCATAAATCACAACCTGGTTAAAGCCCTTTTCATGTTCCTGCAACGCATGCTGCTCTATGTAATCCGATATCAGATCGATGTAGTAAGGCTCTTCGCCCTGCAGAAAGTATACAGGTGCAAATTCCCGCTTTTTGAGCTGCTCTAAAATGCCTTCAGGTGTATGGGCCATGAGTGTGGTTAAAGTCAAAAGTATAGCTACACAAATTTAAGGTATAAGCCCGAAAGATGAAGAATAAACTTATAGTTTAAGCCATCAGGTAGGTGCATGTTTTATAATTTAGAAGGATACTAAAGTTGGCTATACTTTAAAAACCTATTTATACTTTCTTCGGCCATCATTTAAAGTATAGCCGTGTTAACTGCCAACTCTTTTTTATATTTGCTGAGAATAGAAGAATTAAAGTATAGATGAACCTGATAGAAGAACTAAGATGGAGAGGCATGCTCCACGATTTCATGCCCGGCACCGAAGAGCAACTGGCATCTGGCATGACCACCGGCTACATTGGCTTCGACCCGACCGCAAGCTCTTTACACATCGGTAACCTGGCAACTATCATGCTATTGGTACACCTGCAGCGTGCCGGCCATAAACCTGTTGCATTGGTTGGTGGTGCTACCGGTATGATCGGCGATCCATCAGGTAAGTCAGCCGAACGTAATTTGCTGGACGAGGCAACCCTACGTGCAAACCAGGAAGGTATAAAAGCCCAGCTCGAGAAGTTCATGGATTTTAACGCTGGTGCCAACTCTGCCGAGATCGTGAACAACTATGACTGGTTCAAAGAATTCAGTTTCCTGGGTTTCCTGCGTGAAGTGGGCAAGCACCTGACAGTAAACTATATGATGGCCAAAGACTCGGTTAAAAAACGCATCAGCGCTGATGAGGAAGGCGACCGTGCCGAAGGCTTATCATTTACCGAGTTCTCGTACCAGCTTATACAAGGTTATGACTTCTATCATTTGTATAAGAACAAAGGTGTAAAGCTGCAGATGGGTGCTTCAGACCAGTGGGGTAACATCACAACCGGTACCGAACTTATTCGCAGAATGGATGGTGGTAAAGCGTTTGCATTGGTTGGCAAACTGGTTACTAAATCAGATGGTACCAAGTTCGGAAAATCAGAGGGCGGAAATATCTGGCTGAACCCTACGTTAACCTCCCCTTATAAGTTTTACCAGTTCTGGCTAAACCTGTCGGATGAAGAAGCTGAAAAGCTGATAAAGGTATATACATTATTACCTCAAGAAGAAATTGAACGCCTTACAGAAGAGCACAAACAGGCGCCGCACCTGCGCGTTCTACAGAAAGCCTTAGCTAAAGATGTTACAATTCGTGTGCACTCCGAAGAAGACTATATTTCTGCTATCGATGCCTCAGAAATTTTATTCGGAAAAGGTGATTTAGAGACCTTAAAAGGCTTAAAAGAGGAGATTCTGCTCTCAGTGTTCGAAGGTGTACCTCAGATAGAAATCACTAAGTCATCTTATACTGAAGCGCAAACTATAAGCGACCTGCTTTCTGATATTACCAGCAGCCAGATATTTGAATCGAAAGGCGAAGCAAAGCGCATGATAAAGAACGGAGGCGTAAGCGTAAACCGCCAGAAAGTGCAGAACCCGGAAGATGCGGTAAACTTTGAATTGCTGCAGGATAAATACCTGGTTGTGCAGAAGGGAAAGAAGAATTACTATTTGATTACAGTTAACTAACTGATTTATAGTTAGTTACAAATAAAAAAGGTGAACTTTTCAGTTCACCTTTTTTATTTGTAGTAGTCTGTAAGATTACTATTTTTTATCAGCAGTGCTGTTTTTCATGTCCTGAACTTCCTTACGGATGTCCTGAGCCATGTTTTTCAGATCCTGCATGCCTTTACGTACACGTGTACCTGCAGCTGCGTTGTTTTTGTCGTAGAACTTTTCGAAATCAGATTCAAGCGACATTACAAGGTCTCTCAGTTTGCTAAAGTTGTTGTTCATTAGAGCTATTTGTTATAGTGAAACATTTGATTTAATAGCTCTAATATACACATTTAGTAATAAGAAGCAAAAATTAAGAAAATTTAATATATGCCCTTACAGCCAACTAGGCGGTAACTGATGACTTAGAGTACAAGCCTTTGTCCAATTTTTGTGCAATTTTCTCAAACGCATCAATTGTCTCTTTAACATCATCCAGGGTGTGAGCCGCAGTCGGGATAAGGCGCAGCATGATCACATCTTTAGGTACTACCGGGTAAACAACGATTGAGCAGAAAATATTGAAGTTTTCGCGAAGATCAAGCGTTAACTGTGTCGCATCAGGTATCTGACCGTTCAGGAAAACAGGTGTTACCGGCGATGTAGTTGTACCGATATTAAAGCCTTTTTCACGCAAACCAGACTGAAGCGCATTAACTACGGTCCATAGTTGCTCTTTCAGTTGTGGCTGTGTGCGCAGTAATTCCAAACGCTTTAGGGCACCAACTACCAGCGGCATCGGCAACGATTTAGCGAAGATCTGCGAACGCATGTTATAACGCAGGTATTCTACTACCTGCTCATCAGCAGCAACAAACGCACCGATGCTTGCCATAGATTTCGCAAACGTTGAGAAGTATACATCGATACCATCCTGGCAATTTAAATGCTCACCTGTACCGGCACCTGTTTTACCCATCGTACCGAAACCGTGTGCATCATCTACAAACAGACGGAAGTTGAATTTCTCTTTAAGCGCTACCACTTTGTCCAGGCTGCCCAGGTTACCAGACATTCCAAACACACCTTCTGTTATTACAAGTATAGCACCGCCAGTATTCTCAGCCCAACGCGTTGCACGCTCTAACTGCTTCTCCAGGCTGGCCATGTCGTTGTGTGCATACACAAAGCGTTTACCCTGGTGCAGACGCAGGCCATCAATAATACAGGCATGCGACTCAGCATCGTAAACGATAACATCGTGGCGGTCAACCAGCGCATCAATAATCGATACTACACCCTGATAACCAAAGTTCAGTAACAATGCATCCGGCTTCTGAACAAATTCAGCCAGCTCAGACTCCAGCTGCTCGTGCAGGTTAGAGTTACCAGACATGATACGCGCACCCATCGGATAAGCCATACCCCACTCCGCTGCCGCTTCAGCATCAGCCTTACGTACTTCCGGGTGGTTAGCGAGGCCCAGGTAATTGTTCAGACTCCAGGTAAGTACATCCTTACCTCTGAACTTCATACGTGGAGCGATCTCCCCTTCCAGCTTCGGAAAAGTAAAGTAACCATGCGCATAATGAGAGTGGCTACCTAATGGACCTCTATTGGTCAACAGTTTTTCAAATAAATCCACTTGAGTAATAATTAAGTTATCTGGATATTTTCTGTCTTAACGTGCTTTATATGCATTCATACGAATTTTTGCATAAAGCTGCGCAAATTTAAGTTTTTGCGGCATCATTTACAATGTAAACCTTTGCACTTAAAGCCTTTTTTAAATATATGGCTTTTATGTTTGGCTGCAAAGCCGTTTCTTTGAACTATAGAATAACCACAGCTCCGGCATGAGAAAAATAAATAAGATATTAGTAGCTAACCGCGGCGAAATTGCCCTGCGTGTAATGCGTACAGCCAAAGAAATGGGTATTAAGACCGTAGCCATTTACAGCGAAGCCGACCGCAATGCCCTGCATGTACGTTTTGCCGACGAAGCGGTTTGCGTTGGCGGCCCAAAATCTAACGAATCATACTTACGCGGCGATGTGATTATTGAGGTTTGTAAGAACCTGAACGTAGATGCGATACACCCTGGTTATGGTTTCCTGTCCGAGAATGCAGGTTTTGCCAAGGCAGTTGAGGCGGCTGGTTTGATCTTTATAGGTCCTTCGCCGGAAGCTATTGAACTGATGGGTAGCAAACTGGCCGCAAAAGCTGCAGTTGCCAAGTATAACATACCTATGGTACCTGGTACCGAATATGCCATTACCGATGTAGAGGAAGCGAAGCAAATTGCTCAGAAGATCGGTTTCCCGATACTGATTAAAGCCAGCGCCGGTGGTGGTGGTAAAGGTATGCGTGTAGTGGATAGCGTAGCCATTTTTGAAGAGCAGATGCAACTGGCCGTGAGCGAAGCTACATCAGCGTTTGGCGATGGCTCTGTATTTATCGAAAAATACATCGGCTCTCCACGCCATATTGAAATACAGGTGTTGGGTGATACGCATGGTAACATTGTTCACTTATTTGAGCGCGAATGCTCTATCCAGCGTCGTCACCAGAAAGTGATCGAAGAAGCTCCATCCGCAGTACTTACGCCTGAACTTCGCGATGAAATGGGTCGCTGTGCTGTAAATGTTGCTAAAGCCTGTGATTATGTAGGTGCCGGTACAGTTGAGTTCCTGGTAGATGAGAACCTGAACTTTTACTTCCTGGAAATGAACACTCGCCTACAGGTAGAGCACCCGGTTACCGAACAGATAACTGGCCTGGATCTGGTACGAGAGCAAATTCAAGTAGCAGAAGGCAAGCCGTTGGCTTTTGCCCAGGATGACTTAACTATAAACGGCCATGCGCTGGAACTGCGTGTTTACGCCGAAGACCCAACCAATAACTTCCTGCCGGATATCGGAAAACTGGAAACGTATAAGCGCCCACAAGGCCTGGGGGTACGCGTAGATGATGGCTTTGAACAAGGCATGGATATTCCGATCTATTATGACCCGATGATCGCGAAGCTAGTAACGTTTGGGAAAGACCGCCAGGAAGCTATTGAAAAGATGATCCGGGCGATAGATGAGTACCAGATCACAGGAATCGAAACCACGCTGCCATTTGGCAAATACGTGTTACAGCACGATGCTTTTGTAAGCGGTAATTTTGATACGAAGTTTATAGAGCGCTACTTCTCTCCTGACGACCTGAAACCAAAGCCGACGGAAGAGGAGGAAACTATAGCAGTAGCTTTAGCGGCTATGCTCATGCAGAAACAAAAACCAGCTATAGCTGATAATGCTGCTGCAACAAACGCAACTATAACTTCTAACTGGAGAAAGAACAGAACTTAGTACAAACTATACTAAAACAGAAAAGGCGCTATAGTTAGCGCCTTTTCTGTTTTATGATTAATCTATACTTATATCAGATCAAATAAATTCTTTACGCCAATGTGTCGTTCCACTGTAAAGCCTTCGCCATAAGTAACCCCGATAGCATGGCCAAACTCTTTAGCGCGAGCTTCTAAAAACTCCATAAACTCAGGTGAAGAGATGTAAGTATTTTCGGAAGTATCATTCGGGTTAAAGAACTGCGATTTGAAAGCGCGTATACTTTCAAGCTTCTGTTCCCAGTAGGGCGTGATGTCCACGATCACATCGGGCTTAATGTAGCGGTCTTGTATGTAATGATATACTGCTTTGGGTCTCCAGGCTTCCTGCTTCTCTCCTTCCGGTCCTATAGTTTCAATCATCTTAAGACCTGCCAAAAAGCACGCTTCTGATACAACCTGTGAGCCCCTGCCATGGTCCGGATGCCGGTCATGTATGGCATTCATGATTACCAGTTGAGGTTTATACTCCCGGATCTTCTGAACTACTTTTAACTGGTGCGCTTTATCGTTTACAAAAAAACCATCGGCAAAATCAAGATTATCTCTTACAGCTAGGCCCATAATTTGAGAAGCTGCTTCTGATTCAGCGAGGCGTGTTTCAGGCGTGCCACGGGTTCCGAGTTCTCCCCTCGTTAAATCAACTATACCTACTTTTTTACCTGCAGCAATATGCGCTACTATAGTTCCTGAACAACCTAACTCCGCATCATCGGGGTGAGAGGCAAAAACAAGTATATCTAGTTTCATAGAGGTCAATGTTATCTTACACGCAGTTTCCTACCCACGCGAAGCGTAGAACGTGTACTCATGCCGTTTAGTTTAGCAACCTGGCTAGCCGATACACCATACTTTTTGGCTATACCGGATAATGTGTCTCCTTTACGAACGGTGTGGTAATAAGATCTGCGGCCACTGCTTGCTGTGCTTTTTTTGGCTTTGTTATAGTAGTTAAACAGCGCTGATGTTATCTGGAAATTCTGCCCTTTCAGCAGGTAATCCGGGAAATCATACATGTACTCCGGATCCATTGGGTTACCCTGGTAACGCACTTCGTAATGCAGGTGTGGACCAGAACTACGGCCAGTACTACCGCCTAAACCAAGCAGGTCGCCGGACTTTACAAACTGGCCGGGCTTGGCAATGGCTTTACTCATGTGGCCGTACAAGGTTTCCAATCCGTTATAGTGCCGAACTACAATATAGTTACCATACCCACTCCCATCCCATTTATTTATGCGCACTACGCCGTCAAAAGCAGCAAAAATGCTATCGCCTGTATCTAGGTCAATGTCAGTACCATAATGCCAGCGATACCCTCTGTGACCGAAGTGGCTGGTAACGGGCGTTTTAACCAACGGCATTTTATAGTTACGGTTAGATCGCGGGTCGTATAGTTTAACATCAACTGTATCTTTCAGCTGGCGTGCATCCATCCGGTACGGGTTAATGTTACGTGTATCCCAAATGGCATAATAACCAGCAATCTTGATCCATGACGAGTCGATTAACACTTCATCTGATACTTCCAGGATATGTTGTTCGCCCAGGTCCAGTTCGCTGGTGTCTTCGCTAACTATAGACAGCTCTTTCTTCGGGCTGAAGTTTATCGATCTGCCTGCATCCGAATTCTCATCATCAAACTCCTCATACTTTATAAGTATAGTAGTGTCAGGTCGAACGTATTGTATCTTAGGCGATTTAACCTTAAACAGATCCTTGGCTTTTTTCTGAGCTTCTGCACCTTGCGTAAAGCACAGAAAACACATAAAAAAAAGTACAACTGATAAGGGACTTTTAAACTTTGGCATTGCTTTGTAATAAGGCTTTTCAGCAGTTATAATGGCGCTGTTCGCATACATAAACTAACTCAAAGCCAATTTATTGTTAACTCCCAACACTACAACCTGAAATATAGTGCAGGTCGGGTGGCAACAAACTATAAAATTTTAATGCAAATCATTTGCAGCCAGGTAACGCTCCGCATCCAGAGCAGCCATGCAACCAGAACCAGCCGCTGTAACTGCCTGACGGTAAGTATAATCCTGCACATCGCCGCAGGCAAAAACCCCATCAATATTGGTTTTAGAGGTGCCCGGAATAGTGCGGATATAACCGTTCTCATCCAGGTTAAGGTAGTCTGCAAAAATATCGGAGTTTGGCTTATGACCGATGGCAACAAAAAAACCAGTTACAGGAATTTCAGTAGTCTCGTTGGTCAGTACATTTTTAACGCGCACACCAGTTACTACATCATCTCCCAGAATTTCATCTGTTACAGAGTTCCATAATATCTCTATGTTCGGGGTTTTCTTTACACGCTCCTGCATGATAATGGAAGCACGCATTTCTTCGCGGCGCACGATCATGTAAACTTTCCTGCATAGGTTAGCCAGGTAAGTTGCTTCTTCGGCAGCTGTATCGCCGGCACCAACTATAGCTACATCCTGTCCGCGGTAAAAGAAGCCATCGCAAACCGCACAAGCTGATACGCCGTTACCATTCAGCTTTGCTTCAGACTCCAGACCCAGCCATTTTGCCGATGCTCCTGTTGAGATGATCACTGTATCTGCTTCTATTACCTTTTGGTCGTCAATGGTTACTTTATGTGGCTGACCGGAAAAGTCTACTGCTGTAGCAATACCATAGCGCACATCGGTACCAAAACGCTCGGCCTGCTTTTTAAAGTCTTCCATCATTTCCGGGCCTTTTATTCCCTCCGGGTAGCCTGGGTAGTTCTCAACATCGTTGGTAATGGTAAGCTGGCCACCAGGTTGCAATCCCTGATAAAGTACAGGTGATAGTCCGGCTCTAGAAGCATATATGGCAGCGGTGTAACCGGCAGGGCCGGAACCGATAATAAGGCATTTTACTTTTTCTATTTCCATGGAAATGCAGTGCAATTTGAATTTGGTTGCAAGTATACAAAAAATCTGTTCCTTTGCCTGCATCCGGTGGGTATAAATAGGGCAAACAACCGGCTGAAACGACAAAAGCCCCGACTTGCAGCCGGGGCTTTTGCTTTACAAACTATAGGCTTAGCCTAAGTATGGTTTCAATGCTTTGCTTCTGGAAGTATGACGCAA
The DNA here is from genome assembly GCF_010119545.1 of Pontibacter fetidus. Taxonomy (GTDB): domain Bacteria; phylum Bacteroidota; class Bacteroidia; order Cytophagales; family Hymenobacteraceae; genus Pontibacter; species Pontibacter fetidus. Next base: position 54,573 of record NZ_JAAEAA010000001.1, on the reverse strand, counting down.
TCTTCTGATCGCTTTTTCTTTGATCTGGCGAACACGCTCACGGGTCAGGTTAAATTTCTCACCTATTTCTTCCAGTGTCAGCGAGTGCTCTCCGTTCAGGCCAAAGTATAGCGTAATTACATCGGCTTCGCGCTTGGTTAACGTAGAAAGGGCACGCTGTACTTCTTTGCGAAGCGAGTCGTTCATCAGACCCATGTCCGGCGATTCTTCGTCTTCGTTTTCCAATACGTCCAGCAAACGGTTTTCTTCGCCTTGCACAAACGGGGCATCCACGGATACGTGGCGGCCGGAAATCTTCAGGGTATCAACTACCTCCGCGGTTGTCAGTTCCAGTACCTCAGCAATTTCTTCCGGCGATGGCTCGCGTTCAAATTTCTGCTCCAGTTCCGAGAATGACTTGGATATCTTGTTAAGCGAACCAACACGGTTTAGTGGTAAACGCACAATACGCGACTGCTCGGCCAATGCCTGCAGAATGGACTGACGGATCCACCAAACGGCATAAGAGATAAATTTAAAACCTCTTGTTTCGTCGAAACGCTTTGCTGCTTTAATAAGACCAAGGTTACCTTCGTTAATAAGGTCACCTAAAGACAGACCCTGGTTCTGGTACTGTTTTGCAACAGATACCACGAAGCGCAGGTTGGCTTTTGTTAGTTTCTCAAGTGCAAACTGATCTCCCTCTTTGATTCTCTGTGCTAACGAAACCTCCTCGTCCGGTGTAAGCAAATCTACTTTACCAATCTCCTGCAAATATTTGTCAAGCGACTGGCTTTCGCGGTTTGTGATCTGTTTGCTTATCTTGAGTTGTCTCATCAGAGTATATTATAAATGCAAAAATGGTGAAATGTTAATTTGGGCTCGGTTTGGTAACACCAGAAAATCGCGCAAAGTTCTTACATATTACGAATAAATTCAAGACTATGCACGCTTAACCCAAAAATAAAAACTCCTGACACCACAACAGCTTACCTGCTGGTGGTATCAGGAGCAATAAAATGATTACTGGTTTTGCTGAGGAGCTTCCGGTTTAGGAAGTATCGCCTTGCGTGACAGTTTAAATTTACCTGTCTTTTTATCTACATCGATCAGTTTTACTTTTACTTCTTCGCCAACTTCCAGCACGCCGTCCATTGTTTCAACGCGCTCGTGTTTGATCTCAGAAATGTGCAGTAACCCGTCTTTGCCAGGCATAAATTCAACGAATGCACCATAAGGCTGGATAGATTTAACTTTACCGATGTATACATCACCAATCTCAGGTTGTGCAACTATAGCTTTGATCTTAGAAACCGCGCTGTTCATGGCATCCTGGTTGCTTGCGAAAATGTTTACATGGCCTTTTTCGTTCTTCTCCTCGATGATGATCGTAGCACCTGTATCTTTCTGTATCTGCTGGATAACTTTACCACCTGGTCCGATAACGGCACCGATAAATTCTTTATCAATTACCATGTTGAACGAACGTGGTGTGTGTGGCTTATAGTCAGCATTAGGAGCTGATATAGTCTTATTCATCTCGTTCAGGATATGCAAACGACCACCTTTAGCCTGCTCAAGTGCCTGATAAAGTACATCGTAAGATAAACCATGAACTTTAATATCCATCTGGCAAGCCGTGATACCATCTTTTGTACCAGCTACTTTGAAGTCCATGTCACCTAAGTGGTCTTCGTCACCCAGGATATCTGAAAGAACGGCAAACTTACCGGTTTTCTCATCTGTGATCAGACCCATTGCAATACCGGATACACCGCCTTTAACAGGTACACCGGCATCCATCAGCGCAAGCGAGCCTGCACAAACAGTAGCCATAGACGATGAACCATTAGACTCCAGAATATCAGAAACGATACGGATAGTGTATGGATTTTCTGCATCTCCAGGTAATACTTTCTTAAGGGCACGAAGCGCCAGGTTACCATGACCAATCTCACGACGGCCTGGACCTCTGTTTGGCTTTACCTCGCCGGTTGAGAACGCAGGGAAGTTATAGTGTAACAAGAATTTGTTTGTACCAGAAACCATGGCGCTGTCGATCATCTGCTCATCTAGCTTAGTACCTAGCGTTACAGTAGTTAATGACTGAGTTTCGCCACGGGTAAATACAGCAGAACCGTGTGTAGCTGGCAGGTAATTTACCTCAGACCAGATCGGACGGATCTCATCCAGCTGACGGCCATCCAGTCGCACGCGCTGATCCAGGATCATGTTACGCACTGCTTCCTTCTCTACATCGTGGTAATAGGTTTTGATCAGGGTCATGTCATAACCATGGTCTTCGCCTAACGACTCTACAAACTCGTTCAGAACAGATGCAAAGCCTTCTTTACGCTCCGATTTGTTGGCACGGCCACGCATAGCCACTTCAAAAGCTTTGTCGTAAGTTGCGCTGCGTACTTTTTCGCGAAGCTCTTCGTCATGGGTTTCATGCGAGTATTCACGCTTGTTCAGTTTGCCAACCATTTCAGCTAATTCCAGCTGCGCCTGGCAATGTACTTTAATGGCATCGTGAGCAAACTTGATCGCTTCCAGCATTTCAGCTTCAGAAACTTCGTTCATCTCCCCTTCTACCATCACTACGCTGTCCATAGAGGCACCAACCATCATATCTATATCGGCACGCTGCAGGTCAGAAACGTTCGGGTTAATTACTAACTGGCCATCGATACGCGCTACACGCACTTCAGAGATCGGGCCGTTAAAAGGTATATCCGATACAGCCAGGGCAGCAGAAGCAGCAAGCGCAGCAAGGGCATCCGGCATGATCTCCGTATCAGCAGAGATCAGGTGTATCGTCATTTGCGTTTCAGCATGATAATCATCCGGGAAAAGCGGGCGCAGTACACGGTCAACCAAACGTGAAACAAGGATTTCGTAATCAGAAAGGCGGGCTTCTCTTCTCAGGAAACCACCAGGTATTTTACCAGATGAAGCAAACTTCTCCTGATAATCAACAGATAGTGGAAGGAAATCAACGCCCTCGCGGGCATCTTTGTTGGAAACTATAGCTGCAAGCAGCATGGTGTTTCCCATTTTTACTACAACAGAACCATCGGCCTGTTTGGCTAATTTACCAGTTTCAATAGTTATCTCCCGGCCATCCGGAAGAAGGATTGTTTTTGTGATCGCGTTTTGTGACATCTTCAATTATTTTTTTTCATCAAAAAACAGGGCTGCCCATTGCGGCCGCTGTCGGGGTACTGGCAAAGAGGAAAACGGGAATGGTATAAAAAAGATTAGGGAATTCCCGTTGTGAATTCCCTAATATAAAAAGCTTATTTTCTGATACCTAGCTCGCTGATGATAGCTCTGTATCTTTCGATATCGTTTTTCTGAAGGTAGTTAAGCAATCTTCTTCTTTTACCTACCAGTTTCAGAAGACCCAGGCGGGTGCTGAAATCTTTTCTGTGAATCTTCAGGTGCTCTGTAAGATCAGTAATGCGTGTAGTGAAAAGCGCGATCTGAGACTCAGCTGAACCAGTGTCAGTTTTAGATTTGCTTATGCCGTGCTTTTCGAAAATTTCTTGTTTCGCTTCAGTAGTTAATTTCATTTCGTATAAATATCAATCTGTTTTTATCAATGAGATTGCCGTATAAGCCGCAAAGATATAAAAAATTAAATTAATCAAAAACTATTTTGCCGCTCTATTTTAGCTCTTGCTACAATTTATTGCGCCGGAGCCTTGCCATAAATTTGCGCCAGAAATCCAACTCCAGCAGGTTAGAGTCGTTGCGGGCCTGAATCAGAAAGAACAAACCTATAGGCAGCAGTATAGCATTAGAGGCCCACATACCTACCGGCACCGGTACCAAACCCTCGCGTGCCCACTTCTCGCCAAGTATAGATAGCACGTACATGACAATAAAGAAAATGATGGAAATAATAACCGGTACGCCTAAGCCACCCTTCTTTATAATAGCGCCCAAGGGCGCCCCGATCAGGAACATAATAAGGATGCTGGCCGACTGGGTATATTTTTTCCAGATCTCGATCTCGAAGTTTTTAGACTCGCGGATGGTGCTGTTTACGCGCTCGATATAGCTGGTAGTAAAACTCCTGATATTACGGGCTTTGTTCTTGGCCATTACCAGCGTACCGGTTGTAACCTCGGGCAGTTTGTATGCGATTTCCTTTTTAATATCGGCGCGGCCGCCAAATTTAGTACGTGTGGTATCCGTTTTCATGTACATATAAAAAGGATCCAGGTTGGTAACGTATTTCTTTTTTTCGGTGCTGGCCTGGGTGGCGAGCGAATCGGTTACCACGTTTAGCTCGGCAATATTCTTCATCATTTTGTTATCCGAAAAATACTCTTCGCGGGTACGGCTGAGGTCGAAAGACGAAAGACTGAACATGATCTTGCTCTCGTTGAAACGCTGCCTAACAAACTGCTCATCCGAGTTCTGAACTGAAATATCGTTCTGGTTTACGTAAATATTACCATCGAAAAGCTCGAGTACCAGGTAGCTGTCGTTGTGCTGGGTGTACATGCGGCCGGAGTCGGCAAGTATAACCCGCGAGTTGTTGCCGCCCTGCGTGTGGTCGTAGATCATGACATCGCGCACCGAACCGTTATCACCCAGCTTTTCGTTTATCTTTATACTATAGCCGGGCAGCCCATTGTAAAAAGCGCCTTCTTTAAAGTTCATGGTCGGCTTGGTCTGCCTAATATCCCAGAGCAAACTATAGGCCTTTAAGTTAGCTTTCGGTACGATATTGTTATTGAAGAAGAATGCGCAGAAGCCCAGCACGGCCGTAAAAATAAAGACCGGACGCAGGATGCGCGGCAAGGCAATGCCGGATGTTTTAATGGCCGTAAGTTCGTGGTGCTCGCCCAGCGTTCCGTAGGTCATCAGGGATGATAGAAGCACGGCTAGCGGCAGTGCGACAGGCGCCATGTTCAGGCTGAAATAAAAGAGAAGCTCTCCAAAAACACTGGCACCAAGATCCTTACCTACCAGTTCGTCGAGGTATTTTAACATATACTGTGTAAGTAGTATAAACTCTACCACAGTAAAGGTTAATATGAACGGGCCGATGAACGACCGGATAATAAGTTTATCTAATTTCTTCATGAGAGCATAAAACCATTGCGGCTTTGCCTGGAACTATAGGGTATACACGTAACGCCAAAGCTCCAAAAAACGTGCAAAGATACGCAGCAGAACCGGACGGAATGCTACCCGCCTACTATTTCTCTCAGGTTTTGCATCAGGTGTTCCCAGAGCTCGGCCAGTTCTTCCTGGTCCTCTTCATCAGAATAATCTACTACTTTCAGGAACTGCTCCTGGGTAAGCTCACTCGACTCGATAGAGAAATCAATATAAGACGGATCGGAAACGTGTTGGCGGTGGTCGTCCAGGAAAAGGAAACGAACGGAACGGTTAGAGCGGAAACCCGTCATTTCAGCGTAATGGTTGCTGCTATCCCATATAAAATTAAACACTTTGTTTTCTTCCACTTTTACGTCGTCGCAAAACCATTCGGCCAAACCACTGGCGGTACTCAGGTAAGGATACAGTAATCGGGCAGATGCATTGATCGGGTACTCTCCAACAAATTTAGTCTTTGTAGATCTCATCATAGAGCATAATAGTAAGTGATTGAGTAAGTATAGTGTTATTTTTTGATTCTATTAATATATCGAAAATAAAATATTTTTTTTCTGACTAAACTATTGTGCAGAATTAAATCTTTTGCATACTTTTGCATCACAATTCGGCGGGGTAGCTCAGATGGTTAGAGCGCAGGATTCATAACCCTGAGGTCGGCAGTTCGATTCTGCTCCCCGCTACAAACAAAAGCCTGTTGGTTAACGCCAGCAGGCTTTTTTGTTTCAGCACAAACTATAGCTGTGATTCTCAATCAGTTCTATCCTATAACTATAGTTTATACTTTTGCATAGCACGTTATTTAAATAAAAAAGAGCCTGTCCGGATTACCAGGCAGGCTCTTTTTATAGTTTATAGGTTAAATTATTACATTTTTGCCTCAACTGGCAGGTCTTCCAGTTGGGCGTAGCTAAGTTTCCAGTTTCCGTCTTCGCCTTTTTTCCAGAGAAGGATAAAGTTACCTTCGCCTTCACCACCCGGTTGGCCCGGAGCATCCGGTTTTACGTCTACTGAAAAAGTACCGGCTTCGTAGGCCATGTTCTTATCAACTCCGGAACTCACTACATTCAGTCGCAGGTCTTCTATCGTTTCTATCGTTTCGTTTACCCATTTATCGGCAACTTCAGACTTACCACTGAAATGAATCTCACCCTGCACAAAGTCTACGTCTTCGGCCAGCATAGCTTCTATTTTACTTTCATCTTCGCTGTTCCAGGCATCAATAAACTGTTTGTTCAGGTCTTGCACCACTTTAACATCTTCGGTTTTCTGGCAAGAGGTAAACAGAAATGCTACGGACAGCATCGCGATTAAGGATCTCATAATTTTAGTTCTTTAGTGTATACTTAAATACAAAAACACATATATATTTTCCGGCTTATACGGATTAAAAAAAAACCAGTCATTAAATGACTGGTTTTTTTATTTGTAGAGGTGTTATTTACCAGCTCTTTCTTCTGTACTCAGAAGTATGGTATGGCTTATCTGTGTCACCAAAGTCAGGGTTTGGAAGGAAGCCGTTGCTTGCCAATAAAGCCATTGAGTTATCGTTGTAAGCTAAAGCAGGCTGCTGGGTAGCTACTAATGCATTTGTAGAAGCTTTAGTGCTGGCAGGAGCTGATGATCTTCTGCTTGATGCCATACGGGCATTTGCAGCTCTGTTAGCGGCTGCTGCGCGGTTAGCGGCTGCAATACGCTCTGCTTCTTTTTTCTTCTGCTTGTTATCGATGATCTTACCAACACCGTAACCGGCACCGGCACCAACTACTGCACCTACAGCACCACCCACTACACGATTACGCTTATGGATGATGGCACCTGCAGCAGCGCCTGTAGCACCACCAATAACTGCACCTTTTGCCTGAGGGCTCCAGCCTCTTCGTTCTGTTTGTGCCGATGCACTAAAAGCAACAGCAACTATCAATACAAGGCTTAGAGCTAAACTGATTACCTTTTTCATAACATTCATTTTTAAGTTGAAACTTTATACGCAACTGAAGACTGTAGTTACAATTCGTGTGCCAAAAAATTAACCTTGCTTAAAACAATCTTTATTCAGGTAAACTTTTTTATATTTAAATACCTATTCCGGTTAAAATTCTCCACTTCTATGAAAAAAACACCCTTGCCCGGTTCTGCCCTTCGGTTTATACTTTTGCTTTTATTGCTGGGCAGCTGCAAAGGCAACTCCGACGAGCTGCTTTTAGAAAGCCGCAACTTTGAGCAGCAGATAGCACAGGAACAAAACCTTGTTTTTACTTTCGATAAAGCCTTGGTACCGGATTCGCTGCTGAACCAATGGGACACCATACCTTATATAAATATAAAACCCACCGTAAAAGGCAAGTTTAAATGGACGGCCCCCAACGAACTGGTTTTCTCTCCTGACCGGCCATTTGCGCCCAGCACCAATTACCAGGCCGACCTAACCGAAAACTTACTACAGCATTCTAAAACGAAATATAAAATTCCGGCTGGCCAGGGCTTCACATTTCACACCCCCTACCTAGCCCTCGCTAAAACTAACGCCTACTGGACCCTAAACGAAAACAACCCCACCCAGCTGGAAGCAAACCTGTTGCTGAACTTTAATTATCCGGTAACTATAGCTACCCTGCGCGATAAACTGCATGTGTACCAGGGCAACACTGATCTGCCTTTAGAGATAGTAAGCAGTACCCCCCAAACTATAGCTGTAAAACTGAAGCAAATAAACCAGTTAGATGAAGACGCTTTACCGGTGCGGGTAACTATAGCCAAAGGTCTTGCCATGCCGGGCAGCACTTACCAGACCACACAAACTATAGCACGGGAGGTAGCATTGCCCAGCCGGCGCCGGATGCAGGTAAGCGAAGTAGCCACGGCTTTTGAAGAAGGCCAGGAACGCATTTATGTATTTACCACCCAACCCGTAACTAACTCCGACCTGCGCAGTGTAATACAACTCAGTCCGCAACGCGAATTTACGGTAGAGCGACTAGAGAATGGCCTGGTGCTGCAAGGCAACTTTGCCGACCAGGAAAACTATACCTTAACGATAAGCGGTAACCTGGCAGGCATAGCAGGTAAAGAACTGGGCCGCGATTACCGGCACCCGATCTCGTTCCGGACCTTGCAGCCAACCATAGCGTTTGTAAACCAGAAAAGCATTTACCTGAGCAGCCAGGGCGCCCGCGATATTGCCTTAAGCCTGATACAGGTGCCGCGTATAAAAGTAAGCATCGGTAAAGTATACGAAAACAACATTCTGCGCTATTTACAGGATGGCAAAATGTACGATGGCTATTACGATGAAGAAGCGGAAGAATACTATGAAAGTAACTACTATGCTATAAACGACAACAACGGCAACATCATTTTCGAACGCGAATACGACACTAAATCACTCCGAAAAAAAGGCAACGCCCACCTCTTAAACCTCGACCTGAACGACCTGGATTTTGACAGCCAGTTAAAAGGCCTGTATGTGATCACGGTTACCAGTACCGACAAAAACTGGCTGAAGGATTCTAAAATTGTTTCAGTTTCAGATATCGGGCTGATAGCCAAACAGGGAAAAAACGAGGTGGTAGTATTTGCCAACTCTATCCGGAATGCCACCACTTTGGAAGGTGTTGAGGTTCGGTTCATCAGTACGAATAACCAGGTTATCCATAAAGCTACTACCGATAAAGAGGGCGTGGCCCGTTTTAGTAATATAGCTAAAGCAGCTCCTGATTTTAAGATGGGCCTGATAACCGCACGGTTGGGCAACGACTTTAACTACATGCCATACAGCCAGACACTGGTAAACACATCAAGGTTTGATGTAGGTGGCAAGCGGCTGGGGGAACTGAACTATGATGCCTTTATTTATGGCGACCGCGACCTGTACCGCCCCGGCGATACCGTGCATGTCAATACCATTATCAGAACACCCGCCTGGGAAACTATAGCCGGACTACCCCTAAAGCTAAAACTGCTGTTGCCCAACGGCAAAGAGTACCGAAGTATAAAAACCAAGCTGAACAAAGAGGGCGCCACTACCACAGACCTTATACTGCCTGCAAGCGCAGTTACCGGCACCTATACCATAGAAGTATACTCGGGCAACGACGTGCTGCTAAACTCCCGCAAAATTGGCGTGGAAGAATTTATGCCCGACAGGTTAAAAGTAACAGCAACCTTGAACAAAACTGCTTTTGTGCCCGGTGATAAACTTATAGTTGACATGACAGCGCAAAACCTGTTTGGTCCTCCGGCAGCCAACCGCAACTACGAAGTACAGCTCAGCCTGAAGAAGAAACCCTTTGAACCTGAGAGTTACCCCGACTATACCTTCGACATCAATACGTCCGGCACAGTAGCCTTACAGAACAGCGTGCGCCAGGGTATAACCGATGCACAAGGCAAAGGCAGGGAAACATTTGAGCTGACCGGTTACCAGGATGTGGGGTTGCTGGATGGCTCGGTGTATACCACGGTGTTTGATGAAACAGGCAGGCCAGTGAACAGGCTGAGCAAATTTGATGTGAGTACGCAGCAGGTTTATTTCGGTATCCGCAGGTTTGATGCGTATGTAAGTACCCGCCGCGCCCTGCATATTCCGTTGCTTGCCCTAAACCGAAGCGGAAAGCCCATTGCCGGCAACGCCCGCGTGCAATTGGTGCGCTATACCTACGAATCGGTGATTGAACGGAACCTTGACAACTATAACTATAAATCGCAGCGCAAGGAGAACGTGGTACTTAACAAAACGATTACTATACCTGCCGGAGGTGGCTCGTTTAGCTTCACGCCTGTTTCGTCGGGTGAGTATGAGCTGCGCGTAATGCGCCCGGGTGCCTATAACTATGTAGCCCATGAATTTTACGCCTACGGCTGGGGCGATACCGAAAGCACCTCGTTTGCTGTGAATACCGAAGGCGAAGTAGACATAGCCCTGGATAAAGATAACTACGAGGTAGGCGACAAAGCCAAGGTGCTCTTCAAATCTCCGTTTGCCGGTAAAATACTGGTAACCGTGGAGCAGGAAAACGTGCTGAACCATTATTACCTGAAAACCGATAAAAAAGCAGCCTCGCTGGAGTTGCCTATAGTTAGTAAACACCTGCCCACTATTTACATTACAGCCACTGCGTTGCGACAGGTTAAAGATAACCGCATGCCACTAACGATTGCCCGGGGTTTTAAACCTGTAACCATAACCGCTAAAAGCACCAGGCTCGATGTTGCTATCACTGCTCCCGAAGTTTCCCGGTCGAATAAACTACAGCAGGTAAAAATAAAAACTGCCCCAAATGCTGAAGTAACGCTGGCTGTGGTGGATGAAGGCATCCTGCAACTGAAAGACTATAAAACACCGGACCCTCACAGCTATTTTTACCAGAAGCGCGCCCTAGAAACCGAAATGTACGACCTATACCCTTACCTCTTCCCGGAATTTGGCAACCGATCAAGTGTAGGTGGCGATGGTTATGACCTGGAGAAACGCATTAATCCGCTTACCTCTAAACGAGTAAAACTGGTATCGCTGTGGAGCGGGCACCTGAAAACAAATAGCAGCGGCGAAGCCATCGTTAAAGTAAAAATTCCGGAGTTTTCGGGGGCGGTACGTGTGATGGCCGTGGCGTATAAAGGAAAAGCCTTTGGTGCAGCTGAAAAGATGATGCGCGTTTCGGACCCTGTGGTAATCAGTACAGCGTTACCGCGTTTTGTGAGTCCTTCTGATACGATACTTGTCCCGGTTACACTGAGCAACACCACCACCAAACCAGCAACGGCCGGTAGCGCTATATCCGTTACCGGTCCGTTGCGCGTGGTTGGTACAACGTCAAAATCAGCAAGCATCAAACCGAATACAGAGACACAGGTAATTTATAAACTGGTAGCCACTCCAACTATAGGTCAGGCTAAGGTTACGGTAGCCGTAAATGCGCTGGGCGAAAAATTCAGTAGCAATACCGACATTACTGTAAGGCCAACGGCACCGCTGCGCAAAATAACCAATGCCGGAACTATAAAATCAGGCACCACTGCCGAGCTCAAACTGGCGCATGATTTTATACCTTCATCGGTAGCGTCAAAACTTATCGTAAGCAATTCGCCGCTGGCTCAGTTTACCGATGATATTACATTCCTGCTACGTTATCCGCATGGCTGCCTGGAGCAAACAACGTCTACGGCCTTCCCGCTACTTTACTATACCGACCTGGCCAGGGCCCTGCAACAAACACAAAAGAACCGGACCTATAACCCGACTTACCTGGTGCAGGAAGCCATTGCCAAAATAGAGCAGATGCAGCAGTATGATGGCGGATTTACGTATTGGCCTGGAGCTGAAAATACGGATTGGTGGAGCAGCATTTATGCCACCCATTTCCTGCTGGAAGCAAAAAAAGCCGGCTATCCTGTAACGCAACAGGTGCTTGATAAAGCTATTACTTACCTGCAGCGCAAAGTAAAAGCCAAAGGCCTGGAAGAATACCGCTACTACAATGCTGCCCGGCAGGTACAAAGCAAATACATTGCCTCCCGCGAAACAGCCTACTCGCTGTACGTGCTAACTATAGCCGGCAAACCCGACTGGGCCACCATGAACTACTATAAAACAAAACCAGAATTACTGGCCCTCGACAGCCGCTATTTACTGGCCAGCACCTACGCCTTAAACGGCCGTCGCGAGAGCTTTAACCAGCTCCTGCCCCGCTCCTTTGCCGGCGAAACATCGGTGCGTGCGCTTGATGGCAGCTTTTATTCCCCACTACGCGATATGGCCATTTCACTGAATAGTCTGATAGAAGCTGACCCGGAAAACGCCCAGATAACTACGTTGGCAAGACATCTTTCAGAAGAGTTGAAATCGAGCCGTTGGTACAACACCCAGGAACGGGCATTTGCGCTGATGGCACTTGGGAAACTGGCAAGCCGTAATGCTGGTAATGCTACCGCACAGGTTATACAGGATGGGAAAGTAATTGGGACTTACAACGGTAAAGACCTGGTGCTGCAGGATAAGTTGAAGGCTGGAACTATAACCCTGAAGAGTACAGGCAAAGGCACGCTGTATTATTTCTGGGAGATGGAAGGCATTAGCCAGAGCGGTAACTATAAACAGGAAGATAATTTGATGCAGGTCCGCAAAGCTTTCTTTAACCGCAATGGCAAACAGATAACGAACAACACCTTTCAGCAAAACGACCTGGTTATCGTCCGGATCGCGTTGCAGTCGCTGGATGGCAGAACGATACCGAATGTAGCGATCACAGATATGCTGCCGGCCGGATTCGAGATCGAGAACCCACGCCTGATGACCGAACGTGAGTTTGCCTGGATTCAAAAACAGCAACCAGCTACCCCAGACCATACCGACATCCGCGACGACCGGATTAACATTTACACCACAGCCAGGCCTAAAGAACAATATTTTTTCTATCAGGTTCGGGCTGTCTCAAAAGGGAATTTCAAATTAGGTCCGGTGGGTGCCGATGCGATGTATAATGCCGAGTACCATAGCTACCATGGGGCTGGAACGGTAAAGGTGAAGTAACGAACAAATGGTAATGCAGCAACATCCATTTAAGTATAAACTACAACATTGGCTTTTAAAATACAGAAGCTGGCTGGCTGGTTTTGCGTTGGTTTTGCTGTTACCTATAGTTGGATTTATAGTTCTGAATAAGCTTTACCCACTAACTATAACTATCTCCTATTCTCCGGTTATCACAGCATCGGATGGCAGCGTGGTAAATGCGTTTCTGAGCAGCGACGACAAATGGCGGATGCAACTGGAGCCGGATGAAATTAATCCGGTTCTGAAGAAAGCTGTCTTGTTAAAAGAAGACCGGTATTTTTATTATCATCCCGGGGTAAACCCGGTGGCTATCGTACGGGCTACATTCAACAATATTACGCATCGCAAAACTACCTCCGGGGCATCTACTATTACCATGCAGGTAGCGCGGCTGCTTTATCCTCAGAAACGCACCTACACAAACAAACTGTCCGAAATTTTTCGGGCACTGCAGTTGGAGTGGAACTATAGCAAAAACGAGATACTGCAACTATACCTGAACCTGGTACCTTTTGGCGGTAATATTGAAGGCGTAAAAGCTGCCTCTGTGCTATACTTCCAGCAATCGCCGAGACAGCTGAGCCTGGCGCAGGCCGTAACACTGACCGTAATCCCTAACAAGCCCTCTTCGCTTCGGATCGGCAAACAGAATGCGCGTATCGTGGAGTTCCGGAACAAGTGGCTGCTATACTATAAACAGCAACAGGCTTTTCCGGAAGATGCCATACAGGATGCCCTGAACGAACCATTGGAAGCCGTCCGGCTGGAAGCCCCAAAAGTAGCGCCGCATTTTGCTTACCGTATGTTCCGGAAGTATAAAAATCAATCGATCATCAAAACTACGCTTAACCGGCAGGTGCAGGAAAAAGTAGAACAGCTCGCTTATAACTATAGGCAACGGTTGCGCTACCAAAACATTCATAATGCCGCGGTACTGGTCATCAATAACGAAACAAAAGCTGTAGAAGCCTACCTGGGCTCGGCAGATTTTACGGATGCGGCACATGGTGGGCAGGTAGATGGTGTGCGGGCTGTCCGATCGCCGGGCAGTACCCTGAAACCGTTCCTGTATGCTGCTGCTATCGACAAAGGACTTATTACCCCGAAAACGATCATCAGCGATGTGCCAATTGATTATGCCGGCTACCGGCCACAAAATTACTTTGGCAACTATAACGGAAATGTAACCATAGAACATGCGCTGGCCACATCGCTGAACGTACCGGCTGTAAAATTACTTGATCAGGTGGGCGTACATACGTTTGTAAAAAAACTACAGCAAGCCGACTTCTCTGATATAAAACTGAAAGGCGACCAGTTGGGCTTATCGTTAATACTTGGGGGCTGCGGCGTTAAACTGGAAGAACTGACTACGCTTTATGCTGCATTTGCAAACCAGGGTAAGTACAACCCCATCAGGTGGCTGCAGCAAGACACAACTATAGTTTCCCGGGAGATCTTCTCTCCTGCTTCGGCTTATATGATTAACCAGACGCTTACCCAATTGCTACGCCCCGACCTGCCGCATAATGCCCAGAACAGTGCACACCTGCCCAAAATCGCCTGGAAAACTGGTACCTCGTATGGCCGCAAAGATGCCTGGAGCATTGGCTATAATAAAAAGTACACGGTGGGTGTCTGGGTTGGCAATTTCTCCGGCGAAGGCGTACCTGAACTAAACGGTACCGATTCTGCTACCCCGCTGCTATTCGACATTTTTAACGCTATAGATTATAACAGCCCGAATAACTGGTTTAGGCCACCGCCAACTATAGCTAACCGAACTGTGTGCACAGAAAGTGGCCAACCAAACAACAGCTTCTGCCAGAACCTGGTGCTCGATACATTTATACCCGGCGTCTCGCCTGTCGCCAAATGTACCCACCTCAAAAAAGTAGCCGTATCCACAGACCTGAAATATGCCTACTGCACAAGCTGTCTGCCTTTGTCCGGGCTAACCGAAAAATGGTACCCCAACTATGCCCCCGAGATCCTGACCTATTTTGATGCGGAACATATACCCTACCAGCGCATACCACCGCACAACCCCACTTGCAGCCGTATATTCCAGGAGTATGCGCCTGTTATCACCTCGCCTACTGCCGAAATGGAATATATTTTAGAGCAGGAAGAGCGCCAGAAACTGATGCTGCACTGCAATGCCAACAACGAAGTAAAACAGGTATACTGGTACATCAACGATACGTTTATAAAGTCAGCGGCTGCTAACGAAAAAGTGTTTTTTGAGCCACAGCATGCAGGCAAGTATAAAATCTCCTGCACCGACGACCAGGGCCGCAATACCAACAGCTACATTACGGTGCAGTTCCTGTAAGCAACTATAGCGTAGCCATAACTTTAAACATCAATTCCTGTTTATTACAGCATGATCTCAGCAACCACCTACCAGGCCGCAAGTGTAGTAGCACCAACTATAGAAAACCATTTTATAGAGCAACTCGCAACGGCACGCCTTAGCAGCAATCAGCAAGTGGCACCGTTGCCTTCTGCTTATGTCATAGAAAAAGTAATTGATGTCGCCTTCTGGGCAAGTTTACGCCGCGAAGAAGGCCATGTCATCAAAATATCGCTTGCTTATTTGTCGCCGGAGCAGACGCGGTTACCGGTTGTGTTTCAGCAGCGCTTACCGCTTACGCCGGCCATACTTACCAAACTGGCACCTGGCGTAGAGCGGCCAGGCATCCACATCGGGGTTTGGGAAGAGGACGGGGAGCTATACATCTGGGGCACTACGCGTTCCATCCCGAGTTTAAGCTTTGTGGTAGATGTATCGGAGCCAGGTTTGCTGGTTATAAAGCACAGGCGATTAGATGGTTTCGGGAAATATGCCAACGTAGCTGTACTGAAAGGCGACCAGGTAAAGCTCATAGACGAAAACAGCGCTGCCCTGGAAGATTGCCCTGCTTTCCTGACCTCGTTGCTGGGCGCTGAAAAACCATTTACCGATGTATCGGCCAATATACTGATACAACTGGCTGTATCGATGCGGGCACATAAACGGGGCGGCTCTTTACTGGTGGTTCCTGCTGCTTCCGAGGCCTGGCAAGCTTCTATCATTAAACCGTTGCTTTATGCCGTGGAGCCTTCTTTTTCGGGGCTGGCTGACCTGGTGAAGAATAAAGAAACCGAAAAAGCCAAAGGCACCTGGCAGGAAACCTTAAAACGCGAAGTGGACGCTTTGGCCGGACTTACAGCTATAGATGGTGCCACCATCATTAACGATAACTATAACCTGCTGGCGTTTGGCGCAAAAATAGGGCGTGCCGCAGGAAGTAAACCAGTAGATGAACTGATTGTAACGGAACCTATTATAGGTGATACTGAAAAACAACTGCACCCTGCTCAGAACGGCGGCACCAGGCATTTATCGGCCGCGCAGTTTGTGCACGACCAGCGCGACGCATTGGGCCTAGTAGCCTCGCAGGACGGTCGCTTTACCATTTTTTCGTGGTCGCCGTGCAAGCAAATGGTGCATGCCCACCTGATAGATACACTGCTGCTCTAACTATAGTTTGTAACTCACCTGCAAAGCCTGCGTTCTTACGCATATGAGCAGAGCATTTGTAAAAGAAGACGACTCCGGAGAAGCGCCGATTATACCGCCACGGGCAGCCTTGCCGCCAGGCATTACCAACTATGTAACCCCGCGCGGACTAGAGCAACTACGCCAGGAGCTGACCGAACTGGAAACTGAACGATCACAGGCCGAAGCCAACCGGGAAAATGAAGCCGAACGCACACGCCAACTGACTATACTGAACGGCCGTATCGCAGCAGTTACAGCCCGTATTGCATCCGCTAAAGTAATAGAACCCAAAGATCAACCCACCGACCAGGTACGTTTCGGGTCCACCGTTACACTTAAAACTATAAAGGGCCGCAACCTTGGCCATAAGAGAACTTTCACTATAGTTGGAGTGGACGAAGCGTCTGTAGAACAAGGCCGTATCGCGTTTGTAGCTCCTATTGCCAAAATTGTAACCGGTGCAAAAGTGGGCCAAAATATAACCTTGCGCCTAGGCAAAGACGAAGAAGTAGCCGAGGTAACCAATATTGCTTACGACACAAACCAATAACCAAGCATAGCTCTGCCCCAGCTCAGATTTGCTACAGAATTGTTGTTTAGCTTACCGCCCTTACACCCACACTATGAGAATCCTGATTATCGAAGATGAGCCTGCCCTTAATGCGTCTATAGTTACCTATCTGCAACAGGAAGGCTATAGTTGCGATGCCGCTTATGATTTTAAAGAAGCCAGCCTTAAAATTGCAGACGTGCCCTATACTTGTGTGCTCGCCGACCTGAACCTGCCTCTCGGCAACGGACTGGACCTGGTAAAACTGCTGAAAGAAAACACGCCCGAAACCGGTATCATCATTATCTCTGCAAAAAATGCCCTCGACGACAGAATTACCGGACTGGAACTGGGCGCCGACGATTACCTTACCAAACCATTCCATTTATCTGAACTGAACGCCAGGTTAAAATCGGTGATCCGCAGGCGTAATTTTAATGGCCATAAAACTATACAGGTAGGCGTGCTGGAAGTGTTACCGGATGCGGCAGAAGTACAGGTCCAAGGCAAGAAACTGGCGCTAACCAAAAAAGAATACGACCTGCTACTCTATTTTCTGGCTAACCGCAACCGCGTACTTACCAAAGATGCCATTGCCGAACACCTTTGGGGAGACCATGTAGAGGCCCTCGATTCGCTTGATTTTGTGTACACGCACATTAAGAACCTGCGTCGTAAAATTATGGAAGCTGGTGGTGAGGATTACATCCAGACGGTATATGGACTGGGTTATAAGTTTGTGAGCCCATGAGAATCCTGACTAAAACAAGCCTGTATTACCTGCTGGTGTCTTTTGTCGTGTTCTTGGCAGGCGGTATCGGGTATTACCTTATTTTGCAGGGCGAGATTTACGACGAAGTGGACGACCAGCTGTTTACGGATAAAGAAAATATACTAACCTACATCCGCCGCACCAATACTCTGCCCCACGTAACCTCAGGCGTTACCGAAACTATAGTTGTAAAAGAAGTAACCAGCGCCACGCCTGTCCTCGAATCTCTGACCGATACCCTGATTTATAGTTCCTACGACGAAGAAAGCATCCCGTACCGCCGGCTGACCTTTACCGCTTACCAGAACGGAAAGGCCTACCAGTACACGATTATGAAATCGGTGATGGATTTTGATGACCTGTTCGAGAGTACCGTTTTTGCTATGGGCTGGACTTTTGTGATGCTGCTTTTTGGACTGGGTGCTGTAAACTATAGCATTAACAAATATACCTGGCGCAATTTTTACGATACACTTGGCAAACTAAAGCGCTATAGTTTGGCACAATACGGGCCGTTGCAACTCAAGCCATCCAACACCACCGAATTCCAGGAACTGAACAACGCGCTTCAGGCCATGACCCATAAAATCCATACAGATTATCTGAACCTTAAAGAGTTTACCGAAAATGTGTCGCATGAGATACAAACCCCGCTGGCTATAGTTAACAGCAAACTCGAGCTTTTTATGCAGTCCGATAACCTGACTACAGAGCAGGCAAAGTTGCTGGAAGAGATGCACCATTCTGTAAGCCGTCTGGCCCGTTTAAACAAATCGCTCATCCTGCTTACCCGCATCGAAAACCGGGAGTTTAAAGAAAACGAGGAGGTACCACTACACGAGCTGCTTACACAACAAACCGAACAGCTACAGGAAATAATAGAAATGCAGGGACTGCAACTAACGCAAACTATAGAAAGCCCCGTATTCCTGCTTATGAACCGCGGCCTCGCCGAAGTGCTGCTCTCTAACCTGCTCATTAACGCCATTCAGCATAATCGCCCCGGAGGTGCAGTAACTATAACCTTAACTATAGCTAACCTCTGCATCCAAAACACGGGCCAACCATTGCAGACTGCACCTGATGCATTTTTCGGGAGATTTGTAAGTGGCAGTACAAACTCCGGTTCGTTAGGCATCGGGCTGGCGCTGGTAAACAAAATCTGCGCAATCTATAGTTTGCAACCCAGCTATACTTACCAGAATGAGCTACATACACTTTGCATAAGCTTTCCGGAAAAAAGCAGTAAATAATTTACTTCTACAGATTGTCTTCAGATTTGGGTTGTAAACTTCGGTTGATATTAACCTAAAAACCGACAATTATGAAAAAATATAACCTTTATGCATTTGCCTTAGCCGCTTTGCTAATTGGAAGTGCCTGTAACACTGTTTGGGATAACACCGAAGTGCCCGAAGCGGTAAAAGTACAGTTCGCTGAACGGTACCCAACTATAAAACAAGCTGACTGGGACAATGAAAACGGAAACTACGAAGCCGAATTTAAACTAAGCGGTCTTGAACGTACTGCCCTTTTTACACCCGATGGAAAGCTTATAAGTTATACCGAGGAAATTGATCAGCGCCATCTGCCCGATGCTATACTGGAAGCACTGCAAACCGGGTATGCCAACTATAAAATAGACGAAGCCCACCGCGTGCAGCAAAACGGCAGCGCCCGTTACGTAATTGAGCTGGAAGATAACATGCAGGAGCTCGAGCTTCAATTTGAAGCATCTGGTAAAATGATAGAGCAGCAACCTGTATCTACAACATCGCCCCTGGAAGCCTCTCTCCTGCCCACACAGCTTTTAGAGTCCTCTACAGGCACACTTGGCCAACCAACAGCCCGCTGGGAGTTACCCGAAAACCTGCGCGAAGTATCGGGCATAGCCCTGTTACCTAATGGTTTAATTGCCTGCGTGCAGGACGAGGAAGGAGCCATCCATTTATTTGATCCGGAAAAGAAACAAGTAACCGAAAAGATTACTTTTGCCGGACCCGGCGATTATGAAGGAATCGTGTTGGTAGAGAAGGATGCCTATATCTTACGCAGCGACGGTGCCTTGTTTGAAGTACAGGATTTCAGGAATGGCCAACCCAGCGTAAAGGAACACAAAACAGTACTGGCAGCCACCCAAAACACCGAAGGCCTTGCCTACGATGCCAAAAACAACCGCCTGTTGCTGGCCTGTAAAGGTTTCGATACCAGACTTGGCGATAACAAAGGTATCTATACTTTCTTGTTAAGCGATAAAACCATGCAGCCCGAACCGGTAATGCACATAGCCCTGGCGCAGGATGGCCTGACAAGCACCAAAAAGAAGAAGAAAGACAAATACGATGTTTTGCAGCCTTCGTCCTTCGAGATTCACCCAATAACCGGGGAGCTATACTTGCTGGACGCCGTAAATGCGCGCCTGCACATTATTGATGAAGCTGGTAAAATTCTGAAAACAACTCAACTCGACAAAAAATTGCTCCGCCAGCCGGAGGGCATGGCTTTTAGCAGCAAAGGTGAATTATATATCGCCAGCGAGGGCGGCACCAAAGGGAAAGGCGTAATCGTAAAATTTGATCAAGGAATTTAAAGTATAAATAAAGCACAATGCCCGGCTATAGTTTAGAAGCAACTATAGCCGGGCATTTTTTATTGGTCAACTATACAGCTTATACTTTACCTGCTTTCCGGAAAATCAGGTAATCCACCATTCGCCATGCTGTGCCGTCCTTACTCACTTCATAGGTCATTTTAAAGGAATCTGTAGTTAGCTTTTCGTAAATAAAGTGTTGCCATAGTATGCCACCTTTCGGGTTAGGTTGCTGGGTAGTAAGTATAAGTTTGCCATTGGCCCAGCCTTCAGCGTTAAATTTGCGATGCCCGCCATAGTTATCAAATACATAGGCTACATACTCACCAGTCTGCGGGTCATTTCCCCACATAGAAGTAGCTTTATACGTGTTAGGGGTTACATCCACATGTTCCAGTTTTAGCCAGCTGCTATCCAGGGCTACCGTAAATTCAAGATTTGCAGTAATAGGCTTGTCGTTAAAGAATTTGCCCTCACCGGTCCATTTACCAGCAAAGAATTGTAAGAGATCCGCAGATGGTTTTTTTTGAACTGATTGTTGGGCCTGGGTTGAAAGACAAACAAGCAGAAAGGCAAGGATGATAAAAAGGTTTTTCATGGGTTTTATTTTGTAGGGTATAGTTGGTAATCGGAAGCAGTACTGCATATGCAGCATTCAAAGGTAAATAAAAAAGGGCTTAACCGAAGCTAAGCCCTTTCCTGTTATATAACGAAGTAAATTACTTTACTTTATCAACGATGCTCTTGAAAGCCTCTGGGTGGTTCATCGCCAGGTCAGCAAGTACTTTGCGGTTAAGGTCGATGTTAGCCTTTTTAAGGGCGCCCATTAATGCTGAATAAGAAAGACCGTGCTCACGTGCACCGGCGTTGATACGCTGTATCCAAAGTGCGCGGAAATCTCTTTTCTTCTGCTTTCTGTCGCGGTATGCGTAAGTTAAACCTTTTTCAACAGCGTTTTTTGCTACTGTCCAAACGTTCTTACGACGGCCAAAGTAACCTTTGGCCATTTTCATTATTTTCTTTCTTCTGTGTCGTGCTGCAACGACGTTTACCGATCTAGGCATTTCTTTACAGTTTTAGTGGCTGGTGATTATAGTTCAATCTTTAGGTAAGACCAGACACCGGGTTTATACTAATTAATTAACCTTCTAATTCCTGGAATTAGATTTGAAGCATCAGTTTCACGCGGTCCATGTCAGCTGTGCTAACTAGGCCAGAGTGAGTTAAATTACGCTTCTGCTTTGTCGTCTTCTTGGTCAGGATGTGGCTTTTGTAAGCGTGTTTACGCTTTACTTTGCCAGTACCTGTCAAAGAAAAACGCTTCTTTGCACCAGATTTAGTTTTAACTTTTGGCATGTGTATATAATTGATTAAACAAATTACTTTTTAACAGGAGCCGCAACTTTTGGAGCAAGCATCAGGAACATTCTCTTTCCTTCCAGCTTTGGTAATTGCTCCACTTTTGCTACGTCTTCCAGTGCTTGTGCAAATTTAAGCAGCAGTATCTCGCCACGCTCTTTAAACACGATCGTTCTACCCACGAAGTGTACATAAGATTTGATCTTAAATCCACTTTCTAGGAAAGCTTTTGCGTGCTTTAGCTTAAACTCAAAATCGTGATCATCTGTGTTAGGACCGAAACGGATCTCCTTCACAACCACTTTCTGAGCCTTGGCCTTCATCTCACGGGTCTTCTTCTTCTGCTCGTACTTAAATTTCGAGTAATCGATAATACGGCATACCGGTGGGTTAGCAGTCGGCGAAATCTCAACCAGGTCAAGATTTTGCTCATTTGCTATTCTCTGAGCGTCCCGTGTCTGGTACACTCCCTGCTCTACATTGTCTCCAACCAATCTTACCTCGCGGGCAGTTATTTTATCATTGACTTTGTATGGCTCCTCCACCTTACCTCGTGGGATGTAGCGCTTATTTGGCGTAGCTATGGTTTTACCTCCTTAAATCTTTTAAATTCTACAATCAGGGTGCGAATATCGCAATTTATAATTCAAAATGAAAATTCTTTCATTAATTGTTCAGCATTTCAGCTATTTTGCTCTGAAACAGATGGATAAATGCATCAACTGCCATCGAGCCCAGGTCGCCTTCGCCGTGTCTGCGCACCGAAACAGCATTGTCTTCCTGCTCCTTCTCACCTACTATCAGCATGTACGGCACTTTCTTCACTTCCGCATCACGAATCTTACGGCCAATTTTCTCATCGCGGTTATCTACAAAGCCACGAATGTCCATCTCGGCCAGTCGGTCGTACACCTGCTGGGCAAAGTCCTGATACTTCTCCGATATCGGAAGTATAGCAAACTGTTCAGGGCTTAACCACAGCGGGAAATTACCACCACAATGCTCTATCAGTACAGCCACGAAGCGCTCCAATGACCCAAACGGTGCACGGTGAATCATTACCGGGCGATGCTTGGCATTATCAGCACCTATGTATTCGAGCTGGAAGCGTTCTGGTAAGTTATAATCTACCTGAATAGTTCCCAACTGCCACTTGCGGCCTAATGCATCACGCACCATAAAGTCGAGCTTAGGTCCGTAAAACGCAGCCTCGCCCAGTTCGGTTACAGTGCGTAATCCTTTCTCGGCAGCAGCTTCAATAATGGCGCTCTCTGCTTTCTCCCATAGTTCGTCAGAGCCAATGTATTTGGCTTTATTCTCCGGGTCGCGAAGCGAGATCTGGGCAGTATAGTCTTCAAAACCAAGCGCACTGAACACATACAATACCAGGTCAATCACTTTCATGAATTCTTCCTTCACCTGGTCCGGGCGACAGAAAATGTGCGCATCATCCTGCGTAAAGCCACGTACCCTGGTAAGGCCGTGCAGCTCACCGCTTTGCTCGTAACGGTACACAGTACCAAACTCTGCCAGGCGCACTGGTAGCTCCTTATAAGAGCGCGGACGGGTCTTGTATATCTCGCAGTGATGCGGGCAGTTCATTGGCTTCAGGAAGAACTCTTCCCCTTCGTTCGGCGTCCTGATCGGCTGGAAAGAATCTGCGCCATACTTTTCGTAGTGGCCTGAAGTAACGTATAGTTCTTTGCTGCCGATATGTGGTGTAACAACTGGCTGGTAACCGGCTCTTACCTGTGCCTTACGCATGAACTGCTCCAGACGCTCGCGCAGCAACGTACCTTTTGGTAACCAAAGCGGTAAGCCCATCCCTACTTTCTCAGAGAAGGCAAATAACTCCAGTTCTTTACCCAGTTTGCGGTGGTCACGCTTCTTGGCTTCTTCCAGTCGCTCCAGGTATTCAGTCAGTTCCTTTTGCTTCGGGAAAGTAACGCCATAGATACGGGTCAGCTGCTTTTTGCTTTCATCGCCGCGCCAGTAGGCACCGGCCACGTTCATCAGTTTGGCTGCTTTTATAAAACCAGTATTCGGGATGTGCGGACCGCGGCAAAGGTCTGTAAAGTTCCCTTGCTCATAAAAGGTTATACTTCCGTCTTCCAGGTCCTTTATAAGGTCCAACTTATACTCGTCGCCTTTCTCGGTAAAATATGCGGTAGCCTCTGCTTTAGATACTTCACGACGCTTGAACTCGCTTTTATTGCGGGCAAGTTCCAGCATCTTCTGCTCTACTTTGGCAAAATCATCCTGCGAAAAAGTACGATCACCTAAGTCAACATCGTAGTAAAAACCATTCTCCACCGGAGGTCCTATACCAAACTTCACCCCCGGATATAGATCTTCCAGCGCCTCAGCCAGCAAGTGTGCCGACGAGTGCCAGAATGCATTCTTGCCCAGGTCATCGTTCCAGGTGAGCAGTTGCACCGTAGCGTCTTCTGTTATAGGGCGTGTGCTGTCCCAAACAGTATCATTTACTTTGGCGGCTAACACATTGCGCGCCAGACCTTCGCTTATGCTCGATGCAATCTCGTAGCTTGTCACCCCTTTCGGATACTGGCGAACAGAGCCATCTGGTAATGTGATGTTGATCATGTATAGTTTTATTTACTCGTGATGTAATTCTTATTCGTTTATAGTTGCTGTATCAGGTTCAGCACTAGCTGCCGGCATTGGCCTTGTCAGTTTTGCCTTCAGGCGAGCTATACTTTGGTCAGCAAAGGTATAACCCGGCTGCAAAGCATCCAAACGCTGATACTGCTCCAGCGCTTTTATGTTATGCCCGGTACGCTCATAGGCACTTGCCAGCATGGTAATGTACTTAACAGTATGACCATACTCCCGTGCTGCTTTCTCTAAATGGGCAATTGCTCCTGCATTGTCGCCGCGCGCATATAAAAGTTCACCTGCCCTGTAATGCACCAGTTGCAGGCTATCGTTAAATCCAAGAGCCCGGTTATAGCTCCATAGAGCACTGTCACCTTTCTGGGTTTGCTGGTATAGCTGGCCTCTGTAAAACCAGAGCATCGCATCTTTGGGTACCAGCGTCATAGCCTTATCCAGGTGCATTGCAGCTTCGTCGTAGTTTTTCTGGTTTATAAGGGCGCCGGCTAATTCGCGTCGGGCTTCAGCAAAATCAGGAGCTTCTTGTAAAGCCAGCCTGAAATTACGGGTTGCACGCGCCGTATCCCCGATAGCCTCTGCCACACGGCCATTGTAATATAAAGCAAATTCATTACGTGGCGCAAGTTTAAGAGCTTTTGCCGCATAAACCGAAGCTTTCTGAGGTTGCTTTAATTGCAGGTACAGATCGCTCAACAAAACATACACCCCTACATGCTGAAAAGAATTACGCTCGGCCCGCAAAGCTAATGGCAGCGCTTCTTTTACCTTCCCGATGGCACGCAACACCTGTGCTTTCAGGAACAGGTTGCCCATGTCGTTCTTGTTTAACTCTACCGCTTTATTTACATCATCAAGTGCCATTGGCAGCTCTCCTTTACCTAACAGGATTTTGGCTCTGCGAACGTATAAACTGGCATCCTGCCTGTTGCGGCTTATGGCCGTATTCAGGTTAGCTAGCTGCGCTTCCGGGTCATCTGTCACCTTGGCAAGGTTTACCATCTGCTCACCGGTGCCCTGATTCAGGTTACAGCCAGCAAAAGTGGCAAGTATAATTACCAGCAGCGCAGGAACTATCTTTTTCTTCAGGTAAGATGTATGTAAATAAAGCCGATGCATCAGGCCGCTAAATTAGGTAATATTTATGTAATTATTGGTTTAGCAAACTATAGCTAAAAAAGAAAAGCCTGCCACAAGGTGTAGCAGGCTCTGTAACTATAGCTGATGCGCAGTTATTTTTTTGACTGCTGCAACATGATCTTACATCGCCGGGCCAGTTCCAATTCGTCCCGGGTGGTAACATCTAAAGCAATGGCCTGCTCAAGGGTTTTTGTACAGGCTTCCGTTATTTTCATTTCCTTATAAATAGTAGCCAGGTCGTAATAATACTGGATATTATGAGGGTTATACTTTATAGCCGTCTGTAAAGCTGTAGCGGCTTCCTCGTTTGTTGCTTCGCCGCAAACACCGCCAAAAAACATCTTCGATGCGGCAGCTTCTGCAAAATTCAGATTCGCCATTTTAAAGTACCAGCGCCCCAGCAAATGCCAGGCACCAGCATGTTTGTTATTGGCAGCTAGCGCCGCATCCAGAAACGATTTCATCTGGTTAATATTCTCCAGGCGTTGTTTAGGACCAGATACCATAGCCGTAGCACCTAATGCCATCGCCATTGCATAATTGGCTTCTGCATCAGCTGGTTTCAGTTCATAGGCCCGTGTAGCATATTGCTTTGCTTTGGTATAAAAAGCGATCTTGGTTCCTTCATCAGTTATGCGTTCACCTATGCGGCAGTTCAGAAAACTAGCTTTACAGAGGGCTGTATAGTTATCCGGAGCAGCTAGCAGCACCTCCTCATACATAGCAAGCGCTTCGCTATCGCGGTAGTTACCCATCAACTCTTCAGCCTTCTTCAGTAGTTGTTCGGTATTAAGTCCGGAGCCGGCAATGGCACACATAGGTGCACCTGCCAGTCCCAGCACTAATAATAACATCCATACCCGAAATTGTCGCTTCATAAGCTGTTTTGCAGAAAAGTCATGAAACAAGTAGTAGCTGCAATTGGACAAATATTAGAACAGATTTAACTGCTTCTTTTCTTTTATCGCTTTTTTTGCACTATTTTCTTGTATAGTATCTTCTACGTCAGCTGCAGATTCTGGTTGAGTTCCGCTGGCACGAGCCGCTTCCTCAGCTAGTTCTTTCAACTCTGATGGTAAGGTAACCGGCTCCCGTTTGGCAGCAGCTTTCTTGGCTTTCGGCTTATCCTCCTCGTACTCCACCACTTCCTGCTTTGGCACTGTTACATCAAATATCTTGAAGTAGTTGAGCTTGTTACCCATGGCCTTCCAGCCTTTTACATCAATAAATTCGCTTAACAGGATTTTTTCAGATTCCTTGTCGCCACGCAGGCTACGCTTGAATTTAATTTCAGCCAGTGGTTCCGGATGAGTAGATACAGCTTCCAGCCTTGAGTTCTTGCTTTCTGATATGAAGGTGAATTTCTTGCCAACCGTAGAAGTTTCTATCCTGAAACGCTTTACATAATAGGTTTTATTGTCTCCTTCGTAATAAATCGTTGACACCACCAATTCCGGATCGAACTTTTGCAGCACCTTGATCTTCTCAACTGTATAGTGGTTGCTTAGGTCAAACGTTGTCTGCTCGTAAGTACCATCCTCGTAAATCACCAGTATCGTATCGTCCGTATTGAATGACCCAAGGTAACGGCCACGACTTTCCGTATTCAAACGACCGATCACTTCATCATAGAAGATTTCACGGCCTCCCAAGGTAGAATCGCCTAAGCTCTTCTGCACTACTTTCTTGATAGGGTACTTGGTTACAATGTTACCGTTAGAACCCTTGCCTTTGATCATCAGCTCTGCAAAGTCGAAATCGAACTGCTTGTTGCGGGCCGTAGACTGTGGCGCTAACGTTATACTTACCACCTCCGATTCAGAGTTAGGGTTGGCCGTCAGGTAATGTACCTTCGAGCCCTTCTCTCCTTTTGTTAGGTCGTATTCTTTATCACGGGTGATGGATTTCACAGCAAAGCGCTTCGCAAATGAAATGCCGGTCTTGCCATCCACATAGATCATATTGTACACCATGTGCTCGTCGTTCTTATTATAAACGCCAGCCATGATGATATCTTTCCCAACGAAAGTTTTATCAGCAACCTTGGTTACGGTAAACTTGCCGTCCTTACGGAATACGATGATGTCGTCCATATCAGAGCAATCGCACACAAACTCGTCTTTGCGCAGGCTGGTACCTATAAAGCCGTCTTTGGCGTTCATGTATAGTTTCTGATTGGCAATAGCCACTTTCTGTGCCGTAATAACATCAAAGGTCTTCACCTGCGTTTTGCGATCGCGGCCCTGGCCATACTTCTTCAGCAAGCCTTCAAAGTACGCAATCGAGTAACGGATCAGGTTAGCCAGGTTATCATCTACCTCAGCCATCTCCTCTTCAAGCTTGTTGATATACTCATCAGCTTTGAAAGAATCAAACTTGGAAATACGCTTGATACGGATCTCTGTCAGGCGAACTATATCGTCCTGCGTTACCTCGCGGCGCAGCAATTTCTTAAACGGATCAAGTCCCTTATCAATCGCTTCCAGCACCGCTTCCCAGGTTTCGCACTCTTCGATGTCGCGGTAAATGCGGTTCTCGATAAAGATCTTCTCCAGAGACGAATAATGCCACTTATCTTCCAGTTCGCCTTTACGTATTTCGAGTTCTCGCTTCAGCAGATCCACTGTTTTGAAAGTAGAAATACGCAACAACTCATCCACGCTCAGGAAGTGCGGCTTATCATCGATAATCACACAGGTGTTCGGAGAAATAGACACTTCGCAATCCGTGAAAGCGTAAAGCGCATCCATCGTTAAATCAGGAGAAACACCTGGCGGCAACTGAACCTGTATCTCTACATTGGCAGCCGTATTGTCGATCACCTTCTTGATCTTGATCTTGTTGTTCTCGCTCGCTTTCACGATCGATTCCATCAGGCCAGTAGTAGTTACACCATAAGGCACATCGCGAATGATGAGCATAGTCTTGTCTACCTTTTCAATGGTAGCGCGCACACGTATCTTGCCGCCGCGCATACCGTTGTTATAGTTGGTAACATCTACCATACCGCCATTCGGGAAATCCGGTAGCAAGGTAGTACTACGGCCTTTAAGCACATCTATAGAACCCTTGATCAGTTCCTTAAAGTTGTGCGGCATGATCTTGGTAGACAAACCTACGGCAATACCTTCCACGCCCTGGGCAAGTAGCAATGGGAATTTAACCGGCAATGTTACCGGCTCGTTTTTACGACCATCGTAACTCAGCTGCCAAAGTGTTGTCTGCGGGTTAAATACCACATCCAACGCAAACTTAGATAAGCGTGCCTCAATATAACGTGGCGCCGCCGCACTGTCGCCGGTACGTACATCACCCCAGTTACCTTGTGTTTCAATCAACAGGTCTTTCTGACCCAGGTTCACCATCGCATCGCCGATAGACGCATCGCCATGCGGGTGGTACTGCATGGTCTGACCAATAACGTTAGCCACCTTGTTAAAGCGACCATCGTCCATCTCCTTCATGGCGTGCAGGATACGGCGCTGCACGGGCTTTAAGCCGTCTTCAATAGCTGGTACCGCACGCTCCAGAATTACATAAGAAGCATAGTCTAAGAACCAGTTTTCGTATAATCCGGAGACAGGGGTAACATTATGGATGACTTCTTCTTCGCCATCAGTAAAAGTTACTTCCAACTCCTCTTCTTCGTGGTTGTGCAATTCTTCGTTTATATCGTCGTTATGCATAAATCTCTTCAACTATATCTTTCTCTATCTTCAAATTCTCGATGATGAACTGCTGACGTTCCGGCGTGTTCTTGCCCATGTAGTAGTTCAACATTTTCTGGATCGTGGTATCCTTCTGCAGGATCACCGGCTTCAGCTTAATATTGTCGCCGATAAACTTTCCAAACTCATCCGGTGAGATCTCTCCAAGTCCTTTAAATCGGGTAATCTCAGGACGCTTGCCTAATTTCTGAATGGCTTCCTGCTTTTCGGTTTCGTTGTAGCAGTAAATGGTTTCTTTCTTGTTGCGCACACGGAAAAGCGGTGTCTCTAATATAAACACGTGGCCGTTACGCACCAGGTCAGGGAAGAACTGCAGGAAGAAGGTCAACAACAGCAATCGAATGTGCATACCGTCTACGTCGGCATCGGTCGCAATCACCACACGGTTGTAACGCAGGCCATCCAACCCTTCTTCAATGTTCAGGGCGTGCTGCAGCAGGTTCAGTTCCTCGTTTTCGTAAACGATCTTCTTCTTCATGCCATAGCAGTTCAGGGGCTTACCTCTTAAACTGAATACCGCTTCGGTATCTACATTTCTGGACTTGGTGATAGAACCACTTGCAGAGTCACCCTCTGTTATAAAGAGTGTAGACAGCAGAGAATTCTCGTGCTTATCTTCGTTGAAGTGCAGGCGGCAGTCGCGCAGTTTACGGTTGTGCAGGTTTGCTTTTTTAGCGCGCTGGTTTGCCAGTTTTTTAACACCGGCCATGTCCTTACGCTCGCGCTCACTCTGCTCAATTCGCTTCTTCAGCGCTTCGGCAGTTGTTGGGTTCTTGTGCAGGTAGTTATCCAGCGCCTCTTTTACAAAGTCGTTGATATACGCACGCACCGCAGGACCATCAGGCCCCATTTCAATAGAGCCAAGCTTTGTTTTGGTCTGCGATTCGAATACCGGCTCCTGCACACGCAGTGAGATAGCACCTATAATTGAGCCACGGATATCGGCAGCGTCATAGTCTTTCTTAAAGAAATCGCGCACTGTTTTAACCACTGCCTCCCGGAAAGCTGCCAGGTGCGTACCACCCATGGTGGTGTACTGACCGTTCACGAAACTATAGTATTCCTCGCCGTAGTCGTTTCCGTGCGTCAATGCCAATTCAATATCCGGCCCTTTCAGGTGGATGATCGGGTAACGCATGCTTTCTTCGTCGGCTTTGTTACGCAGCAGATCCAGAAGGCCATTCTCTGAGTAAAACTTTTTACCGTTGAAGTTTATAGTTAGGCCAGCGTTCAGGTAAACATAGTTCCATATCTGGTTCTCCAGGTACTCCAGGTTAAACTGATAGTTCTTGAAGATGGTATCGTCCGGGGTAAAAATGGTAAGGGTACCATTTCGTTGCGACGAGTCCTGTATTTCTACATCTTCTGTTAAAACACCACGCTCAAACTCGGCTGCTTTAACCTTTCCATCGCGCACAGATTGGATACGGAAGTAGCTGGAGAGGGCATTCACCGCCTTTGTACCAACCCCGTTCAGACCAACTGATTTCTGGAAAGCTTTGCTGTCGTATTTACCACCTGTGTTGATCTTGCTCACGCAATCTATAACCTTACCCAGCGGAATACCACGGCCATAGTCGCGCACCTGTACCTTGTGGTCTGATATCTTAATGTCGATCGTCTTACCATAACCCATCACGTGTTCGTCGATGGAGTTATCGATTACCTCTTTCACCAAAATATAAATACCGTCATCGGCCGAAGAACCGTCTCCCAGCTTGCCGATGTACATACCAGGACGTAACCTGATGTGCTCGCGCGGCTCCAGCGAGCGAATGCTGTCTTCGTTATAATTATGCTCTAACTCTGCCATTCTGTAAGCGTAAGTGTAGTTGATTTGATGGAATTACCCGGAAATATAGGAAATAATAAGAGACAAGATGCAATATTAGTTCCAGCAACCTGCCCAGCTACAAAGTAACAAAAAATATTTACTAATTATTTTAGTTTTTATTTCTTATTACAAGTAGCTACTGCTTATCCTATAGTATATACAACTATAAAATCAAGCATACAGTTCACTTATTAAATAAAAAAGAGCCATAGCACAAAGCTAAATTTTTTAGCATTTTTATATAGATAAATTTGTATATTAGTAGCCGAAGTGCAGCCATCATTTAAACCCTAACAAGCCCCGGACAGCTATATGTTCTCGTAAATGGAAATAAAACTACCTGCATACTTTAAGTATACTGTAATTATACTTGGTATCCTGCTGCTAATCTGGCTCATGCAAATGTTTAAATCAGTGCTGGTGCCACTCTCGTTTGCCATGTTGTTTGCCCTGCTCCTGTTGCCTGTTATCCGGGACATGGAAACAAAACTGAAGTTGCCCAGACCTCTGGCTATACTTATCAGCATTGTCCTTATAATTCTGGTGCTTGGTATGGTTATCTGGTTTTTGTCGATACAGCTGCTCAGCCTGACTTCTGAGCTGGATACCATTGGCAGCAATATCGGTGACCTGGTAGATAAGGTACAGCAATTTCTTTATCGTAAATTTGGTATCATGCCATCGGGCAAAAGCGAACTGGTGCGTAACGCCGTGGGTGGATTACAGGATATTGCCACCACTTTTCTGGGCAACACCATCTCTGTGACTACTGGTGCAATAGCCGCCTTTACACTTGTGCCGATCTTTGTATTCTGTTTGCTGTATTACCGCGACCACCTGCAGCAGTTTATGTTCCAGTTTGTGGCCAAAGACCGCCGCAGCAGCATGATGCAGACCGTAGAAAACATACAGAGCGTAGTGCAAAGCTATATTTCAGGACTGATGATCGTGATCGTGATCGTGTCGTTGCTGAACGCTGCAGGTCTGCTGTTACTAGGCGTAAAGTATGCTATCTTCTTCGGCATCTTTGCTTCTATCCTTACCATAATCCCTTACATAGGCATACTGATAGGTGCATTGCTGCCTGCTTTGTTTACGCTGGCAACTACCGGCCACCTGATTGATGCGGTGCTGGTTGTTGGTGTATTTATGTTTGTGCAGTTTCTGGAAGGTAACTTTATAACGCCGCTTATAGTT
Organism: Pontibacter fetidus; assembly: GCF_010119545.1. Lineage (GTDB taxonomy): Bacteria > Bacteroidota > Bacteroidia > Cytophagales > Hymenobacteraceae > Pontibacter > Pontibacter fetidus. The sequence continues at coordinate 22,558 of NZ_JAAEAA010000001.1, read as the reverse complement.
GGCTCTAAAGTAAGCCTGAACCCCTTTGCAGCTATAGTTGCGTTGCTGGTGGGTGGCGAGATCTGGGGGGCAGCCGGCATGATTTTGTCCATCCCGTTTATAGCCATGCTGAAAGTAATTTTCGATAGCTATGAACCACTTAAGCCGATCGGTTTTCTGTTGGCTGATATTGATGAGATTGCACTAAAAAGGCATGGGAAAGTAACCAGCTGGTTCCAGGAAATATGGAATGGATTGGGGCGCGGAAAAAAGAATAAGGATAACGGAAAAGAGAACCTATAAAGCAATTTGCTAAAAGTTTGTGCTAAAATAATTGCAGTCCTGATAGTTATACTACCATTTTGAAACGGTTTACTAAAAATATTGGTTTAGGAATAGAGCCGCAGGCACCTGCTGATGCGGCCAACGAAACAGACCTAAATCCGAGCCATTTGTACGCTATCATTGATATTGAGACTACAGGCGGGCAGCCTGCTCAGGACAGAATAACGGAGATCGCCATTTTTATTCACGACGGGCAGAAGATCGTGGACAAGTATAACACACTGATTAACCCGCAGCGTCCTATCCCCTATTTTATAACACAACTAACCGGCATTTCGGACGAGATGGTGCAGGATGCACCCAAATTTTACGAAGTAGCTAAGGATATTGTGGAGTTTACAGAGGGTAAAATATTTGTAGCCCACAACGTGCGTTTCGATTATTCTTTTATCAAAAAAGAGTTTGCGGACCTGGGCTATACCTTCCAGCGCAAAACACTTTGTACGGTGCGTTTAAGCCGCTCCTTAATTCCTGGCCTGCCGTCTTATAGTTTGGGTAAGCTTTGCAAAAGTATAGACATCCCGTTAAATCAACGTCACCGAGCCATCGGCGATGCCGAAGCAACGGCCGTTCTTTTTGACAAGCTGATAAAAATCAATCGTCCGGTGGTGGATGGGAACATGCACATGGCTGCCGAAACCACCTCGCAGATGCTGAAGCAGGAGATCAAGACTTCGTTGCTGCCACCTAACATCAGCAAAGAGCAGGTCGATAATCTGCCTATGGTACCAGGCGTGTATTACTTCCATAACGAGGCCGGTGAGGTGATCTATGTCGGTAAGAGTATCAACATTAAAAAGCGCATCATCCAGCACTTTAACATCGACTATAAGAGCCGTAAATCGCTGGACTTTAAAAACAATATTGCCGACATTACTTACGAGCTGATGGGCAATGAACTGGTGGCCTTGTTGTATGAATCGGCGGAGATAAAGCGCATGAAACCGTTCTATAACCGGCAGCAGCGACGCAGTGTGTTTAATACCGGTATTTTTGTGTACGAAGACGAAAAAGGCTACAAACGTCTCACCTATGGCAGTATAAACAAGGCAGATAATGCTAATATGACGCCCCTTATCGCGCTATCGAACCATTATAAAGCCAAGGGGTTCTTGTACCACAAGGTCAGCAATTTTAATTTGTGCCAGAAACTATGCGACCTGTATAAAACCTCCGGCGCTTGTTTCGATTACCAGGTACACCAGTGTAACGGCGCTTGTATAGGCAAAGAAAAACCCGAAACCTATAACATCCGCGTAAACGCCGCTATTGATTCCATCACATATGAGCATAACAGCTTTGTGATTATTAGTAAAGGTCGTGAGCCAGGTGAGAAAACTATAGTTGTAGTAGAGCATGGCACCTACCTGGGCTTCGGGTTTGTAGATGAGACGTTTTCGGCCAGCACTTTGGATGATTTTAAAGGCGCCATTACCCGCTACAACGATAACAAGGATGTGCAGCAGATCATCCGAAACCACATGCGCAGCAAACACAAGGATAAAGTTATAGTGTTTGATTAGACAGAGAGTTAGAAAGTTAGAAAAGTATAAGTTAGAAAGTTAGAAATTTATATCTCTTAACTTTCCAATCTAGTACCAACAGAGCCCGCCGTTAAGTATAGCGGTGGGCTCTGTTCATAAAACCTAAATCCATTTTCTAACTTCCAAACTTTCTAACTTTTTAACTTCTAAACTTTCTAACTCTTTTGTTTCTTCCCGATTTATTCCTTAATCTCGTTCACTAATTGACCCAACCACAAGATTAACATTAAAAATACTTTAAACTACATGGAAAAAAGATTCAGACCAGGCGTATTGTTCGGAGATGAAGTGAGCGAGCTGTTCCGCTATGCAAACGAAAATAAGTTTGCCATACCAGCCGTAAACGTAATTGGTACCAACTCTGTAAATGCCGTTCTGGAAACAGCCAAAGCTGTAAATTCCCCAGTTATCATTCAGTTTTCGCATGGTGGTGCACAGTTTTTTGGCGGTAAAGGTTTAGATAATGAGAACCAGAAAGCAGCAATCGCAGGTGCAGTTTCAGGAGCACAGCACGTACACCTGATGGCCGAAGCTTACGGTGTGCCGGTAATATTGCACACCGACCATGCCGCTAAAAAATTGCTTCCTTGGATTGATGGCTTGCTGGATGCCGGCGAGAAATTTTATGCCCAAAACGGAAAGCCACTCTATAGTTCACACATGCTGGACCTGTCGGAGGAAGAAATTAAGGAAAATATTGAGACCTGTGCCAGCTACCTGAAACGCATGAACAAACTGGGCATGACCGTAGAAATTGAGTTGGGCGTAACAGGCGGCGAAGAAGACGGCGTAGACAACACAGGCGTAGACAGCTCTCGTTTATACACCCAGCCGGAAGAAGTAGCCTTTGCCTACGAAGAACTGAAAAAAGTGAGTGACCGATTTACTATTGCAGCTGCCTTTGGCAACGTGCATGGTGTGTATAAGCCAGGTAATGTAGAGCTTCGCCCCGAGATCCTGAAAAACTCGCAGGACCACATCCAGCAGAAGTATGGCACGGGCGCTAACCCGGTTAACTTCGTATTCCATGGTGGCTCCGGTTCTGAGAAAGCTAAAATTACAGAGGCTATAAACTATGGCGCTATCAAAATGAACATTGATACGGATATGCAGTGGGCGTTCTGGGATGGCGTGAAAAACTACTACGAAGCAAAGAAGGATTACCTGCAAGGTCAGTTGGGTAACCCGGAAGGTGCAGACTCTCCGAACAAAAAATACTACGACCCAAGAGTTTGGTTGCGCAAAGGCGAAGAGAACTTTATTGCTCGTTTAAAAGAGGCATTTGAAGACCTGAACTGCATGAACCGCAACGCATAACTATAGTAATCAATAAACGAAAAGGGTGAATTTTATAGTTCACCCTTTTTTGTTTGCCATCAGCATCAATCAGTTAAGTTTCTTCGGATATCAAATTCCTTGGTATCGCCTGTCTGGCAGATATATGTTTGATTTCGGTAGCCTATTTTAACTTCTTTGGTTAAGCCTTTATCAAAACGCAGCAGCATCCTTTCCCCGGTAATATTTAGTGTTATCCAGTGGCCCCGGTAGCGCAACTGCATGTTCAGGCAAGTCATTTTTTCAGGTAATACCGGGTTCAGCCACAATATATCGTCCCTTATTTCCAGACCGGTAAAGCCGCGTTGTACCAGGTCTACGGTGCCTGCCATGGCCCCCAGGTGTACGCCTTCGGCAGTAGTGCCTCCCTGTATGTCTTCAAAATCACTTACCAGGGCCACCTCAAAGTTGGCCCAGGCCTTTTTCCGGTCAGACCGGGCAAGCACCCACGCATGTACTATCTTGCTGAGCGTAGAGCCATGTGAAGTGCGCTGCTCATAGTAGGCAATATTCTCAGGTATGTGTTCGGGTTTAAATCTATAGCCAAGTCGCTCAAAAATCTGGATCAGCCCTTTTGCAGAAAAAAGGTAGAACAGCATCAGCACATCAGCCTGTTTACTGGCTTTGTACTTATTTACATTTTCGCCTTCACTTTCCAGGATGCGGTCCAGGCGCATGGCTTCGCCGTATTTTTTGCGGTACGTTTGCCAATCAAATTCCTTCAGCGCATCATACCCGTCGAACTGGGCAATTACCGGGCTGTCAGCTATAAATGGCACATACAAACGCTTACTTACAGCTTTCCAGCGCTCCAGGTCGGTGTCTGAAATGTGTAGTTTGTGCAGTAGTTCCTGTATCCGGGCTTCATCAATAATATCAAAAAGATCGAGCGCACTTTGGATGCACCAGGCGGCCATTACATTGGTATAAGCATTGTTATTCAGGCCTATTTCTTCCGACCCGGGGTAAGAAGTATGGTACTCGTCCGGGCCCACCACATGCCTGATTTCGTAGCGTTCTATAGTTTGGTTATAGGTAGCTATAGTTGACCAGAACTGCGCAATATCGAGCATCAGTTCTGCCCCATAAAACAGCAAGAACTTTTTGTCATCGGTCGCCTGAAAATACTGCCATACATTGTACGAAATGGCCGCACTGATATGCCGTTGCAGGTAGGTGTTATCCGGTAACCAGCGCCCTGATTGTGGGTTGAGATGAATAAGCTGGCTTTCTTCGCGACCGTTGCTCCCACTCTGCCACGGAAACATAGCACCTTTGTATCCGGCTTCTTTTGCTGCATAGCGGGCTTCGGGTAAGCGCCGGTACCGGTACAACAAAAGCTCGCGGGTTATTTCGGGCAACCGGAAGTTGAGGAATGGGAAAATGAACAGTTCATCCCAGAAAATGTGGCCCCGGTATGCCTCACCGTGCCAGCCGCGTGCCGGCACTCCCACATCCAGGTCGTAGGTATGGGCAGAAACCGTTTGTAATAAGTGGAAAATGTGTAGCCGAAGTATAGTTTGGGCTTTATTGCTGCTGGCTATTTGCAGGTCGCAACGGCTCCAGAGGCGCTTCCAGGCCCTGGTATGCTCTTCCAGTAAATCGCTAAAGCTACTCTGCCGTACCATGTTGGTTTCAGCATCCAGTAACGGTTCTGAAATGCCCCAGTCGCGGGAAGTGTAAAGCAATACTGTTTTCTCGAGGCGAATGGCTTGTTGTTGTGTTGCCTGTACCTGCAAATGCTGCGCTACATAGCCCTGCTCGGTTATAGTTTGTGTGGTGATGTTATCTTCTGAAACCCGGGAAATGATGCGGGTACGCGCCACCTGTGCCATCCGGACCTTTGACTGCGTAGTTTGCACCACCAGGTACATCGTATCAGCGGCGCTAGTACCCTGGGCCTGGGGCTCTAAATGCTGACTTGCAAGCGAGCGGTAACGTGCCACGCCACTGTTTATAACACGGCCATCCAGTGCAGACAGGATAGTGATAGTTCCGGACCAGTTCAGCGGGGTCAGCTCCCATTGGATGGCTGCCAGATGCGGGTTGGCCATACTTACAAACCGACGGCAGCGCAGCTTAGACTCATGTCCGTTGCTACTACGGAAATGCATTTCGCGGAGCAGTACTCCCTCATGCATGTTCAGTTCCTGCCTAAAACTTAATACCTCTACCTTACTAGTATGGAACCACTCCCCACCGGGCTCCCGGAAAGTAACAGGCAACCAGTTTGGCCAGTTAACCAGGTCTTCGTTCTCAATCGTTTTGCCGGCTATTTCAGAAAACAGCCGGTTATAGCCGCCGGCAAGGTAGGTACCCGGGTAATAAGCGCCGTCTTCGGCATTGGTTTCTTCAAAAGCGCCACGCGTCGCAAAATAACCATTGCCTAAGGTGCAAAGCGCTTCACGCAAAGGCTGCTCTTCCTGCGACCATGTATCATAAATGATGCTCCAGTCACGCATGGCGCTGTTTTATAGTTTCGGTAAGCTTCTGCAGGAAAATCTGAACTTCAGCTACACCTTTTAAACTATAGCCGGCAGCTGATTTCTCGTCATGTGCGCCCACTAATATGCCAACTCCAATACCCTGCAGGGCCGCAAAAGCATCTTCATCGGTAATATCGTCGCCAATATAAATGGGCACTATGTCCGGTTTGTTCAGGTGCAGCTCATCCAGCAGCCAGAATACAGCTTTCCCCTTGTGCCAGTCCAGGTTGGGTTTTAGCTCGAATACTTTTTTACCAAGCCCCTTTTTGAGCTGCGGATGATCGGAAAGCACTGTATCAACTATAGTTTCTACTTCGTTTACCTGCGCATCGGCCACGTTGCGGTAATGCACAGCAATGGCGTAGCGTTTCCGTTCTACCAGCGTACCAGCTATAGCTTGCAGTTTGTTTTTCAAGGCTAGCTCTGCATTATCCAGGGCAGGTAAGGCTGCAGCTGCACCGCCAGGTTCGGTGTGTAACTTATCAGGTCCCGAAATATCGAAACCATGAGAGCCTGCAAAGTATAGATTATCGAGCTGCACCAGTTTTTGAACATTTTGCCGGTCGCGGCCACTAACGATAGCTACCGGGCAAACATTGGCTAAATCACGCAGTACCTCGCGCGTCTGTGGGCTCAGTATGGCCATGTCAGGCTCTTTCACAATGGGGGTCAGGCAACCGTCGTAGTCCAGGAAAACAGCCGGTTTTTTAGAAGCAAGTATCATATCGAACTCCGCTAAAGCCGATGGTAATTCTTCTGCATTTCGTTTTTGTAACTGCGTGTTGGGTTGGTTTATCATAGTTTCCTATTCGGTTGGGAAGTTTTGTATCACGAGGTCGGCACCGTGTTGTTTAAGTGCTGCGGCATCGCCAGTGCGGTCTATGCCAACAACTATAGCAAACTGACCAGCCTTACCTGCCTGCACACCAGCCAGTGCATCCTCAAAAACAGCTGCTTCGTTGGGCTTAACCCCTAATTGCCGGGCAGCTTCCAGAAAAATATCCGGAGCAGGTTTCCCTTTTAAGTTAAGCTTAGCAGAAACCACTCCATCTACCCGCACATCAAACAGCTCCATCAAACCCACCGACGCAAGGATAGCTTCACAGTTTTTACTGGCCGATATAACGGCGGTACGCAAACCTTGCCGGCGCTGTTGTTTCAGCCAGTTTATAGTGTCCGGGTAAACATCTACCATGCCCTGCTTTATAAACTCCTGGAAGTATAGGTTTTTAAGATTTCCAAGCCCTGCTATAGTTTCTTTACCCGGCTCATCATCTGGATCTCCCTCCGGTAAATGTATGTTTCTTGATTCCAGAAAATTTCGGACACCATCGTAACGTGGTATGCCATCAATCAACTGGCGGTAATCAGTAGCTATAGTTAAAGGTTGGTACGTAATGCCCTCCTTTCTGCCTTTACGTTCGAGGTACACATCAAACATTTTTTTCCAGGCCTGGCTATGCAGTTTCGCGGTCTGTGTTATCACGCCATCCAGGTCCAGGATCAGGGCTTTGATGTGTTTTTCCTGTAACAGGTTGCTGAGGCTGTTTTGCATACATATTTAGTATAGCTGCACACTTCTAAAACTATAGGTAGCGCTGAAAATTATAGGTAGAGAATGGTCAGTTTTCAGACTGCAGCTATAGTTTTATTTTTCTTAAAAGGGCAACAAACCAGTTAGCAACCTATAGTTTACCAGCCCGGTATGTTGCCCTTCAAGCTATAGTTTACGGAATACCTTCGGTGCGCTCATGTGGCGGAATATCAGGACTTTGTTCGGGGTGTGTGGTACGATGGGCACCGCCTACGCCGTATGCTTTTGGCTGTGGTGGCAGGCGTTTGCCATCATCTTCGCGCAGTGCTTGTTTTTTATCCGGAGTGTTGGTCTGCTTATTTTTCTGGTTTTCTTTCATAGCTTTTAGTTTCTTGTGTAAAATTCAGCTGCAGCCAAATGCTGCTGCATCTTTTCTCTTACGATACTTTACAGTTGTAGTAAACCAAATGCAACTATAGTATACCGTAAACCAGAACAAAAACCGTAACTAATACTTTAAAAACAGAGTAGTTGAGCCCAACAGCCAACCACCCAGATACTCACATTTATGCTTAAAAACATTACCCCGACTACTACCCAAGCCTGGCAAAAACTACAGGCGCACTATAATCAGATACAGGCTCAGCAACTGCGCGATTTATTTGCCCAGGACACCGAGCGTTTCCAGAAACTATCCCTGCAGTTCGAGGATTTTTTGTATGATCTTTCTAAAAACAGGATAACGGAAGAGACGCTGGATTTACTGGTAACATTGGCCGAAGAAACTGCGTTGCCGGGCGCTATAGAAAGTATGTTTGCCGGGGAGAAAATAAACGTAACCGAGAACCGTGCCGTGCTGCATACAGCCCTGCGTAATTTTACTGATACCGAGCTGTTGCTGGAGGGGGAAAACATACTGAAGGATGTGCGTGCGGTGCAGCAACAAATGAAAACCTTCTGCGACAACATTCATAATGGCACCCTGAAAGGCTATACCGGCAAAGCGTTCCGGCATGTGGTAAACATTGGCATTGGCGGGTCGCACCTTGGTCCGCAAATGGTATGCGAAGCCCTGAAAAGCTACCAGCAACCAAACCTGGAAGTACATTTTATTTCGAATGTGGATGGCACTGATGCCGCTGAAGTTCTAAAGAAGCTGGATCCGGAAACTACCTTGTTCATCATCGCTTCCAAGACATTCACGACCAAAGAAACTATAACCAACGCAATTACGGCCCGCAGCTGGTTCCTGCAGCAGGCCAAAAACCAAGCCCACGTCAGTAAGCACTTTGTGGCCTTATCAACCAACACTGCCGAAGTTGAAAAATTTGGTATCGCCCCTGAAAACATTTTCCAGTTCTGGGATTGGGTAGGTGGTCGTTTCTCACTGTGGTCTGCTATTGGTTTGTCTATCGCCTGCGCGCTGGGCTATAACCGTTTCGAGGAATTACTGCGTGGCGCCGAATCAATGGATAAACACTTCCGAAAAACGCCGCTTCGCCAGAATATACCTGTGCTGATGGCTTTGCTAAGCATCTGGTATACTAACTTTTTTAACTGCCAAACGCACGCTATACTTCCGTATGACCAATACATGCGCCTGCTGCCAGAGTTCCTGCAACAGTTATTAATGGAAAGCAATGGCAAAAGTACCGACCGTAATGGGCAGCCTGTAACGTACCAGACACAACCCGTGGTTTGGGGAGCAGCCGGCACCAACAGCCAACATTCTTTCTTCCAGCTAATACACCAGGGCACTATCCTGATCCCCTGTGATTTTATAGCCGCCGCCAAAACCAATAACCCGATCGGGGAACACCAGGCTCTGCTTATGTCTAATTACTTTGCCCAGACCGAAGCTTTGATGAAAGGTAAAAACGAGGCCGAAGTGAGAGAAGAACTGGAGAAGAAAAACATGGCGGCCAACGAACTGGAAAGCCTGTTGCCACACAAATTATTTGAAGGTAACAAACCAACTACGTCTATAATGATGCGCCAGCTTACCCCGTATAACCTAGGTAGTTTACTGGCTATGTATGAGCATAAAACTTTCGTGCAGGGCGTTATCCTGAACATCTATAGTTTCGACCAATGGGGCGTGGAACTGGGCAAGCAACTGGCCACAAGTATAGAGCAGGAACTGCTACGTGATAAAAAGGCCGCGCACGATGCTTCTACTACAAACCTCATCCAATATTATCAGCAAAACAGCAACTAACTACGCAAGCATGCACCTCCGGATAAAGCGTCTGGCATTTATACTTCCCCTTAGTTTTTTGCTGAGCGGATGTGCCGATAACGACTTTTTCCAGGAGGATGCACGGCTTGAAAAGCAGGCCCCACCAGATAGCGCTTGGGTTACGGCGGGCCGACATTACAACACTGGCTGGCTGCACCGTTTTTTTTGGGGAGACCATAACCGCGCGCTTTGGTCAGAACCTGTAAAAGTGCCGGTGTTTAACATGCAGCAGGTGCAGGATAGTCTGTACCTTTCAGAAAAAGGCGGAGGTTTCCAGACGACCAGTTTTGAGTTTAGGGATGCACAGGGCAGAGAATACGCTTTCCGTTCTATTGACAAAAATCCGGTAGAAGTGCTCAGCGACTTCTGGAAACCAACGTTTGTAACAAATATAGTGCGCGACCAGACATCGGCGGCTAACCCCTATGGTGCGTTGGTAGTACCAAAACTGGCCGAAGCTGCAGGCGTTAATCATACAAACCCCAGGATATACTATGTTGCTACAAATGATACCAGCTTAGGTAACTATAGCAAACTGGCCCAGGGCAAACTTTTTATACTGGAAGAGAAGTTTAAGTCCCCTGCCGACAGAAGCCCACAGATGGCACATGTTTCTGATTTTGGCAGCTCGGATGATGCCCTGGAATTACGATTTAAAACCAATACACATCATTTCGACCAGAAAGCTTTTGCCCGCGCGCGTTTGCTTGATTTGCTGATTGGTGACTGGGACCGGCACAAAGGCCAATGGGACTGGGCTATAGTTAAGAAAGGACCTGAAACGTACTTTGAACCTATCCCAAAGGACCGCGACCAGGTTTTCCTGAAAATGGATGACGGCCTGATTCCGTTTATAGCAACCAGCAGGTTTATGGCCCGCAAACTCGAAACGTTTAGTTCAGATTTCAGCGATGTGAAAGCGTATATGATCAACGCAAAGTTTATAGATGAGCGCTTACTGAACGAACTGACTGCCGCCGACTGGCAAGAAATTGCCAATCAAATGCAGGCTGCCCTAACCGACAACGTAATCGAAAGTGCTGTAAAAGACCTGCCTCCACCCATATACAAATTCATAGGCAAAGACATTGCAACTAACCTTAAAAGCCGCCGAAATCTGTTACCGGAAGCAGCCCGGAAAATGTATGAAATCTTAGCCGAAGAAGTAACTATAGTTGGCTCTGATATGCAGGAAACCTTTGTAGTAAAGCGCCTGGATAATATCCGGGTAGAAGTTACAGTAACACGGCCTGCCACAACTATAGCTCCTGCCCTGCATCTATACCACCGCATCTTTTATACTTCTGAAACCAACCAGCTTATACTTCACGGCCTGGCCGAAGACGACACCTTTATAGTTGAAGGGAATGTACAGCAAAGTATACCTGTTAAGATTTACGGCGGGCTTGGTGAAGACGAGATCACCGATAACTCCTCCGTGCAAGGTTTTAAGAAACTGACAGAAGTATACGACACCGAACGCGGCAACAAATTATACTTCGGCACCGAAGCCAAAGACCACACCACCCGCGATGTTAGAGTGCACGCCTACGACCGAGAAGGAAACTGATGCCGAGAAGCAGCAAAGTGAGAGTTCAGGAGTTTAGGAGTTAGAGAGTTAGAGAGTTAGAAAGTTAAAGAGTTAAAAGCCCTCACTCGCGTCCCGCGAGTGTGAGCTACCGGTGGCGTCCCGCCACGTCAAACCACGAATATAAATCTTCAACTAAACTATAGTTTTAAGCGGCCAAAGTCCGTTGGTAACGCACATCCCGAAAGCTTTCGGGACGAGTGTAAAAAAGAGATGCAAGGTATTGCGTCTCTACGTGATAATGAATCCTGAAATCCTGGCTTCTTAAAAACCTTACCCCGCTTTCTGCAGCATTTTCAGGACCAGTTCTTCAGTGCCGTTCAGGTATTTGTTTTTGGATTTGGTGGCGTCGTGTTTGCGCAGGTAATTCAGCAGTTTATCTTCCCGAAACAGGTTTACTACTTCCGGATGGATATAATATTTACAGCACACGCTGGGCGTATTGCCTAAGCCTTTGGCCACATCTTTCACCGCTGCTTTTATAGCCTTTTCCTTTTCCAGATCAGGGTTTTCGTCCAGCACATTTTCCAGGCATTTCACCATCCTCACCGAGCCACCCCATGTCCTGAAATCCTTGGCTGTAAAAGGTTGTTCGGTAGCTTCTTTCAGATATTCGTTCACATCCCCAGACTCAAGCACCTGGCGCTCTCCGTTTTCATCGTAATACTGAAACAGGTCATAGCCTGGTATGTCTTTGCACTTCTTAATCAGTTGCGCCAACCGGCGGTCTTTCAGGTCAATGTCATGCTCCACTCCTTTCTTGCCCCGGAACGTAAATTTAACCTGGCTCCCGTTTATCTTAACGTGCCTGTCGCGCATAGTCGTCAACCCATACGAATCGTTTGATTTGGCATACTGCCTGTTCCCGATCCGGATCATCGCGTTATCCATAACTGAGAGCACAAGCGCAGTTACTTTTCGGCGGTCCAGGTGTTTGGAGTTGATGTCTTTCTCAATACGTTCACGCAGCTTCGGCAGGGCTTTCCCGAAAGAGAGCATGCGCCCGAATTTGGTCTTGTTGCGGGCCTGGTTCCACTCCGGGTGGTAGATGTACTGCTTTCGGCCTTTAGCATCGCGGCCTGTTACCTGCAAGTGCCCTTTGGCCTGAGGGCAGATCCAGACTTCGGTCCAGGCGGGCGGAATGACCAGTTTATTTAGTCTTTCCAGTATTTTCTCATCGGTGATCTTTTGCCCTTTTGCATCCAGAAACTGAAAGCCTTTACCTGTTTTCTTACGGGTATAGCCTGCCTTTTCATCCGAAGTGTAGCGCAATCCTGCTACCTCTGCCGACTTAGCCGGGTCGCCGTGGAGTTCGTGTATCTCGTTCTTCTTAGCCATCTATAGTTTGTTTCCTGAACTTCATACTATAGTTATACCTAAAAGTTGTAGCTTATTAAGCCGGTAATCTATAGTTTATGCTATACTTTCGGTTTCACCTGTTATTTTGCAGGCGCTAACAATAAACTATACTTACCATGCATAAAAATATCTCTTACCTGTATGCTTTCTTCGGGGCCTTCCTGATCGGGTGTGGTGCCGTGGCCGTGGACATTGCCGGCGAACAGGCGAATACAGCCCTCATAACAGGGGGCATAGGCGGATTTATAGCACTTACTGCCGGCCATTTTCTGAAGCGCGGCAAACGCTGGGCCTTTATACTGGGTGCCGGCGAAGCAGGCTTGTTAACTATACTTTTAGGCTGGCGTGCAGGCACCTATTTTATACGTTTGCTGAACATGGTACAGGCCAGTGGCGACACCGTTACCACTGAAACAGCCGGTATGGCTTTTCTGCTGACTACCGCTATGCTCATCATCTCCCTGCTGACCCTTACTGTTTCGGTTATGTTTGCCAAACAGGTATTGGTCGATACAAAGTAGGGGTTGGTATATTTTGCTATAGTATATTAAACCCGATATACTTATCTTAGTCAAAGCAACACTAATAAACTAATCTAACCATTATGCTACAAAAAATTGGCTTGAGCATTGTACTTACAGCCAGCGTGGTAGGCGCTGCCGATGCACAAACTAAACTCGTAGAGAAAGTAACCAAGAAAGGCGACGAGCTGGTTATTCCTTACGAAAAATATAAACTGGCCAACGGCCTAACCCTGATCGTGCACGAAGACCATTCTGACCCGGTGGTGCACGTAGATGTTACATACCACGTAGGCTCGGCCCGCGAAGAAGTAGGCAAGTCTGGTTTCGCGCACTTTTTCGAGCACATGATGTTCCAGGGTTCCGATAACGTAGCCGACGAAGAACACTTTAAAGTAGTATCGGATGCAGGTGGTACCCTGAACGGTACAACCAACCGCGACCGCACTAACTATTTTGAGACTGTACCAAGCAATCAGCTTGAGACAGCCCTTTGGTTGGAAGCAGACCGCATGGGCTTTTTGCTGGATGCCGTTACCCAGAAGAAATTTGAAGTACAGCGTGAAACCGTAAAAAACGAGCGTGGCCAGAACTACGACAACCGCCCTTACGGCTTAGTTTACGAACTTACCTCTAAAAACCTGTACCCATACGGCCACCCATATTCCTGGACAACGATTGGTTACCTGGAAGACCTGAATCGTGTAAATGTAAACGACCTTAAAAACTTCTTCCTGCGCTGGTATGGCCCTAACAACGCGACCGTAACAGTTGGTGGCGATGTAAAGCCTGCCGAAGTTATAAAGCTGGTTGAGAAATACTTTGGCTCTATACCTGCCGGTCCTGCCGTGGAGGATATGAAACCAATGATGGCACAGCTGGAGAAAGACCGTTACATTTCTTACGAAGATAACGTGCGTTTCCCGATGCTGCGCATGACCTTCCCAACGCCGGAGTCTGGTCATAAAGACGAAGCTGCGCTGGATGTGCTGGCTGAGATCATTGGCCAGGGCAAAAACTCTATCTTCTACAAAAACATTGTAAAAGACCAGAAAGCGCTTTCAGCTTCTGCATCTAACTCTACTTCAGAGCTTGCCGGTGAGTTTGGTATCAGCTTAATGGCTTTCCCGAACAAAAACCTGGCGGAGGCTGAGGATATGCTACGCAAGTCTATCGCAGAGTTTGAAACGCGCGGTGTAACCGACGAAGACCTGCAGCGCTTTAAAGCATCAGCAGAATCAAACCTGATCAACCGCCTGGCAAGTGTTAGCGGTAAAGTATCGCAGCTGGCCTCGTATGAGACCTTCCGTAACAACCCGAACGAGATACAGGAAGAGCTGCGCCGCATACAGGGCGTTACCAAAGCAGATGTAATGCGTGTGTACAACCAGTACATTAAAGGTAAGCCAAGCGTTATACTGAGTGTAGTGCCAAAAGGTAAAAAAGAGCTGGTAGCCAAAGCCGACAACTATACTGTAGATACCAGCAAATCGGTGGCGATGCCGCAGGAGTACGGTAACCTGAAGTATACCAAAGCAGTTGATACCTTTGACCGTAGCAAGCGCCCTGTAGCAGGCCAGGCAACTGCCGTTACAGTACCTAACTACTATACTGCTAAACTAAAGAATGGCCTGGAAATCATCGGTACCAAATCTGATGAGATCCCGACTGTAACCATGCAGCTAACTATAGCTGGTGGTCATCGTCTTTCTGCCGCTAACCTTGGTAAAGCTGGTATCGCATCGTTAACGGCTTCTATGCTGAACGAAGACACCGAAAACTATACTTCTGAAGCTTTCAGCAGCGAACTGGACAAACTGGGCAGCTCTATCCGTGTTGGTTCCGGCACCGACGAAACGTTTATCATGGTGACTTCGCTTAAAAAGAACCTGGATAAAACACTGGCCCTTTTAGAAGAGCGTATGTTCCGTCCGAAGTTTGCACAGGATGATTTCGACCGTCTGAAGAAACAGCAGCTGGAAGGTATCGCGAACCAGTCTACGCAGCCTACAGCCATTGCAAGCAACGTATACAGCAAACTGCTTTTCGGCGATAACCACATCATGGCAGTTCCGGCTTATGGAACTACCGAAAGTGTAACTTCTATTACCCTGGATGATGTAAAGCAATTCTATAAAGCTAACTACTCTCCTACAGTTTCTAACCTGGTTATAGTTGGTGATATCACTGAGAAAGAGATCCTAGGCAAACTTGACTTCCTGAAAAAGTGGGATAAGAAAAAAGTTACGATACCAGCCGATGTAAAAGCACCTGCTATAGCTAAAACAAAGCTATACTTTGTAGACAAGCCGGATGCAGCGCAGTCTGAGATCCGTATCGGTTACGTAGCAATGCCTTACGATGCTACCGGCGATTACTATAAAACCAGCCTGATGAACTTTGCCCTGGGTGGTGCCTTTAACAGCCGCATCAACCTGAACCTGCGCGAAGACAAAGGCTATACGTATGGTGCCCGCTCTGGCTTTGGCGGCAGCAAGTTTGCAGGTCCGTTCACGGCATCTGCCGGTGTGCGTGCCGATGCTACTGCTGCCTCTGTAGTGGAGTTTATGAAAGAGATCAACGAGTTTAAGAAAAACGGTATCACCGAAGCTGAACTGCAGTTCATGAAAAACTCTATCGGTCAGTCAGATGCCCGTAAATATGAAACGCCTGGTCAGAAAGCCGGCTTCCTGGGTCGTATTTTAGAATATGATCTGAAGAAGGATTACGTGAACAAGCAAACGGACATCCTGAACAAGATAACGAAACAGGAAATTGATGCGCTTGCTGCCAAATACCTGCCTGCCGACAACATGCACATTGTGGTAGTAGGTGACAAAAAGAAAGTAATGGCAGACCTGCAGAAACTGAACTACGAAATAGTAGAGCTGGATGCAAATGGAAACCCGGTAGGGACATCATCCGTAAAATAAAGCCATACTACACACTGGAAAGCCCCTGACTACGTTAGGGGCTTTTTTTTGCACCAAACTTTTAGGCCAGATCAGCTTTTTTTTGCAACCCCTATTACAGCTGTATGCGTAAAGGGGCTACGTGCGCATTTTTTAAGGCACAGACTTTGTAGTGCGATTGCACTATATATACTAAACATTTTATACATGAAACTTAAAAGAACTTTACTGACACTTTCGCTGGCTGCAGTTAGTGCATTTACCCTCTATAGTTGCGGCGATGATGGCGTACTTTTATTTACCATTGAAGATGATGTAGCACTGGGTGCACAAGTGGCACACGAAGTTGACTCTACTTATAAAGCACAAGGCAAATTACTGGAGCGCAACGCTACCAACCAACAGGCCTATATTGCCATGGACCGTATCGTGAACCGTGTACTTAACTCCGGTCAGGTACAATATCGTGATGAATTTACCTGGGATGTGAAGATCATAAAGGACGATGCGCAGCTGAATGCCTTTGCTACGCCGGGCGGCCATATTTACGTGTTTACCGGGCTTATTAAATACCTGAGCGATGAGGACCATTTTGCAGGTGTAATCGCCCACGAAATAGCCCACGCCGACCATCGCCACAGTGTAAAACAACTGCAACGCTCGTATGGCATAAACCTGCTGTTATCTATAGCTTTGGGCAACAACCCAAGTGCCTTAAAGCAAATTGCAGGGCAGCTTTCCGGCACACTGGCAGGCCTTAAATTTAGCCGCGATGCCGAAACCGAAGCCGATAATTATTCGGTTGAATACCTGGGTGGCACAAACTATTATGCCTGCGATGGCGCTGCCGGTTTCTTTATTAAAATGAACGAAGAAGCCGCACAAGGTACACCGCCGGAGTTCCTTAGCACACACCCTAACCCTGAAAACCGCGTGCAGAACATTGAGCAGAAAGCAAAAGAAGAAGGATGTAGCGTAGCATCTGGCCCTGATAATGACTTTAACGCACTCAAGAGTGCTTTAAAACTATAATTTAAAAGCCTGCAGCCGGTTCTGCAGGCTTTTTTTATACCTACTGCTATGAAAAATCTTAAACAAACCGGCGCTAAAGCTATACTTAAAGCTGAAGAAAAAATTGACATGCTCACGTTTAAGCTCAAACGCCAGCTAAACATGATGCAGCCTTTACAGATAGTACCTTACCGCAGCTACGGCACACCCAACAGGCTTTATGTTAAAGGCCGCGTGTTACTGGATAAAGGCATAAAACACTCCGAAGCAGACGACACCCTCTGGGAAAACCTGATGAACATGTACCGCCGTTTCGAGAGTGATGAAGTACCGAACGCCCGTGTACAGCTATGCTTAAACAACCAATACCACGAGATAACTACCGATGCCGAAGGTTACTTTGTACTGAACTTAGAGCCTAAAATACCGCTGGTGTTAGACGACATATGGCATGATATTGAACTGAAAGTGATAGATGCACCGGTAGAGATGACGGAAGAAGTAAAAGCCACTGCGCATGTACTGGTACCTCCACCCGATGCAGAGTATGGTATTATCTCTGACATAGATGATACTATAATGCGTACCGGCGCTACGAGTTTGCTGGAAAGCGGCCGTAATGTTTTGCTCAACAATGCTCACACCCGCATTCCGTTTCATGGAGTTTCGCAGTTCTATAAGTCATTGCAGCTGGGCCGTAATGGCAAGCGCAATAACCCGTTCTTTTATGTAAGCAGCAGCCCCTGGAACAACTATGATCTGCTGTATCATTTCCTGGAACTGAACGACATACCGCAAGGTCCGCTCCTGCTCCGCGATTTTGGCTTTGATGAAGACAAGTTGGGCCACTCCGACCACATGAGCCACAAATACAAAGAGATTGAGAACATCCTCATCACCTACCCCGAACTGGACTTTATACTAATCGGGGACAGCGGACAGCAGGACGCCGCCATATATAGCGAAGTAGTTAAAAACCACCCGGGCCGCATCATGGCTGTTTACATACGCGACGTAAACATCGAAAAACATACCCGCAAAGTGGTAGGTATAGCCGACGAACTAAAGAAAGGCGGCGGTGATGTGGAAATGCTACTGGTAAAAGAAACTGCCGAAGCAGCCAAACACGCTGCCGGCAAAGGCTTTATATTTGTAGAAGAAGTAAAAGAAGTAGCGAAAGAAGTAGAAGTAGATGAAGCTGGTGATAAGTAATTAAGTAAGCTATAGTTGATAGCCGGTAAAGTATAGATTTATAGTTTACCGGCATCTGCCAGCTATAGTTTACTGCATATAAGGCTGCCAGTTTACGATCAGCACCTTGTCGTCTTCCAGCAGCAGGTAACCGTAGTCGTAACAAAAGTAGTAGGTGTTACCTTGTTTAGTACGATAGAGGTGCGTAAAGTGGCGGAAGTCGAAACCGGCCAGCAGCAACACCTCGCGCCGCATAGTGGTCTTACCCTCAGGGCTATGGCGCTGTAGCACAAAACGATTATGACGCAGCTTAGTATTAACCTCCTTCATCAGACGCTCACCTGCATTTTGAGCCTTTCGACTGTTCTTGGCTGTTGCCCGGCACTGGTCACTACAAAAGCGCTTGTCGATTCTCCCTATAAGTTTCGCACCACAATGTTCGCAGGCTCTCTCTTCCATTTTTGTTTGTCCTAGTATGCTTTTATCCGGGTAAGCCCGGTATACCCGGACTTACCCGGTTATTTTACGTTTAATGCGTGTTTAGGTGCTTACTTGCGGTCATAATTCTCGATCTATATGCAGTTTCCATCTAATCAGCCAGTTATCTATCTTAACGCCTTGGATCACGAAGGCAAAAAATATATTCGGATCTGGCATAAGCCTAATCCTTTTATCGTCAAACGGCTCAGGGAAGCTGCCTGGATAAAGTATAGTAAGACATATAAGTGCTTTGTGATGAGCCATAGCCCGCAAAGTATAGAAATGACCTTCTTTCATTTTCAGGGGCTGGCGCAGGTAAACACCCGCTACCTATACCAGCCCAAAAGGCTGAAGCCAGACAAACTGATGCCGGTGCTAACTGGTGGCCAGCAAGGCGGTTCGCTCAAAAAAATGCCGGATATGCCAGTGGTGAAGCTCCAACCCATACTGGTAGAAGAAAACAAAACGATGATCGGCATTACCTTCCGTTATAGCAAAAAGATCTATGAGGCTCTCCAATGCAGCAGCCTAGCCTTCTGGCAGCGGGAACAGAAGTGCTTTACCATACCCGAGGGCGGACAAAACATACAACAGCTGGCCAGGGAGCTGGAGGGCATCGGCTGGCTATGGCTAAGCCAGGAGCTTGTGGTTCGCGATATATTGCTGCTGCGCAGGCTATGGGAGCAAACCTACGTAAAGGTGGCTAGCTACATTACCTGCCCGATTGACTACCTGGAGAAGCTCTTCCTTCTGAACTACTCTATGAACACCATCCGGACTTACCACTCGCTGTTGTTGCGTTTCCTCAACAGCCACAATGAAAAGGGCCTGGGGCAAGTTAACGTCTTTACGGAGGAGGAAATTAACCAGTACCACAGGCAAATGGTTCAGGCGGGGGCCTACTCCTGCTCGTTTATAAACCAGTCGATTAACGCTGTTAAGTTCTACTATCAGCGGGTGCTGGGCCGCCACGAGATGCAGCTAAATAACGTAGAGCGTCCCGAAAAGCCTGACCGGCTGCCCACCGTTCTCAGCAAGGAGGAGGTTAAGAAAATACTCGCTGCCACCGACAATCTGAAGCACGGCTGTATGCTGCAGCTCCTGTATGCCGGAGGGCTCAGAATTGGCGAGGTCATTAATCTGAAGCTGACGGACGTACAGTCAGACAGGAACTTACTTCTGATTCGTGGTGGAAAAGGCAAGAAGGACCGCACTACCTTGCTCTCACAAAAGCTGCTCCAAAACCTGAGAGCTTATTATAAAGAGTACAGACCAAAGGTATGGCTGTTTGAGGGCCAGTTTGGCGGACAGTATACGGCTGACAGCCTGCGTAACGTGTTTCAGGCCTGCCGCAAAAAGGCCGGCGTTAAGACCAATGCTACGCCCCACACCCTGAGGCACTCCTTTGCCACGCACCTACTGGAGCAGGGCACCGACCTGCGTTACATCCAGACCCTGCTTGGGCATCGAAGCAGCAAGACAACAGAAGTATACACGCATGTAACGAGCTACGCGTTGGATAAAATCGTGAGCCCGCTTGACAATCTGTAGAAAACACCTATATTAGTGTGACACTATGAATGCAAAGGAAGAAAAGGGCTCCACAGTAAGAAATTATGTACAAAAGGAACCATTAACACTCCACACATAGTGCAGATAGTAGGAGTAGGTACTCCTGCTAGCAGAGAGTTATGTGTCATAAAACAAATTAAGATGATAAGAGTTGCTGAAGTAGTCAGTCTTTCTAGATTTAAATCAATGCTTCTGCTAGCCTTCTTAGTCAGCTGTGATTTTAACGAAGCCACTAACTTAAAAACAGGCAGAACCAATAACTATGAAGTCGCCACTTCAAGTGTCGGTATGTTTAGTTGGTACAGAAAGGGTGATTGTGTGAGAGTCTTGCATCGTAACATTCTTATAAGGAACGATAGCCTGTATATTGAAGGAAAGCTAAAAGGTGAATGGGGACAGTATGCGCGGCAGTTAAGCTTAAGCGAAGTGGAACAGATGGAACAGTATCTGGAAAAGTACCCCTCTGCGCCAAGAAAAGAGAAAAGTCCTGAAGAAGGTAGTTTCAGTTCTTTGTACATCAAGAAAGGAGATGTTGTTGTTGATTCACTAAAAGACACGGTTATTGAATGGCGTAAAGATGACGTGGCCCTTTTAACTTTCATTTCAAAACTGGCATGTACTGGTGAACTTAGTAATCTTGCGGAAAAGCAAGTCTACTACCCAAGTGCAAAAATGGTAACTCCTCCGCCTCGTGTGACTGTACCTTTCAACAAAAAATAAAATCACAGCACATAACAAAAACTATAGTGCATAAACGCACCATAGCCCAACCGTTGTGCATAATGCCAATCATGAATAGAACCTTCTTTAATGGAAGAAATAGGAAATAAAGCAAAGAAAGATTCCCTCTACATTTCACTTGTCTATGTTGGACTGGGTACCATATCATTACTTGCTATAGCCTCACCGACATTGATGGAAATTGAATTTGTTTCTATTCTTTTTTGGCTGATTCTCCTGTTAACAATGCCTGTTTCATTTATTGGGTTTGGAATCCTGTATGGTGAAGGTAAAGATGGAATGGGTTATGCATTGTTGGCTCAAGTAGTAGTCTTTGTAATATTTTGGTTTATCACATATCGAATCCTTCTTGATAAAGAGAAGAAGCGATTGAGTGCCAAAAAAAGAAAAATAGAAAGAAGCACAAATGCACAACAAAACCTATAAGTTAGCTACGCCACCTTATAGCAGAACCGTTATGCACAAGCTAAAAAATGAAATCGGTAATCATTTCAATATTATCTCTGGTATTACTGTCTTGCAATAACTCAAACCAGAGTAAAGACACCATTGCGTCTGATTTTGAGAAAAATCCTATAGACACAGTATTGGTTAAAATTGAAAATAAACTAAACAAGTCGTACGAAGTTGGCTTCTACTCAAAGTCATTTACCTATTGCTGGATTGCTGGTCCAGACACTCTCGACTTTAAAATTGGGATGACAGAACATGTTAGAGACAGCTCAGTCCAGCTTAGGGTATTTCACCGAAATCCTATTTTATTTTCAAAGGCGTTGGACAAGATAAATGAAAGCTTACCATTAATTGAACAAGATTTTAATTTAGAGAAGCTTGGCTACCTTCATTTCGAGTCTCCAATATTCTACAAGGACATGACTGTAGAACTTTCAAAGAGCTATGAAAATCAGTTCGGAAAGAAAAACATCAGTTATAAACAGCTAAATGTATTTCTAATGAATTCATGGTTAGAGAAAAAAGTCGGTACTTTCTTGAATCAATTTACCAAGAGCACAAGGAGATATGCGATTGAGAAATTTCATTTACTGGAAAAAGAGAATTACAAGCAGTACATTCCCAATTCGGACTTGAGTGATTATCCTTCCTTTACTATTCATGGAATGGGAGTGTCAGTAATTATAAATGAATAAAGAAAAAAAAGCCAGTGCCTAACAAGGTGTAAACGTCAGCCTTCGGCCGACGGCCTCGCCAGCCGCTTACACGAGGCCGTTGTGGTGCATTAGTAATTTAGAATTTCCGTTCAAGGTGAGGAAAAGAATGGAATAAAAATTTATGGTTGACAAAACAAATCTGAGATTAGCTTTAGAAACTGCTAAAGAATTCATAGCAGGAAAAATTGACTACAAACAGCTAAATGATAATTTTCCAGATGATACTAATGATAAAGAAATTAATGAGTTATTCGATTTAATTGAGCATCAACCAAAATTGGGTGGCTTTTTGGGAGTAAGTCAAGAAACTTATGACCAGTATAACCAAAATATTGATAGAATTTTGAAAAGGTTAGAAGAAAGAATTAAAGAATAACGAAACCACAACAAAACCTAAAAATCATTAAAACGCTTTTTAGCCAAACCGTTAGGGTGCAAAACCACTATAAAATTTCTCTCCCGCAAGTATAAAATTCTTTGCATAAGTTATCTTTTAAGATAACTTTGTCGTATGACAAGACAAATCATCTTTCATGGGGATTACTTCCTTGA
>NZ_JAAEAA010000019.1 GCF_010119545.1 Pontibacter fetidus | reverse complement strand
CGAAAATCAGGTACCTCACGCAGACAGGCTAGTAAACTTACTTCACTATTTTGCATCTGCTCCCCCTTTCCTAAACATATTAGTTTACGAAAAATAGAACTTAACGGCCCTGCCCCTTTGAAGGGGGACTTTTCTGCCGTTGCCAATTCACAAACTATTGTTCTATAGTTACCGACATAGCACGGACAGGTCGCGACCTGTCCCTACGGAACTATAGCCATGATCAATTTCGAAGCTTACCGTTTCAAACTATAGTTAAGCGGTACATAGTAGAAAGATCACAGTCTTTGGGTTGAGCGCCTCGAGAGGTTCCGGTGCCGCCAGGCATTGCGAGGTACGAGCAAAGGAAGCGAAAGCAGCGCGATGCCCGAAGACGGGGCCTCCCGGCCGTGAGGGCACCAAAGCTCAATTGAAACGATAAGTAATTAGAGCTCTCAGGGATGAAGGTAATTTGAAAGGATAGCGATAGTTTGGCTCGATAATGGAAGATCCTAACTATAGGGCACATAAGATCCCTCGGCTAGCGCTCGGAATGAAAAAAGAGAAACTATAGAACCAGACGCTAGCAGGAGCTGCGCACGCTGCTAGGTCTTTAGCAATTATAATCCATGTAAGATTCCTCGACGTAGCTCGAAATGGCAGGAGTTTGACTGATAACAAAAGAGGAACTATAAATCGGGTAAGGTTTTTCCTAAACCTTTAGTCCACATACCCTTCATAAAAGATCCGGCTTACTTTACCATTCTTCAGGAAGAAGTATAAATGAATAGGAGCACCGTCTTTAGTAGAGGCCACAATTTTTTCAGGCGACTGCTGCAGGTGTACGTTCTGTGCTTTTAGTTTACCGGTCAGTTCCTCCTGGCTCATGCCCACACGTAGGTTGTTACGCAGTGTTATACTGCTGTTCCGGATGTCGGCTACCTGCAATAATAATTTACCAGATTGGGTAGGCGCATAAAGCTCTAACTTAGAGTTTCCGAAACGGATGGTATAAATGGTGTCGGTTACATCGGAGCGGTGCAGGTTCTCGATTGCGTCGGCATCTACCCAGAAATCATCCTGTATCTTGTCGAAATAAGCGCTTAAAGAATTGCTCTGGGCTATGCTGGCTATAAACGGGTTGCCTAAAAAATCTATAGTTGTGGCGGCACGGCGGGTTGTTTTAACAGCTGTGGTATCTATCGGTTGGCGCGTAGTTGGGGCCTCCTCTTCGTCCTGGGGTTGTTCGGTGGTGCAGGCTGTGGCTACCGAATGCACAAAAAACAACAGCGCAAGCAGCCGCAGGCTTAGGGCATACCTATAGTTAAAACTGTTGCAGAGCAGGGTAAGCATAGTAACCGGGGAAAACAGGGTAAGATTTATACCTCACATACGAGAACCAGGTGCTTAAAAGTTTTGCTAAAACCACCTGCTACTATAGTTTCTACGCTGCCCAAAGTATAATTTCGCAGCAAATATGATACAAATATGCAAATACAACAAATAGCGCTGATAACTTGTGAGAGCTTAGGAAATTATACTGCCAACGCTGACTCGGAAGACGAGCGTTTATACCAGTTTTTAAAAGGAAAAGGGCTGCCGGTTAGTTGGCAGGTGTGGGATGATATAACTACAGACTGGAGCCAGTTCGATGCTCTGATCATTAAATCGCCGTGGGATTATTTTGACAAGATAGATGCCTTTTATAGTTGGCTGGATAAAGTAGAAACTGCTGGCTGCAAGGTGCTGAACCCAATAAAGACCGTGCGCTGGAACGCCGACAAACTATACTTTAAAGACCTACAGGCCGAGGGAGTAACTATAGTGCCAACCGTTTGGCTGGAGCAGGGAAGCACCTTTAATGCTGAAGCCGCTTTTGCAGAACTCGGAAGTGATAGAATTATAGTGAAGCCACGCGTAAGCGGCGGTGCCAAAAACACGTTTGCCTTAACTAAAGAAGAAGCGCTGGAAAAGACTACAGAAATAAACCAACTGTTACAGCACGAAGGTTTTTTAGCACAACCGTTCCTGGAAGAAATTAAAGCAGATGGCGAGTGGTCGTTTATTTTCTTTAACGGTGAGTACAGCCACACGGTACTTAAAACCGCCAAGCCCGGCGATTTCAGGGTGCAGCACTTTTTTGGGGGCACTATCCATACGCCTACGCCACCGGCCGCACTCCTGGAAACAGCCCATAATATCGTAGATCGCTTTGCTTCCGACTGCTTGTATGCACGAGTAGATGGCGTTGCTTTGGACAATAAACTTGTACTGATGGAGCTGGAACTGATAGAGCCATTCCTGTTCCTGAGCACTTCAGAAGGGAGCCTGGAACGTTATTACCAGGCCCTGATGACGCTGCTACAATAACTTATACTTTATCTGAAGCATGAAAAATTAACAGTGGCACCTGCGACTCCAGCACCAGCCGTTTGGTTAAGCTGGGGTTTAGCAGGGAGCCAAGCAGCGTCCTGGATCGGGTGGTAAGCGCAATCAGGTCAATGGCCTGTTCGGATACAAATTTTTGCAGCGCATCGGCTACGTCTTCGCCTTCCAGCAGCGTATAGGTCAGGTTAGTGGTGGCTGATTGCTGTAGTTTATTCCTGAGTTCTTCTAATTTGCGGTTATCGCTTTGCGAGGGTTCATCGGCTACATGCACGCATTCTATTACCGGCCCGAAAGGCTGTAACAGTTGCTGCAGGTTTGTTAAGGTTTGGGTGTCTGTTTTGTCGAGGTCGGTGGCGTATAGTACCCGTTTTATAGTGGTGCCTTCATAGGTTTCCGGTATCGTGAGCACGGGCACTTTAATTTCCTGGGCAATATTGGTAGAGATGGAGCCAAAAAAAGTACGGGCCAGGTTCGACTCTCCTTTTGTAGCCATCACCAGCAGGTCCGGTTTAAAACGCTGCACCTCTTCGGGTACCAGGTCCTCGGGCAGGCCATACATAAACACGCGCTCCAGCTGTAGTTGTGGGCTGGGATTTGCTACTTTCAGGGTGTTATATAGTTCGTCCAGCTTTTCCTGTGCATCGGTCTGGTTGCGGCGCAGCACGCGGTCTGTAATTCTGGCTGATGCCGTTTCCCCATCTGTAAAAGCATTATCGGAGTCGGGCTCTTCCAGGTAATCCTGGTAGCAATGCAGCAAAACCATAATGGCCTCCGGGGCCTGTTTTGCAAAGGTAAGCGCATAGTTGCAGGCTTTATAAGAGCTATCGGTAAGGTCTACAGGTACCAGTATTCTGAACATACTTTTTAGGTTTGGGTTAGGCTTAGAGTATACGTGCAGCGCCTCCGGATAAGTTATGTTACAGGCAGTTGGTGCAAACATACATTAGCAAAATCAGATGGTTTAAAAAATTCGGTTATTTTTGTGCACAGATACTGCCTTTCATGCTGAAACGCCTTTTTTTCTACTTCATCGGATTTATAGTGCTGGCAGCACTGGCCTTTTATGGCTTTAGCCGCTGGCAAGCCTCCAGGGAGAAGGTAGACCTGTGGGCTATAGTTCCGGAAAGTGCAGCTATAGTTGTAGAAACCAACGACCACCAGGTACTGGCCAGCCACCTCGACAAAACAGAGCTCTGGCAAAATATGGAAGCGTTGCCGATCATGCAGCAGTTTCAGGAGCAGATGGCCCTGCTCGACAGCGTGTCGCCGGGCAAGCAACGCCTCAACCGCTTCTTCGATAAAAAGAATATCCTTACCTCGGTACACGTAACTGGCAAGCACAGCCTCAATTTTGTTTTTTACATCCCGGTAAATTCTGTGGGCGAGCACCGGTTGCTGCGCACCATCACCGAAAATATTGCCAAAAACCCGAACTTCGAACAGAGCTCGCGCAAGTATAAAGGCGTACTGCTAACCGAAGTAACTTACAAGCCTCTGGACCTGCGCTATACGTACTTTTCGTACCACAACAACATGATTATGAGCGCGTCGCCGGCCTTGATAGAAGAGGTGATCCGGCGTGCCGCCCTGGACAACCCTACTTCGGTAGCCGCAGAATACAAGAGTGCCAATTACCTGGACCAGCCCGATGTGTACGCCAATGTGTATGTAAATAACCGCGAGCTGCCAGATCTGCTCAACCTGTTTCTGAAGGATGACGTGATGCCGCAGGTACAGTACCTGAGCAGCCTGTGCCGCAGCGGTATGCTGCAACTAAAACTGGAGGACGATAAGATATTCCTCAACGGTTTTTCAAACCCTGAAAAGCTGAAAGGCTCCTTAAATAATAACCTGGCTGCTGTTAAACCTAAACCTATACTTGTAAAAGAGTTTCTGCCGACACGCACGGCCGTAATGCTACACTTTGGCGTGCAGCAGATTGCCCGCATCAAACAACAGAAACAAAACACAGCGCCAACGAACGCAACTATAGATAGCCTGGCCACCACCTTTAAGCAGGAATTGGTACTGGCCTATCTCGAATCGAACAGCACCCGCACCAGCCCCGAAAAAGTAGTGTTTGCACGCTCCGGTAACAAAGCACAAACACTGCAGTTACTGCAAAAACTAAACACACAGGCTGCGCCAAAAAGCAGGTTATACGCGGGTGTTTATGGTGGATTCAGAATTCAGCAAATGGCGGTAGCGGAGTTGCCTGAAAAGCTATTTGGCGCCTTGTTTTCGGGTTTTGAGCAGGTATATACTGTAGAGCTTGGTAAGTATATACTGTTTACCGATGAACTGAGCACGGCCCACGCCCTGATAGATGATATACTGGCCGAAAAAGTTTGGAGCAAATCGCCGGTGCAACAGGCGCTGCAGGGCGAAACCTTACAGGAAGCAAATTTCAGCCTGTTTATTAATACCGTAAATGCCTGGTACATTTTAAACCGTTATACTTCCGATGAAGAACGCGAAAGCCTGCTGCAGGCCTCGTCTTTTATCAAGAAGTTTAACCAGGTAGCTGTACAGTATGCCAAAGTAGAGGGGCAGTATTATACCAGCATTGTTTTCCGGAAACAAGAGCGAAGCAACACCCCTGAAAGCAACTATAATGTGGTGTTCTCGATGCCTTTCCGGAGCAAACTGATCTCGCGGCCATACCCAGCCCAAAACGTGATCGACAAGAGCCCGGAAGTTATCGTACAGGATTCGGCTTATATCTTATACAACGTTACCGGCGAAGGAAAACGCACCTGGACCGACAGCCTGGGCAGCAGCGTGCGCGGAAGTATAAAACAACTCCCACTGGGCCCTGAAAAGCGCCTGCGTTATGTGTTTGCTACAGCCAGCCGTATTCATGCCCTCGACAACCAGGCACAGTCCCTGGAGAATTTCCCTTTTAACCTGGCAGACTCCCTGAACATACAGCGCCTGACTATTCTGGATTATAATAAGAACGGCAACTATAACCTGCTGCTCGATGATGACCTGGGCAACCTGTATATGTACGACATCCGGGGCAACGCCATACAAGGCTGGCAACCCCGTAGCCTGGAGTATAAACTGGCCGCCGACCCGCAGCACCTACGCATTGGTGACCGCGATATAATTCTGGTGATGCTTGAAAATGGTTATGTGTATGCGCTTAACAAAAATGGCGATGCATACCAGGGCTTCCCGTTCAGCTTAAAGTCGCCGGTTACTTCGGGGGCTGTTGCCAAAATTGGTACAGACCTGCGCAGAACCGAACTGACGACCGTTACCCGCTACGGCGAAGTAATTACCTTTAACCTGCAGGGCCGCGTGCTGCGCCGCGAAAAACTGCCACGGCCGAGCAAGCGCGCTATGTTTGAGCTGGTGCAGGAAAGTAACGAAGGCAAGTCGTTTGTTTATGTGATGCAGGAACAGGGCAAAGTGGCTGTTTTTGACCAGGAGCAGAAAAAATTATTTGAGAAACGCTTTGTAACGTCGGCTCCTAAACTGGTGCAGTACTTTAACTTCGGCGGCGACAATATCATCTATGCCATAACCGAAACAGGCCCTCAGAAAACATACCTCTACGATGCGGCAGGCAGGCTTATTGGCGGCCAGCCACTGGATAGCAATCAACCGGTTACCATTTACCACAACGAAACAGAAAACACCTTCTCGCTCTACAAAGTATACCGCAAAGAACTACAGAAAGTAAACTTCAGGGTGAAGCGGTAAGTGATTGTTAATTGCTGTTATTGTAGAGACGTAATACTTTGCGACTTCAAATACGTATTCTTATAAACTCCTGAACCAGCCCTTTCGGTAGAAGAAGTATAGCTGGAACAGCACCAACACCAACATCAGCCCTAAAAGTATAGGATACCCATACGGTTGATACAGTTCGGGCATACTCATCGGGAACACTTTCCCTGTCTCAGGGTTCTCGTGCGCAAAGTTCATCCCATAGAGGCCAACTATAAAACTAAGCGGAATAAAAATGGTGGAAATGATGGTAAGCACTTTCATGATCTCGTTCATGCGGTTGCCGACGGTGCTCATGTATAGTTCTACCAGGCTGGATGTCATGTCTTTATGGGAATCCACCAGGTCGATGAGCTGCACCACATGGTCGTAGGCATCCCGGAAGTATACCTTCATATTCTCGGGCACCAGGTTTTCATCCATGCGCAGCAGTTCGTTCAGGTTATCGCGCTCGGGCCAGATAATGCGGCGTAATTTTATCAGTTCACCTTTCAAATTAAGTATCTGGGCCAGTATCCTGCGCGAGGGAGCCACCAACACTTTATGCTCCAACTCATCAATATAGTTGCTGATATCGCCCATTACCGGGAAGTAAAAATCATACACTACATCCAGCATGGCGTATGCGGTATAAATGACTGGCCGGTGCCTGATAAGCCCTTTGCCTTGCCTGATACGCTCGCGCAACGGGTCGAGGCAATCTTCATAATCGCTCTGCAGGGTTAAAATATAGTTTGGCCCGGTAAACAGCGACAGTTGGTCATCGTCTATAGTTTGTAGTGTGTCAGACCAGTTTAACATACGCGTAATGATAAACAACCTGTCGTCGCTGAATTCTTCTACCTTGGGGCGCTGGTAATCATTTATCACGTCTTCTACCTGCAGGGGGTGCAGGCCGAAATCCTTTGTCAGGTGCTCCAGCAGCGAAAGGTCACCGTAGCCGCGTATATCTATCCAATGTTTGGCATCGGGGCGCTCCTTTACCGATTTCAGTAGTTGCCCGTAGTTTTCCAGTTCTTTCTCATCATAAAAGGTCTCGCTAAAACTTACCAGAAAAAAACGGGGCTGCAGCGCTGAAGAAGGTACATACAACGAACCCGGCTTGGCACCAGCTTTCCGTTCGATGATCTTATGACGACGTTTCAGAGCTTTACGTTTAGACATGGAGAAGTTAAAGAAGTTAGAAAGTTTGGAAGTTAGTAAGTTAAAAAGTTTTTGATAAAAGTATAGTTGTCTGATTCAGGATTTACGGGATTACATTGGGTTAGCAGGATCTATAGTTTCGTGGCTTACAAAACGCATCGCATTGCGTCTCTACACTTTTCAAGGGTTATTAAATATAAACCACTTTCTAACTTCCAAGCTTTCTACCTTTCTAACTCTACAATAGCTCCTGAACTTTCGAGCTTGGCGGTAACTTCAGTTTGCAGTTGCTTTCTTACTTCTATAGTTAGCAGGCAGCTAAGCTCAAACTGCTGATTTCGTACATCTAAGTTATACTCTTTTACCAGGCTCATCACGTCGTTCATCTGGGGGTATTCGAAGCGCACCTGCAGTAGTGTGGTTTCGTATTTTTCAATGATGGTGGCTTCGGAAAGGGCATCGGCAGTGGCAGTTTTGTAGGCATTTATCAGCCCGCTTACGCCCAGTTTGGTACCACCAAAATAACGCACTACAACCACCAATACATTACTTAAATCTGCAGACCGGATCTGGCCAAGTATAGGGTCGCCGGCAGAATGGTTGGGTTCGCCATCGTCGTTGGCACGATAGCGGCTTTTATCGGCTCCCAAACTATAGGCATAGCAGTGGTGGCGGGCATCGAAGTATTTTTTGCGCAGTTCGACCAGGTGTTCTTTTATGTCCTCTTCCGAAAATACCGGGTACGCAAACGCCAGGAACTTACTTCCCTTTTCTTTGTAAATGCTTTCGGTGGGCGCAACTATAGTCCGGTAGGTATCCTGTATCATCAAAGCAAATTTGCAATAATTTCCTGATACGAGATAAGTATAAGCGCCAACACAGCCATACCAATACCTAAAATATTTATTCTGGTAAGCTTCTCTCCAAAAAACAGCACCGCACCAATAGCACCGGCAAGTATAATCCCGATGTTATTGACAGGGTATAAAAATGCGCCGTCGTTCCCGAAAGCAGACAGCGCTTTTATCAGGAAATAGATTGAAAAGTAATTTGGGATACCCAGTAAAATGCCAGCCGTTATGCTTTTGCTGTAAAAAGTGGTTTTACCTGAGAGCAGCATAAAACTTAAAACCACCACGCCAACTATAGCCGACCCCGTGAAAGTGACCATGGTAAACTGGCTGGCTTCGTGATGTTGCAACAGGTGCTGGTTGGTATAGTTTATAAGTGAATCGGCAATGCCGCTGTTGAGGAAAATAATAAACGGAAGGAGCAAGGTAAGCAGGGGAGAAGTGCCCTCTTCGTCGGTTTGCTCGCATGGACGGATGGAGGAGAGAACAATTGCTACCAAAGCAGCCACCATACCCGCATAGTTTATAAATGTATAGTCCTTTAAATTGTTCTTTAAGATAAGCAGGCTGAATAATACCGGAATTACCAGCGAGATTTTAGTAGCCACCGAAGCTGCCGTAACGCCTACCTTATGCGTGGTAAGCGCGATCAGGTAAAAGGTACCGATAAAAATAGTGCCCAGCGTAAGCGCATGAACCACCCAGGGCTGCTGCAGCACATTAGTGCTAACCGTACCAGTGCCACCCGAAAACAGGAAACCCACTACTACGCAGGTCAGGTAGTTTACAACGATCGCCTGGAACGTGTGTACCCCGAACCGCTGATACAGTTTAAAAATAAAGACCAGCGACGTACTGGCCACTATGCTGAGAAGCAGGTAAAGCATAAGCTATTTTAAAACAGGAAGCTGCAAATGTAGAACAGGCCAGGCAAAGCACCCGCTGCAAGTATTAGTAAAATTGGTTAAATTAGATTTATTTGCAGCTATACTTAAAACCGGTACACTTTGGCTGATCTTCCATACTTTATTTCTTTTGAAAAAACAGGTAGTGCTGCCGAAGGATTGCTTACGTCCACACAGTATGCTGATAAGTTACCGTTTGCCGTTAAGCGGGTTTTCTGGATACAAGGCACACCGCCTGCTGTTACCCGCGGCCACCACGCTAATAAAACCACCAAAGAAGTTTTAATTGCGCTAACCGGAACTATAAAAGTAAAAGCAGAAACAAGCACTGGTGTAAACGAGTTTATACTTTCTGGTTCTGACAAAGGCTTGTACATACCCGCACTGTGCTGGACCGAACTGACCTTTACCGAAGGAACTATAGCTTTATGCCTGGCCAGCACCGATTACGATGAAATGGATTACCTCCGGGATTATACCGAGTATAAACAACTGAACGGTAAACTATAGTTATGCAGGTACCTTACGTTGCTTTCAGGGATTGGCCAGTAGGTATAACCCAGCAGGTAGAGCAAGAGGTTACGCGTGTATTGCGCGAGCAACAGTTTATACTTGGGCCTGATGTACAAACTTTTGAAGATGCCTTTGCAAAGTTCCTGGGTGCCGGTTTTGCAATAGGAGTGGGCAGTGGTTTTGATGCGTTGGTGCTGGCTTTGAAAGCAGTTGGCGTTGGTCCCAGCGACGAGGTTATCATTCCGGCGAACACCTTTATTGCCACCGCCAATGCCGTTGCGCAACTTGGTGCCACACCTGTACTTGCCGAGCCCGACAAACTAACCTATAACCTGACTGCCGATACTGCAGCAAAACTGATCACAACCAAAACAAAAGCTATAGTTCCAGTGCATTTGTATGGACAAACCTGCCAGATGGATGAGTTAATGGAGCTATGCGAAAGCTATAGTTTAAAACTTGTAGAAGATGCGGCACAGGCACATGGGGCTACCTATAAAAACCAGTTTGCAGGCACATTTGGGGATGCCGCCGCGTTTAGTTTTTACCCCACCAAAAACCTGGGTGCTGTAGGTGATGGCGGAGCCGTAGTAACCTCAAATCCGGAGTTGGCATCTTTTGTAAGTATGTACCGCAACTATGGTCAGCAAGAAAAATACCACCACCAACTGGTTGGTATAAACTCCCGGCTCGACACCTTACAGGCAGCAGTTTTACGAATAAAATTAAAGTATTTGCGACAGCAGAACAAAGAGCGCCAGCGGCTGGCAAACCAATATTTGAAGGAGTTACAAGGTATAGGTGATCTTATGCTTCCGGTTACAGCTGAGTATTGCAGTCACGTTTATCACATCTTCAACATCCGTACTTCGCGGCGTAATGAGCTAAAAAATTACCTGCAGCAAAAGGGCATACAAACAGCTATACATTACCCGGTTCCCATTCACCTGCAGCCAGCCTATAGTTACCTGAAGTATAAAAAAGGCAGCTTAACCATTACAGAAGAAGTAGCCAACACCAGCCTGAGTCTCCCGCTTTTCCCTGGCCTGTCAAAAGCTGAACAGGAGTATATAATTCAGAGTGTTAAAGCCTTTTTTCTGAATCAGGATTTTTAGGATTTAGTTGGATTAACAGGATTTATAGCGTGTTCAGCTCTTTTTACCTCACCCCAGCCCTCTCCTAAAAACAGGAGAGGGAGTTTAAGCCTTGCTATAGCTTAATTTATAGTTCTATAGTTAC
This sequence comes from Pontibacter fetidus, assembly GCF_010119545.1. Taxonomy (GTDB): domain Bacteria; phylum Bacteroidota; class Bacteroidia; order Cytophagales; family Hymenobacteraceae; genus Pontibacter; species Pontibacter fetidus. The sequence goes on along the minus strand of NZ_JAAEAA010000019.1, from coordinate 64,455 downwards.
AGTCCATCCACGGACAGGTCGCGACCTGTCCCTACGGAACTGTAGCCACGATCAATCTCGAAGCTTACCGGTACAAGCTATAGTTAGCGTGAAATAGTAGAAAGATCACAGTCTTTGGGTTGAGCGCCTCGAGAGGTTCCGGTGCCGCCAGGCATTGCGAGGAACGAGCAAAGGAAGCGAAAGCAGCGCGATGCCCGAAGACGGGGCCTCCCGGCCGTGAGGGCACCAAAGCTCAGTTGAAACTATAGGCGAGTAAAGCTCCCAGGAATACAAGTAGTTTGAAAGGGTAGCTTGGTTCAGATAGCAAGTAATGTCAACTATAAGACACATAAGATCCCTCGACTATTATCGGAATGACAATTGATCAACTATAGCATTAGACGCTAGCAGGAGCTGCGCACGCTGGTAGGTCTACAGCAACCAAAAGGTATATGAGATTGCTATCTTTTCTCGAAATGACAAATAAATCTAAAACGGCAACTAAAAACTTATACTTATCTTCGTAATCCATGCTGCAACCACTCGTTACAATCATCTGCCTGTGCTACAACCACGAGCGCTTTTTAAAAGAAGCACTTGATTCCGTTTTAGCCCAGACTTATAGCAACCTGGAGATAATTATAGTGGATGATAGCAGCACCGATAATAGTCCTGAAATCGTAAAAGAATACTGCCAAAAATATCCACAACTCACTTATATCAATACTGGCCAAAACGTGGGTAACACCAAAGCCTTTAACATGGGTTGGCGTGCCTCTAAAGGGAAGTTTGTAATAGATTTTGCAACCGACGATGTATTGTTGCCTGACCGAATTGAAAGGCAAGTAGCAGCCTTTACAAAACTTGATAAAACTTATGGTGTAGTTTATTCAGATGCCGAATATATCAACGATAATTCAGAGCATTTGTACTACCATAGCGCGAAGTATAAATCTGCCCCGGATGGTGATGTTTTTACAGAAGTTTTAGGTCGTTATTTTATCTGTCCGCCTACTATGATGATGCGCCGAAGCGTATTAGAAGAGCTGGGAGGCTATGATGAAAACCTGGCCTACGAAGACTTCGATTTCTGGGTGCGATCGGCGCGCAACTGGAAGTATAGCTACCAACCAATAGTAACCACAAAACGGCGCCTGCACCCAAAATCACTTTCTCGACAATATTATACTTCTGAAGGACGTATGTTGCAGTCAACTATAAAAGTATGCGAAAAAGCTGCCAACCTAGTTAAAACAGAAACTGAAAAAGCAGCTCTTATAAAACGGTTGAAGTATGCGATTAGGCATGCCTATTTTACCAGCCACTTCGTCGAAACAACACAATTCCTGGAACTGCTCAGGCAATTACAAGAACAGCCAGGTTTTATGTATGAAGTTATCAAGTTGCTGAATAACAACAAGATAAATTTTAAGATTTTGCGACAATTTTACATAAGCCTGCGTTACGGTAAACAAGCTTAGTGAATTAATTGATTATATATAGTGTTCTATTTTTTATGAGATTTCTACGTTAAACACTTTCTGTTTTTTTCGTAGACATTTTATAGGAGGCAACAAAGAAGCTTACTCCCTGATTAACTAATTGTTAAGTAGCCTGCCATTTTTTGGCATTAATCACTATATTTGATCTTTAATATAAACACCTAAGTATGATAACAGCCATTGCCTCCCGCGTCGAAGTCATGAAATGGATGGAAGACTTTGTTCAGGAAAAGATGACAGAGTTTTTGAAATCTGTGGAAGACAGCTGGCAACCTCAGGACTTACTGCCTGATGCCCGTATGGAAAATTTCTTTGAAGAGATCAAGAATCTACAGGAGCGTGCCCGTGATCTTTCTTACGACCTGCTTGCCGTGCTTGTAGGCGATACCATTACCGAGGAGGCATTGCCAACATACGAAAGCTGGCTGATGAGCATAAAGGATGTACCAAGCAACGAGGATAGCCCATGGATGAAATGGAACCGTGCCTGGACAGCTGAAGAGAACCGCCACGGTGACCTGCTAAACAAATACCTGTACCTGACTGGCCGTATCAATATGCGCGAGATGGAGGCTTCTACGCAATACCTGATCGCGGATGGTTTTGACCTGCAGACTGATAATGACCCATATCGTGCTTTCGTTTATACTTCGTTCCAGGAGACAGCTACCAACCTTTCGCACCGCCGCGTAGCCCAGATTGCTAAGAAGCAAGGCGATGGTATGCTCGCAAAACTTTGCGGGTATGTAGCTTCTGATGAAGCCCGCCATGCAAAAGCGTACAAGGCGTTTGTAGGTAAGATTTTTGAAGCTGACCCGAACGAAATGATGCTGGCATTTGAGGACATGATGCGCAAGAAGATTGTAATGCCTGCCCACTACATGCGCGAGCTTGGTGTGGATATGGGTAAAACATTCGGTCACTTTACAGATGCCGCCCAGCGAATAAATGTTTACACTGCTCTGGATTATACTGATATACTTTCTGATTTAGTGAAAGAGTGGAAACTGGAAGCAGTAACTGGCCTTAACGATGCAGGTGAACGTGCCCGCGAATACTTAATTGCTCTGCCAGACCGTTTAAAGCGTGTAGCAGAGCGTATGCGCGCACCGCAACTGGAGTATAAATTCCGTTGGATTGACTAAATAGCGAAAGCTTAAACTATAAAAAAGGGCAGGTTGCATCAGCAGCCTGCCCTTTGTGTTTTACCTTCCCCAAACCCCTTCCTAAAAACAGGAAGGGGAGTTCTTGAAGTAGGATATAATTACATTCTTTACTGCTGTTATATTCTCCAATACTTCATAATTTCTGAACCTAAGTACAGTATAGTTCCAGTTTTTGAGTGTTTCATCTCTTAGTTTATCATTCGCTGAAGCTTCTGGCGTATCATGTACAGAACCGTCTACTTCAATCACTAAACGCTCAGTTGCACAGTAAAAATCAACTATAAAATTTTCAATACTATGCTGTCGTCTGAATTTTCGACCGGCAAGTTTCCAACTGCGGAGCTCCTGCCAAAGCACTTCTTCTGCAAACGTCATCGAATTTCGAAGTACAGTTCGCTTCTCTTTTAGGTGTGGTAAACTATGTAATTGATCTTTCCTCATCTTCCTGTTTTGGCCACCAACATCAGGTAGATACAAAACTGTTCCTCATAAAACCAGAGAATCTCCCCCTCCTGTTTTTAGGAGGGGGCCGGGGGGAGGTAATTCACGTATACCTAACAAAATGCGACTAGCGTTGTTATCTACACAATACATTACTTTATTATGGCTTTAGGGTACAGATTTGCAGAATTTATTCCGCCGGAGAATGATAAGCCGACCTTCGAAACGTTGCTTAAGATTTTCCTGCAGTTGGTAACTATAAGCTCCGGCGACGTAGCCGAAGCGCTCTCGTGGCTTAGCTCCCTGGATAAACAGTATAATCTAACCAGCGACGAGTATGGCATCGGCGATTTTATTGAAGACCTGAAACGAAAAGGTTACCTGGACGAAAATCCACAGGAACGAGGCAGCTTTACGCTTAGTGCTAAGAGCGAGCAAGGCATCAGGCGAAGCGCGCTGGAAGAGATTTTTGGGAAGCTGAAGAAAGGCGGGCAAGGCAGCCATGCTACCCCACATACAGGCATCGGCGAAGAAGCCAGCACCGACCAGCGCGAGTACCGTTTTGGCGACGCATTAGAGCAGATCTCCATGACCGAATCTATCCGGAATGCACAGGTAAACCACGGACTCGGCGAGTTTCGGTTAACCGAGCAAGACCTGGAAGTAACCGAAACGGAACACAAAACGCAGGCTTCTACGGTGCTGATGATCGACATCTCGCACTCTATGATCCTGTACGGCGAAGACCGCATTACACCTGCCAAGAAAGTAGCCATGGCGCTGGCCGAACTTATCAAACAAAAATACCCTAAGGATACGCTGGATATTATAGTTTTCGGGAATGATGCCTGGCAGATAGAAGTAAAGGATCTGCCTTACTTAGAAGTTGGCCCTTACCACACCAATACCGTAGCCGGCCTAGAACTGGCTATGGATATCTTGCGGAAACGTAAGACACAAAACAAGCAGATATTTATGATCACCGATGGCAAGCCAACCTGCCTGAAAATTGGCTTGAACTACTATAAGAACAGTTTCGGGCTGGACCGTAAAGTGGTGAATAAAACCCTGAACCTTGCCGCGCAGTGCCGTCGCTTAAAAATCCCGATAACTACTTTTATGATCGCATCAGACCCATACCTGCAACAGTTCGTAGATGAGTTTACAAAAGTGAATAACGGCCAGGCTTACTATAGTTCGCTTAAAGGCTTAGGCCACCTGGTGTTCCGCGACTATGGACGCAACCGGAAGAAAAGCTTTTAAAATTAAAGAGTTAATGAAGTTAGAAGGTTAAAAAGTTGAAAATGTAGAGACTCAATACGTTGCGTCTTATTTGCTACAATAGAATACATAAATCCAAAAACACCCCTTCCTGTTTTTAGGAAGGGGTTGGGGGAAGGTAAAAATGAACTATAAAGACATACCAGCAGAGAACTTACTGAAAATAAAAACATTGGGACAACTGAAAGCAGCCGGCTACGAACCACAGTCGGTGAAACAGGAGTTACGCCATAACTTAATTAAAAAACTTCAGCAGAAAGAGGATGTTTTTCCGGGCATCTGGGGCTATGAGGAAACCGTGATTCCGGACATGCAGCGGGCTATACTTTCGATGCACCACATAAACCTGCTTGGTTTGCGAGGGCAGGCTAAAACACGTATCGCCCGTCAGATGATTGACTTGCTGGATGAATACATACCTGTAGTGCAAGGTTCTGAGCTGAATGACGACCCGCTGCAGCCACTCTCGCGCTATGCCAAAGATTTGGTGCACGAGCATGGCGACGATACACCTGTTAGCTGGCTGCACCGCGACGAGCGATATACTGAGAAACTGGCCACTCCGGATGTATCGGTAGCAGACCTGATTGGCGATGCTGATCCTATAAAAGCCGCAACCTTAAAACTTCCTTATTCTGATGAACGCGTGATCCATTTTGGGTTGATACCGCGTTCGCACCGCGGCATTTTTGTTATAAATGAGTTACCCGATCTACAGGCGCGCATACAGGTTTCATTGTTCAATATTCTGCAGGAAGGTGATATTCAGATCCGTGGGTTTAAAGTGCGTATGCCGCTGGATATACAATTTGTGTTCACCGCTAACCCTGAGGATTATACTAACCGCGGCTCCATCGTTACACCGCTCAAAGATCGCATCGAATCACAGATCATCACGCACTACCCTAAAACTATAGAAACTGGCAAGAAAATAACCCAGCAGGAGGCCAGGGTAAAAGATGAACAGCATGAACTGGTTAAAACCAACGATATTATAGGTGACCTGATTGAGCAAGTGGCTTTTGAAGCCCGCGAAAGTGAATATGTAGATCCTAAAAGTGGGGTGTCGGCACGTTTAACCATATCTGCTTTCGAAAATTTATTGAGTGCTGCCGAGCGCCGTGCCTTGCTGAATGGCGAGAAAACAACCTATGTGCGTGTGGCCGATTTCCTGAACACGATACCATCGGTAACGGGTAAAGTAGAACTGGTGTATGAAGGCGAGCAGGAGGGAGCGGGCCATGTGGCACAGGTACTGATGGGCAAAGCCATCCGGACGCAGTTTCTGAAATACTTCCCCGACCCGGATAAAGTTAAGAAAGCCAAGCAGCCAAGCCCTTATAAAGCGATAACCGATTGGTTTGGGGATGGAAATACCGTGGATATACTAAACGATGCTACCGCTGCTGACTATAAAAAGACCCTGAAACGTGTGCCTGGCCTGGAAGAACTGGTTGAAAAACAGCAACCCAATGCAAAAGGCGATGAGAAACTGTTTATGATGGAATTTGCCCTGCACGGGTTGGCCGAACACAGCCAGTTAAGCAAAAGTCGCCTGAGCACCGGTTTACAGTTTAAAGACCTGCTGAGTGGAATGTTTACCATGCCCAGGTTCGGGGCAGAAGACGAAGACGAGGATCAGTTTTAAAGTATAGGATGTAAGTATGAAAGTATAGAGGTACGAGCTTTAATTATTTGACTGGCGCGAGCGTCCTCGCTCGTGTCTAACTATAGTTGGGCCTCTGGCCCAGTTGAGTCAGAGACTCAACATTACTGCAAGTCACGAGTCTGGAGACTCGCGCCAGTTATAAAAGTATCGTTAACCTTACTTCTTTATAGCTTTCACCGAATACACTAAAGGCATTATTCCTTCCAGATCCTTAATTCTATACTTTGCTCCATCCTGCACCATATCCCTAAAAATGTTGTAAGGCGAGTGATCGTATTCCTGGAAATCAATTAGCTCCATGCCATTATGTAATATAAAACCAATTACATCGCTGAGCGGGTGGTTCCAGGTATAGGAGTTATTTTTGATAGGGGCGTTTTTGTCGGCGTAAGTGCCTTCTTCCATTTCCACGATCGGGCCCAGGTTAAAGTAAGAGTAAGCTATCTTTTCCTGGTTATTGTCGAACATCCAGATAAACGGATGAAACTCTATGAGGTAAAATTCCCCGCCGGGTTTTAAGAATTTGCTTACTATACTCGCGAAAGCATTCATGTCGGGATGCCAGCCAATTACGCCGTACGAGCAGAACACCATATCCAACTGCTCATCCAGGTACTTGTCCAGTTCCAGCACGTTGCAGCACATAAACCGGGCATCCAGGTTAAGTTCTGCGGCCAGCTCTTTTGCTTTCCGGATAGCTACTTCCGAAAGGTCTACTCCCGTAACTTTGGCACCCATACGCGCCAGCGACAACGTATCTTGCCCAAAATGGCATTGCAAGTGTAAAATGCGCTTGCCTTTTACATCGCCCAGCAACGCCAGCTCTATTTCGTTTAGCGAGTTACGGCCAGCTTTAAAAGATGCTACATCGTAAAATTCAGAATCTACGTGGGTGGCCGTGCGGGTGTCCCAAAGCTCTTTGTTTACGGCAAGGTAATTTTCAGTCATAGTTTTATACTTTATAGTTGGGGTATCAATTAACTGCTGTACAAGTGCAGTTCTTCCTCGCTGTTGGGTAGGTAGAATGGTTTTACATATTGTAACCCGATCTTTTTTAGCAGCTTCACCGATCGGTCGTTACTAGGTAACACAATAGCGCCCATTTTAGGTATGTTTAGTTGCTCTTTGGCGTAAGCCATAGTTGCAGCTGCACATTCGTAGGCATACCCAAAACCGTTATACTCTGGCAGAAAAGCGAAACCAATATCAGGAGTATCCAAGGCCTCGCGGTTAATGATGCCGCACGAGCCTATGGCCTGCCCGTCATCTTTCCGCTCGACCAACCAGGAACCGTAGCCATTTACCTCATAGCTTTTTAAGATATTGTTTTGTAGATACGCTGTGGCCTGTTCTATCGTACGTACATTTCTGTCGCCGATGTACTGCAACCATCCCGGACTGTTTAAAAGTGCAACTATAAAATCTGCATCAGCTAAAGTAAACTCCCGGAGTCGGAGCCGTTCGGTTTCTAAAATGTAGTTCATAGTTTGGGTGGGTGGATTATAGTTTGTAACGGTGCTGGTGCAGCCGATGGGCGTGGCGTAGCCAAACATAAAGGCTGCATTGGGTTAGGTGAGGCTATTTTTTATAGCCTTCCCAAACTCAGATAATGTTTTTTTACTGAATCCCTTCGGGTTACCAAGATTGACAGACAAGCCTATTACATCAATTCCTTTGTAGTCAAAAATCCAGTATTTAGAAGAACTATTTCTACCATTTTCTGTCAAAGCATTGAAGGTATATTCTTCTCCAATGTTTGAGATATTCCAAAACCTTGTCAAATAATTTAAATTGGTGCGTCCAAACACAATAATCTTATTTGGATTTATCTCTGTAATTAATCTATCTAGAAAATTTCTAGCCCAATCGTTTTTGAAGATATATTTTTCTGATTCTACTAGTATTGAGGTAAAATCAGATATTGTAGGGAATGGCATTAAATCAATGTGCAGGCATTGATATCTTTTCTCTCCTTCATAGTATGAACCATCCAAAGCATTAATGAATCCTTCTACATTATAAGATGAATCGTTCCCAGATGCTTTTTTCCCAAACCATTTATAAGGGTTCCTTTTGAAATAATCGTTGTAACTGATGAATATCTCTTCTTTAAGAGAGGGGTTCTCAAGTATATGTGTCCAGTCTTGTTCATTGCTTAAAACCTTAAACCTGCTCAATCTTTCATCAATATATTCCAGATTGCCACCGCTATTAAGTCGTTCTTGAGCCTTAAACTTATTCTCCTTCAAGAACTCCTCCCTTGATGGGTTTGCACCGATGGTCACTATCTTTTCCTTTGGTGAAAGGTTGTTCCCAAACCACAAAACAGGCGGTGCTTTCGATAAAAGTTCATTCACGAGTTCTTGCTGCTTGCCTAACTCAATTAATTTTTTCGTGGCATCATCTAAGAGGGTAGTATATTTTTCCATTTGTATTTGAAAATCAGTTAAAATTATAGAGTTATACTTGCTTAAGTTTCATCAAGAATTTACTTGTAGTAGTTAGACCTTTGGAGTATTTGATAATCTCTTTCATGTTAATATCGCACCATTTTTTTATCTGATTTATTATGATTGGTGTTATAAACTCCTCATTAATTTGACCAATCACTTGGTAATCTGGAAGAGTCATAACAAAAAAGTAATTGCTAGAGATACGATTAGGAATGTTACTTACTTTTATTCTAAAACCATTTGGATTCGGCCCAGTCCATACTATCAGATTTTCTATTCCTGTTTCATTTTGAGAAAAGCTATCCATGTACAAGAATTCATTATGATGCCAGCTATCTTCATATAAGAATTCCTTATTCCTTTTGCTAAGTCTATGGTACTTCCTAATTCTTTTTAAGCGCTTCATAAGATAAGTTTTGCTGATTATACTCAAGCATTAACTGAAGTTACATTTTGAAGCACCGATGTCGCATGTTATAAGATTATAAAGGGTTCAACATGCGTTAGCTGTTAATCGCCAATTCCATTCTCTTTTAAATACTGTATGTAGTTTGTCAAAAGGCCTTTGATTTGTTGAGCCGCAATTGGATTGGCAGAATGAACTTTAAATTTCAAATTTCTTAAATCAAGTCCCGATTCATAAACTAACCACTTTGCAGCGGCATATCCATCAGGTGCTAATTCTCCGGTCTCCTCTAACCCTAAGTCATTGTCAAAGCTTATAAATTCAGGCAGTCCTTTAGACTGGATGTAACTTACAAATTCGTAGTATGTCCTAACGATTATAAATTCTTTATCCATAGCCTTATCATAGACCATTTCAATTGTTCGTATATCATCAAGAAAGAGCTTTTTCATTATAGTCTCACCTAACTACCAGATAAACGAAAACATACACTTATCTGCACTATATCTGTAGTAGCTATAGTTTATACTTAGCTAAAATAGTAAATTCTCTATACTTAATCCCTATCCTAACTATAGTTTAGCCTGACCGAACTTATAAGCCATAAAAAAAGCTGCTCGGTTAAGAGCAGCTTTTTAGTTTCGTAAGCGAAGGATTATTCCTCAGTTACTACAATCTTCTCAATCTTATCGTTGGCTTTGATCTGGTCGATCACGTCCAGGCCCTCAACCACTTTACCGAAGCAGGTATGGTTACGGTCTAAGTGTGCGGTGTTTTTACGGCTGTGGCAGATAAAGAACTGCGAGCCACCTGTGTTGCGGCCTGCATGCGCCATGCTCAGCACACCACGGTCATGGAACTGATTGTCGCCGGTTAGTTCACAATCAATTTTATAACCCGGTCCGCCAGTGCCTGGCACGCCTTTTGCGCCTTCACGCGAGTTAGGGCAGCCACCCTGTATCACGAAATCAGGAATAACCCGGTGAAACGTTAGGCCATCGTAAAAGCCGTCTTTCGCTAGTTTTATAAAGTTGTCAACTGTTTTAGGGGCGTCTTTTTCGTAGAATTCTACTTTCATTACGCCTTTACCAGTATGGATTTCTGCGGTTTTCATGCGATTTGCTGTTTAATTGTAAAACATGATCTAAAAACAAAAGTACGGATTTTATAGTTTAAGAAGACCATAAACCCTGATGTTAAAGGGAATTGATCCGGTGGCAGGATCTTCAGAAAACAAACATTCTATGAGAACTATAGCTATAAGTAAGTTAGCCTGCTGCTTACTATTAAGTATATTTTTGTCGGGGTGCGGCTCTGAGAGCCAGCGCGAAAACAGTACCATGAGCGAAGCCAGTGCTAAAGAAACAGCCCAGGCCCTGGCCAACCAGCCAGTACCGGTAACTACCGATACCGAAAACAAATCGCTGAAAACTATAACAGACCAGGCAGCCGCTGACCCTGAATTAAGTATTTTTGCGAAGGCATTTGAAGTATCTGGCCTTGCTAAAACCTTAAACAGCACAGGACCTTATACAGTTTTTATGCCCTCTAACGAGGCGTTTGAAGCTTTGCCGGGCAGTACGTTAGATGACCTGATGAAACCCGAAAACAAACAACAACTAGCTGCTATACTTAACAGCCACATTGTAGCCGGCAAACTCGATACTGCTACCTTACAGCATGGCTCTAAAATAAAAACGCTTGGTAATGAGCAACTGGAGGTTTCGAAGCAGCAGGATTTGGTGATGATAAACGGAGCTGAAATAAAGAAAGCCAATATTTTAAGCAGCAACGGTGTAATCCATATGATAGATAAGGTACTGGTACCTGAAAAGCAGTAAACCTTATAGCTAAAAAGGATTCGTTGCCCACACGGTCAGTTCAGGTATAAAGCCCCTGTTATCCATCTCCAAAGCACTTTTAATTGCCCATGCTATTTCCTGGCCGCGTAGTTTGTTAGGTTGTGCATGGCGTTCTTCCCTGTTCTGGTTGCCAAAAGCAGTAGTTACCTCGCTGGGGTTTATGAGCATTACGCGCACATTATGCTTCCGGAGTTCGGCCTGCCAGCTTTGGGTCATGCTGCGTAATGCCGCTTTAGATGAGGCATATACCGAGCCGCCTTCGTAGCCTTTGGTTGCAGCCGTAGACCCAATGTTTATGATATTGCCATAGTTCTGTTTCTTGAAGATCTTGGCTGCCTCTGAAGCCATCATGGCCGCCCCGATCACATTTACCCGGTATACCTGCTCAAAGTCTTCCGGGGTCAGCTCATCCAGGGGTTTGTAAATTCCGATACCGGCATTGTTTATCAGGGCATCCAGTTTGCCAAATTCCTGGGTAAAAGTTCTGAAAGTGTGTCTTATATCGCCAATATCGGCAACGTCGGCGGTAATGGGCAAGGCGCCCAGTGTGTGCGCTGCTTTGTGTGTCCGCTTTTCGTCGCGGCCAGTTATAGCTACATTTGCACCGTTTTTAATAAGTAGGTCGGCCGTAGCAAAACCAATGCCCAGTGTGCCGCCGGTTATCAGTATGTTTGCGTTGTTCAGTTTCATAGCTATAGTTTATAGTTGCTTATATAAACTGCTAACGCATTGTGTGGGTGAGGGTTAAATTGTCTGAATCAGGATCCTCAGGATTTAAAAGGATGGGCAGGATCAAGGCCTTGAGGTATCTTGTCCTTAAGTTCGAAATCCCTTTCTTGTCATCCCAAGCGTCAGTCGAGGGAGCTTATATGTCTTATAGTTTAGGGCCTTGCAACTGGAAATAAGACGCAAAATTTTGCGTTTCTGCATTTTTAACTTTCTAACTTATACTTTTCTAACTTTTTAACTCCAAAATCACTTCCGATTATCGTCGCCCATGAGCATGCTCAGGTAGCTCTCGTAGCGGGTCAGGGAAATTTCGTTGTGGCGTACGGCCTCTACTATAGCGCAACCGGGTTCGTTAAAATGTGTGCAGTTATTAAAGCGGCACTGGTTCATACGTTCGCGCATCTCCGGAAAAAAATGGCTTAGCTGGCTTTTCGGGATATCAACTATACCCAGCTCCTTGATACCAGGTGTATCAATAATAAAGGTCTCATTGTCGATCTCAAACATTTCAGCAAACGTGGTGGTATGCACGCCTTTATCAGAGAAATCAGAAATTTCAGAAGTTTTCAGCTCCAGGTCCGGAACTATAAGGTTGATAAGCGTGGATTTGCCTACACCGGAGTGACCCGAAAGTAAGGTTGTTTTGCCGTGGAGCAGGCTGTTCATTTCCTCTATGCCTTCGTTGGTCTTAGCCGAAACTGTTATGCTGCTGTAGCCGATCTGCTGGTACATGTGGCTGATCTGGCGCTGGTAATCGCGCATCTCTTCGTCGTACAGGTCGGTTTTGTTGAAGACAAGTATCGTCGGGATGTCGTAAGCTTCGGCGGTAACCAAAAAGCGGTCTATAAAACCGAAGGATGTGCGGGGCGAAACCAGGGTAACTATAAGCAGCGCCTGGTCCAGGTTGGCTGCGATGATATGCGAGTAGGCTGTTTTGTGCGTGCTCTGGCGGATGATGTAGTTTTCGCGTTCTTCAATTTTATGGATCACGGCAGTGTCTTCGCCGGTTGTCTCCACGTCAAATTCTACGCGGTCGCCGACGGCCAGCGGGTTGCTAACTTTCAGGCCTTTTATCTTAAACTTACCGCGCAAACGAGCACGGTGCAGCTTGCCTTCCGCATCCCGAACCAAATACCACGACCCCGTCGATTTAACTACAACTCCTTTCATTTTATCTTTTTAACAGGCGCTGTATATCGGCCATAATTTGTGTGGTGGCGCCTGCCTGCTCTTGTACGTATTGTTTTTCAGTGTCGGTTATAGTTTGGCGCGCTCTGGGTGTGGTATGTACTTTTTCAAAAGCAGCCAGCAGCTCATCCGAATTATTTACCGGAAAGGCACAACCCAGTTTTACCAGGTCCACGGCCTCCTGAAACTTGCCATACTTTGGCCCGAAAAACAGCGGCAACCCGAACACAGCAGCTTCTAACGTGTTATGTAATCCTTTGCCAAAAGCACCGCCAATGTAAGCGTACGTGCCATAACTATAGAGCGCCGACAGCATCCCAATGTTATCGATCACCAGCACGCTATTGTTGGCTATATTTGTCGCGTCAGCCTGAGAGAAACGTACAGCACCTTCACCTATAGTTTGCATCAGGGTTGCAATGCCATTTTCGTGGATCTCGTGTGGCGCAATAATAAACTTTATAGTTGGTTTATGCTTCCGGATAAGCGGTAACAGTACTTCAATATCCGCTGGCCAGCTGCTGCCCACCATAAACACCTCGCTACCACGGGTAAAGGCATCTACCAACGGTATTGGTTTTATAGTGGCGGCTGTCTGCAGCACCCTGTCGAAGCGCGTGTCGCCGGCTATAGTTGCCTGGGTTATACCTATCGTTTGCAGCAGCTCCAGCGATGTCTGGTTTTGGGTGTAAATGTGCGTAAAGCGGCGCAGCATATTGCGGTTGAACTCTCCGTAAGGTTTAAAGAAAACCTGCTCTTCCCGGAAAATAGCTGAAATAGAAAGTATCGGAATATGGCGCTGCTCCAGCTCCTGCAGGTAATAATGCCAGAACTCGTACTTTACAAACACTGCCAGTTTCGGCTGAACTATAGAAATGAACTTACGGGCATTAGCAGCGCTATCCAGCGGCAGGTAGAAGATAAAATCGGCACCGCTATAGTTTTTGCGCACTTCGTAACCGGAAGGGGAGAAGAAGGTTAGCAGCACTTTATACTCCGTGAACTCGGCTTTAAACGCTTCAATTACCGGGCGGCCTTGCTCAAACTCACCTAACGACGCACAATGAAACCACACCACCGGCGCTGTGTTACCGACAAAAGCCTGCTGCAACTTTTCAAACTGGTTTTCACGGCCTTGTAGCATCAGTTTCGCCTTCTGGTTAAAAGGTGCCGCCACGGTCAGTAGTCCGTTGTAAGCTTTCAGCCCGATGTCGTAGAGTAGTTTCAAAACTATAGTTCGTGTTCTGCTGCAAATATAGCGGTTTAGGCGGCAATAGTTTAGCCCGGCGCCATCTCGGCCAACTATAGTTGCGTACTATGCTTACCCTAAACAGCAGTGGCAGCATGGCAGACAATAGCAACAAGGAAATAAAAATAGCAGTTTTCGACCTGAACAAGACCTTCTATAACAAGAGCTCCAAAGACGAATTCTTTAAGTTTATCAGCACTAAAAAGCCGCACAAAGTCGCTTATTATGTGCAGATGCTCTACTATAAAGCACTGCTCAAAATGCACCAGATCAGGCAAACAGAGTTTAAAGAGAACTTTTTTAATTACCTGGATAACATCCCACCCAAGCAGGTGAAAGCTTATGCCAGAGAGTTCTGGGAGCAGGAGTACCCAGAGAATTTTAACCAGGAAATAAAGGAACGACTGGATAAACTGAAAAAGGATGGTGTACAGGTTTTCTGTGCTACCGGCGGGCTGGAAATTTATGTCGAGCCGCTGTTTGAACTATACAAGATTGATGGGTTCTTCGGGACGAAGGCAAACTATACTGACAACACGTATCTGGTGGATGGCAAAGCCTGCAAGAATGAAGAAAAGATTGCTCGTTTAGATGAGCATTTCGGGGATAAAAAGTATAGAATTGTAGAAGCTTATTCCGACGACAAAGAAGAAATTGTAAAGCAAGCCGACAAAGCCTGGTTGGTAAAAGATGGAGAGCTAAAACCCTATAAAAAGCAGACCTAAACTATAGTTTACCTGATGGGGATAGATATTAAATGTTCTATATTTGGAAACAGAACGATCATCTAACCATATAAACTATACCATGGCAACCATCAGCCCTTACCTGACCTTTGCAGGCAACTGCGAAGAAGCATTCAATTTTTACAGATCTGTTTTCGGTGGCGATTTCCCGTACGTGGGCCGCTTTAAAGACATGCCGTCTGAGCAGCCAATTCCGGAATCAGAAGGCGACAAGATCATGCACATTTCGCTACCGATCAGCAAGGAAACTACTTTAATGGGATCAGATTCGTCCGAAGCGTTTGGCCATGCCACGGTAATGGGCAACAACTTCTCTATCTCCATCAACGCCGAAAACGAAGACGAAGCCAAGCGCCTTTTTGATGGCTTATCAGAAGGAGGAAATGTAACGATGGCTTTGAACAAAACATTCTGGGGTGCGCTGTTCGGTATGTTCACCGATAAATTCGGTATCCAGTGGATGGTGAACTATGACTACGAGCAGAAACACTAAACTATAGTTTACAATGAAGATACTACTGGTAATTGGGGCAGGCAGTTTTATAGGTGGCGTTGGGCGTTACCTGTTATCGCAGCTTATACAATCAAAAAGCCTGACCCAATTTCCGGTTGGTACGCTGGTAGTAAATATACTTGGCTGTTTCCTGATCGGGGTGGTGTTTGGCCTTTTTACCAAAGGCACTTTATCAGATGAATGGCGCTTTTTCCTGGTGACCGGCGTATTGGGTGGCTTTACCACGTTCTCGGCTTTCTCCGGCGAAACGATAAGCTTGCTACAAGGCGGTCAGTACTGGCCGGCTATCATTTATGTACTGGCAAGCGTATTGCTCGGGTTGCTGGCTACATTTTTAGGGTTGTGGTTAGTTAAGCTAGCGTAAAAATCAGTTCAGAAAACCTTCCATACTTCGGAATACAGCCACCATGGCCTGCCCTCTTTCCGACAGGGTATATTCAATGTGCAGCGGTTTTTCCTGAACTATAGTTTTCACCAGGATATCTGATTCTTCCATTTCCTTCAGCGCTGTAGCCACCGACTGCTTGTTGGAGCCCGGCAACTGGCGCAGTAAACTGTTAAACCGCACCGGTCCTTCCAACGCCAATCTAAAGATCTGCGGCTTCCATTTTCCGGATAATTGCTTTAAAATGTTCTCGGCGGGGCAGCTCGGATCGCCTTGTGAAAAATTGTTGGTAGTCATGTTTTTTTGACTAATTGACTCTCCCTTATTATAGTTCGACCTTTGTAAAAGTAGTTCAATGCAGCCTGTTAGCTACTACATTAACAGGTTATTTTTTACAATGTTTAACGATAAATAAAACCATGGAGACAAAACCAATCATGCATTGCGATATGGAAACAGGTATCTGCGAAATACCAACTTCAGAAGCAACTATAGAAGATACCAATATTGCCGCTACTAAGAAACCGATCAAACTTTTATATTTCACCGACCCGATCTGTTCTTCGTGCTGGGGCATCGATCCGCAGTTGAAGAAACTGGCACTGGAGTACGGACCCTACTTTGAAGTAGAATACCGCATGGGCGGCCTGCTTAGGAGTTGGGATACGTACGGCGGTCGCGACGTGAACGGACCAACCAGCGTAGCCCAGCACTGGGAAGAAGCCGGCGCCTACTACGAAATGCCGATAGACGGCGACCTGTGGCTGGAAGATCCGCTACCATCATCTTATCCGCCATCTATAGCTTTTAAAGCTGCCCAACTGCAAGGCGAAGCGAAAGCTGTGAAATTCCTGCGTAGAATAAAAGAGATGATCTTTTTGGAGAAGAAAAACATTGCCCGCTGGGAAAACCTGGCACTGGTTGCAGAACAAACCGGACTGGATGTAGCGCAATTGAAAGCTGATTTTGAAGGCAAAGCAGTAGAGTTGTTCCAGCAGGATCTGGCTATGGCGCGACAGTTGGGAGTGCGTGGCTTCCCGACCATTTTTGTGACAGATGAGAATGATAACCGCGTGCTGGTGTACGGCTCAAGGCCATACGAGCAGTATGAGCAGGCGCTTTTACAGCTGCATCCGGAAGCAAGGAAACAGGAGTATGATAAAGCTTATAGTTCACTTTTCGCCAACTATAGCACGCTTACCACCAAAGAGTTTGCAGTGCTAGCTGGCATGAAAAAGAGTGAAGCAGAAATGTATTTGCAGAAACTATACGAAGAAGGTGAAATTGGAAAATATGCCTCCAAGAACGGTGCGCTGTGGCTAAAGCAGTAAGCTTAACTATAGAATGATAATAACAAAAATCCCCGGCAAAAACTGCCGGGGATTTTTTATCAATAAGTTGCTTTTAAAGCTTAGTGCTTTGCAAGGTAGTTAGATACACCTTCTTTTGTAGCCTGCATGGCTTCTTTACCTTCTTCCCAGTTTGCAGGGCAAACTTCGCCTTTAGTTTCGAAATACTGAAGAGCATCAACCATACGCAGCGCCTCGTCAATAGAACGGCCAAGCGGAAGGTCGTTTACAACCTGGTGACGAACTACACCTTCTTTGTCGATCAGGAACAAGCCACGGTAAGCAACCGGCTCACCAACAAATTCTACTTCACCATCTTCGTTGTACTCGTAGTGGCCAGCCAAAACGTCGTAGTTCTGAGAAATAGTTTTAGCTGCATCAGCTACTAACGGATAGTTAACATCCGCAATACCACCCTGGTTACGTGGCGTGTTCAGCCATGCAAAGTGAGAGAAGTGTGTATCAGTTGAGCAACCAACTACAGCTACGTTCTTACGCTCAAATTCTTCCATTCTGTCCTGGAAGGCAATGATCTCAGTTGGGCAAACAAACGTGAAGTCCATTGGATAAAAGAAGAAGATCACGTGCTTTTTGCCGATATATTGGTCAAGAGAGAAGTTTTCTACAAACTCGCCATTCTCTACGGCCATTGCTTTAAACGAAGGTGCTTTTTTACCTACTAATACTGCCATTTTATATATTTATTTAGTTTTAAAGATTCTGGTTACTAACTCCCGAAATGCTGATTTGTTTATCCGGCTCCACCCTTTTGCCTGTCAGCTGCACTGCAAAACTCTTTATCTCAAAGTTCTCTACCTGCCGTTTACTGAAAAAATCACGCAACACACTTTCCAGCTCCGGATCTTCAAAATCGATGATCTCGCGGGTATTGCTGCAGTAAATGTGACTATGCGTTGTAGTGTTGGTGTCGTACCGTTTCCCACCTTCTTCAGTCAGCACGCGGCGCACTAATTCTGCTTCCGCAAAAGTGTCTAAGGTTTTGTAAACGGTACCTAAGGAGATGCTTGGGTTTGCTGGCTTCAGGTGCTGATACACTTCCTCGGCGGTAGGATGGTGGCCGTGCAGTGCAACTATAGCTTCGTACACCACCATGCGCTGACTTGTGGCCTTTAAGCCCGAAGCTGCAATATGTTTGTGTAGTTCCTGCCGTGTAAGTTGCTGCATTTCTAAGTAAGAATTATTCCTAACTAGGAATTTATGCTGCAAAGGTAGGAATAAGTTAGAAAGTTAAAAAGTTTAGAAGTTAGAAAGTTACTTATAGTTTAAGAGTTAGAGAGTTTAGGGGTTAAAGAAGTAGTGGTAACTAAAAAATGTCATTTCGAGCGGAGCGAGAAATCTGAATCACGTTATGATCCAGATTTCTCGCTCCGTCCGAAATGACAATACGAGTGTAGAAACTTTCTAACTTATACTTTTCTAACTTTCTAACTTGAACCTATCTTCCCTTAAATTCCGGCCTGCGTTTCTCCACAAAAGCATTCATGCCTTCGGTCTGGTCTTCGGAGGCGAAACACAGATAAAAGTTCTTGCGCTCAAAGTACAAGCCTTCATCCAGTTGTGTTTCAAAAGCGCGGTTCACAGATTCTTTTGCCAGCTTCACCGCTACCGGAGACATCTGAGCAATCTCACCAGCAAGTTTAAAGGCTTCTTCCAGGTACAGTTCTACAGGCACTACACGGTTAATCAGACCCTGCTTTTCAGCTTCCTCTGCGGGCATAAACTTGCCTGTTAACACCATTTCCATGGCTTTTGCCTTGCCTATGGCTTTGGTAAGGCGTTGGGTACCGCCGGCGCCCGGCATCACCCCGATCTTAATTTCAGGCTGCCCAAACATGGCTGTCTCTGAGGCGATGATCATATCGCAGGTCATAGCCAGTTCGCAGCCTCCACCCAACGCAAACCCCGATACGGCAGCAATAATTGGCTTCTTGGTTTTACGGATCTGGTCCCAGGTAGAGAACTGATCAATGTTCAGCATATCGATAGCTGTTTTGCCAGCCATTTGTTTTATGTCGGCGCCAGCTGCAAAAGCACGTTCGTTACCGGTTATTACTATAGCCCGCACGTTCTCGTCTTCATCCAGTTGCTTAAGGGCATCGCGCAATTCACCCATCAGTTGCAGGTTCAGGGCGTTCAGTTCTTTCGGGCGGTTTAGTTGGATGAGGGCAACATGCGGCTGTGCCTGCGGGGTTACAAGTATAAATTCCATAGTTGGTAAAGCATGATTGATGTACTGGCGAATTTAATGCTTTTTGCGGAGAGGCCATAAAAAAAGCCCCGGCGTAGGTCGGGGCTTATATTTTAAATGGCGATCTCTTCCGGTTCTGTATCCGAGATCATCCTATAGTATAGTTTCTTTATTTGTTTTGGTTCTTGTTTTTCGTTAGGCAATGCAAACTGTTCTAAGGGTCTGGCCTCGGCAGGCTTCACAAATTGGGGCACCTTCAGTATAAAGCCTAAGTATAATAAACCTGACAGCAGGAATAGTTTTACTACAAAAAGCTTATTTACTTTCTCAACTGGTTGCATAACGTAGAGGATGATAGCCGTGACAAGAGCCTATATATACGCAGCCTATATTTTTGGTTGCTGTAAAAATAGTAGATTTTCTGCTATTCCTTCTACAAAGTTATCTAAAAAATATAGCTTTCGTGCTATTGCTTGCACACAAACTGAAATGTTGTGCGGGTGCGCTGCTCCAGTAAAATTTCCTTTCCTGCTATAGTTTTATTTAAGCTTTCAGAGTCATAGTTTTTTATAGTATACAATACTAATCCTGTGTTATAGTGTATAACAAACTGATCCTGCAGGGTTTGTAAAAGTTTTTGCAAGCGGTTTTCATTCCAATCGGTGCAAACCGAGAAAGAAATAGCCGAATTTTGCATTAGGTTGATCTTTAACCGAAGTTCGGAAAGTGCATTAAATATGGTACCCAGGTTTTTTTCAGAAATAAAGGTAAAATCTTTAACACTGAAGGATATAAGGCATTGATTCTCTTTAATAATATAAGCAGGTGCCAGCTTCTGGTATCGGCAGTCGCATATTTTAGTGCCTTCGCCGGACGGGTGCAGGAAAGACTTTACATACAATGGGATTAACCTGTTGGCTAAGGGTTTTATAGTTTTAGGGTGTATAACTGAAGCGCCATAGTAAGCCATTTCAACAGTTTCCTGGTATGATATTTCGGCGTAGCGCACCGTGTCAGTAAAGTATTTCGGATCCGCATTCAATAATCCTTCCACATCTTTCCAGATATACATGGCCTCGGCTTGCAGGCAATAAGCAAAAATAGCCCCGCTAAAATCAGAGCCTTCGCGGCCCAACGTTGTGGTCAGCCCGTTGTTAGTGCCACCTAAAAAGCCTTGGGTAACTATAAGCTGTTCGTCTAATATAGTTGGCAGGTCGCGTTTTATAAGCCGTTCGCTCCAGTCCCAGTCTATTTTAGCTTCGCGCCAGGTAGTGTCGGTTTGTATGTATTTGCGGCTGTCAACCCAGGTATTGGTAAGGCCCTGTTCCTGTAAAAAATGATGCAGAATTGTAGAAGCCAGCAGTTCCCCGTAGCTTACTGTCTGGTCGTAAAGCTGGTCGTAGCCAACCTGCCGGTTCAGGTTTTGTAAGCTATAGTTTAATTTAGAAAACAGGTGCTCCAACTCTTCGTATACAGGGTTGCCAGTGTTCGGGAACAAAGCCTGTACTACTTCTTGGTGGTAAGCACGGCTTTGCTGCAAAGCTTCGCTATAGTCTTTGTAAGTATACGCCAGGTCAAAAACCAACTCAAGGGCATTGGTAGTTTTGCCCATAGCAGATACAACTATAAGCAATTGTTTATTGCCGCCATAGGTCTGCACAATCTGAGCAAGGTTCCGGAAAGCGTCGGCATTTTTTACGGATGCACCACCAAACTTATATATTTTCATTCCCTTAAGGTTTATAACTCGTAAAAATAAGTAGCCTTCGTTTATGAATCAAAAAATGATATTTTTGTACTACTATATATAGATCAACCCAACTCAACTTCCCTTATGAATTTCAATCTTGCTTTACCTGTAGGCACTACCCTGGACAGGTTTATTATGAGAAAACAGGAAGCTTTCCCGTTTGCGACCGGAGAACTTTCTCAATTACTGCGTGATATTGCTCTTGCAGGTAAAATCGTGAATAGGGAAATTAACCGTGCCGGCCTGCTGGATGTAACCGGAGCCTACGGCCAACAGAACGTGCAGGGAGAAGACCAGCAGAAGCTGGACGTGATTGCCAACATACGTTTTATAAGAGCGCTGCGCAATGGCGGCGAGGTTTGTACCATTATCTCGGAAGAAGAAGATGAGGTAATTCAGACCGGTAACAAGAAAGGCAAGTACATTGTAGCAATAGATCCTTTAGATGGTTCTTCTAACATTGATGTGAACGTCTCTATTGGAACGATTTTTTCTATTTACAGAAGAAAATCAGATACAGGCTGCGACGGAACTATGGAGGATTGCCTGCAGAGCGGAACACAACAGGTAGGAGCCGGCTATGTGATCTATGGCTCATCTACGATGTTGGTGTATACTACCGGCCACGGCGTAAATGGCTTTACTTATGATCCTTCGCTGGGCGAGTTCTTCCTGTCGCATCCTGATATTAAAACACCGGCAAATGGTACTGTTTATTCCTGCAACGAAGGCAGCATCAATAGTTTCCCGGAAGGCATTAAGCAGTACCTGAGCTATTGCAAAGACAACAATTACTCCGCCCGTTACATCGGCTCCCTGGTAGCTGACTTCCACAGAAACCTACTAAAAGGGGGGATTTATATTTACCCGGCAACGGCCAAAGCGCCAAACGGCAAGCTGCGCCTGATGTATGAGTGTAATGCACTTGCTTTTATAGTAGAGCAGGCAGGTGGTAAAGCAATTGATGGTAACCGCCGCATTATGGAAATTGAGCCTACCGAACTGCACCAGCGTTGCCCGCTAATTATCGGCTCGCCGGAGATGGTAGATAAAGTAGAGGAGTTTATTAAAAGTGAAGTAGCTGCAGTATAAGCTATACTTTAATTAGCACGATAGATAAAGCGGGTCTGCGCCTTTTGCAGTTCCCGCTTTATTATTAACCGGGCAATGCGTTCGGCTACCTCGGGTTCTGATGGGGCCAACATGGCCTGCTTTACCTGTTGTTCTTCTACATCAATTCGGTAAAGTATATTCAGCAGGCGGCTAAGGTCTGTTTGCAGTAAGTATAACACAGCTTTAGCTACTCTTTGCTGCAGCTCCTGCAGGTTATGGGTTGGTTGCAGCTCATCCGTCTGAAACAACTTTTGCAATTGCTGTGCGGCCCCCGATAGTATAACTGCTGCGTATTCCATTTCCGAAACTATAGTTGCTAAAAAACAAAAAGGCCTTCTTTATCAGAAGGCCTTTGTACGTTAATTGCTATTTTTTCTTTGTCGCTTTTTTTCCTTCTTCTGCCTCTGGTTTAGCGTCAGTGGCTTCCGTTTCAGCTTTCGCGGCTTTGGCTGGCTTTTCTGCTTTTTCAGCTTTCTTTGGTTTCTCTGCTTTCTCAGCTTCCTTAAAACCAATGTGCTGTTTCACTATCTTATACCAGTTGGCCAGTTTCTTCATATCCGAAACGTAAACACGCTCTTCATCAAAATCAGGCATTACCGCTTCCAGAAATGCTTTGTACTCGCTATCGGCTGGTTTTTCGCTTAATGGCAGGTTGTCGCCAAATTTTTCGTTTATGCGGTCAAACACTTCGGCTAGTGGTACAGTTGTTTCCTCGTCGGTTGTATAGATCGAGATCTCGTCAAGCAACGACATACGCTGGCGCGCCTGGGCCACCAAACGCTGCGGCTTGTCTGATAACGATTCTACGATAACACCGGTACGGGTAGGGGCTACCACGCGGTACAGGCCGTTCATGCCGGAAATGGCTGCAACTTGTCTTAAATCAATAGGCATAATAAGGATTATTGCTTTTTATTATAGTTTAAACATAATGGGCACGCTCACATTCATGGCGTAGCCTGGCGCTTTAAATTTAAGCAATCTGGCAATACGAAGTGCTTCCTCACCGGTACCGGCACCTGCATTGCGCAGCACTTTAAAACCAGTAGTAGAGCCATCTTCTTCAATTGTGAAGCCTATAATGCACTCGCCCTGCACACGGTTGCGCTTGGCAAGGGCCGGGTATTTCAGCTCTTTACCGATAAATTCATACATGGCTTCTTTGCCACCTTCATAGTGCTCAGCTGCCGGCAATACTTTATCAGATACCCAATAAGCTGGTTTTTCAGTCTTCTTTTCGGTGCTGGCAGCCGTTTGGGCGCTGGCAGTAGTAATGGCCGTAAAGGCAAATAAAAGAAACAATAATGAGATTTTAGTTTTCATAAGGGGTTTCGCTTTAAAATTAAATATAACAGGGCTATTGCTGCGTTTGTACCTGCGCGTTTACGCCATCTATAAATGCCAGCAATTCGTCGCGGCCAACTCTTTTCTCTGACGAAGTTACAAAGATATTCGGCAGCTCGTCCCAGGTTTGCAGCAATGTACGCTTGTACGCAGCTATAGTTGAATCCGTTTTTACCGAAGATTGCTTATCTGCTTTGGTAAAAACCAGCACAAATGGCACACCCAGTTGGCCCAGGTGATTTATAAAATCCAGATCGGTTTTCATGGGCTCATGCCGCGAATCGATCAGCACAAACACACAGGTCAGGTTCTCGCGTTTCTGGAAGTAATAATTGATCATTTTGCGCCAGTCGTCGCGCGAACCTTTGCTGACTTTAGCATACCCATAACCCGGCAAATCCACCAGGTACCAGGTGTCGTTTATCAGGAAGTGGTTGATGAGCTGCGTTTTGCCTGGCGAAGCAGATGTTTTGGCAAGTCCCTTGTGCTCGGTAAGCATATTGATAAGCGAGGATTTTCCCACATTAGAACGGCCAATAAAGGCATATTCCGGTTTATCCGGAGCCGGGCATTCCTCTACCCGGGTGTTGCTCATCAAAAATTTTGCTTCTTTAATTACCATCCTACTGCTTCTGATTTGTTCTGGTGCCCGGAAATTTGTAATATAGGGGTTCCAAAATGTATAAAACTGTTAACTTAAGCAACTGATCACAGAAACTTAAGCGCTAACAAAGGTACATTTTATTTGCCAAATTTGAAGAATGTGCTTTTAACCCGGGCATATCCCTTATAACGCCTAAAAAAATGAAACAGTATAGGTTCTGTTCTCCTAAAGCTATTTACAGCCTGCTATTGCTGTTGGTTATAGTTTGCAGCAGCATGAACACGCCGGATGCAACAATGCGCCGCGCCGACAAAGCGTATGCGAAAGCCGATTTTGCTGAAGCTGCAGAATGGTACCAGAAAGCGCTTGAAAAAGACCCGAATAATGTGCAGGCACTTTACAGGCTGGGCATCAGTTGGCTGGAGCTCCGTGACCCGCGCAAAGCCAAACTATGCCTGCAGAAAGTGTATGAACTGGATCCTAAGTTTGGGCAGAAAGTTATAGTTAACCTGGCAGAGGCATTGCACCAGAACTATGAGTTTGAGGAAGCCAAAAAATACTACCAGCAGGAAATTTACAGCACCGGCCGCGCCGACTGGAATTATGTAGAAGTGATCCGGAAGCGGATTGATGAGTGCAATGCAGGTCAGGCATTGATGGTGCAGCCATCGGTAGCACAGGTAGTGAACCTGGGCGCAGCTGTAAACTCAAAAGAAGTGGAATATGTACCTGTACTTACTGCCAACGACTCGGTTTTACTTTTTACCGCCCACGATGCCCCTGAAGGGCCGGAACAGATCCGAATATCAAGAAAAGTAAAAGGGGAGTGGCAACCATCCAAAGAATATTTGCCGGCGCATGATACAAAACGTGGCCATGCCATTGTAACTATATCGCCTAACGGTAACCAGTTGTATACTTATGCGGCCGCAGAAGGCCTGCGCAGTTTTGACCAGACAAAAGGGGCATGGGTAAACCCAAAACCATTACCGATCCCGCTGAGCCAGCTGGCCAACGAAACGTCAGTGCATATTACTGAGGACGGTACATTTGCCTTTTTTGCCAGCGACAGGCCGGGCGGTTTCGGGGGCCTTGACCTGTATGTGAGCCAGCGCTTTCCGGATGGGACCTGGAGTGCGGCCATAAACCTGGGAGCAGCCATAAACACCGCTTACGACGAAGACGCTGCTTTTGTAGACAGCAAGACCAAAACGCTATACTTCAGCTCACGTGGCCACAACTCAATGGGTGGTTTCGATATTTTTAAAGCTACCATGCGCGACGGAACGTGGCAGAATGTGCAGAATGTAGGCTTCCCGATCAACTCGCCCCACGATGACCTGTACTTTACCTTAGACCGTAACCGTACTTCAGCCTTCTTTTCATCAGACAGGCCGGGCGGTATGGGGTCGCAGGACATCTACCAGATCGTGTTGCTGAAAAAATAATTACTTGCTTTAAGCAAACAAAAATGCCTTGTTACTAAAATAACGAGGCATTTTTTTGTTTTTAAATTATAAAACAAAAGCTGAACATATATAAATACTATATTTTTTATATATTTGCCTTTATTCAATTGTATATTAGTAATATTATAGTTGCTGTATCGTTTTATAGTTTATTCCGGTGTCTTGCAAAGGCTACAACATGGGGTATACTCCAGTTTTTTGCGTTAAACAGGAATTAATTATATACAAACATATACCAATTTTAATATTGCTCGTATAGATGCGAAACAAAGGCACACAGTGCTTTTCGCTTACCAATTTCACACTTCAGTCAAACCAATAAAGTATAACAAACCTTTACAACATGAATCAATTAGCCAAATCGTTTTCACGATTTTCTTTACTGTTCGCCCTCTTGTGTTTGTTAGCCGTTTCGGCATCAGCGCAAAGCAACAGAAAGCTGATTCGTAGTGGAAACAAGCTATTCGCTAAAGAAAACTACAGGGCGGCTGTTCCTTTTTACGAGCAGGTTTTAGCAAACGACCCTAACAATGCGGATGCTTTGTACTTCGCGGGTATCAGTTACATGACCTTCGACAAAGAAAAAGCGGCAGATTATCTGTACCGTGCCCAGAAAATTAAGCCAAACGTAGACCGTGACCTGGAATACTGGCTGGGCCGTGCCGACCATATCAACTACCGTTTCGACAGCGCGATCGAGCACTTCCAGGCAGCACAGAAAAACCTGCGCCGCCGCGACGAAGAGCGCCGTGAGGAACTTGCCATGCTAATCCAGCATGCCCGCAATGCCAAGCGCGAAGTGGAGAACCCGAAAGATATTTTTGTGAAGAACTTAGGTGGCGTTGTTAACTCCGCTTACTCAGAGCACAGCCCGGTTATCTCATCTGATGATAACTACCTGCTTTATACTTCGCGTAGCTCTGAAGCAACAGGCGGCAAGCCAGCTGCTGACGGCGAATATTATGAAGATATATTTGAGTCTACACGTATTGGCGAAGACGAATGGTCTCCGACCAAAATAGTTGCAGGCCAACTGAACAGCACAAGCCACGATGCTTCTATCCAGCTTTTTGATAACGATACCAAGTTACTGCTTTACCGTGCTGATAACAACGGCGACATTATGGTGGCTGAGCGTCAGGCTGACGGTACATGGGGTGCACCAAAAAGCATCGGCGATAAAATAAACACGAAAGATTATGAGTCTGATGCCTTCATCACAAAAGATGGCCAGACCTTATACTTCTCTACAAGTGCTTACTCTGAAAACGGCGACCTGGATATTTATGTATCGAAGCGCAATGCAGATGGTAGCTGGGCAGCTCCGAAAAGCATAGGCAGCACGATCAATACGCCATTCGATGATGACAGCCCTTACTTTGCGGACAACGGTACGTTATACTTTGCTTCTATGGGCCACAACACCATGGGCGGTTACGATATCTTTGCTTCAAAATACGACTCAGTAGCCAGAAGATGGGCTAAGCCTGTTAACATGGGTTCGCCTGTAAACACCCCGGATGATGATACTTATTATCGTTTAAGCCCGGATGGCAGCTACGCATATTTATCGTCTTACAGAATAGGCGGTTACGGTGAAAAAGATATCTATACGATCAACTATATCCGTAACGTGCGTGTGCAGGGCCAGGTGTTCTCTAAAGTAGATAGCATGGCAATACCAGGTGTGGAGCTGATCTTTAACGGTCTGCAGGCTGATAAGCGCCCGATCTCTTACCGCGATGTAACACGTCCTGATTCAGGTTTCTACCAGGTTGATGTTCTTTCTGGCCGTAATTTCCAGGTACAGGTTTCCAAAGATGGCAAGCAGATCACGATGGAAGAACTGGAAGTGCCGATGTCTTTAAACGACACCACAACTATAGTTCGTAACTTCTACATCGATTACGTAGATACTACAGCTACCCGTACCGGCATGATGGCTATGAAACCGATCTATTTTGATACGGATGAGTATAACCTGAGACCACAGTCAGTAAACGAGCTGGACAGAGTAGTTGCTTACCTGAAAGCTAACCCGCTAGTTAACGTAAGTATAGAAGGCCACTGCGACTCGCGTGCAAACGATGAGTATAACCTGAAACTTGGTGAGAACCGTGCTGTTGCCGCTTACGAGTACCTGAAGAGCAAAGGCATCTCTGAAAGGCGTTTAGTAACTGTTAGCTACGGCGAGCGCAAGCCAGCTGTACCAAACACATCTGCTGAAAACATGCAGCTGAACAGAAGAACAGAGTTCAGAGTAATACCAAGAGCTGATCAGCCAGCAAAATAATAAACTATAGTTTGGCCCTTTTAGCGCCAAGTTAAACTATACCAAAACAGGCCGGGTGTTTGCCCGGCCTGTTTTTTTTATATAAACCATGTATTATAAGTATAGGTAGCGTATTTTTGCCTTATACTTTTAACTTGCAACTATGGCAGTAGTACCTTACAAAGACGAGAACGAAGACAAGAAATCGCAGGTGGCTAAAATGTTTAATAACATAGCCGGTAAATACGATTTCCTGAATCACTTCCTGAGCGCTGGTATTGACATTATCTGGCGTAAAAAAGCCGTGAGCCTGCTGGCACCCCTCAAACCAAAACAGGTACTGGATATTGCCACCGGCACCGCCGACTTTGCGATTGAAACACTACGCCTTAACCCGGACAAAATTACCGGGGTAGATATTTCGGAAGGGATGCTGGCCGTGGGGCGTGAGAAGCTGGTTAAAAAAGGACTTACAAATAAGATAGAATTACTGTATGGTGATTCGGAAAATCTGCCGTTTGCTGATAACTCCTTTGATGCAATTACCGTAGCCTTTGGGGTGCGCAATTTCGAGAACCTGGAAATAGGCCTGGCAGAGATGTACCGTGTGTTAAAACCGGGCGGCATGGCTGTAGTGCTGGAGTTCAGTAACCCACGCAGCTTCCCGATGAAACAATTGTACCATTTTTATTCCCGGAATATACTACCTATGATAGGTAAGTTCGTTTCTAAGGACAATGCTGCGTATACCTATCTGCCCGAGTCGGTGCAGGCTTTCCCGGATGGGCACGCATTCCTCAACATCTACGAAAAAGTTGGCTTTAAATCTACAAAATGGCATTCACTTACATTTGGCATAAGCTCCATCTACACCGGTCGAAAATAACCCTGTTTGCTTTACTGGCTATAGTTATAGTTGCCCCGGCAGCGCAGGCCCAGAAAAGAATAAACACACTGAACAAACCGGACTACGATACCAAACCTATCCATTACGGTTTTTACCTGGCGGCACCGCTAACAAGGTATAGCATACAGCACTCGCAGGAGTACGCCGACCAACTGGCTGCCGACCCCAATGGCGGCGAAGGAGCCATAAATGCAAATGCCAAATTTAGCCCCGGGTTTTATACCGGGCTGGTGCTTAACGTGCGCATTGCCGATTACCTGGATGCGCGCTTTGTGCCCGGTGTTGGTTTTTATAGCCGCAAAATTGAGTACACCAATGCGCCGCAGGAGAATGGCGAAGTGCAGACCGTAGATAAAACGATAAGCTCTACGATGGTGGAGTTGCCGTTGCTGTTAAAATATAAAGCAAAGCGTCGGTCTAATGCGCGTATGTATTTAGTGGGCGGTATTAAGCCCGGCATTGACCTAGGCAGTGGCAAAAGCGACGAGAACCCGGACCAGGGGCTGGCTGTGGAGAAATTTGACCTGGCGCTGGAGTATGGCTTTGGTGTGGATATGTTTTACCCATTTTTTAAGTTTGCCCCAGAGATCCGGTTTTCGCATGGGTTACTAAACCAATACAAGCCAACCGAAAGCCAGTATAGCCGCATGTTACAGAAACAGACCAATCATAACATTTCACTCATCCTTTTCTTTGAATAAAACTGATGTTTAAGATAGCACTTGTAACCGGAGCTACCTCCGGCATAGGCCGCGCTACAGCCGTTGCACTGGCAAAACAGGGATACCAGATTATTGCTGCAGGCCGCCGCAAAGAGCGCCTGGAAGAACTGCAGCAGGAACTGGAGGGCGTTACAACCGTTCTGCCGCTTTTGTTTGATGTGCGCAATAAAGAAGCTGTGCAATATGCCATTGCCTCGTTGCCTGCCGAGTGGCAGCAAATAGATGTGCTGGTAAACAATGCCGGTAATGCGCATGGCCTGGCCCCGATACAGGATGGATCTTTAGAGGATTGGGATGCGATGCTGGATATCAACGTAAAAGGGTTGTTGTATGTGAGCCATGCCGTTATCCCGTTTATGAAGCAGCGCGGCAAAGGCCATATCATTAACATTGGGTCTATAGCTGGTAAAGAAGTGTATGCCAATGGAAATGTTTATTGCGCCTCTAAGTTTGCAGTTGATGCCCTCTCCAAAGCCATGCGTATTGACCTTGTGCAGACTGGTATAAAAGTATCGGAGGTGAACCCGGGCGCTGTGGAAACAGAATTTTCTGAAGTGCGGTTTAAGGGCGATAAGGAACGTGCTGCCAGTGTATACCAGGGCTACGAGGCCTTACGATCTGAAGATGTGGCTGACTTAATTGCATTTATAGTTACCCGGCCACCACATGTAAACCTTGCCGAAGTGATGATATTGCCAGCAGCTCAGGCTTCTGCCACTATCATCAACAAAAACCTTTAATTAGCTTCACTCCAGACCAAAGTAGCTGAGAAACGTATTAAATAAGATGGGGTTTGCACAAAGCAGACGCTACTTATGTTATACAAAATTCTTAAAAGCTATGAAAGATCAGGAAAGAAATCAGGGACAGGAAGGTAATCAGAACACAAACAAGAACCAGCAATCTGGTCAGCAGGGCAAGTCTCAGCAACCGCAGGGCAGCCAGCAGCAGGGTAGCCAGCAACAAAACCGTAACCAGGGCCAGCAAGGTAGCCAGCAACAAGGCAACCAAAGCCAAAACAGAAACCAGCAGTTTGGCAGCCAAAGTTCGGGTGTGAGTGGCCAGCAGGGTAGCAAGAGCTCCGGTATCAGCGGACAGCAAGGCAGCCAAAGCTCAGGAATGGGCCAGCAGCAGCAAGGTAGTCAGCAGCGTAGTGGGCAATCCGGCCAAAACCTGAACGACCCGAACCAGGCTAACAGAACCGGTGCTACCAGCACAGGTATGAAAGGCACCAACGCTACCTCAAGTCAGCAGCAGGGGCAGGGCGCGCAAAACGCTAAAGACTCCAGCAAGCGTAGCGGCAGCGAAAGTGGCGGACAGGATTCTGACAGAAGTAACCGTTAAAACTAAATAGCTTATAACTATAGAAATAAAAAGAGCAGTACCGGAGTACTGCTCTTTTTATTTCTATAGTTTATAGCCTTAATCTAGGTAAAAGTGCAGCAGCCAGCCCGAACCTGAAAAATCTTTGGCTCTGATATTATCATTCGGTTTTACCTTTGCACGGTCTCCAACTTCGTACTCATTGCCGTAGGTACTATCTGTGATGCAAATACGATTGGTTATCTTCTTTTTATAGGTTGCAGTATAGGTATCTGCGCCATCGCCTCCCCAAATGCTGATTTTTAAGGACGGGGTAGCTTCGCCTTCCAGCACAAATTGGTCATCTCCATCCAGCCCGTATAGTATAAGTTCATCGGTTTGGCTGGCAGTATAAGTGCGCTCAAACAACAGGTCCTCAACTTCCTTGTCTTTATTTATTTTATAAACCTGTACCTGTATTTCTTTGTCGTTCAGGGGTTTAACTATAAACTGTTCGTGTTTGTCGCTGCCTACAACTATAGCCTCCTTAGCAAGTATGGCATAATAATCTTCGGCTATTTGGTTAAGGTGGTCGCGGTGGTGTTTTAGTTTGGCTATGATAGGCCCGGCAGACAACGTATAAATGTTATCTGGCATCTTTCTGAACGCTGTTTCTATTACCTCGTCGGTTAAGGCTGTTTTAACGCTGTCGGCTACTTCTTTCCAGTCATTTTGCTCCAATTCTGCAAGTATAAGTGCATCGAGGTGGCGGGCGTTATAGTTCAGTTTTTTCAGATTGCCGATGTGGGTGCGGTATGTCCGGAAATGGGGCTTATAGTTAAACAGCCGCGTTATCCAGGGGATAGGGGCATCGTGTAGTTTATAAAATACATTGTCGCGGTCTCTCGGAACAGGGCGGTAGGTATAGGCTTTTTTGTCGTGTTTCAGTTCGGCCCAGCGCCAGTTATCTTCGTGGCGGCTCCAGTCTCCTATCAGCATATCAAACAGGCGGGCGCGCAGGTAGTTGCGTGCATCTACTTTTGTGTCGTTATCAGAGAGGCGTTCCGTTAACATCGAGCGTGTACTTTTTACCTTTTCAGCGTTGCCCATATCCGGGTTATCCTGTTGGTTGCCATCAGGTCTGCGCTCCATTAATACTACCGTGCCACCTATAGTTTGGGTAAACTTGCCCAGGCGCGGGTCATGTGGTACATACACCAGTTCGGGCGAAGTGTGGTAGATGCCTACAGCTTTTGCCATGTGCGGTAATGCCAGCGCCGCATACGGGTGCGTAGCCGATGTAGCGTCGCGGGCAATATTGGCAATGTAGCTTTTCTGTAACCCAGGCGATAATGCGCCGGCCGGTTCTTTATCTATAGAGCGCAATACATATTCTGTTCCGTTGGCAGTTTCGGTGCGCAGGCTTATAGTTTGACGGCTCCCACCCATTTGTACTGGTTTTAGCCCACCATAAGCGGTACCAATATCCAGCACTTTTACGGTAACAGGCGTGTACCACACAGGCCGGTAGTGTTTGCCATAAAAAAACGTGTGCAGGGCGCCCCGTTTATAGTGTACTCCGGCAGGTAGTGTTATGGTGCTGTCGGCGTAGTTGGTTACCGTACTAGCATTGGCCGGCGCATCGGGTACCTGCTTTACGGTATGGCCATAGCGCTGGCAACCCGCCACAACTATAGCACAAAACAGTCCGAAGAGTAAGCGATGCATTGGCAAGGTTATAGTTAAGGGAATGATATTTTTATAAGCCATTATAATGGGATATGCCCTCAGTAAAGGCAAAATGTAGTGTTTCTTTAACTCCTAAACTCTCTAGTATCCTTCTCTGTCAAAAGCATGTACTCTTACGTCGTTTGTGGTTTTATCTTTAGTATTTGGGCCTTTTTCCAGTTCTGTGCCGCGCTTGGTATCGTATACCCAGGTTTTTTTTCCGCCACTTTTAACTTCTGATTTATCCTTGATCTCGTCTTCGCCCCGGCCACCAACTATAGTTACCTTTATACCTTTGTCTACTTCGCCTTCTATTTCAAATTCGTCGTCACCGGCCAGGCCGTATAGTTTTATTTCTTCTGTTTCAGAAGTATAAAATGTGCGCCTGAAAACAATGGCGTCATCTGATTTGCGGGTTACTGTTACTTCAGTCTCGTTACTGTTCAGGCGTTTTACTTTAAATTCTTCTTCCTTATCAGAGCCTACCACTAACGGTACTTTAGCTAATATTTTGTAGAACTCGGCGGCAGCTTCCGGTAATTGGTCGCGGCGGCTTTTTAGTTTGTGGGTTGTTTTTTCTCCTTCCAGTTTATAAACCGATGCCGGGAATTGTTTTACAGCATTTTCTATTACCTGGTCGGATAAAGCAGCCTGCATTTCGAGGGCCAGCGAATCGAATTGCTGACGGGTAACCTGTGCCAGTGCGCGCTGGTCTATAAAACTGGAGTTCATGGTAAGGGCATACACATCGTTATACTCCTCATCAAAAGACTCAAATTTCCGGATGGCCCAGTTGCGGCTGAACAACCAGGGAATAATGCCATCCTGGAAACGGTAAAAGGCATTGTCGCGGTCTTTGGGGATAGGTTTATAAATAGTATTGCCGTTCTTCTTGTACTCGGCCCAGTCCCATTGCCCTTCATGACGGTCCCAGTCATTTATGAGCAGGTCAAGCAAACGGGCTTTGGCAAAGGCAGGCTGATCTATAAAATGATCGTCGTCGGTATAGCGTTTGTTCAGCACATCTTCCGATCCAACCAGGTCTTCGGCATCGCCTAATGCAGGAGTTATGGCATCTTTTCCGTCGTATTTTTCCTCCAGCATAAACACGTTGTCACTGAAGCGTTCGTTATGCTCGCCGAAAGTGGTATCGTTGGGGTACACATAATAATACACGGGTGTAGAATGCGGGATTCCGGCTGCCTGTGCAAGCGGAGCAACTACCAGCGAACCATACGGGTTAATGGCCGAGGTCTGGTCGCGGAGAATATTGGCTACAAAGGTCTTGCGCCAGATGCCCGGCACCACGCTTACAGGGTCTTTATCAATGGAGCGGAGTGCGTAGGTAAAGCCTGTGCTGTCAGTCAGAGTCATGCTGGTCGTCTGAAAACCACCGCCAAGTTTCTCGAATTCAAGGCCGCCTTTAATCCTGGTCTTATCAAAAACAGGCAACGTTACAGGCTCATTCCAGACCGAACGGTAGTGTGTGCCCCAGAACAGCCGGTGCAAGGCACCGCGTTTGTAATGTTTGCCAGCCTGTATAGTTACGCTATCTATAGTTGCCGGATTTTGCAGGAGCTGTTTGTAAACGGCAGGGTCGGTAACGGGTGTTTTTGCGTAGAAATTTTTACGGGCACACCCGCTTATGCTTATAGTTATCAATGCAAGCAAAGCCTGCAGGTATATCAGTTTCATAGTTCAAGAATATAATCTTGTCACTATCTAACGTAAATCAGATATATTGTTTACACTTAAAGCAAAAGTTAGGCTCCGTAAATAGGATTTTATAACCAGTAAAGGCAGTTTTATAGTTAATTTTACTGAACTATAGTTAGACGCACTATAAACTATAGTTGTAATCTGAGTTGTAACCGGTTGGTAATCTATTGGGTAAGAAGATGGTTATAACTGCCGAAACAGCAACTCATTTAGCCACAAAACAAAAATCCCCGGCCAGCATTACCTGACCGGGGATTTTAAGTTATTTAAACTATAGCTTACGCTACTTCTTCTTTCTTGCTCATGCGGTTACGCTCGTTCTCGTCTAAATAGATCTTACGCATACGCAGGCTCTTTGGCGTTACTTCCAGGTACTCATCCTTCTGGATGTATTCCATGGCCTCCTCAAGAGAGAAGTTTTTAGCAGGAGCGATCTTGGTGTTGTCATCAGAACCGGAAGCACGCATGTTTGTCAGCTTCTTACCTTTCTGGATGTTTACCGTGATGTCGTTCTGGCGGTTGTGCTCACCAATTACCTGACCCATGTACACATCTACACCCGGATCAACGAAGAATACACCTCTGTCCTGTAGTTTATCGATAGAGTAAGCTGTACCAGGACCAGTTTCCATAGAGATGATAGAACCGTTGTTACGGCCTGGGATAGCACCTTTGTATGGCTCGTAGCTCTGGAAACGGTGGTTCATGATGGCTTCACCGGCAGTAGCAGTCAGTACGTTGTTACGCAGACCGATCAAACCACGCGCAGGAATGTTGAACTCCAGATGCTGCAGGTCGCCTTTCGGCTCCATAATGGTCAGTTCACCTTTACGCTGCGTTACCAGTTCAATTACTTTACCGGCAGTTTCTTCCGGAACGTCAACTACCAGATGCTCGATTGGCTCATGGCGCTGGCCGTCAATTTCTTTATAGATAACCTGTGGCTGACCTACCTGTAATTCATAGCCTTCGCGGCGCATGGTTTCGATAAGTACAGACAAGTGCAGGATACCACGACCAAATACCAGGAATGTATCTTCACGGTCGGTTTCCTGTACGCGCAGGGCCAGGTTTTTCTCTGTTTCTTTAAAAAGACGATCACGAAGGTGACGTGATGTTACGAATTTACCCTCTTTACCGAAGAAAGGAGAGTTGTTGATCGTAAACAACATGTTCATCGTAGGCTCATCGATAGAGATACGGGTAAGTGGCTCAGGATTCTCCGCATCAGCAATAGTATCACCAATATCGAAACCTTCAATACCAGTTACAGCGCAAATTTCGCCAGCTGATACTTCCTGTACTGTTTTCTTGCCAAGTCCTTCAAATACCTGAAGTTCTTTGATACGGCCTTTTGTAATAGAACCATCTGCTTTGCAAAGCGCGATTGGCATACCTTCTTTAAGCGTACCACGGTGCACACGACCGATAGCGATACGACCCACGAAAGAAGAATAGTCAAGGGATGTGATCTGCATCTGGGCTGTACCTTCACGGAACGGAGCTGCTGGAATCACGTCAATGATAGCATCTAAAAGAGGCGTGATGTTGTCAGTTGGCTGCGTCCAGTCGGTGCTCATCCAACCTTGCTTAGAAGAACCGTATAGCGTTGTAAAATCAAGCTGGTCTTCGGTAGCATCCAGGTTAAACATCAGGTCAAATACCTGCTCGTGTACTTCATCAGGACGGCAGTTCTCTTTATCTACTTTGTTTACCACCACAATCGGCTTCAGGCCAAGTTGTATCGCTTTACCCAGTACGAAACGTGTCTGTGGCATGGCACCTTCAAAAGCATCTACTAAAAGTAGTACGCCATCGGCCATTTTAAGTACGCGTTCTACTTCACCACCAAAGTCGGCGTGGCCAGGGGTGTCTATAACGTTGATTTTTACACCTTTGTAGCGAACTGACACGTTTTTGGAAACGATCGTGATACCGCGTTCGCGCTCCAGGTCGTTGTTATCCAGGATAAGGTCATCAAAGTGCTGGTGCTCAGCAAAAAGCTTTGAAGCGTGGATGATCTTGTCCACGAGCGTTGTTTTGCCGTGGTCTACGTGTGCGATGATCGCGATATTACGAATGTTCTGCATTGAATTGATTTTTCGAGGTGCAAAATTACTAAAAAACCTTTGAAATTTAGTAGCCTGCTCGAAATAAAGAGGTTATGTTTTTATTATTTCCTCAGGATCGTTGAACTGACGCTGATTAAGGGGCAAACATAAGGTAGGGCATCTTTGTTCAATTGAGGTATAAATAATGCAGTGTATTAAGCCCTGGCCTCTTTTAACGCGTAACTATAGCTATGAACGTATTCCATATTTTAACTACAGCTTTGGCATTTACCTTAGTGGGCTGCAACCAGCAGGACCAACCAGCAAATGCCGCTTACACTACCGCTACTTCCGGCGAAGCTCCTTTACCCGAAGCCAAAACAGCAGAACTGAACAGCCAAACACAGCGCGACACCGTTTATAAAACTGATGCCGAATGGGAAAAAGTGCTGACGCCACAGCAGTATTTTGTACTCCGTAAAAAAGGCACCGAGCCGGCCTTCAGAAACAAGTATAACGCCAACAAAGCTAAAGGCACTTACTATTGCGCGGCTTGCCACAACCCGGTTTTCAGCTCAGCAACCAAATTTGAGTCCGGTACCGGCTGGCCCAGTTTCTGGAAACCCATTGCCAACTATAGAATAAGGGAAGTGAAAGACACAAGCGGCGGCATGGTGCGCACCGAAGTTGTTTGCGCCCGTTGCGGTGGCCACCTTGGCCACGTGTTTGATGATGGCCCCAAACCGACCGGCCTGCGCTACTGCCTCAACTCCGCTGCATTAGATTTTAAGGCCACTAAGTAAAGTTTGTCTGAATCTGGATTTTGCTTCAACTATAAACTATAACTTAACTATAGAACTATAGCCAGCGCCTTTGCCATGCCTGTCGGTGTCGGCCAGTTGTATCTGGAGGTACGACACCACCCCAAATTACGAGTCAGGACGCTCGCGGCAGTACAATTACAATAGCATAGTGTACCTATCTTCAGTTTAGCAAATATGCCTTTCAACCTTTCCTGTAATCAACAATCAGCAATCAACAACTAACAATTAACCCAGCCTGCCGTACCTGTTAACCTGAACTATAAACTATAAAACGATGACAGAACTACATTCAGAGGCTGAGAATATTGAGAACCTTTCGCAGATTATAATGGATGCCTTTAACACAAACAACATTAGTGAAGGCGAAGTGTTGCGCTACGAGGACCTTTACCCGATTTTGCAGGACAAGTACCCTAAATATAAAGATGTGCAGAAAGAGGCAGAGCAGCATCTGGCAAAACTAGCTTACGTAAACCCGGCACCCGATGGACTGATGCTGACCCAGATCGGTTACAGATCATTAACTGAAAGGTAAACTTGCTATAAACCTGCTTTACTTCTGTTAAACTATAGTTTTCTGCCGTATACTTTAAACTATAAGTGCATGATTTGTAGTTGCGTGCCCGGTTAAAATAATAAGCTATGAAAAAGTATAGAAGCGCTATAGTTGGGTTGGCGGTGTTGGGCTTGGTAGGATGTACCTCTTTGTCGGAAGGTGAGGAAGGAGCGGCAGGAGTGGAGCAGAACCGGCGCATACGCTTACGCGGCAATGCAGACGCCGACCTTCGCGACCGCATGGATGAACAGTCGAGCGACATTAACCGGAAAAAGAACATAGAAGAAAACCGTAACGGCCCGGCATCTAAACCACCGGAAGTAAGGCCTGAGCAGTTACCCAATTCGCCGGTTGATACTACCAAGCATACCCCAAGGCCGGTAAATCGCCGAAAAGGCGGCAATTAAACTATAGCAAAGCGGGCGCAGCATTCATTAAATGCTGCGCCCGCTTTGCTATAGTTGCTACACGTTATTTACTTACATCTTCGGGTTCCTGGTCTACGTCTCCTACATGCAGTTCGTCGGGTTCCAGGTCCACGTATACTTCGTGGTCGGGTGGGGTGGTTTCCGATTCACGGTCGGCATTTGTAGGAGCCGGGTTATCACTTAGCTTTCTTTTTTTAGTTTCGCCCAGCGTGTCGCCGTCTCCTTTTTTGGTATGGGCATTATCTTTCTGCTTCATGTTAAAGTATACAGTAGGTGATGTTCCGTTTACGGAAGAAGCCGCCATAGGTAACTATAGTTTTCTGATTTTATAGGATGTGAAACTATAGCTGGGCGCATTGTGGCTGCTATTCGTATATTTGCTTTTTTTAAGAAGAAAAATGACAACAACTACTCCTAAACGCTATACTGTAACGGCAGCTTTGCCTTATGCCAATGGCCCGGTACATATCGGCCACCTGGCTGGGGTGTACCTGCCGGCTGATATTTACGTACGCTACCTGCGCCTGCAAAACCGCGATGTTAAATTTATTTGCGGGTCTGATGAGCATGGCGTTCCGATAACGATACGCGCTAAAAAAGAAGGAATTACGCCGCAGCAAGCCGTAGATAAATACCATGAGCTGATCAAGCAATCGTTTGCCGATTTCAACATTTCGTTTGATATCTACGACCGTACTTCTTCTAAAATACACCACGAAACAGCTTCTGATTTCTTCCTGAAACTATACAACGACGGTAAGTTTATAGAGCAGACCACCCAACAATATTACGACGAGGAAGCAAAGCAATTTTTAGCGGACCGTTACATAGTGGGTACCTGCCCTAAGTGCGGAAACGAAAATGCCTACGGCGACCAGTGCGAAAGCTGCGGTTCTACACTCAATGCAACAGACCTGATCAATCCGAAAAGTACATTAAGTGGAGCCGTGCCGGTAATGCGCGAAACAAAGCACTGGTACCTGCCACTAAACGAGTACGAACAATGGCTGCGCGAATGGATAGTAGAAGGCCACAAATCTGACTGGAAACCAAACGTGTACGGGCAGTGCAAATCGTGGATAGACCAGGGCTTGCAGCCACGTGCCGTAACCCGTGACCTGGACTGGGGTGTGCCTGTTCCGGTTGAAGGTGCAGAAGGAAAAGTATTGTATGTATGGTTCGATGCACCGATCGGTTATATCTCAGCCACCAAAGCGTTGACGCCGGATTGGGAAAAATACTGGAAAGACGAAGATACAAAGCTGGTACATTTTATTGGTAAGGATAACATCGTGTTCCACTGCATCATTTTCCCGAGCATGCTGAAGGCGCACGGCGATTACATTTTGCCAGACAACGTGCCTGCCAACGAATTCCTGAACCTGGAAGGCGATAAGATATCCACGTCGCGTAACTGGGCGGTGTGGCTGCACGAGTACCTGGAGGATTTTAAAGGTAAAGGCGATGTGCTGCGTTATGCACTGTGTGCCAATGCCCCGGAAACCAAAGACAACGACTTTACTTGGAAAGACTACCAGGCCCGCAATAACAACGAGTTGCTGGCTATACTAGGTAACTTTATAAACCGCGCGGTAGTGCTTACCCAAAAGTATTACAACGGCGCTGTACCAACTCGCAACGAATTAACCGATTACGATAAAGAAGTATTGGAAGTATTAGCCGGTATGCCTATGGTAATTGCTGCGCACATAGAGCGTTACAAGTTCCGCGATGCCTTAGGCGAACTAATGAACCTGGCACGTTTGGGCAACAAATACCTGGCCGACACAGAGCCCTGGAAGCTGATAAAAACAGACGAAGAGCGTGTAAAAACCATCATGAATATCGCGCTTCAGATCTCTGGTAGCCTGGCTATACTTATGGAGCCATTCCTTCCGGATTCTGCAGAGAAGCTGCGCAATATGCTGAACATGGCCTTAGGTAACAGCTGGACAGATGCCGGTGCTGACGATCTGCTGAAAGAAGGACACGTGATTGGTACTCCTGCATTGCTGTTTGAAAAAGTAGAAGATGCAGCCGTAGAAGCGCAGGTGCAAAAGTTACTGGATACGAAGAAGGCAAACGAAGCAGCAAATGCGGTAGTAGCGCCAGCCAAAGAGAATATCTCGTTCGAGGACTTCTCTAAAATGGATATCCGTATCGGAACTATACTTGCCGCCGAGAAAGTAGCCAAAACCAAAAAGTTGCTGAAGTTAACTATAGATACTGGTATAGACCAGCGCACCATAGTGAGCGGCATTGCAGAGTTCTTTAACCCAGACGAGATCGTAGGCCAGCAGGTAAGCATATTGGTTAACCTGGCACCGCGCGACATCAAAGGCATTACCAGCCAGGGCATGATTTTGATGGCTGAGAATGCAGATGGCTCCCTAGCGTTTGTGCAGCCAAGCAAAGAGGTAAAGCCTGGAGGTACAGTATCGTAAATTATAGTTTAAATTAAATGAAAAAGCCCCGCAGCTACTATAGTTGTGGGGCTTTTTGTATAGACTAAATAGGTTGACTCTCACCTTTACCCGGCAACTATAGCCTGCCTTGCGAACCGCTGCTTCTCCATCTGGTGGATGACCAGGTATAAACCTACAGCAGCAACTATAGATAAACCGCCCGACGCCCACCAAAGCATATCAAATCCATAGGCTGCAATAATGCTGGTGCCCAGGTATGGCGATATAACATGTGCCGCTGCATACGATATCGTATAAAGCCCCATGTAAGCACCCCTGTTATCTATATTCGATCGCTCTACGGTTATAGTTGACATAAACGGCATGGCCAGTATCTCCGAAATGCTGAGCAGTAACATCGATACAAAAAGCACACTTACCTGCGGGAAAAGATTAAGCAACACGAAAGAAAATCCAAGCATGAGCAAGCCGCTGGCTACTAGCACAGACTTTTTTGCATGCTCACCTAACAGGTAAACAATGATCATCTCCAGCGAAAAAACGATAAGGCCGTTCAGGGCCATTAGCAAACCAATGTGCGTTTCGGATAAGGCGTGTACCTGGGTATAATAGAGCGGCAACGTAGCAAACAGCTGGAAAAAAATGATAGCAAACAAGCTGCATAAGGCCGCAAAAAGTATGAACCAGCCATCGCGGTACGGTGATTTTACGGCAGGAGCTTCTTGGGAAGGTTTAGCTTTTACAGGCTGGTGCCCTTTCTGTGCCCGGAAGTATAAAAAAAAGAAAATGCCGGCCGCCATACACGTAGCGCCATCGGCAATGAACAACCATTTATACGATAACGCTGCCAGTAAGCCGCCAAGTGCCGGACCAATAGAAAAGCCAAGGTTTATGGCCATTCTGTTCAGGGAAAAAGCACGGGTTACGTTTTCAGGTTTTGAATAGTAGGCGATAGAGGATGCGTTGGCCGGTCGCAACATGTCGTTTACCAGGCTAAGTATAAAAACACCGGCTGCCATGTACTCGAACTGACGTAAATTAAGCAGTATAAAGTATAGTGCGCCACCCAGCGTAAGGCTCACAAACTGTACTTTAAAA
Organism: Pontibacter fetidus; assembly: GCF_010119545.1. Classification (GTDB taxonomy): domain Bacteria; phylum Bacteroidota; class Bacteroidia; order Cytophagales; family Hymenobacteraceae; genus Pontibacter; species Pontibacter fetidus. The sequence continues at coordinate 23,014 of NZ_JAAEAA010000019.1, read as the reverse complement.
TGCCCTACTTTATCGGTGAGCCACCCACCCAGAAAAGAGCCACACACCGAGCCTAAACCATAAATACTAAGTATAGCGCCGGTCTCTTTTAAACTATAGTTTAGCTCCTTTGTCAGGTAAACCCCCAAAAAGGGTATAACCATGGCGCCGCTCCGGTTTATCAGCATTACCACCGACATCATCCAGGCCTGCTGCGACAGCCCACCAAATGCGTTACGGTAAAGTTGGAGCACCTTTTTCATGAACAAGCGGTAAAATATGCGATTAGAGACAAGGTATAAAATAAGCTGTAAACTATAGGCTGGCTACAGGAATTTTTGAGAGGAGCATTATAATTAAGCTGCCATTTTGCCGGTTATAGTTGCGCTAACCTTCTGCCCAAGCCTGATAAAGCGCTTCTCGTAATACTGGTACACCAGGTAACTTAGTATAAGGGTAATAGCTATAGCCAGGAGAATGGTGACCCAGGGAGAAAAGTGAAGTTGTTTTGCCAGATACTTTACGACCTTATGTACCAGGGGATGAAGCAAGTATACCGCATAACTGATCTCGCCCAAGGTATGCAAAGGTACATGCAGCACGTTGGGTAAGGTTAGCGGTAGTTTATACATGGCAAAGCAAACCGCCAGGCAGGTGCCCGCGAAAATAAAACGGTTCCAGTCGGTTACCAGGGTTATGGTGTTGCCGTCAGCCGGGTAATAGGTAAATACAGCTACAGCCATAATTAATAGCAACACTAATGGTAGCGAGGGTAGTTGCTTATACTTTGTGAAATAGCCAATGGCCACGCCTCCTAAAAACAGGAAGATCTGGTTAAAAGGGTTTACATAATCACGCCACTCTTGAGCGAGCGGGGCAGCATCATCTATACTATAAAAAGCAAAGTATATGGCAATGGCAACTATAAGCAAACACTCCAAAGCAAATGCCCAACGGCTATACTTTGCCGCAAACAGGAAAACAGGGAAGAAAAGGTAAAACACCAGTTCGTTACCAATAGACCAAACGCCAACCCCAATCGGCTCGTCCCAGTTCACAAAACCGAAAAGGCCAGTAAAATTCAGCACTATCCGGTCCCAGTCGCGCAGGGTAGGGTCGATGAGCAAGTATACCGGCATGATGAGCCATAGTAGCGGGAATAGCCTGAAAATGCGCTTCAGGTAAAAGTCTGTTAACGGGGCTTTCTGTAGTTGCAGGCGGGTTTCGTACACATGGTAAAGGGTAAGGCCACTCAGTACATAAAATATAGCAACACCATACAAGCCAATGCGTCCCCAGAAACTCTCAGCCTCCATGTGCCCCAGTGTCCAGCTTTGGAAGTGGTACAGCAAAATACCAAATGCAGCCAACCCCCGCACATAATCGAGTGAGGTTACTCTGGAGGGAGCTTGTTTGAGTTGCTGCACTGCCATTTTATAGTTGAGCTGCTTACTTGGTGTTAAAGGTATTCATAGTACGCTCCAGCCCGATGGTGCCAAAAGAGAGCACCGCATCCGCTGATTTCTCGATCAGGGTCTGTAGTTCGGCCTGTTCGTCGTTACTGAAGTTGCTGAGGACGTAGTCTACCTGCTTGCCTTTATGGAACGCATCGCCCACCCCAAAACGCAGGCGTGGGTAGTTGTTGTGGCCCAGCGTCTGCTCAATATTCTTTAAACCATTATGCCCACCGGCGCTGCCCTTCATCCGGATGCGCAAGGTGCCAAATGGCAAGGCAATATCATCGGTTATCACCAGCATTTGCTCCGGGCTTAGCTTTAAAGAGTTTAGCCAATGGCCTACAGCTTTGCCGCTCAGGTTCATGTAGGTAGTAGGTTTTACCAGCACATAGGTGCGGCCTTTCGCTTTAAATTCAGCTACAAATGCATGGCGGCTCACATCAAATTTGGCATCATGCTTTTTAGCCAGATAGTCCAGCACCATAAATCCGATGTTGTGGCGTGTTTCGGCGTATTCGGGACCTATGTTGCCCAAGCCAACTATAAGGTATTTCATGCTTGTATCTTCGGGTAGGGCAGGAGCTTTTGGTGCCAGCCCCAGCCATTGTTTTATAGTATCTATAGTTGAAGTGCTCAATTGCTTGATTGTTAACTTGTTGATGACTTAATTGTTAAATGGTTCTGTAAACTATAGTTCAGACAAACCTTCAATCGTGAGAAGTACGATCTCTATAAACCTTGTTAATCATAAAATTCTCTATTTATCCAGGTTCAGGCAACAACCAGCAATTACCAATCAACAAACAGCAATTTAGCAATTAAACCATTGAACAATTAAACCTCTCATCATAAACAAAAAATCCTGCCCCGCTTTGGAGCAGGGCAGGATTTGATTGCTGAGAAGCAAAGCTTATTTTTTACCAGCGCGGGCTTCTTCCATCTGAGCACTCTTAAGCGCACGAGGGATAGTTACTGTTGCAACTGGTGCTAATGCGTTTGTAAGGATCTCGTAGTTACCACCAGTGTTGATCTTGCTAACTTTGATTGACTTACCAAGCTCAAGTTCAGAGATATCAACTTCGATATAGTCTGGCAGGTTTGCAGGAAGCGCTTTTACTTTAAGCTTACGCAGCTTCGTTACAAGTTTACCACCAACTATAACACCTGGAGAAGTACCAACCATTTTAACCGGAATTTCCATTTTCACTGGCTTGTCATCCTGTAGCTCCAGGAAGTCAACGTGTAACAGCATTTCGTTAACCGGGTGGAACTGTACATCCTGCATTACTGCTCTGTAGTGTGTCCCTTCAATATTTAAGTCTACTTCGTATACTTCCGGAGAATAAACTAAGTCTCTGAACAGGATAGCTGGTGCATAGAAGTGAACTTGCTCAGCGCCGCCATATAATACACCTGGTACATAAGACTCATTACGCAGTTCTTTTGTCTGCGCTTTGCCGAGATTTGCTCTTTTAAACCCTATAATCTCTAAAGTTTTCATAAAATGAATTTGTTAAAATTTTTCGAGCCACAAAGGTAGACCTTTTATTTTAATTGTTGAAGGCTAAATTGTTTAATTGTTGAAATTTGTTCTAAAAAAATATTAACAATTTAACCATTCAGCCATTTAACAATTCAGCTTATATAAACAGCGAGCTTATAGACTCGTGCGTAACTACGTTGTTAATAGCGCGTGCAAACAGTTCGGAGAACGTAAGCACCTTTATTTTAGAAGAAGCCTGCTTAAGTGGAATGGTATCAGAAACTACCAGTTCCTCCAGTACCGAGTTCTCGATGCGCTCGTAAGCCGGACCCGAAAGCACCGGGTGCGTGGCAATAGCACGAACTGATCTGGCACCTTTTTCTTTTAACAGCTGCGCTGCTTTGGTTATCGTTCCGGCAGTGTCTACCATGTCATCCACCAACACTACATCCAGGCCTTCCACGTTACCGATCACCTGCATCGAGGCAATTTCGTTGGCGCGCACACGGTGCTTGTCGCAAACTACCATTTCGGCACCAAAGTTCTTGGCAAATGATCTTGTACGTACCACACCACCCACGTCCGGAGACGCAAAGATAAGGTTCTCGCCCAGGTTAAGGCTGCGCAGGTAAGGCACAAATATGGCTGATCCATCCAGATGATCTACCGGAATATCGAAGAAACCTTGTATCTGGCCGGCATGCAGGTCGCAGGTCATCAGGCGGTCGGCACCGCAGGACTGCACGGCATTGGCCAGCACTTTTGCCCCGATAGAAACACGTGGCTTGTCTTTACGGTCCTGGCGGGCATAGCCATAGTAAGGCATTACCACAATTACCTTGTGCGCCGATGCACGCTTAGCAGCATCTACCAGCAACATAAGTTCCATCAGGTTATCAGCCGGCGGAAACGTAGAGAGAACTATAAAGACTTCGGCACCACGCACCGACTCGTTATAGTGTACGCCAATTTCACCATCGCTGAAGCGGGAAATAGTTAGGTCGCCGAGCTTAGTGCCGTAGGCAGTAGCAATTTTCTCAGCTAAATACTGGGAGGCCGATCCGGAAAAGATTTTTACCTGGGGCATAGTCTTACTTAAAGCTAAATGAAGGGTTTAGGTTAAGATTAATATGCCTGCAAAGCTACGAAATAACTTGTTAGCGATACCTGATTATACGGATAATTATGCAGGCAATTTTCTAAAACTATAACGCTTAGTACCCTTGTATTTTAGTAACGCAGCAGTTATAGTTTAAAGTACGGGCTATAATTTATAAACTGTAACGTAGCACAAAAGCAACAGGTGCCTTGCTGGAGCCATACTATAAAACGAACCGGTTATAGTTAACAGGCAGAAGAGTAAAGTAAAAAAGCTGTAAAACAAAAAAGCCCTTAGCGTTTGCTAAGGGCTTTTTAAACGTTGTCCGACCAGGTTTCGAACCTGGACTCTTCTGAACCAAAATCAGACGTGTTGCCAGTTACACCATCGGACAAGTTACTTACTAGATTTCAGGGTGGAAGCCCCTTCGTCGTTCAGTGATGCAAAGATAGAGAGACGATTTTAAACTGCAAACATTTCCCGAAAAAAAATCGAAAAAAATTAGTCTAAAATCTGCTCCAGCGCGGTATCGTAGTGCTTTTTGGCTACTGTAATGCCATGGAAAAGTTCACCATCAATGTGGCAATCGTGGGTAGTTACGGCACCTAATTTAGTGAAATTCACACCGTTATTTTTTAGCGCACTTTCAAAAGCAGCCTGCTGTTCCGGCGAAACCGACACCACTACGCGGCTCTGACTTTCGCCAAATAAAAATGCGTCTTTTCTGAAATTTTTATCTGTTTCGATATCAAAGCCCAATTCGTTTGGCATCGCCGACTCTAACAACGCGATATATAAACCACCATCTGCTACGTCATGCGCCGAATTAACCAGCTTGTTTGCGATGATCTCTTTTATAGTTTCCTGTAGCTTTACTTCCTCGTCCATGTTAAAGTATGGAGCAGGAGAGAGTTTCACGTTGTGGTAAGAGTATAGGTACTCCGAAGAAGCAATGTTATTCTGTGCATCGCCGATCATATAGATGATGTCACCAGTGTTCTGGAAAGCCAGCGTCATTTTATTTGCTTTATCTTCCAGTATACCCAGCATACCTATAGTTGGCGTCGGGAACACAGGGCCTTCGTCGGATGACTGGTTATAGAAACTTACGTTACCACCTGTAACCGGCGTACCAAATGCGGTGCAGGCTTTGCCCATGCCTTTAATGGCGCCTACAAAGTGCCAGTATACTTCCGGCACGTAGGGGTTGCCGAAGTTAAGGCAGTTGGTTATGGCTACCGGCTCGGCGCCAGAGCAAACGATGTTGCGGGCAGCTTCGGCTACAGCAATAGCGGTTCCCTCTTCCGGGTCGGCATACACGTAGCGGCTGTTACAATCCACGGTTACCGCAATCGATTTATCAGTGCCTTTTACTTTAACTATAGCGGCATCAGCAGGGGCGTTCGTCGTCATGGTGGCAGTACCCACCATAGAGTCATACTGGCGGTATACCCAGCGCTTAGAGGCAATGTTCGGGTGTGTGGCTAAAAACTCAGCTACTTTCTGGTAATCTTCTGGCTCAGCAACCTGGTCGATGTTAAATTTCTTGCTTTCAGCAAAGTAAGCTGGTTCGCGATACTCACGATGATATACTGGCGCACCTCCACCTAACACAAGGTCATTGGCAGGTACTTCAGCTACTAACTCACCGTTTTGGTAATAGCGTAACTGGCCACCTTCAGTTACTACACCTATCTGCTCACAGTACAGGTCCCACTTATCACAGATGTCTTTTATAGTTTGCTCATAGCCTTTTTTCATAACTATAAGCATGCGCTCCTGGCTCTCAGAAAGCAAAATCTCAAAAGGCATCATGTTGGCCTGGCGGGTAGGAACTTTATCCAACCAGATATCCATACCGTGCTCGCCTTTGGCACTCATCTCAGAAGTAGAGCAAGTGATACCGGCCGCACCCATGTCCTGCATACCAATTACGTGGCCCGACTGGATGATCTCCAATGTAGCTTCCAGTAACAGTTTTTCCTGGAACGGATCGCCCACCTGCACAGATGGAAGGTCTTTGGCTGAATCTTCGTTGATGTCTTTAGATGCAAATGCGGCACCGTGTATACCATCTTTACCGGTAGCAGAACCAACTATAAACACCGGGTTGCCTACGCCATAAGAGGTAGCCGAAGCCGTTTCGCCTACTTTAACTATACCTGCCGAGAAAGCATTTACCAGCGGGTTTATGTTGTAGCATTCGTCAAAGAAAAGCTCGCCGCCAACAGTAGGTATACCAAAAGCATTGCCATAGTGGCTGATGCCTTTTACAACACCGCGTAGCAAGCCTTTTGTTTTCTCGGAATTAGGGTTGCCGAAACGCAGGGAGTTAAGCTGCGCAATTGGGCGGGCACCCATCGTAAAGATATCACGGTTTATACCGCCCACGCCGGTTGCAGCGCCCTGGTAAGGCTCTATGGCTGACGGGTGGTTGTGCGATTCTATTTTGAAGCTGCAGGCGTAACCATCGCCGATATCGACAAGGCCGGCATTTTCTTCACCGGCTTTTGCCAGCATGCGTGGCGAGTCTTTTGGCAGCGTTTTAAGCCAGACAATGGAGTTTTTGTAAGAGCAGTGCTCCGACCACATTACGGAGAAGATACTTAACTCGGTGAAATTGGGCGTGCGGCCCAGAATCTGTTTGATCTTTTCAAATTCTTCCTCCAGAAGGCCAAGCTTCTGAGCAGTTTCGACTGTTGTCAGTTGATTTTCCACGTTTTGTCTGGGTTGATGTAACGGATTAGCAAAAGTAGGAACTTATAGTTTAAGAGCACAGCAGAATTACGGATTTTATAGTTGATGTACTTTTGTGGGGTTGAAAGCAGACCTGCAGTAACAATCGGCTAACCCAGGAAAAAAAATCCGGTTTATTTTTTCTGAAGTGTCACCAACTGCTAGCAGTTTCGTAAAGTAGGAACTCCCTTATCCTTATTATTATGCCTACTACAACATTTAACCGCGAAATGATCACAACAACCTGTGGTCGCCAACTCGATCTGAGCACGACAGAACGGGTAATTGAACGTTCCAACAGCCTGTTCAGCTACAACATTCATAAGCTAAAAACCGGCGAGTACGTAATTGCAGAGAAGTTTTACGCCAACCCTTTTAACAACAGGTACATTTTGCTTAACGATGACCAGATAGAGCTGCTGAAGCAACTATAGCCAGGTGGCAGGCGTGTAGCAGGCAATCTACACTTTGTAAAAAACAAAAGATCGCAGCCAGGTTAGTCCTGGCTGCGATCTTTTGTTTTTACGTTAAACTATAGTTTGGCTACTCTTCGGCAATTCGGCCACCTCCTGTGCCTGTGCCGGTAATGGCGCCTTTCTTTTTCTCGCCACCGTTCTCAATCTCCCGGTTTATTTCCTGTATATCCACAGGTTGCGAGAAGTCGCCTAGCAAATGTTTGGTAAAGTAATCGCCCATCAGCCAGAAGAAATATTCCGTCATGTCGCCGAAAGCGTGGCGCTGCCCTGGCATCAGCATAAAATCAAAACGCTTGTTAGCTTTGATCAAGGCGTTTGCCATGCGGATGGTGTTGGCCGGGTGCACGTTGTTGTCCACGTCGCCGGTTACTAATAGCAGGTTGCCTTTCAGGTTCTTCGCCAGGTCAGGGTTTTTCTCGATGTTGTATACAAAAGAGGTGTCGCCTTTTGGAGAGATCATCTCTTTTACACCATGGTGCTTTTCGCTCCACCAGCGGTTATAGATGTTGTTCTCATGGTTACCAGCACCTGATACAGCTACCTTAAAGAAATCAGGGTAAACCAGCATAGCTGCCGTAGACATAAAACCACCACCAGAGTGCCCGGTTATACCTACTTTATCTATGTTGATGAATTTGTGGCGGTCTGCCAGCTGCTCAATAGCTGCTTTCTTATCGGCCAGGCCATAGTCGCGTAGGTTGCCGTAGCCATAGGTATGGTACCACTTAGAGCGGGCCGGGTGGCCACCTCTGTTACCAACTGTTATCACTACAAAACCAAGTTGCGCCAAACGGTCAATGCGGTCCATGCTGCGACCAAACGATTTGTTTACTGCTTCGGTTTGTGGGCCAGGGTATACATAAGCAATAACAGGGTACGTTTTGGTAGAGTCGAAATCGAATGGCTTATACATCACACCATAAATGTCTGTAATACCATCATCAGCTTTCACCATAAACGGCTCCGGGAATTTGTAACCGGTTGTCATCAGGCGGCTCAGGTCTGCTTTCTCCAAATCCATTACCTTTTTGCCCTTGCTGTTATACAGCGCTGATACCGGAACTGTATTAACTCGGGAAGCTGTGTTTACAAAGTAGCTGTTGCCATCGTTCAGGTTAGCAAAGTTGTCGAAGTTGCCTTTGTTCAGCAGTGTCAGTCCTGAGCCGTCGAAGTTAATGCGATATAAGTGCAGCAAGTAAGGGTCTTCGCCTGTCTCACGGCCATTGGCAGTAAAGTATAGTACACGGTTTTTCTCGTCTATACCTTCTATACTTTCGCAGTGATAAGAACCTGTTGTGATGCGGTTTTTAAGTTTACCGGCAGCATCATATAAGTAAAAGTGTCCCCAGCCATCGCGCTCCGACCAATGGATTAGCTCCTGGCCACCTTTAACCAGGCCAACACGCTGTACCTCTACATAGGTGTTGAAACGCTCGTTAATAACTGGTGTTACTTTACCGGTAGTTACATCCAGCTCGCAGATATCGATCTTCTTCAGGTCGCGGCTGGTGCGGGTAAAGTATAGTTTGTTGTTGGTGCCATGCCAGATGTCCGGGCGGTGTTCGTCGTCGCGGTTCTTTTTCAGGTCAGGTGCATTCCACAAACCTAATTCCTGGTCTTTAAAAGAAGCAGTGTTAATCTTCTTAGATGTTTTAGCGGCAAAGTCGAACACCATAAGCTCTCTGATAGGGGCTTCTTTTTCGCCTGGCATCTGGTATTTATAGGTTTCCAGTTCGGGTCTGCCTTTGGCCGTGTTGTGTATTACCCACAGGTCTTTTACTTTACGCTCATCTGTTCGGATAAAAGCAAAATACTTAGAATCCGGGGACCAAAGTACACGTGCCGCGTTGCGGTTGTTTTTATTTTTCTCGCGCTCGGCGTTGGTTTCGCCTCTGCTATCACCGTAACTATAGTATTCTACACCATCTTTAGTTAACTGGTGCTCTACTATAGTGGTGTCTTTCTCGTTTTTCAGGGCCTTCTGGTAATTGGCCATATCCATCCAGTACAGGTTGTGCTTACGGGCAAATACTACTGTTTTCTGATCCGGGGAGATGGAGGCCCAGCGTGCTTTAGGTTTTGGTTTTTCGTAGTCTTTCAGCTCCTGCAGCTGCTCGGTCACAAGGTTATAACGGAAGTAGAATGTTTTTTTCTGCAAAGAATCCGGAGCGGTCTTATCAATTCGGTCTTTCTTTACTTCATCCAGCGTACTTTTAACTTCGAACTGGATATTCTGCTCGCCCGGTAAAAACTTCAGGTTCTCGATTGGCAGGTGCTGTGCATCAAACGGGTCCTGCACGATCATGGTGATGGCAGAAGCAAGCTTATCCTTGTCGAAAAGCTGCTTTTTGGTTTTGGTGGCAGGGTCTACAATGTACCAGTTCTTGCCATTGCTAGTCTCGTACTCATACCAGAACCTGTCTGACTGTTTTAGCCAGTGTGGGTCTATAGTTGTACTGAAAATAAGCTTTTGCAATTTTTTGGGTGAGAAGCGTGACGCTAACTGGTAGTTGCCTTTAGCTGGCGACTGTGCCTGTGCCCCCAAGCAGAATAGCAGGAGAAGCGACAGGAGGTAAAATTTTCTCATGTTAGGCTAAAAGATTAGATAATAAAGTGTGTTGGTGGTTTGTATTTAGGCGCTACTCAGCTTAAAAAGAGCTAGTTTAACAACTTTTAATAGTAATAGCGTGCTTTAGACAGGTAAAGTGCCCTAAAGTTTAACAGCGGCAATAATAAAATATAGCTTATGTTAGCTGTATCGAACTATAGTATACCAGCAAGGCAAAACTTTTTGAGGTGTTGCATGGATATAAGAGATTTATACATTAGTTTTGCACCCTGAAATAACTCCGTTATACAAGTTAATCAATATAAAAAGTCAAATGGCGAATATTGGCAGAATTACCCAGGTTATCGGTCCGGTTGTGGACGTTAGCTTTGCGGGTGAAAACGCAAAACTTCCAAATATCCTCGATGCACTTGAGGTAATTAAAGAAAACGGTCAGCGCATCGTGCTAGAAGTGCAGCAGCACCTCGGCGAAGATCGTGTACGTACCATTGCGATGGATTCCAGCGAAGGCCTTACCCGTGGTGCACAGGTAAATGACCTGGGTGGCCCAATAACAATGCCTACTGGTAATGCTATCAACGGTCGTCTGTTCAACGTGATCGGCGAAGCGATTGATGGTATACCACAGCCCGCTGCTACTTCCCGTTTGCCAATTCACCGCGCTGCGCCGCGTTTCGAAGACCTGGCAACTTCATCTGAAATCCTGTATACTGGTATTAAAGTAATCGACTTGCTTGCCCCTTATGTAAAAGGTGGTAAAATTGGTCTTTTCGGTGGTGCCGGTGTAGGTAAAACAGTATTGATCATGGAGCTGGTAAACAACATTGCAAAGGCTTATTCAGGTCTTTCGGTGTTTGCCGGTGTAGGTGAGCGTACCCGTGAAGGAAACGACTTGCTTCGCGAATTCCTTGAGTCTGACATCATCCGTTACGGTGCAGAGTTTAAGCACTCGATGGAAGAAGGTGGATGGGACCTGACAAAAGTAGACATGGCTGAGCTGGAGAAATCTCAGGCAACACTGGTGTTCGGTCAGATGAACGAGCCTCCTGGGGCGCGTGCACGTGTGGCCCTGTCTGGTCTTACTATCGCTGAAAACTTCCGTGATGGTGATGGTACCGGCGCTGGTCGTGATATCCTTTTCTTTATCGATAATATCTTCCGCTTTACGCAGGCAGGTTCTGAGGTATCGGCTCTTCTTGGTCGTATGCCATCAGCGGTAGGTTACCAGCCAACGCTGGCAACTGAAATGGGTGCCATGCAGGAGCGTATCACGTCTACCAAGCGTGGTTCAATTACATCGGTACAGGCGGTTTACGTACCTGCGGATGACTTAACTGACCCTGCTCCAGCAACGACTTTCGCTCACCTGGATGCAACTACAGTACTTTCGCGTAAAATTGCTGAGCTTGGTATCTACCCTGCAGTAGACCCTCTGGACTCTACTTCACGCATTCTTTCTGCTGACGTTCTGGGTGAAGATCACTATGGCACAGCACAGCGCGTTAAGGAGATCCTGCAGCGTTACAAAGAACTTCAGGATATCATCGCTATCCTTGGTATGGACGAACTTTCTGACGAAGATAAGCTGGTTGTATCAAGAGCACGTCGTGTACAGCGTTTCCTGTCTCAGCCGTTCCACGTAGCAGAGCAGTTTACAGGTCTTGCAGGTGTACTTGTTGATATCAAAGACACTATCAGAGGCTTTAACGAGATCATGGACGGTAAATATGACCACCTTCCTGAGGCTGCCTTCAACCTTGTAGGTACAATTGAAGATGCCGTTGCGAAAGGTGAGAAGTTGATGGCCGAAGCAAAATAGATTTTATAGTTAAAAGTTAAGAGTTAAAAGTTAGAAGTTGGTTCTGCCACTATACCTTATAACTCTTAACTCTAAACTCTTAACTAATAAAGATGTATTTAGAGATAATCACACCAGATAAAAAGGTTTTTGCCGGTGAGGTAGATGCAGCCCAGTTTCCGGGAGCTAACGGCTCTTTTGAAGTACTGAACCTGCACGCTCCACTTATCAGCACCATGGAAAGAGGCAGAATCCGGGTAACTACCAAAAAGGGACAAGAGTTCTTTACCGTGGATGGCGGTGTGGTAGAAGTACTGAATAATAAGATTATTGTACTTGCCGAATCTGTGATCGAGTAACGAGATCTATCTACAATAGCAAAAACGCCTTCTGTTCTAAGTGAGCAGAAGGCGTTTTTATTTAATGTGGCTATAGTTATTCTTTCACCGGGAAACCGCTTTCTTTCCAGGCTTTGTAGCCACCATCTAAATGCGCCACATTGTTGTAGCCCATTTGCTGTAGTGTAGTGGTAGCCAATGCAGAACGGCCTCCGCCGGCGCAATGCAGTATCAATCGTTTGTTCTTATCGAACTCCGGTTTATGGTAAGGCTGCGTTTCATCGGCATAGAACTCGATCATGCCGCGAGGTGCATGTACCGACCCATCTATTTTACCGTTTTGGCTCAGCTCTTCGCTTTCCCTGATATCAATAAGCGTTGCCTTGCCATTTTTTAATTCTTCATGCACCTGTTGCGGCGTCAGGTTCTCGATGTTTTGTTTCGCTTCTTTTACTAAATCGGTTGCAGATTTTGCCATAGTTTTAAGCTTTATAGTTGATGGATGTGTGAACAGAAAATAGGTAGCCGGATTAACGCAACTATAACCAGGCTATAAAATCATTAAACGAAAGCTAAAATTTTAAGGTATGCGGGTTCAGAAATTGAGAAGCGGTATTCTATAGTTTGGTATTTCCTGCTTAACTTAAAGCTCGATTTACACCTGACCTATGCCGCACATAAAACCCAAAGCCACACCTATTTTTCAGACCTCTGTTTTTACGTTTGACGACCTGAACGAACTGGAGCTATACTTTGAACAGCCGGGCCAGCGCTACATGTATTCGCGTTATGCCAACCCAAACTCGGATGAGCTGGCCAATGAAGTAAACCAACTGGAAGGTGGCGTAGGAGCTATAGTTACCTCGTCGGGCATGTCGGCGATATTGGCGGCAATACTGGCGGTGTGTAAGGCTGGCGACCATGTATTGTGTGCCGAAGAGATTTACGGTGGTTCGTCGTCGTTACTGACGCAGGAGCTGAGCCGGATAGGTATAAGTGTAACGTATGTGCCATCAGCTGAAACTTATAGTTTTGACGCACTGGTACAGCCAACTACAAAGCTGTTCTTAGCCGAGACGATGAGTAACCCATTGCTATTGGTTTTCGACATTAAACGACTGGCTGAAGAAACTAAGAAGCATAACATAAAGCTGGTAATCGATAATACTTTTGCCACACCTATACTTACCAAACCGCTTAGCCTGGGTGCTGACATCGTGATCCATAGTGTTACAAAGTATTTATCGGGGCATAGCGATGTAACAGCAGGTGTTGTGATCTGTAAGAGCGAGGAAGACCTGCAACGTGTACAGAAAGTAATGCTGACCTATGGCCTGAACCTAAGCCCGTTTGAGAGTTGGCTGGCAGCACGCGGTCTAAAAACCCTGCGCCTGCGCATGAAGCAGCACTGCAGCAATGCCCAAACTATAGCTGAGTTTCTACAGCAGCATCCGAAGGTAGAACAGGTTTGGTACCCTGGCTTAGAAGCGCATGCGCAACATGCATTAGCTGAAGATCAGGGCTGTGGCATGTTTGGCGGTATGCTGAGTTTTCGGATAAAGGATAATGCTGAAGCTGTAAACCGGTTTATGCAAGGCCTGGAAGAGATTCCGTTTGCCCCGTCGCTGGCGGGAGTGAGTACATCCATTTCTTACCCGTTAGGTACCTCGCACCGCGCGCTTACGGCAGAGCAGCAACAGAAAATAGGGATTACAATTGGCGTTATCCGGTTATCAGTAGGGATAGAGGAGCCTGAAGAGTTGCTTACAGACCTGGAACGCGGATTAAGTAAAATATAAACTATAGTTATTCTTCCAGTGCCTGTTTCAGGGCTCTAACTACTTTCTCCAGATCTTCTTCGGTCAGGCTGCTGCTGCTTGGCAGGCAAAGGCCACGCTCAAAAAGGCGATCGCTGGTGCCATTGCCGTGGTAAGTATAGTTCGCAAAAAGCGGTTGCTGGTGCATGGGTTTCCAGAGGGGGCGGGTTTCGATGTTATCGTGTTCCAGTTCCTGGCGAACTTGTTCCGGTTTAAAACCTTCGGGTAAAAGTATAGTTGTGAGCCAGCGGTTAGAGAAGCAGCTTTTCGGTTCCGGCAGAAAGGTCAACCCTTCTATATCGCGCAGCTGCTCTTTGTAGTAACTATAGATTTCGCGGCGTTGTTTTACCCTTTTCTCCAACACTTCCAGCTGCCCGCGGCCAATGCCGGCGCTCACGTTGCTTAGCAGGTAATTGTAGCCCATTTGCGAATGCAGGTAATAGGGAGCCTGGTCTTTGGCCTGGTTCGCTAAATAAGCAGCTTCTTCTGCCAGTGCAGCATCGGCAGTTACCAGCACACCACCACCGGATGTAGTTACAATCTTATTTCCGTTAAAAGAGAATACCCCGATCTTCCCAAACGTACCAACCTGGTGCCCGCTATACCTGGAGCCCAGGGCTTCGGCAGCATCTTCCAGTACCGGAATCTCGTACCGGTCTGCCACAGTCATAATCTCCTTCATTTTGGCAGGCATACCATACAAATGCACTACTAAAATACAGGCAGGCTTTTTACCACGGGTTATACTATCCTGTATGGCTTTCTCCAGCAGTTCGGGGTCCATGTTCCAGGTTTCTGGTTCGCTGTCAACAAAAACTGGCGTAGCCCCCAGGTATAGTACAGGGTTTGCCGATGCCACAAACGTAAAGGTAGAACTGATCACTTCATCGCCGGCTTTAACGCCCAGCACACGCAAGGCCAGGTGTAGTGCAGCTGTACCGGAGCTCAGGGCTACGGCATGTTGCGCATTGGTGTGCTGGCATACGTCGTGCTCAAACCCCGGAATGTTAGGGCCTGCAGTGGTAACCCAGTTATCTTCAAGTGCTTTCTGCACATAGTTGCGCTCATGCCCGCCCATGTGCGGCACCGATAAAAAGATGCGACCCGGTCTGTAATTTAGTTGCTTCATGAGGGTGGTGGCAGTTACTGCTATACAAGTAAGCGAAAATCTGTTGAAGTGCCTACCGGAAAGTTACCGGCACGCAAGGTAATCATGCACTATAGTTATGCCAACGTTTATACGTTCTTTTATTGTTAAAACAGATGGTGTTTTTATCAGACAAGCGTATACTTGCCAGGCATGCAGCTAACCGATACGTATTCAGTTTTCAGTATGTTTGGTTGGGCGTAGTAGTTTTTAAACCAGGATCAATTAAAAACTCTTCAGAACAAGTACACACAATACCCGTTATTTGCTTACTTGCAGCAATTATACTTACACCGATGCTTGATTTTCCGAACGCAAAAATAAATTTAGGTTTACAGATTATCTCAAAACGCCCCGATGGTTTCCATAACCTGGAGTCGTGCTTTTACCCGGTACAGTGGTGCGATGCCCTCGAGATGTTGCCTGCCCCGGAAAACAGGTTTAGCATGAGTGGCCTGCCTGTGCCCGGCAACCCCGAAACCAACCTTTGCCTGAAAGCCTATAAACTGTTGGAACAGGAGTATAACCTGCCACCCGTACACATGCACCTGCACAAGGTTATACCAATGGGAGCGGGCTTAGGTGGTGGCTCTTCGGACGCAGCTTTTGTGTTACGCATCCTGAATAAGCTTTTCGACCTTAAACTAGCAGTAGATGCTCTGCAGGGCTATGCACGTAAGTTGGGCAGCGATTGCGCTTTTTTTGTGGAGAACAAACCGGTAATTGCTGTGGAGCGGGGCGATGTTTTTGAGCCGGCTATTATTGACCTGAAAGGCTATAGTTGTGTTATAGTTTACCCGGGCATCCATATCACCACTGCCGAAGCTTATGCCGGCGTTACCCCCGAAAAGCCAACCTGCACCATGGAAATGGTTCTGAAGCAGGATATTAAACTATGGAAAGACATTATGCACAACGATTTTGAGAAGTCGCTGTTCCCGAAGTACCCGGAGTTGGCCCGGCTTAAAGAAAATTTGTACGAAGCTGGCGCAGCATATGCCTCCATGACGGGATCGGGCTCTGCAGTGTATGGTATTTTTAAAGGCGATGCCCCGGATTTAATCTTCCCGCAAAATTACCTCGTCTGGAAAGGCCTTCTGTAGTTTTTTGCGACGCTCCGCTATAGTATTGATGACCGGGTAAATAAACACGCTCAACAATACCACACCAGCCCCAATGTAAAACTCCCGCGATAGCTGGCTGCTTTCATCAAAAATAAAAATAGCCAGGATAATGCCGTACACAGGCTCCAGGTTTACGGTCAGGTTCATGGTGAAGGCCGAGATGCGCTGCATTAACCGTACACCGGCAGTATAGGCATACACCGTACAAGCCAGTATAAGTATAGCCAGGTAAACCCAGTCCATTGGGATAAGGTTAAAGTTAAGCTGGTTGCCTTCCGCAAAATATAGGGTATAAACCGGTAAAAACAGAATAGTGCCCAGGAACGCCCCGCCCATTTCGTAGCAGGTTATCGTGGTGGAAGGTATCTTTTTTACCAAGCCCGCATTGATGATCGTAAAAATAGAGGCCAGCAATGCGGAGCCTATCGCCATACTTATACCCAGGATGCTCTTAAAATCTGTCTCCTCCCGGAAGATGATATACAGGCCAAGTATAATGAGCAAGGCAAGGAACACTTCGTAAGGCTTTATTTTCTTACTCGTAAACATAGGCTCCAGGAACGAGGTCCAGAGGCTGGCAGTGGCCATACCTATTAAACAGATAGATACCGACGATACGCGTGCTGCTGCGAAGAACAATATCCAGTGCCCCGCTATCAGGAAACCGACACCCAGCATTTTAAGGCCTGTTGCCCTGCCCAGCCAGAAAGGGGCCTTGGTTTTGTAGATAATAAGGCCCAGCGCAATGGCGGTAATTAATGTACGGATAGCTACCAGCTCTACAGCGGGTATAGTTATCAGTTTACCAAGTATAGCGGTAAAGCCCCACAGAAAAATAACAAAATGAAGCTCTATAAAATCTTTTAAGCGTGGCATTAGCGCGGTATGTAACGGTAAAGTAAAAAGCCGATGCCCGTGAAAACTATAGTTGGGATCCAGGCTGCAATGTGTGGCGGAATATCGCCGACCTGTGCCAGGCTTCGGCTGGTAATAACGAAAACTATAAATACGAACGCCAGGAAAAAACCGAGCGCAATCTGTACCCCAACCCCCCCACGGGCCTTACGGGCACTAACTATAACACCAATTACAGTAAGTATAATAATAGCAAACGGGTAACTGAAGCGCTCATACTTCTCCACCAGGTAAATCTCGATATCATCGGCACCCCGCATCTTTTTTTCTGCTATCAGGCTGTTCAGTTCGGGCAGGGTAAGGGTCTGCTCCAGTTTGTAAGTGCTTTCAAAATCTTTGGGCTGCATGTTCAGGGTGGTGTCCAGGTCCTGGCCTTTATAGATCGTTTCCTTTTCGCCGTTAAATGTGCGCAGGGTATAAAAATCCATGTGCCACTTGCCAGCCTCTTCGTCCCAGGACACGCTGTTGGATGTGATTTTGCTTTTTAAGATTGTACCATCAATCTGTTCGAGAGCAAAGTTATACCCGATATGTGCATTGTTGTTATAGCTCTCCATAAACACATATGCATCGGGAGCAATTTTGATGTGGATATTGCGGCTATCGTAGGTATAAGGGCTTTTAACATACTTTACCTGGAAGGCTACGCTCTTTTTGTTAGCATTCGGAATAACCCAGCCAATTAGCCCGAAAATAGAAACCCCGATAAACGCAGCACCAACCACATACGGTACCAGCAACCTTCTGAAGCTGATACCGCTGCTCAGCATGGCTACAATCTCGGTATGCGAGGCCAGTTTTGCCGTAACAAACACCGTAGCAATAAACACCGTAATCGGGCTCAGCATGTTAGCGTAAAACGGAATCAGGTTGATGTAGTAATCGAAAATGATCTCGGCTAATGGTACCTTCTCCTGTATAAAGTCATCGTTCTTCTCCGTAAAGTCGATTACCAGGATAATGGATACAAGTATCAGCACCGCGAACACAAACGTGGTGAGAAACTTCTTCAATATGTACCAGTCGAGAATCTTCAAAAGTTAGAAAGTTAAAAGGTTAGAAAGTTAGAAAGTTACGGGAACAGAAAGAACAACTTTTTAACTTTCTAACTTCCCAACTTTCTAACTATAAACGTGTCATTAATTTCTTTACCATTACGTCTTTCCAGTCGCGGAAAGTGCCGTTTATAATTTGCTGGCGCGCCTGTTTTACCAACCATAAATAGAAGGTAAGGTTATGCACGCTGGCGATCTGGCCGGCCAGGTATTCGGTGCTGTGCACCAGATGGCGCAGATAAGCCTTGGTGTAAAACGTGCTTACATAACCGCCCAGTTCCGCATCTATTGGCGTAAAGTCGTCGGCCCATTTTTTGTTCCGGATATTAATAATGCCTTGCGTGGTAAACAGCATGCCGTTGCGGGCATTACGGGTTGGCAACACGCAGTCAAACATATCTACGCCCAGCGCAATGTTCTCCAGTATGTTGGCCGGAGTGCCTACGCCCATCAGGTAACGCGGCTTATCAGCAGGCAGTATATCGCACACCACTTCGGTCATCTCGTACATCATCTCGGCCGGCTCACCCACCGACAAACCGCCAATGGCATTGCCCTCGCGGCCAAAGCTGGCAATCGTTTCAGCAGACTTTACACGGAGGTCTTTGTAAGTACTACCCTGAACTATAGGAAACAGCGTTTGATTATACCCATACTTTGGTTCGGTGCTGTCAAACCTATCCACACAGCGCTGCAGCCAGCGGTGCGTGCGCTCCATCGAGTTTTTGGCGTAACTATAGTCGCAAGGGTAGGGGGTGCATTCGTCAAAGGCCATGATAATATCAGCGCCAATCGTTCGCTGCGTATCCATTACGTTTTCAGGCGTAAAATCAAGCGCAGAACCATCTATATGAGACCGGAACTTTACACCTTCTTCTTTTATCTTGCGTGTGCCGGATAACGAAAAAACCTGGTAACCCCCGCTGTCTGTTAAAATGGGCCTATCCCAACCGTTAAATTTATGCAAGCCACCAGCCTGCTCCAGCACTTTCAGGCCCGGACGAAGGTACAAATGATAGGTATTGCCCAGTATGATCTCAGCTTTAACATCTTCTTTCAGTTCGCGCTGGTGTACGGCCTTAACAGTGCCGGCTGTGCCAACGGGCATAAAAATAGGCGTTTCGATGGCGCCGTGGTCGGTTTGCACCACGCCTGCGCGTGCTTTGGATTGTTTATCTGTTACTACTAACGAAAATTGCATAGTGTGCGCTAAATGCTCCCCGGTTAAAGAAGCGGCTGCCGGCTATAGTTGCTCACCAGCAGATTATTATGATTTAAAGAAATAAGCCGCAAAGATACGAACAAGTGCAGTACAAACCTTAAAGATTTATTAATTACAATCAGCATTCGGAAATGCCCACAGAATAGCTATTTTTGAGATATAATTGTAGAATGGCTTATAGTGATGCCTTTGTATGGGCAGGATAAAGGAGTCAATTTTACTTATTGTTCATTTTAGAAATCCGATAATCTGATAATTAAACTTTTACTTTGATTTCACTTGTACTTTTAGCGCTGCTCGGCCTTTGTGTGCTGGTGCAGTTATATTTTGCCCTAGTTTATTTTTTCCCGTTAAGCCGCCACCAGGACCCTGCCATAACGCAGCACGTTCCGGTATCGGTTATAGTTGCTGCCCATAACGAGCAGGACAACCTGTTTGAGCTACTGCCCATGTTGCTTGACCAGGAGCACCCTGAGTTTGAAGTGCTGGTAGTGAACGACCGTTCCGACGACGACACCGAGTTTTACCTGTACGAACTGGAAAAACAGTTCCCTAACTTTAAGGTGGTAACTATAAAAAAGACGCCGGAATATCTTAATTCTAAAAAATATGCGTTAGCCTTAGGTATACGGGCTGCCAAATACGAGCACATGCTTTTTACCGATGCTGACTGCCGGCCTTATAGTCCTAAATGGATTGAAAAGATGCAGAGCGGGTACGTAACAGGGGCTGATGTGGTACTTGGCTACTCTCCGTATGCACAATTAAAAGGATTTTTAAATCATCTTATCCGATATGAAACATTACTGACGGCTATTCAGTATCTGTCTCAGGCAAATAAAGGACACGCCTACATGGGGGTGGGTAGAAACTTATCTTACACCAAAACGTGTTTCTTTAGAAACAAAGGGTTTGCCTCTCATATCAAAACAACCGGCGGCGACGATGACCTATTTGTTAGAGATGCCGTCAACAATAGCAAAGTAAATATTGTTATAGACAAAGAGGCTCAGACCTGGAGTATTCCCAAAAAGACGTTTCGGGAATGGATCATCCAGAAGAGAAGGCACTTATCTGCAGGAAAGCAGTATAAAGCAAATGATAAAAGAAAAATTGGCGCATTCGTAATCTCTAACATCTTTTTTTACGTATTAGCTATCATTCTTCTTGTCGTAAATAGTCATTTAGCTATATTAGCCGCTATAGTCGGTTTGCGGTACATTGTAATGTTTACCGCGTATGCATCAGTAGCACGCAGACTAAACGACAAGCTCTCCTTGTTTTTATTGCCAGTACTAGACATTGTGTACTTTTTTAATTACCTGTTCCTTGGTATATCTGTACTACTGTATAAACGAATCAGATGGAAGTAAATAAACAATTCTCAGCGAAAGCTAAACACGATTTCAAGCTGATACAAGCAGCCGTTGAAGACAACGACGAGAAAGCGTATGCTGAGCTGATGAGTATCTATAAAAAGCCTGTATACCACGTTGTGCTTAAAATGGTGCGCAACGCCGATGATGCCGAAGACCTAACGATAGAAGCTTTTGCGAAGGCGTTCCGAAACCTGCACAAGTTTAACCCGGAGTATGCTTTCAGTACCTGGTTGTTCCGTATCGCAACAAACAACTGTATCGACTTTATCCGCAAGAACCGCATTAAAACGATGAGTATCGACTCAGCCATAAAAATTGATAATGGCGACGAGATAACCATAGACTTTAAGGACAAGAACCTGAACCCACAGGAGGAAGCAATCAAAAATCAGAAGATCGAGATCATGCAGTACGTAGTGGCCAAGCTGCCCGAGAAATACCAGCGCCTGGTAACACTGCGTTACTTTAACGAGCTAAGCTATGAAGAGATAGCTACGGAGCTGAACGCACCGCTTGGAACTGTAAAAGCCCAGCTGCACCGCGCCCGCGAATTGCTATATGACATGGTGAAGAACAAGAAACACCTTATTTAATGGTTGATGGTTAAATTGTTTGATTGTTGATTTTTTTAACCATTTAACAATACAACCATTTAACCATTGAATTTAAAATATTGATTTCGTTTTAAGACCCCTGTTGCCTGAGTGCGGCAGGGGTTTTATAGTTTTAATGCCTATCCCGTACTTATTTTATACTTTTGCAGCTCGTAAGCTATAGTTGATATGAAAGTTCGGATTGGTGAAAGGTTGCTGGCAAAAACAGGAGAACTATACCTGCAGCTACGCTTGCGTAATAAATCTGCAGTTGAAAGGGAGCTGACTATAAAATACGGAGGCCAGTACCGTAACGCCGGGCTTATGCTGCTGTTTGATGTTTTAATGGCCTTAGCCGTAGTAGCTGTAGTTGGGCTGGTAACTATAGTGCTGTATTTTACCACCGTATAACTTTCTAACTTTTTAACTTTCTAACTATAAACATGACCGCTATCCGAACACTGCTATCAGGTTACTTTCCGGACCTTACCGAAGACCAGTTGCAAAAGTATGAGCGCATGGGCGAACTATACCAGGAGTGGAACCAGAAGATAAACGTTATCTCGCGCAAGGATATGGACCATATTGGCGAGCATCATATACTGCATTCGCTGGGTATAGCTAAAGTGGTTCAGTTTCCGGCGCATACCTCGGTATTGGATGTGGGTACAGGTGGTGGCTTGCCAGGTCTGCCATTAGCTGTCATGTTCCCGGATGTGAAATTCCATTTGGTAGATTCAATAGGCAAAAAGATACATGTGGTGCAGGAGATAGCCCGTGAGCTGCATTTGCAGAATGTTACCGCCAGCCATGTGCGGGCCGAACAGGTGCGTGATAAATTTGATTTTGTGGTGAGCCGTGCTGTTACCCGTCTTGCTAATTTCTGGCCATGGGTGATGAACAGCTTTAAAAAGACCGGCTCCCCAATTGAGGGGCTGTATTATTTAAAAGGCGGAGACTTGGAAGAAGAAATTGCCGAGTCAGGCCTTATTTCAAAACAATATAACCTCAGCGATTACTTTACCGAAGAGTTTTTTGAGACGAAGAAAGTGGTGTATGTGCCGTTAAAGTAGGACTAAGATTTTTAGGGTTTTCAGGATTATACCTCACCCAGCCCTCTCCCAAAAACAGAAGAGGGAGTTTATAACCCCCAATTATTTTGCTGGCGCGAGCCTCCAGACTCGTGGCTTATAGTGAATGTTGAGTCTCTGACTTAACTGGCCCGGCAGGGAGAAGCTCTGCAATAGCGCTGGCTATAGTTTTATAAGCTACTGTGGTCAAACCACCCTTACCCACTC
Organism: Pontibacter fetidus; assembly: GCF_010119545.1. Classification (GTDB taxonomy): domain Bacteria; phylum Bacteroidota; class Bacteroidia; order Cytophagales; family Hymenobacteraceae; genus Pontibacter; species Pontibacter fetidus. The sequence continues at coordinate 529 of NZ_JAAEAA010000019.1, read as the reverse complement.
AGAGCTACGCTCGCTACCTTCAAATTCGCTTCTCGGTAGTCCATGGAGGGGAGTTTTTACTGCTATTGCTATAGTTTGATCTATAGGTCTATAGTTAGCGTTTCAACCCACCCCTGCCCCTCCCGAGAGGGGAGTTTTCTGTCTTGGCTATAGTTGGGTTTATAGTTTTATAGGTGCTGTTTTACCTCACCCCAGCCCTCTCCTAACAGGAGAGGGAGTTTAAGCCTTTGCTATAGTTGAAAGGATAACTATATAGTTGCAGCCTATCCACGGACAGGTCGCGACCTGTCCCTACGAAACTATAACCACGATCAATGTCGAAGCAAGCAGTCTCACACTATTGTTGCAGTTAAATAGTAGAAAGATCACAGTCTTTGGGTTGAGCGCCTTTGACTTATTGCGGTGGCGTGAGCCAATCCGAGGCACGAGGATAGCAAGAAGGCAGCAGCGCGATGCCCGAAGACGGGGCCTCCCGGCCCAGGAAGGCACCAAAGCTCAATTGAAACGATCGGTTTGTAGAGCTTCCAGG
>NZ_JAAEAA010000018.1 GCF_010119545.1 Pontibacter fetidus | reverse complement strand
GTCCTGAATAACACCCCTATAATCCCCTCAAGGAGATAGTTCTCGGCAGAACTTAACGGCCCTGCCCTTTGAAGGGGGTAGGGGGATGATTACACAGGAGAAGAATCCTAAACTATAGTTTACCCCTCATTATCAATATCACGTCTGTATCACACCCACATTATACTGCTTCTCTATCGGGGCGTGGTTGGCCGCTTCTATCCCCATCGATATTACTTTGCGGGTTTCCAGCGGATCGATGATGCCATCTACCCATAAACGAGCGGCCGCGTAATAAGGTGACAGTTCTTCGTTATACTTTGCGGTAATGCGCTCCAGCAGTTCCTGCTCGGCTTCCGGGGTAATTTCTTCGCCTTTAGCTTTTAACGCTGATACTTGTATCTGAAGTAAAGTTTTAGCAGCGGCCGCACCACTCATAACAGCTAACTGTGCTGTTGGCCATGAGTAGATCAGGCGCGGATCGTAGGCTTTACCGCACATGGCATAGTTACCGGCCCCGTAGCTGTTACCAACTATAATCGTGAATTTAGGAACCACCGAGTTAGCCATAGCATTTACCATTTTGGCGCCGTCTTTTATAATACCGCCGTGTTCAGACTTGCTACCTACCATAAACCCGGACACATCCTGCAAAAACACCAGCGGAATTTTCTTCTGGTTGCAGTTCATAATAAAGCGGGCAGCTTTGTCAGCTGAGTCGGAGTAGATAACGCCACCCATCTGCATTTCGCCTTTTTTGCTTTTCACGATCTTGCGCTGGTTGGCAACTATACCAACTGCCCAGCCATCAATGCGCGCTAACCCACAGATCAGCGACTGGCCATATAGTTCTTTGTAAGGCTCAAACTCCGAGTTATCTACTAAACGGTTGATGATGTCCATCATGTCGTAAGGCTTCACGCGGTCAGAAGGGAGGATGCCGTAAATTTCCTGTTCATCCAGTTTAGGAGCAGCTGGCTCTACGCGGCTGAAGCCGGCTTTGGGGTTATCGCCTAGCTTATCGAAAATAGTGCGGATGTGGTCCAGCGCTTCTTTATCGTCTTTGCACTTATAGTCTGTTACGCCGGAAATCTCGCAATGCGTGGTTGCACCTCCCAACGTCTCATTATCTATAGTTTCGCCGATAGCAGATTTAACAAGGTAAGAACCACCTAAGAATACAGAACCGGTACCCTCAACTATAAGGGCTTCGTCGCTCATGATAGGCAGATACGCACCACCAGCCACGCAGCTTCCCATAATAGCAGCTATCTGCACAATGCCCATCGAGCTCATAACGGCGTTGTTGCGGAACATGCGGCCAAAGTGCTCTTTATCCGGGAAGATCTCATTCTGCATCGGCAGGAAAACACCAGCGCTATCCACCAGGTAAACAATTGGCAGTTTGTTTTCGATGGATATTTCCTGGGCACGAAGGTTTTTCTTGGCTGTGATCGGGAACCAGGCACCGGCTTTAACAGTGGCATCGTTGGCAACTATAACGCACTGGCGGCCTTTAATGTAACCAATACCTGTTACCACACCGCCACTCGGGCAGCCACCAACTTCAGGGTACATGCCTTCGCCGGCAAAAGCAGCTACTTCCAGAAATTCAGAATTTTCATCAATCAGGTAAGCAATGCGCTCTCGGGCTGTCATTTTGCCTTTTTCGTGCTCTTTGGCAATGCGCTTTTCGCCGCCACCCAGGTATACTTTCTTTAATTTAGTTTTAAGCTGATAGGTAAGCTGCTTTAAGGAGTCTTCGTTTTTGTTGAATTCGATATCCATTGAGGGTAGGGTTGAATTAAGGAACTGCTTACAAAGAAAAATCCGCCCCAGGAGCGGATTTCACAAATATACGATTTTATATAGCCTTATTCAGAATTTGTTGTATCTGGTTTCAGCGGAATTTTAAGCGTGTCGGGCACCGGCCTCCTGAACTCATCCGGGTTCTCGTCCTGCATTTCTTTTACCTCGTCCAGGGTTATTACGCGACCGGTAGCATCTACCTTATACTTATCTTTTCTGCCGATCAGCGAGAACTGCACATAGCGTTTCGGGTAAGCTTGTATGTCGCGCAGCAGCATGTTCAGGGCTTCGGTAGAGCGGGTCATGTTCTCATACAACGCATTATCATTCATCAGCTTGCCCATCGAGCCTTGGTTAGAATTTAGCTTGGCTACCGTCTGCTGCATTTCTACCACAGCCTTGTTGGCGTTATCTACCAGTTTATTTACCTCGGCCTGCTTCAGGGTATCGGTTATCTCGGCCATGTTCAGGGCCATACGGTCAATGTGGCGCTGTGTCTTTATCAGCGAGGCCATTAGCCGGTTGGTGTTAGCTGTTATTTCCTGTATGTTACCCTGGTTAGCCCGTAGCATCTGGTTAAGTGCTTCGGTGGTTGCCTGGGTGTTGGCCAGAATAAGCTGCAGGTTTTGTTTGGCTTCGCTGTCGAGCAGGCGGTTTACGCGGGCAAGGGTAGTGTCTACTTTATCAATTACCGGTACAGCTTTGGTCGTAAGCATGTCGGCTATACTTTTTTCGTTAAACGCAATCAGGCGCTCACCACCTTTATACATTTTTTTGCTGTTGCCTAAGTATAGCGTTATGGCTTTGCTGCCCAGCAGGTCCGAGCTGGCAAGTGCTGCTATCGTAGAGTCACCGATCTGTAGTTCCTCCCCTACCTCTATCTCTACCAGAATGTTATTATGCTCTTTAGGCATCAGCTTCAGCGTTTGTACCGACCCTACCTGCACGCCATTCAGCATTACGGGGTTAGAAGCAGTAAGGCCATCTACGTTATTATACACAACATAGTAGGTCCTGGTATCGGAGAAAAGGTCAGCTCCTTTAAGGAACATGAACCCAAAGTATAAGATCACAAGTGCTACTATACCAAGCAGCGCTACTTTTATTTCTTTAGATATTTTCACGAAGGGATTTTATGTGCTGTATTAGTTCATGGCTTCCAGTTCTTTCTTATAATCCTTGAAAGCACGATATATACCTGAAGCCATATACGATTGCCCCGTTTTATCGTTAAGAAATTTTTCTTCGGTAGGATTGGTAAGAAAACCGCACTCTATCAGCACACTAGGCATGTAAGATTTCCAGAGCACCAGAAAGCCGGCCTGTTTCACACCGCGGCTGCTGCGCCCTACTCTGTGTTTAAATTCGTTTTCTACTTTCTGGGCAAAGCGCAGGCTGTTATCCATGTAAGCGCTCTGGTGCAGGGTAAATAAAATATGGCTCTGTGGCGAGTTAGGGTCAAAGCCGCCATAGTTCTCTTTATAGTTGTCTTCGTGCAGAATTACCGAGTTCTCGCGTTTGGCTACATCCAGGTTACCTTTAGAGGTATGCAACCCCATAGAATAGGTTTCGGTGCCGTAGGCAGCAGCCGGCCCTGAATTTAGGTGGATAGAGATAAAAAGGTCGGCATTGTTTTTATTGGCTATGCCGGCGCGGTCTATTAGTTCAACAAACGTATCAGTTTTACGCGTATACACTACTTTAACGTCAGGCAGGTTAGTTTCTATAAGCTTACCTACCTGCAAAGCAAGGCTCAAAGCCACATCAGCTTCGTGCGACACTTTGCCATTACAACCATTATCTTTTCCACCGTGGCCGGCATCAATCACTACAGTGCGAACTTTGTAGTCTTTGCGGTACTCCAGCCTGTTGGATGAAAGCAGGAAGAATACAAGGGCTAAAACTGAAACAGTAACAATATTTCTCACAACGCTCGTTAGTTAAAAGCTAAAACAATAACTTTGTACAAATTAAATAAAAACTTTAGAGAAGTCTGAAGAAGTTGCGACACATTTTAATTTTTTCGCTGCTGCTGCAGCTTGCCGTACTTGCTCCCTTTTGGGCGTTAGCGCAGCGAACCCCTGCACGTAGTATACGCCCCGTAAAAACACCTCAGGATACAGTTAAAAGAGACTCGGTAACCCTGCCCGCCCCAAAAGGCGACATCGAGACGACAATCAAATATTCTGCCAGAGATTCTATCCAGCTCGAAGCAAACAACAAGGTAGTGCACCTGTACGGCGACGCCAAAATAAACTATGGCTCCATGACCCTGGAGGCTGCCTACATCCAGATCGATTACGAAAAAAACACCCTTACTGCCACCTCCGTTACCGACTCGTCGGGCAAAGATATTGGCGTACCGGTTTTTGTGGATGGTGCCGAAACCTATTCTGCCAAACGCATTGCCTATAACTATAAAACAAAACGCGGCCGCATTGCCGAAGTAGTAACGCAACAAGGCGAAGGTTTTATACATTCCGAAATTGTAAAAAAGAATGAAGCCAACGAGATTTTTGGGTTACATAACAAGTACACTACCTGCAACCTGGCGCACCCGCACTTTTACATCAACGCCGGCAAAATAAAAGCCATCCCGAATGATAAAGTCATGTCGGGGCCATTTAACCTGGTTATCGGCGATATTCCTACACCGTTGGGCTTCCTGTTCGGCTTGTTCCCGACGCCTAAGAACAATCGCTCGTCGGGGGTTATAGTTCCGAGCTTTGGTGAGAACTCGCTGCGCGGGTTTTACCTGATGAATGGTGGCTACTACCTGGCCCTGAACGACTACATTGGTGCCAGTATAACCGGCGATGTATACTCGCTGGGTGGTTACGACCTGCGCCTGAATGCCGACTATAACAAGCGTTACTCGTACCGGGGCAATTTTGGCATAGAGCATACCTACTTTAAGATTGATGAAGCAGATGTAGCGCGGTCCCGCTCAACAGGCGATATTTTTGACCAGATACCGGATTCGAGGAGAACCATTTTTGTGCGATGGTCGCATAGCCCGGTGCAGAAACCAGGCAAAGGACGCTTTACGGCAAGTGTAAATGCCGGTAGCTCTATCCATAACCAGATAACAGGCAACACCCGCACTGCAGACAGGCTGGCCGCATCGTTCAACTCCAGCATTTCATATCAGAAAAACATCCAGAATACTCCCTTTAGCTATACAGTTAAACTAAGCCAGGGCCAGAACCCGGATGGGCAGATGAATTTTGTATTGCCTGACATGAACTTCAGCATGTCGTCGATCAGCTTATACGAGGCCCTGACCAAGAACACACCTACCGGCCGCTGGTACGAAGGTATAACGGTTGGCTATAACGTAAATGCTAAAAGCACACTCTCAAACCGGACAGAAAGAACTGCTGCAAACTTTGGAGGCGTAGATGTAATTGGCGGCAACGACACCATCCGGGAAATCAGCCTGAACGATTTTACTACGCTTTGGGAAAATGGCCGCCGCTCTGCCACGCACAACTTCGACATTAACCTGGGCTCTTATAAGCTGTTTAAATACTTTACCCTTTCGCCGGGCGTAAATTACTCTGAGACCTGGACAGACAGAAAGTATACATTCAGATACGATCCGGATTCTAATGCATTGGATGTAGATACGGCAGGTTTTGGCCGTGTGTATGACTATAGCGCCAGCGCCTCGCTTAGTACCAACATTTACGGTACCATGTATGTGAAGGGCAAACGCGTAGAAGCCATCCGCCACATGATCAGGCCATCGGTTTCGTACATCTATAAACCAGACTTCGGGGATCCGTACTTCGGGTTTTACCAGAACCTGTATGTAGGCGAAAATACAAACGGGCAGCCACGCTACGAAATGCTGAGACGTTTTGACTCCGGGGTACCTGGTTTTGGACTACAAAGTGCGCTGAGCTTCGGCATTACCAACAACCTGGAAATGAAGGTGAAATCGAAGACAGATACGACAGGAAAGGCATTTGAAAAGGTAAGCCTCATCGATAACTTTGGCATACGGGGAGCCTACAACTTTGCAGCCGACTCCCTGAAAATGAGCCAGATAACCATGAACCTGAACACACGTCTGTTTAAAGTGGTGAACATCGGGTTTAACTCCAGCTTTACACCTTACGAGTCTGACTCGCTTGGCAGACCCGTTGACCGTTATTTGCTTAACGGACCTGGCTTTAAACCGGCGCGCCTGATTAATGCAGGCCTGCAGATCAGTACAAACCTAAACCCACAGGCACGCCGTACGCAAACATCAACACCAAATAATTTGCCTACGCTCACTCAAAAACCTAACCCGTTTGAGCCGGACTATGTAGATTTTAAAATTCCGTGGTCGCTGAACATTGATTATACCCTAAACTTTACCCGTGGCTTAGGCAGTAACCCAAACACTATAGCCAATACTGTAGGTGTAGATGGCGATGTAAGCCTGACCGATAAATGGAAGATTGGTTATTACGCTTCGTATGATATTATTGAGCAGGAACTATCCAGCGCACGCTTAAACATTCACCGAGACCTGCACTGCTGGGATATGAGCATCAGCTGGACACCGTTTGGTTACATTAGAGGTTATAACCTGACTATAAGTGCCAGATCAGCACTGCTCCGCGACCTTAAACTCACAAAAAGATCCTCTACATCAGGTATAAACTTCAGATAAAGCAGAACAGCCGCCCACGGGTGGCTGTTATTGTTTCTAAAGTTTTATAGTTTTACAAAAAAATCACGCAATACCATGTCAGTACAGAAAAAAAGCGATGTAAAAGTAATCACCACGCACCAGTTGCAAAACATGAAGGAGCGCGGCGAAAAGATATCGATGCTAACGGCCTACGACTTTTCCATGGCTTCTATTCTGGATGCTGCCGGGATTGATGTGTTGTTGGTTGGCGACTCTGCCTCTAATGTAATGGCCGGCCACGAAACCACCTTACCCATAACGCTGGATCAGATGATCTACCATGCGCAGTCGGTGGTGCGTGCTGTAAAGAGGGCGTTTGTAGTGGTGGATATGCCCTTTGGGTCATACCAGGGCAATTCTTCAGAGGCGCTTCGTTCGGCCATCCGTATCATGAAAGAGTCTGGTGGGCATGGCGTAAAACTGGAAGGTGGCGCTGAAATTAAAGAATCTATTACGCGTATACTTAGCGCTGGCGTTCCGGTGATGGGCCACCTGGGCTTAACGCCGCAATCAATCTATAAATTTGGTACTTACACGGTTCGTGCTAAAGAAGAAGCCGAGGCACAGAAACTGATTGAAGATGCTCAGTTGCTACAGGAGCTTGGATGCTTTGCTATAGTGTTGGAGAAAATTCCTTCTGAACTGGCTAAACGCGTTGCTGAAAACCTACATATTCCGATTATTGGTATAGGTGCTGGTCCGCATGTAGATGGACAGGTGCTGGTGGTACATGACATGCTGGGCATAAACAAAGAATTTAAACCGCGTTTTCTTCGTCGCTACGCTGACCTGCACAGTATTATGACAGAAGCCGTGCAGAATTATGTGAAAGACGTTAAGAGCCGCGATTTTCCAACTGATCAGGAAGCATATTAATTAAGGAATAATGGTTAATGAGTAATGACTAATTATAGTTTGTTGCAAAGTAATCCTCATTCTATTAATCATTGTTCATTATTCATTACTCATTAAAAAGCCTATGGCTTTAAGTGTTCTGTTTGAGGATAACCATGTGCTGGCGGTGAACAAACCGGCAGGCTTGCTGGTACACGGCGACGAAACCGGCGACATAACCTTAGCTGACCTGGCTAAAGACTACATCAAGCACAAGTATAATAAGCCCGGCAATGTGTTTATAGGCGTAGTGCATCGCCTCGACCGCCCGGTGAGCGGTGTAGTGTTGTTAGCCAAAACATCTAAAGCATTAACCCGACTTAACGAATTTTTCAGAAGCAAGAAAACCCGGAAAATATACTGGGCTATAGTTCAGAATAAACCTGCACAGGAGAGCGGCTCGCTGGTGCACTGGCTTGTAAAAGATGCTTCTAAAAACGTTACGAAAGCTTACGCAAAAGAAAACCCTGCGGGCGCGAGGTCTGAACTCAACTATAAATTACTTGGTAACCAACAAGGCAAGTACCTGCTGGAAGTAAACCCGATTACCGGCCGGCCACACCAGATACGGGTACAGCTGGCCAGTATGCGCTGTCCTATAGTTGGCGATTTAAAGTATGGCGCCCCACAACCACTCCCCGATAAAAGTATTGCCCTGCACGCCCACACCCTGCATTTCGAGCACCCAACCTTGAAAACAACTATAACTATAACTGCTCCCCTACCTGCAGCCGCCGTCTGGAAGCCGTTTAGTTAATGAGTAATTGATAATGAGTAATGATTAATGAGAAGCAGGTGAAACTGCTATAATCATACTCTTCTATTACTTATACTATCATTACTTATTCATTACTCCTCATTAATCACTATTCATTATAAAAGTTGATCCTTATCAACTTTCTGAACTTTTATAGCGCTTTGTCTATTTTGATATAAATAACTGTCGTAATTTTGCAGTCATTTAGCAAGGTTATAGTTTATACCTGCTTATCAATTTATTAAAATATCAATTCTTCCGCTTTAATGGCTATCCTGATTTTCTTTTTAGTACACTGGTACCTATCCCTGTTTGTACAAACCTTTTTTCTGCACCGGTATGCAGCCCATAAGATGTTTACCATGAACCCGTTTTGGGAGAAAGCGTTTTACCTGCTGACCTATATCGCGCAAGGTTCTTCTTTTTTATCGCCGCGTGCTTATGCCATTTTGCACCGCATGCACCACGCTTTTTCTGACACAGAGCGCGACCCACACTCGCCGCATTACTCTAACAATGCCTTTACGATGATGTGGAAGACCAAAAATATTTACAACGATGTACTAAACAACCGCGTTGAGCCGGAGCGCAGATTTGATGGCAACTACCCGGTTTGGAATTTTATTGAAAAAGTAGGCGATTCTTACTTTTCGCGTATTGGTTGGGGTGTGCTTTATGTGCTGTTCTACATTCAGTTTGCTGAATTCTGGTGGATGTACCTGCTGCTGCCAATTCATTTCCTGATGGGTCCGGTACATGGCGCTATCGTAAACTGGAGCGGCCACAAATATGGTTACCAGAACTTCGATAACAACGACAAGTCACGCAACTCGCTGTTCTTCGATTTCCTGACAGGAGGCGAGCTATTCCAGAACAACCACCACAAACTGCCTAACCGCGTTAACTTTGGAGTAAAGTGGTGGGAAGTTGACCCAACCTGGCCTGTGATCTGGACGCTGAATAAATTGAGTATTATAAAACTGAAACCTGCTAAGGTAAAAGTGAAAGCATAATTATAAAGCCCTTCGGAAACGGAGGGCTTTTTTGTTTCCCTCGCCCCAGTCCACTCCTTTTAAAAAGTGCTCCTACCCCTAAAACAGGAGAGGAAGTCTTTGTCTGAATCAGGATTTGCAGGATTTTGAACCTAGCAGTGTGCACAGCTCCTGCTAGCGTCTGGGGCTTCACCTTGCTCCAGCTCTCTCCTATAAACAGGAGAGGGAGTTTTACTTACTATTTTATTTGTCATCCTGGAAGGATCTTGTGAGAAGATACGTTAAGCCTTCGCTATAACACACCCCTGCCCCTCTCAAGAGGGGAATTCTTTGCCTTTGCTATAGTTGAGGTTATAGTTCTATAGTTACAGACCAAGATCGGACAGGTCGCGACCTGTCCCTACGAAACTACAACCACGATAAATCTCAGAGCTTACCGGTGCAAGCTATAGTTAGTGGTGAATAGTAGAAAGATCACAGTCTTTGGATTGAGCGCCTCGAGAGGTTCCGGTGCCGCAAGGCATTGCGAGGAACGAGCAAAGGAAGCGAAAGCAGCGATCAAACCGAAGACGGGGCCTCCCGGCCGTGAGGGAGCCAAAGCTGAATTGAAACGATGGGTAGGTAAAGCTCCCAGGAATACAAATAGCTATGAAAAAAAAGGCTTGGTTCGAAGAGTTGAACCGCAAACTACAGGACACATAAGGTTTCTCACAGCTACGTTGGTTCTTTTCGACTCTCGTCTCAAGAATGCTCGAAATGACAAAAGTAGAACGATAGAATTCAGACTTCTCCTTGCTTCGAAATGACATAATACTATAAAACCAAAAACCGCCTGCTGTAACGTGTACAACAGGCGGCCTACTTTGGCTAAAAGTATGATTCTATTTAGCGTAGCTAATCGCTCTCATTTCGCGGATAACCGTGATCTTGATCTGACCAGGATATTGCATTTCCTTCTCGATCTTCTGCGAAATATCAAACGACAGCTGTGCTGCTTTTTCGTCTGATACATTATCAGCATCTACCATAATGCGCAGTTCACGGCCAGCCTGGATAGCATAGCACTGGTTAACGCCTTCAAAAGAGATAGCAGCTTCTTCCAGTTCTTTCAGACGCTTGATGTAGGACTCCATGATCTCGCGACGTGCACCTGGTCTTGAACCGGAAATAGCATCGCAAGCTTGAATAAGTGGAGAGATCATCGCTGTCATCTCGATCTCGTCGTGGTGGGCACCGATGGCGTTACAGATGTCCGGGTGCTCCTTGTATTTTTTGGCAAGCTCCATACCGATGATCGCGTGTGGCAGTTCCGGCTCGTCTGGAGTTACTTTACCAATATCGTGTAGTAAGCCGGCACGTTTCGCATGTTTCACGTTCAGGCCAAGCTCGGCAGCCATGGTAGCGCAAAGGTTAGCTACTTCGCGTGAGTGTTGTAGCAAGTTCTGGCCATAAGACGAACGGAAGCGCATACGGCCTACCATCTTTATAAGCTCCGGGTGCAGACCGTGGATACCTAAGTCAATGGCAGTACGTTCACCAATCTCAACAATCTCTTCTTCAATGTTCTTGCGTGTTTTGGCTACCACTTCCTCAATACGGGCCGGGTGAATACGACCATCAGCAACCAGGCGATGCAACGACAGACGTGCAATTTCGCGGCGAACCGGATCGAAACCAGAGATAATGATGGCTTCCGGAGTATCGTCAACTATAATTTCAACGCCGGTTGCAGCTTCAAGGGCACGGATGTTACGTCCTTCACGACCGATGATTTTACCTTTGATATCGTCGCTTTCGATGTTAAATACCGAAACGCAGTTCTCGATAGCATGCTCAGCAGCCGTGCGCTGAATGGTTTCGATAACGATCTTTTTGGCTTCTTTGGTAGCGGTAAGTTTAGCCTGGGCTACAATGTCTTTGATGTGCGAGGATGCCTGCGTGGTGGCTTCGCTTTTCAGGGCTTCAACCAGTTGCTCGCGGGCTTCAGATGCAGTTAAACCGGCAATTTTCTCCAGTTGGGCAACTACTTCTTTATGCTGGTTCTCTACCTCTTCCTTGCGCTTGTGCAGGTGCTCTAACTGTAAGTTAAGGGCTTCTTTTTCTTTGTTCAGTTCGTTTTCACGGCGCTTATTATCTTCCATCTGCTTGGTAACGTGCTGCTCACGCTGCTTTACCTTATTCTCATTCTGGATGATAATGTTTTTCTTCTTGTTTGACTCTTCTTCAAACTCAGATTTCAGCTTCAGGAATTTCTCCTTTGCCTCCAGCATGCGGTCTTTTTTGATGGCCTCAGCGTTTATCTCCGCTTCGCGAATAATAGCTTTAGCTTTCTGGCGTGCAGCTACCTCCTGCTGCTTGTATACCTTTTGCAGCAGCATACGCCCAATGTAAACGCCCACAGCGAGCGCCACCAGGGCAGTGATTAAAATTAATAGAATATCGGGCATGTTAACATGTTTTAAGGTGTATAAAACACATTAGCAGTCGCTGCAATAAGACGGGTTTAAAGCTGTTTATAGTTTACGAACATGGTAAAGGCCACCACTATAGTTTACTTAACCGAAGAAAGCAGGTCATCCAGCACGTTAAGCTGCTGGCCTACTTTAGAAAGGTGCTTGTTCTTGTCCTCCTCCAGTTTCAGTTTCTCTACCATGGTCTCAAATGCAACCATGGCCAGAAGGTCCTGCTTATCCTGGATACCGAACTGGTCTTTAAAGAACTTTAGTCGCTCGTTCAGCAACTTGCCTACCAAGCGAAGTCTTTCCTCTTCTTCTTCCTTTACCCGCATCGGATACTCGCGTTCTGCGATGCGAATCTTAATTGATAATTCACTCATCCGTTGCGTTGTTTATAGTTACTGCTCACCTTTTCTGCGCTGTATATCATATACTTTAGTCGCGCAGGTAAGCAATACACTTATCAATTTCTCTGATATATTCGTTTAGCTTGAGCTTTAACTCAGTCGAATTTGCAGGGTTTCCTGCTATCGTGTCTACAATTTTAACAATATTCTCCTGATTTTGAAAATTTTTTATTTGCTGATCTTTCTCGTCCAGCTGTGTTTCTAGGAGTTTTATTTCTTCGCGGGCACTACTTAGCTGTTGCTGCACATCTGCGTAGCGGCTAAGTAGTTTTCGCAGCTTATCTTCAATCTGCTGTAGATGTTGCAGTTGTGCTTCCTTTGCCATGGCTTATTTCCGGATAAAAGCTCCTAACTGTTTCTCAAATTGCTGCATCAGGCGTGTCATCGTGGAGTCAATTACTTTGTCGGTCAGGGTCTGCTGCTTGTCGAGTAAAGTAAAGCTGATAGCATAAGCTTTCTTGCCCTGCTCTATCTTATCGCCTTCGTACACGTCAAACACGTTCACGTCCTGCAGCAGCTTGCGCTCTGTTCTGAAAGCAATGTGCTTCACCTGGTCAAAGGTAACATTCTTATCCAATACCAAAGACAGGTCGCGGCGTACTTCCGGGAACTTTGGTAGCTCTTCAGCAGTCAGGTTGGCTTTATACTTCTTCAGCAGGTAATCCCAGTTCAGTTCGGCGTACCAAACCTGCTCCTTCACTTCCATAAACTTCGCTACACCCGCATCCACCGGACCAATCTCGGCAACTATAGTTCCGTTCTTCACATAGGATACACCTTGCTTCATGTATGGGTTTGGCTGCAGCGGCTGTGTTTCGTAGTCCGACGCATTCAGTTTGCGCAGCACGTTCTGCACTACAGCGGCCAGGTCATGGAAAGCCATTTTAGCACCCGGCTGTTTCCAGCTTTCGGCAGTCAGGTTGCCGGCCATGTATAGCGCCAGGCGGCGGCTTTCTTTGGTTGTGCCGTCTTCCTGTTGTTGGTAAATTTTGCCTAACTCAAATAATTTAAGGTCGCGCTGGCGGCGGTTAATGTTGCGGCGCAGCACTTCCAGCCCCGAAAACACCATGCTCTTGCGCAGTACATCCAGGTCTTCGGAGTTATAGTTTACCACGTTCACCAGGCCTGCCACTTCAGCGTCGCCGGCCGGTTTATAGTAGTTCGAGTTAGTAATAGAATTAGTGATGATCTCATGGAAACCGTTGTCGGCAATATAATCCATGATCGCGTCAGTCACATCTTCCGGGTAAGGCTTGGAGAAGCTGGCCATGTACGTAGTGCCCATGTGCTCGCTTACTTCAATGTTGTTGAAACCATAGATGCGTAGCACCTCTTCCACCACATCGGCTTCACGGGTAACATCTACTTTAAAAGGAGGCACAGACAGCTGCAGCTCCGTTTCAGTTTCGCCGTTCACTTCAATGCCCAGATCGGTAAGTATAGTTTTGATGCGCTCTGCACCGATATGCTGGCCAATAAGCTGGTGGGTGCGCTCAATGCTCAGGCTCAGTTCCGTGTTCTGGATCGTGTTAGGATAAACATCTACAATATCAGATGATATTATACCTCCGGCAATTTCCTGCATCAGCAATGCAGCACGCTTCAGAGCTGTAATCACCATATTCGGATCTGTACCACGCTCGAAACGGAACGATGCATCTGTTTTCAGGCCATGTACCATACCTGTGCGACGCACATAATCTGGAGAGAAGTAAGCGCTTTCTATAAATATAGTTGTAGTTGCTTCGGTTACCCCAGACTTTTTACCACCAAACACGCCGGCAACTGCCATTGGCTCTTCGGTGTTGCATATCATCAGGTCGTTAGCCTTCATTTTGCGCTCAACGTCATCCAGCGTTACAAAAGGTGTTCCTTCAGCTATAGTTTTAACTATAATTTTATTGCCTGCGATCTGGTCGGCATCGAACGCGTGCAGCGGCTGCCCCAGTTCGTGCAGCACATAGTTGGTAACATCAACGATGTTGTTGATTGGCGACAGGTCGATAGCGCGCAGTTTTTTCTGCAGCCATTCCGGCGACGGACCAACTTTTACACCCGTTATAGTTACACCAGCGTAGCGCGGACAAGCTTCCAGGTTCTCAACTTCTACAGCTATAGTTCGGCTGGTATTTTCAACTTTAAAAGCAGAAACATCAGGCAGCGTAGCAGGCGTTTTAAGTAGCGCCTGCAGGTCGCGGGCAACACCGTAATGCGATGCCGCATCGGCGCGGTTAGGCGTTAAGCCAATTTCAAACATCTCATCCGGGTTCAATCCGAAATACTCAGCAGCAGGCGTCCCGTTTGGCAGGTCCGTATCCAGCACCATAATACCGGCATGTGATGTACCAATACCAATCTCATCTTCCGCACAGATCATCCCTTCCGAAACTGCACCACGTATTTTAGATTTCTTGATCTTGAATGGTTCTCCACCAGTTGGGTAAAGCGTACTGTTTACGGTTGCCACTACCACTTTCTGGCCGGCTGCCACGTTTGGCGCGCCACACACGATCTGGCTCGGCTCCCCTGTTCCGATATCTACCGTAGTCAGGCTAAGTTTGTCAGCATCCGGGTGGCGTTCGCAGGTAAGCACTTCGCCTATCACAATGCCTTCCAGGCCACCTTTTACGGCTTCCAGTTTGTGTATTCCTTCTACTTCCAGGCCTGCGCCTGTCAGCAAAGCACCTACTTCTTCCGCGGTTTTATCTATATGAATCAGCTGTTTTAACCAGTCGAGTGAGATCAGCATGTCGTAATTTTTATTCTTTTATAGTTTAGCTCCTATTGTTAGAGCCAGTCATCTCCAAAATTAAACATTATTCTGTTTAGTGCGGCACGAGTTGTAAAAATGGCACGAACAGATCCGAATAAGCTACCTCCTATTTATGCGCTTCGTATGCCTTTTCCCCTGCAGGTACAGCTATAGTTAAGCGGTTATCTTTTGGCGGAACCGGGCAAACGTACTCAGGGTTGTAGGCGCAGAACGGGCTGTAGGCGCGGTTAAAGTCCAGAACTATAGTTTTAGCGTCTTCCTTAAACGGAATATCCAGGAAGCGGCCGCCACCATACGTCTCGAAGCCGTTGGTTTTGTCTGTGAAAGGCACAAACCATTGGTCTTTTTCTTCTTTTGCCAGCTTTTTATAAAGTGTCAGGCGCTGGGGCTGGCCTTCGAGCTCGAAAACAGCAGTAGCATAACGCAGATAAGGCTCGTAGCTCCCATTTGTGAGCGGCATCAGCAGGGTATCCTGTTTTGGCAGGTCTTCTACTTTGGCAGATACTTTATACTTTATGTTGGGCTCATAATACACCAGGTTCTTAAAACTCTGGCGGCCTTCTTCGGTAAACGGGCTGTTGGTGCGGCTCCTGAACGACAGGTCCTTGTCTTCGCGCTCTTTCAGAAGCGGTTTGATATAGTTCTCTTCGCTTAAAAAAGTCTCTTTCACAAAATACAAAAGTACCAGCACGATACCGGCAAAAATCACAAGCTTAACAGGGCGTTGCATAGTTTCTGTAGCTAAAGTCCGGTGCAAAGGTCGGAAAAACGAATGAATTATACAGGCTATAATCTTCTGGCCTGTCGCACTGTTTTAATGTTACGGATCGGCACACTTGCCCTTGCTGCTATAGTTTCAGATATACAATGTATATTCGTTTGCCCTGTTTAAGTTTTAGGCCATGTTCGGATATAAGCTATCGTTATGGTCAATTAGTAAAGATGAAAAAATTACTGCTACAAGCATTTCTGATAGTGTTGACATTTCCTGCCTACTGCCAAATTGAAGCAGATTCAGTTTTTATTTATAAAGACTTTAAACGCGCCGGCACAACAGCAGGACTACAGTATAACCATCGTGACCTTGAATCCCGAAAAACTGAAACAATAAAATTAGACAGCGCAGCAACTGCCGATCTGAAATCAATTTTTGTGGCAACAAAGCCAAAGCGGTTTTTACAGCAAAAGCATGGAGGCGAAATAATTTATGCCGTAGTTTGGTTTATGGGTACTAAGTACAACTATATAGTTGAGGGTGATGACAATTTTGCAAGAATGGTCAATTTGAATACTATGAGAAAGTGGATTTTAAATGATCCAACGAAAATTGCATCTCTGCACGTGCTTTTAATGAAAAACAACCCATAGCCTGGTATAACTAGCATGCAATGGCTGGCGGGCTTGCAAGTTGTTCACACGAGTCTGAGATAAAATAAAAATACTTGTTCAGTTTTCGGTTGCTGGTCGGGCGCCTTATGGCATTCTTTGCAGAAAAGAAACCTCATGACATTTAAACAACTACACCAACAAAACAAGCCGCTCCTGATCTGTAATGTATGGGATGTGGCAAGCGCCCGAATAGCAGAACAGCAAGGCTTTGAGGCGATTGGCACATCAAGTGCTGCCATGGCCAGTATGCTGGGCTACGAGGATGGCGAAAAAATGGAATTTGCGGAGCTGGCACACCTGGTAAAAAGGATTGCAGCCAATACAAGCCTGCCACTTTCTGTAGATATAGAGTCAGGTTATAGCAGGAATACGTCGGAGATCATAGAAAACATTAACGTATTGGCCGACCTGGGTGTGGCCGGTATTAACATAGAAGACAGCCTGGTGGCAAACGAAAGGACCCTTTGCGACAGCTATAGTTTTGCCCGCACTCTGGAAACTATAAAAGAGGCCTTCCTGAAAAACGGAACAGACCTGTTTCTGAATGTGCGGACAGATACGTTTATAGTTGGCCACCCAAACCAGTTGCAGGAAACTATAGTTCGAGCGCAACTTTACGAAACAGCTGGGGCAGATGGCATTTTTGTACCATGTATAGTGGCCAAAGAAGACATCAGCGCAGTTACAGGCAGCACCAGCTTACCATTGAACGTAATGTGTATGCCCAACCTGCCTGCCTTTAAGGAATTGAAAAGACTTGGTGTAAAACGCATTAGCATGGGTAATTTCCTGTTCGGGAAACTGTATGACCGGTTTGCGCAGCTGCTGCAGGACGTAAAAACCCAGGAGAACTTTAACCCCGTGTTTGAGTTATGTTAGTTACAGATAAAGAGAAGATCGAGACCTACTACACCGCTTTGCTTAACAGAGACCAAAGTTATGTGGGCATCTTTTTCGTAGGCGTCCGGACCACAACTGTTTTCTGCATTGCCACCTGCCGGGCCAGAAAACCCAAGGCAGAGAATGTTACCTTCTTTACTACTTTTAAAGATGCCCTGAACCACGGTTACCGCCCCTGCAAAGTGTGTCGCCCCACCGAAAATGCCAACCTCGCCCCGGAACAGGTAAACACCGCCATAGAACTGGTCAGAAGCAATCCGAAAGAAAAGATATCTGATTACACGCTCCGGCAGAAAGAGGTTTGCCCCGTGCTGGTGCGCAGGTGGTTTAAACAGCACTACGGCATTACGTTCCAGGCTTTCCAAAGAATGTACCGCATAAATCAGGCATTGCTGGAGCTGAAAGGCGGCAGGAGCGCCACCGACACCGCTTTTGAAACCGGCTACGAATCGTTGAGCGGGTTTGGCTATACCTATAAAAAGCTGATGGGCAGCTCGCCTAAAACGGGCAAAGCAAAAAACGTGATCCTGATGAACAGACTAACCACACCGCTTGGCCCGATGCTGGTGTGCGCCACCGAAAAAGGGGTTTGCCTGCTGGAGTTTGTAGACCGCAGAATGCTGGAAACAGAGTTCAGGGATCTGCAAAAGCGCCTGAATGCTACCATTATTGCCGGCGAGAACGAACACATAAAACAAGCCAAAACCGAAGTAGAAGAATATTTTGCGGGCCAGCGCAAAGCTTTTTCGCTTAGTTTGCACACACCGGGCACGGTGTTTCAAAACCAGGTTTGGGAGTGCCTGGCACAGATACCTTATGGTGAAACACGCTCGTACCAGCAGCAAGCCGAACTACTCAAAAACCCAGACGCTGTAAGAGCTGTTGCCTCTGCCAACGGTTTTAACAGAATAGCTATAGTTATACCCTGCCACCGGGTAATCGGTAAAAACGGAAAACTGACAGGCTACGGCGGTGGACTGGAGAGAAAACAATGGATGCTGGAGCACGAAAAACAGTTTTGCAGCGCTTAAGTTTTCTGTAATATGTATCCGGAACTATAGTTTTGGTTACGCCAGCCAACGTAACTGCTATTTTTCAGCAACTATAGCATTTATACTTGTAGTGCAGGAGAAACTATACCACTATTGCCCTTCCATTACTCTGTATAACCTCCTATATTTACAGGTATAAATCGTATAACCTTATGTTAACTTTAGCCGAACGCCACCAGCAGATACTGAACAAACTGAAGCAGGAAGGACAAGTAAATGTGCTGGAACTTTGCGAGAAGATGAGTGTGTCGTCGGTAACGATCCGCAAAGACCTGAAGCTACTGGAAGACAAAGGCTTACTTTTCCGGACGCATGGCGGCGCCACGGCCAACAACCCCTATACCATAGACCGCTCCGTTAACGAGAAGGAAAAAATACAGGCATCGGAGAAAATGCGCATTGGTGCGGCGGCTGCCAGTTTGCTGCAACCCAACGATTCCATACTGATCGCATCAGGTACTACGGTGCTGGCACTTGCCCGAAACATCCAGCCGAAAGCAAGCTTAACCGTTATTACGCCCTCGCTAAACATAGCCCTAGAACTTAACCGCCACCCCGAAATTGAAGTAATGCAGCTGGGCGGTGTGTTACGCAAAAGTTCATCATCAGTAACCGGGCCGTATGCTGAAAGTATACTGGCTGATTTCTCGTGCAGCAAACTGTTTTTAGGCGTAGATGGCATTGACCTGGACTTCGGCCTGACAACTACCAACGTAACCGAAGCGCACCTAAACCGCCAGATGATAAAAGTCTCCCAGAAAACGATTGTGCTTGCTGATTCTACAAAATTCGGAAAAAGAGGCTTCGGCAAGATCTGCGGTTTTGAAGACATAGACCAGATCATCACCGATAGCGGCATCTCGGACTATACCGTAAAAGCCCTGGAAGGCATGGGCATAAAAGTAACTATAGTTTAAAAGCAAAGGCCCCGCTATTTGCAGAGCCTTCAACTTTCTAACTTTCATATTTTCTAACGTTCTTGCTATAGATACTTCTCCAGTATCTCAGCCCATTTTTTGTAGCCTTCTATCGTCAGGTGCAGACCATCATGGGTGTACTCCAGTTTCAGTTTTCCATCACCATCAGCAAAGTGCGGGTGCAGGTCTACAACTGTTACGTTTTCGGTAGCAGCTATCTTTTTTATACCCTGGTTAACTACAGCCGTCTGCTTTTCCTTGTTATAGTGCTTCTTAAACTTGTCGAAGGAGTTGTTGGTAGGCAGCAGCGTTTGCACGTAAATTTTTGTCTTCGGCGAACCTGCTTTAATGCGGCGGATGATCTTGCTATAGTTGGCCAGTATAACGTCTTCAGGTACGTTGCGCGAAATATCGTTTATACCTATCAGCAGAAAAACTTTGGCAGGTTTGCCTTCAATCACTTCATCTAGGCGCTCCAGCACACCAAACGTAATATCGCTGGAGATGCCCCGGTTACGCACATGCTTATTTTGCAGCAATTCGCTCCAGTCGATGTGGGCAGTCAGGCTGTTGCCTAAAAAAATGATGTCCTTTTTTGAGTTTTTATAGTTCCGGAAATAATCTACCTGCACCTGGTACGTGCCCGGGCGATACGTGCTGTCGTATTTTACTTTTTCAGGTTTTATGCCTTCTTCCATTAAAATACCCGAGCTTTCAGTGGTTTCTGCTTGCTCCTGGGCATTGCACTGTGCAGCAAATAAAAGGGCACTACTAAGCGTAAGTAAGTATAATCTGATATTCAATTTCATGATACTAGAGGTAAGTATTGTTACTTAGAGCGTCTTCCTCTACCCCTTCCCAAACAACTCTAAATAGTAAAGCTGCCTGAGCCGGGTGTAGAGATCGACAAGTAGAATTAATTAAAACATCACCTTCATTTAATTCTGCAGCTCTTTATACATGTTAGGGTAATCTGAAATAATGCCATCCACGCCCATAGCTTTCAGGCGCGCAATGTCTTCGGCAGTGTTCACTGTCCACGGAATTACCTTTATATTTTTTTCATGCGCTTTGGCAATCAGTTCAGGGGTTACCAGTTTATAGTTGGGGCTGTAAACTACAGGCGTAAAACCTAAGCGCTCAATGTTTTCTTCAAAGCTATCCTTGTTGCTAACCAGCAGCGACGCCCTGATATTCGGATACTGCTCATGTAATACTTTCAGCGTGCGTGGGTCGAACGACTGCACAATAGCCCATTCCGTAATTTTCTTTTCTTCCAGTACCTCTACCAGTTTTTTCACAAACACAGCAGGCTCCGGGTGAATAGTATTATCGCCGTTTGCTACCGACTTGGTTTCGATGTTATAAAATACCTGCGGCAGGTTATTGGCCTTAATGTGGTTCTGTACCGAGTCTATCAGCTCCGCAAGTAACGGAATATAAGTCTTTACTTTCTGCTGATGCGGGTAGGTATCATAAAACTTGGTACCCATCTCAAAACGGCGCACCTGATCATAATCCATCTGGTAAATGGCGTAGTTCTGGCTCTCTTCCTTGGTTATGTCTTTACCATCCGGGGTGCGGGCATACAGCGGGTTAATGTATGGGTCATGGGTCACTACCACTTTACCGTCTTTGGTAACATGGCAGTCCATTTCCAGAGTAGTTACGCCCAGTTCCAATGCCTTCATCATCGCCGGAATACTGTTCTCAGGCATCAGGCCGCGTGCGCCGCGGTGCCCTTCGGTATCAAAAGCAGGTAGTTCGGGCATTTGTTGCTTGGTTATTGTTTCGGTGCTTTTGCAGCTGCTTATTAACAACAGGGCAGTCACCGCAACAGGTACTATTTTATGTAAGATCATGCTGGTCTAAAGTATAAATACTAGTATAAACTATAGATTTTCAACTAAAGTCATCATCCCCCTGCCCCCTTCAAAGGGCAGGGCCGTTAAGTTCTGCCGAGAACTATCCCCTTGAGGGGATTATAGGGGTGTTATTCAGGACCAAAAAGCCTATTGTTAGCCAGTTTTAAATTCACCCGCTAATGTAAACACCCCTCTGCGCTCCCCTCAAGGGGAGAATTTGCTAGAACTTAACGGCCCTGCCCTCCAAAGGGGGACAAAATCGAAGTATAAACTATAGTTAGGAAATCGCTTGCTGGCTTTCGTATTTTCTGCCGAAGCGGTCGGTGGCAACTACTTTCAGCTGTTTTATAGTTGCCGGTACAAATGCTTCAAAAAAGTGTTCTGTTTCACGTGGCTCCACATAAGTGCGGCCTTTTGGTAGTTGGTCACCCTGGTATTGCTCCCAGGCCACCGGGTCGTGCGAAATGATGTTTTGCAACGTGCCTTTATACTGGTTATCAGCCCACCACTCTACTTTCCATTCCGGGTCCCAGTTCCATACGTTTACCAGCATGCGTTTATGCTCTGCTGCTGGCTGCACATAAATCGTCATCTGGTGGTCCGCATCAAACCCAGTCGATTTATAATACCACTTCAGGTCTGTGCCATCAACTTCATACACTGCATATCCACCTGGCGCACCGTCGCCGCAAACGGGGCCTGTCCAGAGGTTACCGCACACCGTGCCATGGTTATGTTCGTAAATATCCTGCTCTATTACATTGCGGTTATAGTGCGTGTGGCCCGTCATGATGTGTACCTTATGGTTTTTCAGGATCGGGTATAGCTCTTCCCTGTTCTTCACACCCCAGTGTATCGGGATATGGGCACAAAGTATCACTAGGTTATCTTTAGGTACCATGGCCAGGTCTTTTTCCAGCCACTTCAGTTGCCGTTCGGTAATATAGCCGTCGTATTGCTTGTCTTTGCCCAAATAACGCACGTTATCCAGCACCACATAGTGCAGTTTGCCGCGGTTAAACGAGTAATAAGTAGGGCCATAAGTGGCTTCAAATGTTTTATCCGATACTTCATCGCCACCTTTGTTCAGATCCTGATCATGGTTGCCCAGCACCTGGAAAAACGGAATACCCATTGTGGCTACGCCCTGGTCGTACTCTTTGTATAGTTCCGGATTATCCCAGGTAATATCGCCAACTGTAATGCCATGCACCAGCGTACCGGCAGCCATACTTTGGAGTGTCTTCACCGTGTCGGGCACCGACTCATCCAACATGCGCTGGGCATCCCGTTTGTTGCGCGGTTGTGGGTCGGCCCAGATAATAAAATTGTGCTTTGTATCGTCGGTTGGCAGGGCTTTCAGCTCAAAACTATAGTCTTGCTCGCTGTCTTTGTTCAGTAACTGGTAATGCCGTGCAATGCCGTTCTCATTCGGGAAATCGTAGCCGGCAGGCACAGATATGAATACAAATTTAGCCTGTGCGTTAACCGGTAGTTCATACTTACCTTTGCGGTTAGTCTTTACCACACTATAGCCATCCGACACAACTACATTTGCCAGCTTTTTACTTCCGGCGGTTACCCTGCCTTTTATCGTGCTGGTTGATGGAGCTGCCAGCGCCGATGTATAGCTGCCGCTAAGTATAAGTCCCCCTGAAAACAGGAGCATGCGCTCTAAAAAGGATCTTCTCTTCATGGTTGAATATTGTTAAATGCCCGGCACTGTTTTAAGGTTATCGAAGTAATTGCTATAGTCTGTAAAGAGCGCGTGGTTCTTTAGCAGTAGCATGGTTTCGTTGTTGTTGCGCAGGGCGTTGTTAGTAAAATTGTGCGAACCAGTTATCAGGATGTTTGCATTTTCGCCTTTCCAGTTGCCCTGTATAAGTA
Organism: Pontibacter fetidus; assembly: GCF_010119545.1. Lineage (GTDB taxonomy): Bacteria > Bacteroidota > Bacteroidia > Cytophagales > Hymenobacteraceae > Pontibacter > Pontibacter fetidus. The sequence continues at coordinate 59,810 of NZ_JAAEAA010000018.1, read as the reverse complement.
TAAATTTCGCATGGATGTTGGCTTTCGAAATGTCATAAACTTTCAGGTAAGCGCCTTTCTGCTGCAGATCTCTCAGCCCGGACATGATGTTATCGTCAATCTTATTTTTAACAACCAGTTCTATAGTTGCTCCCTGCGTTTGTAGCTCAGCAAGTTTCTGCACTATGTTCAGGCGCGTGTTCGTCCAGTCCGACATACCAATTTTTATAGTTGCCGTAGCTGGGTTGGTAATGCTGTTCAGGAATTCGATGATCGTGTCGTCGCCATAGCTTGTGCCATTGCGGCGCTTGGGCATAAAGTAAGCGTTTATACCTGCCGTGGCATCTGTATACTCTTTGTAGTAGTAATCTTTCATACCGGCAGTTGCTTTGGCTTTCATATCAGTCCAGTAGGTTTTATAGGCATCAAATAAGCCTGTATGTGGCAGTAGCACCGCATCCTGGAACTTGCGTGCATCGTCTTCGGTAAAGTTATGCGAGGTCTGGAATACCAAGTTCTGGACATTACCGGTGGTGGTAACTACTTCCGAGAAAAGGGCAAACTTGTTATGGTTAATGGCACTGGAACTGGCATCGTTTGCAATAGAAACAGCTTCGCCACCGCGAGCTTCCAGAAACCTTTTGAGTTCGTAAAATGTGAGTGGGTTCGTCTCCTGCGACTCCGTGCGGCCAAGGTCTACCATCAAATGAACCTTAACACCTCTTTCGCTGGCTGTTTTTATGGCCTGAATTAACGCCGGGTAATCGAACAGGAAAATGCTTAAATAGATAGTTGCATTTTTTGGCGTGGCATTAACTATAGCGATCAGTTTATCGAGTATAGCCAGCGAAGCCTTGCCTTGTTTTACATTGGCCACGTCTGTAAAAACCGCTGCCGGGAAAGTAGCAGTTACCGGAGTTAAGGTTTCGGAGGGTGGTGGCGTGGGTGTCGGCGTGTCTGTTTTCTCGCTTTTGCAGCCAACAAACAGCAAACACAACAAAAGGGTGTAGAGGGTATGCTTAAACATGAATGCGCGTTCGGAGTTAATACTTTTCTTTTCTTAGGGTAGCTGGCTGGCAAATAGCTCGAAGCCAGTACCAGCACCCAAAGAAATTTAAAACTGACGGACCTGGAATGCCATGTTATACTTTAAAATATAAGCAGCCAACAGGTTAGGGTAAATTGCTTTCTGCAACTATAGTTGCGGGTAAAAATAAAGGCGTCCCCGAGTTTCAGGGCCGCCTATATGTAGAAGTGTGCTTAGTTCTGGTAAACTGCGAAATCGTCTATGCCAAGGCGGCCATTGTTAACGGTTGTGCTTGAGGTACCCAGGCCTAATTTGTTTATTCTGAAACGTACCGGCCCCGAAATATCCATCAGGAACGTTGCCATTTTGTGGTTGCGCTCTGCATCCGAAACAGCATTACCCACTTTGGTCCAGGTGGTGCCCTGGTCCTGCGAATACTCCAACTGCCAGGTGCTTGGCTTATCGGTGTAATAAGTGGCGTACCATAACGTAACTTTTGTTGCGCCGTTCGGCAGGTCAAAGTTCATCTGTAGATATGCCGACTCCGTTAGGTTTTGCTGGAAACGAACAGCCTGCTTTCCTGATACGATCACATCACGGCCTGCCGTTTGCTCCAGTATAGATTGGTACAGTGTCCAGTTGCCGGTGGCCAGGTTTCGGGCGTTGTTCGAAGAGCCATCCGCATTTTTCATGTTGTAGCTTTTCTTCTCGTTATAGTCCGGAATCTCGAAGCTTTCAGGCCAGTTTGCATATATCGGTCCGCTGGCATTCAGGGCATCGGCGCTGGTGCGCATGCGTAGCTCCGGCGTTCCATTTTCGGCTATAGTTGGTATCCCTACAAAGCTGGCGCTTGCCGGTAACTTACGTCCCGAAAAAGCGGCGTCAGCAGCTGTATACAAGGTTATAGTTTTGCCTGAACCATCGCCTACCTGCTTGTTGCCGGCATAGGTTTCGCCGGTTACCGGCAGCGGGTCTGTATCGCCGCTTACCATAACCAGCGTGCTTTCGTACTTATGGAAATTGGTAAGCAATTCGTTCACCGATACTGTTTTTGGAGCTACCGGCAAACCAGTTGCTTTTTTCTGGATAGCTTCCGGCTTCAGGCCAACAATCTGCAGCACGCCGTTTTTGCGGGTAAGAGTCGTACCTCTCACATCAAACAACACCGAATCACCCACCTCAAAAGTTGCAGCAGCCTGCTCGCCAAGGTTAAGTATAATGCCTCTCTGGTTACCTCTCCAGGTATCTTGTATGGCAACCAACCCTGCTGGCCAGTTTTTACCCGACGGATCAGAAACCACTACCCCGCCTGCCTGGTAAGCACCAAACAAAGCGCCGGTACCAAGTGCCATATCCTTTTCATGAAAGGCATCGCGCACCACGTACAGCGAAGCAACCGGGTTTACAGTGCCTTCCGCCGGGTTCGGGTCTTCCTCCATACACGAGGTAAAACCTAACACACTTAAGCAGATGGCCAGAAACGATAAATATCTGTTTTTCATGACGTATGTCTTTATTCTTTCTATTCTTTTATAGTTCAGCTGTTAGTCTCTGTCCCACCATACTTTGGTGTTGATATCGTCGGCGCCCATAGCTGCAACTGCTGCGTTATAGTTGGCTCCGTTCAGCGACTGTATGTAAACCGGGTATTTGAAGCGCGAAGGCATTACTCCACCGTTCTGCACACCAGGTCCGATTGGCAACACCGGGTGGCCGGTTCTTCTGTACTCATACCACTGCTGGAAATCTGTAAAGAATAAACTATAGTATTTCTGTAGCATGATCTTTTCCAGTTTGGTATCGAAGTCAGCAGCAGGGTCGTAAGCCACAGTTGGTTTAGTTAAATGGTCAGCAGGAACCTCAAGTCCCCACATACTGATCGCAGAAGTTGTACCTTTGTCGTAATAAGTCTTGGCATCACCTGAAATAAAGCCTCTCAGCGCAGCTTCGGCCAATATAAACTGCACCTCTGCATAGTTGATTATGTTTCCTAAAAGTGGCTCGGTCTTTAAAGTAAGGTGATAAGAGGACTGTCTTTCCGGGATGTTGCCTGGCACGTAACCGCTTGGTATACCATAGTAGCCTGAGCCGAACAAGGTAGCCCATCTAGTAATGCGCGGATCGCCCATTTCATTCAGGTGGTTCACAAAGAAATCTGATAAACCATGGCTACCGTTAAAGTCGTAATCACGCATGCCAGAAAACTCTGATAACAATGGCATAGTACCTGTATAGCGCAGAATAGCAGATTCCTCGTTTGAAGTGAAGATTGGGTAGAAAGAAGCGTTTGTTTCAACCATCTCTCTGATTTTTCCAGCCGCATCAACTTCTGGCCTGTTGGAAGCACGCATTAACAAGCGCAGGTACAACGAGTTACCAAACTTTCTCCATTTGGTAATATCTCCGGCATAAAGCGGATCTATACTTTTCTCGTAATCCCTCATCGCCTCGCCGGCTGCCAGCAATGCGTTGGCTTCTTCCAGCTTTGCAAAAAGGTCTTTGTAGATCATCTCCTGCGAGTCGAACTTAGGCTGTAGTTTTCCTTCGCGGCCTTTGTTGGCTTCAGAGTAAGGCACATCGCCGTACATATCCGTCAGCATAGAAGATACCCACACATCCAGGATCAGGCCGATACCCATAAAGCTTTTCTGCTGGGTAAGCAGCGCGTTGTTATAGATATCTACAAAGTTAGTGCGCTGCAGGTACCAGTTGTTCCACATGTAATCCGACTCACCAGACTTGATCACATAACGGTGGATCTCATCGGTATCAAGTATAGTTACATGCACCTGCATCAGCTCGTTATTCAGGCGCAGGGCACGGTTGTTATTACGGGTTACCACATCGTGCAGGGCTGGCATCAGCAACGATGCAGGCGCTACCGCAGTGGTACCATTAGGGTTCGTATTTATTTCCTCAAAATCCTTGGTACAGGAAGAGGTAGCAAGGCAGGATGCCGCCAGTGCTGTAAGCGTAAATATTTTTATCTTTTTCATGATAGCTACTTCCTATAAAATTAGATACCTACAGTCAGGTTCAGGCCCAGCGTTCTGGTTGCAGGGAACTGGCCAACTTCAAAACCACCAATAATTCTTCCGCCATCCAGTGTTCCGATCTCCGGATCGAAAGCTGGCCACTCTGTGATCATGAACAGGTCGCGGGCAAACAAACCTATACTTGCTTTCTGCACATTAATTTTCTGAAGTATAGTTGCCGGTACTGCATAATCCAGGCGCACTTCGCGCAGCTTAATATAATCAGTGCTGAAGGTGTTGGCTTCCACGTTATCGCGGGTAAAGTGGCGTGTATAGTAAGTCTGCATGTTGGTTACCAGCACATCGTTCGGGCGGTAAGTGCCATCTGCATTTTTGATCACACCTTTACCAACTATACCGTTGTAGCGGCCTGGCAATGTTTTGGTAAGCTTGCCTTCCTCCATCAGCACAGCATGTGTTAACGAATAAGCAACACCACCAAACTGACCATCGAACAGCACATTCAGCCCGAAGTTTTTATACTTCACATTTGTGCCAATGCTACCTCTCCAGTCTGGTGTAACATTGCCCAGGTATTTAGATTCGCTGCTCAGTAGCGGTAAGCCGTTCTGGTCATACACGATCTGGCCATCCGGGGCACGCTCATAACCAAGGCCGTACAGGGCACCCATCGGGCCACCTACACGCGACTCCATCGATCCACGGTTGGCCGGGCCAAACGCTTCTATATAAATTCCAAGGCTATCTACCAGTTCTACTACCTTGTTTTTGTTGGTTGCGTAAGTTGCAAACAGGTCTACGTTCAGGCCATTTTTGTTTTCTAACAGTTTGCCGTTTACCTGCACTTCCAAACCTTTGTTCTGCACCATACCGGCATTCAGCACGATCTGGCTATAACCGCTCGATCTGTCAAGTGGGGCAACCAGGATCTGGTCGAAGGTTTTGTTATTATACACCGATACATCCAGGCCTAATCTGTTTCGAAGAAGGCGCATGTCTAAACCAAACTCCACGCTTCTGGTTGAAAGCGGTTTCAGGTTTTCATTCGGGATGGTAGATGGGTTGGAAAGTCCGCCCGGGTAGGCTTCCTCCGCCTCGTAGTTATAAACGGTCTGGTATGGTGTTACACCACCGCTGCCCACATCCGAGAAAGAGCCTCTCACTTTTAGGAAGGAAATTGCTCTTGGCATCTGTACCATATCTGAGATAATGGTACTCAGGTTAACAGAATAATACAGGAACGAAACGTTATCCAGGTCGCCTGGTCTTGCAAGGGTACTTGTCCAGTCTTGGCGGCCAGTTAAATCCAGGAATACTACGTTATCATAGCTTGCTTCTGCCAGTGCGTAAATGCTGTTTACATTATAGTCGGCTCTGTTATTATAAGCAAGCGGAGTTTCTTTGCTGTTTGCAAAACTATAGATACCCGGGAAAAGCAGCTTATCCGCTCTTAGCTCGTCTCTGGAGTATCTGTTTGACATTCTGCTACCACCCAGCGAAAGGCCGCTGTTAAATTTATCATCAAACTTACGCTTGTAACGCAACAGGAAGTCGTGGGTAATCTCTTTGCTATAGATCTTCTGGGTACGGAACATACCCTCCGGGAACTTCTGCGTATCGAACGGGCGCTGCTGTGCGCGGTTGTCATTGGACATATCCATCGATGAGCGCACCATCAGGTTCAGGTCCTTTGTAAAATCGTAGGTAACCGATACGTTTCCAACTATAGCATCCTTATCAGATTTGTTCAGCATTTCATACGCCTGTAGGAACGGGTTATCCAGGATACCGCTGAATGGTGTGCTCTGCTCCAGGCCTTCTCTGCCCGGTACCCAGTAAGGCTTAAACCACTCCAGGTCCAGGTTAGGCGATAGGCCCCTGATAAAGTACATGATGGTGTGGTTATTATAGCCTGTAGATGGCAGGTTGTCGCTCTTATTATTTGTATAGTTTATTTTAGAAGCGAACTGTAGTTTGTCTGTAACCTTGTGGTTCAGGGATAGGGCCAGCGTGTTTCGGTTATAACCTGTGTTCGGTACTATCCAGGTGTTTTTTAGGTTGGTGTAAGATAAACGGGCTGATGTTTTATCGTTTCCGCCGTCTATGCTTATGTTGTTGGTAAAGGTCTTCGCTGTCTCAAAGAAATCCTTGCGGTTGTTTTTGTAAGGTACCCACGGTGTGCGGGTTGTCCCGTTGGTGCGTGTTGTTGGGTCGTACTGATAATAGCTCTGGCCATTAAAGCGCGGACCCCAGGCAGAACTTGTACTTTTTGTGCTGGCTCCGTCTTCGGTGTTGTTGTATGAATACCAGGTATCCTGTCCGCCTACGCCCTGCCCGTACTCATACTGGTAATCAGGCCAGCGCGACACATTGGCTATAGCTGTATTAGAGTTTATAGTTACGCCAAGGCCTTTGGTTTTGCGGCCTGTTTTGGTTGTGATAATGATAGCACCGTTACCACCACGCGCACCGTATAGTGCAGCTGCACCAGGGCCTTTTAGTACCGATATGCTTTCAATATCATCCGGGTTAATATCATTTATACTGTTACCAAAGTCTACCGCGTTGTCAGTTGAAAGATAGGCACCGCTTCCGCTTCCTGTACGCTTGTGGTTCATGATCACGCCATCCACCACAATCAGTGCTTCGCTGTCGCCGCTCAGGTTGTTCTCGCCACGAAGTACGATTTTGTTAGAACCTGCAGGGCCACCACCAGACTTGGTCATGTTTATACCGGCTACTTTACCAGATAAAGCATTGGTCCAGTTGTTTGAGATGGCATTGGTAAGTTGCTCGCCCTGCACTTGTGTTACGGCATAACCCAGCGCTTTTTCTTCACGCTCTATACCCAGTGCCGTTACTACCACCTCCGATAGTTGCTTGCTGTCAGGGCTTAGGGTAATAGCCAGGTTTTCCTGCGGGCCGGTTATAGTTGCATTATATACCTGGTAGCCTACAAACCGGAAAGAAAGAATTGCTCCTTTTTCCACGTCTACTTTAAAGTTACCATCCACGTTGGTAACACCAACCGGCTGCTGGTTTGCAAGTATAGTTACGCCCGGCAATGCACTACCATCGTCGCCTGCAGTTACTTTACCTTTTACAGTAACTTTCTGTGTCTGGGGAGTCTGTACATAAACGGTAGATGCCAGGGCACCTGCCGCCATGCCATTTCCTGCTAACAGCAGGCACGAGCATAGCCAAAGACTTTTCTTCAGACTATTCCTGCTCTTTTGGGGAGGAAGTAAACGTTTTTCCATCTGGTTTGATTTATAACTGGTATTGAGCGTTAGCTTAGTTTTTGTTGAAGGTTAATTTTTTCTTTGTTCCAGGTAAGGGCTGTAAAGAAGATCGAAAGGATACAGGCGATGATCAGCACGATAAAACCACCGTCCCAGCCCCAGGCATCTACTACAAAGCCCATGGCAATATTGGCGAACAACGCACCGCCCATATAACCAAACAATCCGGTAAGACCTGCGGCAGTACCTGCTGCTTTTTTAGATACCAGATCAAGGGCCTGCACGCCAATTAGCATTACCGGACCGTAGATCAGGAAGCCAATCGCGATCAGGGCAGCATTATCCACCCAGATATTACCGGCTGGGTTTTTCCAGTAAACTATGACTGCCACCAGCACCAGTGCCATGTATATTATAGTGGCAGGGGCGCGACGGCCTTTAAATACTTTATCACTTATCCAGCCGCAAAGCAGCGTGCCCGGTATGCCCGCGTACTCATAGGCAAAGTATGCCCAGCCCGTTTCCTTCACCGAGAAACCTTTGGCTTCTTCTAAATAAGTCGGGGCCCAGTCCAGGATGCCGTAGCGCACCAGGTACACAAAAGCGTTGGCAAAAGCGATGTACCACAGCAAACGGTTGTTGAACACATATTTAAAGAAGATCTCTTTGGCGCTCAGCTCCTTTTCGTGGTCGGCAGTATAGTTTTTAGGGTATTCGTTTTTATATTCTTCTATAGTTGGCAACCCACAGGACTGCGGCGTATCGCGAACGAGCATGTAAGTAACCAGCGCCGAAAGCAGGGCAACCAGACCCGGGAAGTACATAATACTCTGCCAGGTACCAAAAATGGCTATAGCAGCTATTGAAAGCGGACCGATTAAGCCACCACCCACATTATGCGCCACATTCCAGATCGACATTTTGGTACCGCGCTCTGTAGCCGAAAACCAATGTACCATTACGCGGCCACACGGAGGCCAGCCCATCCCCTGGAACCAACCATTCAGGAACAGCAGCACAAACATGATCATGATAGAGCTGGTAGCAAAAGGCACCGTACCCATAAAGATCATTGTGAGCGCAGAAAGCAATAAGCCTATACTTAAAAAGGTGCGGGCATTGCTCCTGTCAGACAGGTTACCCATTAGGAACTTGCTCAGGCCGTAGGCTACCGATACACCTGATAAAGCAAAACCCAGGTCAGCTTTTGAATAACCTTGCGCTATGAGTTCCGGCATTACCAGCGAGAAGTTTTTGCGTACCAGGTAATACCCAGCATAGCCAATAAAAATCCCGATAAATACCTGAAGTCGCAGCCGCTTATATTCCGGATCTATTCGTTCTAAGGGTAGCCGATCTGTGTGAGGGGCCGGTGCAATAAGGCGCATACTTATGTGGTAAAAATTTTAAGCTATTCGATTTCTTTTTTTAATAAGTTAAGCTGATCCGGAATCTGATATTGATTTAAAGAATAGCATTCTTCCGTGAATACAACTTTTTATTTATTTCCTTATCAACTCGCAACATCTTGTGTTACGAATGCTCTAATTTCTTATTTTTTGTAAAAAATCAAAGCATCCGGCTATAACAAACTATAGATTAAATACTTCTTTAATATAGTAATAAACTAATATTAAAGACTATAGTCATACTTCTATAGTTAGCCCGGCAACTGGTGCATCAGGCCAGACTAAGCCACCTGGCTTGTTTTGTTCTGTACAGTGCTTGCAGGTTCGTAAGCCTCCAGCAGGTATTGGTTTGCCAGCTTTGTAAAACTAGCTACCTGGTCCTGCTTCCAGGCCTCGTTTAACCCTAACTCCGAAGCCATTATAGTTGCTACAGCAGGTGCCATGTCTATCGCCGCCTTTGCATCCAGGAAAAGGACACGTATTCTTCTGGCCAGTACATCTTCCACGGTTCTGGCCATTTCGTGCTGCACTGCCCAAACCACTTCAGCCTGCGTATTCGGGAAGGCAGGATGCAGTTGTTTTCTTAATTCAGGGCGTTGGCTGCTGAGTGCGTTTATACCCGCCGCATCGCTACCGTATACATCCAGGTAAGTAGTCATTGCCTGTGGCGTTGCATATCCGTGTATTTTAAGGTGAGCCGTAGCGCAAGGTTTTGCCTGTAGTTTCCCTGTAACTATAGCTTGTGCCATGGTATCTTCGGCCATTTTGCGGTAGGTTGTCCATTTGCCACCGGTTATAGTTATCAACCCAGATTCGGCTACCATTAATTTGTGGCTGCGCGAAATCTCTTTGGTGCTGTTGGTACCTTTAGCCGGTGCTGCCAACGGGCGCAACCCAGCAAATACACTCAACACATCTTTGCGGCCTGGTTTGCGTGTCATGTACTGGCCGGCGGTGTCCAGTATAAAACTGATCTCATCTTCCAGGGCAGTTGGCTCCAGGCTTGCGCTGTTTAAAGGCGTATCGGTAGTGCCTACCAGCACATGGTTGTGCCACGGAACTGCAAACAGCACACGCCCATCCGGCGTTTTCGGAATCATCAGGGCTGTTTCGCTTTCCAGGAAAGACTTGTCGAGCACCACGTGTACTCCCTGGCTTGGGCGCACCAGCGGGTCCTGCGCCGGTTTGTCCATCTGTAACACATCGTTCACAAAAACGCCTGTTGCGTTTATTACTACTTTAGCGTTTAAGTTATATTCTTCGCCAGTTTCCAGGTCGCGTGCTTTTACGCCGGCTACTTTGTCGGTTTCATTTTTCAGCAGGCCTGTTACTTTAAAGTAATTTAGCAGCACACCTCCCTGCTCGGCAGCAGTCTGAGCCAGGTTTATGGCCAGGCGCGCGTCGTCAAACTGGCCATCGTAGTAAATAATACCACCTTTCAGGCCATGCTGCGCCACGTTTGGCAATAGCTTTTCCACTGTTTTTTTGCCCAGCAACTCCGTTTTTTTAAACCTGTACTTGCCTGCCATCCAGTCGTAAACTTTAAGGCCGATGCCGTAAAAGCCCTGGTTAAACAAACTATAGCTTGGGATAACAAAGGGCTGCACATGTACCAGGTGCGGAGCATTTTGCAGCAACAGACCGCGCTCGTGCAAGGCTTCGTACACCAGGCTTACATCACCTTGTGCCAGGTAGCGTACTCCACCATGCACTAGTTTAGTACTCCTACTCGAAGTTCCTTTTGCAAAATCCGATTGCTCTAGCAGTAGCGTTTTGTATCCTCTGGAGGCAGCGTCTACCGCTACTCCTAGTCCGGTTGCCCCGCCTCCTACCACTATAACATCCCAGGTGGTTGTAGTTTGCTCTTTCAGACGCGCTACAAACAAATCCCGATCAAATATACCTCCTCCTGCTTCTACTGCTTTCGAATGCATTATTAATTTATTGTTAATTTTTTACTTTGTATTTCGTTTAAAACTAAAAATAAATCACATACAAAAGCAAACGAAACTAAAAATAAAAATTCAAAACCCTGTAATTAGCTTTCTAAAGCATTTTTACTGCCTCAACCACTTCGCTTTTATAGCTTTCATTTTGATTATCAACTATAGACATCTACCAAACGAAACCTGCGACTAACCTTATAGCTCCATCTGTATCAGCCAACTACCACTATAGGTCCAGGCGTCAGGATCAGCAGTTTTGCCGGCACAACTTAATAGCGTTAACTATAGTTTGTAAGTAAAAACCAGTGTTCTGAACTATGGCAAAGCACAAAGCAAACTACCGCGACCTTATTAATCAACTCGACACTATATACCAGGATGCCCTGGACCTTGAGAATAAGTTTTCGGAAGCGATCAGGAAAGTGCACCCGCGGTTTAAGAAAAGCGCCAAAAACCTGCTGCATTACCTGGCGTTGCGCAAACACGACATCCGGGAGCTACAGGAAGAGCTTTCGCTACTCGGGCTGTCGTCGTTGGGGCGTGCGGAAGGGCACGTGCTGGCAAGTTTGCAGGCGGTGCATAACCAGCTGTGCTTTTTAGAAGAATGTACCCAGGCGCATAAAGAGCTGGCCGTTTCGTTTTTTGAGAACAGAAAGCTATTGGCCGAGCACACCAAAAACCTGCTGGGGCCGCTGCCCGAAAACCGCACCACCCGCATTATGGTAACCTTCTCTACAGACCTAGCCAAAGATTATGACCTGGTAACGCGGATGTTGAAAGCTGGCATGAACTGCGCCCGTATAAATTGCGCCCACGACGATGAAAAGACCTGGCTGGCCATGATCCGTAACATCCGGAAAGCAGAAAAAGAGACAAAGTTGCCCTGCGCTATACTTTTCGATTTGATGGGACCCAAACTGCGCACAGGTGAGCTAGCCCCTGGCCCCCAGGTGCTGGCGATACGGCCGGTACACAACGAACTGGGCCTGGTTGCTTCGCCGGCAGTTGTGTGGCTGGCCGGGGCCAAAGTGGCGCCCCCAGGTATAGTAGATGCCGCTTTGCCCGTAGCGCCAGACTGGGTAAACCAATTGCAGGAAGGCGATCGCATCCGGTTTACAGACACCCGCGGCCGAAAACGCACGATGTCTATAGTTCGAAAGGAAACGAAAGGGGTAGTGGCGCATTTGCTTAAAACATCTTACATCGCAACCGGAACCACTTTAAAAGTTAAAAGCAAAACGGTAGCTGACAGCAGCACAACTATAGGCGAGTTACCAGCTACAGAAGTCCCCATCCTGCTAAAGAAAGACCATTTCCTACTTCTGCACCGCGACCCTGCACCCGGCGAACCCGCGCAATTTGATGCCAACGGCCACATCCTAAAGCCGGCCCATGTAGCGTGCACACTACCCGATGTGTTTGACCGCGTAAAACCCGGCGAACCCATTTTGTTTGATGATGGTGAAATTGAAGGAATTGTAGAAGAAGTGAACCCGGATAACCTGTTGGTAAAGATAACTTTCGCAAAAGACAAGGGAAGTTTACTGCGCTCTGACAAAGGCATAAACCTGCCCGAAAGCAACCTGCACCTGCACGACCTCACCGATAAAGACAAACAGGACCTTAAGTTTATAGCCAAACACGCCGATATAGTAAACCTGTCGTTCGCAAACCACCCGGTTATGGTAGAGGCACTTTTTGCAGAGATAAAAAAACTGAAAGCAAAAGAGTTGGCCGTGATGCTAAAGATAGAGACCAAGGAAGGATTCAAGAACCTGCCCCATTTGCTGTTATCGATAATGCAGACATACCCGGCCGGCATTATGATAGCGCGCGGCGACCTTGCCGTAGAATGTGGCTGGCAGCGCCTGGCCGAGGTGCAGGAAGAAATTTTATGGGTATGTGAAGCTTCGCATATTCCGGTGGTTTGGGCTACGCAGGTACTGGAAACGCTGGCTAAAAAGGGGCGTCCCTCCAGGGCCGAGATCACGGATGCTGCCATGGCCCAGCGTGCCGACTGCGTGATGCTGAACAAAGGCCCGCACATCATCGAAGCCATTACCATGTTGCACGACATCATGCACCGCATGCAGGAGCATCAGCACAAGAAAACATCTATGCTGCGCAGCCTGCATATTTCAGAGCTATCCGAATAGACGTCAGATTAAACTATAAAACGTACCTTTGCACTGCCTTAAACTATAGATTATGGACGGAAGAAAACGCTCAAACATTAAACCCGGCCTGCGGGTAAACATTGTGTTAAAAGAAGACCAGCGCACCGGCTACCTCACCGAAGGCTACGTACAGGACATCCTGACCAATTCCCCAAACCACCCCCACGGCATAAAAGTAAGACTGGAAACAGGCGAAGTTGGGAGAGTTAAGGAGATTCTCTCTGAGTTAGAAAGTTAGAAGGTTAAAAAGTTAGAAAGTTATTTTTTAGGTGCGTTCTTTTTTATAGTTGTAAGTATGGCGGTTAGCTCAGCTACCTCCTTCTTTATTTCTATTAATCGGTTTGCAGCAACAATCTCTGACTCTTCCAGCATTTCTAGCCAAAACTGCGCTTCATCTGCTTCTTCCAGCACAACTCCAATTTTCGCTGAAAATTCAGCCTTAGACCTTGAACGGCAAGCTGCTCTATAGTTAGCTGCTACAGATGTAGCTGCCCGAAGGAGTTGTTTACCCAAAATCTGAGCATCTGCCGTGCTTGGCAGTGCCCTGAACAACTTTATCACCCGCAAAGCAAAAGACTTTGTCCGCCTTTTAAACTGCTCCGCAAAGGCATAATTACTTAACCTGATCTCTTCCATCTCAATTTTCAACTTTCTAACTTCCAAACTTTCTAACCTTCTAACTTACAAAACTCCTTCATCTGCAAAGCTATAGTAGTCGTTGTTGGTAAAGACGATATGGTCGAGGATGGGGAGATCGAGGAACTGGCCGGCTTCTTTCATTTTTTTGGTGAGGGAAATGTCGGCGGCGCTGGGCTTGGTGTTACCGCTGGGGTGGTTGTGCACCAGTATTACAGAGCTTGCCAGTTGCTCCAGCGCTTTTTTAAAGATGATCTTCGGGTCAGCAACCGTTCCGGCTACGCCACCGGCGCTTATACTTTCCTTTTTCATGACAATATTGGCGCGGTTCAGCAGTATAATCCAGAATTCTTCGTGGGGTAGGTCCAACAATTGCGGCTTTATGTAGTTGTAGATGTCTGTGGAGCAGGTGATCTGGGTTTTGGCGGCAGCGGCCGTTTCTTTGCGGCGACGACCGAGCTCCAGGGCACTAACTATAGTTATAGCTTTAGCTTCGCCGATGCCTTTGTGTTTCATCAGGTCTTTTACCGAGAGGCGGGCCAGCTCGTTCAGGTCATTATTAACGGCTGTAAGTATAAGTTTGGCTACATCAACGGCTGTCAGTTTTGGTGTGCCAGAGCCTATAAGTATTGCGATCAGTTCAGCATCGCTTAGAGCAGCTTTGCCTTTTAGCAGTAGTTTTTCGCGCGGTCGGTCTTCTTCGGCCCAGGTTTTAATGTTAAGCGCCGGCTGGTAAGCGGCAAGTATGTCAGTTTGCTTCATGCGGTACAATATTTGTTAAGTAAAAGCTGTGTTTCTGAAAGTATAAAATGGATTTTTTAGTTCAGGAGCCACAAAAAAATACTTCTGATTTTTAATCTTATTTTGTTAGAGCTTGTTGCCGCGGCAGCAACTATACCTGTTATATGCAACGCATGATCTCTTTTATTATCCTTATACTTATCCTTTTCCTGGTAGACCTATATGTGTATCAGGCACTTAAACTTGTGATACAAGGTCTGGCACCTGGCACGCAGCAATACATTAAAATTGGGTACTGGGCCCTTTTTGCAGCAGCTATAGTTGTGTTTGCCATTTTCGCGAATACCCCGCGCCACCCGGCTGTGCCGCTTAAAACTTACTTAACCAGCCTGTTCTTTATACTGTATGCCAGTAAACTGTTAATAGTGCTTTTCCTATTTGTAGATGACCTGATACGGGTAGGCAAACTAACTATAAATGCCTTGCCGGCTGATGTGGAATTTGATCCGTCGCGCAGCAAGTTTCTGAGCCAGATGGGCTTTTTGATAGCGGCAGTGCCGTTCTCAGCTTTTATTTATGGCATGGTAAAAGGCGCTTATGACTACCGTGTAAAGCGCATCACCCTTAAATTTCCGAACCTGCCGCAGGCCTTTGATGGTTACAAAATGCTACAGATATCGGATTTGCACACGGGAAGCTTTCAGAGCACCGAACCTTTACAGGAAGCCGTGCGCCTGATAAACAAGCAGCAAGCCGACCTGGTATTTTTTACCGGCGACCTGGTAAACAACATTGCCCCCGAACTATATCCGCACCTCGAAACACTGAAAGGCATTACAGCTAAACATGGCGTGTACTCTGTGCTGGGCAACCACGACTATGGCGACTATGTAACCTGGAGCAGCCCCGAAGCCAAGAAAAGCAACCTTCACAACCTGATAGAGGCACATGGCAAAATGGGCTGGAAGATACTGATGAACGAGCACCATAAAATTGAAAAAGATGGCGAGCACATTGCTGTACTTGG
The DNA here is from genome assembly GCF_010119545.1 of Pontibacter fetidus. GTDB lineage: Bacteria > Bacteroidota > Bacteroidia > Cytophagales > Hymenobacteraceae > Pontibacter > Pontibacter fetidus. The sequence goes on along the minus strand of NZ_JAAEAA010000018.1, from coordinate 44,630 downwards.
AGTAGAGAACTGGGGCAACCGGGCCAATTTTCCGAAATACGGCGACCTGAAAAGCGCTTATGCCGGCACCGAAAACAGCCCATTCAAAGTATTGCTCTCACATGACCCCTCGCACTGGGATGGCGAAATAAACCAGCTCTACCCGGACATCGACCTGACCTTATCGGGACACACGCACGGCATGCAGTTTGGCGTAAATATACCTGGCCTTAAATGGAGCCCGGTGCAGTATATGTACAAGCAATGGGCAGGCCTGTACCAGAAAGGCAAACAATATCTTTATGTAAACACTGGCTTAGGCTTTATCGGGTACCCAGGCAGGGTTGGCTTTTTACCTGAGATTACCGTATTTGAGCTGAAGAAAGCATAAGAGATATCGCTATACTTTAACGGACCGGCACCTGAATGCCGGTCCGTTTTTATTTATGGCTGCCGCAAGTCGTACTTTAACTTTACCACCTGCTGCACGTAAAAAATCAGGCATACGTTACCCAGGCTATAGTTTGTAGCCAACTGTGCGCCTTTTGTAGAACTCAATAAATAAACCATGAAAAAAATAGTATATACTGTGGGTATGGCGATGGCTATACTTTTCACATCCTGCTCCGAAGACAGAGGCACCACTACCGAAGTGGCTAATGCCAACGAAAACGAAAAAGTAAACCCCGCCTACATACGAGACTATAATATTCCGGGCACTGCTGCTTATGCCGCCGCATCTACGCAGGACCAGGCCGGCCCACAACCACAGCCATCAGCTATAGAATTGGTAACAGCTTATTACACAGAAAGGGACCCCGTTAAAAGTTACAGAACAGATAACTATAAATTAAGCCCGGTGCAACGCAAGCGCGGAAATGCCGCCGAGGCCGGCGCAACCACTACAAATGGAGCATCCCAAAGCACTAATACTGCACCGGGCAGCACTACCGCCGATGCGCAGGGCCGTGACGCTGTTACATCTGGCAAAAAATCAACTTCTGAAAGCAAGACACCAACCACCGACAAAAAGAAAACCCGCCTTACCCCCGAGCAATAACAGGCACGCATTTTTATACCGCATACTATAACAGGGCTTGCTTAGGTGCAGGCCCTGTTTTTTTATTCTTGATTGCCCGTTATAGTTTAACTCGACTATAAATTTTGGAGCTGGCATACTTTTTGGCCATCTTTGGCGTATTACATTCTGGCAGTTCTGTATGCTGCACAAGCACCTTAACGTATACATGCACCGGTTCCTCTCCCTACTTTGCTGCACCTTTATAGTTGTGTTAGTGGCTAATGCGCCTGCTCTGGCTCAGCGCAACCTCAGGATAAGCGGTACCGTGCTGGGCCCCGATAAAAAAACGCCTGTGCCGGGTGCCGGTGTAATCCGGTATGGTACTACAAAAGCGGTGATATCTGATAAAGATGGCCATTTTCTGATTGATGTAACGCCTGATGACACCTTACTGATACGGGCGGTGGGCTACAAGCCTTTGCTATACTTGCCGCGCCGGCTACCGGTATCGGAAATGCGCATAAACATTGTGCTGCAGGAAGACAGCGTCATGCTGGGCGAAGTAGAAGTAACCAATCGTCCATCAGAAGAAATGATACAGCGCGCCCTGCGCAACATGAACCGCCCCAAGCCAAACTATGTAAAAAACCCGGCTTATGTACCTGCACCAAAGGCAGTGCCACCACCGCCTCCCCCGCCGCCAACCGTTTTTACACCTATCAGTTTGTTGTATGACCTTTTTTCGAGGGAAGGAAAAGAGCTGAAAAAAATGCGTGAACTGATGCTATTGCAGCAAATACAGTACAAACTAAAGGAGGAGGAAGACTATAACCGCTTTTTTAAAGACAACACCGGCTACGAAGAAAAAAAGAAATAACACCTAAACAAAACCGTGGTGCGTAAGTTAGCATAAGCAAACAACGGCACACCATGAAAATAGGCTACCCCTGCATAAACCAGACGTTAGACTGTACCTCTTCCCGAACCTTTCGGCTGGCTTCTTACTCCGAAGAGCGACTGATTGAAACCGTATCACTGAACCTGACCTGCCTGCAGCGCATACTGGAGTATAATGTGCAAAACGGACTATACTTTTTCAGGCTCACATCCGATCTGGTGCCTTTTGCCTCGCATGCTATCAATACCTATAACTGGCAGGAGCATTTTAAAACGGAGTTTCAGCAACTGGGCAACTATATAAAACAGCACAACCTGCGCATATCCATGCACCCCGACCAGTTTGTGGTACTTAATTCGCCTAACCCAACTACCGTACAGAACAGCATTGCCGAACTGGTATACCAGGGAAGTGTATTGGATTTGATGGGACTGGACACTACCGCCAAACTACAGATACATGGTGGCGGTGCTTACGGCGACAAAGGCTCAGCTATAGACCGGTTTGCAGATGTATACCATAACCAACTGCCCGATGCCGTAAAAGCCAGACTGTGTGTTGAGAACGACGACCGAACCTATAGTTTACTGGATTGTTTGCGCCTGCACGAGTTTACCGGTATGCCTATTATTTTTGACAACCTGCACCACGAATGTGTGAATAACGGCGAACCCATGCGCGAAGCCGTTGAAATTGCAGCAGCCACCTGGCAACCCGACCGCGACGGTATTTTGATGATGGACTATAGTGCACAAGCCCCTGCCGAGCGCAAAGGCAAACACGTACAAAGTATATCCGAACAGCTTTTCCACGATTTTCTGGCTGAGACCGAAGGCCTGGATATGGACATAATGCTGGAAATAAAAGACAAGGAAACCAGCGCCCTGAAAGCCGTAGAAGTTGCCCGCGCCTTGGGCCGTTTATAATTAAAATATACTTACCAGATAACTATAGATCCATTCGGCGAGCTGCCACAACACCCATATCAGGAATACGAACAGCACCAGTATGCCGATCAGCACACCTAAAAATACGCCTTTTCCGCTGCCCTGGTATTTGCCCTCCTGGTAATGGCGGGTAAGCAGGCGCACATTACGCTCGTTGGCTTTAAAAAAGAAGTCGAAAACGTTGCCAAGTATAGGTATGCTCCCGATCAGGGTATCGAGGGCAATGTTAACAAGCATTAAAGCTACCAGTTTACCACTTGCTCCGTGGCGCGCCATCGTCATTACCAGCATTGCCGAAACCCCGAACGAAGCCAGGTCGCCGGCCACAGGCAGCAAACCAAGTATAGGATCGAGGCCAAAACGAAAATTGGTACCCGGCACACGGAACTGGTTATCCATTAACTTAACCATGTGGTTTATCCACTTCAGTTTTTCGGTGTGTGGTGTGCGGGTGTAATGCGTATTTTGTGGTTCCATAGTAGCCGCTTATACGCAGCTATAGTTATAAAGTATAAGCGTGCCCATAGTTGCGAAACCAAAGTACCACAGCAACATAACTATAGGTTAGTCACGTCTGCTGTATTTGTTCTTTTTAAAGTTTTTCTTTTTGCGGGCGTCCCATTTCTTGTTTTTGCTTTCCTGGCGGTTTCTGTCGAAGCGCATGCTTTGCCCGTCATCATCAACAAGTATAGCCTTGCGCCCGTGCATAGGGTTACACGACGCAGCCATTAATCCAATAAAAGCATAAAGTAAGAGGTGTCGAAGTATTTTCATAGGTGAAACTGAGTGAAAGCGCACAAAGACAATGGCTGGTAATATTCGTCTTCGGGGCCTGTAAAACAATTGCTTTAAAACGTAAGACTACTTTATACTTTCATTTTTAATATTGGTTTAGTTCAAATACAGATTACATATATTTAATAACAGGTAGCGCATAAAAAAGGCAGACGCTATAGTTATAAACCGATAGCGCCTGCCTGTAAAATCTTTAGAGCCTGGATTACTTTTTCTTTCCTTTACCCTTGCCTTTGCTTTTGGTGTGGCCAGGGTTGGTGGTATTCGGGTGGTGTGGGTTGTTAGGGTTTTTATACCAGCCTTTGTGCAGGCCATTATCTTTCCGGGCTGTACCTGATGTGCCAATGCGCACCGATTTTCTACTTAAAATTACTTCCTCAACTGAGCGACTGCCAGCACCTTTTTTAGACGACGAACAGGAGGCCAATACTACCACAGTGGCCATCAGCCACAACACTTGCTTAAATTGCATTACGTTAAATTTATTTATACTCAGGGCTCAAACGGATAAGTGGCTGCAAAAGTATAAACAGCCAGTAAAACTACGCATCACCTGCAGTAAAAATTTGCACTTAACTGGAGCCGCAAACTATAATAGTGTTGGGTTATAGTTAACTATAAAAGTATGGCTACTTAAGTAAGGCTATAAAAACAGAACTATAGTTTTTTGAACAACAAGGGCGCAGAAAACGCAAAAAGCCCGCAGCTTTACACAAACTGCGGGCTTTTATACTTAATTGGTGGAGTAGCAGGGATTCGAACCCTGGTCCAGACAAGGAAACCGTCGTGCCTTCTACATGCTTAGGTTTATTCGGATTGTAGGGAGTTTGCAAGTATAAACCAGGCTTATGCGCCCTCCTTAGGTGCTTTAGTTTTGCTTGTGCACCACACCGTTACACAAACTAGTAAATCGGATCGAAGCCTCTGATGTGCAAGCAGATTTACGAAACCTGCACGAGACTATGGCTAGTGCTTAATACCTAGATTAAGCAGCCATGGCGTAGTTATATTCGCCAGTTATTGTTCGAACGGATTTTTAACAGGTGGTACGTTCATCACCCGACATGCTTACACGCAATCTGCACAAGCTGTCAATTCCGGTCTACCCCATAAGTTAAAGAACAAATTCTTGTTGCTTTTACACTCCAAGAAGTATGCCACAAACATACGCAATTTTACAGCATTATGGTCGTGGTTTGTTAAATAATAAACATATTTCTGCCCGCAAAAAGTTTCAGAGGCATACAGCAAACTATAGCTATAGTTTCAGATAAGGGCTGTAAAAAACCAACCCTTCCTTGGCATGCCATTGGCACACCTCGGAAGGGTTCGGGTTTTCAACTTTAACTAATCTATATCGGTTTATAAAAGCTATTTCAGGGCTGTTGCAGGGTTGTTTTGCATGACCGGCGCCTGGTAAAAGTCAACTATAGCGTTGGTGTATTTGCAGTAGTCCAACGGACCCACTATCTGGAACACCTTTGGTTGTTTTGCACCAACCGGCACCAGCATCAGCGAGCTTTTACTATCCACGGTTTCGCGCTTAAAAGCTACCCCTTCGCGGTTGTCGAACTTTACATCAAAATAGTACAGGTAAGGATAGATCCAGTTTACGTACTGTGCTTTGCTTGTTCCGGAAATACTTCTGATCTCTAGTTTGTTATAGTTTTTAGCGATGGCTTGCTGAAACTCCACGGCATTAAGCGGCACATTGTTCAGCACGGGCATTACATCAAACTGGCCATCCAGCATTACCCACTTTTTAAGGTCGGGCAAGTATACTTCCAGCAACACATGGCCGGCGCCGTACTGGGTAGTTTCTACATCTTTTGTTTTAAGGCCCAATTTGCGTGCAGGCAAGCCTATGGCGTTCAGGCAGGCGGTAGTTACAATGCCATACTCCACGCAACGGAACTGCTTGCCTTCTTTTACCTCAGCAAGTATGGTTAGCGCATCCGGGTTTGAAGGCTGGTTCATGCCGTTATGGTCCCATTGCTTGTGCACCCAGTTTACCATACGCAGGGCTTTTTCGGTATCGTTGGCGGCGCCTTTTACAATCTCGTCCAAGTTATACTGCGTGCGCAGGGTATTCATAAACGCGTTGTTCTGGTTCTGCTCATACAAAAAAGTATAGGCCGGCACTTTATTGGTTTTGTTAAATTCCTGCGCCTCAAATCCATAACCTTTTATCTCGGTCAGGGCATAATCTTTCCCGTTCAGCAACACATAAAATTTGTTCGATTTGCCTGGCTTCACATTAAAGCTGATCGAATCAGAATCGGTGTAAAACGTGAACTTTACTTTATTTTTCGGCACAGATACCTGCATTATATCCACCTCCGTCTCAGGCGATATATTCCAGCTGTCTCTCACCAGTTCAGTGCCAACCTTATAGTCCGCTTTGCTGGTTTTGGCCTCAATTACGGGCAGGCCTTTGTAAGTTTTTTGTGCCATGGCCGGCGCTACCAGCACCAGCATCATTAGCAGAAAGGAAAGTGATTTTTTCATGGTTTTAGATTGTACTAGTGGCTTAGTGATGATTTTATATTTTAAGTGTAACAGAGTTTCAGAACAACCTTTGCTGGTAAAGCCAGCTGACTTTTTCAGTAGCAGCTCCTATAGTAACCCTATAAGAAATTTAAATGCCAAAAACATAAAACACTGATTTACAGGCAATTTGCGCAACTATAGTTTTTACCCTGTCCGCTTCTGATACACATGCGCCTGATACACCTGTGCGCTTTTGCTACACTTTACTCCAAGGTATAGCAGGTACTATAGTTTATTTTGCTGCCAGCTTCTGGTTTTTAAGGTGCTTTAAGGCGCGCTCCAGTACGGGGTCTTTTTTCTGGATGTAATCCTGCAGGGTCATCTTCACTTCAATGTCTGGTTTCACACCGAAGCCAATAAACTCGCGACCGTCCGGGTAAGTGTCTTTTTTGGTGCAGATGCGGGCCATGCCACCGCCCGGTAAATCGAACATAAATGGCTGGCCGGTGCTGCCGAAAGAGTTCTCGCCAATTTTGGTCATGTGCGGCTGGTTATCGGCATAGATCAGGAAATCTTCTGCGGCTGAGGCAGTCTGGTGTCCGATAAGTATAGCAGTTGGCACTATGATTTTATCGCCTGGCTTTACTTTGTTCTGGGCAGGTTTGTAGTCAAAATCATGCATTAGTTTATCCTGGTAAGCCAGCAACGATCTGGTAGCCCATGCATCGCCAACCGTATCTTTAGCTTCAGTAAACTTGCCCCATGCCTTAAAACTTGCCAGGTGCTGGCGCGTCGAGTTTTTAGAACCATACAGCAGCGTGTCCGGAGAAAGGTAATCCAGAATTTCGCGACCTATAGTTGTAGAGCCGCCACCGTTGCCACGCAGGTCAACTATAAGTGCTTTAGCTTTGCGCAACTCAGGCAATTTAGCCAGAAACAGCTCATTTATTTTCGGGTCGTGGAAGCCGTTCAGGGCCAGGTAAGCTGTTTGGTTCGGGTACCACTTCAGTTCCAGCAATTCGCGTTTTTCCTGGGCAGGGTATACTTCCTTTTCTATCGTTTTGGCATGTGTCAGTGCCAGGGTTTTTACTTTGCCTTTCGGTGTTCTATACTTAATGTTATAGGTATCCCCTTTCAACCCTTTCAGCATGTTGCTAACCGCCCAGTCCATCAGCACATAATCCGTCGACGATGAAATATACGGTAGCACATTTCGCTTCAGATGTTCCATAGTTGGCAGGCCGTTTACTTCTATTATTTCGCTGCCAACCGGTATTTCTTCTTTCGCGCTCAGGTTGGTTCTGGTAACTATAGCTTTGTTATCAATGTTTGTCAGGAAGAGCTTATACTTACCGAAGTTACTGGTATATAGCAACGTATCAATGCGTTGCGGGAAGTATACATTAGTATGGCCATCGTTCAGCAGGGCACAAAATTTCTGTAATTCGCGGTAGTATTCGTAGTCGTTAGGTGTTTGCTGCACAGCGGTAATAGCCTGGCGGTAAGCGTTATCCCAGTTGGTGCGGTCTACTTTATCCAGGTACACGAAGTTATAGTTTACCTCCTGCCAGAATTTAGATAAGCCGTATACTTTATCCGTAGTTGATAGTGTGTTAGGTAGCTGTGCGTTGGCCGCAAAAGCCAGCAATAGCAGAAAAGGTACTAAAAATTTTTTCATAGGTAGTTTATAGTTGATACTTCAAAATTCTATTCAGTTCGGAGGGATGTGATCGGGTTAGCGAGCGCTGTTTTAAGAGCATGAAAGCTGAGCGTTACCATCGCAATAATGAACGTTGAGATACAGGCCACGGCAAATATCCACCAGCTCAGTTCGGTGCGGTCGGCGTAGTCCTGTAGCCATCCATTCATCAGGTACCAGCCCAGCGGCAGCGCCACCACATTAGCTACCAGCACCAGTTTCAGAAAATCTTTGCTCAGCATAAAAACGATACTTGCTACCGAGGCACCCATCACCTTCCGGATGCCGATCTCTTTGGTGCGTTGCTCTGCCGTAAACAGGGCCAGCCCAAACAAACCAAGGCAGGAAATAAAGATGGCAATGCCGGCAAAGTATTTGGTAAGCTGCCCTATAATCGCCTCCGTTTTGTATATCTGCTCATACTCGTCATCCATAAAGTGGTACTCGAACGGGAAAGCCGGATTATGCTTTTTGAGGATGCGCTCTATGGCAGCGAGTGTTTCGGTGGTTTTGCCTGGCTCGATGCGTGCCAGTATAAAGTTATAGTATTCGGGGGCCAGGCGCATAACCAGCGGTTGCACTTTTACCTGTATAGGGGCCGAATGGAAGTTCTTGATCACCCCAATGATATGGCCTTTGGTTTCCCACTCCAGCCACTCTCCTACAGGTTCTTCTAATTGCATCAGGCGGGCCGCCTCTTCGTTTATCACGAAAGCCGCTGTGTCAGTACCAAATTCTTTTGAGAATTCACGACCGCTTTTCAGTTTAATATCCAGCGTCTGCAGCAGGTCATAATCCACGTTTAATGTACTGAAAAGGATATCGGCATTCGGGTCTTTGCCTTTCCATTTCAGGCTGGTAGAGTTACCTACCTGTATCGGGCTTTGGTCTGTAGCTGACACGGCAACTATACCGGATGTATTCATCAGCTCGCGTTTCACTACATCGTAGCGGTCACGTAAGTCTCCTTCAATGGGCATATACACCAGGTTCTCGCGGTCCATGCCTATATTTTTTGTCCGGATGAAGTGCAGCTGCAGGTATACTACCAATGTGCTGATGATGAGCAAACCCGAAAGTATAAACTGGAAAACTACCAGGCCTTTGCGGAATACGCCCACCCCTTTGTTCATCTTTACGCCACCCTTTAGCACCACTGCCGGGTTAAAAGACGACAGGAAAAACGCCGGATAACTGCCCGACACAATGCCTGTAACTATAGCTACACCCAATAGCATAGCCAGCAGCACAGGGTCAGACAGATCAAATGTTATAACTTTACCGGTAAGTTCGTTAAACTGTGGCAACAGCATGCCTGCCAGGTTTGCCGCCAGAAACAACGCCAGCAGCGCAATCAGCACCGACTCTACCATAAACTGCCTTACAAGCGCAGATTTGTCTGCCCCAATTGCTTTGCGCACCCCAACTTCTTTAGCCCGTTTAGCCGAGCGCGCTGTAGCCAGGTTCATGAAATTGATGCAGGCAATAGCAAGTATAAACAGTGCAACTATAGTAAACAGCCGCACATTGGCTATTCTTCCGCCCCCTACTTTACCTGCCCTGAAATCACTATAGAGGTACATATCAGCAACGGCCTGCACAAACACATCCGAGTCATCGTCCTTGTTATGGTTCGTGATGATCGGCTCTATTTTTTTATTAAAGGCGTTGATGTCGGTTCCGGGTTTTAGCTGCACAAAGGTCCGGATGCCATAAGCGCCCCATCGTTTTGTCCATTCATGCATCGGGTCGTTTGCCAGGTCCTTGTACGGCATCAGGTAATCGAACTCCAGCGAAGAGTTTTCAGGAATATTTTTTAAAACTCCCGTAATGCGGTAGCTCTGCTGGTTATTAACTTTTACTATTTTATCCAGGGCCGCATCAGCAGAGCCAAACAGGTTTTCAGCTTTTTCGGCTGTAATTACCATGGTATTTGGCTGGCGCAGCACCTGGCCGGCATTGCCCTGCAACAACGGAAAAGTAAACATTTGTAAAAAGGCAGGGTCTACGTAGCGGCCAGTCAGTTTAAGGCCTTTATCGCCGTAACTAAAAAGCTGTGTAGATGCCCAGTTCATGCGTGCCACTTCTTTTACCTCCGGCATTTCCGCTTTCAGGGCTTCGGCCAGGGGGCCAGGGTTAGCATCGGTGTTCAGGTCTTCGGCACCAGGGTAATGCTGAATAACGCGCACCCGGTACAAGTTGTCCAGGTCACTATGGAAACGGTTAAAGCTCAACTCGTCGCGTACCCATAACAAAATCAGAATGCTACAGGTCATGCCCAGGGCCAACCCCGAAATATTGATCAGGGAAAAGACTTTGTGTCGCATCAGGTTGCGGTAAGCCATTTTTAGGTAATTTTTGATCATAGTTTCAGGAGTTATCTGGTCGAGTTCTTTTCTTAAAATATCTAGCAGCATGAGCTTTACTGAAATATACAGGCATGCATAAGAAATTAAAATGCCAGTTTTATATTTAATTGACTATCAAATAATTAACAGAACTATAGTTTGTAAAACTGTACGCTTCCGATACACTTTTGAGGGATACACCTGTGCGGTAGCGTTACAGGCATTTCTGAATCAGGATGTACAGGATTTTAGGATTAGCAGGATTGTTGACAGCGTACAGATGCTGACTACCGGTTTAGGTACACATCTTTCAAGTCAATCCATCAATCCCTTATTAATCCCAGTTCAGAAAAGCCATGCAGTAAATCTTTTAACCCTGTAAATCCTGATTCAGATAAAAATACTTACATTCGGTGTCAGAACCAGAATTGCTTGTACTATGGCCACAGGAAAAAACGGTAGGGTTTTAATAGTTGACGACGAAACCGACGTACTTTTTGCACTTAAAATGCTGCTGAAGACCGAGGTAAAAGAAGTTGCTACTGAAAAGAACCCCGACAATCTGCTGAGCCTTTTAGCCCGGGATAAGTTCGACGTTATTTTACTGGACATGAACTTTAAAAGCGCGCTTAACACCGGCAACGAAGGTTTGTTCTGGCTGCGGCAAATTCTGGAAAAAGACAAGGATGCTACGGTTATCCTGATCACAGCCTACGGCGATGTGGAACTGGCCGTACGATCTTTAAAACAAGGCGCTTACGATTTTATAGTAAAGCCCTGGCACAACGATAAACTGCTGGAGACCCTGCACAATGCCCTGCATGCTAAAAGCGATAAAAAAGCCGGCAAGCAAACTATAGTTACAAGCCAAACAACTATACTTGGCCAGTCCGAAGCCATACACGACATACTTTATAAAATAGAAAAGATTGCCCCTACCGAAGCAAACGTGCTTATACTTGGCGAAAACGGAACAGGTAAAGAGCTGGTGGCACGCGCCCTTCACGAAAAATCTTTCAGGGCGGGTAAGCCATTTGTAAGCGTAGATGTGGCCGCCCTGACAGATACTTTGTTTGAAAGTGAGCTGTTTGGTTTTAAGAAAGGCGCTTTTACTGATGCCAAAGAAGACCGCAAAGGCCGTTTTGAAGCAGCTAACGGCGGCACCTTGTTTTTGGATGAGATCGGCAATATTTCTCCGGGCATGCAGGCCAAATTGCTTACTGTGCTGCAAAACCGGCAGGTAACACCACTGGGCTCCAACACACCCATACCTATAGATATCAGGTTGATTTCAGCAACCAACGAACCTATTTACGAACTGGCCTCTAAAAACCAGTTCCGTAAAGACCTGATTTACCGCATTAATACTGTTGAGCTTACGCTTCCGCCTTTGCGCGCCCGTGGCAACGACATAGAGTTACTTGCCCGCCATTTTGCAGCAATCTATGCTGAAAAGAACCATAAGCCTGTACCCGATATAGCGCCTGCAACTATAGAAAAACTGAAGCAACACAGCTGGCCGGGCAACGTGCGCGAGCTGCAACATGCCGTAGAACGCGCCATTATTCTGGCCGAAGGCAATGTACTGCAACCACAGGATTTCAGTTTCTCGGCAATGGAGCTTGCCCCGGCAACACAGGCTGTACCTGCTTTTGCTGCCGAAACCAATATGCCGCTAAGCGAAATAGAACGCGAAACCATACGCCGCGTAATCGAAAAGAACAAAGGCAATATTTCGAAAGCTGCCAAAGAACTTGGCCTTACTCGCACCGCCCTTTACCGCCGCCTGAACAAGTATGATATCTAAACGTCTGGAGCTCGGGCTACTTATCCGGTTTATGCTTTTGCTGGGCATGATGTACCTGACCGTACAATACCTGACCAACTATACCTGGCTGCAAGTAACATCGGGTATACTGATTATGCTGGCGCAATTATGGGAAATAGCCCGTTATGTAACCCGCAGCAACAACGAACTGGCCCGGTTTCTGGAGGCTGTAAAGCAACGCGACTTTTCACAACGGTTCAACGAGAACACCAACTCTTCTTTACAGCAACTACACAAAGCCTTTAACCTGATCAACAACACGTTTAAAGAGCTGCACATAGAGCGCGAGGCCCAGTTCCAGTACATGCAAACCATCCTGCAGTTGGTAGATACCGGCATTATAGCGGTTAATGCCGAAACCGGGGATGTGGAATGGGTGAACGAGGCGTTCAAGAAAATGCTGGGCGTACCTTACCTTAAAAGTGTGCATAGCCTCGAGAACCGCTATCCTACCCTGCACCAGTCGTTGCAAACTATAGCGCCGGGTAATACAGAACTGGTAAAGCTGAAATTGCCAACCGGGCAGGCGCAGGTACTGATTTCGGCTACTGCCTTTACATTGCAGCACCGCAACCTGCTGCTTATCGTTTTAAAAAATGTGAGTGCTACCGTTGATGCCACCGAAACCGAAGCCTGGCAAAAGCTGCTGCGCGTAATGACGCACGAAATAATGAACTCCGTAGCCCCAATTGCCTCGCTGGCTGATACCCTGGGCAAACACCTGCACCAGGAACGCGAGCGCTATAGTTCAGCACCCGACGAACCGGTAGATGTGGAGTTACTGGAAGATACAGAAGAAGGCATTGGCATTATCAAAAAGCGCAGCGAAGGACTTTTACGTTTTACGCAGTTTTACCGCAACCTTAACAAGCAACAGCAGCTACACCTTACCACCATTTATGTACAGGAGTTGTTTAAAAGTATAGATGCCCTGATGCGCCCGCGCCTGGAACAAGAAGGCATTACCTATAGTTGCAAAGTATCGCCTGCAGACATAACTATAGTTGGCGACGTAAACTTACTGGAACAGGTACTCATTAACCTGATAACCAATGCACAGCGCGCCGTACAAAACCGCCCAAACCCACAAATCATACTTTTAGCCACAGCCCAGGAAGGTAAGGTAACTATAGAAGTACACGACAACGGTACCGGCATACCTGAAGAGCTGCTCGAGAACATTTTCATTCCTTTCTTTACCTCGCACAAAGACGGCTCAGGCATTGGCCTTAGCTTATCCAAACACATTATGCACCTGCATAAAGGAAGTATACAGGTAGAAAGCGAAGAAGGCGTTGGTAGTATTTTTAAGCTGGTTTTCTAATTCTGCGGAGCCGTCATATTTTACATTTTGGTAACGATAACGCACCAGCAACTTATTCCCGGTTTCTTCCATCTCCCAGGTTTATCATTTGCGTTATTTTATACATCACACCTTCTTAAATCCAACATCAGTTTTACTTAAATTATCTTTTTATAGATTATTTTAAGTTATATATAGATAAAATCTATGAACATAACCTTACCAGATAGAGTATATCGTTTTAGCAAACTTATTCATTATCAACCGGTAACGCGTTATGAAAGAAAACAAAAAGTATCGTACTGCAACCTCAGGAAACGGCCATAAAGGCAACGGAAAAGATAATTCCCGGACACTTACCACCCGCCAGGGCCACCCTGTAACCGATAACCAGAATATCAGGACGGTTGGCAACCGCGGACCGGCCACCATGGAGAACTACCACTTCATCGAAAAGATCTCGCATTTTGACCGTGAACGTGTACCTGAACGTGTAGTACATGCCCGTGGCGCCGGTGCGCATGGCGTTTTCCAGGCGTATGGCACCGTTGGCAATGACCCGGTTGAGAAATTTACCCGAGCCAAAGTATTTAAGAAAGGAAAAGAAACGCCGGTTTTTGTACGCTTTTCAACCGTTGGCCATGGCACGCACTCCCCCGAAACACTGCGCGACCCACGCGGCTTTGCTGTTAAATTTTATACCGAAGATGGCAACTGGGATTTGGTAGGCAACAACCTGAAGATCTTCTTTATCCGTGATGCGATGAAATTTCCGGACCTGATCCATTCGCAGAAGCCGGACCCGGTTACCAATATACAAAGTGCCGAACGCATCTTCGATTTCTTTTCAGGCACGCCGGAGGCTACTCATATGGTTACTTTCCTGTACTCGCCGTGGGGCATACCGGCCAGTTACCGGCAAATGCAGGGCTCTGGCGTAAACACCTATAAATGGGTAAATGCCGATGGCGAGGCTATGCTGGTAAAATACCACTGGGAACCTATGAAACAAGGTATTTGCAACCTGACCCAAAAAGAAGCACAGGAAATACAGGGTAAAAACTTTAACCACGCCACCCAGGATTTGTACGAAGCCATTGAACGAGGCGATTTTCCGGAGTGGGAACTGAATGTGCAGCTCATGAGCGACGACGACCACCCTGAACTGGATTTTGACCCGCTGGATGACACCAAACTATGGCCAAAAGAGCAGTTTCCGTGGTACCCTGTAGGCAAAATGACCCTGAACCGCAACCCTGTTGACTACTTTAATGAAGTGGAACTGGCCGCTTTTGGTACCGGCGTGCTGGTAGATGGCCTGGATTTCTCGGATGACAAAATGCTGCAGGGCCGTACCTTCTCTTACTCTGATACGCAACGGTACCGCGTGGGCGCTAACTATTTGCAATTGCCTATAAATGCGCCAAAAACACACGTAGCCACCAACCAGCGCGGCGGCCAGATGGCTTTCGATACTGATTTTGCCGAAGGCCAGAACATTCATGTAAACTATGAGCCGTCTATACTTGGTGGTTTGCAGGAGGCCCAGAAACCTGGTAAAGATTATACGCCGCGCTACGAAGCCAACCTGGTTCGCCAGCACATCGACCGTACTAACCACTTTGCGCAGGCCGGCGAAACGTTCCGTAATTTTGAGGACTGGGAACGCGAAGAACTGATAAATAACCTCGGCAACGACCTGGCCAAGTGCGACACCCGCATACAGGAAAAAATGCTGGAATACTTTACCCAGGCCGACGAAAACTATGGCCGCCTGGTGCGAGAAAAAATTGCGGAAGTAACCAAAATGATGAAGCAGAAGCAAACGCCCGGCACCGATGGCCCATTGGGAAATGTAACCGGCGCAGAAGGCGTAAAACAGGCCCAAAAAACCTCGCATTCTGCTAAACCATACTAAGCTATAGTTGCGTAAACTATAACCTATAGTCTAAAGCCGTGGCCAGCCAATTCAGAAGCTGGTCATGGTTTTAGATTTTACAGAAGCACACCCCATGTGCAGGCTTTACCCTATGTTACAGAACAACTTACGATTACTCCTCACCCGGAAGCAAAAACATAGGCTTTGCCGAATATTTATTTAGCTATAACGCACATCAGATTATCAGATTGCTTACTTTTAAGCCCCGTTATGCTAAGCTATCTATGAAAAAACATTACCGCTCCGAAAACAACTGCCTGAATTGCGGCACTACCGTTACAGATAAATTTTGCCCGAGCTGCGGCCAGGAGAACCTGGAGCTGCATGAAAGCTTTTTCCACCTGTTATTCCACAGTGTTGGCCATTACTTCCATTTCGAGTCGAAGTTTTTTAACAGCATGGTGCCGTTGCTTACCAAGCCGGGTTACCTGACAAAAGAATATTTTGCAGGCAAACGCGCCTCGCACCTTAACCCGATCAGCATGTATATTTCCATCAGTATCGTGTTCTTTTTCCTGTTTACGGCTAACTCCAATAACAACAAAAAAGATATACTGAAAGAGAAAGAAGCTGAAGAAGAACTAATGAGCAAAGCCGAAGAATTTACCGGCAAAAAAACACTTAGCCTCGTACCCAAGGCTCAGGCAGCTACAGATACTTCGGCTAACTCAAAAAAAACTATACCCGTTAAAAACCCCGAAGCTGATATAGAAGTCAAGGATAAAATAGCAATAGGCGGTTGGGAAATACCGATCGCGGGGCTTAATACTAAATTCAGGGAGGTGAAGCATGACAAGTTAAAAAACGCGCTTTTCAAGAATAAGCTGGTAAGTCATCTGCCCAAAATGATGTTTATTTTGCTGCCCCTGTTTGCCCTGATTCTTAAGCTGGTGAACTATAGATCGAAGAAATTTTATACCGAACACCTGATCTATTCTATACATGTACACTCATTCCTGTTTTTGTTTGGTTCTATACTTATTATTTTAGACTGGCTACTGCCTTTTCTTGATGGCTGGATAACGCTGTTTGGCCTTTCAGTTATAGTATGGTACATCTACAGGTCTATGCGCAACACGTACAAAGGCTCGCGCTGGGCTACAGTTTCCAAGTTCATGATGCTGGCTCTTGCCTATTCCTTCCTGATGCTGTTAAGCGGACTAATTGTAGTTTTAGCCACCCTGTACACGATCTGATAAGTTCTGAAGTTTTTCCCCGGGACTTCTATTTTCAACCATTACAGGCAGCACGCGTTCCTATCTATTAAAAGTATAAATTTATAGTTGTCAACAACTTATACTTAACTATAGAACTATGAGCGCACAAAGTCTGCAACAGCAGGTAGCAGCTATTTTAGCCACAGCTGATGTGAAAATAAACGGCCCTGACGCCTGGGACCTGCAGGTGCACGACGACCGTTTTTATAAGCGCATACTTACAGAAGGGACCTTAGGCCTGGGCGAGTCTTATATGGATGGCTGGTGGGACTGTGCAAGTATAGACCAGTTTGTGTTTAAGGTTCTGCGGGCTGATCTCTACAAAAAAGCAAAGTTGGGATGGCGATCGGTGTTACAGGTATTGCTGGCGAAACTGCTGAACATGCAGGCAAAAGGCAAAGCTACCCGTAACGCGCAGCGCCACTACGACATCGGCAATAAACTATACCAACTGATGCTGGATAAGCGCATGACCTATAGTTGCGGCTACTGGCGAAATGCTGATACTTTGGACCAAGCCCAGGAAAACAAGCTCGACCTGATTTGCCGGAAACTATACTTGCAACCGGGCCAGCGCGTGTTGGATATTGGCTGTGGCTGGGGCAGTTTTGCCAGATTTGCTGCTGAAAACTATGGTGCTGAAGTGGTAGGCGTAACCGTATCGGAAGAACAGGCAGCCTTGGCCCGCGAAATTTGCAAAGGCTTGCCCATCGAAATAAGACTGCAGGATTACCGCGACGTAAACGAACAATTTGACCATGTGGTATCGGTAGGGATGTTTGAGCATGTGGGCTACCGTAACCACCACACCTTTATGCAAACCGCTGCCCGCTGCCTGAAAGATGACGGCCTGTTTCTGTTGCATACCATCGGGCACAACTTTTCGCAAACCTCCGCCGACCCGTTTACCAATACCTACATTTTCCCGAACTGCCTGATACCTTCCATTAAACAACTAGGCAGCGCCATGGAGCAAATTTTTGTAGCAGAAGACTGGCACAACTTCGGACCGTACTACGACCCCACTTTAATGGCCTGGTTCCAAAATTTTAACAGCAACTGGGAGCAACTGCAAGGCGATTATGGCGACCGTTTTTACCGCATGTGGAAGTATTACCTGCTATCCAGCGCAGGTTCGTTCAGGGCGCGCCGTAACCAACTATGGCAACTGGTGCTTACCAAGCAAGGAATGGTGGGTGGTTATAAAGCTGTAAGATAGCAAGCCCTGAAATAGAAAAGCCTGGCTGCAACTTGCACAGCCAGGCTTTTAAAAAGGTGGTTATTCGTTATTTCATCAACAGCATTGTACCAGAGCGCGTCGTATTTCCATTTATGATTTTGTAGATATACACACCGCTTTCTCTGTTAGCTGGCTTAAAGTTATAGTTGTATGTAACACCACGTTGGGCATCGCCACTAAACAGGGTTTCTATTTCGCGCCCGGTTATATCATATACTTTAAGTACAGTATGACCCGATTCCCTGGCTTTAAAGCTGATGGTAGTGCTTTCAGAGAATGGGTTCGGGTAACTAAGTATAAACTCTTCATCCGCTGCTACCTTAAGTTCAGAAGCTGCATCCGTTGTGGCACTCACATTAGTAGCGCAATCTCCTAGTCTGCAGCCGTGGTTCAGGTGGCTCTGCACATCAACAGTATTGATACACAACGACACTCCATTATGGCAAACCATCACTTTGTCTTTCTTTTTCTTATCTCCGCAACGCACATCCATAACTCTGATGGTAATGGTCGCATACTTTGTACAGAAGGCACTGTTTACGGCTTTAACCGTAAAAGTATAGGTACCTGCCGCAGTTGGCGTAAATACCGGGTTTGCAATGTTTGTTGCGCTTAGTCTGTTTGCTCCGTTGCCACTCCAGGTATAGGCATTTGTTTCGTCGCCGCTTGCCTGCAGCCTTACACTCTGTGGGCCATACCCTAAGTATAGATTTGTTACTACTCCGCCTGTATATACATTAGAGGTAGCTACAGCACCTACGGTTAACGGTATAGTGCACTCATAGGTAGCTGGTAAATCAAAAGCTTCTACCTGGTCAATTCTGCTGGTATTCAGGCCCTGCGATGCACTAAAGCCTAATCCTCTCTTCGCAAATACTTTCCATATCAGTTCCTGGTTTGCACCGCCATAGTTAATCCTGTCAGCTTTAAGTATAGCATCGCGCCCGTTTACAAAACCTGGTCTGCATTCCTGTAATTTAAGGCCATCTATAACCAGTTGCATAGCCATGTTATTTCCTCCGTTACCTTTATACAGGTCTTCGTCGTAGCCATAGGTATCAATCATCGCCCAGGTCAGATCCCATAACATAGTGGCCCACACAAACCCTATACCGTGGGGCTGCGTGATAGCTGTATTATTTGTAGCGCCATAGGTAAAGTTGTTCACGGCAAAATCGGTACTGTAAGGGGCAGGGCGTATACCTCTGCCTGTAGTTGTCTGGCCAGAAGCGTAGGTTCCAATACCTCTGGCGTTCGTGCTGACATCCCCTGGCTTCATGGTCATCATCAGGCCAAACCAGTCGCTCCAGCCTTCGCCCATTTGCTCGGCATTACCCAGGCAGCTAACAGTACCTGGTCCTCCGGTCAGTTTGTTTGAAATACCATGACCATATTCGTGCACTATAATACCGTTATCAAGGTCACCGTCAAACTCAGGGCCTGAGCCATCGTCTTTCAAGGCAACTGTAACCTCCTGGCCTGCATCCAGCAATGCTCTGATGTTGGCTCCGGTTACGTTAGTAACCATAAGAGAAGATATCGTGATCAGGTTTGGATTTGTGGCTCCTACCGCCATTGCTGTTGGGGCGCCGTCAGCATTATTTATAACTACTACTGCTTTGGCTCCTGCATTTTGCGCATTTAACACTTTAACACCAAATTCGCAGCCACCCCTGTACAATACTGCTATATTGCCGGCTATAGCATCAGCGTTATTCAACGCACCACATGCATCCGTTGCCTGAGCTAATACTAGTTTTCCGGTAATCGGAGCTGAGTTTAATCTTGGGCCAAATGTTGCCTGTACTGCTGTATAGCTACCTGCAATATCTGCCGGAGCAGTAATTCTGAACATATCCTGATCCGGGATGCCGCTCCAGAGATACATCTGCATTCTAGGTCGCTGGCCCTCCGGTGTTGTGGCAAAGTTTGCGTTATTTCTTGTTGTTAAGATATTTCGGCTATCCTGCGCTTCTGCCATTACATGGTCACCTCCTATACCTCCTTTGCCAAAATTATCAGCCTGAAAGTTTCCACTGATCTCATCGAAACCATATTGGTACCAAACATCGTGTACCAGGTTATTCCAGTAAAAAAGGTTGGCAATGGCAGCATCTCTATATTCTACTGGTTGCTTTGTAAAATCAATAGGGAAATCGAACACCAGGTTAGAAGTACCATCCGGGCTATAGCCATATGTTTCCTGAGCTGCACCTACATAGCCTGTATTATTCGGGTCTTCGTAAGCAAAAACGTTATTACCTCTGGTAGTTGCAAAGGTAGTGGTTCCTACTCTATGCCAGCCGGCAGGCGATGCAATTGGGTCTGCGGTAGTGTTACTGATAGCTACCCGATTACCATGGATAGGACTCTCGGCGGGCATTGGGTATACTTTATAGTAATTGGAAGTAAGCGTAGCGGCTGCGATTTTTGACTCTGGTGCATATGGTGCTGAGCTTGCATTAAGCATATGGCTTTCATGAAGCGCCCTGCCTCCCGGTCCGTCATTTTCAAAATTACAGTGCGCTACCAGGTTATCCTTATCCAGCACTTTTCCGGTTTCGGCATCTAAGCGCAGTACCCAATAGTTCATGGCATCAAGCATGTAAATAGATACTTCCCAGGCAAGCTGTAAGCTGCCATCCTCCAGTGGCTGATACACCAGTTTAGCAGTGATTGGCTCCAGCGAAATACCACCTTTTGAGAAAGTAACTTCCTTGTTTCTGCCCTGGCCTTTTTTCAGCACACTCAGGGATTCTTTAACTGAAATACCTAAGTACCTGGCGGCTGCACCTACAGCGCCTACTGCATCCAGGTTAGCCTGGCCCTTTGCCTTTTTGCCAATTTCTTTATGGAAGCGGTTACCCATATTTATTATTTCCCCTTCCTTACTTGTACTAACGGTCGTGATAGCACCATAAATTTCAACACCCTGATAAAGCTGCCTGATGTAATAGTGCCTCATGCCACTTTTCTTGCTATCCGACTCACTATTCAGTTCCAAATCAGCAATATCCTGGTCGGTAAAAGCCAGTTTCTGCTTGTTCTTCTGGAGATGCAGCAGCACTGCCTGTGGAATTTCTTTTTTCCCGGCCTGACTACTGCCCTGTGCGTAGGAAGCCATACTTACGAACAGCATAACTATAAACATAGCCAGCCGCGTGTACCCGCGTAATTGTGTGCCCATAAAATTGAAGTTAAAGTGTGAAAATGATTGTGGAAATAATTCAATCAAATACGCACTATATTACAATTTATTGATAATCAGATATACATTAAAAAAATACACCCAAAGCCTTTATAAATCAAATCTATTTAAATATATTACAAATCATTTTTAAATATGTAAATATTTAAAAATAAGCACCTTGCAATATATTAAACTCTAAAAAAGGCTAATACCGAAGTTATAAAACACTTACTAACTTCCTGCTTTTAAAAATTGGTTAATTATTTCTACTCCATTAAATAAGTACAATTAACGCCTCCTACTAAACTATAGAATTCTTGTACTTTACATTGGTGTATAATCCTTTGGAATACAAAACCGGATTAAAAACCATTAAACCTATCCTACTACATCTGATGTTATGAAGCTATAAATCGTGGATAACCCTATGGAAAACTGCTGGATAAAAAGCCGTCGCATCTGAGGTTTAGATTGATTATCTTTGTAGTAATGGAAAATTTTGTAGTATCAGCGCGTAAGTACCGCCCAAGCACGTTCGACAGCGTAGTGGGGCAGCACCATATAACCAATACCCTTAAAAACGCTATCAGTAGCCATCACCTGGCGCAGGCTTTCCTTTTCTGCGGGCCACGTGGGGTGGGTAAAACTACCTGTGCCCGTATTTTGGCAAAAACCATTAACTGCCAGAACATAACCCCGGAAACCGAAGCCTGTAACGAGTGCGAGTCGTGTCGTAGCTTTAACAGCAACAGCTCGTTTAACATCCATGAGCTCGATGCCGCTTCCAACAACTCTGTAGAGGATATCCGAAACCTGGTAGAGCAGGTGCGTTATGCGCCACAAACCGGTAAGTATAAAATCTATATTATAGATGAGGTGCACATGCTCTCAAACCAGGCCTTCAACGCATTCCTGAAGACCCTGGAAGAACCACCTTCGTACGCCATATTTATACTTGCCACCACTGAGCGCCACAAGATCATCCCGACCATACTTTCACGTTGCCAGATCTTCGATTTTAACCGCATCAGGATAGATGACATGGTTCGCCATTTGGAAAGTATAGCTCAGAAAGAAAGTATACAGGCCGAGCCAGATGCCCTGCATTTGATCTCTCAAAAAGCAGACGGAGCCCTGCGCGATGCCCTGTCTATTTTCGACCAGATGGTAACGTTCTCAGGCAGCAATGTAACCTACAAAGCAACCGTAGAGAACCTGCACATCCTGGACTATGATTACTATTTCAGGTTAACCGACGACCTGCTGAACCAGAAGTTATCGGGTGCTTTGCTGTTGTTTGATGAAATCCTGAAAAATGGATTTGATGCGCATAACTTTTTGGTAGGTATAGGTGAGCACTTCCGTAGTTTACTGGTTTGCAAAGACCAGGCAACGATACAGTTACTCGAAGTTTCGGATAACATTAAAGCCAGGTATGCGGAGCAGTCAGCCAAATCTTCGGTGTCGTTCCTGCTCTCAGGATTAAACCTGGTAAGCACCTGCGACATGCACTATAAGAGCAGCAAAAACCAGCGCCTGCATGTAGAGTTGTGCCTGATGAAGATGGCGCACTTAAACGCAGCGTTCAGTTTTGCACAGGAAGGAGCAGAATCAAAAAAAGCTAAGGTAGCAGCGCCGGCACCCGCCCCTACCGCATCAACTGGTGCCATAACTGCAGCTGCTCCGGTACAGCCGGCAGCAGCTATACCTTCGGCAGGTTTGCAACAGCCCGGCCCGGCCGGAAGCATACCATCTGAGGCATTACAGCAACCACCTAAGCCGCAGGTCGTAACGCCCGATGCACATCTGGCACCACCTAAACCGGTAGCTCCTCCGGCAACGGAACCTGACAGGGCTAGACCCGGCATGCCGCCACCCAAAAAGCTGAGCAAGATTCCGAGCCTGAAGGACATACAGCAACAGGCACAGGCTACCATAACTATAACTACCGCTGCCGAAGAAGCTGAGGAAGTAAATTATGGGGCTTTTGTAGCTGTAGACCAGGCTAAACTGAAAACAGCGTGGCACGCTATACTTCGCCGGAAGAAAGAAGAGAACATGATGGAATATACGCTCCTGAACCGCCAGTACCACGTAAACGAGCAGAACGAAGTAACCCTGCACCTCGATAACCACGTGATGATGGACCAGTTCTCGGCCCTGCGACCGGCTATACTTGCCGAGTTAAGGCAACAACTGGGCAACCGAAGCATAAACCTGGTGGCAGAAGTAGTGGAAGTTCAGGATGAAAAGCGCCTGTATACATCACAGGACAAGTTTAATTATATGGCAGAAAAGTACCCCGTTATAGTTGACATAAAGCAGCGTTTCGGGTTAGATACCGACTTTTAAGCCCCGCAAGAGGCTATACTTTTACAGTTAGAATCTCACGTTAACACAAACTATGACCACAAGAAAAGGATTATCGCTTTTCCTGGTGGCGCTTGGCCTTACATTTACGCAATGTAAAAACGAGACCTACCAGACCCAGTCTGCCACCGACACGGCTGCTGTAGCTACCACCGAGAAAGAATATAAATACGAAACTGCGCCCAACGACCCGCTGAATGCCCGTATTTATACCCTGGATAATGGCTTGAAAGTATACCTGACGCAGTACAAAGATGCGCCGCGCATACAGACCTACATTGCCGTAAGAGCTGGCTCTAAAAACGACCCGGCCGATGCAACTGGTTTAGCGCATTACCTGGAGCACATGGCGTTTAAAGGCTCCAGCAAACTCGGAACTATAAATTGGGAAAAAGAGCAGGCTGAACTAGCTAAGATAGAAGCGCTGTATGAACAGTACCGCACTCAGAAGGACCCAGCCATCCGCAAAAAAACCTACCACCAGATAGATTCTATTTCGGGTGTTGCTGCGAAGTATGCGGTGCCAAATGAGTATGATAAACTGGTAGCTGCCATGGGTATGAAAAACTCCAACGCGAGCACCTGGGTAGAGCAAACTATTTATTACGGCGACATCCCGAGCAACCAACTGGAGAAATGGGCCATTTTGGAATCAGAGCGTTTAGGCGTGATGATCCCGCGTTTGTTCCACACGGAACTTGAAGCTGTTTACGAAGAAAAGAACCGCTCTTTAGACTCTGACGACAACAAGGTTTTTGAAGCCGCTTTTGCTGCACTTTACCCAACACACCAGTACGGCACCCAGACAACTATAGGAACTGTAGAGCACCTTAAAAACCCGTCTATCACCGAGATCAAGAAGTATTTTGACAAGTACTACGTGCCGAACAACATGGCTATTGCCATGAGCGGCGACCTTGATTTTGAGGAAACTATAAAAACGATTGACAAGCACTTCAGCAGATGGAAGAAAGCGCCTGAACCGGCTTACACAGCTCCACAGGAAAAGCCAATTACTGCACCTATAGTGAAGGAAGTAATAGGCCCGGATGCTGAGAGCGTGTTACTGGCTTACCGTTTCCCGGGCATTAAATCGAAAGACGCGCTGGTGTTGCGCATGATCAACCAGATACTTTCAAATGGTCAGGCGGGTTTAATTGACCTGAACATTAACCAGAAGCAGGCTGCCCTTGGAGCCGGTTCTTTTGCCGAGATCTACAACGATTATTCTGCCCACTTCCTGACAGGTAACCCGCGCCAGGGCCAGACCCTTGACCAGGTGAAAAACTTACTGTTACAGCAAATTGAACTGGTTAAAAAAGGTCAGTTCGATGATTGGTTGATTCCGGCTATAGTTAACAAGAACAAGATCAGTCAGATGAAAGCTTACGAAAGCAACGCCGCCCGTGCTACTGCTTTTGTAGATGCCTTTATTGCACGCCAGGATTGGGCTGACTACCTGAAGCAGGACAAGGATTTTGAGAAGATAACGAAGCAGGATGTTATGGATGTAGCAAACCGCTACTATGGCAACAACTACGCGATCATCTACAAGCGCACCGGCCAGGACCCAACTTCTCAGAAAGTAGAAAAACCTGCTATTACGCCAGTGCCAGCTAACCGTGAGGCACAATCTGACTACTATAAACTGGTAGCTGCTACGCCGGTATCTGACCTAAAACCTGCTTTTGTGGATTATGAGAAGGATATACAGCAAGGCAAACTGAAGTCTGATATTCCGGTATACTTTACCCAGAACAAAGAGAACGGCCTGTTTAACCTGTACTATATTTTAGATATGGGCACGAACAACGACTTGAAAATGGGACTGGCTGTAAACTACCTGCAATACCTGGGCACTGACAAGTATACTGCTGAAGAATTGCAGAAAGAGTTCTTTAAAATAGGATGCTCATTTGATGTTTCGTCTGGACAGGATCAGATCTATGTATCGCTATCTGGTCTGGATGAGAATTTGGAGAAAGGACTTGCCCTGTTCGAGAGCCTGCTGCAGAACCCAAAAGCTGACAAACAAGCGTTGGATGACATGGTGGCCGGTATCCTGAAAGATCGTAAAGATGCCAAGCTGAACAAGAACATCATCCATAGTGTGGCGATGGTGAACTATGCGAAGTATGGCCCTAAAAACCCGTTCACGAACATATTAAGCGAACAGGAACTGAAGAAAGTAAAACCAGCTGAGTTGACAGCCCTGATCAAGAGCATCCCGACATACCAGCACCGTGTGCTATACTATGGCCCACGCCAGTTGCCAGCTATCACAGCTACGCTAAACGAAGGCCACATTGTACCAGTTGCGCTTAAACCGGTTCCGGCTGAAAAAGCCTTTAAAGAGCAGGACATCAGCAAGAGCCAGGTATACTGGACGAACTACGATATGGTACAAGCCGAGCTTATGTTCCTTACCAAGTCGTTTAACTACGATCCGAAACTGGTGCCGACTGTACGTTTGTATAACGAGTATTTTGATGGTGGTATGGGTGCTATTGTGTTCCAGGAACTGCGAGAGTCGCGTGCCTTAGCTTATTCTGCCAGCTCCCGTTTCAGCAGTGCCAGCAAGAAAGACCGCGCCAACTATATCATGTCTTACATCGGTACGCAGTCTGATAAGTTACCGGAAGCCATGGCCGGTATGCAGGAATTATTAACCGACTTGCCAGTAGCTGAAACCAACTTTACAAACGCCAAAGCATCTGTTAGAAACAGCATCGCTACGGAGCGCATTAACAAAGTGGGTATTTTGATGAACTATGAGCAGGCGCGCAAATTGGGCATCAACCACGATATCCGCCGCGATATTTACGAAAGCCTAGATGCTCTGACACTGGACCAGATCAAAGCGTTCCAGCAGCAGTTCGTGAAAGGCCAGCCGCAAACTATACTTGTAATTGGCTCTAAAGACAAGCTGAACTTTAAAGAACTGGAGAAGTATGGCAAAGTGAAACAGCTGACGTTAAAAGAACTGTTTGGCTATTAACCTCCCCCTGCCCCCTCCTAAAAACAGGAGGGGGTATTTTTTCGTGTTAGTTTAGAGTAACTTGAACCAAGTTATAAAAAACGGCAGCCAAAGTATGGCTGCCGTTTTTGTTTTATAAGAAGTTTAGTTTATGCGGGTGGATTCTCCCCTTGAGGGGAGTTAGAGGGGTGTTTACTGCTGCGAAAAAAATTGCAAATTAATCAACTGTAGGCATTTATCTTCAGAAGTTACACCCCTATAACCTACGGTTGCAAGTTTCGAACTCCCGTTCTCACTTGTCCTCAAGGGGATAGTTTAAATAAAATGAAAGTTTAACGCTTTGCCAACACCTCGGCTACAGTTGTCCATTTAATTTCAGGATAGCGGTCGTTATCTAATGGCTCCAGCTTTGGTAAACCAGTGAACATATCACGCATATACTGCATTCCTTGCCAGGCTGGAAAGACCTCGTTACTAGTAGGTGTAAGTGCTTTTGTTATCTTGATGATCGTATTCAGTAAGCCCAATCCACCAACTTTAAACAGGCCAAACTCCTCTCCGGTAGCTTTAGTGGCAGCTTCTTTCAAACCATGGACATTTAATACATCGCCGGCAATGCGAAGGTAACGTGGTGTAGTTGGGTCAAGCGCTGCAGCAGCAGTATAGTCGGCTGTATTTTGTATCGTTGTGAAATCCATCAGTTGATCAGGGTTGCCATAGTACATAACTCGTTTTATTGGAAAGAGAACTATAGGTGCCTGCCCGGTAAGCAGATCGGCGAACATGCCACAAAGTATAGAAGTAGCAGCGATAGGAGCATTGTCTAATCGCTCTCCGAATTCTTTCCGGAAATCCAGGTTGCGGTTGTTGCCAAAAGACAGCTTCGTAAAATCAATAGCAAAATCGGAAGGAATAAAACGGGGAACGCCGGCCGCTACAGCTGCATTTAGCAACAACGTTTGGATACCAACTATTACATAATGCAACCCCGACAGCGCCGAAACCACGCAACTTGCCCCCTCGCAGGCTTTGGTTAATTCTGCAGCATTATGGAAATCTACTGCGCAGATACTCGCGCCAGCATTGTGCAATGCGTTTACTTTACCTGCATCACTATCCGGCCGAACCAGAACCTTTACAGTAGCCCCTTTCTCAAGTAACGACCTGGCAATGCGCCCGCCTAAATCTCCGGTGGCTCCTGCCAAAACTATAGTTTGTGTTTGTATTGCCGAAGTAGTATTGTTTTCCATAGTTGCTTAGTTACTTTGGTTTGTAACAGGCTTTTGATGGAAAGGTTACACCATCTGCCGCAATCTTAGCACCAGCACTACCTGCGGCAGATAAGTGTTAAAGCACTTTTTTAGATGGCTATGCTTCAAATACCCTTAAGTTGTTGCCAGTGAGTGTTGTGTTGTATTTCTTTAAACTCCTTATTGCCGGACCAGTAATCTTAACCCCGGAGGCGTTAAATACTGAACCATGATCAGGCCCTTGCTGTGAACACGGGAACGTATTATCTCCCGCATTATAAGTCAAGGGGTTTCCCTGGTGCGTGCAGGTCGACTGGAAAGCAAGAAAGTCATTACCCGATTTTGCAATAATCGCTCCGCTGCGTATAGTCCACCCGTTGTTTTGCAGATTACTATCAGTAGTAATGTCAAATGTAAAATCAACTTTAGTGTTGCCGGGAGGATTATTCGGGTTATTTGGAGCAGGGGTGTCAGAGTCTGAAGAGCAACCTCCAGTACATGCAAGAAACAGGAAGGCTCCCGTACCTATCCCGATTGTCTTAATAAAATGCTTTCTATCCATCGTTATAAAACTTTATATGTTGAAGATCAATTATGTTGCCCGGCCCCTTCCTCAACATCGCAGCTTCGCATACCAGGATTAAAGCCCACTCAAATAAATAAATCAGGTAATAGCTAAACACGCTTATTAACTGCATTAATGGTGATTTTTCAGCTTTGATAACTTTTTAGAAAGAAGGTTACATTTTGGCTTGATAAACAAAAAGGCCACCCGATCTCTCAGGTGGCCTTTCGCCTAACACGTTAAATAAGCTTAGCTAGAATAAGGGAAGTTTCTGGCAACTTTTTTCATCATTCTTTCAACAAGGTCATCCGTTGAAGAGCCGATGCCGTCATCCATAGTTTTGAAGAAACGCCATAACAACTCGCCATCATTGCCATTGTTAATAGTCATTGTAAGTGATCCTGTTCCGGTTTTACCGCCAAAACCACCAAATACTACTGCAGACGCAATAGCAGCAGCCTCTGATTTAGATTGTTCCATATCAAAACGACCACCGATAACTGCATCTACACCAAGTGCCTTCGCAATCTCATCACGGGTAAACTCATCTAGTTTACTATACATGCCCGCTTTTTTAAGCAGTATGTTTGTTTTTTCTACATCCTGAAAAGTAACCGTATAGTTTTTAGACTTTCTTAACAGGTAAGTATACATGCTGCTTTGAATGTTAGTAGACATGGCTGCTTCCTGATCGCGGTTTGCTTCAGCATTAAAATTTTTAGGCTGCTTTTTATAAGTGATCTTAGCATCAAATGGAAGTATAGCAACCGTTTTATGGCCTTTTACTTCAGAGCTTAATTTAGGGCTCTCAAATATTTGTTTGCTACCTTCCTGGGCATAAACAAGCTGAAAGCATGATACAAAGAACAAAAGCGTAAATAATTTCTTCATGGTAATTTTATTAAGTTTGGCTAAATTTTTATAATAGCAATCTCACTATATTAAATGTAAATCCAAAATAAATACTAACTTAATTTATCCCGTGTTATAACATTTTGCTTAAAACTTTTCTAAACAGAAAAAGGCTGCCAGATCGCTCAGGCAGCCTTTCCTAATTATACTTTATACTACTTAGAAGTTAACCAACGCAGCATTCAGCGTTTCGCTTGGGCGCATAGCTTTGCTGGTTTTCTCTTCGTTCGGGTGGTAGTAACCGCCTATGTCAACTGGCTTGCCTTGGGCTGCGATCTGCTCGTCTACGATCTTCTGCTCGTTGTCGGTAAGCTCTTTTGCTAAGCCAGTAAAGCGGTCTTTCAACTCCTGGTTCTTGGTTTGCTCGGCGAGTGCCTGAGCCCAGTACATAGCCAGGTAGAAGTGGCTGCCACGATTATCGATGCCACCAACTTTACGGGCCGGCGACTTATCTTTCTCCAGGAACTCAGCGTTTGCTTTGTTCAGGGCTTCTGCCAATACTTCTGCCTTCTCGTTTTTGGTTTTGTAAGCAAGGTCTTCCAACGATACAGCCAGTGCTAGGAACTCACCAAGTGAATCCCAACGCAGGTAGTTTTCTTCGATAAACTGCTCTACGTGCTTCGGCGCAGATCCACCGGCACCAGTCTCAAACAATCCACCGCCATCCAGCAACGGAACGATAGAAAGCATTTTAGCACTTGTACCTAATTCAATGATCGGGAACAAGTCAGTCAGGTAATCGCGGAGTACGTTACCGGTTACCGAAATCGTGTCTTTACCGGCTTTGGCACGCTCGCAGGTATAGCGCATTGCTTCAACCGGCGACATGATCTTGATCTCAAGGCCATTGGTATCGTGGTCCTGCAGGTATTTTTCTACTTTCTTAATCAGGTTAGTATCGTGCGCACGCTGTGGGTCTAACCAGAAAATAGCAGGTGTGTTGGTAATGCGGGCTCTTGTAACGGCCAGTTTCACCCAGTCCTGGATAGGCAGGTCTTTTGTCTGGCAAGCTCTGAAGATGTCGCCTTCCTCTACTTTCTGCTCCATCAGCGTATTGCCATTCGCATCAACTACACGCACTGTACCGGCAGCTTCCATCTGGAAAGTCTTGTCATGCGAACCGTACTCTTCTGCTTTCTGCGCCATCAATCCGATGTTCGGCACAGTTCCCATAGTTGTCGGGTCGAAAGCGCCGTTCTCTTTGCAGAACTGGATCACTTCCTGGTAGATCTGTGCATAAGAACGGTCTGGAATAATGGCTTTTGTATCGTGCAGTTTGCCATCCGGGCCCCACATCTGCCCAGACGAACGAATAGCCGCCGGCATAGAGGCGTCGATGATCACGTCGCTTGGTACATGCAGGTTGGTAATGCCTTTATCGGAGTTTACCATCGCCAGTTCAGGGCGGTTGGCCATTTCCGCTTTCAGGTCAGCTTCAATTTCAGCACGCTTCTCAGCTGGCAGGTTTTGGATCTTGGCATACACATCGCCTAAACCGTTGTTGGCATCAACACCTATTTCTTTAAACGTAGCAGCGTGTTTGGCAAAAGTATCTTTAAAGAAAACGGTTACCGCGTGGCCGAACATAATAGGGTCAGACACCTTCATCATAGTTGCTTTCAGGTGCAGCGACAGCAGGATGTTATTGTTCTTCGCATCTTCTATCTCTTTCTCCAGGAACGAACGCAATGCGTTTTTGCTCATCACGGATGAGTCCATAACTTCGCCGGCTTTCAGGGCTATTTTGTCTTTTAATACTTTGGTTTCGCCGTTCGCGCCAACAAACTCAATGCGTACATCGGTTGCGTTATCAACTATAACAGACTGCTCTGTGCCATAAAAATCGCCGCCGCTCATGTGGGCCACGTGCGTTTTAGAATCAGCCGTCCATTTACCCATCGAGTGCGGATGCTTCTTAGCGTACTGCTTCACGGCATCAGCCACACGGCGGTCCGAGTTACCTTCGCGCAACACAGGGTTTACCGCACTACCTAAAATTTTGGCATAACGAGCCTTGGCATCTTTCTCAGCATCGTTTTTAGGGTCGGCCGGGTAATCCGGAATGTTGTACCCTTGCGACTGAAGCTCTTTAATCGCCTCTGTCAGCTGCGGAATAGAAGCACTGATGTTTGGCAATTTGATGATATTGGCTTCCGGTGTTTTAGCCAGGTCGCCCAGGTACGCCAGGTCGTCGTTCTGCTTCTGCTCTTCCGAAAGGTTTTCCGGGAAGGCGGCGATGATACGGCCAGCCAAAGAAATATCTCTTGTTTCTACTTCAATATCAGCGGCTTTGGTGAAAGCCTGAACTATAGGTAAGAAAGAACGCGTAGCCAGCGCCGGCGCTTCATCAGTTATAGTATAGATAATCTTTGATGCTTTTGTCGTCATGTTATTTCAATAATGTTAAAAGTATACTACCAGCAGCCAGGAGGTATTTTCTACTGAATAGCCAGGCTTCTCTGTGCACAACTAACGGCTGGTTTGGGTAGCAAATATAACAGACTTTTTGATACCGGATGTTGCTTCGCCATCTTAGTCGCCCTATTAAATTGTTTAAATTGGGTTAGACATGCTACTATAAATCCGGAGAAATATAAAAACGAAGTCCCCGGCCAGAAGTAGTGAGCTGACCGGGGACTTTACAGTATATTGCTTGTTACAGTTTATGTGCTTATAGTATGATTGCAATAGGATGAACCACCCATCATACTGCCTGTACTACTGCAAGTGCAACCGATAATTTTGCCTTCCCTGTCTTTCTCAAAGCTGCAACTACTACAATTATTACCAGCACACGAATGCTTTTCTCCTGGCATATATAAGTAACTAACCTGATCTCTTGTACTGGCAAATGAGAAGATAGAAGCTTTTTCAGTATTAGCTTCAGGTTTGTGGGCAACAAGCTCTATAGCTACAGATAGTTTAGTACCATCTTTAACCGCTGAAGCAAAAAGGTAACGATACATACCATTTTGAGCTACCTGGGCCTCAATTACTTCAATTTTATGCACTTCAGTCCCCATATACATCTCACTCACAGATTTCCGGGCAATCTCGATAAGTTTAGCTTTTGGCGCCACTTTAAACTCATTGTTTACAGAAACAGCGATTACGCCTTCCGAAAAAAAATCATCTTCACTTTTTAATGAGTTTTCGCAACTGGGAAAACCAGCTAATAAGGTTAAGTAGCCGAGTAAAGTAAGAACGTATCTTATTTTCATAGTACATATAATTTAGTTTCCCTAAGTATTAGTCAGTCAAACGAAATAATATTTTTTTTAGTTTTAAGTGCAATAAAATATAAATATAATATCAAAATTTACAAAATACAAAAGCAAGTATTATATCTCATCAACTTCATTATTTACGTGTAGCTGAAATCATTTTTCTGGATAATTCTGATTTTGAAGCAACTCAATAACTTCCTCATCGCTCACCTGGTAAAATTCCTGGTAAAACTGGCCTACGGCATAAAAATCAGGAGGGGCAAGCAGGCAAATCATATCATCAACCATAGCACCAATATGCTCCACTGCCGAGGGTGGTGCAACCGGCACGGCTACAACTATCTTCTTGGGCTGTTGTTTTTTTACAAGGTTAATGGTGGCAATCAGCGTATTTCCGGTAGCAATGCCATCGTCCACAAGTATAGCAATACGGTCTTTCAGAGGCTGCGGCGTGCGGTTGCCCATAAAGAGTTTATACTTTTCGAGAAGCACTTTACGGACACGTTCTGTTTCGGCTTGGATATATGCTTGCGGCACATTGATCTGCTCGTTAATCTGAACGCTGTCGAGGCTAACGGAGCCAATGGCAAATTCGGGGTTAGAAGGATGACCAATCTTTTTTGAAAGTATAACCTCCAGGGGCATGCCCAGGCTTTTAGCGATAATGGCACCGATCGGAACACCGCCACGTGGTATAGCCAGCACGACACCATCCTGTCCTTTGTACTTAGCCAGTTTTTCTGCCAGCAGCAAGGCGCCTTGCTCGCGGTTACGGATCATGTGCATACATACCAATTAAAATATTACGCCTGATAAACTATAGTTACCTTACAGCAAGTAAGATCAAACGATAGTTACAGGTACTTTTTAAACCAGTTGGTGGCTAATTCAGCTACTTTTCCCAAGGTACCGGGCTCTTCGAAAAGGTGGGTGGCACCGGTTACAATTTCCATTTCCTTTTCGCATTGCAGTCGGTCGAAAGCTTGCTGATTCATGTCGAGAACCGGTTCGTCGTTACCACCAACTATAAGTAAGGTTGGTGCCTTTACATGGGGCAATATTTCATCTGCCAGGTCTGGCCGGCCACCCCGACTTACCACCGCTTTTATAACGTCGCCGCCAAGTGCGGCCGCAGCTCCTAATGCCGACGCTGCTCCGGTGCTTGCCCCGAAAAGCCCAAGGTTAAGCTCGTTAATCAGTAAATTTTCCCTGATCCAGTAAGCAGCATCAACCAGGCGTTGGGTTATCAGCGGTATATCGAAACGTGCCTCAGGATTCTGGTCTTCTTCAGGTGTAAGCAGGTCGAAAAGCAAAGTGGCAAAACCAGCTTCCTGTAGTTGTTCCGCCACAAACCGATTACGTTTACTGAGCCGGCTACTACCACTTCCATGCGAAAAAACCACCAATCCTGTTGCTCCTTCCGGCACGATAAGGTCACCGGTTAGTGAAATATTATGTACATTTAGCTGCACCGTTTCGTTAAAAGTATAGTTCGCCATCGCTCTATAGTTTAGTGCATAGGTATTCACCAAAGGCTACCTATTTTGTACGACCTGGCTATGGCGGGGTTAGGCCGTTCACGACTCTAATTCAAGGCTTTACGTATTCCTGACAAAACACTTGATGTATGCAAAAACTACTATGGATGCTTTTTATCTGGCTTCTGATAAGCAGTTGTAATTCAGAACAAAGCACAACCCAAAACACAACTATAGATCAGGGTATAGATTCGCTTGAAGCTGTAGAGGAAGAACCAGAGCGAACATCCGATACACCTACTCAGGACACGGTTGCTTTTCGGGCAGCATTTACACAATTCTTTACAGCTTTACAGGCATCTGACACGGCAACTATAAATCAGTTTATACATCCGAAGTATGGCTTGTGGGTAATTGAGCAACCGGGCGCTTTACCTAAAATGACGCAGGTTACCAACATTAGCACCTTTAAACGCGAATACCAGAACCGTTCTTTTTTTACAGTGCGGGATGAAGTAAAAGTATGTGATCTGAAAGAGGAAGCATGGCCAACATTTGACTGTGCCGACGTGGATTACGACAAGAAAACGTCGGGCTTTTCAAAAGATGGCTGTTTCGTGGCCGGCCCCGGCAAATTCCAGAAAACCGGCTACTGGGATTACGCCGGCCTTTCTGAAAACCAGCTTCAAACTATAAAATCTACCTTACCATTTGTACAAAAGTCTGTACTGCACACGGCAACCTCCTTCGAGTTTCATTTTGGGTTTATAGATGGCCACTGGCGACTGCTGTTCACCAAACTCATTTACCCGTGCAGCGCATAATTCAGTTAGAAAGTTTAGAAGTTAAAAAGTTAAAATGGCTTACTGGTATGTAGCCAGACTTTACAATTATCAGTACATGAATCAAACTATAAAGTGTTCTGCGTACACGTACTACAGTTACTAAACCTTACTTATTCAAATTACAACTTTCTAACTCTTTAACTCTATAACTTTCTAACTATAAACATGGCCTACTACCGACGATTTGATTATCCGGCACCAGACCCGGCTATACTTGCCCGGCTCACCGAACAGCAACGCGAAATGCAGGAACGTATCATTATCCAAAAACCTGATTTCGAACTGAAACTGATTGCCGGCTGCGACTCGTCTTTTATCGGGGAAGACCAGATACTTTCAGCGTTTATACTTCTCTCCTACCCAAACCTGGAAGTACTGGAAAAAGTATGGCATGTGGGAACTGTGGAGTTGCCTTATGTCCCCGGTTTCCTGGCCTTCCGCGAGGCTCCCAACCTGCTAAAAGCCTACGAAAAACTACAACAAAAGCCCGATTTTATTATGGTGGATGGCCACGGCATTTCGCACCCTCGCCGCCTCGGTATCGCGACACATGTAGGCATACATTTAAACAAACCAACTATAGGTGTAGCCAAAAAAGTGCTGGTCGGTAAGTATAAAGAACCTGCTGTTACCAAAGGCTCAGTTTCCCCACTCATTTATAAAGATGAGATCATCGCCAACGTGCTCCGTACCAAGGATAATGTAAAGCCTGTCTTCGTCTCCCCCGGCCACCTCATGGACCTGGAAACTGCCACAACTATAGCCATGGCCTGCACCACTAAGTATAAATTACCGGAGCCTACGAGGTTAGCAGACCATTATGCAGCGGTGTTTAAAAAGGATGTCTGAATCAGGATTTGCAGGATTAAGAAAGATTTTCAGGATTGATAATGTATTCTAAAAAGTAAGAATTATTTGATTTTAAGATTTAGCTATGCAGCAGTTTGATGATATTACTTTCAAGATTATTGGTAGTGCAATGAAAGTGCATAATACAATTGGAAGTGGTTTTCAAGAGGTAATCTATCAGCGGTGCCTTGCTTTGGAAATGCAAAAAGCAGGTTTAATCTTTGATCGTGAGAAAGAACAAATGATTTTTTACGATGGCGTCGAAGTGGGTACCAGAAGGGCAAATTTTATTGTTGAAAACTCGGTTGTTGTCGAACTGAAAGCCATTGTCAATCTAGAGGACCTTCATTTAGCTCAAGCAAAAAACTACACCGTAGCCGACAACTTCCCTATTGGGCTCCTCATCAACTTCGGTGCACTTAGCCTGCAATACAAGAAGGTATTTAATAATAGACCTAAGCAGTAGAGAATATAAAGGCAATTTCATTTTCAATGATAGAATCTAATTTATAGTATCAAATCCAAAAAGACATTATCAATCCTGTCTATCCTTCCTCATCCTGCAAATCCTGATTCAGACATTTTGGCCGATTCTCGCAATTTCACCACGTTCAAACCTGTCATAATTACATAAAAATCACCTTTAAACACCATTGGTTTACCCTTTGCTTTAGGTCTCGTAGAATTAAAAACTATAGGAAAACAGGCAAAGCGATATGAATTTTAATAATTATACCATCAAAGCCCAGGAAGCCATCCAAAAGGCAACCGAGATAGCAGGCGGCAACCAGCAGCAGGCTATCGAGACCGGGCACATTTTAAAAGCAATACTGGAGACCGACGAGAATGTAACCAACTTCCTGCTCCAGAAACTGAACATCAACGGCAACATCCTGCATACCAAGCTTGACGAGATTGTAGCTGGCTACCCGAAAGTGAGCGGTGGCAGTCCCTATCTGGCCAACGATGCCAATGCAGCCCTGCAAAAAGCAACCTCTTACCTGAAGGAATTTGGCGATGAGTATGTGGCTATCGAGCATATGCTGCTGGGTATATTGGCTGGCCGCGACCGTGTGGCTGGTTTGATGAAGGATGTTGGGTTTAATGAAAAAGACCTAAAGAAAGCAATAAAAGAGCTTCGTGGTGGTGCCAAGGTAACCGACCAGAACGCCGAAGCTAAGTATAACTCACTGAAGCGTTATGCCCGCGATCTGAACGAAATGGCCCGCTCGGGTAAAATAGATCCGGTTATTGGCCGTGATGAAGAGATACGCCGTGTACTGCAGATCCTGAGCCGCCGCACCAAAAATAACCCGGTGCTGTTAGGTGAACCTGGCGTAGGTAAAACAGCTATAGTTGAAGGTCTGGCACAGCGAATAGTATCGGGCGACGTGCCGGAAAACCTGAAGAATAAGACGCTGATGAGCCTGGATATGGGCTTACTGGTAGCAGGTGCCAAGTACAAAGGCGAGTTTGAAGAGCGTTTGAAAGCGGTTATTAAGGAAGTGGTGGATGCCGAAGGCGATATCGTACTTTTCATCGACGAGATCCATACATTGATTGGTGCCGGTGCGGGTGGCGAAAGTGCCATGGATGCTGCCAACTTACTTAAACCAGCGTTGGCGCGTGGCGAACTGCATGCCATTGGTGCTACTACCCTGAAAGAATATCAGAAGTATATCGAGAAAGATAAGGCACTGGAGCGTCGTTTCCAGGCGGTAATGGTGGATGAGCCAAGCGTACAGGATGCTATTTCTATCCTTCGCGGTATCAAAGATAAGTATGAGCTACACCACGGGGTTCGTATTAAAGACGATGCCATTATAGCTGCTGTAGAGTTATCAAGCCGTTACATTACCGACCGTTTTTTACCGGACAAAGCCATTGACCTGATGGACGAAGCGGCGGCAAAACTACGCATCGAAATCGACTCGCTTCCGGTGGAACTGGACGAAATTCAGCGCCGCATTATGCAGCTGGAGATCGAGCGTGAAGCCATTCGTCGTGAAAATGACAAGGACAAGGAAACGATCCTTTCTAAAGAGATTGCCGAGTTATCAACCAAGCGCGATGACCTGAAAGCCAAGTGGCAGAACGAAAAGCAGATCATCGAGGGCATTCAGAAGGAGAAAGAGAACATTGAGAACTATAAACTGGAAGCCGAACAAGCTGAACGCAGCGGTGACTATGGCCGTGTGGCGGAGTTGCGTTACGGCAAAATTCAGGAAGCGGAAGCGAAGCTAAAAGAGCTACAAGAGCAGGTACACCAGATGCAGGGCGAAAACCCGATGCTGAAGGAAGAGGTGAACTCGGAAGATATTGCCGAAGTAGTTGCCAAGTGGACTGGCGTGCCGGTAAGCAAAATGTTGCAATCGGACCGCGAAAAGCTACTGCACTTAGAGCAGGAACTGGGCAAGCGTGTAGCAGGCCAGGAAGAAGCGATTGAAGCTATTTCGGATGCCGTGCGCCGTAGCCGCGCCGGTATGCAGGACCCGAAACGCCCTATCGGTTCATTCATTTTCCTGGGTACGACCGGTGTGGGTAAAACCGAGCTGGCCAAAGCCCTGGCCGATTACCTGTTCAACGACGAGAACGCCATGGTGCGTATCGATATGAGTGAGTACCAGGAACGCCATGCCGTGAGCCGTATGATCGGAGCGCCTCCGGGCTATGTGGGTTACGATGAAGGTGGCCAGTTAACGGAAGCCGTTCGCCGCAAGCCATACTCTGTGGTACTACTGGACGAGATCGAAAAAGCGCACCCGGATGTGTTCAACATTCTGCTGCAGGTGCTTGATGATGGCCGACTGACCGATAGCAAAGGCCGTGTGGTTAACTTCAAGAACACG
Source organism: Pontibacter fetidus (assembly GCF_010119545.1). Lineage (GTDB taxonomy): Bacteria > Bacteroidota > Bacteroidia > Cytophagales > Hymenobacteraceae > Pontibacter > Pontibacter fetidus. Next base: position 6,414 of record NZ_JAAEAA010000018.1, on the reverse strand, counting down.
ATCATCATCATGACCTCGAACATTGGTTCGCATATCATTCAGAGCAATTTCGAAACCATGGATGAGTTTAACCACGACGAGGTAATTGAGCGTACCAAAGATGAAGTATTTGAATTGCTGAAAAAATCCGTACGGCCCGAGTTCCTGAACCGAATTGATGAGCTAGTGATGTTCCGTCCGTTGAGCCGTGGCGATATCCGCAAGATCGTTCAGATACAGTTTGGCCACATCCAGGATCGTCTGGACGAAGCTGGTATCCGACTTATCGCAACTGATGAAGTGTTGGATTACCTGGGCGAACAAGGTTATGATCCGCAGTTCGGTGCCCGACCATTGAAGCGTGTACTACAGCGCCAGGTACTGAACGAATTATCGAAAGAGATACTGGCCGGAACTATAAGCAAAGACTCAGTAGTAGAAGCGGTGCTGGAGAATGGCAAGATCAAATTCAATAACATTGATGTAGAGATTCCGACAGAACGGTAAGTATAGATACAGTTTAAAGTATAGCTAAAATGAAAGCGTCAGACCGGATTGGGCTGGCGCTTTTTTGTTATTGTAAACTATACTTCTTCTATATAATCTTTCCACTTTATTTCACGTACAAAACATAACTTACTCCGCCCTTACATCTATCATCTCCTAAACCCTGGATGTACATACTCCTGTTTCATTTTAGGGCTATATCCCATGAAAACGTTGCTGTTTCTGCTGTTGTTGTTACCTGTAACTATAGCTGTAAATGCGCAGGCCATTCCTTCTGCTAAAGCAACATACGCCAACTGGCTATACTTAAATAACAGCAACCATGTACTGAAAGGAGTAATTCTGGCCACTGATGATTCAACCGTTCTGTTTATTGACAGATCTTTTTTGGTGGCGGGCAAAGTAATACCTTCCTACCAGTTGCAGGTCATCCCCATTGCTATGATTGAAAAAATAAAATTCAGGAAAAGAAACAGCTTGGCAAAAAGCACATTGCTGGGTACAGCAGCCGGCGCAGCAGTTGGTGCTATAGTTGGTTACGCCAGCGGCGATGATGAATGCTACTCTACAGGGGGGTGGTTTGACTGTATGTTTGTTTATTCTGCTGAAGAGAAAGCAGGCCTTGGAGCCGTAATTGGCATTTTACCTGGCATGACAATAGGCTTGTTGCTAGGTAGCAGCCGGAAAACCATCCATATAAATGGAGACCAGGGCGTATATGTTTTAACTCGTGATGAGCTTAGAAAATACACATTGTCTGGTGAATAAACTATAGTTCTTTTACCAATATCCTAATCCTCAGCTTTAACTATAAGTCCTCTTAGGGCATGCATGCACCACCTGGTAATGTTTTATAGTTAATTACCACCTATTAACCTGGCACAACACAAACCGTATAATTACCTGAATTTTAAAAACTTACCACAAAAGCTATGAAAAAAACGTTAATTATTCTTGCGGCTGGCGCCCTTGTATTCGGCACTGCCTGCACCAGCACCGACACAACTACAGATACCACTACTGACTCGACCACAGAAACAACCACCGAAACTACCACGGACACAATGGCGGCAACCGGAGGTATAACCACAGAAGCCGGAGTGGCCACTACCATGACCAATATGGACGATGCTACTTTTATGTCGACGGCGGCCAGCAGCAGCATGATGGAAATGCAGCTCAGCAACATGGCCCTACAGAAAGCCAAAGATGCCAAAGTAAAAGAGTTTGCGCAAATGATCGTAGACCATCACACCAAAGCCAACCAGGACCTGAAAACTGCCGCCTCTCAGCTAAACCTAACGGTATCGGAGGTTATTATGCCGATGCACCAGAAAATGATAGACGAGCTGACAAACTATACTGGCTCGGGCTACGACGAAAAGTACATGGACCTGATGGAAACTGCGCACAAAGAAGATATCAGGATGTTTGAAGCCAAAAGCGTAAATGCAAGCAACCCAGCCGTAAAAGACTTCGCCCTGAAAATGATACCTACCCTGCGCTCACACTACGAAATGGCTACCAACATTGAAGACACAGTAGACTAACCATAAACTATACTTATACCTGCAAGGCTGGCTACAATAACAGTAGCCGGCTTTGTTGTTTATAGTGCGTACTATAGTTTTTTAGCTGCTAAGCCGGTGGCGCCAATGGCGGTATAACTTAATCAGATGTACCCGCGAGATATCATAAAACATGGCCACAACAAGTAGCCCGGCAGGTATCAGAAAAGTATAATGTTGCAGAAAAGCGTAACTATAGCCGCCACCAATTGCCCCACCCAGAAAGAAAAGGATGATCATTAACCTTAATACAATGCGCTGCCGCAAGCCGGTTTTTTGCAAAGCAACCGGCAAGGTAGCTGCCGCCAGGTCTATGCCCAGGTCGGTAAAAATACCGGTTAAGTGTGTCGTACGAACCACCGAGCCTGATATCATCGAAACCATGGCATTCTGCAAGCCCATCGCAAACAGCAGACTCCCGGCAAAAAGCTCTTTTTGTAACAGGCTGCCATCGTAACGGTAACCATACAGCCCGTTCAAAAAAAGTATAATTATCTCTATAAGTATAGGTATAGTATAAGCAAACACCTGGTTACGACCAATTCTGCCAATTATAAAACTCGACGAAAAAGCACCTAACAGAAAAAGGAACATCCAAAGCCCGATAATGCGCGCCAGTTGCAGGTCGCCTTGTGCCAGGCTCTCGGCAAAGTATGCTACATGGCCAGTAACATTGGTTGTAAGCACTGCAAAAGCCAGCAAACCGGCTACATTCACAAGCCCGGCCGTAAGGCAAAGTATAGCTGCCAGCCTGATGTTGTGCTTAAAATTTCTGCGGTGCCCTACGTGTCGTAACATGCGCAAAAGGTAATAATTTTCAGAAGATGATACCTTTATTTAAGATATTTTCTGGTAACAAAATACTTCTGCTTGCTATCGGCAGGCAGGCTATTGCATTTCAAAGTATAAACATCTAATTTACCGCTTACATTATACTTTACTTAGAACCAATCACCTTGTCTTCTGTATTTTATACTTACCTGCAACTGGGCTTTCATCATATTTTTAACCTGAAAGCCTACGACCACATGCTGTTCCTGTTCGCGTTGTGCGCTATTTATACTTTAAGCGACTGGCGTAAAGTGCTTGCCCTGGTTACAAGTTTTACCATCGGGCACTCCATTACACTGGCCTTATCCACGTTCAACATCATTAAATTTGATACCGGGCTTATTGAGTTCCTGATACCGGTTACCATTTTTATTACCTGCGTTACCAATTTCTTTAAACTGAAAGGCGCGGCCAGCAAACAACATACAATTTTCTCGATGCACAACCTGATGGCTATATTTTTCGGGCTGGTGCATGGCATGGGCTTTTCTAATTACCTGAAAGCGTTACTGGGGCGCAACAGCGATACCTGGCTGCAACTGCTGGCCTTTAATGTGGGAATTGAGCTTGGCCAACTGCTCATCGTTTTTATACTTCTGATTGTGGCCGCGCTTATGCTGAACCTGTTTAATGCCAAGCGCCGCGACTGGATCATGGTACTTTCAAGTGCGGCGGCTGGCATCTCATTGATTTTGATGATGGAAACCAGTATCTTTTAATTCTGAAACTTTACTTTACAACCAACTATACTACTTAACCTTAACTCACCTCTAACTAAATGAAAAACCTACTCACAGGTTTAGTCTTTATCGGATTGGCAGCCGGGCCTTTTGCAGCTATGGCACAAAGCAACACCGATCAGTCTAAATTTAAGCAGTTGCAGCAGGAGCTTCCAACGCCAAACACCTACCGTTCAGCATCGGGTGCTCCGGGCCACCAGTACTGGCAGCAACGCGCCGACTATAACATTAAAGTTGCCCTGAACGACGAAAACCAGTCTATTACCGGCTCCGAAACGATAACCTACACCAACAATTCGCCGGACGTGCTTACGTATGTGTGGCTGCAGCTGGACCAAAATATTTTTGAGCCAAACTCGATGGCTAACGCTACCCGCACAGGCAACCTGAACGAGAAGATGAGTTTGCAGGCGGTAGAGTACATGACCCGTGAGAAATTTGATGGTGGCTTTAAAATTAAAGCAGTAAAAGACCGCAATGGCAAAGCGCTGAAGTATACCATTAACAACACTATGATGCGCGTTGACCTGCCATCTGACCTGAAACCAAAACAGAGCTTTACCTTCAGCATCGATTGGTACAATAACATCAACGACCAGAAAGCATTGGGCGGCCGTTCAGGGTACGAGTTCTTTCCGGGCGATGGTAACTACCTGTACGAAATGGCGCAGTGGTTCCCGCGCATGGCTGTTTATGACGACGTAAACGGCTGGCAGCACAAGCAATTTTTAGGCTCTGGTGAATTTGCCCTTCCGTTCGGCGACTATAAAGTAAGTATAACTGTACCAGCCGACCACATAGTTGGTGCCACCGGCGAACTACAGAACGCAAGCCAGGTACTTACATCTACACAACAGAAGCGTTGGGCCGATGCTGCAAAAGCAGATAAGCCACTGGCTATAGTTACCCAGGATGATGCCACCAAAGCTGAAAAGAGCAAAGCCAAAGGCACTAAAACCTGGGTTTATGCTGCTAAAGATGTGCGCGACTTTGCCTGGGCAAGCTCCCGTAAGTTTATCTGGGATGCAATGAACGTGAAAGTTGGCGGCAAAAACGTGCTGGCTATGTCGTATTACCCGAAAGAGGCTAACCCGCTTTGGGGACAATATTCAACCGAATCAGTAGCGCACACACTGAAAGTATATTCAAAGCATACTATAGATTACCCTTATCCGGTTGCTATTTCGGTACACGGCCCGGTGGGTGGCATGGAGTACCCGATGCTTTCGTTTAACGGTTACCGCCCCGAGGCTGACGGTACGTATTCTGACCGCACCAAGTATGGCCTTATCACCGTTATCATTCACGAAGTAGGCCACAACTTCTTCCCGATGATCATTAACTCGGATGAGCGCCAGTGGACCTGGATGGACGAAGGCTTGAACACGTTTGTGCAGTATTTAGCTGAGCAGGAATGGGAACGTAATTACCCATCAGGGCGCGGCGAACCAAGCAAAATCACCGACTACATGAAAGGCGACAAAAGCATGCAGGTTCCGATCATGACAAACTCTGAATCGGTGTTGCAGTTCGGTAACAATGCCTATGGCAAGCCAGCAACAGCGCTAAACATCCTTCGCGAAACCGTAATGGGCCGTGAGCTATTTGACTATGCCTTTAAAGAATATGCCAACCGCTGGGCCTTTAAACACCCGATGCCGGCAGACTTTTTCCGTACCATGGAAGATGCCTCAGGCGTAGATCTTGACTGGTTCTGGAGAGGCTGGTTTTACACAACCGACCACACCGATATCGCGATTGAAAATGTTAAGTGGTATACGATAGATTCTCAGAACCCGGAATTTGTGAACGCCCAGAAGCGTGCCGAGCAAAACAAAGCTCCTAAAACGTTATCAGAGCAGCGCAACCTGAAGGATATCCAGAAAACACGCGTAGAGCTAAGACCAGAACTGAACGACTTTTACAACAGCTATGATGAGTTGGCTGTCAGCGCAGCCGATCAACAGAAATATCAGTCGTTCATGAGTGGCCTTTCGCCAAAACAAAAAGAGATCCTGAATTCGGGCCTGAATTTCTATGAGGTAGGCTTCAGAAACCTGGGTGGCCTGGTTATGCCACTGATCGTGAAGATGACCTTTGAAGATGGTACCGAGGAAATAGTAAATGTACCTGCCGAAGTATGGCGTTATAATAACGAGGAGATCACAAAGGTATTCGTTACAGAAAAGCCGGTTGTAAACTTCGAACTAGACCCATACCTGCAGACTGCCGACACGGAACTGTCGAACAACTACTTCCCTCGCAAAATGGCACCAAGCCGCTTCGAGATCTTCCAGCAGGAGCGCAGCCGTCAAAACCCAATGCAGCGCCAACGCAACGCTACCCAGAATAACAGCAACTCAAACTCAGGTCGCTAAGATCTATAGTTTAAACTTTATCAAACGCCTCCGGAGATTATCCGGAGGCGTTTTGTTTTATCTGTATCAGGATTTTGAGGATTTGAAAGGATAAGCAGGATTTTAAGACCTTGTAACATCCGGAGGTCTTATGGGCATTTGATTTAAAGTTTTATAGTTGCTGTTTTTACCTCTCCTCACCCCAACCCTCTCCTAAAAACAGGAGAGGGAGTTTCTGCCTATGTTATAATAAGCGTTATAGTTTCATAGTTGGCGTTATTCATCCCCCTGCCCCCTTGGAAGGTAGGGCCGTTAAGTTCTATTTTTCGTAAACTAATATGTTTAGGAAAGGGGGAGCAGATGCAAAATAGTGAAGTAAGTTTACTAGCCTGTCTGCGTGAGGTACCTGATTTTCGTCGCCCGCAAGGCCGA
>NZ_JAAEAA010000017.1 GCF_010119545.1 Pontibacter fetidus | reverse complement strand
GCCCGGAAGGACGCCGCTAAAAGGCTTGCGTTTCAGCTTCTTTTCCCGCCCTGCCGGCTGCCGCGTTGGGAGTGCAAAGATACACCTTTTGTTTTTGCTTTTGCAAGCGGGCAAGAAAAGTTTTTTCAGAAAGTTTTTCGAAGGCGGGTGGCTGCAAACAGCCCTGGCTCACCACAGAAGAGGTTTATCCACCTGCAGCTTATGCTCTTCAAATCCCTCTTTTCCTCTCTCCCTTCCTGCTGAACGGGTTGCAAAAGTACACACTCTTTTTCAGGATGCAAGAGCTACGCCCAAAGTTTTTACCAGGCAGGGGCTAAGTGCCTGAAGCACTGATCGAAAAGTTTTAACCTATTTTTGAAGCTTTGTCAAACACCTTTTCCTTGTCCTGCGCTTCAGCTTTTTTAGTCTTCTTTCCGGCTACCCGGCTGCCCCGGGCGTGAAGTGGTAACAGTTCATCTTTAAGCTAGAGTTCCAAAGCGTTGCGAAAAATTTAAAGCATTATAGGTACATCCTAAAATAAAAGCCCCGCTTATTGAGACAGGGCTTTTGTTGCTATACTTATTTTCAAGCCGACTTTTTATAGTTTCTGTAATTTGAATGTCTCTTTCAGTGTATCACCCTGCATTATTGTTACTATATAAGTTCCAGCACTAGCATTATTTAGTGTTATCACATTTTGGCCTGCATTTATTTTTCGCTTAAGCAGGACTATACCAGTTATAGTTGCGATTTGTAGTTCAGCCGGCTCTTTTATTTCAATAACAAATTCATTGTTCACTACCGGGTTAGGGAACGCCAGAGTTTTATTAACTACTATACTTAGTTGTTGTGCTACATTGTTGGCTGGCTCGTAATTTTGATTACCACCTTGTGTTGCTGTAATTGTTACATTACCTACACCATTTATCACCAGTTCATCACCTTCTATAGTTGCCACTTGATGATCTGACGAACTATAGTTTACAGGAAGACCTGAAGTAGCAGAAGCATTTAGCTTTAGTTTGTCTCCTATTTTAATCTCCGTTGGAAGTGACTCGAAGGAAATTTCCTGTTGTGCTTTTACTGCCTTGTAAGTTTTTATAATGGGTAATGCGGGTTTATAAAGCTCATCGCCCGATTGCGTGGCCTCAATACTAAACTCACCTACTCCTTTTACCAGTACTTCATTACCTGCAGCTATCTCAGCTATATCCTGGCCGGCTATTAATCTGAAATTTACAGGAAGATTACTTGTAGCTATAGCTTTTAGATCAAATTTATCCTGATATACTTTTTCTACATTTGACTCATTGAAAGTTATATTCTGATCAGCTTTAAGAGTTATAGTTATAGTTGCCGGCTGTGAATAGCTGTATCCGTCATTTACAAGGTATTTAATAGATGCTTGTATAGGGGCCACACTATTGGGGGCTTGGGAGTACGACAGGTTTGCTAGATCTGAAGCATTTATTCTCTGACCAGCTTTAACTTCTACATTATTTAACAGTATCGTTCCGGCATTTGGCAGTGTATTTATCTCCGCATACTCAAAAGCGTCTCCGTCTGCGTCAAAATATTTGAAGTCATTTTGATTAAAGGTATAGGTCCCGCCAGCTTCAATATTGATTTTATTACCTGATGAGAAAGGCCTCATATTTCCATCCCGCCATAGTTCTGTACCTACTCCTGTGTTGTATATTGGCAAAAACACATTATTATTCCACTTAATAGCTCCCGGCGAATACTCATAGATTGATGGGTACCACGCATAATCAAGTTTCATTACCAGTTTGGTGCCATCCACAGTACCGTTGGTTCTATAAACCTCATCGTTATGGAAATAATAAGCTACATTCTCCAGTACTTTAAGAATACTAACAGTATAATAGCCCGGATGTGATGTAAACTTTTGAATTAATGTAGGTTCCATAGTAACTGCATCTAAGGCATAAACTGTTGCATGAGGACTCCAATTGTTTACCGTCTGGAAGTATAACTTTTCACTTCCACCAATTATTTGTTTAATTCCATCACTTGGTGGGCATGTATAAGCTTTTTTAGTGCCGCCTATCGTACCGTCTGTTACATATAGCGTCGTATTACCGTCAGTGTTAACTGCGATAAAAGCTAATTTGTTACCTATTTCATGAAACTCAAATATGGCACTACTAATCCCTACATCACGCATATCAAACAGAAACTCTGTAGTTATACCATCAGTTCTCCATATTTTACTTCCTGACTCCCTAAAGTATATATAATCACCTGCTTTTGACATAACGTAAAACATTCTATCAGAAACATTAGCATTAATATCCATTACCAACGTTGTTCCTTGGACTGTTCCATCTGTTCGCCATACTTCTTCACCATGCTCCCCATCATCTCCAATAAAATAGGCATAGTCATTAAGTATCTTAAATCTCAGGTCAGGTTCATGAGTAGTATAAAAGGATCTGACCAAAGTTGTACCTTCAGGTGTCCCGTCAGATGACCACAACTCTGACTCGGGCTTTAGTCTCGTTGGGCTATACTTTGTATTTACATAAAAAAGGACTCTGTTACCGACAATTGTGTAGTCACTAAAACTGATGCTGGGAAAATCTTTTATTAACGTTGTTCCTTCTGATGTGCCGTCAGAAACCCATAGTTTTGTAGCTTTTACTGTATCTGACGAAAATCTATTGTCTGTAAGAAAAACCAGTTTGTCTTCTATTTTATTTAAGTTAACGATCCTATAGTTCAGGTAGTCAGGGTTTAGAAACACTTCCTTAGGCTTCAAATCATGTCCGAATTTAAAAATACCATTTCCATAGCCCCGGTCGCCCGCAAAGTATAGTTCATCTTTGAAAGCAGTTAAGAACTGCGGGCTAGACCCAAGTGTCCAAAAACCTAATCTCTTTACACGCTCAGTACCGGCCTCTGTACCATCCGTTCTCCACAAACCTTTATCTTCAGTTGTTATATTTGCCTTGAATAGTAAGAAGTTATCAGTAGCTGATAAATTGCTTAAATGTTGCCCGCCTTCTCCTTCTTTAAAGTCTTTTACGATTGATACATACCCGGAACTCCCATTAATTCGCCAAAGCCCAACCCCGGTAAGACCATTATTAGCTATAAAATAAAGGTCGTCGTTAAAAGATGTAAAATTATCGGGGTTAGCACTTTCCTTTCCATTATTAATATCTCTGACTACACTTGTTCCATTTACAGTGCCGTCGCTAATCCACAATTCTTGCCCGTTTGTTCCATCATCTGCACCAAAAAATAGAGCTCCTTTTAATGAACCTGTGCTTTTACTAATAGATCTGGCTGCACTTAAAAGCTTCTCTGGTTTTTTATAATTTTCTGCTATTACCCATAGGTCGTAAGAAGTATTGCTGTTAGCTAATGTCAGGAATAATTTCCCGTCAACAACTGCAGAACTATAAAATCTAAAATCAGGGTTATCAAAATGTGAAGTAATTTCTACAGTACCTTCGGCTGTACCATTAGTTCTCCACATCTTAGTTGGCACTCCAATCACGCCACCTGTCGTAAAATATAATATTTCTCCCACCGGTATTAGGCTTTGGATAATCTCCCCTTTATTAAGGGGAGTAAAGCTTCTTACAAGCTTAGTACCATTACTACTTCCATCAGACTTCCAGAGGCTAATATCTGAACCTGTAGTACCGGCTATGTACAAATGGTCGCCAGCCACAGCAAGTCCATTTATGTATGGCAGAGCGACTAAAGAATTGGTTCCTTCAGTTGAACCATCTGACTGCCATAAATAGTAGCCACTTTTGTAAAACGAAAAGTATAGTTTGTTTTTAAAGGATGTAAAATGGTTTATAATTCCTGAACCATCATTGCCGTAACTTTTCATAAAAGCCCTGAGAACTTTTTTTGTGCCTGCTTCAGTACCATCTGTAATACACAACGTGTTATCACCTTCATCAGAAGTCGCTTTGAAGAATACTTTCCCATTTACTTGTGTGAGGAGTTCCGGATCAGCGTCTTTTTGTAACCTGTGATTAAAATTTGTTAGTTGTTTAGTACCCCCTGCTGTGCCATCAGAAGCCCACAACTCCACTTTATCTGTAGTGTCTGCATGAGCAAATAACATAAGATCCTTTAATGTACTAACCCTATCGGGCATGTTATGGTAACCCTGTTTTAAATTAAAATCTCCCACAAGAGACATTTGACTATAGGCGGCGGTGGAGATAAATAGAAGGAAGGCTAAAAGTAGAAGTTGTTTCATATAAGGACTTAAAGTTGCTAAAAGGCAAATCTATTATACATTCTCCTGTTTCTCCTTATTAACTGCTCCACTATCCGCATACTCCTGCAGGTGTTTATACTTTTCGGTTAGTTTGCCGCCTTTGGCTATAGTTGCGCGTGCCAGCATACCGCCTTCGTCGTTGTTAAAGAATTGTGGAAACACATAATCTATAATGTTACGGCCAAAGTCGCGCGAGGCATTGCGGGGCAATTCGCAAGGCAGGTTGTCTACGGCCATTATAGTAATGTTATTTTCTGAACTATAGGCTGGCTCTAACTTACCGGTTGCTTTGTTGTAATCGTAGGCTGGCTCTGGTATAGTTGAGGCGCGCTTGGTTGTAGGAATGGAACCATCAACATCGCAGGTAATGTCGGCTATAGTATCTATTTTAAACTCAGGCTGACGAGTGTCTTCTTCGGAGAACAGTTTTGGGGCGCGAGGATCCCAGTAGGCGCAGGCCATTAACAGGTCGGTTACTTTGGTAAATTTCCGGAAGGTACTTTGGTATAGTTCGGGGTGGGCGTAAAAGTCAGGAGAGTCCCATACTTCAACATCAGGCCTTGTATTATAATCTCCGGAATGGAGCTGTGCATATACTGGTTCGGTAAACTGTTTATAAAGATAATCGAACACACTTACCTTTCTTATGCCCATCATATTCAAAACCTCCATAGCTCCGCCAGCTACCCTGCCGCCACCGGTTACGGCAATCTTTATAGGTGGCAGCTTCACTTTAAAGAACTCTTCCTGCATGTCGTCCATGTCGTGGCACAGGTAGGCGGGTTTCAGGTCGAAGATCTTATGCTTTTTGCCGTAAGTGAGGATGCCATTATAAGCACCAACTATACCGGCGTATCGGCCAAAGGCTACCACCCGGTGGCCGTCGTTATCTGTCAGTAGTTCGTAATCTATCAGGGTGATGTTTTTGTCGAGTACAGCCCGGAGCAGTTTGGCGTTGTGTGGCTGCTTTTTTATAGTATGCGAAAAGAAAAAGTAGGTCTTATTTGGGATCAGCTGATTGAGAGGCACTTCTTTTACACCCATCAGCACGTCGCAGCCGCTCAGATCCTGCTGCAGATTTACACCCAGCTCCACATACTCCTGATCTGAAAAACACCTTACTTCGCTTGGCTGTACTATTACTTCAAGATCCGAAAACTCATGCATTGCTTCCATACACTTTTTAGGTGTTAGCGGCACCCGTTTATCTACAGGTATTTTGCCTTCCTTAATAATACCTACTTTAACTCTGGTCATCTGCAAGTTCTTGAATTGTTCTTTGGTTTCTGATGTTGGTAACTATAGTTGTTTGCCGGCTATAGTTGCTGAAACGGATGCCGGTAAGGCCACTAATTTATACTCCTATATATAAGGAGTGAAAAGCGCTGAAAACAGGCATAACTATTTACCTTTCATGGTTCAATATAAAAACAATTACTGTTACTTTTGTGGAAAATCATGAAAGGCCTAGTGCACTTTTATTACCAGAAAAAAAATAACCCAATTTCCCAATCAATATTTCATCGTTATGATATTTAAAACCAAACCTGCAGACGTGTTTAAGGAGCGCCACAACGGCCCTGACAAAGAGCAGATGCAGGACATGCTGCAAACCATCGGGGTAAACTCGCTGGACCAGCTGATTGAGGAGACCGTACCGGCCGCCATTCGCCTAAAAAGACCTTTAGACCTGCCAGCAGCCCTGACAGAGACAGAGTTCCTGAACCAGTTCTCGCAGATCGCGAAGCAGAACAAAATTTTCAAGTCGTACATTGGCTTAGGCTATAATGACACGATCATGCCTCCGGTTATACTTCGTAATATTATGGAGAATCCGGGTTGGTATACCGCTTACACGCCTTACCAGGCTGAGATCGCACAAGGCCGCTTAGAAGCACTGATCAATTACCAGACCATGGTGATGGACCTGACCGGGATGGAAATTGCCAACGCATCTTTATTAGATGAAGGTACTGCTGCCGCTGAGGCCATGGGAATGTTCTATGCAAACCGCAAAGGTGCCCGCAAAGCAGCCAACCGTTTCTTTGTATCGGAGCTGGTATTGCCACAAACTATAGATATACTTTCTTCGCGTGCTACGCCAATCGGTATTGAGTTGGTTATAGGCGACCACCGTGAAGTAGATTTCGCTGACGAGACCTTATTTGGTGCCCTGGTGCAGTACCCTGCTGCCGACGGTGCCATTTTCGACTATACAGACTTTATCGCGAAGGCACACGAAAACGAAGCATTTGTAGCAGTTGCTGCCGACATTCTTTCGCTTACCTTATTAACCTCTCCGGGCGAGATGGGCGCGGATGCCGCAGTTGGTACTACGCAGCGATTCGGCGTACCGATGGGTTTTGGTGGTCCGCATGCAGGTTACTTTGCTACAAAAGATGCCTTTAAGCGTGTGATCCCGGGTCGTATTATTGGTATTTCTGTGGATGCGGCTGGCAACAAAGCGTACCGCATGGCCCTGCAGACACGTGAGCAGCACATCCGTCGCGAGAAAGCGACTTCTAACATCTGTACGGCACAGGTATTACTGGCTGTTATTGCCGGTATGTATGCCGTTTACCACGGCCCACGTCGCCTGAAGTATATCGGTTTAAATACACACGCTTTAGCACAACAACTGGAAAAAGGCTTAAAAGCACTTGGCTTTGAGCAGCAGAACGAACAGTATTTCGATACATTGAAAATAGCTGTTGAGAGTGCTGAGCTTAGAGATGCCATCCGCACAGAAGCTGAAGCGGCCGGTATCAACTTCCGTTACTTTGGAGAGAACAACATTGGTATCTCGCTTCACCAGAACACGAACCTGGCAGATGTAAAAGCTATAGTTGCTGTTTTTGCAAAAGTGGCTGGTAAATCTGCTGATGTGTTAACTATAGATGCACTGCCGGAAGAAACAGAAATCACCTGGTCTGATAAGCTAATCCGTACCAGTGAGTATCTGACACACGAAGTATTCAACAAGCACCACTCTGAGCACGAGATCCTGCGCTACATGAAGCACCTGGAGAACAAGGATATTTCCCTGGTTCACTCGATGATCTCCCTGGGTTCTTGTACCATGAAGCTGAACGCTACTGCCGAGATGATCCCGGTTACATGGCCAGAGATCGGTCAGTTGCACCCCTTTGCTCCTGCTAACCAGACAAAAGGTTACGCACAAATCTTTAAAGACCTGGAAGCATGGCTTTGCGAGATCACCCGTTTTGATGCGGTATCGCTGCAGCCTAACTCAGGTGCGCAGGGCGAGTACGCCGGTCTGATGGTTATCCGTGCGTACCACGAGTCACGTGGCGATCATCACCGCACCGTTGCGCTTATCCCATCTTCTGCACACGGTACTAACCCGGCATCTGCGGTAATGGCCGGCATGAAAGTGGTTATAGTTAAGTGCGATGAAAAAGGTAACATTGACGTAGCTGACCTGCGTGCGAAAGCGGAGCAGTATAAGAATGAGCTGTCTTGCTTAATGGTAACGTACCCATCTACACACGGTGTATATGAGGAGAGCATCATTGAGATTTGCCAGATCATACATGACAACGGTGGCCGTGTATATATGGACGGTGCCAACATGAACGCTCAGGTAGGTTTAACTTCTCCGGCACACATCGGTGCCGACGTTTGCCACCTGAACCTGCACAAGACGTTCTGTATCCCTCACGGTGGTGGTGGTCCTGGTATGGGCCCTATCGGTGTGGTAAAAGATCTTGCTCCGTTCCTGCCTGGCCATGCTGTAGTTGACTTAGGCCGTAAGGATGCGATCAACGCTATCTCTGCTGCACCTTGGGGTTCTGCTTCTATCCTGCCAATTTCTTATGCTTACATCGCCATGATGGGCGGCGATGGTTTAACAGAAGCTACAAAGATTGCTATCCTGAACGCGAACTATATTAAAGCCCGTTTAGAGAAGCATTACCCTGTACTTTATGTTGGTACTAATGGCCGTTGTGCACACGAGATGATCCTGGATTGCCGTGAGTTCAAGAAGTATGGCGTAGAGGTAGAAGATATCGCGAAGCGTTTGATGGACTATGGTTTCCATGCGCCGACTGTGTCGTTCCCGGTTGCTGGTACGCTGATGGTGGAGCCTACTGAGTCTGAAGCACAGGAAGAACTGGACAGATTCTGCGAGGTGATGATCTCGATTCGTGAGGAAATTCGTGAGATTGAAGCCGGCAAAGCTGACCAGAAGAACAACGTGCTAAAGAACGCACCGCATACGCAGAAAGTAGTGTTGGTTGAGAACTGGGAAAGACCTTACTCTCGTGAGAAGGCTGTGTTCCCGATGGCTTACCTACGCGACAACAAAGTATGGCCAACAGTTAGCCGCATCGATAGCGCGTATGGCGACCGTAACCTGGTTTGCTCTTGCGCCCCTGTTGAAGCGTACAACGAAGACGGAAATGAGATGGTGGCAATTGGTTAATTAAATTGTCCTATCATTTAAAAGCCTGACCCAAGCGGTCAGGCTTTTTTGTTTTAAAGCTACTGTTCAGAAGTCATCGACAAATGGCTGTATTTCATCGACTAATACTTGCAAAAAGTAGCAAAAGTGTACTTTCCCAATAATAGCTTTCCTAAATTGCTTACATTTTAAATTTTTTTAAAATTTTTTTAAAAAAATTTTTTAGCAAAAATGTGGGTTTAAATGCAATAGGCTACTTTTTAGCATTATACTAACATATTCATATAACTATTTTTCAAGCATTTAGCTTTTTGTATATATAAAATCCATAACTTTGCAACCGTTAAATCGTTAGAGTAGTCAAAAAACTATAAACAATATGAAAAAATCAGTATTACTAGTTGCTTTTGTTACGATTTTGGTAATTAGTTATACTTCTGCGATGGCACAAGTAGCTACAACAGGTAGCAGCTTAGCCCTAAAGTTAGCACAAGGTGTTCACACACCATCTGGTGCTGCTATGTTAACATCTGGTGGTATAGTTGCAACAGCAGCTGCAAAAGCTCAGGTGGCAGTTCTGCCTATCTTTGCACAGTCTGCGCAGGATGCCGCTATCTCAACTGCAACTCCTTTCTCGGTAGAGGTTACTACTGCAGCCGAAACTACAATGGCTGAAGAGCTGAATACGTTTATTGCTCAGGAGCGCGCTCTTAAGCAGCGTAGCTGGTTCCGTAAGAACAAGTAATTTATAGTTTAGTAGCCGCTTTTAGTCGGCCGTTGTATTGGGTCATGCGTATAGGTACATTATTCGCAATCAACCCTTTCGCAATGCACCAGGCTACTTCAACATCCCTATCTATTCTGCGACAGGCACTGCCCTGGTTTCTTTTACTACTACTTACAAACTGCACGGTAGGCCCGGAGATAAGCAGTACCTATAACAGGTCTGCAAACTTCAGGAGTTACCAAACCTATGCCTGGCATAAAGCAGAATTACCTACCCCAACTATGGGCAACGGCCCGGCCTATAGCCCGCTACTGGACCAGCAGTTGAAACAAGCTATAGAAAGTGAACTGGTTAAGGAAGGATTACGCCCCGACGAAGAAAACCCCGACCTGCTGATTGCCTATGACATTGCACTGTCGGGGAACCAGGCTACCGGATCTGACACGGATTTTGCGCCAGGTTTTGGCTATGGCTATAGTTACTGGTATGGCTACCGTTACAGGTATAACACTACAGCGCTGCCAGATTATAAAAGTGTAACGCAACTTGCACCCGGCACCTTAATAATAGACCTGATAGACGCTAACACCAACGATCTGGTATGGCGCGGCTGGCACCCCGCTGAAATAGACCCTACCACATCCGGGGGTTACGATATTAATAAAGCTGTTGCCAATATTATGTCGCGCTACCCACCGGTGCCAACCACTATACAATAACTCTACTTTATCTTATAGTTCAGGGCAAGTCCGCCGAAATAATTACGGTCCGGGGCTGGCTGGTAGTAGCGGCCGCCAAAAGCATTCAGGTCGTTTCCTAAACTATATTTCTGATTGGTCAGGTTATCTACTCCGGCAAAAATATTCAGTTCTAACTTGTCAGCTATAGTTCTTCGGTACCCCAGCTTTGCGCCTACTACCAGGTAACTGTCGGCATAAACGGTATTCTCATCGTTCAGCGGAAGCGCATCTACATAATTTATAGTTGCTGTAAAGTATAACCCCAGATTGGTTGCTGCATCTATTCCTGCCGTGGCAGTATGTGGTGCTACACCTGTCAACTCGTTTCCACTCAGGTCTATTTCCTTTTGCTCTGATGCTTTAAATATGCTGTACTTCTTAAACCGGAAATGGCTGTAAGTATAACTTCCCCATACTTTAAACAGGCTTAGCCCATCTTCCGGGGCATCAACTATAGTATAGTTCAGCGCTGTTTCAATCCCTTTTTGTGAGGTGGCTCCCACATTCCGGAACACGGCTACACTTGATGCATCCTGCCGGCTAACTATCGTTTCATTTAATCTAAAGTTAAAGCCCACCACATCAAAGCTTAGCTTATTTTGTAACATATAGCCGCGCACGCCCAGTTCATAGTTTGTTCCTTTCTCAGCCTGCAGGTCTTCATTTAAAGCGCCGTCAGAGGTTAAAATCTCTTCTTCGGTAGGAGGGGAAAAGCCGGCGCTTATACTGGCATGTGCCGATACCTTATCCGTTAACTTTTTGAGCAGCGCAACTCTGGGCGAAAGCACCGCCTCGAAATCTTTGGTATAGTTTATAGTTGGAGACTGCGCCAATCGCGTAATCTTGTATTGAGTATCGTTTAAGCTGAGTGCGGTGGTAAGTATAAAATCTGCAGGTAATTCCAGTTCTGCCTGCGCAAATACAAAACCTGCTTTCGCTGTTACTTCATCATCGGTGCGCAATGCTCCTACCAAACCACTATTATTATCGTAAGTGCGGGCTGCCTCAAACCCACGCTGAAACTCGCCACCGAAGGTATACTTTGCGGCTATACTTCCTATAGTTGTGGTATAAGCAAAACTACTGCGCAGTCCGAACTCCTGGTTCGCATTCCGTTCATAGTCGGTGTTAAACGGATGATAGCGAAAACGGTGCAGCGTATAGATAGCAGTGGAGTTGCTCCAGTTATCTGTAAAGCTATAGTCCTGCTTCAGGCCGATGTTTATACTTTCCTGGTTCATGGAGGCATTTTGCTTTACACTCCCGAACTCACCCCCACGCGCCTGCCTTGGGACAGCATCATACTGCTCTTTGGTAATGCCACCGGGTAGTTCATAATATAAATCGGAGTAGATGATATGCGAGGTGATGGTTTGCTTATCAGATACATAAAATTCCGGCGAAACGAGCAGCACTTTTCTATCCAGGGCCGATTGTTGGCGGTAGCCGTCGTATTGTTGATGCGCGTACTGTACCAACACGTTGCTTTTGGCCGAGCCTGTACTAACATTGGCTGTATACTTCCGGAGACCATAGGAGCCTATACTTATACCTGCGCCAGCTTCTGCTCCCAGTTTAGAACGCTTTGGCTCCAGCAATACGGTACCGCCAGTGCCTGCCCCGTACACACTTGCCGTTGGTCCTTTCAGTATCTCTATACTTCCTATACTTGCCGCATCCAGTAAATTAAGTGCCGTAGTGCCGTTTGCTTCGGTTAGTGGGATGCCGTTAAAGTATAGCTTCACATTCCGGATACCGTAGGGCGAGCGTAGCGTACTGCCACGTATCGAAAGGCGGTAACTGGCCGGAGCCCGTTCGTCCATTTTTACGCCGGGCACCGTATTTACAGCCCTCACCAACGAACTCTCATCAGACCTTTGGATAACGTCACTATCAATTATACTTATAGCGCCTGCGGTTTGCAGTAACGGCCGGTTGGTTTCGTAGCCCTGCACTTCCACTTCTTTTAAAATATGCTGCTGTGGTTGCAGTTGTGTAAAATAAGTAACACGCTGCTGCCCTTGTTCAATAGCTATCGTATCAGGCACAAACCCAATATGCGAGATAACGATGT
Source organism: Pontibacter fetidus (assembly GCF_010119545.1). Taxonomy (GTDB): domain Bacteria; phylum Bacteroidota; class Bacteroidia; order Cytophagales; family Hymenobacteraceae; genus Pontibacter; species Pontibacter fetidus. The sequence continues at coordinate 98,681 of NZ_JAAEAA010000017.1, read as the reverse complement.
AAGTGGCCGTTGCCGGAACTGTTAAACTATACTTGCCATCTGCGTCGGTGGTGGTAGCTTGGCCGGTGTTGGTCTTTACTATAGCGCCTTTCAGAGGTCCCTGTTTTTGGGCATGATCTACAATACCTGACACTATAGTTTGTGCTATAGTTGCCGGACAAATGCCAAGTATAAGTAAGTATAAAAGGATAAGTCTTTTCATAAGATGATCAGAGAGCTCAATTCAGAACGTGCAAGTGCGCACAATGTTTATAGTTTAAGTATAGCTTGCCATTAAAAAGAAAAAGCTCCCCAGAAACTGCGGAGCCTTTCCAAACTATGAAAGCTAATGAGAATTTTCTATTGATCAGACTTGAGCTGACTTATTTTATCTTGAACTCGGTTCTGCGGTTAAGCTGGTGCTCTTCTTCCGAACACTCTACGTTATCGCCGCAGCCATTTACAAGTTTGGTTTTACCGTAGCCTTTTGCCGTCAGGCGGTTTCTGTTTATACCTTTCGATACCAGGTAATCTACAGCAGCATTGGCTCGTTTTTCAGAAAGTGCCTGGTTATAATTCACGCTTTCGCGGCTATCCGTATGCGAGCTCATTTCTATTTTAATTTCCGGGTTGTTCTGCAGCACTGTTACCAGTTTATCTAACTCTTTTGCCGCATCTTCTCTTATGTCCCACTTATCCAGGTCATAATAGATGTTCTCCAGCACGATCACGCGGTTCTGCTCATTTTTATCAAACAGTAAAGCCACTTGTATCGTGTCGCCGGCTGTTTCCGGTATCTGTGCCATGGCTTCCTGTGTCAGGTAACCTGCTTTGGTACCCATCAGCGAGTAGGTGTTGCCTTTAAAGCCATCCATAAAATACTGGCCATTCTCATCCGACATCACCACTGTAGAATCAGCTATAGTTTTCTGAGACACTACCACCTGTACCTGTGGCAGCGGCACTTCTATGTTGCGTTTTTTATCGTTCTGCTTACGCTCCAGGGTCTTAATGGCGATCACGACCGGCTTTTTGAGTATCTTAAAACTATAGATGTCTTCGGTACCGTTATCGGCATCGCGGTTAGATGATAGCAGCCCCGTTTCGCCAGGCGTTGTGAACATAATACCATAATCGTTTTTACGAGAGTTGATCGGGTTGCCCAGGTTGCGTACGCCGGCCCAGTTGCCATGCTCGCCTTCAGCAGAGAAGATATCCAGTCCGCCCATACCTGCATGGCCATCCGAAGCAAAGTATAGTTTACCGGCAGCATCTACATACGGAAAGCTCTCGCGACCCGGCGTGTTTATAGTTGCGCCTGCATTTACCGGCACTCCCCAGCTACCATCTTCCTGGCGTTTGCTATAAAAGATATCAGTGTCACCCAGGCTGCCAGGCATATCAGAAGCAAAGTAGAGGATCTGCCCGTCAGCTGACAGCGCCGGATGACCTACTGAATACTCAGTAACTTTATTATAGGTGAAAGGCTGAATATTGCCCCATACCCCATTCTCTTTCTGTGCTGTGAATATCTCCAGGCGGTTAATGTGCTCCGGTTTATCGTCTTTCACTTCTACCCAGCTGGTTGGGTCGGGGTTACCTTTCTGGCGCTCGCGCACCATGTGCGTTCTGGTAAAGTATAGTTGCTGGCCATCAGTAGCCGCAGAAGCAGTCGCGTTATGATATTCAGAATTTACCACCTCTTGCAAAGCTTCCGGAGAACTCCAGTTGCCCTGTCCGTCGGTTTTAGCGGTAAACAGCTGTAGGTACGGGCGACCAGTCCAGCCGTATACTTCATTTTGCTTATCAGCAGAAATACCTCTGTCCGAAGTAAAGATGATGCCGTTGCCAAAAGGTGCCGGGCTGAAATCGGAATAACTGCCCACACTTATACTTGTCAGCTGTGTTACTTCGGCAGTTGGTTGCTGTTGCGTCCATTTTATACCCTGCTCGGTGGCTGCGATCAGCTTTTGTGCCTGCTCTGCATTTTCAGGCATGGCCTCACCCCACTTCATGTACTGCTCTTTTGCTTCGGTATACTTCCCGTTGCTGCGCAGGGCCTCTGCATAGTAGTAAAAGTTCATGGGGTTACTGCCAGGCAACTGCACAGCTTTGGCATACCATTCTTCTGCCTGGTGCGTCTGGCGCGTCATGCGGTAGGCATCGGCAATGCGCTGCACGGTTTCCGGTTTTGGTTCGCGTTTGGTTATAGCTACTTTATAGTGGTCCAGTGCCAGGGCGTAGGCGTAGTTATCAAAATACTTATTGGCCTTTTTCAGGTCTGATTGTGCCTGCGCTACCGTGCCAAAACTAAGCATGGCTGCTGCAACTAAGTATAAGGGTGTAAATTTATAGTTCATATGCTTTCAGGCTATCGGTTAAAAGTATTGTGGGGTTAGCATTTTGGTATCAGTCTTCTTATAGAAGTAGTAGCCAACTGAGATTTCGTGTGTGTTAAAATTGCTAAGACCGTTCAGCATCTTATCGTAGGCATAACCCAGACGAAGCGATCTATGGATCTGTAGTTCCCCGATCAGCGCAATGGCGGTACGGTTCTTCATGCCATCCATTTCGGGTGTGTCGTTAAACAGTTTCATGCTGGTGCGGTACGAGCCACCTAACCAAAGTCTGTCAGCCAGTAGCACAAAAGCATTCAGGTCTACAGCAGTCGGGGCGTTGAAATCCTCTTTCAGCAATACGCTTGGCTTAACCTTAACAAACGGACCCAGATCCAGCACATAACCTGTTGTAAAGTAGTAATGGCGCTCCGGCTCAATGTTCTCCATATCCTTGTATTGCATCAGGTCAGAAGCCGAAAGGCCTGCATAAAAACGCTGCGTATGGAAATAAGCTCCTAACTTGATATCCGGGCGAATGTTGCTATCCGAATTAGTAGGTATTGACGGATCGTCTTCGATGCCCAGTTCGTTGCCATCCAGCTTGGTTTGTACCAACCCGGGCGCAAGGCCCAGGCTGAACACCCCGGTTTCGCTAACCGGCAGCTTAACCGCCAGGTTTGCATACGCCGAGATAGAAGATTGCGCTCCGATCTGGTCGCGGGTAAGGGCCAGACCTAATCCCAGCCTGTTATTGGCCGAGATGCCATCTATACTTAAGGCCTGCGAGGTTGGCGCCCCCTCAATGCCTGTCCACTGCGAGCGGTGGAAGGCATTTACGTTGAGCACATTCTTACTGCCAGTATAGGCAGGGTTAATGCCCATACTGTTGAAGATGTATTGTGAGTACTGTGGGTTTTGCTGGGCGCTAGCCGAAAAGGCTATAAGCAGGGCCAGCAGGGTATAAACTATTCTCATTTTCTTAAATGTTTTTCCTTTTAATTGGCCTGATGCTTAGCGGAAGATGGTTACATAACCTGTATAGGCCTGCTCTTTTCCGTCGCATAGTTTCACGATCACTTTGTAGAAGTAAGTACCTTGCTCCAGTCCGTTGCCGGTCCAGTCGTTCTGGTAGTTTTTCTTCTTGTATACTTCGGTACCGTAGCGGTTAAAGATCATCACATCGTTAGCAGTATACTTCTCCAGGTTTGCGATCTTCCAGCTGTCGTTGGTGCCATCACCATTAGGGCTAAAGGCTTTCGGGAAGTTCAGGTTACCATCTACCAGCGACATATCCAGTGCGATAACTGCTTCCGGGCTGCTGCAGCTGCCTGTGTTGGCCACTACTTTAATATCGCCGGCTACATTACCGTTCGCTGCTGTTACTTTTATAGCATTGGTACCCTGACCAGACGCAATGGTGCAGCCTGCCGGTACAGTCCAGGTATAGCTTGTAGCGCCCGGCACTGCAGCTATACTATAAGCAAGCCCGTCGCAAAGTGTGCTGTTATCTGTAATCGGCCCTATGGCACTAGGTGGTGTTGCTATACCTGCAGTAAACGTACCTGCATCGCTGTCGCCGCAAGCGTTGGTTACAATTACGGTTACTTCGCCACCAGTTGTGCCGGCAGTTACAGTTATGCTGTTTGTGCCGTTTCCGCTTTCGATGGTCCAGCCTTGCGGCACTGTCCAGGTATAGTTGGTAGCGCCTGCTACTGCGGTTACGCTATACACGTTACCTGCACTGCCTGCACAAGCCTCTGCTGGGCCGGTTATAGTTGGCGTAGCTGGTTTTACAGTTGGTGTTACCGCTAATTTTGCTGTTGCTCCGGTACCACACTTGTTTGCTATAGTTACTGTTACATCGCCTGCCTGGTCGCCTACGGTTACCTCTATAGTTGGCGTGTGATTGCCACTTACAATCGTCCAACCTTGTGGCACTGTCCAGTTATAGTCTGTAGCACCATCCACAGGCGTTACACTATAGGTTAGCGGAGTGCCGATACAAGCTCCAGCGCTGCCAGCTATAGTTGCGGCTGCCGCCACATCGCTGGCTGCTACTGTAAAGGTGGCTGCGTCGCTGCTTCCGCATTCGTTATCGGCAGTTACTGTTACGTTACCAGATGTGGCACCTGCGGTTACCGTAATCTTGGTTGTGTTTTGTCCTGAGGTGATAGTCCAGCCGGTTGGTACTGTCCAGGTATAGCCTGTGGCGCCTGCTACCGGGGCAATCTCATAAGTTGGTGTGATATCACCTGCGCATACTTCGCTGGTGCCTGCAACTGGTGTTGGCTTAACCGGAACAGGCTGTATAGTGATAGTTGTAGTAGCCGGCTCGCTCTCGAAGCAGCTGTTCTTCACTTTAACCGAGATCGTGCCGCCTGTAGCACCTACGTTTATAGTTGCAGTGGCTGCATCTGGCTGGCTGGTCAGGGTGATACCGCCTGTCACAACCCACTCGTAGGTTACGCCTTCGCCTGCACCAGTTACGGAGTAAGTCAGTCCTTCAGCGTTAGCGCAAGCCTGCGCCGGGCCGTTTGTAGTTACAACCGGCTTTGTAGTTACGGCTATAGTTTTGGTTACGGTATACTCGGTGCCGCACAGGTCTGTCACTTTCACTTCCAGGATTCCACCTGTGTTTCCAGCTTTTATAGTTATAGTTGTAGCAGTTCTGGATACTTCTGTGAAGCCAGCTGGCAATTTATAAGTATAAGTAGCGCCAAATACTTCTGTTATCCTAAAAGTTGTTTCTTCGCCTGCGCATACATTGCCGTTACCGTCTATAGTTAAGGTTGGAGCATCACAGGTTACATCAACCCGCTCTTTGTCGGTATTGTCGCTTGGGTCGGGGTCTGGAAGGGTTGGGCTGGTAATGGTAGCCTCATTTACGATAGTACCTGCTGCCACTATTTTGGCAACTATAGTTAAGGTTACACTTTCGTCTTTACCCAGATCTCCTACCAGGTAGATTCCTGTTGTCGGGTCATAAGTACCTTTGGTTGTAGTATGACTCTGGTATTGCAGACCTGCTGGCAATACATCAGTTACAATAACTCCTGTAGCTGCATTAGGACCAGCATTGCTGGCAACTATCGTATAGGTTACCAATCCGCCTACTTTATAAGGTGCGCCACTTGCTGTTTTGCTAATGCTCAGGTTATTGGCCGGTACCGGCACATTAATCGGTTCTTTTACGGTATTATCGCCTGGGTTCGGATCCGGGTCTTTACTGATCACCTCAACTCCGTTTTTGATCTCGCCGGATGCAGTTACTTTAAATACCAGTTTAAGCGTAGCCGTACCTGTATTCACAAGTGTTCCTACATTCCAGGTATGCGTAGTTTCATCGTAAGTGCCTTGCGAGGCTGACTCAACGCGCACAAACTCAAGGCCTGCCGGGATGTTCTCTTCTACCTGTACGTCGGTAGCAGTACCTGGTCCGTTGTTATAAGCTGTAATAGTATAGGTTACTTCTGAGCCTACCACATAATCTCCTTCAGCAGCTTTTTTTGTAACACCTAAGTCGGTAACTACCACGTTTGGCAGGAACACGTTATTAGAAGTCAGGTTAACCTGGCCTGTTAGCGACATTACTCTACCAATAACTACCACACCCGCATCCAGTGTTATATTGCCGTGCGCCAGTATCGTTCCCTGGAAACCGGTAGAGCCCCCCAGAATTACATCACCTGTTACGATCCAGTAAATATTGCTTGGTTGTGCGCCATTCATAGCCAGTACGCCTGCCGCCGGAGCATCCGTGAGCAGGTTACCATCTATTATAAACACGAAAACGGAATTCAGGTCTCCGCCGCCATCAACCGTAAGCACACCTTTAAAACTGGCATCGCCTGTTACTTTATAAGTACCAGGCCCTAATGGCAAACCAGTCTCTCCGAAGTTGCCGTTTATGTTTTTAACAGGCGTTCGGGCATATAAAGCATTATAAGCTACTAAGGCATCTTGCGCAGCACTGGTAGCGGATGGCGTGTTTTTTTCTATTTTACCATTTTTCACAACAAGCCCCGATTCTCCAAAGACGGTATTACCCGGGCTTACGCCCACATTTCCGGTAACGCCTGTTTGGCCGGTGTTGTTGATTTGAGAGGAAGCGAGCACTGCATAACTACTTGCATTGCCCAGTACATCTTGTGTCTGCCCATACGTTAGGGTGATACTGACAGAAAAGATGAAACAAATCAGCAGTAGAAGTTTATTCATGTGGTTATTTTGAAATGGAATATTCGGAGAGTATTATATATAGTTATGTGACTATACATATTGAACAATTTCATTTACTCAAAACACATAAATATGTTGTGCTTAATTCAAAAAATTATACGTTAATATATAAAAGATAATAAATATATAACTTAATTTATATTTTGATAGAAAACTCAAAAACATCGTTATATATAACACACCATACACATCAGTTAAAAAATATATTGCAATTTTACTATACAAAATCTAACAGTATGGGTTATAGTGCTATAGGTAAACCCAGCATGTGGCAGCAAAACCAGGTTGCCAGGTTAGGCAGAAAGGGAGGAAACAGAAAACAGTTCAACAGAAAAAAGCGTCTGGCAGGACTGCGTTTTGCCACACCAAAGCTATAGTTACAAAAAAGCCCTGTTACCGGCAGGCAACAGGGCTTTGAAATTAACTTGTTAAAACTACACGTGCACATGGCGCTCGGCGTGGTACGACGAACGCACCAATGGCCCGGACTCAACATACTTTATGCCACGGCTCAGGCCTTCTTCGCGGTAGTGCGCAAACAGGTCGGGGTGTATAAATTCTGCTACTTCTATGTGTAGTTTAGTCGGTTGTAAGTATTGGCCCAGCGTCAGGATGTCGCAACCATTGGCAGCCAGGTCATCCATGGCCTGGTATACCTGCTCGCGTGTTTCGCCGAGGCCCAGCATGATACCGGTTTTGGTGCGTTTACCATACTCTTTGGTACGTTTTATCTGCTCCAGGCTTCGCTCATACTTGGCCTGCGGGCGCACCTGGCGGTATAGTTCTTTTACCGTTTCCATGTTATGCGACACTACTTCCTGGCCAGCCGAGATCATGGTAATCAATGCATCCCAGGTACCTTTTACGTCTGGTATAAGGGTTTCTATAGTGGTAGCCGGCGACAGCTCTTTTACTAACCGTACTGTTTCGTGCCAGATAGCAGCACCACGGTCTTTCAGTTCGTCGCGGTTAACCGACGTGATAACGGCATGTTTTACGCCCATCAGTTGAATAGCTTCTGCTACACGGCGTGGCTCGTCTTCGTCGTACTCATTCGGGCGGCCTGTGGCTACAGCGCAAAACGAGCAGCTGCGCGTACAAACGTTACCCAAAATCATAAAAGTGGCCGTACCTGCACCCCAGCACTCACCCATGTTCGGGCAGTTGCCGCTTTCGCAGATGGTATGCAGTTTATATTCAGATACTATGTTACGTACTTTAGTGTATTCCTGGCCTACAGGCAATTTTACACGCAGCCAGTTTGGCTTACGTATCTTGCCATTTTCACTCAGCTCAGCGGGTGTAGTGTTAGGCTGTATAACCGGAAGTGATATTAGTTCATCCATGCTGCAAAGATAGGAAGTAATGTGTTAAGAGACATTAGCATACAGCTAAGATTTATGCCTCGTTCTTTTGCAACACGCACCGGCAGGTATTTGTTCGGGAAAGCTTTTAATTACGGCTGCCGTAGAAGATATTAAGGTAAACAGAGGTAAAGCGGTTCACATTTTTTGCCTCCGGTATTATAACCAGTTTTTTAGGATAAATCTCTAACATCGCACCCACTTCTATACCTGCTATGCTTTCGTTATAACGGCCATACTCAAAGCTTAAGCCACCCTTTATATGTGCGCCAACATTAACCTTGGCTTCTCCTAAACCTGTAAACACGCCGGCGTTGCCCTGTATTCTTTCAATAGTTGTGTGGGTTTTGGGCTCGTACTGCTCGGTGCGGGTATCGGTGTCTGTGCCGGCCTGGCCATAGTTGTACCGTATGTAATAAGGCACCAGGAAACCAAGCGACGGACCTGCTGCGCCAATTGCATTTACCTGTACCCCCGATTCGGCAGCTTTCCGGAAAAGCACCAGTTCGCGGCCATAGTGCGGGCGCACTACAAACAAATAGTTTTGCTTGCCTCTTATAAACGAATCGCCGGTTTCGCCACTGAAAAAGCGTTGCTCGCGGGGGTGTTTTACTTCAACGATCTCTACTGCGCCAAACTGCAGCATGTTAGGGTTCATGGTAAAAGCCGACCGGATAAAGGCGCCGCCTATAAGCCCGCCATTCGAGTTCAGGTTTATACCATAGCTCAGCTCTTTCTCAAAAGCCTCTTCTTCTTCAGATTGGGCAAGCGCCGGCAAAGCAAAAGCTGCAAAAGCGAGCGTCAGCACGAAAGCGATGTATCGGACCACTTAGATTAATTTAGAGTTTGTTTAAAAGTAAGTAAATTCACGCTTTATTCAAATCTTATACTTACATGGCAACTATCCAAAATAAATACCAGGGCAACTTACGTACAGAAGCCCAACACGTAGCCTCCGGCAATACCATTATTACCGATGCCCCTGTAGACAACAATGGCCGCGGCGAAGCATTTTCGCCATCAGACCTTGTTTGCGCCGCACTTGGCAGCTGCATGATGACCATCATGGGCATTGTAGCCGAGCGCAACAACATCGCCATTGAGGGCATGGAGATCGAAACCACTAAAATAATGGTGGCAGACCCGCGCCGCATCGGTGAAGTAGTGCTTACGTTTAAAATGCCGGCTATAGCCTATACTGCAAAAGAAAAAGCTTTGTTGGAGAACGCGGCACGCACCTGCCCGGTAGCGCTAAGCCTTCACCCGGAAATAAAGCAAACGGTAAGTTTTATCTATCAGAACTAAAACGAAAGTTGCTGCCTCTTTAGTTAGAAGCAGCAACTTTTTTCTTCATTTCATCCAGATTAATGCCTAAATGCGAAGCATCGTAGGTACACATGCCATCCTGCACCAATAATAACTGCGGCGACTGATGCTGCACATGCAATACCTCGGCTATTTCGTTTGATACCGGACGATACGCCAGCAGATCCAGGTAATAAGGTTTTACGTGGTCCAGGCCTTTGCCATCCCATTGGCGCTCCAGGCGGCTTTTGGCCGTAGCGCTTATCGAGCATGAGGTGCTGTGTTTAAAAATTACCACAGGCGTGTGTTTCGATTCTTCCAGTATCTTATCTAACTGTTCGGTGCTGTTCAGAGGGTGCCAGTTCATTTTCGGAATTTAAGTGTTTGGTGATTTTTACCCGCCTGCCTGTTTCTTGGTTGCCTTCTTCCGGAAGATTGTCTTCTTTTTCTGCGGATTTCCGGCTTCGTCAAACTTATACTGGCGGCGCTCATCACGTTTGCTTACACGTTTGCGGGCAGCCTCGCCTCGCTTAAAAGTATAAGCACTGGTATTCAGGTGAGTTGCTTTGTAATCAGACTCGGTTCTTTCAGCTTCTTTCAGGAAACGCTTTTGCTCTTTTTTCTGCCGCTCTATGCTCTTTGCCTGTATCTGCGCCAAAGCGGGAGCCAACCCTACAAACAATATTATAAAAAAGCACAGAACCCATTTTGTAAATACTTGCATCATACGCCTCCTTTCGGTTTACACTGCTATAGTTTACGCAGCTATAGTTTAGAAGAACAAAAATTTCTTACGCTTCTGTACCAGTCCGTTCTTGTTGGTTGATACCTTAATGGCTTCCATGTTACCAGCGCCTTTGGCAGATACCTTCACACTTTTGCCATTCGGCGACGGGCACGGTATCCCTTTTTTACCACAGCCTGTAGCTACCGAAAGTGTTATGCTTATTAAAACAAGGTAAAAAATGCGGTTATAGGTCATGGCCGAAGTGGTAGTTATGTTATTAGTACGCAAGTATGGCTTCTACTTTTTCACGTAATCGCTGCTTTGGCAAAAACTCTGCCTCCAGTGGGGGCGCAAACGGTATGGCAGTATCTAAGCTGGCAACGCGTGCCACTGGCCCATCCAGGTGCTCAAAGCAGTTTTCGCCAATCCAGGCAGCAATTTCGCCACCGATACCGCCCGTTAAGGTGTCTTCGTGTAGTATAATAACGCGGCCGGTCTTGGCTACAGTATTTCTTACAGCTTCTTTATCCCAAGGCAGCAGCGAGCGCAGGTCCAGAATTTCTAAGCTGATCTCCGGCATTTCCTGCTGCAGTTGCTTGGCCCAATGCACGCCCATACCATAAGTAATGATCGATATATCGTCGCCTTCGGCTACTGTTTTAGCTTTGCCAATCTCTATTGTATAGTAATCATCCGGAATCTCCTGCGAAATAGAGCGATACAGTAGCTTGTGCTCGAAATACATTACCGGATTTGGATCTTCGATGGCGGCATTCAGTAAACCTTTGGCATCGTACGGCGACGATGGGTAAACAATTTTTAAACCAGGCGTGTGGAAGAACCATGCTTCGTTACTTTGCGAATGAAACGGGCCTGCTGCTGTGCCGGCACCTGTTGGCATACGAACTACCACATCGGCGTGCTGGCCCCAGCGATAATGGCTTTTGGCCAGGTTATTCACGATCTGGTTAAAGCCCACACTCACGAAATCGGCAAACTGCATTTCTACCATACTCTTTTTGCCTTTAACAGACATGCCCAGTCCAATACCAAGTATAGCCGACTCGCAAAGCGGGGTGTTGCGCACGCGCTCTTTCCCGAATTTATCTACAAAGCCTTCTGTTATCTTGAAAACGCCACCATATTCGGCAATGTCCTGGCCCATAAGCACCAGTTCCGGGTAACGCTCCATACTTTGGCGCAACCCGTCTGAGATCGCATCTACAAAACGTTTTTCAGTTTTTGCACTTGATGCTGGCGCTACAGGCTGCTGCACATATGGTTTATACATGTCGGCAATTTCTTCCTGGCGGTTGGCAACAGGCATTGGCGTGGCAAAAGCTGTCTGCAGGCCTTCTTCAATTTCGGCTTTCAGCTCTTCGCGTATAGTTTCTACAGCCTTCGGGGTAAGTATAAGTTCATCCAGCAAGTACTTTTCATAGTTCTCCACCGGATCTTTCTTCGCCCATTTCTCGAACAGCTCCTGCGGCACATACTTGGTTCCACTGGCTTCTTCGTGGCCGCGCATCCTGAAGGTCATGGCCTCAATTAAAACTGGGCGCGGGTTCTTGCGCATGCTGGCAGCCGTTTGTTTTACCGTATGGTATACCTCCAGCAGGTTGTTGCCATCTATCTGTAGGGCATCCATGCCGTAAGCAGGGCCCTTATCTATAAACTGCTTAAATTTAAACTGCTCGTTGCTTGGCGTAGACAATCCATACCCGTTATTCTCGATCATGAAAATAACCGGCAAGCCCCACACCGCCGCTACGTTCAGCGCCTCATGGAAATCTCCTTCCGAAGCTCCGCCATCGCCACTATACACCAGCGTTACTTTTTCTTTTTTATCCAGCAGGTCGGCCAAAGCTATACCATCGGCTACTGCCAGTTGCGGGCCAAGGTGCGAGATCATGCCTACAATGTGGTGTTCGTTTGACCCGAAGTGGAAAGAACGGTCGCGACCTTTGGTGAAACCAGTCTTCTTACCCTGGAACTGTGCAAACAATCTATCTAAAGGCACATTGCGGCTTGTAAAAACTCCCAGGTTGCGGTGCAATGGCAGTATATATTCATCCTGTTCCAACGCCATCGCCGACCCTACAGAAATAGCTTCCTGACCAATGCCGGAAAACCACTTGCTTACTTTGCCCTGGCGTAACAGCACGAGCATGCGCTCTTCTATCATGCGGGGCTTAAGTATGCCTTTGTAAAGAGCGATCAGTTCGTCCTCGGAATATTCTTTGCGGTTATAGTTCATCTCAGAAATTGGAAACTTCGTTATAGGTAGGCAAGTTAGTATATTAGGCGAAGCTAAAAAATATGTCGCTAATTTATACTTTTGTTTCTATTTATGGCTAAATGGCTGCATTGTTAAATGGTTGAAAAAGGTACGTCAGAGAATAACAATTTAACCATCAGGCAATTTAACAATTAAGATATGATACAGTTTAAAGAATTTACGCTTGATAACGGGTTGCGCGTGATCGTGCACGAAGACCATACCTCGCCGATGGCAGTTTTAAATGTGCTGTACGATGTAGGCTCGCGCGATGAAGTGGAAGAACACACGGGTTTTGCCCATTTGTTTGAGCACCTGATGTTTAGTGGGTCTAAAAACATACCGGTGTATGACGAGCCCTTACAGCGTGTAGGCGGCGAGAACAACGCCTTTACCAGCCCGGACATTACCAATTACTACCTGTCGTTGCCGGCACAAAACATAGAAACCGGTTTCTGGCTGGAGTCGGACCGCATGATGGACCTGGCTTTTAGCGAAAATGGACTGGAGGTGCAGCGCAAAGTAGTAGTAGAAGAATTTAAACAAACTTACCTGAACCAACCTTACGGCGATGTGTGGCTGAAACTACGCCCGCTGGCTTATAAAAACCATCCGTACAAATGGGCAACTATAGGTAAAGAGATCAAGCACATCGAAGATGCTACCATGGACATCGTGAAGGCATTCCATAAAAAGCATTATTCGCCAAGCAACGCTATTTTGGTAGTAGCAGGTAACATCACCTTTGAGCATGCCAAAGAGCTGACCGAAAAATGGTTTGGCCCGATACCAGCCGGCGAAAAGTATACTCGACAGATACCATACGAGCCCAAGCAAACCGAACCGCGCGTGCTCGAAACTACAGCTGATGTACCACTCAGCGCCATCTACAAAACCTACCACATGCCACACCGCAACCATCCGGATTATTATGCGATCGACCTGATCAGCGATATCCTGGGCCGTGGCAAGTCGAGTAGGTTATATGAGCAGTTGGTAAAAGAGCAGAAGTTATTCAATTCAATTTCGGCATCGGTTACCGGAAGTATAGAGCCAGGCTTACTGATCATACAAGGCAAGTTGAATGAAGGCGTAGACCTGCAGGAAGCCAACACTGCCATTGAGAAAATAAACCAGGAACTGATGGATACGCTGGTGGAGGAGCAAGAGCTGAACAAAGTAAAGAACCAGGCAGAAACCAGTTTGGTATTCTCTGAGATAGAATTGCTGAACCGCGCCATGAACCTGGCGTATGGTAAACTACTGGGCGATGCCAACTTTGTAAACACCGAAGGCGAAAAGATACAAGCCGTAACACCTGCTGATATCCAGCGTTGCGCCAGAGAAATACTTGACCCAAATAACTGCTCTACACTGCTTTATAAGGCAGAAAAGAAAGAGAAGGAAGTAACGGAGGAAGTATAAGTTATAGTTACCAATAGTATAAAAGCGTGCGGGTCATAGATTTGCACGCTTTTATATTTTACTTTTTTGTCATTTCGACGAAAAAAGAAATCTCTTATTTCAAATTGTCGTTTCCAGACCTAGCAGCGTGCGCAGCTCCTGCTAGCGTCTAATGGTATAGTTGATCAATTGTCATTCCGAGCATAGTCGAGGAATCTTATGTGTCTTATAGTTGACATTACTTGCTATCTGAACCAAGCCTTCCTTTCAAACTTCTTGTATTCCTGGGAGCTTTAGTCACCTATCGTTTCAATCTAGCTTTGGTGCCCTCACGGCCGGGAGGCCCCGCCTTCGGGCATCGCGCTGCTGCCTTCTTGCCACACTCGTGCCTCGTGTTGGCTACGCCACCGCAACAAGTCAAAGGCGCTCAACCCAAAGACTGCGATCTTTCTACTATTGACCTGCATCTATAGTTGAACTTGCTCGCGTCGACATTGATCGTGGCTATAATTCCGTAGGGACAGGTCGCGACCTGTCCGATCTTAGGCTGTAACTATAGAACTATAGTTTGTGAATTGGTAAAGGCATAAAAACTCCATCTCCTGGCAGGAAAGGGCTGAGTAAGGTGATAGTGTCCCGGGATGTGGTAAGATGTGATTAAATAGATAACCACTATATTAAACCTTACCAGATGGCAAATGTCAAAGAAACCATACCTATACTATAGCAAAATCGTATTTTTCGATTAGATTTACTTTTACGACACTTCGCTTAACTATAAGCGCTTACCTATACCTATGAAATTAAAGATCAGAACCGGTTTCGGTTACGATGTGCACCAGCTGCAGGAAGGACTTGACTTCTGGCTAGGCGGCATTAAAATTCCACATACACATGGCGCACTTGGCCACTCCGATGCCGACGTATTGGTACATGTTATCTGCGATGCCCTGCTAGGTGCTGCCAACATGCGCGACATCGGTTTCCATTTTTCAGACAAAGACCCACAATATAAAGGCATCGACAGTAAGATTTTACTAAAAGAAGTGGTGCACCTGCTCGCCCGCGAAGGCTACGAAATTGGCAACATCGATTCTACCATTTGCCTGCAGGAGCCTAAGGTAAACCCGCACATCCCGGAAATGAAAGCCTGCCTGGCAAAGGTAATGGGTATTCCGGAACACGATATCTCTATTAAGGCAACTACTACCGAACACCTGGGCTTTGTGGGTAAAAAAGAAGGCGTTGCCGCTTTTGCAACTGTTCTTATCATCAAACAATAACTGACCTAACTTTTAATTTTCACCTCAGAAACATGAAACATCTCCACACCTACGGTTTTGTGCTGGCTGCGCTGCTTGCTTCGGGTTGCGCCTCAACCAACTCAACAACCGCTAAAGGCCCTGTTACCGACGCCGAAAAACTGCGCGCTGCAGCCACCACCTATGGCCAGACAATAACTGCCGCTGACCTGTCTAAACACCTGACTATACTTGCCTCAGATGCTTACGAAGGACGTAACACAGGCGAAAAAGGCCAGAAAATGGCTGCCGAATACATTGCCCGCGAGTTCAGGGAAGATGGCCTGATGGGACCTGTGAAAGCTGAAGGCACCAGCCCGTATTACCAGACATTTAACCTCGAGAAAGGCACATGGGGCGACGGTTACGTTATGGTTGGCAACAAGAAGTTTACCATGATGCAGGATTTCTTCCCGATGGGTTCTTCTATCTACACCACGGAGCAGAGCGCTACCCCGGTATTTATTGCCGATAACGCCGCCATTGATACCGCCAGCCTGAAAGGCAAAATGCTGGTAACGATGGTTACAAACCTGATGGAGGCTGAAAAGAAAATGAATGACCTGGGACAGCTTGCCCGTAAAGCTGAAGCAGCCAGCGTAATGTATGTACTTGCCCCAGACGCTTTTACCATGATGAACCAGCGCTACGCTAGTCGTTTGCGCCAGGCCTCAATTTCGTTACCTGGCAAAACCAACAGTCGTCGCACTACCACGTTTATGGCCTCACCAGCATTGGGCGCTGCTATTTTAGGCACTACGCCAGCTAAACTTTCTGCTACGGCTACTACCTACAAGCCTGCCACCGATGTTAAGATCTTAACGCAGCGCAACACTACACCACTACCAACCGAAAACGTATTGGGCTTTATAGAAGGCTCTGACAAAAAGGATGAGGTGGTTTTGGTAACCGCACACTACGACCACGTGGGGATAGAGCAAGACGCAGAAGGCGATGACAAGATCTTTAACGGTGCCAACGACGATGGCTCTGGTACGGTAGCGGTAATTGAGCTGGCCGAGGCATTTGCCAAAGCAAAACAAGCTGGTTATGGCCCACGCCGCAGCATCTTGTTTATGACGGTAACTGCCGAAGAAAAAGGTTTGCTTGGCTCTGAGTATTATTCTGAAAACCCGGTGTTCCCGCTGGCTAACACAGTTGCTGACGTAAACATTGACATGATCGGAAGAATGGATTTTGATTATGAGAAGCAGAACGACAGCAACTATATTTATGTGATCGGGTCAGATAAACTGTCTTCGGAGCTGCACAAAATAAACGAGGAAGCCAACCAGAAGTATACAAACCTGAAGCTGGACTATAAGTATAACGACGAGAACGATCCGAACCGTTTCTACTACCGTTCAGACCACTATAACTTCGCAAAGCACGGCATTCCGATCATTTTCTACTTTAACGGTGTGCACGCCGATTACCACAAACCAAGCGACTCAGTAGACAAGATATTGTTCGACAGCGCTGAAAAAGTAGCCCGCCTTGCCTTTTATACTACCTGGGAGCTCGCCAACCGCGACAACCGCATAGTTGTAGACAGCAATAAAAAGTAGACTTTTATAGTTTAGAAGTTAGAAGGTTAGAGAGTTAAAAAGTTAGAGAAGGATTGAGGTTGAAATTATAGTTAGTACCTCGTTAACTATAGTTTTTCTCCTTGATTCTTTAAAACTTAAAACTTTCTAACCTTCTAACTTTTTAACTTTCTAACTTTAAGGGTTTTCTTTTTTATAGTTCAGGCAACTATAAACCAGCCAATACAGTAGGCGAAATAGTTATGAGTAAATTAAAACAGTTTCTGCTCGATTCAGAAACGAAAGCATTCGACCCTAATCACCGCGCCACTATAAAGTTTAACATCGGTAAGTATAATGCCGCTGTGCAGCGTGGCCTCACCCAATATTCTGATCACGAACTCGCCCGCGAGCGTGCCTCTTATATCAAAACCAACACCATTAAGGACCTGGATAAGTACCTGATGGAGTTTGAAGCCAACTTTACAGCCCGCGGCGGTAAGGTTATCTGGGCACGCGATGCGCAGGAGGCTTTAAAAGAGATTGGCGAGATCATGAAGCGTAAACGTGCCAAATCTGTTGTTAAGTCTAAATCGATGATAACAGAGGAAATACACATGAACGAGTTCCTGGAGAAGAACGGCGTGGAAGTGGTGGAAACCGACCTTGGCGAGTACATTGTGCAGTTGGCCGAACAGCGCCCTTACCACATTGTAACACCGGCTATGCACATGTCTAAAAAAGATATTGCCGAGCTGTTTGTGCGCAAGCTTAACATTACCCCCACCGACGATGCCCAGGAACTGGTAGGTGTAGCCCGCCGCTTGCTGCGCGACAAGTATACTTCTGCTGAGGTAGGCGTAACCGGTGGTAACTTTTTGCTGGCAGATGTTGGTGGCGTTTGTGTAACCGAAAACGAAGGAAATGCCCGCTTATCAACCACTTTCCCGAAAACGCACATTGCTATAGTTGGTATCGAGAAGATGTTACCGTCTATTATGGACCTGGACCTTTTCTGGCCACTACTCAGCACCAGCGGAACCGGGCAAAATGTAACAGTTTATAACTCCATTTTTACCGGTCCGCGTCAGCCAAACGAGAAGGATGGCCCGGAAGAGATGTATGTTATTCTGTTGGATAACGGCCGTACTGAACTGATGGCACAACCTGACAGGCGTGAAGCGTTAAACTGTATCCGTTGTGGTGCCTGCCTTAACATTTGCCCGGTTTACAAGAACATCGGTGGCCATACCTACGAGAGCACTTATAGCGGCCCAATCGGTTCGGTACTAACGCCACACTTTAGCGGCATGGCCGAAAACAAACACCTGAGCTTTGCGAGTTCGCTGTGTGGAGCCTGTACCTCGGTGTGCCCGGTTAAAATAAACATACACAACCTGCTGCTGCTAAACCGTAAGCAAAGCGTTGACATGGGCCTTGCCGATAAGCAGGAAAAAACAGCCTTTAAGTTCTGGTTAAAAGCCATGAAAAGCCGCAAACTAATGAATATGGCACCAGCCGGCATCAAAAATTATGTACTGAAATATGTACAGAAAGATACCTGGAGCAAACGCCGCGAACCACTAAAAGTGGCACCAAAGTCTTTTAACCAACTTTGGAAGGAAAGGAAGTAATTGTTGAATTGTTAGTACAACAAATTATAAAAAAGAACGGCCTGCTTAACTATAGCAGGCCGTTCTTTTTTATAGTCTATACCTATAGCATCTATAGCGCGAGCGTCTTCGCTCGTGTTTAATATAGGGTGGACTCCGGCCACAGTAGGTAAGTATAGCTGATCTAATCTACAATCTTAGCGGGCCAGAGGCCCAACTATAGCAAGTCACGAGCGAAGACGCTCGCGCCATGAATTGGCATTGAAAACAGCAACGGCCTACTATAGTTAGCAGGCCGTTGCTGTTTATACTTTAATCGATTTATACTTACTTCAGTTTCTCAAGTGCAGTACGCAATCTGTTAAGCGAGTTTTTAATTTCCTCTAATGAAGCACCACCTACTGAAAGTCTGAACCAGTTAAGATCTGGTGCTGACCCGAAAGCAGAGAACGGTACTACAGCCAGCTTAGCTTCTGAAAGTATATAGAAGGTTATATCTTTACTAGTTTGCAGCAGGTCTCCAGCAGGAGTTGTTTTGCCAGCCAGATCCATCTTAACGGACAGGTAAATGGCACCCATCGGCTCTATGGCATCTACAGCAAAACCATCTGCTTTCAAGTCTTTAAAACCTTTGTAAAGCACGTCCAGGCTATCCTGTATCCTGTGCTTCAAACCCTCCATAAAGATATTCACTTTGTCTGGCTGCTTCAGATATTCGGCAGTAGCTATTTGTTCGGCTTTTGGTGCCCAGGCGCCCACGTGGCCAAGTATAGCTTTCATTTTATCCATCACTATAGCCGGGCCATAGGCATAACCAACGCGCACACCCGTTGCTGCAAAGCTTTTCGAAATCCCATCGATATAGATCACATACTCGCGTAGCTCAGGGCGCAGGTTTACAGGGTCGAAGTGCTGGTGTTCAGTGCCGAAGGTCAGCATCCAGTAGATTTGGTCGTATAGTATGTATAGTGGTTTTTCGCCTTCTTTGCGGCTTTTATTTTCTTCTATTACCAGGTCGCATATTTCCTGCAGATCTTTTTTGGAGAACATGGTGCCCGTCGGGTTTAGCGGAGAGCACAAGGCCAGCATGGTAGCGCCTTTCAGGTGTGGAGCTACATCAGCAGCAGTCGGCATAAAGTTGTTCTCGGCACGGGTCTCCACCATTACAGGCACTGCACCAGACAAATGGCAATAGTGGTTATTGTTCCAGGATGGCGTCGGGAAAACCACTTTATCGCCCGGGTCAACCAGGGCCAGGTACGTAGCATAGATCAGCGGGCGCGAACCACCTGCTACCAGTATATCATTCTCCGGGTACTTCAGGCCCAACTTATCCTCTGTAAATTCGGTTACTGCTTTGCGCAGCACGGCCACACCATTTGCAGGCGGGTAGTTAGTGTGTCCTTCGTTATAGGCTTTGGTTATACCTTCCTTCAGTTCTTCCGGAATGGGGTAAATGCTGGGGTCAAAATCCCCGATGGTCAGGTTACAGATTTGTTCTCCACGTGCGATCATGGAGTTTACCTCACCAGCTACCTTTATAATTTCGGAGCCGATCAGGTTTTGCGCCATTTTTGAAACGGTCATGCTACTTTGGGTTTGGTTACTGCAAGTTACGATTTCCGGAAAAGTATAGCCTACATTGCCAGCAAAAAACCTGTAAAAGCAAACCGCCCGGGCAAGCTGTTATACTTATCCGGGCGGTTGTTCATAGTTTAAACTATATGGCGCGAGCACTAGCAAAGGTTCACCTACTGTAGTCATCATCCCCCTGCCCCCTTCAAAGGGGGACGGTCAGCAATGCGTAATTCAAAAATCGTTTTTACGTTTGCTGATAAAAGTCCCCCTTTGAAGGGGGTAGGGGGATGATTCTACAACACCAGATTTACCACTTATAGTAGCCGTTCTCTTCGCCGTCGTTCAGTATTTCGGCGGCGGTGTTGGGGCTGCGGTTTATATCAGCCAGTTTACGGTGTTTCCAGACAGCTGCCGATTCGCGGACGGTATCCAGGTGTGCATCCGATTTCAGTTTTTCCTCTTCGCGCTTGGCTTCTATCTCAAACTCCTGGCGGGCTGCAAACTTGGCTTCGGCTATAGTTTGCTTCAGGTCGAACTGCTTCTGGCGCTCAGCTACCCGCTGCATTTCCTGGGTGGTGCGTTCATGTTCCACACCTTTCAGAATATCGTCGTAAGGCCCTTTGTTGGTGATGAGTTTGGTAAAGATCGGGGCCGTTTCGAGACAAATGAACAGCAGGGTAATAAAAAACACTGGCAACCATGGCAGTTTATTCAGCGCATCAATGCGCGCCATCAGTCCATCGTAATTCTCAAAACTTGCCTGTCCTTCGGCAACTACTTTATCCTGGTTCTTCATCAGGTCAGCTATTCGCTTTTCTTTTACCAGAATCCTGTCGGCAGCGCTGGCTTGCAGCAGTTTCAATTCTTCGTCTACTTTATCGTACTGGCGCTTTTTTTCTTCGTAAATAGGGCCTTTACCAACTTTGCCGGTACCACCCGTACCATCCGATTCGGCAGCTACCAGTTCGTATAGTTTGTTGCGTTCCTTTATCTTGGCTTCAATCTCGGCACGGATGGCGGTAATCTCAGACTTTACAGAATCTACTTCGGCAAACTGTTTACCTACCAAAGCTTTATGTTGAATGGCCAGTTCAGCCTGCTTCTCTTTAAGTATAGCCTGAATCTCCTTATCAAAAATCTTTAGCTCGAGTGGCTTTGAGATTACAACGGCCAGCACCAGCGCCAGCAGTATGCGTGGGGTAACCATCAACAGCTCTTTCCAGAAGCGGCCCTCTTTGCGGATGGTAGAAACTATAAAACGGTCGAGGTTGAAGATGACCATGCCCCAGAGCAACCCGAAGGCCACAGCCATTACTGCAGAGTCGAAAACGGTATAAAGCGCATAACCGCCCGAAATGCTGGCCAGCACGCCCGTAAAAAATACGGTAGCGCCTACGCCGGCATATTTTGTGTGCTCCGATTTAGAGCATTTTTCAAGAATGGTATCGTCGGCTCCGGCGCACCACCAAAAGAAATTTTTCATGTAAAAAAGTACCCGTACTGCTAAAAACCGGCCCTTAGTTGCCGCCGGTTGTATTTGAGCCTGCAAGTTACTGACTTTTATACTTTTAAGCCTACTATATAACCTGGAGTCATCAAAAAAAACACAACTATAGTTAAAGCTTCTCAGATCAGTTGTTGGCAGTATTTTCTACGGTTTCGTTTAGCTTTTCGTAGAGCAGCAGCGAGGCCATGGCGCTGGCCAACACCATTCGGCTATCTGGTGTTAATTCGGGCTTTAGCCATACGTGACCGTTATTTATGACCTGCACCGCACCAACTATAGTTTCCGCTTCCCTAAACTCGTACCCTATTATCTCAGCCATCGGCATCGACTTGCCCTCGAATTTATAAACCGGGGCTATTGTAAAAGTAGTTGTTCCGTTGGATAGTTCGCCCTCAAACTTTTTGCGTTCCAGGTAATGGCGTGGGTCCACGGTAAGTAAATGCCATTGCCCGCTTTCCGGAGATGTAAAATGGCTGGCATAATACTCCATGTTCGGGGCTACTTCTATCGTTATTCCGGTATTATCTTTAAGTGATTTGTGCTGCAGTTGGCTTGCCCCGAATACGTACCAATTGTTGCCCTGCCCAGTCTGTAAACTGAACTGGTACTGCTGGCTTGCCTTAACATTGTTGTAACTGAAGATCGAAAAACCACTCATGTTTACCCATCCGCGCTTTACATTTGCCACTGTGTAATTTCCAATTGTAAAGCTGCCATTCGGTTTAAAAACCTTACGCCCTTCTACGGGCAATTCCTCGGCCTGCTGCTTAAAAGACGACTCCAGAGCCATTGGCGGCACTGAGCAGGAAGCAAACACCAGCGCGCCCGCCAGCGAAGTGAGTAACAGGTACTTTTTCATTGTTTTATAGTTAGTGTTGATTAGTTCTATAGTTAGGATGACTTTCGGGTAAAATACAAACCCACCCTTAACCCCTCCGAGGAGGGGAATTTTTCTCTGTCATACCGAACACTCTTTAGACGCGAGTCGAAAAAAGCCAGTGTAGCTTTGAGGGATCTTATTTGTCCCATTCAGAAGCTGTATAAGATTTCTCACTTCATTCGAAATGACAATAAGGAACTATAACTTTCTATTACAAAGAGTACTAAACTATAAAAACAGTTGCCTTACCTGTAAAATAAAAAAGGGCAGACAACCACACCGGCTCTCTACCCTTTCAATTCTTAAACTCTCTAACTCCTAAACTCCCAAACTATACAGCGTCTTCGTCAGGCAATATTTCTACATCCTGCACCAGTACAAAGTTTTCTATCTCGCGGGCGCGTGGGGTATTGGCTAGTCCGCCTTCGGCAGTTTCTTTGTATTTGCGTTCCATGCTTTCGCCTACCTCGCCGAGGGCTGCCACACACTGGTCTACCGGTATAACCGGGTCAACGCCGGCAATGGCCAACTGCGACGATGAATAAGCAATAGCGGCCGCACTGGCATTACGCACAATACAAGGCACTTCAACAAGGCCGGCCACCGGGTCGCACACTAGGCCAAGCATACACTGTATAGTTATAGCTACGGCATTAAACACCTGCTGCACATCTCCGCCCAGGCAGTAAACTATACCACCGGCAGCCATGGCAGCAGCGCTACCCGTTTCGGCCTGGCAACCGCCTACAGCGCCCGCCAAAGAGGCATTCTGTTCTATAATTAAAGCTATGCCGGCAGCAACCAGCAAAGCTTCGTGTATCTTTCTGTCTTCCAGACCATGCAGGTCTTGCAGGGTAGTAAAGGCACCCGGCAAAATACCCGATGCACCCGCCGTAGGGGCAGCCACCACGCGGCCCATGCACGAGTTCACTTCTTTAGCGCCTAAGGCCCGCGACACCAGCATCTGGAACTCGGGCGACAATACCGTAACCGGCGAGTTGGCCACTTTTTTAGCGCCATTGTTCACCATACCCGAGCGCGACGTCATGTTTTCGGTGAGGCCGGTCTTTACGGCATCCTTCATCACTTCGTAGGCTTTGGCAATGTTTTCCCAGATAAATTCTTCGGTGCGGCCTTTCTGCTCAATTTCGTATTCGAGTACAGGCTGATATAATGGATCGCCGGTTTCAGCGCAATGCTTTTGCCAGCTTTTAAAGTCGTTGAATAATAATGACATACGTATTTCTTTTTATATACCTGCCACCTGAGCAGCAGGGCGTTAAAGATAAAGCATTTTTCAGGAACGCCCTATAGTTTGCGCCTATACTATAACAATAGTGCAGGACGGTTTTGTTCGGAGCAGCCCTACATACTGTTTACGCAAACCAGCTGTTTCTTCCTGCGTTACTCATCAATATTACCAGCTACAACTATAAACTATGAGCAGCAACTATAAACATGTGTCTATGAAGATATTCGGGAAAGTGCAGGGCGTGTTTTTCAGGGCCAGCACCCAGGAGAAAGCCGAGGAATTACGCCTGACCGGTTTTGTGCAGAACGAGCCCGACGGAACCGTTTACCTGGAAGCCGAAGGCAAACCCGAAACGATAAAACAACTGGAAGCCTGGGCACACAAAGGTCCAAGCCGCGCAAGGGTTGAGAAAGTGGAAGTGAAGGAGCTGGATGATTTAGCTGGGTTTGAGAAGTTTGAGCAGCGGCGGTAACAGCTTTACATTGCAATTCATATTTTATTTTATATATTTATTATACAATAAAATATGTAACCTATGAAACCAAACCACATACTTGACTTACTTTCTGAGCTTAACTTTACTGCAGTAGATTTTGAGACTGCAAATGAAAAGAGAGCAAGCATTTGTTCTATCGGATATGCAAGAGTTCGTAAAGGTGAAATTATAGAATCGAATAGTATCCTTGTAAAACCGCAGGAACTGAGGTTTTCTGCCATAAATGTGGACATTCATAAAATTAATGATGAATCTGTTGCCTCACAGCCAGAATTCTGTGATTTGTGGCCTAGTCTAGAACCTATATTCCAAGATGAGATATTGGTTGCCCATAATGCCGATTTCGACATTAGTGCCCTGACACAAACTTTAGATTTATACAATTTACCCCATCCCAACTTCAGATATATCTGCTCTCATAAACTAGCACAAGAAGCTTTTCAGGATTTAGAAGATTATAGATTAAAAGACATTGCTAATTATTTCGGAATAGAATTCGAACATCATAATAGCCAAGCCGATGCTATAGTTTCAGCTATGATAGCTATTTCAGCTATTCCACTCTTGCCAAAATCAATTTTTCAACTTAGCAATAAAGACCTTACCTCTATCATTTCTAAAAGAGCCTCTATAAATACTCAGTCTTCATTCGATCTAGTTTATCAAGATAAAAAGATTGAAAAGAATTTACTTAAGCCGATACTTGACGTGGCAGATAAGGAAAGTATATTCTATAATCAAAAGCTTGTTTTTACAGGAGATTTAAAATCTATCAGTCGTAGTGAAGCTGCCAAAATTGCGCAACGTATGGGTGCAGATATAAATACAGCAATAAGTGCAAAAACAAATATTGTAGTTGTTGGCTCTAATGCTGGCCCCTCTAAAATGGCTAAGATAGAATCCTTGATTTCAAGTGGTAAAACTATTAGGCTTATATATGAAGAAGAATTTCTTACTTTGATAAACTGATAAATCAAAGTAAACCCTCCCATGCTCCGCACCCTCCTCCAGCAAATCCCATACTTCACCCCGGAAGATATAGCTGCGTTTG
Source organism: Pontibacter fetidus (assembly GCF_010119545.1). Lineage (GTDB taxonomy): Bacteria > Bacteroidota > Bacteroidia > Cytophagales > Hymenobacteraceae > Pontibacter > Pontibacter fetidus. The sequence goes on along the minus strand of NZ_JAAEAA010000017.1, from coordinate 73,842 downwards.
AGCCGCTTTGGAAGAAGCAGGTGCACCTGAACCGTTACGATTTTCTGATACGGCAGGGGCAGGTAGAGCAGGGCTTGTACTTTGTTATCAGCGGCGCCCTCCGCATTTACTACCCGCTCCCCGACGAAGAAATTTGTGTTGGCTTTGGTTACCCGAATACGCTGATGATCTCGTTCCCTAGTTTTGTAGATGGCAAACCCTCGGCGTATTATATACAGGCGCTTAAAAAGAGCGAGCTGCTGGGCATCAGCAAAACCGACCTTGTAAACTTAATGGAAGAACGGCCGAACATAAAACGTTTCTGGTACGAGCAACTGGAGAAAGCCCTTGTTGGTAAAATTGAGCGCGAAGTAGACTTACTTTTGCCGGAGCCGGAGCAGCGTTTGCAACGCGTTATGCAGCGCAGCCCACATCTGTTCCAGCATATCCCTAAAAAGTATATTGCCTCGTACCTGCGCATGTCGCCCGAAACGCTGAGCCGCCTGAAGCTGTAAATCTTGATTCCCGTCAAGGATTGGCACCTGTAACCTGCTGTAACTTTGTGGTGTACAAAATAAAACAATGAAGCTATGACTACTTTAGAGCAACTTTCGCAAACCACCAGCCAACTGCAGCAAACTATAGCAAACGAGTTTTCGGCACTGGACCTCGCAGCCCTGAACTATAAACCAGCCCCCGAAAGCTGGAGCATACTGGAGTGCCTGGAGCACCTGAACCGCTACAGCCGCTACTACAACGCTGCCCTAGCCAAAGCCATTACCCATAACGCCGATGGCAACTATGTGCCAAGCATCACCTATAGTTGGTTAGGCAAAAAGTCGCTGGACATGGTGCGCCCGCAGAACGGCAAAAAGCACAAAACGGTAAAGCACATGAACCCCGCCAACAGCGCGTTAGGCCCGGCAACTATAGAGGAGTTTCTGAAGCACCAGCAAGATTTGCTACAACTATTGCAAGCCGCCAAAAACACGAACCTGAACAAGAAAGCCATCCCTGTAGAGTTCTTCAAGCTGCTAAAAATGCGCATCGGCGAAACACTGGAGTTTGTAGTTACTCACCAGGACAGGCATGTGCAACAGGCGTTGAGAGTGAAGCAACAGGCTGTAGTTAAAGCAGCGGCTTAGTTTTAAGAGGCCAGCAATGGCGCGAGCGTCCTCGCTCGTAACGAACTATAGTAGGGGCCTCCGGCCCATTGGTTCAGCCACGGTGGCCGGAGGCTCGCGCTATGGGAAGCAGTAAATTCAAAAATATTATCTCCTAGCGTAATCATCTCCCTACCCCTCCTGAACCAAGTCCGGGATCTGGGACTTCAAAGCCGGACTTTTAACTTTTTTTTGTCATCCTGAAAGGATCTTGTGGGTTTATAGTGAAGGCTTAACTTCCCTTCCACCAAGATTCCCCGAGAAAAGCTCGGGATCAGTGACTTTACAGAATGACAATTATGTTTGAGCATGTTCACGTCAGCAGATAAAGTCCACCTTGGAAGGGGGTAGGGGGATGAAATCGTGGCAAGAAATTATCACCCAACAACTATAACTTCTTCCTTCTCGCCGGTATTAAGGTCTATTTTAAAAAGCTGGTGGCTGTTGGTGCTTGTTACCCATAGTTGCCCGTTCAGGAAGGTGAGATCGTTGGGTTCGTGCAGGCATTCGGTTAAGGTACGCACGCGCTTGCGACTGGTGTCGAGCACTTTTATTTTACCGTTGTAGGTGTCGGCTATGTAAATATCACTATCAATGCGGGTAAGGCCTACACAGTGCTGCAACAGGGCATCTTCCATAGCACCGTCTTCATCACCAAAATCAAATAAGCCGTGGCCAACTATAGTGCGCACCTGCCCTGTTTCGAGGTTTATAGTACGGATGGCGCTGGCCTCGGCATCGGCTACAAATAATAACTGATTGTGGCGGGTAAGGCCGCTGGGCTGGTTAAAACTAGCTTCCAGTAAGGGCCCGTCGGCGAGTGCTTCGCGGCCGGTACCGGCAAAACGCATTATCTGCTCGGTGCCAAGGTGCATGCGCAGAATCTGGTGGTTGCCGGCGCTGGCAATGTACAGGTGGTCATCAAAAACAAGCAGATCCCAGGGGCTGTTCGGGTTAACAGGCTCGCCCAGCTTATCCTCATGGAAATAATATTCGAGTTCGCCGGTGCCAGCTATAGTGGTAACTGTTTTCGTGGCAAGGTCTGCCTTGCGGATGGCGTTGTTCTTGGTATCAGCGATGTAAAGTATGTTGCCGCAGAGAGATAACCCGTGGGGTTCGTAAAAAGTGGCCTCGCTGTAGTTGCCGTCGGTAAAGCCCTGTTTGCCGCTGCCAATCGTTTCCAGTAGCTGCCCCTGCTGGTTTAGTTTGAGGATACGGTTGTGCCCGCTGTCTGCTAAGTATATGTTGCCGTCTTTGTCGTGAATCAGTTTAGATGGAAAGTACAGAGTAGAGTTGCCGGGTTGCTCCACGTGGAAACGCACCGGCTCATAGTTCAGGATGTCTTTAAATTCCTCTTTCAAGCGCAGCAAATAAGGCTGCACTTTGTCGTAAACGCCTTCTCCGGCATGTTGCCCAACTACTTTGCCCCTGGGGTCTATCAACACTATAGTTGGCCATGCTTTTATGCCATACTGGTCCCATAGTTTAAAATCAGCATCGTTTACAACCGGGTGTGTTATGCCAAATTTCCGGATAGCCTGTTTTATAGTTTCGTTCTGCTTTTCAGCATCAAACTTAGCCGAGTGCACCCCAATCACGACCAACACATCTGCAAATTCTTCTTCCAGGCGTCTCAGGTCGGGCACAATATGCTGGCAATTAATGCAGCCAAATGTCCAGAAATCGAGCAACACAATTTTGCCGCGCAACTCTTTTATAGTCCAGTCGCGGTCAGTGTTCAGCCAACCGTGAGCTGTATGTATTTCGGGTGCATTTACGCGGCCTGTCAGCATGGTTTATAGTTTGTAGTTGATGGGTTTATAGTTACCGGGATATAGTTGTAAAGGTTTGTCTTAATCAGGATTTACAGGATTAAAGGATTTTCAGGATTTTAAAAAAATGACCCTCCTTGTCTAAGAAAGGGTAATTAAAAACTCCCCTCTTTAGACTACCGAGAAGTAAGTTCGAAGGTAGCGAGCGCAGCTCTGAGAGGTAAGGGTGGTTTGACACAGCCAACTATAACACTATAGCCGCAGCCATTACAACACCTGTCTCTACTGGGCCAGTTGAGTCGGGAGACTCAACACCATAGTTAGTCACGAGCGTGGATGCTCAAGCCAGCAGCTGTGAAATCCTGTTAATCCAAATCAATCCTGTAAATCCTGATTCAGACAAATATTCACCCTCCCTTGTTTTTAGGGGAGGACCGGGGTGGGATAAATATTTTATTGTAAATTTGTGTAAACACGGCAAACTATGGCGGAAACCTATGCTTCAGATTTCGGAACGATCCTGCTTTTTATAGTAGGCGCTGCCATATTTGTGGTAATTGGCCTTCTTACAGCCAAGCTTATTCGCCCAAACCGCCCCAATGCCGAGAAGCTGACAACCTATGAATCGGGAGAAGAACCGATAGGTAATTCGTGGGTACAGTTTAACCCAAGGTTTTACGTAGTGGCGCTTATCTTCATTATTTTCGATGTGGAACTGGCGTTTTTATTTCCGTGGGCGACAGTGTTTGGGCGCAGAGACCTGATTGAAGCGACAGACGGTGTGTGGGGATGGTTCTCGCTCGTAGAGATGTTTATTTTTATCGGGATATTGGTGTTGGGCTTAGCGTACGCTTGGGCAAATGGCCACTTAGACTGGATAAAGCCTGCCCCGGTTATACCGAAGAGTCGCTCTAAAATACCTGCCGAACTATACCGGCGCGTAAACGAACGGAGGTACGGCCCGGATAATGCACCGGACAAAGGATAGTTTGACGAAGTACAAAAGAGCTATAGTTTATTTATTACTCAATCATCATTATAAATTACTGTGGATAAAACCGGAGAAGGCGGCATTGTAATTACCAAGCTGGACGACCTGCTGAACTGGGCGCGACTTACCTCGCTGTTCCCGATGGGGTTCGGACTGGCCTGCTGCGCTATCGAGATGATGGGTGCTTATGCTTCGGGTTACGACCTGGACCGTTTTGGCATTATACCGCGCGCTTCGCCAAGGCAGTCGGATGTGATGATTGTGGCTGGTACCGTTACTTTTAAAATGGCTGACCGTGTGCGCCGCCTGTACGAGCAAATGCCCGAGCCGCGCTACGTCATATCCATGGGGAGCTGCTCTAACTGCGGAGGCCCTTACTGGGAGCACGGCTACCACGTAGTAAAAGGCGTTGACAGAATTATACCTGTGGATGTGTACGTGCCCGGTTGTCCGCCCCGCCCCGAAGCGCTGATCGGCGGTTTCCTGAAACTACAGGAGATCATCCGCCAGGAAACGATACGCGAACCAAGAGCCGTGCAGCAACTTATGGCTAAACGAATGAGTGTATAATGAATAATGGTGAATGAGTAATGAATAGTATTATAGTAGATTCATTGATACCTCATTATTATTCATTAATCATTATTAATTAATAATTAAATGACCTTCAGGGAATTACGGGATTTTATAGTTGCGAAGTTTGGCGCTGAGGTTATAGTTGCTGAAAAGGCTGATAACCTGCAACCTTACCTGGTGCTGCAAACCGAGCGCCTTGCCGACGTATGCCTGGAGCTGCACGATAACGAGCTCACTTACTTCGATTATCTGTCGTGCCTGACGGGTATTGATAACGGCCCCGACGCCGGCACCATGGAAGTTGCTTACAACCTATACTCCATCCCGTACGACCATCACCTGATGCTGAAAGTGCAGGTAACGCGCAACTCCGAAAACGAAGCTATACCTGCCGTACCAACTATAAGCCACATCTGGCGCACCGCCGACTGGCACGAGCGTGAAGTGTTCGACCTGCTGGGCATTTACTTTACCAACCACCCCGACATGCGCCGCATTCTGTGCGCTGCCGATTGGGGAGGCCACCCGCTCCGAAAAGACTATAAACTACAGGACTACTACCACGGCATTAAAGTCCCCTACGACGACCACAACGAGAACAGCGGCTTCCGGGGCGAACCGGTTAAACTTACCCAGCAACCACCAGCAGCGCAATTTCCGGATAAGCGGGAGAAGCCGGAGTAGGTTATTGTCTGAATCAGGATTTTCAGGATTAGGTTAGATTTGCAGGATTAGGCTTTTACTATAGTTTAGGTTATAGTTTTCATAGTTGCCGTTGTCCAACCACCCCCAACCCCTCCTTGTCTAAGGCGGGGAGTTTTAATTACTTACTGAAGCTACTGCTGATTTCCTGTAGTATTGCTGAAAGGTTTCCAAACACATCTTTATTCTCAAAACGGAGCACTTTTATTCCTAAATCTTTTAAAGTGTTGTTCCGTTCATTATCGAAATGTTCTGCAATCGTATTGTTATGCACTTGCCCGTCAAGTTCAATTGCTAATCTTTCTGAAGGGCAGTAAAAGTCTAAAATATAATTTCCTATACTATGTTGCCTTCTAAACTTCCGAGCATGTAGTTTTCCATTTTTCAAATGTTTCCAAAGCTCCGCCTCAGCAGGAGTAAGGTTATTCCTAAGTTCTCTGCGGTAGTCTTTTAAATATTTCCTGTTATGCAAATCCATAATAGTAGTGTCTGCTAAAGAAACAAACTATACTAAACGCAAGAAAAATAAAGAGGGCAGCAAAAATTCCCCGCCTTAGACAAGGAGGGGTTAGGGGTGGTTGGACCACGGAAACTATAAAACAAAAAAGGCTACCAACCTGGCAGCCTTCCTGTCTTATCAGCAACTATAGTTTACTGCACGTTTTTAAAGAAGGTAGGCGAATTGCCGTAGAGCGGCGTGCTGCCATTCCATTTCTCGATAAACTGCTGTTGTATTAGCAACGGCGTGAGGGTACGCTGGCGCAGTTCGTTGGCTTTTGCTTCTGCTTCGGCTTCTACAATCTTTTTACGGGCCTGCGCTTCGGCCACTTTCAATTCGTTCTCTACCTGCATGGCCTGCTGCACGGCTTTGTTTTTCAGGTTTACGGCCTGCACAATTACTTCGGGATACTGCAAACCGCTGGTCATCTGCTCCAGGTCGAAGCCCTCTTTGCGCAAAGCATCGCCTAAAGCCTGCTGTACTTTATCTTCAAAACTCTGGCGGTTAGAAATGATGCTGTCTGTAGAGTATTTGTTGAACTGGATACGGAATGCGTCGCGGGTATAGTTGTAGAGCGTGGTTTCGGTTATCTGGCCTATCTCTTTGCGGTACTTGCTGAAAATGCGCGGGCTCTCGCCAGGCAGCACCCGGAACGATATAGTTGGGTCTACGGTAAAAACGGAGCCGTCTTTGGCATTAACGGTAAACGGGCTATAATCCACTGTCTGCACAAAAGTCGGGAACTGGTATACTTCTTCGGTGAAGGGGTTGTACCATACACGCCCTGTTACCAGGCTCACGTCCTGCACGCCTTTGTCGGTGCCGTATAGTTTAACCAGTATGCCTTCGTGACCGGCATCAATGCGGGTGCACGAGGTCATGGCGGTAACAGAAAATACAAGTATAAGTACGGCAGCTATGGCCCAGGTAACGATCTGGCGGTTCATTAAGCTTTAAATTTGGAAAGGGTAAAACGGATAACTATAAAATTAACAACTATAAGTAGTGCCAACAGCAACAACCCAACTATAACCGACGCATCAGATGGCTTCCGGATAAGCGCCACCACCTCGGTATAAGCAAAAATATCAGCGACGAGTAGTAAGCCGAGTAGTAGCAGGTATTGGGGTTTCATGGGGTAATTTGGGTGCTATTTAATGGTTAGTACATGATGAGGGTGAGGCTTAGTTGCTGCCTAAACTATGAACCTTGTTATGTGCTGTAACTTTAATCTGTTATGGCAATTGCTACTAGCATAAATAAGCCGATAAATGCGAATATTATAACCATTCCATACTTATCTAAGAAGTGGAATGATTCAGTTAATAAGTTATCAATTGAAACCTTAGCTAATTTTTCTGCTTTCAATCGTTCTTCTTTAACCCAGCTTTCATAGGTTTTATACTTGCTTTCCTGTTGCGTCTGGGGAGATTGTTGTATTGCAGTTGGTCTGTTATAAGAATCAAAGAGTTCATCATAAACCCTTCGTTTTTCTAAATCTATAAGTATGTTATAAGCTTCATTAACTTCTATAAACTTTTCATGAGCATTAGCACTACTGTTCTTATCTGGATGCCAAAATAGAACAGCCTGTCTGTATGCTTTTTTAACTCCTTCAGGTGATTCTGATCTACTTATGTTTAATATTCTGTAATAGTTTTTCATTATATCTATCTATAAAAAACTTGAGTAAACTCATGATATGAAGATGTATTTTGGATAGCATATTTCATTCTTGCAAAGTATTCAGTCCTCTTTTTAGCATAAGTTGCAAATGATGGGCCTTCAAGAAAAAGACGTATTAGGCTAAAAATAAAAATCATCATTGAAATACCACCAACTGCAATCATTGGATTACCATCTTTAAAAACGCCAAAGCAGAATAAGGCAAGAGCTAAAGAAATTACTATTGTCTTTAAAAGTCCGCTAAAATGTTGAGAAAAGGTTTCAAAATTGGGATCAATTTCAAAATCTCTGTTTTTAATAACCTCTCTTCGCAGTTCGTAATAGGCTTCTTCATTTATTCTTCCAGGCTGTTGAAATGAAGTTTTAGTATATTGTACTGTTGCCATGACTTTTTGTAAACTGTTTTAACTTTTATTTTTTAAAGATAACTCTTGCATAAAGAACGAATATACTATATATCCACAACAATATATAAATCAAATCCAACTATAACGTTGCTCCAAAACAAACCCCTGCATAATTCGCCCAATTTTCCGAACTTTGGCAATCATTAATCATTTCGCACTTGAGCCAGTCAACCATCTATAAAGAATACCTGCTGCAGTCGGAGCCGAACAAGTTTAGTTTGGATGGCCTGAAGGCGGGCGAGATGATCGTGAACATGGGTCCGCAGCACCCAAGCACGCACGGTGTTTTGCGCCTGGAGGTAATTACAGATGGCGAAGTGATACAGGAAGTGTCTCCGCACGTGGGTTACCTGCACCGCTGTTTTGAGAAGCACGCCGAAAGTATGGCCTACAACCAGACCATCCCCTACGTAGACCGCATGGACTACCTGGCTGCCATGAACTCGGAGCATGTGTGGTGCATGGGCGTTGAGAAGCTGATGGGCATTACCGACCAGATACCGAAGCGGGTAGAGTACATACGCGTGCTGGTGGCCGAACTTAACCGCCTTGCGTCGCACTTTGTAGCCATCGGCACTTATGCTATAGATATCGGGGCTTTTACACCGTTTCTGTGGCTGCTTCGCGACCGCGAGCATATTCAGCGTTTGCTGGAGTGGGTTTCGGGTGCGCGCATGCTGTACAACTATATCTGGGTAGGTGGTTTGTACTATGATTTGCCAATCGGGTTTGAAGAACGCTGCCGCGAGTTTATAAACTACCTGCTGCCCAAGCTGGATGAGTTGGATACCATACTTTTAGAGAACAAGATCTTTATAGACCGCACCGCCAACGTAGGCGTGTTGCCACTGGATGTAGCAATAAACTATGGCTGCTCCGGCCCGATGCTGCGCGGCTCCGGCCTGAAGCATGACCTGCGTCGTGTAGATGGCTATAGTGTGTACCCTGAGCTGGAATTTGAAGTACCAATTGGACAGGGCTTGGCTGGCACCACCGGCGATTGTTGGGACCGCAACTATGTACGTGCCTTGGAGTGCCGCGAATCTGCAAAAATTATAGTTCAGTGCTTAGATAGATTAACCGGCGACCATAAACGTACGCCTGATTTTGATCCGCAGGCCGCCTGTCCTAAAAAGCTGCGCATGGTTGGCTCGCAGGAACTATACTTCCGGGGCGAAACACCTCGCGGCGAACTGGGCTATTTCTTTAGAACTACCGATAAAAGCGACGTGCCATTCCGTTGCCATGGCCGAGCCCCAAGCTTCGTAAACCTGTCTGTGCTGCCCGAAATAAGCCGCGGCTGCATGGTCGCTGATTTGATAGCTATAGTTGGCTCCGTGGATATTGTACTGGGTGAAGTAGACCGGTAACTATAAAAACGATACCACTTCGGCCTAGATTTCCGTATGGCTATAGTTTCTGTAACTATAAACTCACAAAAACATCTATACTTTGAAGCTTACAAAATTAATTGCGGTGCACTTGTTTTGGATGAGTGTACTGGCAAGCCCGGTAGTGGCACAGGCGCAAGAAGCTCCCTCTAAAAACACAGCTCAAACCATACTTTTGGCAGACTCCGCTGCCGCTCCCGCTGATACAGTTTTCCCTGGCCAGAAGCAACCATTCACAGAAGCACAGCTAAAAGAGGGCAGCAACAAACGTTACCTCACACGGGCTGTTTTGCCTGCCGCCGCTTTAATTGGGGCCGGTATTTATACCATCCAGGACAATGGTTTTTTCAGTAGCCACGATGCACGCGATGCCAGGCACCAGTACACACCAAACTTCAGCACCAAAGTAGACGATTACCTGTTGTTATTGCCGGCAGCTTACATGTTTGGGTTTAATGCTTTCTCATCGCAAAACCGCCACGACATTCGCCGCCAGACAGGTTTATTGCTTGCTTCGGGGGTGCTTACTACCGCCATCGTGTTCCCAACTAAAAAGCTAACCAACATAGATAGGCCAAACGGCGAACCAACTGCTTTCCCGTCGGGCCACACGGCCTATGCCTTTACCATTGCTACTATAGTTGATAAAGAGTTCCGGCACAAAAGTCCCTGGGTAAGTGTAGGTAGTTATACCATTGCTAGTGCCACCGGCATAATGCGCGTGCTAAATAACGAACACTGGATGGCCGATGTGCTGGCTGGTGCCGGAGTTGGTATACTTTCGGCAAACGCCGTGTACTGGCTCCACGACAAGTTTTTTAAGGACAAAGGCTATAATAATGCTGTCATCTCACCAACGGTACTACCAAATGGTAAACCGGGCATGGGCATGTCGCTTACGTTTTAGTTGTCTGAACCGCAGATTGATAGGGATTTGTGGGATTGGAAAGAGATTGCAACAGCGCATGTAGATCATTTTACTTTCACTCCTTAAAACCGTAAAGTATAATTCTGCATAATACAGGAACTTTAGGGATTAACCAAAATCTAATTAATCCCAGAAATCTGCCTTAATCTGCGGTTCAGACAATTATCTTTACCAGATGCTATACTTCCGCTGCTTCCTGCTGTTTATACTTTGCCTGGCAACTATACCAACTATAGCGCAGGTGCGGGAAGTGTACGGCACTGTGCGCGACGCCGAAACTAACGAAAAACTGCCCTTTGTAAGTATAGCTGCCAACAACGGCGAGACCGGTACCAACACCAACCTCGAAGGGCAGTTCAGGCTTCGGCATACCAGGCCACTTACCAGTTTACGATTTAGTTATGTAGGTTACGCGCCACAGACCATCACCCCAGATTCTACGGGTAAGGTTGAGGTATACCTGCAACCATCGGCAGCGCAACTTCAGGAAGTTATAGTTAGAGCAGGCATAAACCCGGCGCACCGCATTATAGCACTGGCAACCCGTAACCGCGAACGCAACCGCCCTGAAAACCTGCCGGCCTACACCTATCGCACTTACAACAAATTTATACTTACCGCCACCGATCCGGGCAAGCGCCCCGGAAACCCAAACCAACCCCAAACCCGCGAAGACTCTGCTTACTATAAAATGCAGAAGTTGCTGGCAAAGCAGCACCTGTTTTTGATGGAAAGTGAAACGGAATTTGCCTACCTGAAACCAGACCGCACCAAAGAAACTATAGTTGCTACACGCGTATCGGGGTTGCAGCAGCCCAGTTTTGGAATAGTGGCCGCCGAAGCCCGCGATTTTTCGGTGTACACGGATATGCCGCTGTTTTTCGGGAAGAATTACCTGAGTCCGCTTAGCCCGGGCAGTGCCCGCAAGTATGATTTTACCCTGCAGGAAACCGTTGTAGCCGGCCCGGATTCGGTGTTCATCATCTCGTTTGCACCGCTGCAGGGCAAGAACTTTACCGGGCTTAAAGGGTTGCTTTATATTAACTCCGATGGCTGGGCCGTACAAAACATCATTGCCGAATCGGCCAGCGACGATAAGCGTGGCATAAAACTACAGCAGCAGTTCAGCAAAGTGCAGGGCCACTGGTTCCCCACCGAGCTCGACGTAGAAATAACCGTACAACAGATAGAACTGAAAGGCCACCAGCCCTACGGCCACATCCGCACCTACATCTCCGACATAAACCTGAACCCCGGGCTGAAGAAAAGTGATTTTGGGCCGGTAGCCCTGCTGCAAACCCCACTGGCCAACAAACAACCCGATTACATCTGGCAACAGCACCGCCCCGATACACTTGACGCTTTTGAGCAGCAAACGTACACCGTAATGGACAGCGTTGGTAAGGCCCAGAAACTAGACCGCACCATTCGGTTTATGGAGTACCTGTTTACCAAAAAATTACCCATAGGCCCTGTAAGTATAGACCTGAACCGTTTGCTGCACCTCAGCACTTTTGAGGGCTTACGGCTTGGCATTGGCGCGCATACCAATAACCAACTCCTGGACTGGTTTGCTATAGGCGGTTATTGGGCATACGGTTTTAAAGATGAGCAATCAAAATACGGGGCCGATGCTGCTTTTATACTTCACAAACCAACTAACCTGACACTGGAAGCCGCTTACTGGGAAGATGTGCTGGAACCCGGCGGCCGTCGGTTACCTTTCCGGCAAAAAACATTGCTTTCAGACCTGCGCCGGCCACTGCTGCCGTTTTTAGACTATACCACACACCAGCACGTAGCCTTATCCGGCAGATTTGGCAGGTATCTGCAACTGCACACCCAACTGCAACAGGAAGAGCGTAGGCCTACGTTATACTTCCAGGATGATCAGCCACAGGCTATTTATAAAATAGCGGAGGCAAGTGTAGGTTTGCGCTATGCTTACGGCGAGCAACTGATGCAGCAGTTTAACCAGACCATGCCCATGCCGGGCAACTACCCGGTACTGTGGCTGCAATATACGCGTGGCTTAAATGGCGTGCTGGATGGAAACTATAGTTATAATAAATTCGACTTTAGGGCAGAGGCCAGCTTGAAGCAACGCACCTTTGGCGAGACAAGCACCACCCTGGCAGCAGGCCTGGTGATCGGAAATACACCATTCGTAAACCTGTATAATGGCTACGGTAGCTACTCTGATAACTATGAAGTATATGCTGGCGAGGGCTTCGAAACAATGGCTCCTTATGAGTTTTTCTCTGATAGGTACGCGGCACTTTTCCTGCAACAAAACTTAGGCAGACGCCTGTTACGCACCAAACTCTTTAAACCGGATGTAGTGTTGGTAACCAACCTCGGCATCGGCGACCAGAAACAAACATTACCCGACTTTATAGTTCCGCAGGTTAAAACGATGCACAAAGGATTTTTTGAATCTGGTCTGATGCTTAACAACATCATTAGTTCTGCTTTCTCGGGCATTGGAGTTGGTGCTTTTTACCGCTACGGCGCTTATAGTTTACCCAAACACAAGGATAACCTGAAGTTTAAGCTAACCGCTACGATTGCGTTTTAATAGTATCCTCGTCCCGAAAGTTTTGGGGATATGAGTCACTTTTTGCCCTCGCTCGCGTCCCGCGAGTGTGAGCTACCTGTGGCGTCCCGCCACGTTAAAGCACTTTGTTGATGCATTATTTGTCTAACCCGTTACTCACATCTTTTTTAAAATTTAAAGCGGCCGGAGTCCACTCGCAACCCACACTCGCGGGACGCTAGCGAGAGCAAAAGATTAAGACAGAAGCCAATAACTTATACCCAACAACCACCAACAAAAACTATAGTATATTCAAGCATAACCTCAGCCAGCTGTTCCACATGAAAATACTCTCCGCAGCCCAGACACGCGAAGCCGATGCCGCAACGTTACAATATGAAGAGATAGACTCGCTGGAGCTGATGGAGCGCGCCGCGCTGGCCTTTGCATCCTGGTTCGAGAATAAGTTTACCCCACAGGAGCATGTGTATATCTTTTGCGGGCCCGGTAATAACGGTGGGGATGGCCTGGCAGTGGCCCGTATACTTTCGCAACGCCAGTATCATGTAAAAGTATACCTGGTTGGAGACAGCCAAAATACTTCTCAAGACCATAACGTAAACCTGCAACGCCTTCCCGATACTATTACTCGCCAAACACTACATTCCCCTACAGATTTTCCGCCACTCCACCCTGCCACCTGCGTTATTGATGCCCTTTTCGGAACCGGCTTAAACCGCCCGGTAACCGGCTTGTTTGCAGCACTTATCGATTACCTGAATAACAGCGGCTCCTGTATCACAAGTATTGATATGCCTTCCGGGCTTTACACCGATTCGCAAACACCTGCCGAAAGCGCTATAGTTAAAGCCAACTATACGGTTAGTTTTGAGCTGCCTAAGCTGGCCTTTTTCCTGCCGCAGCACGAGCAATTTGTAGGAGCATGGCATGTTGTACAGATTGGGCTGAGCCCGGCATTTATAGCTACAGCACCATCCGATTTCCATTTTGCTACTACCCAAGAGGCAAAGAAATTAGTTAAACCCCGCCGGAAATTCTCGCATAAAGGAACCTATGGCCATGCTTTGCTTTTGTGTGGCAGTTACGGTAAAATGGGTGCTGCTGTGCTTGCGGCGCGAAGCTGTTTACGCAGCGGTGTAGGTTTACTTACCATGCATGTACCCGAAGCCGGTTACACCATCCTCCAGACGGCCGTACCCGAGGCCATGACACACACAGACCGGCACCAGAAGTATTTATCTGAGCTGCCTGAGGGCCTCGAAAAGTATAGCGCAATTGGTTTAGGCCCCGGCATAGGCACTGATAAAATGACCAAAGCAGCATTGGCACAACTGCTAACCACCAGCACATCGCCTATAGTTATTGACGCCGATGCCATTAACATTATAGCCACCAGCGACAAGCTTAAAGCAGAACTGCCCAAACATAAGGTCATTTTTACGCCACACCCAAAAGAGTTTGAGCGGCTGGTAGGTAAAGCAAAAAACGACTACGACCGCCTGCAGGACATGAAAGAGTTTTGCCGTGAGTATAGTTGCTATATCTGCCTGAAAGGAGCTAACACGGCTATTTGCACCCCCGAAGGCACTATATACTTTAACACGACAGGTAATGCAGGCATGGCCACCGGCGGCACCGGCGATGTACTGACAGGTATACTTACGGCGCTGGTAGCACAAAACTATAGTTTAGAACAAGCCTGCTTGCTGGGAGTATTTGCACATGGCCTTGCCGGCGACCTGGCTTCACAAAAAGTAGGAGAAATTGGCATGATCGCTTCTGACCTGATCGATCATCTGCCGCAAGCTTTTATAGCGCTTACTACTGCTTAGCCTTTTGCCAGAAAAACCATCAGAGCATGCAGCAGCATGGCCCCGTCTGCCAGGAGTAAAAAATAAACCCGCGGCTTAAGCTCCGACGAGAACATTACTACCAGCGCTGCCCCGATCGTGCTTGCCAGCAACGCCATTTCTGTAGTACCTTTTTCTGAGATGATAACGATGATAGCATAGGCCAGCAGCAACCCCAGTGAGAGCAATTTGGTATAGTTTACCCCAATCAGGCCGGGTACGGTTAAGGTACGTGTATGCTTGTCGTAACTATAGTCCCGGATATCGAAGAGCAGGGCCAAAGCAAGTATAAACAGGAACCGACGCAGAAATAACTGTAAAGACTCACCAGACAGCACATCAGCCCCGGCATCTAGCAACGGAAACAACCCGGTAACCACCGCCCAGACATACGCTATCAAAAACACTTTTAGCAATGGCACCCTGCGCAGCGGCTTTACACTTTTGCGGCGATAAACGATAGGTATGGTATACCCTATGGAGATGATGGCCAAGTGCAGCACAAACCAGAAATTGAGTTGCAAGCCGTAGTAAAAGTAAACTATAGCTGCCAACCCGATACTGGCCAGCCCAAGTATAGCCATGCCTTTCCGGTGCCGGTGCCACCACGTTTGCTGGGTACTTTCCTGACTTTTACTGCCACGTAGCACCACGCTTTGTATGCTGCTCAGGTTATAGGTAAACAGCGTGGCCAGAAACACAAAAACCGCCATTGGCAGCGATACAGGCAACCCGGCCAGCAGGTACGTTTCTATAGTTAAGGCAAATGCACAGACAGAAATAAACACACTGCTATAAAGCAGATACACCAGCATTCTCCGGAACAGACCATTTTCAGGCTTACCGGTAATACTTCTTGTGTATGTATCTTGTTTGTTATAGTTCATCTGTCATTGCAAGTTCGCAACTCTTGGGCGCTTATCAAATCACATACGGGTATAAACAAAAAAGCCTGACACAGGAAATCCCACGCCAGGCTAAAACAGGAAAATAAATTCTTACAATACGTTTTCCTTCTCTTCTGTAAACGTAACGTTATACAGATCTATGCTATCCTGAATGATCTTATAAGCTGCTTCACGACCCAGGAACTGCTCTACAATCACTTCTTTCATTTCCAGCTTCTTATAGTCTTCAAAGAAACGGCGTACTTCTAAAAGCGTATGCGGCGGCAACTCAGAGATATCGTTGATGTGACGTACCGACATATCGTTGTTCGCAACAGCTATAATCTTGTCATCTTCTTCGTTGTTATCAATCATCTGCATTACGCCAATCACTTTTGCATCAATCAGGCACATTGGCTGCACATCCACAGAGCAGATCACCAGGATATCCAATGGGTCTTTGTCGTCGCAGTAAGTTTTAGGTATAAAGCCATAGTTGGCCGGGTAATGTATTGACGAGAAAAGTACACGGTCCAGTTTCAGCATGCCGCTTTCCTTGTCCAGTTCATACTTCGCCTTCGATCCTTTTGGTATTTCAATAATGGCACTTACTACTCCTGGTGCTTCCTCTCCGTAGCTTACGCTATGCCATGGGTTGTTTTTGTCTAACTTATTCATAAATATAAATGTACTTTGTAGCCCTCCTTTTGAGCGCTGTTATTTCATGTATTCTTGTAATGCTTTGCCTACGCTTCCGGTTGGCTCCTGTATATGTAACCAGCTGGCCAGTGTTGGCGCAATGTCTGTTATGTTTACGTAGGTGGTGCTTTGCCCGGGTTTAACTTTCCAGCCATACCAAACCATCGGTACATGCGTGTCGTGTCTCGAGTACGAGCCGTGAGCGGTTCCTTTTGGCCCGTGCATTTGCCAGTTTGCTTCCAGCTGCACGATCACATCGCCTGAACGACGGGCATTATACCCGTTTTCTGCTAACTGCATTTGCCCGTGGCTCCAACTGGTACGTTGCAACGCCTCAGCGGTTATAGTAGTAGCTACGCCTTTTATAGTGCTTAAGTAGTTGGCAACATCCTGCTGCACGTCCTGCAAGTTTAGTTTTTTCTCAGCTATCAGTTTTCTGTTTAGGTATACCTGCTGGTTGGTATACTTTTCCATCCATTTGCCTTGCCCATAGTTTCGGGCCATATATGCCTTTACAGAATCACCTAATACGTTATAGTTTATAGCTCCTGCGGTTACCCGTTCTTCCAGCATGTACGCATTTACGTTAGCTACTCCATGGTCTGCTGTCAGGAAAACCAACAGATTATCTTTCCCAACTGTGTTTTCCAATTCTTTCAGTAACTCAGCAATTTCGCGGTCCAGCCTGATGTAGGTATCTTCTGTTTCAATTGCATTTGGTCCGAAGTCGTGGCCTATGTAATCTGTAGATGAAAAACTAACTGACAGGAAATCTGTCGCTTCGCCTTTGCCTAATTGCTCAGCCTGTAACGCTTTTAAGGCTATGTCTTTGGTTAAGGTGTTACCGAAAGGTGTATAACGCAGTAGTTCATAGTCTGTACTTCTGATTGCGGCCAGATCGTAAGGGAAAACCGGCTCGGTTTTTCCGGGTAGGCCTTCCTCATAAGGCATGTTATCCGCAGTACTATTGTTATACTGCGCAATCGGCAATAAGGTATTCCAGGTTTGGCTCAGGTATTTATCAGCCAGTTTCTGCTGGTTAAACGCAACAACCCACTGCGGCAACTCATTTCTGTAAAACGTACTGGTAATAAAGTTACCCGACTCCGAATCGAACCAGTAAGCACCATCGGCCATATACCCACCCGGCAACACAGCTCCTCTGTCTTTCAGCGCCACAGCTATAACTTTAGACCTTTTGTTAGTTGCCAGCTTTAGTTGATCCGTTATAGTTGTAGACAGTAAGTTTTTAGGAGACATTTCACCGGCTTTTGAGGTGCTGCCTACTGTTTTTACCGTTTTGTCCTCTACGCAATACATGGTTTTCCCTGTCTCCCGGTCAAACCAGCTGTTTGCAATTATGCCGTTTACTGATGGTACGCTGCCTGTATAAATGCTTGCATGGCCTGGTGCAGTATAAGTTGGCACATAACTATAGTTGGCATTCTCGAAACTATAGCCTTTCTGCAGCAGCTTCTTAAATCCATCGTTGCCATATTTGTCCCAGTAACGGTACAAAAAGTCGTAGCGCATTTGGTCCACCACTATACCTACCACCAATTTGGGGCGGTCTATAGTTGTAGCATTACTCTTCTGACTGATGGTACCTGTATTGGTTGCACACGCTGTGAGCAGCAACATACCTACAAGTATAATTTTGGCGCTTATAGTTCTCATTGTCCCTTCTGTGTTTGCGTTAAAGTTACAACACACATTCTGGTTTTCAGCCCGTTGCTACTGTTAAAGTTTAAACCTTAACATATATTTAATGCTGGCTGGTATTGGTACAAAATAACAACGCCCACCTTAGAGATGGGCGCTGCTTTATCGGTATTTCTTTCTTCGTTATTTTGAAGCAAGGGCCTCTGCACCACCCACGATCTCGAGAATCTCCTTCGTGATGGCCGCCTGGCGCGTCCTGTTGTAGGTAAGTTTCAACTCCTTCAGCAATTCACCGGCGTTTTCAGTTGCCTTATCCATGGCTGTCATACGGGCACCATGCTCCGATGCATTTGACTCCAGCACAGCTTTGTACACCTGTATCTTCAACGATTTAGGTATCAACTCCTGGATGATCTCTTCTTTAGAAGGCTCGAAAGTATAATCCGGAATTAAAGTAGCGGCTTTGCTATCATCTACAGGCTGCTCTTCAATTGGCAGGAACTGCTCCGTACGCACAACCTGTGTGGCTACGTTCTTAAATTCGTTGTAAATAAGATCAACCTGATCAAACTCACCTGCCACAAAACCATCCATGGCACGCTCAGCGGCAGCACGAACTGTATCAAACGATAGGTTAGAGAAAACAGTGTTAAACTCACCTATCACGTTAAAGTTACGCTTGGTAAATGCTTCAAATCCTTTCTTACCTATAGTTAAAAAGGTAACATTACCGGCTTCCAGCTGACGGCTATACTTGGTAGTTGCCAGTGAATTTGCAGCTTTAATAATGTTAGAGTTAAATGCACCAGCCAACCCGCGGTCAGACGTTACAGTAATAATCAGCACTCTGTTAACTTCACGTTTCTGAGAGTACTTGTTTTCTACTGAACCTTCTGTAAGCGAAGACAGGTTAGTCAGGATCCCGCTTAAACGTTGCGCGTAAGGGCGCATGCGCATAATATTGTCCTGTGCACGTCTTAGCTTGGCAGCTGCCACCATTTTCATGGCTTTTGTTATCTGCTGTGTCGACGATACGGATGTAATGCGGTTTCTAACCTCTTTTAAACTTGCCATATAGTTTTTGTTATGAGCAAAAGTTAAAGGCTAAGAGAACAATCCTCTTAACCTTTAACGCATAACTTAAAAATTACTTCTTGTATTTAGCTGAAAGCTCTTTTGCAACCTGACGCATTACGCCTGTTGTCGAGTCATCCAGTTTACCAGCTAACAGTGCGTTCAGTGTATCCTGGTGCTGTGCACGCATGGTACGCAGGTAGTCTTTCTCAAAAGTTCTTACTTCTGATACCGGAACATCATCCAGAAGACCGTTAGTAGCCGCGAAAATGATAGCTACCTGCTCTGCTACAGATACCGGAGAGAACTGTGGCTGCTTCAGGATTTCCAGGTTACGACGACCACGCTCAATTGTAAGCTTAGTAGCAGCATCAAGGTCAGAACCGAATTTAGCAAACGCTTCCAATTCACGGAACTGCGCCTGGTCAAGCTTCAGTGTACCAGATACTTTCTTCATCGCTTTGATCTGAGCGTTACCACCCACACGAGATACCGAAATACCTACGTTGATCGCCGGACGGATACCTGAGTTGAAAAGGTTCGTCTCAAGGAAGATCTGACCATCTGTAATAGAGATTACGTTAGTCGGGATATAAGCAGAAACGTCACCAGCCTGTGTCTCGATAATTGGAAGAGCAGTTAAAGAACCACCACCTTTCACCATATGACGGATAGACTCTGGTAAGTCGTTCATGTTACGAGCGATCTCGTCAGATGCGTTTACTTTAGCAGCACGCTCTAATAAACGAGAGTGCAGATAGAATACGTCACCTGGGTAAGCTTCACGCCCTGGAGGTCTTCTCAGTAGCAGAGACACTTCGCGGTACGCTACTGCTTGCTTAGAAAGGTCATCATAAACAACCAGTGCAGGACGACCAGTATCGCGGAAGAATTCACCGATAGCAGCACCTGTAAACGGAGCAAAGAACTGCATTGGAGCTGGGTCAGAAGCAGAAGCCGAAACTACTACTGTGTAATCCATGGCACCACCTTCAGTAAGGGCTTTTACAACCTGTGCTACTGTTGATGCTTTCTGACCAACTGCCACATAGATACAGAATACAGGCTGTCCTTTTTCGAAGAACTCGCGCTGGTTCAGGATAGTATCGATCGCAACAGCTGATTTACCAGTCTGACGGTCACCGATGATAAGCTCACGCTGACCACGGCCGATCGGAATCATTGAGTCGATCGCTTTAATACCAGTCTGCATTGGCTCGTTTACCGGCTGGCGATAGATAACACCAGGCGCTTTACGCTCCAATGGCATTTCGTATAAATCACCCGCTATTGGTCCACGACCATCTATAGGCTGACCCAGTGTGTTAACCACACGGCCAATAATGCCATCACCAACTTTAACTGAAGCGATGCGGTTTGTTCTTCTTACTGTTGCGCCTTCTTTGATCTCGCTGTAATCGCCAAGCATTACGGCACCAACATTGTCTTCTTCCAGGTTCAGAACAAGCGCCTGAAGTCCGTTCTCAAACTCTAAAAGCTCACCAGACTGTGCTCTGGAAAGGCCATAGATACGAGCGACACCGTCACCCACTTGCAGTACTGTACCTACCTCTTCCAGTTCTGCCTCAGAACGGAAGTTTGATAGCTGCTCTCTTAGTATGGCTGATACTTCGTCAGGTCTTACTTCTGCCATGATTATAGTTTATTAATATAGGAATTGTCTTTAAAATTATTTTTAAGCTTGCGAAGGCTATACTTCACAGAGCTATCGATCTGCTTATCGCCTACTTTCAGCACAAAGCCGCCAATCAGGCTCGGATCGATCATTTCTTCTAACTGTATCGTTTTACCGGTTTCGTTGGCAAGTTTTTCGCCTATCTGCTGACGCAATGCTGCCGAAAGTGGCGCAGCTGATGTTATGCTGGCACGCTGTATACCTTTCTTCAGGTTATACTGCTTCTCAAACTCAGTAGCAATAAACTCCAGCAACGACTCACGGTTTTTGCGCGCTACAATGTTGTAAAAAGCTAGTGTCATTTCGTTCACTTTGCCTTTGAACACACCATTGATTACCGCCAGTTTTTTATCTGACTTAACGATAGGGTTGCGTAGCAGCATCTGAAAGCCTCTGTTCTGGGAAACCACGCTTGTGAACAGCTTCATGTCTTCATGCACCTGCTCTAAAACTCCTTTTTCCTCAGCCAGCTCAATCAGCGACTTCGCGTATCTGGAAGCAACTCTTAATTCTGACATAGTGCTTTTTATAAAGTATGGCAGCTGCTTTGGGCAACGCCAACAGTTTTAAGTTTAGTTAAGCGTTACTTCGCGGATATAATCCTGGGCCAGGGCCTGCTGCGCCTGTGGATCGCTCAGCTCTTTTCTCAGGATGCGCTCAGCGATATCAACTGAAAGGGCCGCAGCCATATTCTTCACTTCAGTAAGAGCAGCAAGTTTCTCGTTCTCGATAGCTTCGCGGGCCTGTGCAATTAAGCGAGAACCTTCTTCGTTTGCTTTGTTTCTTGCATTCTCTACAAGAGCGTTACCTGCATCAGAAGCTTCTTTCAGGATCTTGTCGCGCTCCATACGTGCTTCAGCCAACAGTTTCTCGTTTTCTGCTTTTAAGCCTTGCATTTCAAGCTTTGCTTTTTCTGCTGCGCTCAAAGCGTTTTCGATAGAAGTCTCACGCTCGCGAAGTGCGCTCATGATTGGCTTCCAAGCGAATTTGGTAAGCAGGAAAAGAACGATAAGAAACGTTACTAACTGCCAGAAAATTAGACCGAAATTGGGGGTTACTAATTCCATTGTTTATGAAAGTTGACTATTTAGTTTTTTGTTTGCCCGCTGCATTTGCAACTATGGCTCTTTAACTATTTTACTACTTAAATCTCATCGTCCGGACCATGCGTCCGGACGTGAGATCTGCAAAAGCTATTACTAGCCTTTGAAAGAGATTAGCAGACAAACTACCACACCGAAAAGTGCAACACCTTCGATAAGAGCAGCTGCAATAATCATAGCAGTCTGGATTTTACCACCAGCTTCTGGCTGACGCGCGATAGATTCCATAGCAGAGCCACCGATTCTACCGATACCTAAACCAGCGCCAAGGGCAACCAGACCAGCACCGATACCGGCACCCATGATAGCTAAACCATAATCGGTCGCAACTTGAAGCAACATTGCTAATAACATAATTGTAGTTATATATAGTTAAAAAAAGAATTCAGATTAATGACCGCCGTCGCCATGTCCCATATCATCCACATGGTCGTGCTCTTCTACAGCACCGCCAAAGTACATGGCAGAAAGCAACGTAAAGATATAAGCCTGTAACAGCGCCACGAAAAGCTCCAGGAAGTTCATGAAAGTAGCAAACGCCACGCTCAACGGACCAACTGCTATACTTTCAAAAATAAAGATCAAGCTGAACAGGGATAGAATGATGATGTGACCTGCTGTAATGTTAGCAAAAAGTCGAACCATCAGGGAAAAAGGCTTTGTAAAGATACCGATCAATTCAACCGGGATCATGATAGGAGCAAGCCATTTCGGAACACCAGGCGTAGCGAAGATGTGCCCCCAGTAGCTTTTATTACCGCTAAACACCGTAATCAACAATGTAAGCGTAGCCAGCACAAGCGTTACCGCAATGTTACCGGTTAAGTTAGCACCGCCCGGCATTAAGCCCAGCAGGTTGTTAAACCAGATAAAGAAGAAGATTGTCAGCAGGTATGGCATGTAGCGCTCATACTTCGGGCCGATGTTCGCTTTCGCTATTTCATCACGGATAAAGATGATGATTGGCTCGAAGAACGACTGCATACCTCTTGGCGCTTTGCCAGCGTTTTTCTTGTAGCTACCTGCAATAGAGAAGAACACAAAGAACAACAGCGCAACACTGATAAACATTGAAGCCACGTTCTTGGTGATAGAGAAATCCATCAAACCTGCCTTATCTTCTGATGGCTCACCTGCAGCATTTGCTCTGTAAATGTGGCCGTGCTCCATTACGTACCCGTTGTAAGGCACAAGCTCGTGGTGCTCGTTATAGAAATTACTGGATGAGAATACAACAGGCTTACCATTATCTATCAGGATAACTGGCAGATACAGCACGGCGCCATCAGCAAAATGCCATGTATAATCATCTGCGATGTGATGCGTGATCATATCGCCAGGCTTAAACTCGCCGCCTTCTGAAGATGCAGCCTGAGCCGTGATCGTTAAGAAGGAAAACAGTAAAATAAATAACTTCTTCATTAAGAGATAGTTAGAAGCAACAGTTGTAAAGGAACAATTTATACTTCGTTTTGCTTTTTCAATTGCGGTGCGAAGTTAGCCAACAAACTGTAAATTTCAAACCCGGTAAATAGAAAATATAACACAAAGAAGTTAAGCACGAACTGTAACTCGTTCTCCGAGAACAGGAACACATATATAAATATAAGGGCAATGCTCAGGATCATCCGGAAACCCATTGACCCGAAATAGTAGAGCTGAAAGTTATCGGCATCGTAGCTTACACCCAGCCTGGATACATAAAAGGTAAGTGCAGTAACTATAACCATAAACCCGAACAACCACCATACATGCGTGTGCACTAACTGGTTACCAAAATAAAACTGTAACGCACCTATCAGTAATCCGATAATCAACGAATACAGCGCAAGCTTTTTTAAGAAATCCACAAGCAGTTATTTTTTATTTAATGAAAGTATAACCAATACCATAGAGGCTACCACCGCAATTACCAGCAACCCGATCGTAAACCACGGGTTTTGAGTCGCAAAATGTTCGTCCAGTTTCATACCGCCCCAGGCAGCCAGCACCATCACCGCGATCATTTGAAAGGCCAAACCGGAATATTTCATGTATGGCTTTATGCCACCATCTTTCTTTTCGTTATCGGGAGTAGTTGCCATACCTATAGTTTAATGCAAAATTACGCCTTTTTTTGTTGTAATGTGCTGTAACTGATAAATAAGCAGACAGTTTTGACTTTTTATACACCGGGTATGCCGCCTGAAACCTAAACCTTTCCGTTATAGTTCATTACTCAACCTGCCGCAACTGTTCCTTATATTATATAATAGTGTATTTTTGTAGGAGATGCCTTGGCTAAACCAGTTTGCAGCAGGTGCGTAAGCGGCTTTGATGCGTGCATACTTATACTTTAAAAGCCGGTTGCAACGTTATTTTTTATACTTAGCCCGAATAATCCCTGCATCACAAATCAACTTGAAGCAAAAAGCAACATACCTTCTTCTCCTGTTCATTGCGCTGCTGGCTGGTGCCTGTTCTGTAGAGCGCACCAATCCGCTAAGCAAAACCTACCATAACACTACGGCAAGGTACAATGGCTACTTTCTGGCCCGCGAAAAACTGCGTGCTGTAGAAGAAGCCCTGCAGGCCCAAATGCAGTACGATTACAACCAGGCTATTCCCATTTACCCAACTATAGATTCTACTACTGCCAAAGCTGCTGCCGCCGACCTGGAAGATATTGTAAAGAAAGCGTCCTTTCCGATTCAGTACCACAAAAACAGCAAATGGATTGACGACAGTTACATTCTGATAGGCCGCGCCCGTTATTACCAGCTTGATTTTGCAGATGCCGCCCGCACTTTTAAATATGCCAACACGATAAGCAAAGATAAAGATGCGCGCCACGAAGCATTGGTATGGCTAATGCGCACTTATTTGCAGATGGAGGAAGAAGACAATGCGAACCAGGTATCGGAGCTGTTGCGCCGCGAACGGCTGAATAAGGACAATGCCCGTGAACTATACCTGGCACGCGCGCAATACCACCGCATGCTTGGCGATACGGCTAAGGTGATCGAAAACCTGGCCTTGTCTATCCCTAACTTTGAGCAGAAAGATGCGCAGTCGCGGGTACGGTTTGCGCTGGCACAACTATACCAGGCCACCGGCCAGGACAAAGAGGCTTATAAACAGTACAGCAAAATTTTAAAACGCAACCCACCTTACGACCTTGGTTTTTTCAGCAGGTTATACATTGGCCAGGTTTCGGAGTTGAGCGATGAGCAGGACCAGGAGCGTATTGCCGGCTTTTACGAGAAAATGCTGAAAGACGAAAAGAACAAGGAGTACAAAAATAAGATCCTGTACGAGATGGCCCAGTTTGAGCTACGTAAAGGAAACTTTGAGAAAGCCCTTACTTTTCTGCAACAGTCTATAAAAGAGCAGGGAAGTTTGCCTAACCAGGATGCCTATAGTTACTTGTCGGCCGGTAAAATATATTTTGAGCATTTGGGCAAGTATAACATGGCACAGGCTTACTACGACAGCGCTGTACAGGTTTACCCTAAAACTGCTCCTGAATACGATGCTGTAGTTGAACGCCGCGATGTACTAACTTCATTTGCCACGCAGTATAACACCATCCAGACACAAGACAGTTTGCAGCGCATTGCACGCATGAGCGAACCGGAACGAATGGCTTTTCTGCAGCAACTGGTAGAGCGCCAGGAAGAAGAAAGACAGCAACTTTTAGCAAAACAACAGCAACAAGAGCAAACTCAGAAAGAAAAACGCCGCTCTGGTATAAACACCGATAACGCGGTGGCCTTTAACCCAACCACCAACAGTGCCGGTGTCTGGTATTTCGATAACCCGGCAGCTATGGCAACTGCTCGCTCCGAATTTATACGCCGCTGGGGCGACAGGCCTTTACAGGATTTCTGGCGCTACAGGAGCCGTGGCGAGAGCGGCGGACAACAGGTAGCACAGCAACCCACTCAGACTATAGCCGCACCAGATTCAACTATAAGTCCGGAAGCAAGAGCCCAGGCGCAGGTACAAACTTATCTGCAGGATGTTCCACTGACTACAGCTGCCATGCAACGATCAGAGAAAATGGTAGAGGAGGCCTTATTTACACTGGGTAACATTTATAACCAAAACCTGAAAAACACAGAGAAGGCAACCGAGACGTACGAGCAGTTGCTGCAGCGCTTCCCTAAAACCGAACATGCCGCCGAAACTTACTATGCGCTATACTTAATTTATAACAAAGCGGGCAACGAAGCACAGAAACAGGTTTATTATAATAAGATAAAACAGCAATTCCCGAATTCAGCGTTTGCGCAGTTGGTAGACGATACTGATTTTACGAACAAAAATGCAGTTGAAAACCTGAAGGCACATGCCCTTTACGACTCTGCCTATACTTATTACGAAGAAGCCAACTATAAAATGGCCCAACAGATCGTAAACCAATTGGTAAGCCAATACCCGCATAGCGACATCCAGGACAAAACCGCTTACCTGGAAATTATGATCACGGCCCGCACCAAAGAGCCGAAGGTATTACGCGAGCAGTTAGTGAAGTTCCAAAAGGATTACCCAACCAGTACCTTACAAGCTAATGCCGGCAAGCTGCTGGAAACCTATAGTTCGCTGGAGCAAAAAAACCAGTTGCGCAAAGAGGCACCGCCTGAACTAAACGCCAAACCCAAAGCAGTTACTTCATCGGCCACACCCGAAGAGAAAGTTAGCACAGTAATTGCACCTACAGCAACGGCGCAACCAACTATAAACACGGCCAAGCCGGATACTACTAAAGCAACTACAGCCGATACCACAACTATAGCAACGCAAACTATAGCAACACCCACTATAACGCCTGATACCACTAACCTGCCCGATTCGGCAACAGTGGCAGCCAGCTTACCGGCACCAGACCCGATGGCCTATAGTTCGGAGCCGGATAGTGCGTATTATTTTGTGTTGATTTACCCGACAGGGCATGAGGCTTTTAAAGATCTGGCGCCAAAATATGAGAAATTTAACAAGAGCCAGTTTGGCCGCGAGAAACTAACTATAACTGAGCAGCCTTTTACAGTTGGTAAAACCATGTTGCTGGTGCGCCCTATACAGGATGTAAAGATTGCAAAGTCTTATAACATAAAACAAAAAGGCCCGCAGGCACCGGTTGGTAGAATTAGAGGCGTAGAATTCACTACCTTTGTAATATCTTCTGCCAACTATCAGAAATTCATGCAGAAGAAGGATGTGGAAGCATACCAGACTTTCTTCAAAAACAATTATTAAAGTACATGACTACGCGTCAAAAGACACCTATTGAACCACAGAAAACGGTTTTCCCTAAAGTTGTAACCACCCTTTGGCTGCTATTTGGAGGCGGCTTTGTGGCTTTTATACTTTACGTGTATGCAGTAAGCGCCAACTTCCTGAACCTTTTTGGTGAGTTGCCCAACCTGCGCACCCTCGAAAACCCTAAGAGCGAACTGGCATCAGAACTATATTCTGCCGATAATAAACTGCTGGGCAAATATTTCCGGGAGAACCGCTCGCCTGTAGATTACGAAGATCTTCCTGAAAACCTGATACAGGCGCTTACCGCAACAGAAGACGTGCGCTTCGAAAAACACTCTGGTATTGACGCCGAAGCAATGGCCCGCGTCGGTTTCTCACTTTTAACCGGCCAAAACAAAGGGGGTGGCAGTACGCTTACACAGCAGGTGGCCAAAAACCTTTTTAACACGCGTGGCGATGAACTGAATAATGGCTTACTGAACGACGTGCCAGGCCTGCGCATGCTCATCCTGAAAACAAAGGAATGGATAATGGCTATAAAGCTGGAGCGTAACTATACCAAGCGCGAGATCATGACCATGTACCTGAACACCGTGGATTTCGGGTCGAATGCCTTTGGTATAAAAGTAGCTGCCAAAACTTTTTTTAATAAAGCTCCGCACGATTTAAAGTTAGAGGAATCGGCTGTGTTGGTTGGTTTGCTGAAAGCCCCTACCTACTATAGCCCTAAATTTAACCCTGAAAACTCGATGCGCCGCCGCAATGTGGTGTTATCACAAATGGTGAAATATGATTTCCTGACGGAGGAAGAATATAACCAGGTAAAAGATAAAAAGATTGCCCTTGATTACCGTGTAGAGAACCAGAACATTGGCCTGGCGCCATACTTCCGTACCGAAGCCAGCAAGTTTCTGCTGAAGTGGTGCCGCGAAAATGGCTACGACCTTTATGCCGATGGCTTGAAGATCTACACAACTATAGATTCCCGTATGCAGGAATATGCTGAGCAGGCCATGGAAAAACACATGGAGGGGCAGCAGAAACTATTTTTCGACCACTGGAAAAACCGCAATCCCTGGACAGACCGTAACGGAAAGGAAATTAAAGGTTTTGCCGAGCAAGCTATTAAGCGCACCAGCCGTTACCAGAAACTTTACGACCGCTTTGACGGCGACGAGGATTCGATCAATTACTACCTGAACAAAAAAGTACCGATGACCATTTTTACCTGGAACGGTGAAAAGCAGGTAGAAATGAGCCCGATGGACTCCCTCAAATACTATAAACACTTTCTGCAGGCAGGCTTTATGGCCATGGAACCTCAAACCGGTCATATAAAGGCTTGGGTAGGCGGCATCAACTATAAGCACTTTAAGTACGACCACGTAAACCAAGGCGCGCGCCAGCCGGGTTCTACGTTTAAGCCGTTCTTATACACGACTGCCATCGAAAACGGCTATTACCCATGCTACGAGGTGATTGATACCAAAGTGTGTATTCCGTTACCGGATGGCAACATGTGGTGTCCTAACAACGCGGATAATAAATATTCGGGACAGAAGTTCACCTTACGTAAGGCGCTGGCTGAGTCTGTTAATTCTATCTCTGCTTTCCTGGTTAACAAACTGGGTGCCGAAACACTTGTTAAGACAGCAAAGCGCATGGGTATCTCTACCCCACTGGACCCTACACCATCTCTTGCACTTGGTACCAGCGATGTTACTTTATTTGATATGGTAGGTGCTTATGGCACGTTTGTGAACGGCGGCACCTGGGTAGAACCTAACTATATTACCAGAATTGAAGATAAGCATGGTAACGTTTTGAAAGTATTTGCCCCGAAAACAGTAGAGGCCCTGAGCGAGGAAACTGCTTATATGATGATCCATATGCTGAAGGCTGCTGCTGAACCGGGTGGTACTGCTTACTATGGTTTGCGCCACCGCAATGGGCTGAAGAACGAGATAGCTGCTAAGACCGGTACTACTCAGAACCAGTCTGATGGCTGGTTTATGGGACTTACGCCAGATTTGGTTACAGGTACCTGGGTTGGTGGCGAAGACCGCTCTATCCACTTCCGATCAATTGCGTTGGGGCAGGGTAACAAAACAGCTATGCCAATTTATGGTGCTTTTATGCAGAAAGTGTATGCTGATAAATCTTTAGACGTTTCAAAGCAGCCTTTCCCTAAACCTTTAACGCCTTTATCTGTAGAATTAGACTGCGCCAGGTATAACAGCGGTGGTATCCCGATCGATTCGGCTCAACAGGATGAGTTCCTGCAGATACCTACTGAGATTAACCTGGACGCGGAGGAGATCTAATTTGCGTATAAAATGCCTGCAAACGAAAAGCTGAAAGACACCATATCGCACCTGCCGCATAAGCCCGGTATTTATAAGTTTTTTGACGATAAAGGCATTATCTATGTTGGCAAAGCGGTTGATATACGGAAGCGTGTAAGTTCCTATTTCAACCGCTCTGCGCAGCATAACAAGAAAACACTTAAGCTTGTCTCTCAGATCAAGGACATACAGTTTACTATAGTTGATACTGAGGCCGATGCTTTCCTGTTGGAGAATAACCTTATCAAGCAGTATCAGCCAAAATATAACATCCTGCTGAAGGATGGCAAAACCTACCCATACATTTGTATCGTAAATGAGCGCTTTCCACGCGTTATCAGTACGCGTAACAAGATCAACGACGGGTCGCGTTACTTCGGACCTTACCCCAGCGTAACCACTATGAACATTGTGCTGGATCTGATCCGCACACTTTATCCGTTACGAACCTGTACTTATAACCTTTCTCCTGAGAATATTTCCGCCGGAAAGTTTAAAGTTTGCCTTGAATACCACATCGGTAACTGCAAAGGCCCCTGCGAAGCGTTCATTGACGAAACGGAATACAACTATTATATCTCTCAGATCAGGAATATACTTTCAGGTAACTTAACTATAGCAAAGAACTATTTTAAAGAGCATATGGCTACTGCTGCTGCCGAGTTTCAGTTTGAACTTGCTCACCAGTACAAACAGAAACTGGATATGCTCGAAGACTTTCAGCTAAAGTCCACAGTAGTTAGTAACACACTTACAAACATTGATGTTTTCTCGATCACATCAAATGAGCAGTGCGCTTTTCTGAACTACCTGAAAGTAATGAATGGCTCTATTATCCTTACCCAGTCATTAGAAGTACAGAAAAAGCTGGACGAAGCCGATGAAGATATACTTGCTTCGGTTATAGTTCAGTTGCGACAAGAATTTGAAAGTACGTCTCGTGAGGTTATCAGCAACATAGAAATTACACTTCCGCTGGATAATGTTACCGTTACTTACCCGCAGATCGGGGATAAGAAAAAGTTGCTAAACCTGTCGTTAAAGAATGCGATGTATTTGCGTAAGGAACGGGAAGGCCGCCTGGAAAAGAACCGGGAACTAAGCGATCAGCGCGAGGTACGCGTGTTAGAGACCATGAAAAAGGACCTTCGTTTAACAGAGCTGCCCCGCCACATCGAGTGTTTCGATAATTCTAACTTTCAGGGAGATAACCCGGTTGCGTCTATGGTTTGTTTCAAAAATGGCAGGCCCAGCAAAAAAGACTACCGCCATTTCAATATCAAAACTGTTGTTGGCCCTAACGACTTCGAATCGATGTATGAGATTGTGACCCGCCGCTACAGAAGGTTATTGGATGAGAACCAGCCATTGCCTCAGCTTATTATTATTGATGGTGGTAAAGGCCAGCTGAGCTTTGCCGTTAAAGCTTTAAAAGACCTCGATATCTGGGGCAAGGTAGCTATAGTTGGTATTGCCAAACGCCTGGAAGAGATCTTTTACCCCGGTGATAGTCTGCCGCTTTACATTGATAAAAAATCAGAATCGCTGCGTTTAATTCAGCGAATACGCGACGAAGCACATCGATTTGCCATTACATTCCATAGAAGTAAGCGCGATGCCGGTACCCTTAAAACCGAACTTACCGACATTAAAGGCATTGGCCCGGTTATTTCAGACCAGCTGCTGAACAAGTATAGATCTGTAAAGAAGCTAAGAGAATTGTCATTGGCAGAATTAACTGCTGAAATAGGAAAATCAAAAGCAGCTATACTTTTCAATTATTTGCACCCTGATAGCCAACTATAGTTTGTTCCTTGCATCTGTCAATTATAGTGCTAACTATAAATAAAAAAGGAGACCCATTTGAGTCTCCTTTTTTAGTATCTGCTTTAAAGCTTAGTAGCTCCAAAGGCTGTATTCGTATTCTATCAGTGCTTCTGCTGCATCCTGAGCGGCTAATAATCCTTTCTGTCCACCACCATAGATGTCAGATAAAGCTCTGTCGCCAGGGTTAGAAATTTTAGTGATATAAGAACTGAACAGCCACAAGTCAAAGGCATCTGCCAGATTCTTGTGTTGTGCATCGTTCTGAGCGTTATACCATACAGCTGTTTCCGGGTTTGCACGGAAAACACGTACCAGGTCACTCATTTTAAACGATGCTACTGTGTTCTCAATACCCATCTCATTTGTTGTAGCAGGCACTTTTAGCGTTATCGTCTGGATATCATGATACATTCTGGAGCGCTTCTTGTCGAAAACAATGTTTTCTTTTAGCTCAAGTAAGTATAGTTCCTTCGGGAAAAACTCGTTGCTTATAGGACCTGTAGTAGAAGTACCGGCTTTGTCGCCAAGGGCAGCACCCCAGGCATCATCCTCTTCCTTTTCCTGTCCAAAGCCTGCTGCCTTTTCTTCCTCGCTCAGTTCTTCAACATTGTCCTTTTTGGTCATGTTACCAACAAATTCTTCACGAGTTAAAGGCTTGCTCACCGAATCATTGGCATAGGCTGTCAGCTCACCGCTTTTAACCGCATCCATAATGATCTTCGTGATCTCTCTGTTTTCTGAAAACATTGGCTTGTTCTGCTTTTCACGCAGGTCAATTTTACGCCATACAGTTTTTTTAAACAGAATATCATGCTCCGGTATTGGTCTGGCAGAAGAACTGCTTGTTGCAGTTGTAGAAACCTGCTGCGCCATTGCACTTACGCTCAGGAAAATACCAGCTGCTATACCTAATGCTTTTACTACTTTCATACTCCTTGTAAGCTTCTAATTTTTAGTTTAATGGTATGTTCCAGAATGTATCACCACTGGTTTTAGCATCTACAACACTTCCCTTATAGTTCAGGCGCTTTACATCCAGAACTTCAATTACAACTCTGTCGCCTTTGCTCGCTTTAGCAGCAAATCGTGTCAGGTTCTCTGATGGTCCGGATACATCTACCTGGTCGATTGGGTTTGTACCTCTTACAAGATACGCTTTCCAACGTGTTACTCTATAACGTGCTTCTTTAGGTAATAATTGTTTAAAACCTTCTTCCGCTACTGCTTCTATAGTTACTTGTCTGAAAGACTGTGCTGGCACACCACGCTTCACATCCAACGGACGACCATTAACTATAGCAACAAGAGTTGGCTTAGGTATAGGACGAACTTTAAATGTTTCAGAACCGATGGCATTACCACCACTGCTCACGTTAAGTCTAACTTCAGTTGAGCTTGGGATGATAGTTACTAAACCTTTTTTAGCACCTTTGATGGCTGTACCACCTGATGCACTGAAACTTGGATCGTAAACTGCACCCAATGCAGGTACTTGTACGTTAAGCTCGTTAGCACACTGGAAGTATAACGCCTGTACTGCAGCAGACTGTACCTGTATTACTGGTTTAGCTACTACGTATTCTTCCTGTACCTGAAATGTCGTATCACGACCATTCTGATTGATTGTGATCTGACCTTTCCAGGATTGTTTTGAGTTACCTTCCGCATCGTAGTTTGAAGCAGCTGCAGTAAATTCTACTTGTCCTTTTCCATCAACTACCTTTACTGGTCTTCCCTGGAAGCTCATTTTAGGCGTGATCGCATCAGAAGAAGCCGCAATAAACATATCAGCCTTATACTTGGTACCAGCAGCTACAGTCTTAGACTCAGCACGGGCCATCGCAAATATCTTCTCAAACTTGATGATGTCAGCACCAACCTGTGTAGCCAGTTTCTGTAAAGCATCAGACTCATACTTTAACACTTCGTTTTCTTTCTGAGAAAGTACAGCAAGAGCTGCAACAAGCGGAGTGTTTTCGAAGTTTAGTTCAGCAAAGTCTTTGTTACGCTGTGCTTTATCATTCTTTGCAACAGGGTCATCTTTTCCATCATTCGCTAACTGATCAGGCGTGTTTGGGTTAAAAGGTTTTAAAAACTTAGCATAAGCATTCAGTTTATCTTTTAACTCATAAGCTGCACCATTTTTCTTGGCAGCTGCACCAATCATTGTCATCGCTACTTTGTCTTCACCGCTAGGGTTAGCATACTGGTTCGGGTCATCAGGATTTTTACCCCCTGTTTCTGCGATCAGCTTTTCACGAATCTCACGAATGTATTTCACCATTTCATCTGTTCTCTTACGAATCTCCTGTGCATTACCAAGCACACGATTATCAGATGATCTGTTACCGCCTTTATCTACTGCGGAACGAATATTAGATAGAACTCCGGCATTATCAGTCACTGTTTTACCATTCACTCCCAATAAACTTTCGTCCAGGAACTGAAATTTTAACAGGATAGCCGAGTTCACTTGTAGGGCAAGAAGTGCGGTAAGTACCAGGTACATCATACCGATCATCTTCTGCCGTGGTGTCTCTTTTCCTCCAGCCATTTTATACTATATTTTAACTGTTGTTTTCTTTGATTTAGAACAATAAAATAAGTCAGGATTAACCTTTCATAGCTGTCAGCATGTTACCATACACTGTGTTAAGTGAGTGTAGGTTCTGCGTAAGCTTCGAAACTTCCTGCTTAAATTGCTCTGTATCTTTGCTGGCATCAGTTAAATTCTCCATAGCCATGCTCAGGTTACCATAGAACTTGTTCATCGCTTTCAAGTGGTTGTTAGCGTCCTGAAGTTCCATTTCGTACACTGCGTTTAGTGCACCAAGGTTTCTGGTCATGCCCTGAATCTGCTGGTGGTATTCTTTTGCATCTACTGTAGAACCTGCCATTTGCGCAAGTGCTTCAGCAGTTGTAGCATAAGCTGCATTCATTTTGTCTAATGAACCAGATGCTTCTCTTACTCTTAATGTATACTCTGAAGTAGCTGTAGTAGCCTGGCTCATATCTGCCATTTGTGCAGCGGTTTCGCTCAGTCTGTTTAAGCCTAAACCTAAAGAGTTTATAGTTTCTGGGGTGATGTTTGCATCAAGCAGCATGTCATCCAGCTTGCGGGTAAGGCCATTACCACCTGATGCAGCTGCAGTAGCTGGCATAAGTGCTTCGCCTGTAAAATCATCTGCAAGCTGTGGATATACTTTTGCCCAATCCGGATCATGTGGCTGTGGCTGGAAAGCACTCAGGAAGAAGATTACGGCCTCTGTACTAAGACCAACAATTAGCATAAGGTCTGCGCCGTCCCAGTGCTGGATTTTGAAAAGTGCTCCAACAATTACGACAGCGGCACCGATACCGTAAATTTTTGGCATCAGTACGTCGTATAAAAAGCTGCGTCCTTTAGCGTTGCTCATTTTGTTTTCGAATTAAATTGTGAACGATAGTGTTTGGGTTTTGTAATTTATTATTGGGTATTGGATGTTTCTTATCTGAATTCTCTTCCTGATGAACGGCCTAAGTAAACCATAGCATTACGGAAACCGATGTAAGAACGGGCAGAGTCCTGGTATTCGAAGTTACGTGTACCTGTCTCCAGGAAGTAAGCGATATCTTTCCATGAACCACCTCTCACTACTTTACGAGGCTCGTTATCATCGTAATATACAGGGTTCAAGTCCCACGTAATCGGAACGTAAGCATCTGCATAAGCATCTTCGCACCACTCAGCTACGTTACCTGCCATGTCATACAGGCCGTAATCGTTCGGGAAGTATTGTGCCACAGGAGCTGTGTAAGAGAAACCATCGCTGTAGTAGTCGCCACGGCCTGGCTTAAAGTTAGCCAGCAAGCAGCCTTTTGCGTTACGCAGGTACGGACCACCCCAAGGGAAAACCGTCATGTCGCGGCCACCACGAGAGGCGTATTCCCATTCTGCCTCAGAAGGCAGTCGGAAGCTTGGCATTGGAGCCATACCGTTATCTGCGTTAGCCTGGTTTTTAAAGTTAGAGCGCCACTTAGAGAAATACTTGGCAGCAAACCAGTCAACACCTACTACCGGGTAATCATCAAATGCCGGGTGTGTATAGTAATACTCCATCAGCGGATCCCCCATGTGGTAAGAAAAGTCTTTTACCCACACTGTTGTATCCGGATATAGCTCAGCCATAACCCAATCCTCGCCCAGCACCTCTACAGAGTCTTGCAGGATTACGTCCATAAACTGGCGGTATTCATTATTCGTGATCTCGGTTTCGTCCATATAGAAGGCACCAATCGTCACTTGTTTATTCAGGTTAGCCATTGTTGCAGCAATATCCTGATCTGCCTGCCCCATATGGAAAGTTCCGCCCGGGCACGCCACCATACCGTAAGGTATTTGCTGCGCATTATAATCAGGACGATCTTCCGACCCAACCAGGTCTCCCTGCGGTCTGTTTCTCAATCCGCAACCTGCAAGCAGCAACACCGCCAAAGCGAAGGAAGACAGCTTAAATAGTTTGTTCATGATGACTCTTAAAAAAGGTAAAATTTCTAGCAATGTATTCTTAGCACATTTTTACTGTTGTAGCAAATATATAAGGTTTAGTACCAAATAAACAAACATTTACCTGCTACACGCATTTATTATTTTTCAACGGTATTTTTTGGGTATTATTTTACAGATTAATCACAATTTTTTTCTGTATTTTTTTAAGAATTGCACTTTGCCCGTATATCGGCTTTTTGATGTATTAACCTTATTTTGTGAAGTTATACCGTGGCGTTCTCATTGGCGGTTTAAACCGCACTGCCGGCTCGGGAAGCCTGTAAGAAAGCATCACTTCGTGTGATGTTGGTGCCTTGGCAACTTTATTGAATATTGTTAAGTCAAATGCGTATCCTACTCTTAATGAATTATCTGTAAATAAACTCAACCCGATAAGCGCTCCAACAGCTTCTTTATGCCGGTAGTTCACTCCGGCCCAATATTTTTCATCGTACGTTATCTTGGCACCAGCATCAAACGAAAAAGTTTCGGTATCGTGCTTAATCAGGGCCATGGGTGTAAGTATAAATATACTTAAAACAGGCAGATGATAACCGGCAGTAGCATAAATATGATTTTCGCTAAGCAGACGGCCTTTCTTATCATCGTCTATACCGTCCTCCTGATTCGCAAACTCATACTCTGATTTAAGTAGATTAGTTACACCGCCACCTGCATAAAATGTGCTTGATTCGTACCAGATGCCGGCCCCCAGGTCATATTTTGTATCCGAGCTGTTATTCGGCACACTTGGGTCATTATCATCATTGGGTCTGTAACTGCCTTTCTTGATATTGTTCACATTTCCCTGCACGCCCAGCCCCAGCTTTCCTTCGCGTATTGGTATATGAAATGAATAGGAAAGTGCTGCCACGGTATATGTCGTGTTCGCAATTTTATCCCGCATCAGGTTAATACCAACCCCACCATGCAGCAGCCTGACCGGGGTATTTGCTGTAAGCAGCAGCGTTTGTGGGGATCCGCCATCATCAAAGGTGGCATCGTACCCTAACCACTGGTACCTATATATCGATACTATCTCCGGCCTGTTGGTAATACCCGCATAGGCTGGGCTTAATTGCATGCCATTAAAGCTATAGTGCGTAAACTGCGGTTGTTGCTGAGCAGCCAAGTGCTGGACACAAAGCAAAATCAGAACCAGTACAGGTAAAAGCTTTTTCATAGGCCACTGCAACAAAGCAAGATACAGTATAATTTAAGCAGGAGATATATAGAAGTATAAATATACTACTTAAACATTAAAACGCAAAAACCAGACAGTTATGCTACTCTCTTGCCTTTGCGTTTTACATAGTATGTATTTCTGAAATAAAAGTTGCGGCCGGTAAAGCTTTTTTACTTTTGTTTCTGATTCTGAATATATACTTCTATAGCCCCGGTCATAGACGGAGCATTTGGCATTGGTGCTTCTATATCTAACTCCAGGCCAGCGTCGCGCACAGCCTTAGCGGTGGTAGGGCCAAAAGCTGCAATGCGTGTATTGTTCTGTTTAAAGTTAGGGAAATTGATAAACAGCGAAGTTATCCCTGATGGACTAAAGAAAGCAAGGCAGTCATACGTTACATCATCCAGATCAGATAAGTCAGCAGCTACCGTCTTATAGATGATCGCTTCTGTAAACTTAATCTTATTGGCTGCCATGAATTCCGGGATATCATCTTTGCGGATGTTAGAACAAGGGAACAGAAATTTCTCGTTCTTATGCTTCTTAATCACCTCGAAAAGATCTTTAGCCGTTTTCTCGCCTACAAACAATTTACGCTTGCGAAGTACAATATACTTTTGCAGGTAATACGCCGTTTGATCTGAAATACAGAAATACTTCATGTCAGCTGGCATTTCTATTTTGCTTTCCTGGCAGATTCTGAAAAAATGATCTACGGCATTACGGCTCGTAAATATTACAGCGGTATGCGCTAAAATATCAACTTTGTCTTTACGGAACTCTTTGTAAGGCACCGGTTCCACTTCGATAAACGCCCTGAAGTCTACTTTAATGCCGTATTTCTCGGCTATAGTTACGTAAGGTGAGTTATCTGTTGTAGGCTGCGGCTGGGTTACCAGTATGCTCTTGATAGGTACTTTGTGTCTTTCAGGATTGGCACTTCCTTTTGCTTTGCTCTCAACCATATATGCGGCTCTTAATTTAACACCTTCAGTTTCTGCTGCAACTACATTTATTGTGTTTTTAGAAGTTAAACACGATCAATTTTAGTATGATAGCAAGCGGAATAACTTCTGTGGCGCAAAGGTATGAAAATAAATGCAAATTTAGTACAGAAGCCTTGGTATTTACAGTTGCAAAAACCCGCACTACGGTGATAGCCAACATCAACGACACCGCCATATTCGCTATTACGAGTATAGCCTGTGGCATGCTGGCATTAAAAGCGAGATAAAATAAAACGATAACCGGCAGAAATATCCCAAGAAAAAGTATAGTTCTCAGAAACTCGCGGTACTGCAAGTGTACTACCTGCTCTAGCCCGAAGATAAACGCCATCATCTTCAGGAAAAAGTATTTTAACAGGATAAACAGGAATATCAGTACTGTATAAGAAATAATTTTGGAGCTTATACCTGCCGCAGATGCCGGAATAAGTTGAGCGAGCAAGCGTACATGCAGCATTTCGGTGTGTATGGCCGCTATCAATAGCGCCAGCGAAAGCGAGAATACCAGCACAAACAGGATACTTGACCACGAGCTCACGGGTTTTACCAGAAACCCTTCCTGCAACGAGCTAACCCTGAAAAAGGAATTAACATTATACAAACTGCTGAAGTCGGAAGGATAGTTACTTTTTAATGCCCCATACAGCAAACCTAGCAGCAGCGTAAAAATGATAAAGGCATTCAGGTTCACGTATTCTCTTACCCGCACAGCAAATGTAGATTCGCCGGCTTGTTTACTTTCTCCCTGCGGCTGCACTTCTATATTCCGGAAGGTACTAACTATAGGTTGCTGCTGCGGGTGCCATACGGTTAAAAGGTATTTGCCATGCCTTGCCTCCAGGCTTCGGGCATAAGGCGCTAAATTCAGTTTATACTCCTGGGTGGCGTCAGCTACAAATATTAATTGGTTGTTCAGGAAAAGGCACAAGCCCTTGGGAGCTACAAATGAGATAGGAAAGGGGTTATCCGGAATTATCTGCAGCCACTGGTGCAGTGCATGGCTCTCTGTCGTGACACCCTCTATATAAGGTACCAGTTCTTTAGATCCGTTTTTATATACCAGCCAATCAGTTGTAATAGCATTATCCTGCTCCAAGGGCAACACCTGCGCTTTAGCTGGCATCCACACGGCAAAACAAAAAAGCAGGCCGCAAAAAAGGAAGGCAATAAATTTATACTTTAGAAACACGCTGCGCACTTCTGGATTTATAAACTCCTAGCACAATACTAAAAGCTATGGTAACAGCTAATAAGGCCAATAGCAGATTTAAATTACCCCAATCGCCGAAACCTACTACAAACAGTATAACAAGAATATTAACGAATGCCAGTGTAAGCACTGTAGCTATCTGGTTAAGCCCCATGGCCAGTAAACGATGATGCACGTGGTTTTTGTCGGGGATAAAAGGAGACTTACCGTTAAAAATCCGGATTGAAAACACTCGAATTGTATCAAAAATAGGCACGAATAAGATACCTAATGCTACAGACGGGGCAGCCGGCACTTGTCGCATCTCGATAAACTGGATAGCAAGCACAGATATAATAAAGCCACATAACAGCGAACCGGTATCGCCCATAAAGATGGTAGCCTTGTGAAAATTATAGCGCAGGAAACCAACAACACCGCCCACCAGGCAAAAAGCAACCGCTGCATAGTTGCTATAGTTGGCCCCACCAAACAAGTAAAAGTATACGCCAAACGTAATGCTGGCTATAGTTACCAGCGTACCGGCAAGGCCATCTAACCCGTCGATCAGGTTAATAGAGTTGGTTATACCTATAATTACCAAGAAAGTAAATCCATAACTGATACCTATCTGCAATTCGCCAACACCAAATATGCCCTGGAAACTGGTAATGCGGATATCTGCAATAAACATAACTATACCGGTTGCCAATAGCTGCACCGAAAATTTCTTCATAGCTGAAATGGCGATCAGGTCATCTTTTAAACCGATGAAGAAAAGTATAACACAACCCGCCAAAAGTTGCTGCACTCCATTACCGAGATCGGCAAAAATGGTGAGGGCTGAGGTAAACCCTGCAAACATGGCCAGGCCACCTAATCGCGGGGTCAGCTCTTCGTGCACAGTCCGGAAATTTGGCTGGTCCAGAATGTTTTTAAGGTGAGCCACCCGGATAATGGAAGGAACAGCAAAAATGGCTATCAGAAAGGCCCAGGTAAAAGACAGCACCAGATGTATTATTTTCTGCTCCATAAAGTGGGTGTACAGCTAAATATAGGGGCGACTAAGTTTGGTTACTGATGCTTACCCTTCAACTATAAAGCTAAAGTATAAATTTTATTGCACTTTAAATCAGGTATGTAGTACGCCCTGCATGTTAAGCATACTTATCTCGATCAGGTTATGCTGGGTAATAGAGTCCGGCACAAAGATAAATTTCTTGTCATAAATCTGGCGATCAATGTAATAGCTTACCCAGTACTCGTTGTTTATGTGGAAAATAGCAGGATCAATCGGCTCTATCTGCACAAAGCTTTTGGCATCAACCAACTCAAACATATGGCGCAGCATCGAGGTCTTCACTTCTTCACCGTCCAGTATGCCGTAGCCTTTTGATGACACCAGTACGTTCTCTATCGGGAAAGGATTATTATTGATCAGGTATACGTTCCAGGCATCTACTCCTGACTCGTTTGGTGTAGTTGCTACTGCCACCGAAACCCCTTCTACCGTTCCGAAATCAATATCTTTTTTCATGTGTAGCTGTTTTAGTAATGGCGGCATCAAACAGGTGGGCCAGGTGTATCAGCATTTTTTCCTCTACTTCAGCCAAAGGTACTTCATGCCCCAACTCCTGTGCCAGCGAGGTTACTTTCTTATCGCTGATGCCGCAAGGCACAATATTACTAAAATAATTCAGGTCTGTATTTATATTAAAGGCAAAACCATGCATGGTAACCCAGCGGCTGCACTTTACACCCATGGCACAGATCTTACGTGGATTAATTTGTGCTTCGTGGTCCAGCCAAACACCGGTTAAGCCGGGTATGCGCCCGGCCGTAATACCGTATTCTTCCAGGGTAAGTATAACAGCTTCTTCTAAAAAGCGCAGGTACTTATGGATGTCCGTAAAAAAGTTATCGAGGTCAAGTATAGGGTAGCCTACCAGTTGCCCGGGACCATGATAGGTAATGTCGCCGCCGCGGTTAATTTTATAGTACATGGCACCTTTTGCTTTCAAGCCTTCTTCGTCTATCAGCAGGTTTTCTTCATGGCCGCTTTTGCCTAAAGTATACACATGCGGGTGTGAACAGAACAACAGGTAATTGGGTGTTGGCACCTGTGCATCTTCGGCAGCTTTCCGGTTCTGGCTTTTCAGCTCTAACAGCTGGTTAAAAAGCGTTTCCTGATATTCCCAGGCTTCTTTGTAGTCGATCAGGCCCAGCTGCTCAAACTGTATTTCTTTATTCTGTACCATGGGTTTAAACTTTAAAAGCGGCGCCTTACGGCAGATTTATAGTTGACAGTATACGCTTATGCAACTTTCGGGTGTTGTTAAGAGTTGGCTATCATTACCTGACGCAAATTACGAGTTTTAGATGGCAACACCAATAAACAACCACATCCGTACCGGGCAACTTGGCGAAAGCATGGCGCAACTATACCTGCAGGAACAAGGCTATACGATACTCGAAAAGAACTATAGGTACAAACGCGCCGAGATCGACATCATTGCACAGAAAGATAGCTTATTGATATTTGTTGAAGTAAAAACACGCACCACCGATACGTTCGGCTTCCCGGAAACAGCGGTTGGCAGTAAAAAAGAAAAGCTGTTATTAGATGCCGCCGAAGAATTTATACTAAGCTATAGTTGGCACCAGGAGATCAGGTTTGATATAGTTTCGGTAACACTTACCAACCCGCCGGCTATCCTTCATTTTGAGGATGCCTTTCACTGACGCTGCGCCGAACGCTTATCCAGTTTGCCTTTTTCGAAAATTAGTGTGCCGTGGCGGTCGTATTCTTTTATCAGTTCGGGCTCGGTTTGTGGCTCGTAAGCGGTTTCCGGGTATTGGAACTCGTAGTGGCGGCGGTTCTTAAAATCGTAATGCTGTATCCAGGTGCCTACTTTTTTGCCTTTATCGTAATGGCCTACCCATTCTACCTGGCCGTTTTCGTAAAACTTATAGTAAGTACCCTGCACTTCGCCATAGGCATACGGTATTATCTCTTTTATCTTATCGGTGTTGCCACCATAGTAGGTTATAACAGCATCTCTCAGGAAGCCTTTGTCATAGTGCGATTTATCGGTCAGGAAGCCATTGCGGTTATACTTTTCCCAGCGCAGGTGTTTGGTACCAATGTAAAAGTAGCCTTCTTCAATCACGACATCGCCATACATTTTTTTATAGGGCCCGTGCAGTAATTTGTATTGGTCTGAGTCTACCTCGCCGCGAACTTTGCCTATTTTTTTACGCTTTACATCATACACGTATTTTTCCTGGGCGTAGGCATTGGGCTCTTTATAGTTTGGCAGGTAACTGAACAACTCCAGGGTTTCGCGTTCGTCGCGGCC
The DNA here is from genome assembly GCF_010119545.1 of Pontibacter fetidus. GTDB lineage: Bacteria > Bacteroidota > Bacteroidia > Cytophagales > Hymenobacteraceae > Pontibacter > Pontibacter fetidus. The sequence continues at coordinate 31,535 of NZ_JAAEAA010000017.1, read as the reverse complement.
AGTGCGGGTAAAGCCACGCTGTACCTTCTCGCCCAGAAAATAACGGCTGCGTTTCTTTTGTTCCTTTTTTTCCTTCTTCTCCACCTCCTTCAGCATCGATGATGCCGTAATGTCCGGTTTTGTGGTATCGGCAGAGGCAAGGGCAGCAGAGTCGGGGTTTTGCTTTAACTGTGCCTGGTTCAGGTTATAGTCGCTGTTCCATTTAGGTTCGCCACAGCCACCCAGCGCCAGCAAAAACAGACCTGTTAGCAAACTATAAACTATACGGAGAGGGTGCTTTGCCATTAATCGTAAATGTGCGACTATTTAATTGTTGCTAGTTAAACTGTTTATTGCTGAACTATAGACTAAGGCGAACAAAATGGATTTCAACTATAACTACCTGAAATCCTGTGCATCCTTTAATCCTGTAAATCCTGATTCAGATAAGTTAGCAATCCAACAATTTAACCTATAGTTGTAACGTAAAGATGCAGATAAATCATATACCTGCCAACTTGGCCTATAACTGTGGTAGCGGGTTGTAAGTTTCACGGGAAAGCAAAAAGGCGGCACCTGAGGTACCGCCCTTAAACTGTAGGTATAATTAATCGTTCACTTATTCTTTATCGATCAGCTCGAAGCTGCGTTTTACGAAGCTTGTAAGCGCTGCACCCGACAGCATGTTCTGAGATAACAACGCAAGGTCGAATGCCTGGCGGGCGATGCGGCCCTTGTTATCTTCTTTGGCATTCAGGATGCGCTGGTTCAGGGTATGGTTGGCGTTCACAGTTACGTTATACATATCCGGCATATCGCCCATAAACATCATACCGCCGCCACCGGTTTTGCTCATGTCTTTCATGCGGCGCATAAACTCGGGCAGTGTTATAACTACAGGCGCGTCATCCGGCGACATGGCAGCTACTTCAACGGTCATGTTCTTGTTGTCGATGGCCGTTTCGTAAATACCTTTAAGGCTTTCTTTCTCCTTGTCATTCAGTACACTTTCGCGGGTCTCATCTTTTTCTATCAGCTTGGCTATAGTTTCAGAGTCAACGCGCTTCAAGGTAGTTTTCTCCAGCTTCTGCTCCAGCAAACCAATAAAGTGGCTGTCTATCAGCGAATCCAGTTTCAGTACATCGTAGCTGCGGCTTTGGGCTGCTTCTATAAAAGCGTGCTGCTTGTCCGCGTCTGTAGTGTAAAGCAGTACCAGGTTGCCATTCTTATCGGTCTGGTTTGCCTGTGTAAGCGCTTTGTACTCTTCTATCGTATAGTATTTGTTATCAATGCTCTCCAGCAACACAAAGTCCTTCGCTTTTTCATAGAACTTGTCATCGCTCAGCATGCCATACTTCACAAACACATTGATATCGTTCCAGTTCTTTTCAAACGTTTCGCGGTCTTTTCTAAAGATCTCTGCCAGTTTATCAGCTACCTTTTTAGTGATGTAAGTGTTGATCTTCTTCACGCTTGAGTCGGCCTGCAGGAACGAGCGGCTTACGTTCAGCGGAATATCCGGCGAGTCGATAACACCGTGCAGCAGCATCAGGAACTCAGGCACCACATCTTTTACCTCGTCGGTAATAAATACCTGGCGCGAGTATAGTTGTATTTTGTTGCGCTGCAGCTCGAAATCGTTCTTGATCTTAGGGAAGTACAGAATGCCCGTCAGGTTAAACGGATAGTCTACGTTCAGGTGGATCCAGAAAAGCGGTGCTTCTGAGAACGGGTATAGTTCCTTGTAGAAGTTCTTATAGTCTTCGTCGGTAAGTTCCGATGGCTGTTTTGTCCAGATCGGGTTTGGGTTGTTGATAATCTCGCCTTCGAACTCTACAGGAACCGGCAAAAACTTGCAGTATTTATCAAGTATAGTTTTGATGCGAGAAGGCTCTAAAAACTCTTCCGAATCAGCGGCTACGTTAAGGATAACATTGGTACCTCTGTCTTCTTTACGGGCTTCTTTAATGGCAAACTCGGTGCTGCCATCACAAGACCAATGTGCTGCCTCAGCGCCTTCCTGGTACGATTTTGTGATGATCTCAACACGGTCGGCTACCATAAACGCAGAATAGAAACCTAAACCGAACTGACCAATGATCTGGCTGCGGTCGCCGGCCTCTTTGTAACGCTCCACAAACTCCTCAGCACCCGAAAAAGCGATCTGGTTGATATACTTCTTGATCTCTTCGGCTGTCATACCGATACCGTTATCGGCTATAGTTATCGTTTTGGCATCTTTATCAACCGACACTACAACTTTTGGCTCGCCCAGGTCGCCTTTATACTCGCCAATGGCAGCCAGGCGTTTTATTTTTTGCGTGGCATCAACAGCATTACTTACCAGCTCTCTCAGGAAAATTTCATGATCAGAGTATAAAAACTTTTTGATGATCGGGAAAATGTTCTCGGTGTGGATCGAAATACTACCTTTTTCTTCCATGTTTATAGTTTGCTATATCGTTATGTGATTTGCTTCTGTGCAGCCTTGTTCAAATCATGTTCCAGTATAGCTATACCTGCGTTTCTGCGACAAGTTGTCAGCCAACAGACGTTTCAAGTATAAAAGCAGGTTATTATTGTGTTATTTATGACAGGTTAAACCTTAAGCCGGTAAGTCAGTCAAAAGCCCATTGCCATGAACCAGATCTTGTTATATTTGTAAACGTAGTTATCTTAAATGTATCGGTTTACCAGCTATATCGCCATTGTTTTGCTTTTGCTCTTTGCCAGAGTGATGGTACCGGATGCGCTTATACTGGAACTGCACCCCCATACCCACACGATACATAACGCCCACGAAGACGCACATAAAGCCCAGGTTGGACAAAAACACAAGCACTGCCCCGTGGAAGATAATTTCCATGAGCCTTTCCAGGGTAGCTGGGCAGAAATAGCTATTGCGCCATCTCTGCAACAGAAAACGGCTTATGTTAACTTTTACCAAAACAACTGGCATACCTGTAAGAGCACTTCCCGGTATTTGCGGGGCCCACCTATTGTTTAGCACCTATGGCCTGTGAACTATGCATCCAACTATAGCCAGGCACCAGTTCAACATCATGTAGTTATGCGGTTTAAGAACTATAGCCTTCACCTATAGTTGTCGCCAAAACCGATTGGCTGTTTTCAGCTGTTTCCTTAAAATTACGACTGTGCTACTAACTAAAATATCCCAAAAGCTGCTATTGCTGCCGCTGTTTCTTACTGTATTGCCCGTGGTTGCCCAAACTATGCTGCCGTACGAGGGTACATCGGGAGCGGTGCAGGATTGCGGCCTTACCATTTCAGGCAAAGTAATAGACCACGACACACGCGCTCCACTGCCCGGCGCCACTATTTACATCCCGCAACTGGACCGCGCTGCTATTGCCGATGCATATGGCAATTACCATTTCCACCACGTGTGCCAGGGCAACTATACCTTAAAAGTAAGTTTTATAGGCTATACCACCGAGGCGTATAGTTATAAAATAGCCACCTCTTCTGTACGAGACCTGCAACTGCACGCCGATGCTGCCATGTTGCGATCCGTAGAAGTAGTAAGCACCCGCATACTTTCCGAATCGCAGGCTACAGAAGTGTTAGGAGGCAGAGAACTAGAGCAAACCCGAGGCTTGTCGTTAGGTAAATCGCTGGAGAAATTGCCAGGCGTAAGCTCATTCCAGACCGGGCCTAATGTTGCAAAACCTGTGATACATGGTATGTCGGGGAGCCGGATAGTTATACTTAACAACGGCGTCCGCCACGAAGCCCAGCAATGGGGCGACGAACATGCTCCCGAAATTGATGCCCTGGCAGCTACCGAACTGAAAGTAGTAAAAGGAGCTGCCGGCGTGCGTTACGGTTCTGATGCCATAGGCGGAACTATACTTGTAAACCCCAGCCCGATGCCAGACTCGGCAGGCATGAGCGGCCATATTGGGTTACAAGGCAATACCAACGGACGCATGGGAACTATAGCTGGCTTGTTGCAAGGCAAATTGCAAAATCAACCTATCAGCTGGCGCCTGCATAGCTCTGTTAAAAAGGCCGGCGATTCGCATACACCAGAGTATAACCTTAAAAATACTGGTTTCGAGGAGCAGAGCCTGGCCACCACATTAGCTTATAACAAAGGCAGATTCGGAACGGAGGGCTATTATAGTTACTTCCATACCAAAATAGGCTTGCTTACTTCGGCACACATCGGCAACAAAACCGACCTGGAAAATGCCATTGCCCGTGGCCGCCCCGAAGAAACCGGAAGCTTCAGCTATACTATAGCGCGCCCTTACCAGGATGTACGCCACCAGCTAGCCAAGTTTAAAACCACCTATACCACCGACGACCTAGGCAAGCTGCTGTTTACCTATGCTTTCCAGAAAAATACCCGCGAGGAGTTTGATAAGGATGTGCCCAGAGATAACCCGGCCAAACCCGACCTGCACCTTGACTTGCTAACTCATACTACCGAAATGGTTTGGGAACACACGTTGCCATCAGCTATAACCGGAAGTATAGGTTTTACGACGCTGTGGCAAGACAACACCTATGGCGAAGGCGAACGCATGTTTGTACCTTTTTACCGTAACTTAACCACAGGCGCTTTTGCCGAAGAGAAGTGGCGAAAAGATAACCTGCAACTGGAAACCGGCCTGCGCTACGACTATAAAACGATGGATGTAAAAACCTTCGACAGCAAAGGCGCACTTCAGAAACCGCGCTATACGTTTCATAACCTATCGGGGAGTGCAGGCGCCTTGCTTGATGCCGGTTACCATTTTACGTTTGGCGCCAATGTGAGCTATGCTTCGCGGGCACCGCATGTAAGCGAGCTGTTTGCAGATGGCGTGCACCACGGCACTGCATCTTACGAAAAAGGCGACCCAACCCTGCAATCGGAAGAAGCTGTGAACACCACGGCAACTATAAACTACCACAGCAACCCGCGTTTTAACGGTGGCCTTAGCGTATACTATAACACCATCAACAACTATATTTACCTGCAACCCGACTCTGTGCCGCTGCAAAGCAATAAAGGCACGTACCTGTCTTATTATTACAGGCAGGCCGATGCACATTTTTATGGCGCAGACCTGAATATGTCGTATGCCTTTACAGATAAGCTCAGCCTGGATACAAAAGCAAGTATAGTGAGGGCATACAATGTTGAAGAAGACCAGTATTTGCCTAACATTCCGGCTGACAGGCTGAATGCGGAACTACAGTACGAGCTTGGCAACCTGGGCAACGCAAACTTTGAGGACAGCTTTATTTCGGTTGGCGGGCTTATGGTAGCACAACAGGACCGGTCTGATGAAACGACCGACCCGTTTATGGATGCCCCGCACGGTTATTTTTTAGTGCAGGCCGAAGCCGGTACCACCCTATATTTTGGTAACCAGCCCGTTGAAATAAGTGTATCCGGTAATAACCTTTTAAACAAGGTTTATCGCGATTATCAGAACAGATTAAGATTTTTTGCGACCGAAACTGCCAGAATGTTGCTGATTCGTATTAACTTACCGCTATATTTTAAAACACAATCTTAAAATATAAGTATCATTTAATTTTAATCCCCGTATTTGTCTATCATCTTAACGTAAATTATACTTATGAAGAAGTTTTTGAGACCTTACCTTGCATTTTTATTAATGGGTTCTCTGCTTACAACAACTGGTTGCGGCGGCGATGACGATCCGAAGCCTGCACCGGATAATGAAGAGATTACAACCGTTACGCTTACACTTGAACCAGAATCAAAAGGTCAGCTGGTAGCTGCATCATCTAAAGACCTGGATGGCGTAGGTGGCAATGCCCCAGTTAAAACCCCGCTTACACTTAAGCCAAACACCACATACCTGGCTACGCTTACCCTACTGAACGAGAATGTAAACCCACCGGTAGAAGTACACAAAGAAGTTAAGAGCGAAGCTAACGACCACCAGGTATTTTACACACCAAGCGCTGGCTCGTTAATGACTGTAACTGTTACAGATAAGGACGCACAGAACCGCCCATTGGGTTTGGCTGCAACTATAGTAACAGGCGCTGCCGGCACAGGCAAGCTTAAAGTAGTATTAAAGCACCAGAAAGGCACGAAAGCGGCTGCCCCTGGCGATGCGACAAAAGGCGAAACCGACGTTGAAGTTGAATTTGACGTAATGGTTCAGCAATAATATATACCAAAATATAAAACAGAAAAGGCGCTAACTATAGCGCCTTTTCTGTTTTATAGCTGTTTTACTTGGTTTGCAGCTTCTCCACAATCTTCAGTATCCGGTTTTGCCTGGTTTCGGGGCGTTTAGCATCCAGTACCGCGACTACATGTTCTTTTCTGTCTGTAAAAGATAGTTTCTGAAAACGCTCTTCCAGATTTGCTTGCTTTAAGGCTTGTTTCAGGTCTTCGGGCAGCGTAACGGTTTTGGCTACTCTGTCGATGCCCAGGTAATCGACCCCGAATTTGGAGGGTTCTTTTCGCTCTGAGGTATGTTTAAACCGCAACGAAGACCAGGTATCATCAATGGCAACCTGGCGCACGCCTGCATAACCCATTTCTTTTATAGTTGCCCAACCTTCATCGCGCGTCAGGTCCGATTTTATACCAGATGTTTTTTTAGGATAGGCAACCCAGAGTATGCCTCCCGGTTTAAGCGCTGCAATAGCCTGTGGCCCCAATACATCCAGTTCTGCCTTTGTAGTTACAAACAACTGCACTACATCATAAACGTGCTTCACTTGGGCCGTGGCAGCTTCGCTCACAGTTCCGCCTTTCTGTTCAAATTCACTTGTTAAATGGGCTGGCGCATTCAGAAGCAATAAATTGTAAGGAGCTTTTAATTGTAGTTTCTGGCAAATAGAGGGCATAGGTAAGTTATTTGTTGTTCGGGTGCCTAAGCTAAAGCAAAATCAGTAAAAAGCATATAGCCCTATGCAGAAACTATAGTTATCAAGCTTTGCACTAATCTGCAGAAACGCATATATTTAGAAGTACCTATACTATACCTGGTTATGCCTGTTATGTCGTCTGCACCTGCAAAACATTACCTTTTAAACGCCTCCGTTATAGTTGCCGCGCTTGGCTACTTCGTGGATATTTATGACCTGGTGCTGTTTAGTATTGTGCGCATCCCCAGCCTGCAGGACCTGGGCGTAACCGGGCAGGCTGCCTTGCTGGAGAATGGCGTGCTGCTGCTGAACATGCAAATGGCTGGTATGCTGGTGGGTGGTGTGGCCTGGGGAATATTAGGTGATAAGCGTGGCAGGTTATCGGTGTTGTTCGGGTCTATCTTTTTATATTCTGTTGCCAATATCTTAAATGGCTTTGTAACCGATATCCCGATGTATGCTTTGCTGCGGTTTGTGGCGGGCGTGGGGCTTGCTGGTGAGCTGGGAGCAGGGATAACGCTGGTATCCGAAGTGCTGCCAAAAGAGAAACGGGGTTACGGAACGATGGTAGTGGCAACTATAGGTATTTCGGGCGCGATACTGGCGGGATTTGTGGGCGAGTATTTTGGCTGGCGCACGGCATATTTTATAGGTGGCGGTTTGGGTATGTTGCTGCTGTTGCTGCGGGTTGGCGTTTACGAGTCAGGTATGTTCAAAAACCTGAAACAGACGCAGGTTACACGTGGAAACTTCCTTAGCCTGTTTACCAACGGTAAGCGCTTCTGGAAATACCTGAAATGCATCCTCATCGGCATCCCGATCTGGTATGTAGTAGGCATTTTGATCACGTTTTCGCCAGAGTTTGGGTTGGCGCTTGGTGTAAGTGGTGCTGTTTCGGCTGCTAAGGCGGTATCGTTTTGCTACCTGGGCCTGGTATTCGGCGATTTTGCCAGCGGCTACCTGAGCCAGCGGTTTAAAAGCCGACGCAGTATTGTACTCATATTTCTGTTGCTGCTAACTATAAGCATAGCCTTGTACCTGTTCAGTGCCAATCTTTCAATCAACGGCTTTTATGTGTTGTGTATCGCATTGGGTTTTGCCAGCGGCTACTGGGCTGTATTTGTAACAATAGCTGCCGAACAGTTTGGCACCAACATAAGAGCTACTGTAACTACAACGGTTCCTAACTTTGTGCGTGGTGCCGTGGTGCCGCTTACTATTGGCTTCAGTATGCTGAAAGACGGAATAGGGCTGTTGCCGGGTGCTTTGTTGCTGGGTGCTATTGCTATGGCTATTGCCGTTATCTCTATCCTGACGCTGGACGAAACCTATGGCAAGGACCTGGATTACATGGAACCGCTATAGTTGCACCTTGTCCTGCTTCTCAGGTATAACATACCACAACCCTCAAAACCAAAACATTGACAACTAAAGCTTTATGGCAACAATCCTGCTATCAATAGCACCGAAACAGTACAACTAAAAGCGCCGGCAGCAAGTATAAATTTATAGTACAGCTTTTAAATTTTGCCTGCTTATGAAGATACCGTTTACTTCTAGAATTGCGGATATATCTTCGTTGCTTTTGTTGGCTGTGGTGCTGTATACATCACGTCCCGATAGGCAGGAGCAAAACCAACCTGTAGCTACGCACATAAAACAAGCCCCTGTTACCGTTGCCGCCCTCACAGTGCCTGCCAACGAAGCCTATTTTGACCTGATCATGGAAACCTCGGAGTGCCTGGGCGAGAACCTGTGGATAGGCGGAAAAGTAGAGTGCATACCTGCAGATACGGTGCTAAAACTTAGTCAGCAAGCCCGCCACTTTGCCGTAAAAGACCTGACAGCTACCGGCCTCAGCACCTACAACAGCTACAAGCTACGTAACACCAACGGCACCCTCAAAGCCATCAGCGACAAAAACGGCAGGGTTTTTCTGCAACTACAGGAGGGGCAAATGCAACTGCAACCCACTACCGGAGAAGCACCCATTATAGTTGCCTATCAGCGCACCTTACCCGAAGCCGTTTACCACGACGACAGCGCCGGCAACTGGATATGCGAGTAAGAGAAACGAGCACTCCTGATTAAGCGCTTACTTTTGGCCTTCTTCTAAATTACTTTCTTCGTCATCAAAACCTAGTTCTTTCATACGGGCGTTACCTGAGTCAAGGGCTTTTTTGAGGTCGGGGTTTTGCTCTATACGCTTGCCTATTTCAGGGTTAAACATGATCTCGAAGATCGTTTTAAGATAAGGCTTGCTTCCTGCCCGCTCCTCAAAAGCTTCTTTGTCTGCTTCGGTCATGCCCTTTATCCATTTTTCCAGTTCCGGCTTTAGCTGCTGCAGGCTTGTAACCATGTCGTCGTTCAGTTTATTTACCATCACAATGGTTTTTTTGTCATCCTTTTCAGCGAAGGCAGCCTTTAGCCCAGTGGCATACTTTTCCATTATTTTATCATACTTGGCCTCGGTAGGATGTACGCCCACCCAAACTATAGTTCCGGTTTTGGTGGCAGCTATAGCCGGTGCCTGATGCACTAAACTCATACTTAAGACTAAGGTTAAAAAACTGATAGCAATACAATTTTTCATAATTTTATTCAGTTAAATTATAAACTATACGAGAAAGCTAAGTTAAAGTAAATATGGCCAAGATGCTTGCCTGATGGCTTTTGGGCCTATAGTATGGTCATTTACTTATTTATCGCCGTTTCTTTCTTTAAAGCTACACCTAATTCGTACTTTTGAGCATGATTTTATATAACGTAACCGTAAGTATAGACAATACCGTGGCTGCTGAGTGGCTGCAATGGATGAAAGAAGTACATATACCGGAAGTGATGGGTACCGGCTATTTTTTGGGGAACCAGATTTGCCGGGTAATGGGAGATGATGAAGACTCCGGGGGAACAACTTATGCCGTGCAATACACCTGCCGCAGCGTAGAAGACCTACAAGAATACCAGCGCGACCATTCGCCTGCTTTGCAACAAAAAGTAAATGACCGCTATGCAGGCCGCTATGCCTCTTTTAGAACCATGTTGGAAGTTGTAGGCGTAAACGTAGAGCGCAAAGACCAGGAATAACATACTGGCAACTATAAGTAAAAAGTCCCGGCTCGTACTTTTATGCAATGTACGGGCCGGGACTTTTGTTTAAACTATAGTTAAGTTAGGCTTTGTAATTCTGGATCTGTTCTTCGGTCATGTTGCAGTTTATCCACTCGCCGTCCAGGTTGGCGCCAATCTTTTTATAGAAAGCGATGGCCGGCTCGTTCCACTCCAGCACCTGCCACTTAAAGCGTTTAGCTCCCACACGTTTGGCTTCCTCAGCTACCGCATTAAACAGTCTTTTCCCGATACCGCTTCTGCGCAGACGTTCCGTCACCACCAGGTCTTCCAGGAAAATCATTTTACCTTTCCAAGTGGAGTAAGCGGTATAATATAGCGCTATCCCTATAATTCCTTCTTCAGCGTTTTCCGCCACAAAAAACTCAAAAATCGGGCGCTCGCCAAAACCATCATGTCGCATGTCGTCTAAAGTGTTGGTTACTTCGTTGGGTGCCTTCTCGTATTCTGCTAACTCCTGTATTAAAGCATGCACCTGCGGCAGGTCGTCTATTGTTCCTTTTCTAATTTGTGTCACGTTGTTGATTGTTAATTGTCTGAATCAGGATTTACAAGATTTTTAAAGGATTAGCAGGAATTGAATAACTTTCTAACTTCCAAACTTTCTAACCTTCTAACTTCTTAAACTCCCAAACTGTCCTGGCTTGCACCAGTTCTTTGCCGGTTTGTTGGCTGGTAAGTTTATGCAAAAGTATAGTTTCTGTTTCACCTGTGCCAGCTTCTGATAAAACTGTATCGCCCAGTAAACTTTCAGCTTTATAAATGATGTCTACTTCATGCAGTTGTTTCTCCAGTATCTCAGTTGGCAGTGTATCCAGTATCCACTGTAAATAACGGGTGTTGGTTACGTGGCGGTTCAGGTCGATGTCGTGCCAGCGGACGGGCATTCGTTGCGTATAGGCTGGCTCCTGTAGTTGCGGCAATTTCCCTTTGGCTAAGGGCAGCGGCTCGTGCGTTGGCACTACTTCTACTTCCATTATAAAATCCGGCACCGACACCAACTGCCGCTTTATTACATCCATTACCAGCCAAACACTGGTTGCCTGCCCCAGCAGCTCATTTTTCGAACTATAGATCCTGAAATCGCGGTGCAGAAACACACGTTCGCGCCCCGATGCCCAGGTTTCTACAACTATAGTTTCGCCATGTTTGGGATACCGGAACATCTCTACGCGCATGCGCTGCAACACCCACGTCAGGCCACGCTCCAGCAAATCGTACATCGAAATGCCCATGCTGTGCGTGTTCTCCCAGGCGGCTTCCTGCATATAGCTCACCAAAGCGGGTATCGTAGCGTTGCCATGGTAATCTATCTCGCTGGAGCGAACTATAAACTGGCTTTTGCTTGGGTAAGATTTCATAGTTATAGGTTTGAGTTATAGTTGCTAAGGTACAGAAGAACTGCTGCTGTTGCTAAAACGCTTATAACAAAAAGCCGCGCTACCTATAGCAGGCAGCGCGGCTGAAGTACAAATGGCAGATTTATACTTGTGTTATTTGTTTTGAGCTTCGCCTTCGTAAGGATTTACGCCCATGTTTTTATAGATGAACGCATAAGTATCAGCATACTCCTGGATTACCAGCGATGTTGGCTTACCGGCACCGTGGCCTGCACGCACATCCACTCTGATCAGATATGGATTACCCGGAGCGCCTTTTGCCTGTAGCTCAGAGATGAACTTAAACGAGTGAGCAGGAACTACGCGGTCGTCGTGGTCGGCTGTTTTAACTAAGGTTGCTGGGTATTTCACGCCTTCTTTAATGTTGTGCAGCGGCGAGAATTTGTACAGGTTCTCGAACTGAGCAGCATCATCTGACGAGCCATATTCCGGCACCCACGCCCAACCAATCGTAAACTTATGGAAGCGTAGCATATCCATTACACCTACTGCAGGCAGGGCAACTTTAGCCAGTTCAGGGCGCTGTGTCATAAAGGCACCTACCAGCAAACCACCATTAGAGCCACCAGCTACAGCCAGTCTTTCAGATGAAGTATACTTCTGGTTGATCAGGTACTCGGCAGCACCGATAAAGTCGTCGAATACGTTTTGCTTGTTTGGCGTCATGCCGGCTTTGTGCCAGTCTTCGCCGTATTCGCCACCACCACGCAGGTTTGGCATCGCATAAACACCACCGTTCTCCAGCCACAGCATGTTGGCAATGCTGAAGCTTGGCGTCATCGAGATGTTAAAGCCACCGTAAGCGTACAGGTAAGTTGGGTTCGTGCCATCCAGTTTCAGGCCTTTTTTGTGCACGATAAACATCGGCACTTTGGTACCATCTTTTGAAGTATAAAACACCTGCTTTGTTTCGAAAGCGTCGGTATCTACGTTCACTTCGGTTTTGCGGAACTGGGTTACTTTGTTGTTCGGTACATCGTAACGGTAAATGGTTGGCGGGTAGGTAAACGATGTAAAGGTAAAGAACGTCTCCTTGTCTTTCTGGTCGCCACCAAAGCCGCTAACTGTACCTAAGGTCGGCAATTCTACCGTGTTCAGTTGCTTGCCGTTCTGGTCGTAAACTACAACCTGGCTGGTAGCATCTTTCATGTAGCTGGCAATAATGCGGCCACCCACTGTAGACACGCTTTGCATTACGTTAGCAGATTCCGGAACTATAGTTTTCCAGTTTGCTTCCTGTGGTTTTTTCGAATCGATCATCACTAAACGGTAGCGTGGGGCATTCTTGTTCGTCATCACCAGCAGTTTGTCACCGAAGTTGTCCACCACATTGTACTCACTCTCGAAGTTGTCAACTATAGGTTTTATAGTTGATTTCGGGTCAGTAAGGTCTTTATAGTATAGCGCGTTTGCTCCGCTGGCGCCTTCCGATGCATTCAGGATCAGGAAGCGCTCATCATCAGTAGTCTGGCCGTAGAAGTTGCGCAGGGCGTGTGCTTTGTCTTCGTAAACCAGTTTGTCCTGGCTTTGCGGCGTACCAATTTTGTGGTAGTATACTTTGTGGAATTCGTTCTTGTTGGCCAGTTTGTTGCCTTCGGTTGGGGCATCGTAACGGCTATAGAAGAAACCATCTTTGTACCAGCTCGGGCCAGAGAATTTCACCCATTCCAGTTTATCATTCAGCATTTTACCGGTCGCCACATCCATTACCTGGTACGTGTTCCAGTCAGACCCGCCACTTGATGTACCAACCGCTACATGCTTTCCATCTTTAGAGAAAGCAAACGCCGACAGCGCTACTGTTCCATCAGAAGACAATTTGTTAGGGTCGAAGAATACTTTTGGCTCAGATTCCAGGGTTTCCTGCACATACAGCACACTCTGGTTCTGCAAGCCATCGTTTTTATAGAAGTAATACTTGCCGCCTTCTTTAAACGGAGCGCCGTATTTCGGGTAATTCCATATCTCAGTCAGGCGTGCCTTAATGTTGTCGCGGAAGTCAATATCGCCCAGGTATTCCTGCGTTACTTCATTCTGCGCTTTTATCCACTGGTCTACTTCGTCGGTATGCGTTTCGAGCCAACGATACGGGTCAGCTACCTGCTTGCCGTGGTAAGTATCAACGTGGTCTGTTTTTTTGGTATCGGGGTAATCTAAAGTAGTTTCAGCCGTTGCGGTGGCTTCCGTAGTAGTTTCAGTATTCACACTTGTGGTTTCGGTTTGCGATGATTTACATGCCGACACAGCCGTTAGGCCGCCAGCCAGCAGTAGAACAGTGGTCTTTTTCATAATGTTTTCCGTCTGAGTTTAATTGTGATACGGGAAAAGCTAAGATAAGTAATTATCCTGAAAAGGGCTATAGTTGCGGTTAGGTCATGGTAAAGCGAACTATCCCTCTGAGGGGATTATAGCGATGTTAAATTCGGTTTAAGTTGCAATAGCTTTGATTAGCAGCAAGACCTCGTGCACGATTAAACCCCTGCGGTCCCCTCAAGGGGACAATTACTCCTGCATCATTGCTGGCGCGGATCTGTGATCCGTGACTAACTATAAAAGTGGATCTGAGATCCACTGGGCGGGACGCCCAACTATAGCAAGTCACGAGCGAGGACACTCGCGCCATGTATAGCTTTTTACAACATGGCTTTTATAGGCGTTGCAGCTTTAGAATTACGGATAAGTACCACGTATTGGCAAGCCTGTGTTATAGTTGCGTTCTCAGCATCCGGCTTCACACCACCCTGGCCCGGCATTAGTACGCTGGTATTAGAGAGTAAGGCTGAAGATTTATAAGGCGAATCCTGTGCATTCAGTTTAAAGATAGCTACAGAGTTTTCTTTCGTAACTGCTTTCAGGTCTTTAATGCCGTTCACAAATACCATCGGGCCGTCGCTGTTCACCCAGGTAGTATTTACATAAGCCTGCCCCTTGTTGATAGACTTCGGCATCATACCCGCCGGAATCATGTTCTCGCTGTCGGTAGCCATAATGTTTATCGTGGTGATCTTGTTTCTGAATGGGGAGTCGTTGTTTTTCAGGTGTGCTGCAAACGAAGTATAGCCGCCGTTTACTTTGTTTTGTAGCATGTGCATCAGGCCCCACATGCCGTAAAACTGCTCGTTCTGCCAGTTATTGGTGTAAGCCAGATTTTTCAGGTTCAGGAACATGACGCTGTCGCGGGCAATGTTTTGCTGCTGGTAGTGCAGGTTAGTGAAAATGTGCTGTAGCTCTGTTGCTATAGTTTGTGGCAGCTCAAGTTCAGCTTTCAGGTTGTTGCTGGCGAAGGTTCTCAGCGCGTCGTTCTCTGTAGTGCTATCCGTTAAATGCTGCGTTAAAGAATCAACTATAGCATCTGATCCGGTTTTATAGTTTGCGGTTTGAAGCAGTTCGGTTAAGTGCCGTTTGGTAACATCGGTGTCGTGAATTCTGTCTACACCAACTATAGTTATGCGCTTATTGGTTGGGAGTGTTTGGTTATAGGCATAGATCTTCTGCATCTTGTTGTAAGACTCTTTGTTGGCCCATTGTGCGTTTAGGTCTACCCAGGTCTGGTACACGTAATCTAGTAATTTCTCGTCGCCGGTAGCTAAATATTGGTTCAGGAAATAAGCCTGGCTGTGGTCTACTTCGGCAAGGTAGTGGGTAAGGCCGGTTTTCTGGTTCAGGTGTTTCAGTAGCTCAAAGTCCAGTTCCTGCGGTTTGGCAAAGCCGTGTACTTCGCCCAGCATGATCACTTTGCTGTTATAAAAAGCTTCATCAAAAATATCGAACTTATTCTCGCCTAAGGTTACTTCCTGCATGTGTTTTTTCAGGTAAGCCTGGTGCTGCGTGCTCTCGCCGCCAACCGCTAACAAGGCATAAGTAAAGTAAACGATAGCTGCTATAGTAGCAAGCACAAACGGAGTGGCTATAAGTACAAGCGCGATTCTTTTGAGGGTCTTTTTCATGGCGTTTTTTGTTTGATGATTATAACGCCAAAGGTATAGGCAGGTAAAAAGCCGCGCTCAGAAAAGGGCCTGAATGCAAGGTTTTGGGGTATTTGGCAAACTACAGGGGCGAAATGCAGCTTTCTGGGGCAGTTAGCAAACCAGCATTTGCTCTTTCACAACCGAGTTGTATGATCGTGAAACCGGAACCGGCTCCACAGCCACATCAAAGTATAATTTATAGCCCTGCGCATTCCCCGAAATTGAAGTGACTTTATCCAGATTTACCAGGTACGAGCGGTGGCAACGCACGATGCGGCTATAGTTGATCTGGCTTTCCAGGCGGCTTAGACTGCTGCGCAAAAGTGTCTTGTGCAGCTTCTCGTTTTCCATGTGAAACACGGTGCAGTAGTTGTCGCTGGCGGCAATGTATAGCAAACTATCAGCTGCTATGGTTAGCGTGTCTTTTTCGTTTTCGGCAGTTAAGGTAAGCGTGTCTTCAGAAGGCGTAACTATAGTTGGCTGAGTTTGTGGAGCTGGCTGAAAAGGTGCGCTGTACTTGTGCGAGAGGTAAGCATAGTTAAGCAGTATAAGTATAGTTGCCGGAAAAGCGCCCACCATAAAACACACCGCCACCATGTAGGTTACCTGCATCAGCGAGAAAGGCATCAGCCCGGCAAAGTAACCATATACTACACAGAAAAACCCGGCCAGCACAAAACCCGCCATGTTGCGCAATATCTCTTTCCAGACGGTCCAGCGGTTTTCAGAAAAATGGGTTTTAAACAACCGTTGCGTAACTATAAAATCTGTTAGGTTAACTACAACCGCTACCAAACCAAAGCCGCCAAGTATAACATTCTTGTAAGGATGCTGCCAGTTATAACTCCCGAATGGCTGAAAAACGATTAGTATAAACGCGATCAGGAAGCCTGAAAGCAAGGCCTGAAGGATTGCTTTTGAAAAACGCGGGTCGCGGGCGGGGTAAGGCTGGGCTAAAAAAGAGAACATGCAGCGCTGGCTGGTTTTATACTTCGTAAGTTAAGTTACACTTTGTTACTGACCAAAATTGATCTCGGTGCTGTCGCCGATGTTCAGACTATGGCTTAGCCCTTTAAAGCTGGCATCCGACCCGATAATAGAATCATGCATCACGGCAAACTGCAGCTCCGAAAAAGACCCGATGATAGAGTTGCTGAGTATAGAACTGGTAATAGTGGTGTTCTCACCGATAGCAACATTCGGCCCGATCACAGAATTTGTAATGGTACACTCGGCACCTATCGTTACCGGTGGAATGATAATGCTCCCCGGAAATTGCTGGCTATAGTTGATGTGGCGCAGGTGCGGGCGGTTCAGCAGTAAAGCATTGGCTTCTAACAGGGTGTCTTTACGGCCGCAGTCAAACCATTGGTCTATGTTCCATTTCACCATTTTCTCCCCCGACTTAATCATGTGCATCAGGGCATCGGTCAGGTGGTATTCGCCTAAGGTGCGCAGGTCTTCGTTTATAATATACTCCAGCGACTCGATCAGCTTTTTAGGATTGGCAATTTTGTATAGTCCGACAAGCGCAAAGTTCGATTTCGGTATTTTGGGTTTCTCTACCAGCTTCGTCACAAACTCATCTAAGCCTACTTCTGTAACGCCAAACAACGACGGCTTTTCTACCTTTTTCACTCCCAGCACCGAGTAAGGCGCGTCAAGTATAGGTTGCAGGTCGGTGTCTACGATAGCATCGCCAAGCATGATGAGCACACTAGGTTCGTTTTCGAAAGTATGGCGGGCAATCCAGAGGGCATGACCCAGGCCTTCGCGGGGTTCCTGTACTATAAACTCTGCGTGTAGCTGCGGGTACTTCTGCTTTACATACCTTTCTATCTTCTCGCCCAGGTACCCGATTATGAATACAAAATCTGTAATTCCGGCTTCAGAAAGGCGGTCTATGATGTGGCCAAGTATCGTATTATCGGCAACAGGCAGCAACGATTTAGGCTGCGTATGCGTGTGCGGACGAAGCCTTGAACCTATACCTGCTACCGGGATAACTGCCTTCATAAACTATACATTTCTGCTAATATATTAAATTAAAGCAATAATCTAAACTATAAACCACTGTGCTTACACATTCTTAATATTGCGTTTAGTTAATATAAAAAGACTAACTTTAAACGATGGTGCCATAATTTCGTAATGATAACGCCTTACGCGCACAACTATACCGTATACTTACTACCTAACATAAACTTATGAAAAGACTACTTTTTTACCTGATCGGATTTGTAATACTGGCTTCGCAGTCGTCGTGTGGTTATAACGAAATGGTAGCCAAAGATGAGAACGTAGAAGCTGCCTGGGCCAACGTACAAAACGCCTACCAGCGTCGCGCCGACCTGATACCTAACCTGGTAAACACCGTAAAAGGCGCTGCCAATTTTGAGCAGGAAACCCTGACACGTGTTATTGAAGCACGCGCCAAAGCCACCAGCATGAATATCAGCGCAGATGAACTGACACCTGAAAATATTCAAAAATTTCAGCAGGCACAAGGCGAGTTATCGGGTGCATTAAGCCGCTTACTGGTTACCGTAGAGCAATATCCAGACCTGAAAGCCAACCAGAACTTTCTGGAGTTGCAGGCGCAGCTGGAAGGTACTGAAAACCGCATTTCTGTGGAAAGGCGCAAGTTTAACGAAACCGTGCAGGACTATAATTCTTACATCCGCTCGTTCCCGCGTAACTTTATAGCCGGCTGGTTCGATTTCGAGAAGAAAGGTTATTTTGAAGCCGAAGCAGGCGCACAAAAAGCTCCGACGGTACAGTTTTAGTGTTTAATTGTTTAATGGCTTAATTGTTAAATGGTTGACTCACATACTGTGATAACAATTTAACAATCCAACAATTTAACCATTCAAACTATGCCCAAAGACATAATAACCCCTGAAGATGAGCAGCTGATTCTGGCTGCCATTCAGGAAGCGGAGCAAAATACGTCCGGTGAGATACGCGTGCACATTGAGAACCATTGCCAGGGTGATGTGCTGGACCGTGCCACCGAAGTATTTGCTGAGCTGCACATGCACCTGACCAAACTGCGCAATGGCGTACTTTTTTACATAGCCATCAAAGACCACCAGTTTGCCGTACTTGGCGATGCCGGTATAAATGCCATTGTGCCCGACCATTTCTGGGAAGATATTACGGAAGAAGTGATCAGCCATTTTAAGCAGAAAAACTATGCCACTGGCCTGGCCAACGGTATTAAAATGGCAGGCCAGCAACTTAAAGCACATTTCCCTTACAACAAAGAAGGAGACAAAAACGAATTAAGCGACGACATCTCCTTCGGACACTAAGAACCTATGCTGAAACAAGCTATACTTTTCCTGTGCCTTCTATGCCTGAGCCTGCTGGTTTTTGCCCAGGACAAGGACTTTCCGCCACGGCCAAACCCGCCGCGCCTGGTTAACGACATGGCCGGCATGCTAACCCAGGAAGAAGTAGCTGCCCTCGAACAGAAACTGGTAAACTATAACGATACCACGTCCACACAAATAGCCATAGTTACGCTTACCTCCATCGGCGATTACGAAGTAGCCGATTACGCTGACAGGCTGGGTGAGCAATGGGGCATAGGCGGTAAGAAAAATGACAATGGTATTCTGATTCTGATTGCAAAGGATGAACGGCAAATAACGCTGCGCACGGGTTACGGCATGGAACACCTGGTGCCAGATGCAAAGGCAAAGGAGATTACTGAATATGTTATAAAACCAAACTTCAAACAGGGCGAATTTTACAAAGGCCTGAACGAAGCGACGGACGTTATCATTACCCGTTCAATGGGCGCTTACCAGGCCGACCCAACAACCAGCTACGAAGACGGTGGCGGCCCTTCACTGATGACCATTTTTATCCTGGCTATAGTTATACTTTTTATACTTTCCAGGTTTAGAGGTGGTGGCGGCGGCCGTGGTGGCAGAGGATATTCCCGCACTTTAGGCGGACCAATCTTTATTCCTGGTGGTTTCGGCACATTCCGAACCGGCGGTGGCATATTTGGTGGCGGAGGAGGCGGCTTCGGAGGAGGTGGAGGTGGCTTTGGCGGCTTCGGCGGTGGTTCCTTCGGAGGTGGCGGCGCTAGTAGCAGTTGGTAGTGTTATAATTGCGAATTAATAATGAAGAATTACGAATAAAGGAGATGGGGCTTAGGCTCTGTCTCCTTTATTGTTTCTGTCTGAATCAGGATTTACAGGATTTTAAGGGATAGCAGGATTGATACCTGGCAGTGTGCGCAGCTCCTGCTAGCTTCAGGGCTTTAGTTTTAAAGTTAGTAATTACTGGCGAGAGCGTCCACGCTCGTGACTATCTAAGGTGTTGTATCTCCAGATGCAACTGGCCCGCGAGGGACAAGCTTGCAATGGTGTTGACTTTAGTTATATAGTTCGTGTTATCCAACCACCCTTGTTTTACCTCTCCCCAACCCTCTCCTTTTGAAGAGGGCCCCTACCCCCAAAACAGGAGAGGGAGTTTTTACTTACTACTTTATTTGTCATCCTGGAAGGATCTTGTGGAAAGATGCGTTAAGCCTTTGCTATAACACACCCCTGCCCCTCTCAAGAGGGGAATTCTCTGCTATAGTTGAGCTTGTAGTCTCATAATTACAGTCCAAGCGGCGGACAGGTCGCGACCTGTCCCTACCGAACTACAACCACGAGAAAAGCTGATCTACTTCAACTAAAAGAGAATAAGCAAACTATAGCTATAGTTTTACTATCGAACTAATCACAGTCTTTGGGTTGAGCGCCTTTGACTTGTTGCGGTGGCGCAGCCAATCCGAGGAACGAGGATAGCAAGAAGGCAGCAGCGCGATGCCCGAAGACGGGGCCTCCCGGCCGTGAGGGCACCAAAGCTAGATTGAAACGATAGGTAAGTAAAGCTCCCAAGAATACAAGAAGTTTGAAAGGATAGCTTGGTTCAGATAGCAAGTAATGTCAACTATAGGACATATAAGATTCCTCGGCTATGCTCGGAATGACAAAAATACACCTTACAACCCACCAACTATAACCTTCGACACAATCCCCAACACCGCAACTCCAATACCAAAACCAGCCGCGGCATTACCGAAACGCTTCCGATGTGCCTGTTTCTTAAACGCTTCTTCATAGGCCTTATCCTTCATTAAATGCGCATTCGGGTTTACTTCATCATTTATAACTGGCGGCACTATCGAAACTACAGCTCCTGTTAACAAACCTGCAGCTGGATATAAAATAGTGGTTCCCAAAGTTCCCCAGAAAACGCCTTTCGGTTTGTAGTAAGCTTTTGCATCGGTTCTGGCCTGTATCCTCAGCTTAGCTGCTTCTTCTATGGCATCTCGCTCAACGTCTATAGTTTCTTCATTAGGCGTCAAAGCTAAGTAGTCCATTTGCCGCATAGGACCTGAAACGGCAAGCATTGGTTTTGTAGCAATCGTATCAGTTATACTTAGGGCAGAACTAAAGTTTTGGGTAAGGGATAATTTTTGTGCACTGGCATAGCTGCACATAACTATAACAGCAAAAAGGGTGAGTAAAAACTTTGCCATCGGTTCAGCTTTAAAATATACTATTCAGATAGGGAGGGTTGGCGCTTTTATAACGCACAACTGTTGCCCTATCTAACGTATACAAATCAAAACCGGACAAGCAATTGCTGAATAAAAATCTGTAAAATCCTATTTAAGCCTAATTGTTACGCTAAACCTTAGATTTGCAGATAATAGCCACACACGCTACCTTTATACTATGAGCGAACCAAGAAAAAAACTGTTCCTGCTGGATGCCATGGCCCTGATTTACCGGGCACATTTTGCGTTCAGCAAGAATCCCAGAATAAACTCGAAAGGCATGAACACGGGCGCAGCGCTCGGCTTTACCAACACACTGGTAGAAGTGCTGCAAAAAGAGAAACCAACGCATATTGGAGTCGCCTTCGATTCGGCTGCTAAAACGTTCCGTCACGATAACTTTGCTGCTTATAAGGCCAACAGACAGGCCATGCCCGAAGATATTTCGCTGGCTATACCTTATTGTAAAAAGATTGTAGAAGCTTTCAACATTCCGGTGCTCATCCTGGATGGTTATGAAGCCGACGACATTATTGGAACGATGGCCGGCAAGGCCGAAAAAGCCGGTTTTGATGTGTACATGATGACTCCCGACAAGGATTATTGCCAGTTGGTAACGGAGCACGTGTTCTTGTACAAGCCTGCCTTTTTGGGTAATGCCGTGGAAGTATGGGATGTGAACAAAGTGCTGGAGAAATGGGAGATCTCGAATGTAAGCCAAGTAATAGATATACTTGGTTTGCAAGGTGATGCGGTAGATAACATTCCGGGCATACCGGGCATCGGCGAAAAGACAGCCAAAGCGCTGATTCAGAAGTATGGCTCCGTAGAGAACCTGATCGCCAACTCGCATGAGTTGAAAGGCAAGCAAAAAGAGAACGTAGAGAACTTCGCGGACCAGGGAATCATGTCGAAAGAGCTGGCGACCATACACTGCGATGTGCCGCTGGAGTTTAGTGAAGAAGGTTTGCATTGCGACGCACCCAACGAAGAACAACTGATCAATCTGTTCAACGAACTGGAGTTCCGGCAGTTAGCCCAGCGTGTGTTAGGTCAACCGATGGCTGCTGCGGCAGCAAGTGTAGCTACCAAAACGGCAAAACGCAAAACTTCAGACTCCGGTCAAACGTCACTTTTCGGAGCTACAGATACGGCTACAGAAGAAACTATAGTTGAGGCTGCAGCTCCTGTTGTGATGCGCAGTTTCAAAAACTCGATGGCTGATTATCACCTCATCAATACTCCCGAACTGCACGAAAGCCTGGTAAGCTATCTAGAGAAACAGGAAGAGATTTCTTTTGACACTGAAACCACAAGTATAGATGCCATCACAGCTAGTCTAGTTGGTATGTCGTTCAGCTACCGCCCCGGCGAAGCCTATTACATTCCGGTACCGCCAAACGACAAGGAAGAAACGCTTCGTATAGTTAGCCTTTACAAAAACGTACTCCAGAATCCGGCTATCCAGAAAGTTGGCCAGAACATTAAGTACGATATCATGGTGCTTAAAAACTATGGCGTAGAAGTGCAGGGGCCGTTGTTTGATACCATGCTCGCGCATTATTTACTGGAACCGGAGATGCGCCACAACATGGATGTGCTTTCAGAAACATACCTGAACTATACGCCAATTCCGATTACCGACCTGATAGGGCCCAAAGGCAAGAACCAGAAAAATATGTCGGACCTGGCACCGGAGGATGTGAAGGATTATGCCTGTGAAGATGCCGATATTACCCTACGCCTGAAACTATACTTCGAGCCACTGCTGCAGGAACGCGGTTTAATGAAGCTATTCCATGAAGTGGAAACGCCATTGGTGCAGGTTTTAGCTGATGTGGAACGCGAAGGTATAACGATAGACTCGGATGCGCTGGCGGATATCTCGACGCAACTTGAGAGCGAGATCATCACGTTGGAGAAACGCATTTTTGAAATAGCCGGTATACAGTTCAACATCGGCTCGCCAAAGCAGCTAGGAGAGATACTGTTCGACAGGCTGGAGCTACATGGCAAAAGTAAGGTTAAGAAAACCAAAACCGGACAGCACGCTACCGGCGAGGAGATCTTATCTAAGCTTGCTGGCGAGCACGAAATAGTAAGGCTTATACTGGATCATCGTCAGCTTACTAAGCTAAAATCTACCTACGTGGATGCGCTGCCGCAACTGGTTTGCTCATTGGATGGCCGTGTGCATACCTCCTTTAACCAGGCTGTAACCGCTACCGGCCGACTAAGCTCTACCAACCCCAACCTGCAGAACATACCGGTTCGTACCGAGCGTGGCCGCGAGATACGTAAAGCCTTTGTGCCTAGAGATAACAAACACCTGCTCATCTCCGCCGACTACTCTCAGATAGAACTTCGCATTATGGCTGATTTCAGTGGCGATCCAACCATGAAAGAAGCCTTTAAGAATGGATTGGATATTCACGCTTCCACGGCCAGCAAAGTGTTTCATGTGCCGCTCGACCAGGTAGATGGTGAGATGCGTCGCAAAGCTAAAACTATAAACTTCGGTATCATTTACGGTATTTCGGCATTTGGTCTGGCAGAGCGCTTAAGCATCCCTCGCCGCGAAGCTGCTGATATTATAGAAGCTTATTTCCAGGAGTTTCCGGCTGTGAAGGAGTACATGGATGAAGCCATTAACAAAGCCCGCGAAGATGAATATGTAGAAACGCTGCTGGGTCGCCGCCGCTACCTCCGCGATATCAATTCCCGCAACCAGAACATCCGCGGTTTTGCTGAACGCAACGCCATAAATGCCCCAATTCAAGGTACCGCTGCCGACATCATCAAAATTGCGATGATCAACATACACGAGTACCTGAAGCAGGAAAACCTGAAAACCCGCATGATCCTGCAGGTACACGACGAATTGCTGTTCGATACGCCAAAAGATGAAGTGGAGATTGTAACCCCGAAAATTGTAGAGCTAATGACAAATGCTCTACCGCTTAGCGTACCAATGGAAGTTGGTTTAGGAGTTGGCGACAACTGGCTCGAAGCACACTAAGATATCTTAAACTATAGTTAAAAGCGGTAGTTGGAAGTATAATTCCAGCCACCGCTTTTTTTATGCACCATTCTTCACGGTCATCCCGAGCGGTGGTAGAGGGATCTTGTAAGTCCTATAGTTCCACATTTGTCATTCGAGAAATCTATCTCAGAAAAAAGCTGTATTAGATCTCTCACTTTGTTCGAGATGACAATAGTAGTTGAGGGTCAATAATTCGTAATTCTTCTAATACATCCTTGGCAACTCTATACCTTTAATTTTCCTGAACAGGTTAATAGCGGCCTGGTCTGTCAGGCTGGTAACGAAGTCGGTGATGTGGATGATGCGTTCGTAATCTGTAACTCCGTCTGGCAGGTTAATGTAGTGCGTCGGGATAAGGTCAGAAAGTTTGCGGTGGCGTTTTGATTCTGGTAGAAACACGGCTTTCATGCAGGCATCCAGCAATCCAGCCAGCACCTCAAAGCCAGCAGCTTCAATCTCCAGCACGGGTTTATTGCGGTATATATTTTCAATAGAAAGCATTTTGATCTCGTCTAGCACTGGTTTGCAATCCAGCAGGTTGATGAGCGGCGTATCGAAAGTACCGGCTAATAATGCGTCCTCGTTTGAAAGAAAAACAGCGGAACATTCGTCAATCAGTTTGCCGATGATACGGGCACGCAAATAGCCTATTTCTTCGCGCCAGTCATAGAATTTTATAGTTGATACACGGTTCGGGTCGTCGTTCAGGATTTGTTTCAGCAGGGCAATGCCTTTTTCATGTGGAACGAGGCCAAGCTTCAACCCATCTTCAAAGTCGATGATACGGTAACAAATGTCGTCGGCAGCTTCTACTAAAAAGGCTAGCGGGTGACGGTGGTAAAAAACGGTTTCGCCATCGCCTTTTCGTAACAAGCCAAGCTCTGTAGCTATAGTATTAAACCAGTCTTTCTCGGTCTGGAAGAAGCCGTACTTCTTCTCGCTGGTATTTTTTGTTTGCTTTATCACAGGCAGCGACTCTTTCGGGTATTTGGTAAAAGTTGCCAGTGTAGTATAAGTCAGGCTCAAGCCACCGGATAAATTGCAGTGCTCCGGATACGTATAGGTCAACACTCTGAAACCGGCGGCATTACCCTCAAAGCTTTGCAGGTCTTTGCGCTGGGCTTCGGTCAGGTTTTGCATAAAAGGCTGTGCAGCTTCGCTCTCGAAATAAGCAGAAATAGCATCTTCGCCGGAGTGCCCGAAAGGCGGATTACCAATGTCATGGGCAAGACAGGCAGCAGCCACTATATCCCCGAAATCAGCTTCCTGTATGTGTTTTTCTATAGTTAATTGAGGATTACGCTCTAGTATACTTTTGCCAACTATACGACCTAAACTACGCCCAACCACCGATGCTTCTAAACTATGGGTAAGGCGGGTGTGCACAAAATCGCTTTCGGGCATAGGCATTACCTGGGTTTTGTTTTGCAGTCTCCTAAACGCCGACGAGAACACAATACGGTCGTAGTCGCGCTGAAACTCGCCCCGCACCGACTCATCAGAAGTATACTTTTTATCGGCACTCTCGAAGCGTTTTTTAGAGATCAATCTGGCCCAGGTGGTGGTAGGTAATGTCATAAAGAGAAATATACTTTGCCATGCAGGTTTCAGATTTACACGCCCGCAGTAAGGATATGAAACTAAGAATTGGCCGGCCGCTAACTATAGCGCCGGCATCTATACTTCAAATATAGTTGTATCTGTATAAATAAACTACCGGCTTAGCGTGCGTAAATTTTAAAGTGCCCCAATGTTACAAATCTCGCTTAAAGCCCGATTTTTTTAACAGCGAATATAGCCCTATATAGCTCAAATGATCTTTTCCAGCAATAAAAGCGATAAAACCTGATGTTACAACCGCGTTGCAAATAGGCTTGCAAAGCTGTTTTTAAAAATGTTTTTTTGCTGCAGATCCTTTTACCTTTTCCAAGCTATAAACAAAACAAGCAGCTCTAAATAATACAGAAGGCCTGCCAACAGGCTATTAATTGCAGCTACGCAAAAATAAAGTGTTAGAGTTTGTGCAACGGGCGTGCATTTGCGAAAGCAAGTTGCACGCCCGTTTTTTATTTGTACTCCGAAGCTATAGGTATAAAACAGCGATGGGCCGGAAAGTGTGTCCCGGCCCATCGCTGATGAAGTGAGATGCGCGTGACTATAGTTTCATTATTTTTGTGGTACCACTGCTTTTTGCCGAACTCCATTTAAGTACGTAAATGCCCGGGGCCAGCCCTTGCAAGTCAAACTCTAGCGGCATGTTAGCATCGGTAAACGTAACCTTAGAACTGCGGACAACTTTACCCGTCATGTCATATAAGTATAGTTGCACCGGAGTGTTGCCGTTAACCAGAAACAGGATATTGAACTTCTCTTCGGCACCAACAGGGTTAGGCGAAACCTCAAACTTATACAGCATGGCAGGGTTTATGACCACCGCCAAATCAGAGTAACGCTCCTGGTTATCGGTGTAAACTACGCGCAGCCTGTACGTGGCAAATGTTTGCAGCGGGTCTGTGTCTAAAAACGAGTTGGCTTCGGATGCTGCAACTGTCCCAATGTCTTCAAAGTTTTTCCCGTTCGCGCTCCGCTCTATTATGTAACGGCTGATGTTTGCTTCGGAGGTTGGATTCCAGGTTACTAAAACATCGCCTTCGGTCGTATAGTCTGCTTTAAGCTCGATTATTTCGCATGCCCTGTCTGTTTTAGGCACCATCGGATCTTTATCGCAGAAGTTAGGTTCCTGGCTGCGGGCTATTATAAATCTTCCGCCTTCTATGTCTGCCGGGCTCAGGCCTCTTATAGCTCTTGTATACTCCAGGGAATAAGCCATAATGGCCGGCTCATTTGGCAAAATTACGTGCCCCAACTGGTGCGCATGTCCTAACTCGTGCAACATTACCGTCTCAAAGTCGAACTGGTTCGGGCCCGGACCACCTGGACCATACTGCCAGTTTATGTTGCTGTTTATTTCCATATCAAACTCCGACAGCCACCACTCGGTCTGGCCTGTGTCAGTATTGGTGCAGCCGCGGTACTGGCTAAGGGTACGCGCCAGCACGCCAGCCCCCACATCAGAGCCCGGTGCAAACCGGATAATGGTTTCGCCATCGGCAGTGCTGCTTTCTTTGGTAATAGGCGCGCCTATCTTCCAGTTCACGTTGGTGGTACAGATCCAGCTGTTCATGGCCCTCCTGAAACCCTCCTGGGCACTAGGCCGACCCTGCATGCTGGGCGCAAACCGGATGGTATACCCGCCTTCGCCGTCATCGTCTATCAGCCTTGGCTGGTACGACTTGTTCTCGTTGTAAATATTGCTGTAAGCAAATGGTATCGTGATCTTATCAACAGTGGTAACTATAGTGCCGTCGGCGGCAGTTATTTTCAGTTCGCCGGTGCCGGCTGTTCCGTCATCTGACCCGGCCGACGGGATGTACATTTTTATCTGGGTATTGGTCCAGGAAAGGTAGGCATCAACAGGAGCGGTGGTAAAGGTTTTGCCACCGTCGTCTGCGTTCCGGAAGGCAACCGAGCCTGTGCCGCGCGAACTACCGAAGCCGCTGCCATTTATAGTTAGTACCGTTTTGGTACCAGCACTTGCCTCGCGGGGGCTAAACGAAGTAACAACAGGTATAGCTGCACTGCGCTGGTTTTGCTGCTGCGGTTTTACAAGCAGTTTCTGATTTGTATTAATCGTTCTATAGTTGGTGCCTGTTGTTTTAGTTACCGCCTGGTATACCTGCTCCACAGAAGCATAGCTGTCGAATACGCTTTTTGCGGTTTGGGTACGCACATTATACCTGATAAAACCCTGCTCGGCGGCATAAGGGCGTGAGCTATAGTTGGTGCGGCCCGGTGTAGTTGCCAGTAGTTGCTGGCGCTGCAGAAAAAACATGCCCTGCTGCCCCACGCTTAACGATAATACCGAAGTATACACATGTTTGTCGAGGCCAACAGTGCCGCCTTCTGTTATTACCTCCAGTTGCTCTGGTTGCAGCGTGCCTTTAAAAACCTTGTATACTTTAACGATATTGGAAGTATAGATCCGGGCGCGGGAGGCATCCCAGAAAGATTTTTTGGAGATCACTTCGCCTTCAACTACCATATCTGCGGCCTGCACGCGTTCCTGCAGGCTAACCGGGATCATGTGTACATTATCGCTGGCGAAAAGCGTTTGCGTTAAAAACAAGCTGAAGAAAAGCAGCCATACCCTGAAACGCGCAGGCGTAAGCGCTACCAGGCAACTGTTGTAGAGTTTATTCATAAAGGAGCTATAAGTATAGTTGTAACAGGTGCGGGTGATACCGGAGTCTCAACAGCTACTCTGCTATTACGCAAAATACGGTGTAAGTGTATAAAAGGTACCTGACCTTACAAACTGCTACTTTCTTTCCTTAAAACTATAGGCCGGCCCAGTGTAATGGTATACTATCGTGTTTATTATAGTTCAAGTTACTCAATTATCTGTTAAAACTATCTGCTGCCAACCTAGCTCACCTTACCGAAACTCTAAAATCAGAGAAGGACCACCAACTGGGGGTCCTTCTCCGGGAAATAAGCGTGTTAGCCTGGTTTATAGTTAGTCGTTTAGCATGATCTGCCGGTTGGTACCGTCTTTTTTGTACGTATAGTTCATCGGCTTGCCGTCTTTTGTTTTCAGCAGGTTGCGGTATTTGGTGTATACTTGCTGCGGCTGCTTTTTGCCATCAATGTACAGGCCGGTGTTGTCTATTTTAAAGTCTACTTTGTCTGCATTCTTTTTCAGGAGTCCGTCTTTTATCAGCTCAGCATTTACGTTATCCAGCACAGCCGACATTTCTTCGTGCCGCTTCATACTTTCGTCGTGACGTTTCATGCTTAGCTTGTGGCGCTCCATGGCCTCGGCATGGCGGCGGGTAGCATCTTCGCGGTGCACTTGCTCTCTGCGTACATCCACCTCCACGCGTTTGGCAGCGCTGGCCTCTACTTTCTTTTCATAGGCTTTCAGTTCTGTCTCAAATTTCTGCATTTCTTTATCATACTCCTTCATGGCCTGCTCATAGGCTTTCTGCTGTTTTTTAGCTTCTTCTTTGTTTTTACCATCCAGGTCGAGGGGTGCAATAGGGGGTGCAGGCGGAACCGGAGGTACGGCATGCATAGGTGGCATTGGTGCCATAGGAGGCATTGGCGGCATTGGTGGCATCGGAGGTATAGCTAATCCATCCCTGTCTACATCCACTCTGTAGCGGCGTCTTTCCTCGCGGTTAGCAGCATTATCTCTGCGCGCTTCGGCTACAGCTTCACGCTCAACTATAATCTGTCGCCTCACTTCTTCGCGGCTGGCTCTTGGTGCGGTTTTAGTAGCCTGCAGGCGCTGGTTTATTACGTTATGATATTCTTCAATATCTTCCTTAGGTATCTGTTTGCCGTTTACATACAGCTCGGTTACTTTGCCTTTTTTGTTTTTAATGATCACTACATCCTGCTTATGCCCCATTGTATCCTGCACCGTATAAGCGTGGGCCGAGTAACTTTCGTCTTCTAACGTTTCAGGGAGTTTGGTAACTGGGCTTTCCTCAAGCAGCGTTGTTTTAACCGGAATCTCATGGTCGGGGGTTTGCTGGTCTTTGATGCTGGCCATAGCACCTGCCGATAAAAATACCGCCCCAACTATAACCACGAGGGCCGCCATAAAACCTTCTGAAAAAGTTGGCCTTAAGGCAGGCTGCTCTACCAACCGTTTAATGCGGCCAAGCAATGAACCTTTACGGCCGGCAAGCGCAATAGCAAGCTTAGACGACTGCGGCAACTGCATAGCAGCAATGGCAGCTAAGGCACGGGCATATACCAGCGAGTTTCCGCAGACAGCTACCGCCATGTCATCGCAGCAGTTCTCGCGTTCGTCGCGCACCACCGCCGACATCCACCAGATAGCAGGATGATAGAAGAACAGGATATCAACTATAGATTGCAGCAGATTTACCAGGAAATCGTTCCGGCGGATATGTGCCAGTTCGTGGGCAAGTATAGCTTCTACCTGCGCGGTGCTCAGACCTGCAACCGCCCCAATCGGCAGCAGTATCACCGGCTTCGCAAAACCAATCACCATCGGCACTTTTACCATCGCCGATTCTGCCAGCATTATGGCCTGCTTCACGCCTATCTGGGTAGCTATCGTTTGTTTTATATCCTGCCACTTGTCGCCTAATAGGTTAGCACGGTAGCGCAGCCGCTGCATATAAGCCAGTCCGCCCATAAAGCGCAAGGCCATTACCACCAGGCCCAGCAACCATAAGGTAACTATAAGCGGCAGATGTTGCTCAAAGTATAGTTGAGCTACCGTTAGCGGCCGCGACCAGTCGGCGGTTTGTGTAGCCGGAACTATAGTTGTAGCCCCAGAGAAGTATAGCGTACCGGATGTTGCCGTTGCAGGTAAAGCAGCTTTTACTGAAACATAGTAATAACTAAATGTGCCCGCCGAAAAAAGTAGCTGCAGCAACATGGCACCAATACCCAGGTAGTAGCGCAGCGTGGCTTTGTGCCGTTGCAACAATATCATTAAAAGGGCTAGCGTAAGAGCCACTAACGCACCCTGCCACAGTGAGTGTAGCAATGTCCAGCCGAGGGCTTTTATTAAGCCTTCCGAAATCAGTTGTGAGATCAGGTTCATGAGTTGCCTCCTTCCAGTTTATCTAATAGGTTTCTTATTTCATCAATTTCTGCTTTAGATGTATGCTGGCTGCCAAGCGCCTGCATCACCAGCTTAGATGCCGAGCCCCGGAAGGTCGTATCCAGGAAACGGTCGAGGAGGCGGCGCTGCGTAGTTTCTTCTGACAGCAACGCACTGTACACATGCGATTTACTGGATTTATCAGCTTCCAGTATACCTTTTTCGGCCATAATCTGCATAAGCTTAAGCGTAGTAGTATAGCCGGCATCTTTGGTTTCGCTGAGGATGTCGTGCACAAAACGAACGGTGGAGGGCCCGTTTTGCCACAGCACCTGGAGGATCTCCAGTTCAGCGTCGGTAGGTTTGTAAGATTGGTTCTGGTTCATAGTTTTTAAAAGATAAGAGTTAGGGTGTTTATGTTGCATACCAAGTTATACGAATGTTTTCGTAAATAGAAACTTTATTTACGATTTTTTTCGTAGATACTATAAAAAGGTAGTTAGCAAGCGGATTTGGGAAGTGAAAGAATGTTTTATAGCTGTTAGTTTTCTATAGCTCAGGTTATACTTTATCATAACTGTTGATCCAACCAACTCCTGCCCCCAGAGCCACGCTCGCTACCTCCAACTCTCGTTCCCGGTAGTCTAAGGAAGGGAGCTTTTTTACCTCTTTTTCTGTCATCCTGGAAGGATCTTGTTACTGAGAAGAAAGGCTCTTGTATAAACACACCTCTGCCCCTCTAAAGTGGGGAGTTCATGCTTTTGCTATAGTTGTCTTATAGTTCTATAGTTTCTGTTTGTCATCCCCCCTGCCCCCTTCAAAGGGCAGGGCCGTTAAGTTCTAGCAAATTCTCCCCTTGAGGGGAGCGCAGAGGGGTGTTTGTATTAGCGGGTGAATTTAAAACTGGCTAACAATTGGCTTTTTGGTCCTG
>NZ_JAAEAA010000016.1 GCF_010119545.1 Pontibacter fetidus | reverse complement strand
CAGGGCGATCACCTGTTGTGATCGTGGTTGTTACTCTCTTAGTTTATTCGCCCCTTTCAACCTGTTGTCCGATTGGGAGTGCAAAGGTAAGAAGCTTTTTTCATTCTGCAAGTGGCCAGTGAAAAATTTCTTTTCTTTTTTTCAGCCTCTCGTTTCAGGTGAAAACCTGAACTAGTGAATAGCTAAAAAGGCTTGCGTTTCAGCTTCTTTTCCCGCCTGGCCTGCCGCCGCGTTGGGAGTGCAAAGATACACCTTTTGTTTTTGCTTTTGCAAGCGGGCAAGAAAAGTTTTTTCAGAAAGTTTTCGAAGGCGGGTGGCTGCAAACAGCCCTGGCTCACCACAGAAGAGGTTTATCCGCCTGCAGCTTATGCTCTTCAAATCCCTCTTTTCCTCTCTCCCTTCCTGCTGAACGGGTTGCAAAAGTACACACTCTTTTTCAGGATGCAAGAGCTACGCCCAAAGTTTTTACCAGGTAGGGGCTAAGTGCCTGAAGCACTGATCGAAAAGTTTTAACCTATAGTTTCACTTTTTAAAAGCCTCAGATTTGACCATTCATTTTTATACAACTATAGCTATAGTTTATACTGCTCATACTTTTTAATCCGGGCAATAAAAAAGGCTACCTCTATTTGAGGTAGCCTTTCTATTAATTAGTGGTTCAGATTATTGATCCCACCAAACTTTAGAGTCGTTTTTATCTGTAGCTGGTGAAAGCGTAGAGATACCTGTTTTGCTGTTAGCACCATTCACAGTTGCTTCTTCAGTTGGGTACAAGTATCTGGTTGGGATTGCACCGCTGTTTACTGCATCAGTTGCCGGAGTTAACTCAGGATATCCTGTTCTTCTCCATTCAGCCCATGCATCGAAACCTTGCGGGAACAATGACTTCCATTTCTCCTCACCAATTACCTGAAGTATACCTACAGTAGCAGCATCAGCTACTCTTGCAGCGGCATAAGCAGGACCTTTCTCGCTAACTGCAGATACTTTCGTTACTTCAGCAGCAGTTAAGGTGTTAGCTTTAGGTAGTGCATGTGCTTCTAATGTTTCAAAAGACATTGTAATACCTTTTGTTAACATATCTGTAGCAACTTCTGTAGTCCAGCCTAATGCAGCAGCTTCTGCTCTGTTCAGGTAAGTATAAGAAGCTGTCATCATTGGAAGCGGAGCCATGTTATTCCAGAAGTAGTTTTTGTTCATCTGGTTTTTACCTGAACCACTTTCATCTGAATAACCATAAGGAACACCTTCTCTGGTTGTGTTTACAGCAAAGATCGCAAGACGACCATCTGGTGTGTGGTTAGATGTAGGGTTTAGTGAGCTTCCAGGAGCATCACCTTGCATAGCATCTACAAACTCACCTGATAAGAAGTAGTCAGCTGCTCTGTTTGGAGTATAAGGGTTGTTGAATTCAACAACTTTGTCATACTTAAACCAAGCTTCTTCAGAGATCTCATCAATTACACCATTTGGATCCGCAAGCGCTGCGTTGAACTCAGTTTTTGCGAAATCAACAATTGGGGTTTCTGACAACTGAAGCGTCATCTGTAATAATACAGAGTTAGCCAGTTTCTTCCACTTTGTTACGTTACCATCATAAATGATATCGCCAATTGGTGAAGCTTTCGTAGCATCCAGCATATCTCTACCTTGCTTAAGCTCAGCGATCAGAGATCTGTAGATATCTTCCTGCTTGTCATAAGTTGGAGTCAGGTTCTCAATACCTTTTAATGCTTCTGAATATGGAGCATCACCCCAGGTATCAGTTACACGCTTCATCACGATCGCTTTCATGATCATGGCAACACCGATCTGGTTCTCAGGGGCACCCTGTGCTAACAGTTCTGATGTATGGTTCTTCTCATCCTGGTTATACTTAATTACCAGGTTAAGCGCAGGCAGCATGTTGTTATAATACTCTGCCCATGAGTATGGAGACTCAGCATACAGCATCTCATCGGTGTAAGTAACCTGAGACTGATACTGCACCAGCAAAGTAGGAACCAAAAGGTTAGAACGGCCAGTAGTTGTAGCAAATGACATCATGGCACCTGACATCAAACCAGCAGGGTATACCTTCTTAGGGCCGTTTAAGTTTTCGTTTGTATCACCAAAGTCTACAGTGTCGCAGGCAGTAAAACCCTGTGCCAGCGTGCAGCCTAGTAATATATATATTAATTTCTTTTTCATTACTCGTAAAATTAGAATGTTAACTTAACATTTACACCGTAGCTTCTTGTACCTGGTACCTGACCATCTTCACCGTAAGTCTGAGCAAGTTCAGATGGGTCCCAACGGTTTTTGTTGTCATCAGATACAGAGATTAACCATAGGTTACGACCAACTACACCGATAGAAGCACCTTTGATCAGGTTGTTCTTCAGGATACCGTCTTTAAGTACGTTAGTAAGGTCATAAGAAAGGCTTACATCTCTTAGCTTGATGAAGCTTGCATCGTGGATGAATGGCTCAGCGATTGTGTTTGCCTGGAACTGAGAGAAGTAATCTACAGCCTCAATATACATATCAACTGTCTCGCCGTTAGCATCAACACCTGTTACGTGTACACCACCACCATCAGCAACTGCATCACGGATGTTTTTGCCTCTGTCGTTCATAGCAGCAGTTTCTTCAGTCAGACCAGAGTAGCCACCCCACATCTCAGTAAGAGAGAAGAATTTACCACCTTTCTGGAAGTCAACAGCAGCTGCAAGAGTTAAGCCTTTGAAGCTCATTCTGTTGATAACACCACCTGTGAAATCAGGAAGAACTGAACCGAAATACTGGTTAGCTACTGTTTCGTGGTAACCTGACTCAGCGTCAAGGATGAAACGACCCTGCTCATCTCTGGCAAAGCCTCTACCTCTGATCTGGCCCCAGTTGTTGCCAAGCTCGTGGATAACAGAAACGAACCCGAAAGCAGAACCACCACCAGGAGCTGTAATTGCAGTCAGATCTTTAGGAAGTGCATCTACAGTTGTTCTGTTTCTGGCGTAGTTCATTGTGATGTTCCAGTTGAAGCCATCAGTAGACTTGAAGATATCACCATCAACGGCAACTTCAATACCTTTTCTTGATGACTGACCAGCGTTAGTCAGGTAAGAACCGTAACCAGTTGTACGAGACACACTCACAGGGATGATCTCATTCTTTCTTTTCTCATCGTAGTAAGTAAAGCTTAAACCAGCTCTGTCATCGATAAATCTCAGGTCGAAGCCAGCTTCGAATGCCGTATTTTTAGCAGGCTCAATGTTTGGATCAACTAATGTTAGTGGTGTCCAAACTAGCAGGTCAGAACCTAAGAAAGGCTGAGAGCTTGTTCTGTAAGCAGGGTTGATCTGGTTTGCACCTACGTCGTTACCAACCTGTGCCCAACCAGCTCTTAATTTACCGAAAGACAGGTACTCGAAGTTATCGCCTAACATTTCAGTGAAGATAAAGCTGGCACCGATACCTGGGTATGCGTAACCGTTTTTATCTGCAGGTAGTGCAGAGCTCCAGTCTTTTCTTAAGCTACCATCGATGTATAACATGTCGCGGAAACCTAATGACACGTTACCGTAAAGTGAGTTAACCTGCTTCTTTCTGAAAGCTGTGTTTGGAGAAGGAACTACACCTGCGTTAGCAAATCTGTAATCGTCAGGAATGATCAGACCACCAGATTTAGCATCCAGCTGCATACGCGCTTCAAAACCCTGGTAATCGTTTTTTCTGATGTTACCACCTACGAAAGCAGTCACGTCGAACTCACCAAACTTGTTGTTGTACTTTAACATTGAGCTAAAGTTGTTTTCGCTGTCAGTGATCTCAGTACGGCCGAAACCGTTGATCCAGGCGTTGTAAAGCTCAGGAGCAGCAGAGTTAGCAAGGAAGAATGGGAAATACTCTTCGAACTTATAGTTTGTAGCGTTTCTAGAACCTGTTACAGATAGATCCCAGTTATCAGAGAACTTGTAAGCAGCAGTTAAGCTACCAGTTACGTTGTTGTTAGTTCTGATCTGGTCGTAACGCTCAAGGAAAGTATAAGGGTTGAACCAGAAAGCTGGCTTTTTGTAACCACCACCGAATGTGTAGTAGTCAGGACCCCACCAGTTCCAAGAAACTGAGTTACCGTCGAAGTTAACAAGGTCTTTCAGTTCTTTCAGTTTATCTGTTTCTACTTCACGACCGAACCAAGAGTTGAATGAACCTGATGTCTGGTTACCGTAAGCATCGTCCTGGTCACCCTGAACTTCAGATGTAGTGAAACGAACGTTAGAAGTAACTGAAAGCTTATCAGTTGCATTGAAGTTGAAGTTCGTGTTTACAAAATGCTTGTTTAACTCGCTGTACGGCGTAATACCGTTCTGCTTCAGGTTAGTGTAAGATAAACGTGCATTGAATTTATCGCTACCACCGCTGATAGCAACTGAGTTTTTCTGGGTTAAACCAGTTTCGTAGAAGTTTTTGATGTTATCTGGCTGAGCCACATACTTCTGTGTTTTACCGAAATAAGGGTTAGGTTTCTCGGCAGTACCAGGCCACCAAGCATACCACGGAACATAATCCTGGCCGTCAAATTTCTCACCCCAGCTTTCATCAGCATAGTTGTCATCCCACTGGATGTAACGCTTGCCGTTGAAAACTTCCCACTCAGCTGGATGAGCTTCCGGATCGAAAGCGAATTCGCCGAAGCCTACACCGTCAGCATAACCTCTGCCATAAAGGTTCTGGTATTTAGGCAGGTAAGCTACTTTATCCCATGTAGTTGAGTTATCAAGCTCTACAGAAAGGCCGCTAGCGCCTTTTTTAGTTGTGATAACTACCACACCGGCTTCAGCACGCTGACCGTAAAGTGAAGTTGCGTTTGGTCCTTTTAGAACGTTTACAGACTCCACGTTGTTCATGTCAACGTCGTTAGGGTTTGTAGTTGGTACACCGTCGATGATGTAAAGTGGATCAGCATCACTTGTTAAAGAGATGGCACCACGGATACGGATCTTACCGAACTGACCTAACTTAGAACCTGCCTGGCTATTTAACTGCACACCTGCTACTTTACCAGCAAGCGCATCTTTAATGTTAGTACCCTGGGTAATGTTAAGGTCTTCGGCCTGAACTTCCTGTGCTGCGTAAGTTACTGTTCTTACTTCTCTTTCAACACCAAGTGCAGTTACAACAACCTCACTTAATTGCTTTGCATCAGTAGACAGGGCTACATTAAATGTAGTGTTGTTACCGATAGCGCGTTCTTCAGTTTTGTAGCTGATATAACGGAATACCAGTGTATTGCCGCCCTCAGGCACGTTAAGCGTAAAAGAACCATCCACGCCAGTGGCAGTTCCTACAGTAGTTCCTTTTACCAGAACGGATACGCCTGGTAAGGGCTGGTTAGTAGTGGCATCTGTCACCTTTCCGGAAACAGCCCTACCTTGAGCCATAGCCTGCTGCACTAAGACAGAGACCAGCAAAAAGCTCAACAATAGAAGTTTTTTCATTTGCTTTAGTTTTAGATAAGAAAAAAGTTAAAGTTGGTAATAAGGCAATATTTCAAATAAAAATATCCAAACACG
This sequence comes from Pontibacter fetidus, assembly GCF_010119545.1. Taxonomy (GTDB): domain Bacteria; phylum Bacteroidota; class Bacteroidia; order Cytophagales; family Hymenobacteraceae; genus Pontibacter; species Pontibacter fetidus. The sequence continues at coordinate 113,484 of NZ_JAAEAA010000016.1, read as the reverse complement.
ACTGCCGGTTAAGGCAAACAAACCTCCTGTTACGCCCCCGGTAAACCCGAAGAAAACAGCTGGTAATAACAGCATTGCTCAGGAGTTGCAACTAAACTTAAACTCTGACTGATTGTAGTAGCGCCTTTCGGAACATGGCCGAAACGAAGTAACCACCATTGCATAGTTTGCTTATAGTTAGCGTGTTACGCACTTTTATTTTAAGCAAGCTATTCTTTATGAGAATGGTGATGCAGTAGTTGTAAGTGTAATAGTGAGTAAAGGGTGCTCCATAGATTAACTAAGTTTTAAGGTGAGAGATACTTCAATAATAAGCATTAATACCTTTTATAACAAATATTTAATACACATTTATTTGCTTTTTATGCATTTCCCTATCCTTAAGCAGCGCAATAAGGCCCTGAAATACACACATTACAAATATAATATTTTGAAGAAACAATCGAATTTAACGTATAATATTACATAATGTTTACTATATAAGCCGAAATTTAAACGCTGAAGGGCATTTCTATAGTTGATATCTTCTAGAAATGGAGTAAAATTTATGTAAGCTAAACGGCTGACAGGTTGGTATACGAATAACAATCAATCGTTTACGTGGTGTTGCGGTCAGCTTGGTCAGGAAAACTAAAAATCCTGAGCCTTCCAGAAATTGTTATGATGAAAAGCTCAGGATTGAATAAGAGGGGAGGATTTAAGTGTTTAGCTCAGTAGCTGGTAGGTTATAAAAGCCATAACGTATGCCAGGCCACTCATATAAATAAGCTGTGCCAATGGCCACATCCAGCTTTTGGTTTCGCGGCGAACTACAGCCAGCGTACTTACACACTGCATTGCAAACAGGTAAAAGATCATGAGCGAGAAGGAGCGGGCCGGCGTAAAGTACGGGTTTCCATCTTTGTCCTTCTCCATCATCAGCTTATTCTTTATAGTACTTACGTTTTCTTCTTCGCCTATACTATAGATGGTAGACATAGTACCCACAAACACCTCGCGGGCAGCAAACGATGTAAGCAGGGCAATGCCTATTTTCCAGTTGTAACCCAGCGGGGCAATTACAGGCTCTATCGTTCGGCCAATAACACCGGCATAAGAAGACTCCAACTGATGCGAGCTGATCAAATTGTCTAACTCGGTTTGGGAAAGGTTTTGCTGCTTTGCTTCAACTATAGCTTTTTGTTCGGCTTTCTCAAAACTGTTGCCAGGGCCATAAGATGCCAGCACCCAGAGTATAACCGAAATGGCTACAATTACTTTACCGGCTTCAAACACAAATGCTTTCGATTTCTCAACTATAGTTATACCTACGTTTTTCCAGCGGGGCATTTTATACACCGGAAACTCCATTATAAAGTAGCTGCGCTCGCGGGCTTTCAGCAACACCTTTAATAATAGGGCAGAGAAAATGGCAGCCAGGAAACCGATCAGGTATAAGCCCATCAGAACGATACCTTGCAGGTTAAGGAAGCCAAAGTAATATTTCTCGGGCACTACCAGCGCAATAAGCACCGTGTAAACCGGGATACGGGCCGAGCAACTCATAAGCGGTGTCACAAAGATGGTAATCATCCTGTCTTTCCAGTTCTCTATAGTGCGGGCCGACATAACCGCCGGAACAGCACAGGCCACCCCGGAAATAAGCGGAACCACACTTTTGCCATTTAGCCCGAACTTACGCATGATCTTATCCATCATAAACGTAACGCGAGCCATGTAGCCGGTTTCTTCAAGTATAGCTATAAAGGCAAAAAGTATCGCAATTTGCGGCACAAACACCAGCACACCACCTAACCCGGCAATAATACCTTCGGTAAGCAGGTTTACCAGAGGCCCGTTAAAGTTATCCTGTATCAAACCGTTAAGGCTGGCAAACCCCTGGTCTATTAAATCCATGGGATAGCTGGCCCAGGTGAAGATTGCCTGAAACACCAGGAAAAGTATAGCCAGGAAAATAAGGTAGCCAAAAACTTTGTGCGTCAGGATCTGGTCGAGGCGGTTGCTGAACTTCTCGTCTTTCTCCACGCGCTCTACGCGCACCACATCCAGTAGCAACTCATTTATATACGTGTAGCGGGCTATCGTTTCATCGGCCTGGGCTACATTAGATTTAAACTCATGGGTTTGTACAAGCGCTTCGATCCAATCGGCTTCTTCGGCAGTTAAAAACTTAAGGCTTCTGTACTGGTGCGCGTAATGCAGGGCCAGGTAATCGGTGTTAAGGCCGAAGCGCGCTTTTATAGTATCGGTAAGCGGTCTCAGCTCCTGTGGCAAGGTATAAAACTGCACCGGGGTTGCCTCCAGCTGCTGCGACATCAAAATCTTTAGGGCAGCTATACCTATCCCTTTGCGGGCATTCATGGGAATAACCGGCACGCCCAGACCTTTGTGCAGCGCCGGTACGTCAATCTTCACGCCTTCTTTTTCGGCTACATCTACCATGTTAAGGGCAAGTATAGCTGGTATTTTAAGGTCGGCGAGTTGGGTAAACAGCAGCAGGTTACGCTTCAGGTTCGAGGCGTCTGCGGTAACTATAACAAGGTCGGGGTAATGCTGCGAGGCCGGGTCGTAGAGCAGGTCGATGATCACGCGCTCATCCAGCGACTTAGGGTACAAACTATAGGTACCCGGCAAATCGATGATCTGCACTTTTTGGGTGGCACTAAGCTGGCAGACACCGGTTTTCTTATCAACGGTAACACCCGGGAAATTGCCTACTTTTTGGTTGAGGCCGGTAAGCTGGTTAAATAAGGATGTTTTACCTGAGTTTGGGTTACCAACAAGGGCCACCCGGGCCACAGGGTTGCCAGCTGCAACGGGTGGGTTCTCCACTATCTCAGGTTGGGTTACTACAGTCATGTAAAAGGTTGCTATTTCAGCATTATAGTTTCAGCTTCGTCGAGGCGCAGTGAAAGGGTATAGTCGTTCACGATAATGGTAATCGGGTCTCCGAGCGGGGCGCGGCTGTTCAGTTTTACCTGTGTGCCTGGCAAACAACCCATCTCCAGAAGCTTTAAACCCATTTCCGGATCTTTCAGGCAGCAAATTGTTCCGTACTCCCCTATCTTTAGGTCGCGTACACTTTTTTTGTCGTTATGCTCTTCTACCCTTTTCTGCACCGTAAGCTGTTTTTATTTAGACTGTTTATAAACAACCGCAAGTTACAAGGTGTTCATCTTTAAAGCAAAAGTTTTACCTAAATGGTTGAGGGTTGCTAGCTAAATGGTTGAATTGATAGATTGCTGGTTGCTAATTGCTAATTATTGATGGTTAATTGTTAATTGTCTGAATCAGGATTTTCAGGATTTAGGGATTTAAATACCAGCGGTATTATAAAACTATAGATTTTACATAAAGAAGCTGTTTAGTCATTTGGAAGATAGTGTCAAAACCGGCCGTTGTTGGTATTTTCACCAACAGCTATATTTTCACAGGCATGTTCTTGCTGGTGAAAACACGCAGCAAGGGCACCCTGCATCCTACTACAGAAAACTCTAAACAGGCTCAAAAAACTATAGATTCTCAAAAAACTATAGATTAATGCGGTCCCCTATCGGGAAGAAGATTTAACCTTCAGCCTTCAACAATTAAACCTACTCCGAAAAGAAGATGCGTTTTACGCGCGAACTTACATTGGTGAGCAATTCGTAAGGAATGGTGCCGATACGGGTAGCCATATCGGTGAGGGTGAGTTTCGGGCCGAAAACAATAGCTTCATCGCCGGCTTTTACCTGCAGCCCGGTAACATCAACCATACACATATCCATGCATACGTTACCGATAATCGGGCAGCGCTTTCCGTTAATGATGACCTGCCCTGCCCCATTGCTGAAACGTCGGTCGTAGCCGTCGGCGTAGCCAATGGCTATAGTTGCGATGGTTTTATCTTCGTCGGCAATGCCTTTACGACTATAGCCTACGGTCTCTCCTTTAACTATAGTTTTAACCTGCGACACGGTAGTTTTAAGTGTACTTGCCGGTTTAAGCGCTTCCTGCTCCGAGCCCGTTGCCTCTACGCCATACAAACCAATGCCCAGCCTAACCATATCCAGTTGATGTTCGGGGAACCGAACAATACCAGCTGAATTAAGCACATGCTTGATAACTTTATAGTTTAACCTCGTTTCCACCTCTTCAGCCATCGTTCTGAAATTACTGATCTGTAGCTGGGAAAAGTCGTTATGCAGGGCTTCGTCGGCACCGGCCAGGTGGGTAAAAGTGCTTACAACCTGAATTTGAGGATGCTGCTGCAGCAACGGAAAAAGTGCGTCAAAATCTTCGGGGGTAAATCCGAGGCGGTGCATGCCGGTATCCAGTTTCAGGTGGATGCGGTGGCGTGTGGTAGTATCCGGCAAATCTTTTATATACTGCTGCAATAACTCCAGCGAGTAAATTTCAGGCTCCAGGTTATGCTGGCGTAGTTTGGCAAAGCTGTCCGGCGATGGGTTCATGACCATGACTGGCAACGTAATTCCGTTTTCGCGCAGCATTACACCTTCATCGGCATAGGCTACGGCCAGGTAATCAACCCTATGGAACTGCAGCAAATTGGCTACCTCGAAACTGCCGCTGCCATACGCAAAAGCTTTTACCATTACCATCAGTTTGGTATCCGGAGCCAGCTTAGAGCGGTAAAAATTCAGGTTATGCACCAGCGCATCCAGGTTTACTTCCAGCACTGTGCCGTGTACTTTCTGCTGAAACGCATGCACAATACGCTCAAACTCGAACACGCGGGCACCTTTTACCAATATTAGCTCGTTCCGGAAATCATCGGGGTTAAACTGTTCCAGAAAATCGGCAGTGTTATGATAAAACTCGGCTATTCCCGAAAACTCTAACTGATGCTGGCTTATAGTTGGCCCAATACCTATTACCTTATCTACATCGCGGTTACTGATCAGCAAAGCCACCTGGCTATAGAGCGCATCTTCAGACAAACCGGATTCCAGGAGATCAGAAAGGATAATGGTGCGTTTGCCGCGCTGCGGTTGGTTGGCCAGTAAGTCAAGGGCAATTGCCAGACCCGCCAGGTCATTGTTATAGGTATCGTCTATCAGGTAGCAACCATTTATAGCTTCTTTCATCTCCAATCGCATGGCAACCGGGTGCAGTTTGTCTAAGCGGTCTTGTATCTCGGCGAAAGGAACTTCGCGGTATAGCAACACAGCCAGGCAGTGCAGGGCGTTTTCTACGGATGCTTCGTCGGTAAAAGGTAAGGCCAGGCGTTGCTTTTCGCCGCGGTACGTATACACCACTATCGTTTTATGGCCGGCTGTGGTAGTGGCTGTTATCGTTATATCGGCCTCCTGGTGGCGGCTCCAGGTAAAGGATTTTATCTTTTGCTTCCGGACCTGCTCGTGCAGCAGCTCGTAATCGGTGCAGTAAATAAGTACATCTGCATCTTTAAACAGTTTCAGCTTTTCCTGCACTTTTTGCTGTCGCGAGGTAAAGCCTTCGTCGTGAGCGGTACCGATGTTGGTAAAAATGCCTATAGTTGGCTGAATGATGGGCTGTAGTTTTTCCATTTCGCCGGGCAAAGAAATACCGGCCTCGAAAATACCCAGCGTATGGTTACTGTTTAGCTGCCACACCGAGAGCGGAACACCCAACTGCGAGTTATAACTGCGCGGACTTTTTACGACCAACTCATCGGGGCTAAGTAATTGGGCCAGCCACTCTTTAACTATAGTTTTGCCGTTACTGCCAGTTATGCCAATTACCGGAATTTTAAATTGTGCCCGGTGCCAGGCGGCCAGTTGCTGCAGGGCCAGCAGGCTATCTTTAACCAGTAACAGGTTTGCCTCGGGGTATAGTTTACTATAGTCAAAGCCTCGCCTGTCCTGTGCTTTCTCAACTATAAACTGCCTTACGCCCTGCTTGTAAAGCGCTGCCAGGTAGTTATGCCCATCGTTATACTTACCCGTTACAGCAAAAAACACCGTACCCGCCGGCTGCGACAGTTTGCGACTATCAGTTAGCAGATGTATAACAGGATGCTGCTGCACAAACTGCAGCACATCTCCGTGGGTAACAGAAGCAAGTTTCTGAAAAGTAAGCATAAGCGCGAGTAAAAGTTTAAGATCGGAAAGTTAAAGAAATTGTCTGAACCACGGATTAAAGATGATAGCTGAGATTAGTATGATTTAATATTAAAACGGTAAATGAGCTTCAGGATGAATGATCAGATCTAATCAATTTAATCCTCATCAATCTGCGGTTAAAGCAGCTATTTAACAAAAAGCAATTAACTACCTTTGTAGCCTTTTTTATACTTACCATGAAATTACTTAAAGCAAATCCCTTTTACGGGGCTGGCATTGCGGCTTTTGTTATCTGGGGATTTATACCTTTTCCGCTTAAAGCGCTGGCCGCATACCCCAGCGGGCAGATCTTATACTTCCGGGTTGCCTTATCAGTTAGCTTGCTGCTTATTATATCGCTTTTTTTCAGAAGAGACACTATACGCCAGACATACAGCCAGGTAACCGAAGGGGCTGCTAACGCAAAGCGCCAGTTTATAGTTTACACTTTGCTGGGCGGTATACTGCTAACCCTAAACTGGCTTACGTTCATTTACGTCATCAACCACATCAACATCCAGACAGGTTCTTTCTCGTATTTGCTCTGCCCTATACTCACGGCTGTGCTGGGCTTTTTATTATTGAACGAAGAACTGCGAACAAACCAATGGCTGGCCATCGGGCTTAGCATCATTAGTTGTATACTGATCGGGACAGGTGAGCTTACCAGTTTATTGTTTAGTTTGCTGATTGCGATGAGCTATGCCTTTTACCTGATAACCCAGCGCATTTTGCGTGCTTATGATAAGATCGTGTTGCTTACATTGCAGCTGTTGCTGGCTTTTGTATTCATTGGTCCTTTCTATAGTTTCTTTAAAGGCGACTCAACTATAGTTTTAGATGGCCACTTTTTCCTGAACGTGAGCATCCTGAGCGCGTTGTTTACCGTGCTGCCGCTGTTCCTGAACCTTTATGCGTTGAAAGAGCTTACCTCCGGCACCATTGGCATCCTGATGTACATTAACCCGATCATGAACTTTGTGATAGCCTTTGTATACTTTAACGAAGAGACCACGCCGGTAAAAGTAATGGCTTATGTGTTAATCTTTATTTCGGTCATTATCTATAACCTGAACCTGAAAAAACGAAGAAAAACTGGAGACGGAATGCCTGTACCACCCACTTCGGCAGCAACTATACTTAAGTAGGTTTACCTCTCCCAAAAACAGGAGAGGGAGCTTTTGGATTACTAAAGTTTTATAGTTGTGAGAGTCCAACCACCCCTAACCCCTCCTTATCTAAGGCGGGGAGCTTTTTTGCCTTAGCCATAGTTACAGATGTCGTTTTGCGGTTGCCGTTAATCATCCCCCTACCCCCTTCAAAGGGGGACTATTCTGCCGTTGCTATAGTTGGGTTTATAGTTCTATAGTTACAGTTCACGGATCGGACAGGTCACGACCTGTCCCTACGGAATTATAGCCACGAGAAAAAGTTCGAAGCAAGCAAGTTCAAACTATAGAAGAACTATAGCTATGAGAAACTTCACAGTCTTTGGGTTGAGCGCCTCGAGAGGTTCCGGTGCCGCCAGGCATTGCGAGGTAACGGGCAAAGGAAGCGAAAGCAGCGCGATGCTAGAAGACGAGGCCTCCCGGCCGTGAGGGCACCAAAGCTAACTATAAAACTATAGGTTAGTAGAGCTCTCAGGATTGAAAGAAGTTTGAAAGGATAGCTTGGTTCGAGTTGCAGCGGAATTCAACTATACCAATTGACGCTAGCAGGAGCTGCGCACGCTGCCAGGTCTTGCAACTATAAGCTGAAATAGATTTCTCCTTGCGTCGAAATGACAAAAGAAGTAAAGACCATAAAAAAACAGCCTTGACACTTACTGCATCAAGGCTGTTGCTTTGTTGTAAACTATAGTTACTGTTTTGGTTTCTGCTGTTCCTTTTGTTTATCCAACTCATGCAGGGCACGTGCCGCTGAGTCCTGGTTTGGGTTCATTTCGCCGAACTGGTCGGCCTGGTTGGCATTTACCGAGGTGTCGCCGATTGGTGCTGGACGTGGGTTGTTCAGGTTAGCTGCTGAAGAGTCTCCGGCAACTATAGCATCGGCGGTTCCGGTATCAGTTTCGGCTTCGGTGGTCGTGTCCTGCTGGCCGCAGCCAAACCCAACCATAGCTGCAAAGGCCACAGCCACACCTGTTTTAAATATAGATAGCTTCGTTTTCATAGTCATCTGATTGTTATTCCTGGCTTTTTTAACGGCTGTACTATCAATAAGTTATGGAAGCCTATGTCAGAAACCCAACCCTATAACTATACCTGAGCGCGCTTTCTGCCCTTCCTGGAACGAGGTAACAAAATCTACCCGCAGCACTTTGAGGATATGCTCTACCCCTACGCCTAACTCCACGTAATTCCGGGATTGCTGCGTGTTCAGGTAATTCAGGCTGAAAACTTCCTGCATCTTTAGCTTGCGCAGAAGCGGTACTTTATTAAACAGGAAACCATTGAAATGATGCTCGTAGTTAGCTACCAGGTAATTGTTGTTGGTGCTATACTTGTAATAATCGAGTAACTGGAAACCGTTATAGTTGCCGGCAAAAAAAGTACGATTGCCTGTAAAGTGGCGGTAATCCAGCAGCGTCATTTCGTCTTTGTTCCAGAACACACCGGCCGATGCATTGTAAGTACTGGTACCAAATAAGCCAAAGCCAACTTCGTCGTTAATGCCAATGGCTGCTGTGCTATACTTTATGTCGCCGCCAAATGCTTTTATACCGGTTCGGTACGCTAAACTAAAGGTCGGGTATTTCGAGTCAAGGTTTATCTTTTGGTCTGGGCGGGTAATGTAGCGCTGCCCAGGCTTTATACTTACATAAAACGAAGCCATTAAAACTTCATGGGGCATAAAAGTAGCATCTACCAGCTCGGCATTTTCTGGTACGTTGGGCGTAAAGTTGGTGCCACCTTCCGGGTTATTCTTTTTAAAACTATAGAAAGCGGTGTTCTGCATCGGCATGCGGTGCGCGTACTCCAGATTGGCTGTTAACTGCAGCCCGTTTGCCAGCTCACCTCTATGCGACAGCCGAATAAAATCGCGCTGGTATAGTTTCATGTAGTTCTTTTCCGCCACCAAGGTATAGGCAGCGTTCACAAACGGCGAGATTGGGTCGGTGTTATTTATCTGCTGTACATAGCGGCCGCCCTCTACCTGCACAATGCTGTTAGTAGTGGTGTTATACACATAGGCAGCCCGTAACTTACCATTCAGTTTCTGGTTAGAGAAACCATAGCGCACAGCCGGCTCTATTACATAACGGCGGCGGTCATCAAAGCGGCGGCCATAGGTTACTTTCACATCTGTTACCACACCTTCCACGGTATTGTATTGCAATATGCTGTTACTGGTCGGGCTTATCAGCGGGTCGAAGCGCAGGTAATTGTCTTCGTAGCTGTTGCGGTAAGTATAGCCGCTCAAAAACAGGTTGCCGAAAGTCGGTTTGTTACGGATGCGGTCCAGGGAGTCCTGATAAACTTTCGATTCTTTGACAGCTTCCAGCTTATCTTTTTTTACATAGTCTTTCGATTCTTCTTTGGTGAGCGGCACCGGCCTGATCTTGTCCCAATACAAAGAGTCGCGCTTGTTCGATTTCTCTTCTATAACCAGTATCTCTTTGCTGAACAGCTTATCCGGGTGAAGCGGTTTTTCTGCTGGGTCAGCTTTTTCCGGCTCTATTATTTTGAACTTTGGTTTAGGCGTTGGTTTGGCAGCCTGGGTAGCAGCAGCGATAACTTCTGGTTCTGGCTCTATTTCTTCCAGCACCGGCGGCTTTTTGTAAGCAGCCTGCACTTTATAGTTCGAGTAAACTCCTGTTACATAACCACGGCCCTTAAAGCCTAACCCGGCAGCCTCGAAGGTAAATTTCTGCGATACCGGCATCCAGACATGTTCCAGCACCGGGGCGTATACCTGCCGCACGCGTATAAAATCCACGAACTCTATACCTGCCCGCTTGGTCAGTTTCAGGTCGGTGCTGTGTATGCGCCAAGCGCCATCGCAGATATAAATAATGCCTTCAAAAACAGGATCGTTACGACGACGGGGTATTACTTTTATTTTGTTTATAGTTCGGCCGTTCTCCTCAAAAGCGCCCAGGTACTGGTATTTGTAAAAGAACAGGGCATTATTGGCCAGCGGCGACACAAAACCGCGTTCGCTCAGGCCTTGAATCTTCAGCAGGTTATCGTAAAAGCTCACGTTCATTTCAGAGGCCTGGTTAAAGCTAAAGCCTTTTTTCTGGCCACTCACCCGCGAAGAGATCACCCGCTCATTTATCTTGTTCGGACGTTTCACGTGCAACTGCGACACCGATTCTGATAAGTATACAATACCTGTGTCCACATCCACTACCCGAATGCCCAATACTTTGCTCGGTACTTTATCCATGCGGGCTACGCTTTTCATGTACACGCGGGCGCTCCAGGCAAGAGCTTCGTTCTGGTGATATTTCCGCAGCCGTATAGCATTGCGCATAATGGGGTAAGCCGGGTCTTCGTCGGCGGCGCGCACTACTACTTCTTTCAGGTTAAGCACTTCGGGCAGGAGCTGCACGTTCAGCTCTACGGGGTGGCCGTTTATTTTTACAATTTCGGTTTTTGCTTTATAGCCAACATACTTAAACTCCAAAGTATAGATACCGGAGTCGAGTTGCAGGCTATAATAGCCGTTTTCGTTGGTGGCAGTGCCGCTGGTGGTTTCTTTTATGTAGATGCTGGCAAATGGCAGGCCTTGCCCATTCTCGTCGGTAAGGCGGCCGCGCAGCGTACCACTAAAACATAGGGCAGGCAGAAGTATAAAAAGTGTAACGAAAAGGTTGAAGCGCATAAGGGTAGATAAGCGTTTGGCCTTATATGGAATAAATATAGTAAACGTTACATATTATACGCTTATTTTATACTTTATCTCATTTTTATACTGAGTTTATTTTTCCTGTGTTACTAATTCGACTTTTTGAGCGAGTCTGCTTTTATACCTGATGTTCAGGATTACACCTACCAACACCAGCGCCATACCGACATAAGAGCCTACAGAAAAGCTTTCATCGAACAGGATAAACCCTAAGCCCAGCGCATAAAAAATACCTACATAATTCAGGTTGGCTACTTTAGAGAGCTCTTCGGATTGGTACGACATGGTCATGTAATATTGCGCCAGTTGTGTAAAAACACCTACCAGCAGCAGTATAGCCCAGTCCCAGCCTACGGGTTGTACCCACTCAAATAAACTATAGATACCAGAAAAAGGCAGCGCTACCATCGGAAAATAAAAAACGATAACCAGCGGATGCTCTCGTGTATTGAGTTTACGAATTATGTTATACGATATTCCAGAAATGGCTGCGCCGGCTACTCCTATAGTTAAGTAAAACGGCGAAATGCGCACATCCACACCTTCAATTACCAATATACCTGCAAACGACACCAGGAAGAACACCCACTGCCAGGGCTTCACGTTCTCTTTCACTATAAAAATGCCCAGTATGGTGGTAAAAATTGGCGAAAGGTATTGTATAGTTACCGCGGTAGCCAGCGGAATATTTTGTAGCGTAGTAAAGTATAAAATAAGTGCCAGCGCCCCGGTTATGCCTCGTGTTATCAGCAGCCCTTTGTGCGTGCCCCAGATAGGCACCTGCTGCCTGCGCAGCACTGCATAGCTCATTGCCATAGAGATAACTGACCTGAAAAAGATGATCTCCACGGCCGGAATATGCGGCACCAGCTTCACGCACACGTTCATCAGCGCAAAAAACAGCGTCGATAGCAACATGTACTGCACTCCCTTCGAAAACATAGACTTTTATACTTGTGGCTGCAAAGGTAACTTATTGTTGATTGTCTGAATCAGGATTTACAGGATTAGAAAAGATTTGCAAGATTTTAACTCCTAAACTCTCTAACTCACAAACTAAAATCACCTTTCTAACTTCCAAACTTTTTAACTTTCTAACTCTATACTATGTTTATAGCTTAGTAAACGAACTATAGTTTGGAGAAGAAAAAACAGAAAACCTACACCCCGAAAGAAGCGCTGATAAAAGCCGCTGCCTATTGCGCCTACCAGGAACGCACCCAGCAGGAAGTGCGCACCAAACTCTATAGTTACGGCCTGGAGCCCGACGATGTGGAAGAACTGATTATACGCCTGAGCCAGGAGAAACTGATTGACGAAGAGCGCTATGCCGGAGCTTATGTGCGTGGAAAGTATAGCCTGAAAAAGTGGGGTCGCCGTAAAATTATGCAGGGCTTAAAAGCGAAAGGCATCTCAGATTACTGCATCAAACAAGGTATGAAAGAGATTGACCCCGAAATATATGAACAGAACCTACTGCACCTACTCGAAAAAAAGAACCAAACCGAGAAAGAGAAAAATCCCTTCACCCGCCGGCAAAAACTCAGTTACTATTTACTGAGCAAAGGCTATGAGAATGACCTGGTGCAGGATGCAATGAAGGGTTTGGAGTCTTGAGTAAGACGCTGAATTTATTTAAGCATAAGTTATATATTAGCTTATTGTCCACTTCTTTAAAACTGATTGAAACGTAGTTTGAGTGGGTTATAAACGAACATTATTTAACCGCTTTAACACTTCAACTTTATAACGAGAATGCTTAAGAAAGTATATATCTTTTCCTATTTTATATTAAATGGCTTTTCCAGAAACATGTATGATGATGGTTTTGCAGTTCAAAAAGCAATAAGTCTAATTGTTTTAATTCAATTTTTATGGCTAACTGCATTATTAACAATTTGGGGCTTTAAATTAGGACCAAGTTATTCTTCAATTTACGTTCTTGTAATGGGAGTTATCTTATATAAAACTAATTCTTATATATTATTAAAAAGAACAGACTTGCAACCTTTTTTAAAGCAATATGCCAAATTAACAATTCCAGTAAAGCTAATTTGGTGTTTCGTCTTACTTGCTTTGTGTGTTGGGGGCTGGCTTTTAATTTTGTATGTAGCTTCTTGAAGAAATTAAAAATTAAAAACACTATAAATAGGTTATATCATAAGCACATTTGATCATACCTACAAGTAAATAAGTATTCTTACATTCCCATACCTTATTAACTCAACCCCACTGCTATGCTTGAAACAACTTTACTTTTTATTGGCGGAATAGGCCCTATTGAGGTTGTACTGCTGCTACTTTTTGCAGTAGTGCCATTTACTTTGTGGCTTTGGGCTATCATCGACCTACTCCTAGGTAACTTTTCAGAAAATACAACAAAACTGATCTGGCTTGTGGTTGTGGCTTTTATACCTTTTTTGGGCGCTATACTTTACTTGTTGATAGGGAGAAGGCAAAAAGTTAGAACGATAAACTAGATACAGATTGTATAAAGTATAAGTATGCGCTATAGTACACTTATACTTTATATCACTATAGTTTGCGGGGCATCTCCGGGTTTTGGATACGGCGTTGCGGAATAAGTACAACACGCTTGCCCGTAATTTCTTCCAGCATCGGTTTCAGTATCTTTTCAGCATTCTCTTTCGTCTGGCGAAGTATACCAGAGTTCAGAGCAGCTCTTTTTACATTCTGCTCGGCATACTTAAAGCTTTCTTCTACCAGCTCCGCATCCTGGAAATATGTATTCTCTTTGCTGAAAACCTTCGATTGGCTGTGGTCCACTTTATAGTAGCAGATTTCCGGTTCGGGTAAGGCTATCTGAACTATAGAGTCGCCTTCAAACACAATATCACCCGCTTCAATTTTTGTAAAATCTACGCAACCAACTGCCTCGCCAGCCACAATCAGCACCACTTTAGAATCCGGTATGTACCGCGACACTTCCTTTTTATACTCCACTACATCTTTAAAATTGTAGCGCACCAGTTCCATTTTACCCAGCTCTTCTACTGATGTAAGTATGGTGTTATAGTTTACCGAAACAGCTGGTTCTTTTTTATCATCGCCAAAAAAGTCTTTAAAGCTGCGCCAGATGTAAATACCGGCTGTTATTACCAGTATCCAGGGTAGCAGGCGAATTAAAACTCGGAGTAAGGGCATGCAGATTTAGAGTTAAGTATAGGGTTTCAGAAATGAAACAGGGGTTTTATACTTATGGTTACAAAAACTGTTCCTGTTGCCAACTAAACCTTAATCCCCAAACGCTCTTTAAAACCGGCGTTGCCCTGCAAACCACCCGTATGGATAGCAACAATCCGTGTACCTTCCGGGAAGTAGCCTTTCGAGATCAGGTCGAATAAGCCATAAAACAGTTTACCAGTATAAACCGGCTCCAGCGGGATGTGGTGCTGCTTTTGAAACTCTTGTATAAAGTGCAACAATTCAGGTTTTACTTTGGCATAGCCCCCAAAATGGTAATCCGTGATGAGTTGCCAATTGCTATAGTATGCACCGCTATAGTTATAGACCAGTTGTTCAATCTCTTCTTTCAGAAAATCGCCGCCTTTTAGTGCTGGAAAACCGAGCACCTGTTTCTCTCCTTTTAAACCTGCAATAACACCGGCTATAGTTCCGCCTGTGCCACTTGCGCAACAGATCACGTCAAAATCTATAGTTACGTCTTCTAAAATTTCAGTGCAGCCTTTTACGGCCAGTTGGTTGGTACCGCCTTCGGGCACCAGGTAAGGTTGATTATACTTCTCGGCTAGTTCAGCTAAAAAAGCTGATTCAGATTTCTGCCGATATGCTTCACGGGTAACGTAGTGTAGTTCCATGCCTTGCGCTGTGGCAAATTGCAACGTAGGGTTAAGCGGCAAATGTTCTTCTCCGCGAATGATTCCTATAGTTTTAAAGCCAAATTCTGCTCCGGCGGCTGCGGTGGCAGCAATGTGGTTGGAGTAAGCACCGCCAAATGTAATTATAGTTTCTTTGCCCAGCGCTTTCGCTTCCTGCAGGTTATACTTCAGTTTTCGCCATTTATTGCCAGATATATGCGGGTGTAGCAGGTCTTCGCGCTTTACCCAAAGCGTAAGGTTATGCTGCTGCAAAAGCGGATGCTGTAGTTGCTGTAAGGGTGCCTGCATAAGGTATAGGTACGCAAAAGCCCCGGCTTTTTATAGTCGGGGCTTTTATAATTTAAACCATTGTATTGCGACGAAAGGAGAAATCTATTTAGAATTTGAGACAGATCTCTCACTATGTTCGTGATGACAAGAAAATCTATAGTTAAACAGCTATCGTTTCTTCTCTTTCCTTCTTTTTAAAGCTGTAAGCCACCGCACCAGCTAACACCAATAAAAGTAGTATAGAAGATACCAGCGAAATAGTATTACCTATAGCATAGGTCTTCGGCTCGAAACGGAACTCGATGGTGTGTTTACCAGCTGGTACCTGCATGGCGCGCAGAATATAGTCAGCGCGCAGGTGATCTACCGGCTTACCGTCTAAATATGCCTGCCAGCCTGCTTCGTAATAGATCTCCGAGAACACGACAAAACCTGGTTTCTCTGCCTGGTACTCGTATTTCAGATAGTCTGGCTCGTATGTGGCAAGTTTTATAGTTGCGTTGGCCGATGTATAGTTTTGCTCCTGAACCGGGAATTTAGCAACATCAACTATTGCTGTTTTGCCGGCATCAATATCACCTAAAGCTTCCAGTTCGGCATCTGGTGTGGTTACTTTCATGATATTATCTACAAACCAGGCATTTCCTAAGGCACCCGGCACACGCTGCACCGGCTCTTTCGGGTCGCCGGTAATGGCATAGCGCGTATTTAGCATTCGCAGCACTTCCAGGTTGTTCTGCGAGATATGACGATCGATCAAATCCTGGTAACGGCGCAGCTTGGCACCATGGTAACCACCCACATTTTTATGGAAGTATGAACTACGCGCGCTGTTAAACGGATTGGTCATATCAATAACACGGTAGCTCTTGTCTTTGTCCTGCAGAATGATCTGGTCAGCTGGCGATGGCTGGAAATAATTGGTAAGTACCTGATTTTTAAAGTCATCGCTTTCCAGGTAACGCTTGTCTACTGTCCAGAGGTCAACTAATACCAGCACCCCCACACCAGCTATAGCTATAGTTGCCGACAGCTTGTTTTTAACATAGAAGTACAGCACTCCCAGCGCCAGAACTATAAAAGCAAACGAGCGGAAGGCGTCAGATTTCATCATGCTTTCTCGGTCAGCACGGATGGCATCAAGCGGGAACTGTGCCTGCTGCAATTGTGCATCTACCACCGATGAGAAGCTGGCCATGCCGCCAAACAGCCAAACCAACAAGCAGATACCGGCCGTAATACCACCAGCAATCAGTAGTTTTCTGTCCAGTTCTTTTATAGTATCTCGGTCCCGGAAAACCCTCCAGAGTGCCAGCATCGCCAGCAATGGTATCGTTATCTGGGCAATTACCAGTGCCGATGCTACCGCCCTGAACTTGTTATACCCCGGGAAGTAATCGAACATAAAATAGTTGAAGGCTGAGAAGTTATGCCCCCAGGCCAGCACCAGCGAAAGTATAGTTCCGGCAACCAGCCAGCTTGTCCAGCGACGGTCAACTATAAACAGGCCCAGCACAAACAGGAAACAAATGATAGCGCCTACGTAAACCGGACCACTTGTCATGGGTTGTGCTCCCCAGTACGTTGGTATGCCCTGGCTTACGATCTGCTCGGCCTGCACCGGCGGCGCGCCCATGCCCACAAAGGCTTTATAGGTTTCAGAATCTTTGTCTAGAGGCGTGTTGCTGCTTCCGCCGTAAAAATCAGGTATAAGCAGGGTCATTGTTTCGGAGATGCCGTAGCTCCAGTTAAAGGCATATTCGCGATCCAGGCCAGAGCTTGTTTTGTCGCCGCTGTTTGGCGCTGTTAACTCAGATTTACCACGGATGCTGTATTTGCTATACTCAGCTGTTGTAGCCAGCCTTCCAAAGTTTACGCCTACTGCCAGCACAGCCGCCAGCAACAGCACAAAGCCACGCTTTACCAACTCTACTATAGTTCCGTTTTTTGCTGCATACACCAGCTCAATTATACCCCAAACTATAACCAGCAACAGCATATAATAGGTCATCTGCAGGTGGTTAAAGTGCAGGTTTAGTGTAAGGCCAAGCGCAAACAGGGCAGCTCCTATCCAAAGGTTTTTGCGCAGCGCATACAGCAGGCCGGCCAGCACCATTGGTATATAAGCTATAGTTAAAGATTTGGTATTGTGCCCTGCCTCCAGGATGATGATGTTATAAGACGTAAAACCAAACGCGATAGCACCAACTATAGCCAGCCACGAGCGCATGCCCAGTGTTACCAGCAAAATGTAGGCGCACAGCAGCGTTACAAATATGTTACCCGCCATAGCCGGCAGGTTAAGCGAAAGCACTGTATGAATTACCCCTGAAAGATCGCCGGGATAGCGCGTGTTGATGAGGTAAGACGGCATACCGCCAAACATGGAGTTGGTCCAGAGGGCTTCTTCGCCGGTCTTTTCGCGGTGGGCCATTATTTCCTGGGCACCACCCCTAAACTGCAGAATGTCGTGCTGCGCCATGCCTTTGTCTTCGAACACGACCGGGGCAAAATACACTGCCGTAAGTACCAAGAAAACAAGAACCGCGATCAGGTGAGGAAGTATGTCGCGTTTAAAGTTAATAGAAGCTGTCATATCTGTTTTAGATGCGTCAATATAGAGCTTGAAAGATATGACTTTTATTTTATTTCTGCATTATGAGCGCCTGCAGTAGCCATTTTTAAACTATAAACTATAGCCTGTTAAATCCCTCGCTCGCGGGACGCGAGCGAGGGCGATCACAAAACAAAAACGGCAGAAACGATTTTACCTGTTCCTGCCGCTTCTTATAGTTTATAAACTATAATTTACCTGGTTCTGGCACCACGACCGCCACCAAAGTTTGCCTGCAGGCCAATAGATGGGATAACTGTTACGCCCGAAAAATCAAACTGCTTGCCTTCCAGGAAATCATACGTGCCATAGTCCTGGTAATACATGGTAAGCGAGGGCAGCACATACAAAAACTTAAACCCGATCTTACCATTCACGAACAGACCAAACGACGGGAAATTCTTTTTGGCATAAACCCCTTCTACCGGCACTCTGTCGCCACCAACATCTTTTACAATACGACTCGGGTCGAAACCATACTTTATAAAGGTGTGGTTGTAAACCGGGCCAAACGAAATATTACCGATCTCTTCTTCAGGGCCAAACGATTTACTGAACACCAACGGAATAACTATATCGCGACGTGTTGCCGAAAACTCCAGTACCGGTATCAGTTTGTCTAAGTATAGTTTATCAAAAATGCCGGAACTCTGCCCGGAATACTGCAAGCCTATGCTCCCATACCAATCGCCAACGCCGGGGTTCTCTGGTGTTCCGGTCGGGCCCATAAACTGGTACATGGCATCAAAAACGTGCACGCCGGTCGCGTATTTGTAGCCCACATCCACACGCTCGGCCACCCCGTAGCGCAGGTAAAAATCAAAGGTAGTACCTACCGGGTCCAGGGCATAGGCCACCAACGCTTTCGAGGCCACATCAATCTGCTCGCTGTATTCTACTTCTTCTTTGTTGGCGATGGCATCAACGGCGGCTTCAGTAATATCATCGAGCTGGGCAATTGGTTCGCTGGCAATGTTACCCCCCATGTTAAAACCAGCTTTAAACTGGCCTTTTGGTGTTACTTTACCTGAGTGTATAACCGAACGCGGCGCCGTACAGCTGGCCACTGAACCAGCCATTACTAACGCGAAAAAATAGAGGTAGAATTGCTTCCGCATAAACTGCTTTTTTTGATTGAAGTATAAACTAAAATTAAGGAAAAAAGCAGCACACAAGTATCGTGCCTGCGAAAACAAATTGTACGAAATCGGGCTTATTTTACTTCTTCGTAATCCACATATTCGCCACCCGTAAAATCTTTGCGGTCAGGCTGGTTCGGGATGTAATCTATTTTGATATCAGCTTTTGCTCTTCCGTTGCTGTGGCTGTTTGGCTGCGGACGTGGCGGCTGTTGCATGTTGGTAAAGAAGGTACCGTTACGCATGCTTCGTTTTATGAACATCCCCAGCAAAAAACGGAATAAGGTTGGCGCTACCAACCTGAAAAACATGATAACGAGAATACTGATTATGATGAACTTGATCATTTATTTCTGAGTTAATTACCTGGCTCGGGTATAGTTTATAGTTACTTATACTACACAACTCCCTTGCCAAAAGTTTAGTACCTGACAGTTTGCCAGCCATTTTAAGCAAAGGTATAACATTTGTTTTTAAAGGCCGAAGCAATGGCTATCAGGTTATATTTTATCTTTTCCAACTCCAAACATCATCCTAAATAGCGTAATTTTGCAGCCTGCTTTCAGTTTATAGTTCAAGTTGATAGCGCTTTTATAGTTACCGGCAACACAAATGCTTTCAGACAAAAAATATACCTGGCGGAATGTGCACGTAGCCCTGGGCTTATACCTGGGGTTGGCCATGCTGCTTTATACCATTACCCGCGTACTTTTCTTTGTTTTAAACAGAGAAATGTTTGAGGCTACAACTATAGCCGACTTTGCTTCCCTGTTACTTCCCGGCCTGCGCTTCGATCTGTCGGCGGTGCTATATACCAATTTGCTGTTTATGGCGCTGATGCTGCTTCCGTTCAGGTTCCGGTATAACACAGGCTACCAAAAACTGCTGCAGTATATTTTTATAGTTACCAACAGCATTGCCCTCTCCGCCAACCTTATCGATATCGTTTATTACCGCTATACTTTGCGCCGCACCACCTGGAGCGTACTACAAGAATTTGCCAACGAAAATGGCGGTGCACTGGCCGGCAGTTTTATAGTTGATTTCTGGTATATCCCGCTTATCTGGCTGCTGCTGGTAGGGCTAATGGTGTGGCTCTATAACCGGATTAAGCTACAGTCGCCACCACGGATATCGTCGTGGGTCTATTACCCGGCACACACAGCCGTTATGGGCCTGGCCGTTTTTCTGGCAATTGCCGGTATGCGCGGCGGTTTTGCACACAGCACACGCCCTATTACCCTGAGCAATGCCGGCGAGTATGTAAAGCGGCCCAACGAAATGTACCTGGTGCTCAACACGCCTTTTTCGATGCTGCGCACCATCGGTAAAACCAACTATAGCAAGGTCAGTTATTTTGATGAGCAGCAACTAGACTCTATTTATTCGCCTATTCATATTCCTGCCGATACAGCTGCTTTTCGAAAGAAAAATGTGGTGATCATCGTGCTGGAGAGTTTTGGGAAGGAAGCCATGGGCGGCTATAACCCTACCCGCTTAGGTAAAGACGGCTACCAGAGTTTTACCCCGTTCCTGGACCAGCTTATGCAGCAAAGCAAAATATACTGGCACTCGTTTGCGAATGGTAAAAAGTCTATTGATGCGCTGCCGGCCATACTTACCAGCATCCCAAGTATACAGGAGCCCTTTGTACTTACGCCCTATGCCAGCAACAACCTGCCAAGTTTACCACGCACCCTGAATGCGGAAGGCTATCATACAGCTTTCTTTCATGGGGCACCAAACGGTTCTATGGGCTTCAAAGCGTTCATGAATTTGATAGGTGTGCAGGAATACTATGGCAAGGATGAGTATAACAACGATGCTGACTTTGATGGGATATGGGGAATCTGGGACGAGGAGTTTCTGCAATTCACTGCCAATAAACTGAGTACATTTCCAGAGCCATTTATGGGCACGGTTTTCACGTTATCATCGCACCACCCTTACAAAGTACCCGAGCGCTATGCAGGCAAGTTTAAGCAAGGTCCGCTACCTTTATTTCAGGGCATCAACTATACCGATATGGCGCTTCGCAAATTCTTTGAGAAAGCCAGCAAAATGCCCTGGTATAACAATACGCTTTTCGTGATTACAGCTGACCATGCCGGCAGTCCGCGCCATTACCCGGAGTACAACACCGACTGGGGTGCTTTTGCTGCACCTATTCTGTTTTACGCACCCGGCGATGCTGATTTTAAAGGAACTGAGCCCCGCGTAGTACAGCAACTCGACATTATGCCCACTATACTTGGCTACCTGAACTATAGCAAACCTTACTTTTCGTTCGGTAAGAACATGCTGAATAATATGGCTCAGGATTTTGCGGTAAGCTACAACGCAGGTGTGTACCAATGGATAGAGGATGACCTGCTCCTACAGTTCGACGGTAACAGAACGATAGCGCTCTACAATTACCAACAGGACATCATGCTGAAACAGGATTTGAAAGATACTCTCCCTGAAAAGCGCCAGCAACTTGAGAATCGGGTAAAAGCCTTCATCCAGCAATACAACAACCGCATGATCGGGAATAAGCTGCAAGTGGAGTAATTGTCTGGATCAGGATTTAGTTGATTTAAAAGGATAGGCAGGATATTGGTTTGAACTTCTTAGCGTTCGGAACTCCTGCGAGTGTCTTTATAGTTGGCATTTTACCTCACCCCGGCCCTCTCCTAAAAGGAGAGGGAGTTGATGCCTTTGCTATAGTTGAAAGCATAGTTTTATAGTTGCAGTCCATCTACGGAATTATAGTTAAGATCAATTTCGAAGCGAGCAAGTTCAAACTATAGTTAGTAGTGAATAGTAGAAAGATATCAGTCTTTGGGTTGAGCGCCTTTGACTTGTTGCGGTGCCGATAGGCAATCCGAGGCACGAGGATAGCAAGAAGGCAGCAGCGCGATGCCCGAAGACGGGGCCTCCCGGCCGTGAGGGAGCCAAAGCTCACTTGAAACGATGGGTGACTAAAGCTCCCAGGAATAAAGGAAGTTTGAAAGGAAGGCTTGGCTCAAGATGCAACTATAGTTAACTAAAAGCTGGTACAGATTTCTCCTAACGTCAAAATGACAAAAGAAAAACTATAAGACCCATAAGATCCCTCACAGCTACGCTGGCTCTTTTCGACGCTAGTCTCAATAATGCTCGAAATTACATTATACCTACTCCCCTCTTTCAAACTTTACCATTACAAAACACAAACCGGTTATAACTTTGATTAGGGTGGCTTGTTTCATAACTTTGCACCCGCATTACAGATTAGAAAAATGAAAGTTGTAAATATAACATTTAAGTTCGCTGATGGCGCCCCGGACCAAACACACCCTGCCGTAGAAGGCGAGTCGGTGCTGGATGTGGCCCTGAACAACGATATAAAACTACAGCACAACTGTGGCGGCGTTTGTGGTTGCAGCACCTGCCATGTGTATGTAGAGGCCGGCATGAACGACCTGCCTGAAATATCAGACAAAGAAGAAGACTACATTGACCGTGCCGTGGACCCGCGCATTAACTCCCGACTGGGTTGCCAGTGCGTGGTGCAGGGCAACGAAGACATTGTAGTTACTATACCGGAGCAGGATTTCCTGGGCCATTAAAATAAATTGTTGAATGGCCGGATGGTTACACTGCTGCGCTGCGTAAAAAGTAGCCCACAGCAAATTAACCAACTAGCCATATAACTATAAACCATTGAAAGAACGATTATGAGCTACGAGCCACCAATACACTGGAACGACCACGAAGATATAGCCATGGCACTTTACGAAAAGTTTGGCGACGACTTCACCGAATCAAAAATTTACCGTGTACGCTTTACCGAATTGCTGGACTGGATACTGACGCTACCAAACTTTGAAGGTACGCGCGAGCAAGCCAACGAAGGGCACCTGGAGCAGATACAGGCAGCATGGGTATATGAGTGGCGCGACAACCAGGATTAAGGCCAAAAACAGGCTACGTCCTATCTTAATATTAAATATTTTCTATACATTTAAAGGTTCTTTCACGAGAGCCTTTTTTTGTTTTCAAGAGCTATGTCGATTACTCAACCAGACCTTACCCGCATAAATACCTTTATTTTTGACGTGGACGGTGTACTGACAGACGGATTCCTGTACGTATTTGCTGACGGCGAGCAGGTCCGCGCCTTCAATATCAAAGACGGTTTTGCCATTAAACACGCCATCCGGCAGGGTTACCGCGTAGCCATTATCTCGGGTAAAAATGAGCCCGGTGTGCGCAACCGCCTCGAAGACCTGGGCATTGAAGACATTTTCCTGGGCATTGAAGACAAAGTAGACACCTTTGAAGACTACCTGTACATGCAGGGCATTCATCCGGCCACAGTAGCGTATATGGGCGACGACATGCCCGACCTGGAGGTAATGCAACGTTGCGGCCTGCGTGCCTGCCCCGCCGATGCTGCCGACGATATTAAAGAAATAAGCACTTACATAGCAGTAAAAGATGGCGGCCGCGGAGCTGTTCGGGAGCTGATTGAGAAGATAATGAAAGCACAGGATACCTGGTAAAAACTATACTTATACTTTTCTGAGATTTTTAAGCAGAATTTTTATTATCTCAACTTGCATATATATAATTTAAGTTTATCTTTACATCAATTTAATTTTATTACAATAATTAATTCTTTATGAAAACAGGAAAAGTAAAGTTTTTTATTGAGTCTAAAGGTTTTGGTTTCATTACTGAAGACGAAACAAATGAAGATTTCTTTGTGCACATCACTGGCCTGAACGGTCTGCAGATACAGCAGAACGACCGCGTAACGTTCGATACGCAGGAAGGCAAAAAAGGAATCAATGCTGTAAACGTACAAAGAATCTGATTTAGATATACTTTACAGTTACAGAAGAAGCCCCTCCTTACAGGGGCTTTTTTTGTGGCCCAACTATAGTTTTGCGTAACCGCTGCCCGTGCCCTACCTTTACAGTTTATAGCTATAGTTTACCTGCACCGTGAAAGCCTTTTTAAACCTTGTCCGCTTCCCTAACCTGGTACTTATTGTGCTAAGCCAGGCATTGGCACAGGCATGTTTACTTTCGCCGGGCATTATGTGGTCAAAAGTGCTGGAGCCTGCTTTTGGGTTGCTTACACTTTCTACGGTTTTAATTGCTGCGGCCGGCTATATCATCAACGATTATTACGATGTAAAAATAGATGCCATTAACAAACCGGGGCGTTTGGTGGTGGGCACTGTTATACGCAGGCGGCCGGCCATGTTTGCGCACCTGGTGTTATCGTTACTGGGCATTGCTATCGGGTTCTGGCTATACTTACCTATTGGTTTGATAAATACAGGCGCTGTATTGCTTCTGTGGGGATACTCTGCAAGGCTAAAAAAACTACCGCTGGTAGGCAATGTAGTTATTGCGTTGCTGTCAGCCTCTATGTTGCTGGTAGTAGCCGTGCACGACGACCGGCTGAACCGCATTACACTGGGCTATGCATTTTTTGCCTTTCTTATTTCGCTTATCCGCGAGATCATCAAAGATATGGAAGACATGAAAGGCGACGCTTCGTTTGATTGCCACACGCTGCCTATTGTACTGGGCATCCGGAACACAAAACTGGTTCTTTACCCCATCATCGCCATTTTCTTTGCCTTTGTCATTATTGTTACACTGCATAGCCGCACCACACTTATTTTTGATGTGTATATGCTGTTGCTGGTAATGCTGCCCTCTATATGGCTAACTATAAAACTTGCCCGCGCCGACCGCAAACGCGACTTCACGTACCTGAGCAACCTGAATAAACTGATTATGCTTACGGGTATACTTTCGATGCTGCTGGTTGGATAAAAAAATTGCCCAACCTTAACTGGCCGGGCAATTTTATATCAAAACAACTAAAGCAAACTTATTACTGCACTATAAATCGTAAGGCGGCGGCATCGCCATCTTTTATCACTTTTACAAAATATAAGCCTTTGCCAAACCGGCGGGTATCTATAGTTGTGGTTCCGCTGATTTTACTGGCGCTGTATACGCTGCGGCCCAGCATATCTACTACATGCATTTCGGCGTTGCGTAGCTGGCCAAGGTCCACGTTTATAGTTCCGGACGAGATGGTAGGGTAAGCCATAATGCGGGTATCAGCAATCATGTCGTCGGTGCCGGCCACTGTAGATACACGCGTAGCTTCTGTTTTTGTAGCAATTACGTTATCATCGTCGCGCAGCAGATCGAGCCTGTATTTGTAAATACCTGCCTGCGTAAAGGTTACTCTAAAATACTCCTGACTATTGGCAAGCGCTTTGCCGCCCTGTGGGCCAACTATAGCAACACCTTCGGCATTAAACGTTACCGGCTCCCAGGTTGTGCCCGAAGCATCCAGGGCGTGCTCCATGGTAAAATTCTGCCGCTGCGCAGGGTCAGCCAGCGTAATTTTTACATTTACTTTTTCTCCGGCTCTGTCGCCGGCAGTAATAAATATATCCCAGCTTGCCTGATTGTTAACAGATAAGTCTGGTATTACATCCAGGGTGCCGTCTATAGTTGGTTCGTTAAACAGCACTGCCGCGTTGGCAGATGTAGCAGAAAGAGGGGCAGCTGCCTTTTGCGCATTGGCGGTGCCAAAAAACAACATGGTAGCGCTTAGCGCCAAAGCAATACGTAAAGTTGATTTCATATGGTATTCCCAAAAACTTGATCAATAAAAAGCCACACCTGCAGAACACAAGTGCATTTGCCCGTTTTTACGTAACTTTTAATTTAAAGCTGAAAAAAATCGCAAAAAATTTCGATATAGCGCTATAACTATATCATAACCATAGAAATACGCTTTTTCGGTAGTACCATAAATTTAAAATCCAGGTAAATTATCAGGTATAGGTGTAATAACCGGAGCTATAAAACGGCCAACTATAGCCATACAAACCAGCATGTTATACCTTAATAAGAATATAAGAGTATAAACAGCAACAAAACGACAGGTACATGATCAACAAAAATTCTGGTGCAGAAGAGTTCAGGCAGTTGGTGGCGTCGCCGGCTAAGTTCCGGCTGTTTATGCTGGCCAAACTGCCCATGGCCTACATGGCCGACCTGCGGGTTACCAATTTAACCAACGAGCGCGCCACGGTAACTATACCTTACAAATACCTGAACAAAAACCCGTTTAACTCAATCTACTTTGCCTGTCTGAGCATGGCTGCCGAACTCTCGACGGGGGTGTTGTGCATGATGCATACGTATAAAGCCGACCCCGCCGTGTCGATGCTGGTGGTGCACATGGACGCTGATTTTACGAAAAAAGCTACAGGCAAAATAACCTTTATGTGCGAAGACGGCCGTCGCATACTGGAAGCTGCCGAACATACTAAACTTACCGGCGAAGGAGTAACTATAACGGCTACAAGCATTGGCCTGGATGAAAGTGGCGCGCAGGTGGCAGAGTTCCGGTTTACGTGGTCGTTAAAAGCGAAAAGCAAGCTGCTCAGTTAGTAAAAAGTGCCGTGGAGCAAAGCGCGGATCTCAGGTTAAATATCCTGTTGGGGCAATATTTAAAAATAAAACCTGCCAGATATCCTTTTCTTTATAAATTTTTGTATATTAGATAAAAATATTGTCCACTAATCGTTCCACAAGTATAAAACACAATTACTCCTGCTATGCTTACTTATAAAACACTCCTTAAAACCAGCTGCGCGGCCCTTTGCCTGCTCCTGTTGTGCGGCAACACCACTTTTGCCCAGAAAAAAGAAAAGATACAGATGAAACCTACCGACGGAAAAGTAAGCTCTTCTGTAAGAAGCCAGGCATATTATTACCCGGAGTTCCAGAAAGGTAAGGTTACGTTTATTTCGGGGGTAACCAGCACAGGTACGTTAAACTATAACATGCTAACCGGCGAGGTAGAGTTTATAAACCCGGACAAAGACACGCTGGCACTGGATAACATGTACACCGTGAACATGATAACTATAGCAAAAGACACTTTTTACTACGACACCGACAGCAATTATTTACTGAAACTGGTGGATGAAGTGAAAGGCAAAAAACTGCTTGTTAAGGAAAAATACACGCTTTCGAACGTAAAAAATGTAGGCGCTATGGGCATGGAATCTAACACGGTATCGCCGACAAGCACTACCAATACAGATTTCAGAAATACCCAGAACAAGTTAAAACCAAACGAAAGCCTGGTTTACTCGGCCAAAACGTACTATTACCTGGGTACCCAGAGCGAGTATATGCCAGTTACCAAGAACAATGTGCTAAAGCTGTTCCCAGCGCACTCTGAAACTCTGAAAGAGTACATGAAAGAAAATAAGCTGACGCTGAACAACGAAGAAGAAATTAAAAAGGTGTTCCAGTACGCCTCCAGCCTGTAAACTATAGTTAGCTGCTTAAAAGCAGGCTACTTTACACCTAATACTTGAAACAAGTGCAGTTGGCTTTAGCTGGCTGCACTTGTTTTTTTATGCACCTTATATACAGCAAATAGTATATCTTTACCTGCTCCTGATTATCCTGAATCAGATTATAAATTCCCTAAACACCTATCACATGAGAAAACACTTTTTTGTAATGGCTACGCTGGCTTTAATGGCCACTGCCTGCGGCGAAACAGCTGAAACGCACACAGAAACTGAAACTATAGTTACCGAAGAAACCACCACCCCAACAGATTCTGTATCGGCTACTGAGGTAGACAATACGACTGTGGAGATCGAGAAAGCATCAGCGGAAGTGGATTCATTGTTAAACGAGATCTAATTTATACCGACATGAGAAAGGTAACCAGAACGATAGGAGTAGCATTTGTACTTGGTTTGTCTGTTTTAGCTACATCCGTAGTTTATGCACAAGGCAAAGGCCATGCTAAAAAAGAAGAGCAGGAAACAACCGAGCAGCAGAAAGGAAAATCGGAAGAAGCGCGCGAGCGTCGCCATAAGCCTAGCAGCATAAAAGATGTTGTGGAGAGCAAAAGAGAAGAAGCAAAAGCTAAAGGAGCGCAAAAAGACCACAAAAACGCTGCTACAGAACACCGCAAACCCGAAAAAGAAAATAATGGCAATGCTTACGGCAAAAACAAAGGCGAACTGAGTGGCCGTGAGTTTGGCCAGGCCAGGGCCGCACAGGCACAGTTAACCGCCGAAGAACGCAAAGAGAACCTGGGCAAAGCCGTTGAAGATGGCGATAAAAAGGTAAAAGAATCAAAAGAAAAGATTGCGCGCGCGAAGGAGGCTCTGGAAAAAGATAAAAAAGACAAAAAGCTGACGGACGCCGGATATAACGAGAAAAAAGCCCGTATAGAGCGTGCTGAAAAAGCAGTGCAAGTGCTGGAAGAAAAAGTAAATGCTGCCAAAACTATAGTTACGGTAGAGTAACCCAACAATAAAAACTATACATTAAGCCTGCAACTATAACACTGGTTGCAGGCTTATTTTATTTACCTGCCCAAACTATAGTAAATCTAAATTAAAACTGCACAGGAGCAGGCCATAGTTAGCAATTCGGAACCTTTGCTTGTAACTTGCACTTCTTTAGAAGTAACATTTACCTCGATATGAAATTCCGCGCAATCTGCACCGACATAGACGGCACCTTACTGAACAAAGACCGCCAGCTCTCGCAACGAACTATAGACACGATCAAAAGTTTAGATAAAACGGTACCGGTCATATTGGCCTCGTCGCGCATGCCGAGCGCCATGCGCCACCTGCAGCAGGAACTGAATATTATGCATCATCCGCTTATCTGCTTTAACGGTGGGTATGTTATTTATTTTGAAGGTGATAGTGCACAGACCCTGCAACTGGACTCGGTTCAGATTCCGGCACCTGTTTGCCAGATAATACACGATTTTACGGAAAATACTGCTATACATGTAAGCCTCTACGAACAGGACAACTGGTATGCGCCTGCCAACGATTACTGGGCTGACCGCGAAGCGCGTAACACAAAAGTATCCCCTAAAATAACTGCCCTTCAACCAATACTTCAGGACTGGCACCAGTCCGGAGCCGGAGCGCATAAGGTAATGTGTATGGGCCCTGCCAATGAGATTGATGCCTTGCAACAGGAACTGACCAAAAACTTTGCTGACCAGGTACATGCTTACCGCTCTAAAGATACTTACCTGGAGATTGCCCCACGTGCCATCTCTAAAGCCACTGCCCTGGAGCTTTTGCTGAACGAACGTTTTGATATTGGTATGCAGGAAGTAATGGCTTTCGGCGACAACTATAACGACATAGATATGCTACAGGCTGTGGGCATGGGTATAGCCGTGTGCAACGCCCGCGATGAGGTAAAAGCTATAGCCAACGAGATTACCCTGCCAAGTATAGAAGATGGTGTTGCCGTGGCTATTGAAAAATACTGGAGGTAAACTATAGTTTTGCTAAAGGAGGCACGCTTTAAACCTGCTTCAGCTTACCTTGCGTTTCGCCCAGGCTTCTACCCCACTTGGCAATTGCATCCAGCACGGGCACCAACGATTTACCAAACTCTGTCAGCGAATATTCTACACGAAGCGGCACTTCCGGGTACACCTCTCTTTTTACCAATCCATCTTCTTCCAGGGCTTTTAACTGCAGGCTCAGCATTTTCTCGGTAATGTCCGGTATCTGCTTTTTCAGTTCTCCGAAGCGCATAGTCTTATTTCTAAGATACCACAGCACCACCGTTTTCCACTTCCCGCCAATGTAATTCATCGTCACGTCCATGGCGCAATGGTAGGTTTTATCGCCTATCTCAAACACATATTCCTTATCCTGTATGATCATCTTGCTAAAAACTTAAAAGAAAGTTGATACTGTCAGGTTTGACAGTTATTGCAAAGATAAACAACTATACTTAAGTTTGCTACTGTAATTTATATAGTAACTATAAAACAACGAGTTATGAAGAATATAGCAGTATTAGGAACAGGAATGGTAGGCAATACCATCGGTACCAAACTTACACAGTTAGGCTACAACGTAATGATGGGCAGCAGAAGCGCAACCAACCAAAAAGCGCTGGCCTGGGCAGAAGCCAATGGCGCAAATGCATCGGCAGGCACTTTCGAAGACGCAGCTAAGTTCGGCGAGATCATCTTTAACTGTACCAAAGGCGAGATCGCGCTGGATGTTTTTAAAATGGCCGGCACAGAGAACTTTAACGGCAAAACCATCATCGATATCAGCAACCCGCTTGATTTCTCGAAAGGTATGCCGCCATCACTTATTCCTGAGCTTTCAAACACCAACTCACTTGGCGAAGAAATTCAGAAACTGCTGCCGGAAGCCAATGTGGTAAAGACGCTTAACATCGTAAACTGCGAGGTGATGGTGGATGCAAAGAAAAGCGGCGGCGACCCGACCATGTTTATGAGCGGCAACAGCGCCGAGGCTAAAGAAGAGGCAAAAGCAATTCTAGAACAGTTCGGCTGGAACGACATCATTGACCTGGGCGACATTACCACAGCACGCGGAACAGAAATGCTGTTGCCGATCTGGCTAAGAACCTGGATGGCAACCGGAAACGGATATTTCGCTTTCAAAATCGTGCGCTAGTTCTTACCAGAAAACCCTGAAAAACCTGCGGAGATTACTTTCCGCAGGTTTTGACGTTTACATGTAAACTATAGTTTATTGCTCTCGGAAAGTATAAACTATAGATCAAACTATAGCCCGTTTATGAAAGACGATAAAAGGAAAACTGAAACACGGCCCGAAGAAATTACCGCTGCATTTTATGCTGAGCTGTAAAAACATCTATTAGAACTGGAAGCCGGAAAAGCCGAGCACACCTTTAAAAATTAACAACCTGGCAGAATAATCCCCAGGCAAAAGCCACCGAAATTTGTAACGTAAACTTTCAACAAATCAGAAATGGAACAAACTCAGAAAATAGCATTGATAACAGGCGGCAGCCGCGGATTAGGTAAAAATGCAGCGCTAAGGTTAGCAGAAAAAGGCACTGGCATTATACTTACCTACCATACCCAACAAGACGAAGCCAACAAAGTAGTAGCAGAAATAGAAGCAATGGGTCAAAAGGCCATAGCGCTGCAACTGGATGTGGCCAATGTAAAGTCTTTTGACAGCTTTATAGTTCAGGTTACGCAGGCGCTTCAGGCTAATTGGGGAACGGGTAAGTTTGATTTCCTGGTAAACAATGCAGGTATAGGTGCTACCATACCTATTGCAGATGCTACCGAAGAAGCTTTTGACAACCTGATGAACGTGCACTTTAAAGGCGTATACTTTCTTACACAAAAATCCCTGCCCCTGCTAAACGATGGTGGCCGCATTATTAACCTATCAACTGGTACCACCCGCTTCTGCGTGCCTGGTTACTCCATGTATGCGTCTATGAAAGGAGCCATCGAAACCTTTACTAAATACCTGGCAAAAGAGGTTGGCCCTAGAGGTATAACGGTAAATGTGCTGGCTCCGGGCGCTATCGAAACCGACTTTAACAATGCTGCCATCCGCAACAACCCGCAGGTAAAGGGCTTCCTGGCATCGCAAACGGCTTTGGGCAGGGTTGGCGAAGCAGAAGATATTGGCGGCATTATCGCTTTCCTATGCTCTGAAGATGCCCGCTGGATTAATGCGCAACGTATAGAAGCCTCAGGTGGCATGTTCCTGTAACACGTAATTCCAGATTTATACTTTTACTTACTGGCAACTATAAGCAAACTGGCTATATTTGCAGCTTCAATAGCAGTTTATACTTTTGGAACGACCAGATAAGAAGAATATAGTCATTTTCGCTTCCGGATCGGGGAGCAATGCGCAGCGCCTGCTCGAGCACTTTGAGCACCACCCACAGATACGCGTGGCCGCCCTGTTCTCTAACAACCCGAAAGCCTATGCCCTAAAAAGAGCCGAGACCTACCACGTCCCGGCTCTTTTGTTTTCCAGGGATGAGTTTTATGGTACCGATAAGGTGCTGGAGCAGGTAAAATCCTTCAACCCGGATCTTATAGTGCTGGCTGGCTTTTTATGGCTGGTACCTCAGAAATTTTTGCAGGCTTTCCCGGATAGCATCATTAACATACATCCTGCCCTGTTACCAAAATATGGCGGTAAAGGCATGCACGGCATAAACGTACACACCGCTGTAGTACAGGCAGGCGACGAACAGTCAGGCATAACCATCCACCGCGTAAACGAAGAGTACGACAAGGGCGAGTTTATACTTCAGGAATATTGCCCTGTGCACCCCGATGATACCCCGGAAGAACTGGCCGCGCGCGTGCTGCAATTAGAGCATAAGTACCTGCCAGAGGTAGTAGAAAAACTGCTACAGAAGAAAGAAGAACTATAGAAATCAAAAATCAACCCATACCCCATACCCATGCAACCAGTTCAAATTAAATCAGCGCTTATTTCGGTTTACTACAAAGACCGCCTGGAGCCACTCGTAGAGCTTCTGAAACAACATAATGTAACGATTTACTCAACAGGTGGCACACAGGCTTTCCTGGAAGAGCAGGGTGCTGAAGTTGTAGCCGTAGAAGACCTGACCGCTTACCCATCTATTTTCGGTGGCCGTGTTAAAACGCTTCACCCGAAAGTTTTCGGAGGTATACTTCATCGTCGCGACAACGACAGCGATATTTCGGAGCGCGAAAAATTTGAGATCCCGCCAATTGACCTGGTTATAGTTGACCTTTACCCATTTGAAGAAACTGTAGCATCGGGCGCATCAGAAGCTGACATTATCGAAAAGATCGACATTGGTGGCATCTCGCTTATCCGTGCTGCTGCTAAAAATTTTAAAGATGTGCTGATTGTGTCGTCGCGTGAGCAGTATGATGAGGTGGTAACGTTGCTGCAAGAGAAAAACGGATCAACCGATTTAGAAGATCGTAAGCGTTTTGCTGCCAAAGCATTCGATGTCTCGTCGCACTACGATACGCATATTTTCAACTTTATGAACGGTGGTTCAGAAGAGCAACCATTTAAACAAAGTATACGCGAAGCCACTCCCTTACGCTACGGCGAAAACCCACACCAGAAAGGTACTTTCTACGGCAAACTGGACGAGCTTTTTGAGCAACTGAATGGCAAGCAGCTTTCTTATAACAACTTGGTAGATGTGGATGCTGCCGTAGCTTTAGCCACTGAGTTTGAAGAACCGGTTGTTGCCATACTTAAACACACCAATGCCTGCGGTTGCGCCACCGGCGAAACTATAAAAGAGGCTTATCTTAATGCCCTGTCATCTGACCCGGTATCTGCTTTCGGTGGTGTGATCATTGCGAACAGAACTATAGATTTAGCTGCGGCTGAGGAATTGAACAAGCTTTTCTTTGAGGTACTAATCGCTCCTGCTTTCGATAACGATGTCTTGGAACTGCTTAAAACTAAGAAAAACCGCATACTTCTGAAGCAAAATGATGTAGAGCTACCGAAGAAACAATTTAAAACATTGCTGAATGGTGTTATCGAGCAGGATAAAGACCTTAAAACCGAAACGGAAGCCGACTTTAAAACCGTTACCAAACGCGAACCAACTGCCGAAGAAAAGAAAGCGCTGGTTTTTGCAGCCAAAGTTTGCAAGCACACCAAGTCTAACACCATCGTTTTTGCTACAGATAAAATGATGTTCTCGAGCGGAGTTGGGCAAACTTCCAGAGTAGATGCCCTGCGCCAGGCTATCGAGAAAGCAAAAAGCTTCGGATTTGATGTAAGCAAAACAGTAATGGCTTCCGACGCCTTCTTCCCCTTCCCGGATTGCGTAGAAATCGCGGATCAGGCGGGCATTAAAGCTGTAGTCCAGCCAGGCGGTTCCATCAAAGACCAGGACTCAATCGACTATTGCGATGCACATAATATGGCCATGGTCATGACTGGTGTTCGTCACTTTAAGCATTAATAGAATTATACTTTAAGTATAAAAAAGCTCCGGCTATAGTTAGCCGGAGCTTTTTTTGTTTATCTGAATCAGGATTTTCTGGATTTATAAGAATTAGTAGGATTGGGTTGTTGCTATAGTCAATGTTATAGTTTCATAGTTACCGTAGTTCAGCCACCCCTTTATCCCCTCAGAGCTACGCTCGCTACCTTCGAAATCGCTTCTCGGTAGTCTAAGGCGGGGAGCTTTTTCTGCTGCTGCTATAGTTGGAGCAATAGTTTTATAGTTAGTATTTCACCTCACCCCAACCCTCTCCTAAAAACAGGAGAGGGAGTTTTTCAATCGCTGCTATAGTTAAAAGTATAGTTGTATAGTTGCTGTTTCAACACCCATGTAGTCCCCTCAAGGGGACAGTTCTACTGCTGCTAAAGTTAGATTTATGGTTTTATAGTTACAGTCCATGGGCGGACAGGTCGCGACCTGTCCCTACAGAACTATAACCATGATCAACGTCGAAGCTTACCGTTTCAAACTATAGCTAAGCGGTCAATAGTAGAAAGATCGCAGTCTTTGGGTTGAGCGCCTCGAGAGGTTCCGGTGCTGTAAGGCATTGCGAGGAACGAGCAGAGGAAGCTAGAAGAGGGCCCCTACCCCCAGCAGCGCGATGCCCTTATCGAGGGCCCCTTCCCCCAAGACGAGGCCTCCCGGCCATGAGGGCACCAAAGCTGGATTGAAACGATAGGTTAATAGAGCTCCTAGGAAAACAGTAAACTATGAAAGGATAACTTAGTTCAAGCAAGTATAGACTTCAACTATAGAACTAAAGTTTCTCACGTTGTTCGAAATGACATGACCCTAACTATACTTCACACCCAACTCAATTTATACTATAAACCACCGTTATACCCCTGAAAAACAGCTACAGACAGGCTTTTTATAACTAAAATTATAAAAACACACCCCTATACCTGAAGTACATTATAAATTCTGTTTAAAATCACTAATTTTGCGGCGGGTTTATACTCAATAATTATAGTATATTTGAAATATAAAAAGGGCTACCGCACGCCCGCACATATACAAAATGGGACTTTTTAATTTTTTCTCCAGCGATATAGCCATTGACCTTGGTACCGCAAATACCCTGATCATCCATAACGATAAGATCGTGGTCGACGAGCCATCTATTATTGCCGTGGACAGAACAACGGGCAAAGTACTTGCCATTGGGCGCCAGGCGATGCAGATGCACGAAAAAACCCACGAAAACATCAAAACTATTCGTCCGCTGAAAGATGGTGTAATTGCCGACTTCCACGCAGCCGAAGAGATGATCCGTGGTATGATCAAGATGATTGATACTGGCCGTCGCTTGTTCCAGCCTTCGCACCGCATGGTAATTTGTATTCCGTCGGGTATTACGGAGGTGGAGAAACGTGCCGTTCGTGACTCCGCGCAGCATGCCGGTGCCAAAGAAGTTTGGATGATACAGGAGCCAATGGCAGCTGCTATCGGTATCGGTATCGACGTGGAGCAACCTATCGGTTCTATGATCGTGGACATCGGGGGTGGTACCACAGAGATCGCCGTAGTTGCCCTTTCTGGTATTGTTTGCGACCAGTCTATCCGTGTAGCCGGTGATGTTTTCACAAAAGATATCCTGGATTACATGCGCCGCCAGCACAACCTGCTGATCGGTGAGCGTTCTGCTGAGAAAATTAAAATTGAAGTGGGCGCCGCTCTTACCGAGATCGAGAACCCACCAGCTGATTACGAGATTCGTGGCCGTGACCTGATGACCGGTATCCCAAAAGTTATTAAAGTAACTTACCAGGAAATCGCCATCGCACTGGATAAATCAGTTTCTAAAATAGAAGAAGCGGTACTGAAGGCACTGGAAATTGCTCCGCCGGAATTATCTGCCGACATCTACGACAATGGTATACACCTGACTGGTGGTGGTGCGTTGCTACGCGGTTTTGATAAGCGTCTGGCTGCTAAAACCAAGCTTCCTATTCACATTGCTGAGGATCCGTTAAGAGCGGTTGTGCGCGGTACAGGAGCTGCCATTAAAAATATCGAAGGCTTTAAGAACGTCCTGCTGACGTAACAGAGCTGCATGCGGAATCTTTTTGCGTTTATTTACCGGTTCCGTGCGTTCCTGGTGTTCGTGCTGCTGGAAGCATTCTGTATTTACCTGATCGTACAGTACAACACGTATCAGGGCGCAGCCTTTTTTAATTCTGCAAACAGGTATGTAGGCCGCGTGCTGGAGTTCCAGAGCGGCGTTACAGACTATTTTAACCTGGCAACGGTAAATAGCACGCTCGCCAGCGAAAATGCTTTGCTCCGCCAGGAAGTGATGAAGTACAGGCAGACCAGTATGGCTGACAGCACCCGAAAGATGGATACAACGTTGGTGGTGCTGCCTGATACAACTATAGTTGATTCACTTAGAACAGGACCTCAATCCTTTACACTTCATGCGGGCCGTGTAATAAACAACTCCGTTCGCCGCACTAACAATTACCTGACGCTTTCAATCGGCACAAAAGATGGTGTAGAGCCGGGCATGGGCGTAATTGCTTCGAATGGCGTGGTTGGCCGTGTTAAAACGGTTTCAGATAACTATTCTACGGTTACTTCGCTTCTGCATTCACAGATGCTGATCTCGGCCAAGATCAAGAAAAATAACACCATGGGTACGGTTAAATGGCTTGGCGGCGATTACCGTACCGCTATACTTGACTACATACCATTGCATGTAAAGCTGGCCAAAGGCGATACCGTTGTAACCAGCGGCTTTAACACCGTTTTCCCGGAAGGAGTGATGGTTGGAACTATAAGCTCGGTGGCAAAAGAAGCTGATAAAAGTTTTTACACTATAAAAGTGAAGCTGGCCGTAGATTTTGCTCAGCTGTCTTTTGTGTACGTGGTAGAGAATATGCAGAAAGCAGAACGGGATACTTTAGAACATAACGCAGGTATACTTCCAAATGAATAGCACTTTCGGCATCCGACATATTGTGCAGTTCATACTGTTTGTAGCGCTGCAAATTCTGCTTTTCGATAACCTGGTGCTGTTCAGTACGGGTTTCTGTTTTATTTATATCGCTTTCCTGCTATTTCTGCCTATCAATATAAACAGGCTGGTACTGTTGCTGCTTGGGTTTATAGTTGGGTTTACGGTAGATGTTTTTTATGATACCATGGGCATACACGCTGCGGCTAGTGTGCTGCTGGCATTTTTACGCCCTCATATATTGAACCTTCTCACCCCCCGCGATGGTTACGAAGCGAGCGACGCTGCCAACCTGCATATAATGGGATGGAACTGGTTCCTGACCTATGCATTTATACTTATAGTGGTGCACCATGCGGCCGTGTTCTTTTTAGAGATCATCAGCTTTGAGTGGTATACGCTGGTTAAAATATTGCTAAGCACTTTATTTACAGGGGTTGTAGTCGTGATACTTCAATTACTGTTCTTCTCTGCAAAGAGAGCGAAGAGATAATTAAATGAATTACTTAGAAAACAGAAAGTACGTTATTCAGGCCATCTTTGTAGTGGTCGGTATTGTGTTTGCCCTGCGCCTTTTTTACATACAGGTAGTAGACAGCAGCTATAAACAAGCCGCCGAAACAAATGCTATCAAAACCGTTATCCAGTATCCTTTCCGGGGGCTAATTTATGACCGCAACGGAAAACTGTTGGTTGAGAATACGCCCGTTTATGACCTGATGGTAGTGCCAAAAGAAGCCCGCGAGCCCGATACGCTTCGGTTAGCTAAGCTTTTAGGCTTGCCTTTTGAAGATGTGCGTGAGCGGCTGAAAAAAGCAAGGTCGTATTCTCCTGTTAAGCCATCCATTTTTTATCAAAAACTAACCACTCAGGATATTGCCCACATCCAGGATAACCTGATCGACTTCCCGGGATTTTACATTAATGCGCGTACAGCACGTGGTTATTCGCACAGCAGTTTGTCGCATGCCTTAGGGTATATTGCCGAGATCAGCCCGAAACAACTGGAAGATACAGCTTATGCCGGTTACCGCCCTGGCGACTACATTGGCAAAAGCGGTATTGAGCTGGAATACGAAAAATACCTGATGGGCCAGCGTGGTGTGAAGCATATTATGGTAAACGTGCGCGGCATTGAGAAAGGGCCATTTAAAGATGGCGCTTACGATACACTTTCGGTGGCCGGCAAAAACCTGTATAGCACTATAGACCTGGAACTGCAGAAGTATGGCGAGTACCTGATGAATGGCGCTAAGGGCAGTGTGGTTGCTATAGAACCCTCTACCGGCGAAGTGCTGGCTTATATCTCAGCCCCGTTTTACGATCCGAACCTGTTCACCGGCAAGGACTATGGCAAGAATTACATGCAGCTGCTTACCGACCCGAACAAGACCATGTTTAACCGCCCGATCATGGCAAGCAGCAACCCGCCGGGCTCTATCTTTAAACTGGCACATGCGCTTATTGCGTTGCAGGAAGGCGTAGTTACCCCGAATACAGGCTATCCGTGTAACCAGGCCTTGGTAACGTGTTCGCACGCACACCCCGCCCCTACCGATATGACAATAGCTATTAAAACATCCTGTAACCCATACTTTTACCAGCTTTTCAGGGCATCTATAAACCAGGGAAAATCCTCAAACCCGTTTAAAGATACCGCTATAGGTTTGGCAGAATGGCGTAAGCAGATAACGACTTTCGGCTTTGGCACAACGTTGGGCATAGACCTTCCGAACGAGAAACAAGGCATTGTAGCATCACCTGCCATGTATAACAAAATATATGGCGAGAACCGCTGGAAATTCTCAACGATCTATTCGCTAAGTATAGGCCAGGGTGAGTTAGGCGTAACACCGCTGCAAATGGCTAATTTTATGGCTATTATTGCCAACAGGGGCTATTATATTAAACCGCATATTGTGCGTGCCGTGGGCGAAAAAGGCAAGCCGTTAAGAGAATACCAGAAGCGAAACTATGCCTCTGTTGAGTCAAAACATTATGCTCCTGTAGTAGATGGTATGGCAGCTGTAGTCAGTTCAGGTACAGGCCGCAATGCATCATTGGCGCACCTGGGCATTGAAGTTTGCGGCAAAACAGGTACAGCCGAAAACCCACAGGGTAAAGACCATGCCGTGTTTGTAGCATTTGCACCAAAAGAGAACCCAAAGATCGCGATTGCGGTTTATGTGGAGAACGCAGGTTTTGGGGCACAGTCGGCGGCGCCAATTGCCGGCCTGATGATGGAAAAATACCTGACCGATTCTGTTTCGACAAAAGTTAAGTGGAAAGAGAAATGGGTGCTTAGCCGCCAATACCTGAATATTGACTAACAAATGCCAGTAGAACAGACCATACCGAAGTATAAAATTGCTACGCGTAGTAGCAAGCGTACCTCGCGCAATATCTTTAATAACCTGGATTGGGTTACGGTATTGTTGTACTTCCTGTTGGTGGCGCTCGGCTGGATGAATATTTATGCGGTTGTGTACAGCCCGGATAACGTGGTCAACATTTTTAGTTTTGACATAAACTCTGGTAAGCAGCTGCTTTGGATAGGCACATCCGTTATACTGATAACGATGCTGCTAGCTGTAGATTACAAGATATTTGAGCACTTGGCTTACCCTATTTACGGGTTTATTATACTCTTGCTGCTCTTTACCCTGGCTGTAGCTAGTCCTATTGCGGGTTCACGGTCCTGGCTCGACCTGGGCGGTGGCGTGCGCTTACAGCCTGCCGAGCTTGCAAAATTTGCTACGGCGTTGGCTGCATCCAAGTTCTTAAATGGTGCAAACCTTCGCCATCAGAATATGAAGGATCAGATGATCCTGGCTGTAATTACGTTGTTACCTCCTGCTATCATCATCCTGCAAAATGAAACTGGTTCGGCACTGGTTTTCGGGGCATTTATACTTGCTTACTTCCGCGAAGGCATGTCGCCATTGATTTTGATAATTGGCGGATCTGCAGCAGCTATTTTTATACTTACCTTATTAGTACCCAAACTATACCTGATTTCGGGCATTATTGTGCTGATGGGTGCAGCCATTTGGCTGGACTATAGGTTGATGCGCCGTATCAAGTCTATGGTTGCGCTGTTGCTGCTGATTGTGGGCATGATCTTTAGTGTGGATTATTTTATAAATGATGTACTGCAGCCACACCAGCAAAACCGTATTAAAGCCCTTATAAGCCCCGAAGCTGACCCACTGGGCTACGGCTGGAACGTAACGCAGTCAAAGATTGCGATTGGCTCAGGAGGTTTGTTTGGAAAAGGATTTCTGGACGGCACACAGACCAAATTCGATTTTGTGCCGGAGCAAAGTACCGACTTTATTTTCTGTACAATTGGGGAAGAGCATGGCTGGATAGGTAGTACCGTGCTTATAGTTTTGTTCCTGCTACTGATGACCCGTATCGTAAGTATAGCCGAGCGTCAGAAATCGGTTTTTGCCAGAACTTACGGCTATTGCGTGGCTTCTATCATCTTCTTTCACTTCCTGGTAAACATCGGCATGACTATAGGGTTAGCCCCAGTGGTGGGTATTCCATTACCATTCTTTAGCTATGGAGGCTCGTCGTTATGGTCGTTTACAATTTTGCTCTATATTTTGCTGGCCATAGATGCCAACCGCGCCCAGGATCTGTCCAGGTAAAATCTATAGTTATACCTTAGAAGCGGTAACCTGTTTTAATGGTATGGTTAAAAGCTGAAAGCCATTGCTTCCGGTAACTGACAGACTTGCTGATCTGCACTTCAAATTCAGGCTCTGAGGCCAGCAGGTTTGACTCTACACCAAGGTCTATTCTCCCTAAACTATAGGTTACCCCAGCAGCGGTGGCGTAAGCAGGCACAAAGTGTTGTCCGCTTTTTACGGTGCCGCTACCTACATCATTTGTAATGTACATTTCCCAGCCAGTTGGCAATATACTTCCTGCGCTGCCTCTTACATAAAACTGCCATTGCTTTACAGGCAACATGCCATATACATCAGCCATCAGGTAAGTAAGCGCATAAGGTTCAGTTTTTACGGTTGTAGCTGAAGAAAATGAGCTTGCTACCGCTACAGCGTTCAGGTTATTGCGGCTATGACCCAACGTGGCACCAATACCGACGTAACGATGCAACTTTGCCAGATAGTTAAGCGCTACGACCGGTCCATTCTCTACATATCCCTTGTTATCGGCACTTTCGATACCAGCCAAACTTTCAGGCGCTACAGCAATACCACCACCAACATACACGTGGTGCTGTACAGGAAAACTCCTCTGCGCCACCGCACCAACACTGACCGCACAAAGTGCCAGAATAAAAACTAGCCTGATCATAAAATTACCAACTACAAAAGGGAAGGGCCTATCTATACTATAAATGCTATACTCTGTACGTGTACGGAGAGAATAGTTTAAAGGGCAAGAAGAATATGAAATTTAAACCGCTCTGGAAAGAAGCTGTTTTGATGGCTAAGATGCACCTTATTAATCACACTTAACAAGTAATTAAAAGCCATTGTAAGCAAATATGTTTTAAGTCTGCGAATGAGGCCACTTAATTAAACAAACTGGCTGATAGCTATTCCATTTCCAACCACTTTAATGCCTCTTTATAGTTGTTGAAGGTTCCGATATCGATAGTTTGTTTTGTTACCTGTTGTAGCTTTTTACCCTGTTCTTCTCGGTTCCTATCTGTTAAGGCTAAGCGGGCAATTTTACGGATGTGGGTATCCATTAATTCTTTCCCAAACTGCGCTGCCATCGCTTTGTATTCGTCTTCCTTCTCTCCCATATCCAGTTGTGTATGGCGAGAATCAAAAAGAGCTTTACTGATGTGGTAATTGCGGATGTGGGAGATGATAAGATCCAAACATAAACGCACCTCAGGTAACGTAAACTGCGAAGCATCAGGCATTGTAGTTTCTAATATGTCCGTTGCAGGATTATATTCTAACGTAATCAACCCACTGTATAAGATCATTTTCCTCGTGTTAAAACCTATTTACTTGATAGCTGTACGAACAATTACCTAAAACTATAATGTACGTTACTCCAAAAACAAAAAAGCCCCTGCAACTTAATAGTTACAGGGGCTTTTAAGTGTACCAGGAGCGTGTATTAAACCATTACCTTATATCATTGAATATCAACAACATGCAGCAACGATTTTTTAAATAGTAACAAAATAGTAACAAATAAATGTAGATAGACTGATTATTAAAAGGCCTAAAGCGGGTTACTCTATTGAAATTTTATCCCAAAACATTGTATTAAGGGATTGACCTGCTTTTTTCTCGCCATATTTTTTTATTCTTTCAAAAAAATCCAAAGCTGATACTCTTGCTTTACTTGGAGAATAGAAGTCTAGCTTTGACTTCTTTCTAATTCCTTGTAAAAAATCAAATGCACTCGGAGATACCTTCTTAAAAAGATCTAAAATTTCCTTCTGTTCGTTTTCTGAGTAAAAGAAATATTCAAACCCATCAATAATATCCTGTTGATTACTAAGCACTGCATCTAAGCCCCCTTGGGAAACAGAATCCTTTTTAGTTAATCTACTTTTTTTCTGAATTAAAAGACCTTGAAAATAATTCCGCATATCAATATTAAACTCCTTGTCCATTCTCCTATAGACTTCAGGATGTTGAATTGCAGAAGACAAGAAAGC
Source organism: Pontibacter fetidus (assembly GCF_010119545.1). Lineage (GTDB taxonomy): Bacteria > Bacteroidota > Bacteroidia > Cytophagales > Hymenobacteraceae > Pontibacter > Pontibacter fetidus. The sequence goes on along the minus strand of NZ_JAAEAA010000016.1, from coordinate 71,164 downwards.
TGCTAGCAAGTCACAGTTCTTATTTATGGTTATATCCTCGGAACCTTTATAGTCAATTTTTACTTTAGGAAAACCTTCTATATCAAGAATTGCATGAATACATTCATGAACAAATGTACTTTCATTTGTTTCAGGCTTTTCTGAATTAACACCTATAATATGTTGCTCTCCATCGAAGTAATGAACCCCTAAATAACTTTCTACATTTAACAATCCGCTCGAAATAGCAAACTCTTTCATAGTTACTATCTCGACTGGATATCCAGATAGGTTCATTAGCTTTTCTTGAGCTTTTAATGTAGTTGCGGTATGCTTCATTTTAGATATTTAGGGCTTGAATAATACACAATAAGAGGGTAAAAATTTAAATTTAAGCCATAAAAAAAGACCGAATAATTAAATTCGGTCTCAAATTACTTAGGGGAACGAGAAAAAACTTACTGCAAAAACAGTAGAGGTCAATTCCCGAGCCCCATTCTGTATCTTTAGGCTATTTTTATACTACCTTTACACAAAGGTAAGGTATACGTAATACAAATGCAAAAGATTAATCTAGACTATTCTGTAAACCCTTTTCAAAAATTATTTATAGAGAAAGGAATAGAACTTTTATATAGAAATACTATAGACAGCTTTAGGTTAAGATTACATAATCCTAAGACCCTTATTGAAGAATTAATTCAGGTTACTTATTCGTCAATATCAGGTATCTTAACTAATAATGACTATGTCGAATCTACAAGTAAGGAATTAAAACAAGCTTTAGAAGATAACAACGATGGATTGTTATATAAACAAATTAACAAAAAACATTATCTAGAAATATTAAATAAAGCAGATAGAAACAACTACAAGCTTTTAATTCAATCAAGTAAGCTTATTTTAAAGGATAATTTAGGCTATGATGCTCATTTATTTGACGAAGTAAATAATTTAATGAATTCTTATGATTCATTAATTGACTCTGAAGGAGCATTGACGATTAAGGAGAGTGACTTTTTCTCATTACGGAAGAAGATTGTAGTTTTTACCAATCATTTATTTGTTGAACTTATTAATAAGGGCTATACTAAACAGTACTTATATAATTTATTTCAAATCGTATTTGTAAGGAAAAAAGGCCATAGTAAGTCCTTCGAAGAGAGATTTAACATTTATAAAGAGTTAGCACAAAAAGCAGATGAAGAATTTACTGTTGTCTTTAATATAAAAGGCTCAACTTTTCAATTTCAGGAATTCTATAAAATTGATAATTCTTATGGATTAATAACTAAGAAATTTCGAAAAGCAATCGAAAAGAAAACCTCCAATCAAGTAAATGAATACTTAGAAAAACATAAAGGTGAGAACTTGATCTATATTAAGATTCATACCAAAGACTATTTTAAAGCAATTGAAATAGCTCTTAATAGGGTTTCAAAGGATCTTGATATCTATCATCTAGGCTTCAGCAAACATATATTTAGGATTGATGAACGTTGCGCTGTAATAGGTGAGAATGAGCCCCAAAAAGCATCTACTTTCCCAAGCAACTTCCAGATAGATGGTTATTTTAGAAGTGATGCAAGTATATTCGAAAATCTTTTAATAAAAATTAAAAAGATTGAGCAGAATAATATTGGTTCAGAAAGTTATAATAAGATATTAAGTGCAATAAGGTATTATAGGACTGGAAGCGAATCTCCTGAATTGGAAACAAAATTGTTGAACTATTGGATTGGGCTAGAATATATATTTACAACAACCAATAGCGCTGAAAAGACTATAGATAGAATAAGAAAATACTTTCCTAAATGTCATAGCCTGATATATGTTAAAAGAAATCTCTTTGATTACCATAAGGCTCTAAGTAGACAAGAAATCAACGGGCACATAAGTAACTACGATGACAATTTAAACTATTTGTTATTACATAAATCATATAGAGATGTAATTGTAAATAGTGAAAGTGAATTATTAAAGTTTAGGACAAATTTCTTTCAGAAATGGTATGAGGAGCCTAATAAAATCAATGAGGTTCTTATAAAGCATCAACATAATATAACATCAAACATTACACGTCTATATAGAATCAGAAATGAGATTGTACATAATGCTGCAATAAAGAATGGTATATACGTTCATATCTCACACATAAAATACTATTTAACATTCATCTTGAATTCTATCTTAGATTTTATGGCAGAAAATAATGTTGATTTAGATAATGATGGCAAAGTAACAATTGAGGATTATTTTATAGCCCAGGAGATAATTTTAGGATCTTTGAAAAACAGTAAACTTGAAGAATTCTTAAAAATCAATAATCCTACACAAATCCTACACTAGTACTACTGTAGGTAGAAAAATAATGCTTCCTCAATCATCCATTAATTTTTTAATTAGGATGATTGAGGAAGCATTATTTATTTTAAAACATTTCTATAACCTCGCCCCCATCCCACTGATAAACGTCTCGACAAAGCTTAACATCTTAGCTGTAATGCGTTCGGCAATCGGCTTGCGTTCCAGCAGTTTCGGCTTGGCAGGCAGCATGCCCAGTACTTCATCTCTTAAGGGTGTGCGTTCGGTGAAAAGGTAATTACCCAGCACGGCTTGTAGCTTTACAGGATCGAGCTGTTCTTCTTTGCTCATCTTCTCGAAGGCGGCCATTTGCTCCCGGGCCCAGAAGTTTTCGAACTGTTCCGGTATGTCGTCTATATCTTCGATGCGCGGCAGGTTCTCTTCGATGAACTTGCGGATAAGCTCGCGTTTACTGCGCAGGGTGGCTTCGCCTGTAAGCGTATCCAGGATGGCTTTTTTCTGGCGCTCTTTATCTTCTTCGCTGGCAGTGTTGAGCTTGGCTAGTAGCTTCAGGATGTAGGCCACGTTGATCTCGTCGCGGTGGATCAGTTCCAGCTCAAAGTCCACATCATCCAGTATCGATTCTTTCTCTTTGGCGGTGCCTGTTTTAACCTTATCATACAGGTCCAGGTACTTGCTTTTATAGTCTTCAAAGCTCTGCGCGGACATGGCCAGGTGATCAAAACTGAAGTCAGCGAAAGTGGTAAGCACGTTTTTCAGGCGCATCAATTCGCGGAAGGCTTTTACAAACTCCAGCTCTTCTTCTTCGCTTGGCAGGCTGTCCACACTACCTACCGTAGGCGCTATTTTTAGCAGCTCGGCAAAAGCAATGTTGAATTTAGTTACATAGTCCTCGTAAGGCTCTACCAGGATAATGTCTTTGGCATCCTTGTTAGAGAACAGCGCAATGGCATCATCCGTGGCTTGTTTCAGGTTACGGAACACCACGATGTTACCCTGTGACTTCTGCTCGGTATAAAGCCTGTTGGTGCGGCTGTAGGCTTGGATCAGGCCGTGGTATTTCAGGTTCTTGTCTACATACAATGTGCTCAGCGGCGGAGAGTCAAAGCCGGTCAGGTACATGTTTACGACCAGCAGCAGGTCTATTTCCTTGTTCTTTACCCGCTTCGAGATGTCGTTGTAGTAGTTGTAGAACGACTGGCTGTCTTTGGTAGAGAACTTGGTGTTGAATAGGGTGTTATAGTCCACGATAAACGCATCCAGTTTCTCGCGGGTGTGGCTGTTGGCGGTATAGGCTATAGTTGGCTCGGCGGCTACGGAAATCTCTTCGTCTTCGAGCATGTAATCGCCGGTGGCGCCTTTGTCTTCTTCGTTGGACGCGTAGCTGAAGATAGTGGCTATTTTTAGGTTGTGTTTGCCTTCGGTTTTGCGCTTCTGGAACAGCTCGTAATAGCGGATAAGTACATCCACGCTGCTCACGCAGAACATGCCGGTAAACTCTTTGCCGTGGGTTTTGCGCGGGTGGTGCTCGATGATGTAGTCTACGATCTTTTCCAGGCGCTGCGGGGCTTCCAACAGCTCTTTGGTGTCAATGTCTTCTACTTCTATATCAATCTCGGTATTGCTGCCTGCTTTCTCCCTGTACCTGCCCACATACTCTACCGAGAACTTAAGCACGTTTTCGTCTTTGATGGCATCGGTTATCAGGTATTTGTGCAGGCACTCGTCGAACAAATCGCGGGTGGTGCGCTTGCCCAGGTCGTTTTTGATCACGTTCTCAGCAAAGATCGGGGTGCCCGTAAAGCCGAACAGCTGGGCTTTGGTAAAGAAGCTTTTGATGCGGTTGTGCGTTTCGCCGAACTGGCTGCGGTGGCACTCGTCAAAAATAAACACCACGCGCTCTTCCCGTAGCTTTTCCAGTTTGCCGGAAAAACGGGCGCTGCCGATGGCATTGTTTAACTTCTGTATAGTGGTAACGATGAGTTTGGTGTTGCCGGAAAGCTGGCCGACCAGGGCGCGAGTATCGTCGGTGCCGTCGATACTTCCTGCCGAAAAGCTGTTGAACTCTTTGGTGGTCTGGTAATCCAGGTCCTTGCGGTCTACTACAAACACTACTTTGTGTACCTTGGGCAGCTGCATGAGCAGTTGGCTGGCTTTAAAGGACGTGAGCGTTTTGCCCGAGCCGGTGGTGTGCCAGATATAGCCGTTCTTATCCGAGTTCTTTACCTTATCGATGATGGCTTCGGTGGCGTAGTACTGGTACGGGCGCAGCACCATCAGGATCTTGTGCGTCTCGTTGAGCACAATGTACTTGGTCACCATTTTGGCCAGGTGGCAGGGTTCCAGGAACGCTTTGGTAAAGGCTTCGAGCTGGGTGATGAGCTTATTGTTGGTATCAGCCCAATAGAAGGTTTGCTTAAACGACTGGCGGCGGTTGTTGGCGTAGTACTTGGTGTTTACGCCGTTGCTGATCACAAATAGCTGCACATACTGGAACAGGCCATGCGATGCCCCGAAGGAATGGCGGTGGTAGCGGTTTACCTGGTTAAAAGCTTCTTTCAGTTCCAGACCGCGGCGCTTCAACTCGATCTGCACCAGCGGCAGGCCGTTTACCAGCAGCGTTACGTCGTAGCGGTTTTTGTAGGTGCCATCTATAGTTACCTGCTGGGTTACCTGAAACAAATTCTGGCACCAATGCTCCTGCTGCAGAAACTCCAGGTACACGCTCGTGCCATCGTCCTTGGTGAGCTGCATTTTATCGCGGAGCACTTTGGCGCGGTCGAACACGTTGCCTTTGTTCAAGTGGTTAAGCACGCGCTCAAATTCCTTTTCCGTCAGCGATACCTGGTTGTGCTTTTCCAGCTGCGTTTTCAGGTTGGCTAGCAGGGCCTGCTCGTCTTTTATCGCAACGTAACTATAGCCCAGCCCCTGCAGCTGTTTTACCAGGTTGTCTTCAAGTACCTGCTCCGGTTGTGTTCCCATTAACTTAACTTGTTTAGGTAAAACCGCACCTTATCAGTTTCTCGGGCTAGATAAGTTTCTATTTCGTTTACTATATGCTCCACAAGATTACTCTTGAAAATACTATCAGAATTGATTTTCTGAAGTAAATCTGAATTGCTAAGCTTCAGCTCATCCTGCTCAAAATCATTTAACTTATATGCGTTATACCATCTGTGAATATAATGATCGTTATTTCTCATAAACTCACTTTCATCCTTACCAACATCAACTGTACCTATGAACAATGCGCCACCAAAATGCCCTTGTGGTAATCCACTAAAAGTCTCTACAATAAAGAATATTGGTTTATCCTCCATCCCTTTTAGCTTAATCCAAATAAGCGTATAAGGCTTGTTATAAGCATTCTGGGCAGTAATAGTATAGCTAGCTCCAACGTGTTCCTGTAGTTTTTTAATAACACTTTGCCTGATCTCTTCTCTTATTTCTATAGTAACCCTGTTAAAGTTTGAAGCAATATACTCTGCCTCTTTATAATGTGAGAGCATCAGGTTGGTTAGTTGCTGTGTTTGTTTCTCAGCCATAGTTGCAGTAAGCTTTTGGATAAGGATCTTGTATTGCTTTATAGTTTCGCGAAGGATTGGGGAATCAGCTGCTTCTTTTAAACACTTATCCAGCCACTCAAGGATGTGTTTGCGGTATGATATGTTATGAAAATCTGTGCCAGACTCCAACGCTCCTTTGCTTCCGTTTGATGGATCGGAGCCATGTAAAGTTAGGTATAGCACTGTGTTTTTGCCTTTGTTGTGATTATAGTAGCGCTCTATTTGAGCCTCCTGGTCGCCAGCATCTATCTTGTTCTCTATAGAGATACTGTTGTTTAAACTATCACAGATATAAATATCAATCCTGCCTCCGTATTTAGTATCCACGTTGCGGGCACCTATATGATGCTCTGGCTTTACATTCGTGGTATTCAGGTTGAGTGTTAGGGGTACATCCTCAAGTGTATCCAGGAAAAGCTTCAAAAATATGTTGCCCTTTAGGTGCGTGCCATCTGGATTTAAAAGCTCTGTTAAAAAAGCGGAATGGGTACTGTTCTCCAGGCGCTCCATCTTAAGTATAGAGAAAACATTAAATGTTTCGCCACGCAGTTCTGCTAGCTCCTTTTGGTGGGCTATTATCCTTTTGGTGCCATCTAGTAGATTGCTTAGTTTCTCCGCGCTTACCATTTTTACACAAACATTTGCTGCAGCAAGCCTTTCTTGAATTGCTGCGCCTGTTCCAGTTGTTTAGAAGTATAGTTTATTTTGTTGTCTATTGAAGTTAAGAATTTGGCTATTTTATTTTGCTCGTCCGTTGAAGGAAATCTTAGCTTAAAACTACATAAGTCCTCAAAATTCAAGGTATCACGAACACTACCTGAGCAACTAACTTTTATTAGATGTTTAAATAAAAATGTGTCGTATAAAAACTCAAAATAAGGTATACTCAAACCTTCTTTAAGTGAGAACACAACATACATAGGGCTCACAATACCTTTGTCAAAATTGGTTAGTCGGGCAATAGAACCTACGTTTATTCTAGAAGGGTTATAAGCTATATCGTTTCTTTCAACAACTTTATAGTTAGACAAATCTTTACTTGCAACTGCATAACCGTCAAACTGTTCGTCTTGTGTGATGAAACCCTTTTTATTACTAACACTAAGTACTAGTTCAACTTTACCATCTCTATTTCGCTCGGACTTATGTGTTATATATTTCTCTAGCCTTTTCTCCTCCCACTCAGGAAAGTCATTACCGTTGTCATCCTTGAAGCGGATCTGCTGAGAGAAGATCTGCTGCATCACCCCTTTTTTATACTTCTCCAACAGCTCCTTCTTCTTGCTTAACTGCTGAATCTTACCATCAACAACAGTTAAGAATGAAGCTATTTTTTGCTGCTCTTCTTTAGCAGGATAAATTAGCTTAGTATTGAGTATTATACTTTGCGAGATATTTGTCTGTGAAGTAGCTAGCCCGCTTGACTTACTCATCAACTGCTTTTGTGCACGATCACTAGCTAAAGAGATCGCAATAAACTTTGAGTTATTTTCATCATTAGTTCTGAGTCTAACGATCTTATCAGAAAGCATAAGTTTTGGGCGAATTTTATCTACGTGAACTGTTACCCCTACTCTATTTGTAGGACCAGCACGTGTTATCAAAATATCGTTTACCCTTACTTGTATTTCCTCTCTAGGCTCTAAATGATCAGGTAGTCTCTTATTTTCGTTTTCATTAAATCCATCCCAAACTACAGAAGTTGTTTTAAGAACACCCCACTCATCTGTTTCAGCAGGAACGGCTTCACATTGTGGACTCCATCCTGAATCTATAGATTTAATCAGACCTTTTAACTTCCCTTCTTTCCACTTCCCCTCGAACTCAGGAAAGCGAAGAGCGGGTACGTTCTTCACGGCTGCTGTTATTTCTGCTGTTGCTTCCATAGTTAAAAAGGTTTAGCTATACCTAACTCGGCGCAAAACGCGGCTATAGTTTGGTCAGTACTTTGCATCTCGTCTTCCAGTTGGGCAAGTGCGGTAGCTACTTCGTTCAGGTCTATAGATTCTTCCTCTTCAAAGGTGTCCACGTAGCGCGGAATGTTCAGATTATAGTCGTTGTCGCGAATCTCCTGCAGGCTGGCCACATGGCTATACTTGAACTCGGGTTTGCGCTCGCGGTACGTCGTAATGATCTTTTCAATATCGATGTCGCGCAGGTAGCACTGCGTTTTGGCCTTCTCGTAATACTGACTGGCATCTATAAACAGGATATTGTCGTTCTGCTCGCGGCATTTCTTAAACACTAGGATGCAGGTAGGAATGCTAGTACCGTAGAAAATGTTGGCTGGAAGTCCGATCACGGCGTCCAGGTAGTTGCGGTCCTCGATCAGGTACTGGCGTATATGCCCTTCGGCTCCGCCCCTGAACAGCACACCATGCGGCAGCACCACTGCCATAGCTCCGTTATCAGCCAGGTGGTGTACCATATGCTGCACAAAGGCAAAGTCGGCTTTAGAGCTCGGGGCCAGCTTGCCGTACTGGCTAAAGCGGTCGTCGGACAAATGCAGCGGGCTGGCACTCCAGTTTGCCGAGAACGGCGGATTGGCAACTATCGCCTCGAAGCGCTGCTCCAGGTGCTGTGGGTGCTCCAGCGTGTCTTCCTGCCGTATGTCGAACTTCTGGAAGTGCACGTCGTGCAGGATCATGTTCATGCGCGCCAGGTTGTAAGTGGTGCGGTTCAGCTCCTGTCCGTAAAAGTTAGAAACTTCGTCTACTTCCTTGGCCACGCGCAACAGCAAAGAGCCCGAGCCGCAGGTAGGGTCATACACCGATTTTAGCTTGGTTTTTCCGGTAGTCACCAGCTTGGCCAGCACCTTCGACACTTCCTGTGGGGTATAAAATTCACCCGCTTTCTTGCCCGCGCCGCTCGCAAACTGCCCGATCAGGTACTCGTAGGCATCGCCCAGCACGTCGGCTTCTGTATCTTCCAGCTTAAAGTCTATCTTATCCAGGTGGCCCAGCACTTTGGCAATCAAATCGTTCTTGGCAGCTTCGGTACGGCCCAGCTTGGTGGATGTCAAATCCAGGTCCTCGAATAGCTTGTTAAAGTCGTCTTCGCTCTCGGTGCCCATCGTGCTCTGCTCAATGTGCTTGAGCACCTGCGTCAGCTCATCCAGTATAAAGTTGCTCACGCCTTCTTCTTTGCTGTTGGAGTTGCCTTTGCGGGCCAGTTCCTTAAACAGCTCCGCCGGCTTCAGGAAATAACCCAGGCTGGTAAGCGCTTCTTCTTTAATGGCCTCCAGGTATTCCTGCCCTTCTTCGGTGTTTTCGTTTATGTCGGCATACTTAATGCCGTCCTCGGCTAGTATCTTGTTAGCATACAGCTCCATCTTCTCAGACAGGTATTTGTAGAAGATAAAGCCCAGTATATAATCCCGGAACTCGTCAGCGTCCATTTTGCCGCGCAGGGTGTTGGCGATGTTCCAGAGTTGTTGTTCTAATTGGCGTTTGTGGTTTTCAGACATGGGTAATATAGAAGGTAAATCCAGATACTTGTATGGTAAATCTTACAAGATGTAACAAGATAGTAAAACTCATATACTTACAACAAGTTTAAATTTAACTATAACTACAGATCGACATCAACCTACTGATATACAGCACCTATAAAATAAGAGAGGCCACGGGGTAACCTCTCTTATTTTAATACATAAAAAATAAATCCAATTACAACTATTCTGGAGAGCCATAGGCTTCAGTCGTCACACGGACCAAAAACTCATAAAACGGTTTATCTGTAAAAATCACATATTGGTCAGGGTTTTCCTCTTCCCAGCTTGAGAACATCAGGGCATCAAGAGTGGATTCTAAAAGAAGCAATTGTGATAGCCCAGACTTTGAGGCAAACTTTAGCTGCCTTAGCAGATAAGCTTCTTTACTTTTAATTGCCTCAATCACAAAGGCCCTGTGTTCAGGGCTATTTACGTCTAATACTTTCATAACTCATCACTTGTATCATTTAATACTGCTTCGATCATCATGTTTAGTTGCTCATCTGATAAACCCTCTAGCTTGCTATTGATACTATTGGTATAGTCGATGGCTTTTAAAGTGGGAAGCCCAAAAGCTAGCAGCTTCGTGTAGAAAATGGTTCTCTCCTTCGAGTCAAGGAGCTTAAAATCTTCTTCGATTAAGATGAAGTTATCTTCCAAGAAAGCATTGATGCGCTCCCTTAAACTTCTAGTTACTTTGTTGACTGTCCCTAGCGGTCGGCCGCCGGGGTTGTTGGTCATGCCTTTCTTTAGTCCCATGATTTTGACATTTTGTAAATTTTTGTTCTTTTTAAAAGCAGTTCTAATACAGCAAAGCGTTTAGTTGAAGTGTAATCTTGCCTGATCTACTTTCTGATTTAATTCCTGTATCAACTCGGGCATATCGCACGAGATCTTGGTTGCTGCAAGTTTTCTAATATCACGCCTCAGCCTGGAGTAATATTCGACTTTCTTGAACTTGTTTTGATTCTTAAGCAAGTCTACATAATCCAAATGTGAGTCGATTCCTTGCTCTAAGATGGCCATAGCTGCAACTTGCCTTAAATAATCTTTAGGAGTTCTGATATGATTCGTGTTCATGCTTATTGATTTTACTTTGTTAATGGATTCATATTCATTAACCCAACAGTCGATAAGTTTAAAGTAAAAAGGCTCATTTGTAAGGGTGTCCGGTGTTATAACGCCTATTTTAAACTGGCTCCGCAGTCGCTGCAGGTAGCTCACTTCATACCTTAGCAGATTCTTGTCTTGGTATAAAAGTGGAAGTACAACCCCTGTACTTCTACATTCTGCTGCCTTATTATAAAACTTCTTACTGCGGCGCTTATTCTGATAGGTAATGCTTTGAGGCTGAGTCAACCGTTTGTAATAGTTGGAAGGCCCCAGGTAGCGGTAATAAAGTTCTGGCGTATACTGAGTCTCTAGGTTCAGACCGATATCCAATCTGGAGACAACTGCACGGTGAATCGGAAGATGCAGGGTATCCGCCATCAGTTCAAAAGCTAGTTTAGTATCCTTTCTGGTTAAAGTATAGAGATTGGATCCTAGATAGAATTTTGACAGGCTGCCTTTGATGCTCATCCCATTTTCAGAAATACTCACAAGGCAATTACCGATATTTCCTGTAATGTAAATTCGGCCATCTTTCCATGTTGTTTCTGCTATATTACTCAGGATCGGAAGGCAATAAAACATATCATCTCCAACCACCTCTTTCCGTAGCCTAAGATGCAATGTATCGTACATAGCTCTTGACAAAAACTGTCATTAGAGACTTCTTACTATATAGCTTCATCATCGCAAGCCTCCCATTCGTTTCAGGGTGATATAGGTCTCTGCCTGTTCTTCTATATCAGCACCGTCTATTGGCTTCGTTGGGTTCCGCTGTAGCCACATATCCACCTCCAGCTTATTAAAGTAAATATGCTTACCCTGAGGTTTGAAATGTGGTATTCGCGCTGAAGAAGTCAGCTTGTACAAGTAACTCTTTGATAAGCCGGTATAGGCGGCTGCCTCATCGAAGTTTAATACCGTTTTTTGGGAAAGAAGCAGGGACTCAATGTTTAGTAGCCTTTGCTCCAGCTCTTGTAATTCCATTTCTTTTGTTTTGTAGGTTGAAGAAATGGATTGGCCAATCCTTTAATTGTTAACAAGAGCAAAGATTGTAAAGGCGGGAAAAGAAGTTGTTCCATTTGTTCCAATGGAACAAAAAAGGAACAAATGGAACAACTCAAACACGCTTCTTCGGCTTGTAAGGAGGTATGCAACTAAAATTTTCTCTATAAAAATCAGCATCTCCTCTCCGGTTAGGCTGGAAGTTCTTCTGATTTAGAGATAAGCCGAACTGAGCATTGAAGCTGCTGGCTTTTACAGTATTACTTGTATTCTTAAAATAGCCCTTATACTCCAGCTCTGTGCATAAGGCAACCATGTACCTTCCCTTAGGCTCTGTTAGCCATTGACCTGAACTGGAGAGGTGCTCTGCTATAAGATCGAGTATTTTATCAGCTTCGGTCGGATCTTTAAATAAACTAGACCAGTTATTATTCTCTAAAATGTCTCCATGATTGGAATCGCAAGCATTTTCATAAAACTTACTGAATAATACATCTTCAGCTTTCTTCTCTTTCTTATGCAGCCACTTTAACCACTGAAGAAATTCCAAATCTACGATTAACCTGAGAGGGGAGTCAATACAATTGATAGCCAGAACAAACTCACTTTCCTTATTATCCTTACTGTAAATCTTTTGTATTTCCTTATAAGTTAGCCCCTCACCCACCTTTAAATGGTTTGAAGCAGCTATATCATAAGCATCAGGAAATTGCTCTTTTTTCTTAGCTAATCCTTCTTCCTGTCCTAAAATCTCAAGTTCTATTTGGTGGCTTTTTAATGCTGTCTCATCAAACTTATACAGAAAACGTTCTATCCTCTGCTTTAGCTCGCTCTCGACAACATACTTAAAAGCTTTATGCTGCTCTCCACTAATTCTAATATAATCTTCTTCAGTTAGTTCACTAAAGAAAACCAAACGCGTTAAATCTGGTGGCAAGGATTTTCCTTCTCGCCAAGCTTGGTAAGTATATTTGATCATAACTAATGTTTAAATCAGGTGTCCTAATACTTGCTCATTTCGAATGAATAATCCTTAAAAATCTAGGTCAGGCAATGCATTAACAGCCTGGACTTTCCGCTCATCTGCAATGGTAAGGTACTTCTGTGTATGCTGGATAGAAGTGTGCCCCAACAACTGAGATAGGGTCTTAATATCATACCCCAATAAAAGTATGTTGGTAGCAAAGGAATGTCGGGCGCTGTGCCAGGTAATTCGCTTATCAATGCCTGCCCTTTTTGCCCAATTGTTAATTGTTTTCACTGAACCTTCAAATGAGGGCAAAACAAACACCAGTTCCTTAGCACTATTCCGCTCTCCTATCAACTTTAAAGCATTTTGGTTTAATCTTAGGCGGTGGATCTGCTGGGTTTTATTTTGTTTGATAGCAAGCTCAGTACCATTAATATCCTGCCATTGCAGGGCTTTTATATCCCCGAACCGTAAGCCTGTGTTGCAGGCGAAAAGAAAAGCGCGTTTGATAGTGTCGTTCCCACATTGGGTTTTGGCCAAGGTGCTTATCTCGTCTAAACTCAGGATGCCTTTGTTCATGCCACTGCCTTTGAATTTTACGTTCTCGGGGAGCGGGTAATGTGGGAACAAATTTTCCCGTATGCCATGCTTGACCACTTTCTTAAAGCGGCTGAAATAGGTCTGTGGTCCTTCCCCCGTCTGCTTGGATTCCAGATAATCCTTGAAGCCAAGTATGAGATTCGGGGTTAGCTCTTTGCAGAGCAGGCGCTCTTTTGCATAAGTGTCCTTCAGAAAGTCTTTAAACCGCTTAAAACAGGCAGCCATCGTATTGTAGTCTGACTTGGCGTAAGCCTTCACATACGCCTGATAATACTGCACAAAGTCAGCAGCCCCCTGATTCTTGCCTTTCAGGTCGAATGTGCCCAGGTAAACCTCTTCCGTACGCTTGGCCTTTATCCGGTTGGCAAGCTCCAACGTTGTCTGATTGGATTGCCTGTCTAAGGTATTCTTAGGTTTGGCGATCAAATAAAGCTTCAGGAACTCATATTGCCTTTTCCCTGCTTGGTAATAATCCAGGTACAGGCTGAGGTTGCCGTTGCTCAGCTTTTTTTCTCTGAGCCTGACAGGTTCTTTGGGGGCTTTCTTTTTCACTTGCTGCTCTTTTGTATTCCTTTGTTATCAAATATAACATATTAAACGATAATTGAAAATAATCGAGTAACAAATGAGTAACAAAAAGTAACAAAACAAGGGCTAAAAAAGGGAAAACAAGGAAGGGCTGAAAACGCAAAAACCCGCTTAAAACTAAATTTAAGCGGGTTTTTACTTTCTTTTGTTTTCCCTATATAGGGGCAAGAGTACCAGGAGCGGGAATCGAACCCGCACGAGCTTGCGCTCACAAGATTTTAAGTCTTGCGTGTCTACCAGTTCCACCATCCCGGCAAGCCATCCGGACGACATCCGAAGGGTGACTTTAAAAAACAAAGACGTTGTTTAACACAACGTCTTTATCTGCCTTTTTTTGAGCGGGAGACGAGGTTCGAACTCGCGACCTCGACCTTGGCAAGGTCGCGCTCTACCAACTGAGCTACTCCCGCTTTTAGTCTTACTATTTCGCTTTTCGTTTCCGTCCCAGCGATTTAGTGATACAAAGATATAGACAAAAATCCACTTGTCAATAGCCTGTGTAAAAAAAATCTTTGGTTTTAGCGTTTTAAGCTGATTTTCAGGAAGAAAAATTTCATAATATTTTTCCGACACCTGATTTTATAGTTTAAAATGTGCCTCTGGCTATACTTTCTACCGCAGTTTTACCGGAATCCATATTTCTTCTTCCGATTCAGGGTTATTTGGCCCCAGGTACTTTTCGCCCATTACATCAAAATGCGGCCTGTCATCCAGTTTGTATACCGACTCCGGAAGCCAAGAGCCATAAATGTATTGGGCTGCTTCATAAAACGCACTCGTCGGACCTTTATAATTGAAAACAGCATAAAGGCCAGAAGGTAATATAAATGTATGCATGCCTTCTGGTATTTCCTTAAAGCCGGAAACCTCTACACCGGCCCATTTCTCGAAAACTGTTTTAGGGGTAAACTCTTCCAGTTCTAAGCCGCCAGTAAATACCTGTACCGAATATAGTAACTCATTTACCTTATTGCTGATCTCGTTACGCCTGGGCATAAACCGTTGCCACATGGCTACAGTGTTATCTTCGGCCATAGATGTTTGGATTTGCATGCCGACCAACTTTTTTTCGCCACACATCCGTATTTCGGGTTTATGCATCATAGCTATAGTTTCCTGTTTTAGCGAACGGTTTCTCCTTTTTCTTTCAGCAGGCCTTTTAGTTCGTTCAATTTTAGCAGGGCTTCTACTGGTGTAATAGTATTAATATCGAGTTGGTCCAGCAGTTCTTTGGCGCGTAGGAGTTGCGGGTCGGCGGCCTCAAACATGCTCAACTGGAAGTTGTTTTTCGGAGCCGACTTCATTTTCTGTTGCGGTGCCTGTTCCGATACTTTTTCTTTTTCCAGGTGATGCATGATCTCGTCGGCGCGCAACACTACGCTGTTCGGCATACCGGCCATCTGGGCCACATGTATACCAAAGCTGTGCTCGCTGCCACCTTCTACCAGCTTACGCATAAATAATATCTTGCCACCGGCTTCTCTTACCGACACATTATAGTTTTTCACGCGCGGCAGTTCTTCGGCCAGTTGGTTAAGCTCGTGGTAGTGGGTAGCAAAGAGCGTTTTACCTTTAAACTTCGGATGGTTATGCAGATGCTCAACTATAGCCCAGGCAATCGAAATACCATCATACGTACTCGTACCACGGCCAATCTCATCCATCAGCACCAAACTCCTATCCGACAGGTTATTCAGAATGCTGGCTGTTTCGGTCATCTCCACCATAAACGTAGACTCGCCTTTCGACAGGTTATCCGATGCACCTACGCGGGTAAATATCTTATCAATAATGCCAATGCTGGCGGCCTCAGCGGGAACAAAACAACCGATCTGGGCCATCAGCACTATAAGGGCCGTTTGGCGTAGCAAAGCACTTTTACCGGCCATGTTCGGACCAGTAATGATGATGACCTGCTGAGTTTCGTTATCCAGGAAAATATCGTTTGGCACGTAGCTTTCGCCTAAGGGCAACTGCTTTTCGATGACCGGATGGCGCCCTTTTTTGATATCCAGTATGTGGCTATCGCTTACCTCGGGCTTGGTATAGTTGTTGGCTAAGGCTATAGTTGCAAACGAGCTCAGGCAGTCGATTACACCGATAACCTTCGCATTCTGCTGAACCTGGGCCACATAATCCAAAGCATGCAGCACCAGCTCGTTGTAGAGGCCAAATTCTATACTATAGATGCGGTCTTCGGCATTCAGGATTTTCTCTTCGTAGGTCTTCAGTTCTTCGGTAATGTAGCGCTCGGCATTTACCAGCGTCTGCTTGCGTATCCAGGTGGCCGGCACTTTATCTTTATGCGCGTTGCTGACCTCCAGGTAATAGCCGAAAACTTTGTTGTAAGCAATTTTAAGAGAACTGATGCCAGTATTTTGTACTTCGCGTCGCTGCAGTTGTGCCAGGTAATCTTTACCGGAGAAAGCTATAGCACGCAGATCATCCAGTTCTGCATCAATGCCGTCGTTAATCATGTTGCCCTGGTTGGTGAGCATGGGCGGCTCGGGCTTCAGGATGTTTTTGATCTCTTCGCGCAGGCCATCACAGGGGGTAAGCTGGGCGGCAAGTTTCTGTAACGCGGTGATATTACTTAGCGCCAGTGCAGCCTGTATCGGAACTATAGCATCCAGGGCTTTTGCCAGTTGTACCAGCTCACGAGGGTTTACACGCCGCACCGCCACTTTCGAGATCAGGCGCTCCAGGTCGTTTATCTGCTTCAGGTGCGTAGTAAGTTCAGTCAGCAGTTCGCGGTGCTGGGTCAGGGCTTCTACGGTATCTAAGCGGCGTTTTATCTGGGCAACATCTTTTAAGGGCAATACTACCCATTTTTTGAGCAGGCGCGCACCCATTGGGGTTACGGTCTGGTCAAGTACCTGTATCAACGGCACGCCTTCCTGGTGCTGCGGGAAAACCAGTTCCAGGTTACGGATGGTAAATCTATCCAGCCATACATACTTATCTTCTTCCAAGCGGGAGATGGTGGCAATGTGACTGATCTCTTTGTGCTGCGTTTCGGACAGGTAATGCAGGATAGCTCCTGCCGAAATAATGCCCTCTACCATGCCTTCAATGCCAAACCCTTTCAGCGAAGCAGTACCAAACTGCCGGGTCAGCGACTCGTAGGCAAAATCATAGTTGAAAACCCATTCTTCCAGGGCAAAGTATCTGAAATCAGGGCCGTAGCGTTCGGTAAAAGTTTCTTTTTCGCGTTTGCAGAATAATACTTCAGAAGGTGCTAGGCTCTGCAGCAGCTTCCCGATATAGTTTCGGTCACCTTGCGCGGTAATAAATTCGCCCGTAGATACATCCAGGAAAGAAACACCTATCTCCGCTTTACCAAAATGTACAGCTGCCAGGTAATTGTTGCTGCGGCGCTCCAACACCTGGTCGTTAAAAGACACGCCCGGTGTTACCAGCTCAGTTACGCCACGCTTTACAATGCCTTTAACAGATTTCGGGTCTTCGAGCTGGTCGCAGATAGCTACGCGCTCGCCGGCACGCACCAGTTTTGGCAGGTAGGTATCCAGGGAGTGATGCGGGAAACCAGCCAACGCTGTTTCGGAAGGGGAGCCTGCGCCACGCTTGGTTAACACGATATCTAGTATCTTACTAGCCTTGATGGCATCTTCGCCAAAGGTTTCGTAAAAATCCCCCACCCTGAACAGCAGTAACGCCCCCGGATGCTTCGCTTTTATAGCGTTGTACTGTTTCATCAACGGGGTTACGGTGCTCTCTGCTTTCATACCTTTATAATTGTTAAATGGCTGTATAGTTAAATGGTTGATACTGGTCCATCAACATCATTTATAGTTTACAGCTGATCTTCTTCTTTCTTTTAAGTTCGGGAATGTTTACCCAGCCCTGCCCCTCCGAGGAAGGGAATTTTGCTCTTCCAGACTTCCTAGTCCGGAAGCACTCTGTTGGGGATTTCCTAATCCTAGTGTTTTAAACGCGGATTAGGAAATCCGCTCCAGTTATAGTTTCGGATTAAGAAATCCGAAACAGCAAGGATATAATTTCGGATTTGTAATCCGGAATAACTTCAAAACGAATCAACCCTCCAGACATTAACCCATCAACAATTCAAAACAAACTATAAGTTTGATTTCCGGGAAAACAGCCTGACCTTTGTAGTGGCAAAACAACTATAGTTCTTTTGTCTTTAGTGTAACAGTCCTTTGTCAACAAAATAAATGCGCAAACTGTCGATGGATGAACTTAACCGTGCGTCGGTTGAAGAATTCAAAAATAAGAAAAAAATACCGTTAGTTTTGGTGCTCGACAATGTTCGGAGCCTGAATAATGTGGGGTCTGTATTCCGGACGGCCGATGCGTTTATGGTAGAGAAAATATACCTGTGCGGCATTACCGGCACACCTCCCCATCGCGACATTGAAAAAACTGCTTTAGGTGCCACGGAGTCTGTGGAATGGGAACATGTGTCTGATACGCTGGAGCTGGTGTTGAAACTAAAAGAACAGAACTATAAGATTGGCTCGGTGGAGCAGGCTGAGAACAGTTTGAAACTGAATGAATTTACTCCCGAGCCCGGCCAGCATTATGCCCTTGTAATGGGCAACGAGGTTTTTGGTGTAGAGCAGAACGTGATCAACAACTCTGATTTTGTGCTGGAAATTCCGCAGTTTGGCACCAAGCATTCGCTAAATATTTCGGTGGCTACGGGTGTGGTGGTTTGGGATTTTTTAAGCAAAACGATGGCGCAATAGAGCGCAAACTATAGGTAATTTTAGAAAGCAGCAGGTTCGGTATAGTTTGCCGGGCTTGCTGCTTTTATAGTTTATTCGCTGCACCTCCCTGATTTTCGTTAAACCTATACGGGTTTTGTTTGTCCTACTTACATGTTTCTGCTGCCTGTCCCAACCTGATGCACCGGGCCAGCTATCATCCGGAAACCATCCTGAGCTGTTCTGAAACACGATCTCACCCTGAAGCGCGTTAAAAATTTAACGAATAGACTAACTGATGTATGCTAACGAGTTTTTACAGATCATTATTTCTCCTCACTTTCCTGACTCTTCCGGCTGCTTTGTCGGCACAAACTACACCTTCAGGCAAAATATCAGGCACGTTACAAGATGCCGTTTCTAAAACGCCGGTCGGTTTCGCGAATGTGGTGCTGCTTTCGGCCCGCGACTCGAGCCTGGTTACTGGCGCTACCTCTGATATAGAAGGTAAATTTATACTGGAACGCGTACCCGAAGGCCGTTTTATGCTCCGGGCCTCTATGGTAGGCTATCCTGCTAAGTTTGTACCTAACATTAACATTACTGCCGCCTCCCCAACTGTATCGCTTGGTACTATAGTTATCAGCCCTACCTCTACCCAACTTGGTGAAGTACAGGTAACCGCCGAGCGAGAACTGGTGCAGTACGACCTCGATAAAAAAGTAGTAAACGTAAGCAAAGACATTGCAGCGCAAAGTGGCTCTGTGGCCGAAGTAATGCAAAACCTGCCCTCCGTAACCGTGGATATAGACGGCAACGTGAGCATGCGCGGCAGCCAAAATGTAACGATACTGATAGATGGCAAACGCTCGGCACTTAGTAACCTTACCCTGGACCAGATTCCGGCCAACCTGATCGAAAGCATCGAACTCATCACCAACCCGTCATCCAAGTATAACCCCGAGGGCACATCCGGCATCATTAACCTGGTGATGAAGAAAGAGAAGAAGCCCGGTTTTCATGGCTCTGCTTCGGTTACGGCCGGCACTTACGACAACTATAACACATCGCTAAACCTAAACTATAGATACTTTAAATGGTCGTTAAATGGTGGTTATGATTACAGGCAGCGCACCAGGCCAGGCACCAGCAATAGCTTTACCACAAACTATTACCTCGATACATTAGACCGAACTATAGACAGCACCAGTTACCGCTTGCAACACGCCAAACGCAACAGCACCGACGTATCGCACAATTTCCGGTTTGGCGCAGATTATTACCTCAATCCTAAAATAACGTTGTCGGGCTCTGCTTTATACCGTTTTGGTCAGGACGAAGGCCGCAATACGATAAACTATAGTTTCCTGGATGAGAACCGCATACAACGTAGCGCCAGCATCCGCAACACAACCGACCAGGAAGACGAGAAAGCCATGGGCCTGACCCTGGGTTATCGACAGACCTTTGACCGCAAAGGGCAGGAGCTGACAGCTGATGTGGTTTTTAATACGAATGTAGATGATGAGATAAGCCGTTTCAGGGAAAGTGATTTAGCCTCAGCTGATTTGCCGGAAGTGCAGGAAACCTTGGTAGATGACGGTAACTATGAGTTTGTCGCAAATGCCGATTACGTGCACCCGATATCCGAAAGCAGCAATCTGGAAGCCGGTTTCAGGAGCACCTTTGAGCGCCTGGACGAAGATTCCCGCTTTTTTAACCTGGATAACACCACTGGCCAACTGGTTTACGACCGCGAGCTGAGCAACCACTTTGTATACGACGAGCAGGTGCACGCCTTGTATGCCAACTATAACAACAAGTATAAAACGATAAGCTACCAGCTTGGCTTGCGCGCCGAACAGACCTATACCACATCAGACCAGCGTACCCAAAACCTGATATCCGACAACAACTACTTTAGCCTGTTCCCGACCTTGTTCATCACTAACGATTTCGACGATAACAACAAGGTGCAGTTCAGCTATAGTCGCCGCATAAACCGCCCGCGCAGCCGTTTCCTGAACCCCTTCGTCGACCGTTCCGATATCTATAACATTCAGTATGGCAACCCTAAACTGAAGCCCGAATTTGTGAACTCGCTGGAGCTGGGCTACCTGCGCTATTTTGGTAACGCCTCGCTCAACAGCACTGCATTTTACCGCCACACCACCGACGAGATCGAGCGCTTCAGAACACCTACTACCATTACCATTACACAGATGGATGAAGAAGGGAATGAAGTAGAACGTGAAGTACCTGCAAATGAAATCACATTTCTAAACCTGGCCAGCAATACATCTTATGGAGTGGAGCTAGGCGTTAACTACCCGGTTACCAACTGGTGGAAATTAAACGGCAGCATCTCAGGTTTCCGGACTGAGCTTAACACTACGCAAAACGACACAGAGCTAAGCAGCTCTCAAATAAGCTGGAACTCCAAGTTAAACTCTACCATGACCGTCTGGAAAGATATGGACATTCAGTTATCGGCCTTTTACCGTGCCCCCACCGCCGATATACAGGGCCGTATGGAGCAGATGTTCAGCACTGACCTGGGTGTTAAGAAAGATGTATGGAAGAAAAACGGAACTATATCGCTTCGTGTATCGGACTTGTTCAATACCCGCCAGTTCAACTTCCTGAGCTTCGGACCTGAGTTCAGAACTGAAAGTGAGAACCGCCGTCAAAGCCGCATCATTTACCTGGGCTTTACCTACCGCCTTAACAGCGAAGATAACCAGCGTAACCGCCGCCAGAACCAGGATGAGCAAGGTGGTGGAGATGAAGATGAGTTTTAGAATTTACCCGCCCAGCCCTCTTCTTTTGAAAAGGAGAGGGAGTTTCTGCTATAGCTATTGTTAGGGCTATAGTTTTATAGTTGCTGTTTAACATCCCCCTGCCCCCTTCAAAGGGGGACTTTCTGCTATAGCTATGGTTGAAGTTGTATTTCTATAGTTACATGTCAAGGGCGGACAGGTCACGACCTGTCCCTACGAAACTACAGCCATGATCAACGTCGAAGCTTACCGTTTCAAACTATAGCTACAGGTCAATAGTAGAAAGATCACAGTCTTTGGGTTGAGCGCCTTTGACTTGTTGCGGTGGCGTGAGCCAATCCGAGGAACGAGGATAGCAAGAAGGCAGCAGCGCGATGCCCGAAGGCGGGGCCTCCCGGCCGTGAGGGCACCAAAGCCAGATTGAAACGATAGGCAAGTAAAGCTCCCAGGATTAGAGGAAATTTGAAAGCATAGCTTAAGAAAAATTAAACTGTAGAGCTTAGATTTCTCCTAACGTCGAAATGACAAACTGTAACTATAGCTATTAGACGCTAGCAGGAACTGCGCACGTGTCAGGACTGGCAATTATAGAGCACAGATTTCTCCTAACTCCCAAATAACAATACAACACCGCGCCCACAACTATTTTAACATAGTTTCAGTAAAGACACAGAACCATAGCAACTTCTGAATATGCTACTGGTTTGATTGATTTTTGACCCCATGAAGACATTATATATCCTGAGGCACGCCAAGTCGAGCTGGGAATTTGAAGAACTGAGCGACCACGACAGACCCTTAAACAAACGCGGCCGTAACGATGCCCCACTGATAGGGCGTGAACTTTCTTCGCGAGGCGTATCGCCTGAACTGATCATATCGAGCCCGGCGGTGCGTGCCATTTCTACGGCTACACTGGTAGGTAAAGAGCTGGGTTACGACCCGGATGATATCACAATTGACGACCGCATTTATGGTGGCGATAAAAACACGCTTTTAGAAGTAGTACAGGAAACACCCGTTGAGTATGAAACCGTGATGCTGATAGGCCATAACGAAGCGCTTACAGAGTTTGCCAACATGCTGTCGCCAGAGGTGGTAGGCAGTATACCTACGGCCGGTGTAGTTGCGCTTGCCTTTAACTGCGAAAGCTGGTACGAGATCAGCCGCGATAACGCAGAGTTCCTGTTCTACGACTTCCCTAAAAACTACGAGTAAGACATCCGTCTGCATTATACCTGACCTATACACTGCATTAGCCCAGGTTATTTTATTCTTGCCTATAGCGTGCAGCACAATTTAAACAGTATGGAAAAAGAGAAAAAAAAGAAGCACCAGGCAGAGCCCGAATTTATAAACCGGGAACTGAGCTGGCTTGCTTTTAACTATAGAGTATTACAGGAGGCCCGCGACAAGCAGGTGCCTTTATTAGAGCGCATTAAGTTCATGGCCATTTTTTCGGCTAACCTGGACGAGTATTTTAAGGTACGCGTAGCCACGCTTAAACGCTTGATAAAACTGAAACGCAAAACCATAGAGAAGCTTGACGAAGACCCTGCCGAAACCCTGCACCTGGTACTGGACGAAGTAAAACGACAGCAGTGCGAATTTGGCGAAGTGTTTAGAGATGGTATTCTGGCTGACCTGAAAAAGGAAAACATACACCTGCTAACAGAAAGCGACCTGACCGGCACGCAAAAAGAATACATTACAACGTATTTTAAAGAGAACCTGCAGCCGCTGCTGTTGCCGATGATCATGGACGATACGGAAACGCATTTTTTCCTGAAAGACCAGACCGTATACTTAGGCGTGCAAATGAGTGGCCCCCAAAAAGAAGGTAACCAGCCCACGCAGTACGCCATGTTGGAAGTACCGACCAAAAAACACGGCAGCCGCTTTATAAAACTCCCTACCGAAAAGGACCAGCGCTACGTCATGTTTATAGATGATGCTATCCGTACCTGCCTGCCGCTGCTTTTCCCGGAGTATACACAGTTTGAGGCCCATGCGGTAAAAGTGTCCCGCGATGCTGAACTGGACATTGAAGAAGATGTATCGGCTAACCTGATGTCGAAGATCAAAAAAGGGTTGAAGAAGCGCGAGATCGGAACGCCTGCCCGCCTGCTGTACGACCCTGAAACACCAAAAGGCTTACTGGATTCGATAATGGCACACACTGGCATTACGGATGAAGAACTAGTGGAAGGCAGCAAATACCATAACTTCCGCGACTTTTTTGGTTTCCCGGACTTTAACCTGCCCAACCTGAAGTATAGCCCTCAGCCTGCGCTGGTGCATCCGTTACTGGAAAAAGAGCCGAGCCTCATTAAGGCCATACAAAAGCAGGATTACATGGTGCATTACCCGTACCAGTCTTTCGATTATGTGGTAAAGCTGTTTAACGAAGCTGCCCAGGATCCTGCCGTAACCGCTATCAGCGCTACGTTGTACCGTGTGGCCGATGGCTCCGCTATTGCCAAAGCCCTGACCAAAGCTGCCAAAAATGGCAAACTGGTAACAGTGGTTGTAGAACTAAAAGCCCGCTTTGATGAAGAATCGAATATTTACTGGGCAGGTAAATTGCAGAAGGCCGGCGCCAATGTTATACTGGGTTTCCCGGACCTGAAAGTACACTCTAAGCTAGGTCTTATTACCCGAAACGAAAACGGGAAACTGGTAAACTATGCCTACCTGAGCACCGGCAACTATAACGAAGACACTTCTAAAGTTTACGCAGATCATGCCATCTTTACCTGTGATAAACGCCTAACCCGCGATGTAGAACAGGTTTTTAACTTTTTTATAGATCGCCAGCCAGACAAAACATTTAAGCATCTACTGGTTGCCCCTATAAACATGCGCGAAGGCTTTACCAAGCTGGTTAACAAAGAAATCAAAAATGCGCAGAAAGGCCTGCCTGCATCCATGATCTTAAAAATGAATGCCCTGCAGGACGAAGCCATGATCCGGAAGCTATACGAGGCAAGCCAGGCCGGTGTAAAAATTGAACTGCTGGTACGGGGTATTTGCTGCCTGCAACCGGGCATAAAAGGTTTAAGCGAAAACATTACTGTGCGCAGTATAGTTGACCGCTACCTGGAACATGCCCGCGTGTACATCTTCCATAACAACGGCGAAGAAAAATATTATATCGCCTCCGCTGACTGGATGACCCGTAACCTGAACCGTCGCGTAGAGGTTGCCATTCCGTTATATCAGCAGGATTTGATAGACCAGGTCAGAACGATTATAGACCTGCAGCGCACCGACGACACCAAAGCCCGCCTGGTTGATAACAAGTATGTTAACCAGTCCGATGAACAGCATGTCCGGTCACAGTACGACACCTATGCCTATCTCCGTAGTTTGGTGCCGGAAGGCATGACCGCAGAACGAAGTTAAATAGCTAGTTTAAATAAGAACAGGAGTAGCAAAGTTTTGAACTTGAGTTACTCCTGTTTTTTTGTCTGGCTGTTTTACCTCACCCCAGCCCTCTCCTTCAAGGAGAGGGAGTTTTGCCCTATGGCTATAGCTTCAACTATAGTTCTATAGTTACCGACATAGCACGGACAGGTCGCGACCTGTCTCTACGAAAATACAGCGCCGATCAATTTCGAAGCTTATCAGTTAAAGCTATAGGTACAGGTAAATAGTAGAAAGATATCAGTCTTTGGGTTGAGCGCCTCGAGAGGTTCCGGTGCCGCCAAGCATTGCGAGGAAGGAGCAAAGGAAGCGAAAGCAGCGCGATGCCCGAAGACGAGGCCTCCCGGCCGTGAGGGCACCAAAGCTCAATTGAAACTATAGGCAAGTAGAGCTCCCAGGATTAGAGGAAATTTGAAAGAATAGCTTAGCTCGGAAATGGAATATCTTAACTATAGGACACATAAGATCCCTCGGTTAACGCTCGGGATGACAATAGAGAACTAACTATAGCATCCAGATTGCTTAATACTTCTAGAATAATAAACCTATTCTGTATTACTTATTCTTCTCCATAAACCTCCTTGGTGGCACAACGAATATCTCGAACTTTACAAAGCCGGCACCGGAAAGATCGTTATCCAGTATCTCATCTTTAGAGCCTACTTCATCAAAAATTCGGTTTCGGTAATACTGCCTGAAACCGCCTTCGACCCCAAACCACAGAAAATCGTAAATTTCGCGCTCCAGGCGCAGCACACCTTTTACGTCGGTGCGGCGCAGCTCAATTTCACCAAACTCTGATAGCGGGCCCTCGTCCACGTACAGGTTGTAGCTGGCACCCTCCAGGCGGTAACCGGCAAAGAGCAGGGTCTTATCGTTTACGTTGTAACGCACGCGGGCATTGGCCGGGAAAATAGCTTCTACGCCCCAACGGTCGTTGTAGGTGCGGTTGTACAGTATAGCAGGGTACACACTCTTACGCCCAAACGTATAGCCAAACTGCAAGGCAACACCTATCGCGTAATCCGGCGACTTTTTCCAGCCATACGCCACATCTACTGTAGATTTAAAATAATCGAACAGGTCAACGTTGATATCATCTTTGGTAAAGTCCCCATTCAGTTCGCCTTTCAGCCGGACCAAATAAAAACGTCGGTTATCTATGGAGTGCAGGTAAGCCACCTGAGCACCTATGCTTTGCAGGTTCTTATCTTCCAGGTACTCGTATAGGTCGTAGGCTGCTGGTGTTACATCCTCAAAATTAAACTCCTCAAACTTATAGTCTATCCCGAAAATTAGCTTTGTCTGGGGTTTGTTCAGTATGGGCGCATTCAGTTTTACATCAAATTTATTGTGCCGGCGCACACGGCCGCTGCCATCCTGCAGGCGTGGGTCTTTGGCATCAGAGGTTATATCAAACTGCGGTACACGTTCGTAGCCAATCACAATGCCTTTACCTTTGCCCATACCACGCACGCCGGGGCTGGCATATTCTTCAAGTAATTCAGTTTCAGGGGCCTGCGCGTGTGCCAGGTTTATAGTACAAACTATAGCAGCAGCGCCTAGTAGTAGTTTTAGTATCTTCATAGTTTTTATAGTGCTTGGCGGCCTTGCTTAAAGCCGAAAGTGCCGCATGATGTACATACGGCACTCTTTTATTTTGGTACAGCTTTTAAAACTGGAACCCGAAGTTCAACATCCACAGTTTGTCTTCTTTGCTCCAGGAATGAGTTAAGGTAAATACCGTCCGGTTCAGGAAGTCGGCCCACATGCCTACGCCATAACCGTTGTGTAAACTGCCTATAAAGCTTTTCTGTTCGTCGTCGTTGGCATACACACGGCCTGTATCATACAACCCAAGTACCCCGAACCTGCCTGGCGCCAGGTACATTTTATAGTCGAATAACTGAATACGGCCTTCGGCGTTGGCAAATATGGCGCTACGGCCAGCATAACGGGTTCGGCGGTAGCCACGTAGGTTATCGGTGCCGCCCAGGGTATTAGCCTGGTAAAACCGGTAATCGCCGAAGTTATGCGATGCCCCTACCCGGCCTGCCCAGGTTAGCTGGAAAGGGAAGTTAGGTGTAAGGTAAAACCTGAATTCGGAGCTGATACGGGTATAGTCGAGGTTATACTTGCCGAGCTGGTAATTACGACTCAGGCTGTTATACCAGCGCAGGCCAATACGCGGGTTAGCCGAAGTACCCCCGCCAACTACGTTCATGTTAGCAAAAGCCTCTACTCCCAAATACTCCTGCGCATTAAAAGCGCCACGCTCGGCATCATAGGTGCCAGGTTGCAGGTTACCGGCTATTGCCTCATTTACCAGGAAGCTTTCCTGATCAGGGGTGGTAACTTTAAAGCGATCATACGTTGGGCCGATACCTATTTTAAAGAATGAGGTAGCATCTTTATAGAACATGGCACTTACGCGCTGGCGCTCATACCGCACATTGTAAAACGATTCGTCTACATCTGAGTCCTGCCGGGTATAGTTGCCGATGCCATAGTAATTGCGCTGGTACTGCGGGCCTTCTATTTTACCATCCAGCTGCAAACTCCAGCTACTGCTCATCAGTTGCCTGAAGTCGCCGTTGTAATGAATGTTGTAAGAGTTGGTGAGGAACGCATAGTTGGCTTCCAGTAATTGCTCTGTGGCGTAAGGCTCTTTCCGGAATTTATTGGTGCGCCCCAGCAAGCCTGCTCCTACAAACAAGCCATCGTCTACGTTGTACTCAAACGACAACCGCGGGCCAAGGTAATCCTGTTTATAGTTGGCGCGGTCGTAGATGTTCACATCCTCATAGGCTGAGGTTCTGTCTTTCGTTTCCGGACCAAATACAAAGTCGTTGCCTGCCTTCAGATCATATACTACCGTGTGCTTCTTAAAGCCGGTTACGCTGGAGTTATCCGTGATCTTATCGGCATCATCACCGCCAATAATTCTGACTAAAATGCCTTCTTTTACGTCGCCGTTAACTATAAACTCGTCCTGGCCACCCAACCCATACAGGCGTATCTCTTTTGTTTCGGAAGTATAAAAAGTACGTTTATATAAGGTATCACGTACCTCCCCTTCCTTCGTGATTTTCAGTACCTGCAGGGTAGTTTCATTGTCGTTTACCCTGTTTACTATAAAGCGTTCGTGCTTGTCGCTGCCAGCTACATCTACCAGCTTTGCCAGGTATTCGTAATATTGCTCGGCAGCTTGTGGCAGTTTATCTCTGCGCGACTTCAGTTTGGCAATTATCTCTGGTCCTGATATCGGTTCTATACTTTCCGGAAGATCAGCTACAGCTTGTTCTATCACGGCATCAGTCATGTTGGCTTTAATATCTTCGGCAATGCGCAGCCAGTCCTGCCGCGACACACTGGACAAAAATGTACGATCCACGGTCTGCGCACTTAGGTTCAGGCCAACTATATCCCCAAAATCATAGCCAAAATTCTGCACGTTGCGGATGCTCCACTTGCGGGTAGCCAGCCATGGCAGCACCCCATCTACTTTAAAGAAAGCTTGGTCGCGGTCTTCGGGCACGGGTATGTACAGGTCGCCATTTTCGCCTTGCTTTTTCTTTTCGGCCCAGCGCCACTGGCCTTCGTGGCGGTCCCAGTCCCCGATAAGCATATCCAGTAAGCGGGCACGTGCAAATTCCTGCTCGTCTACTTCGTTGTCGTTGTCCTGCTGTAGCTCTTCCAGCACTTTATCGGTACCTACCAGGTTTTCGGCATTGCCCAGGCTGGCTACATCTTCGTGGTTCTCGTCTGCATCTTCCTCCAGAAAAGCCATCATGTTGCTATACTCATCCATGTACTGGCGCAGGTATGCCGTTTGCGGAATGTACACCAGCTTAGGATTGGTATGATACACGCCAGCAGCATCGGCTAGTTTAGGAACTATCAGGGCTCCATACGGGTGCTGTGCCGAGATCTGATCCTGCAGCAGGTCGCGGGCTACTGTTTCGCGGAGGTACTCGGGCAGTGCCATCGTTGGGTCTTTGTTTACGCTGCGCAGTGTAAACTCACGGGCATCGGGGTTACGCACCTTTAGCGACGAGGTCTGCCGGCCGCCCCCTTTCTGGTAAGGGCGCAGTCCGCCTTCCACATTCTTCATATCCAGGGTAGGTACTGTAACCGGTGTGGCCCATTCCTGACGATAATGTTCGCCAAGCAACACACTCTTTATTCCTTTTGCTTTATAGTTTGCATTTGCGGCAAGTGTAAGAGTGCTGTCAGCATAGTTGGTGTCGTCCTGCACCAAGGGGCGCTCTTTGCGTGGTTTTTTGGCATATACCGGTGTCCGGAAGGTAAGCTTCCCTGTAGAGCCATCACCCTCCGGCACCCAGAACTCGGTCCAGGCTTCGCCGTTCTCATAATACATTACCTTGGCAAAGCCTTTTATATTTTCAGCATAATGGGCATCGCCACCACCCCGAATGTCCTGCACCTTGCACCCTGACCCGCTAACTATAAGCCCGGCATTGTTGTGCTTAAAATACTGCAAGGCATGCTCGTGGCCGGCAGCATAAATAATGTTGTCATACTTATCGAAGATATTGTAAAGCCCCTGTATATAGGCCTGGTAACGCGGGTGTGGAATATCCTGCAAAATACCGCCATACTTGCGCGCAAACGGGTAAATAGAACCAATAATAGGCAGGGGCAGGTAAATCCATTCGCGGAGCAGCGTGAACGGGAAGATATGATCTTTAAGTGTAAAAAAACCGCCGTGTACGCCCCGGCTCTTTAGCGGGTGATGGCCAACGATCATAATATCACTGCCGGCGTTCTTCTCGATGATATCTTCCAGTTGGATGAGCAGGTCTACTTCGGTAGCAGCACCGCAGTTACTGTTTTCGCCATAGGGTCTGTCGAAGGGGTGCAGCCACCACTCTGAGTCCAGGGCTATGAGCACCAGGTCGTCGCTTATTTTTACCTCGTAGGGACCAGGGCAGCCGTTGCCTGGCACATAAAAGTCGCCGCCGGTTACAATGTTTTCGTCAGTCAGGTATTCGTTAACATAGTTTTGCTCGCGCATTACTGCCTGCAGGCCACCGCGGCCGCTGTGGTTCCAGTCGTGGTTGCCGGGTATCATATATTTTTCGCCGGGGTAGCCTTTTAGTATATCCAGCTGGGCATTCAGGCGTTTTTCAGATACTTCGCGGTCGTAAGCACCGGGCTCGGGTAAGCCGTTGTGGTACACGTTGTCTCCCAAAAAAATGGTGGCACTTTGCGCACCGGCTTCCATCATTTGCTGACGCATCAGTTTCATGGAGGGTTCTGTTTTCTCCAGGTCCGGGGAGCCTACGTCGCCGATAAGGAAAACAGTATAAAGCACTTTATTGCCAGCAGCTGGTTTGGAGGTTTCCCAGTTAGCGGTTTGCGGGCCAAAATATCTGTCGTGGCGCACACAGGCACTAAGTACAAGTATAAGTAACACTACCCCCAGCTTAAAGTAGGTGGAGCGCCATAGCGTGTAATTTTTTTTCATAGTAATGGTAAACATGGCTATTGTGCTGATGCAGCACGAAGGCAGCGGCTGGTATGTAAAAAGCCTGCCAAACTATAACCCGGCAAATATGGCATTACAGTTATATACAGCCGGGCTGATGTAAATTAACGTGCAATGCTTTTTTTAGTTTTCGCGGGTTTTGTATAGTTATAAATGCCCCCTGATGGCCCTGTTGCTAACAAAAACAGGATTAAACCGTAACGCAGGTAACGCAGCATAATTTTAGCCTGTATACTGCCTGCCACAACCCATGGCCCTTGCAGCAAACTATACTATGGAGAATAACTCAATCGTAAAACAAGCCGGAGAATTTGTATTTAAGCTGTTTAAAAATCAGCTTTCCAAAAAGCTTGTGTACCACAACTATAGACACACTTTTGAAACTGTAAACGAAGCCCGCGACCTTGGCGAACAGCAGCACTTACCCTCCGACGAACTACAGGACCTGTTGCTTGCGGCGTGGTTTCATGATACCGGATATGTAAATACGTACGAAGACCATGAAGCCGAAAGTATACGCTTTGCCCGCGAGTGGCTGGAACAGCAAAATTACCCCGCCGAACGCATTGAACGTATTGCTACCCTTATTGCCGCCACCAAACATGGCGTAGAACCCGAAACGCTGTTGCAGGAACTGCTTGTAGATGCCGACATGTCTAACATTGGTAAAGACAGCTTTTTCAGTACGGCAGAGTTGTTGCGCGTGGAGTGGGAGATTTTCCGGGATAAGTCTTTTTCGGACCGGGAGTGGGCACAGTTCCAGATGGATTTCCTGCTGTCTACTACTTTTCATACGTACCAGGCACAGCGCAAGTATGCCGGGCAGCTGGGGCTTAACATACAGGAGCAGCGCAGCCGCCTAAGCAAAGAAGTTAAGAAACGGAAAAAGGAGGATAAGAAGCATCGCGAAACCCTGGCCCAGCCAAAACGCGGCATCGAGACCATGTTCCGGAATGTGTACCGCACACACCTTAACCTGAGCGCCATAGCCGATAACAAGGCCAACATGATGATCAGCCTGAACTCTATTATACTTTCGGTGGTGATCACGTACCTGAGTACCAAGACCTCGGTAACCGGGGCTGAGTTTGCACAGCACCGTTCGTTGCTTATCCCGGTTGGTACCCTGCTTTTAACGGCACTCGGTTCTGTAATTTTTGCCATTATTTCGGCGCAGCCCGAGATCACCAGCTTTAAGAAAGAGAAAATAAACAGCCGCAAGGTTAACCTGCTCTTCTTTGGTAACTTCACCAACATACCGCTCGAAGACTTTCAGCATGGCATGCATAACATTATGCGCGATAAAAAATCGCTGTACAACAACATGATCACCGATATTTATTACCTGGGCGAAGTGCTGAAACGCAAGTATAGCATCCTGCGCATTTCTTACACCATATTTATGGTTGGCCTGGTTTGTACGGTAATCGCCTTTGGCATTTCTGTAGCTTATTTTTAATACCCACAAGCTACGCGGGAACCGTGGTTGGTTTATAGGGAGAATTATTTAAATTTGCCGGCATCCTGCCAACTGGCCCCGTAGTTCAATGGATAGAATGGAAGTTTCCTAAACTTTAGATACAGGTTCGATTCCTGTCGGGGCCACAGAAAAATGCCTGACCCAGAGATGAGTCAGGCATTTTTATTTTTTGCTGTCACCTTCTTCCTACCACTTCTCCAACTACAGTCATATTACCTCCTATAACCCCACCGCAGTAGCACAAGTATAGCAACTATACCACAAACAAGGCTCTATGAACAAACGCATCCTGAAGTGGGTACGGCGCTACTATGCTACTGTAGTAAACAGCATTGCCTTTTACCCGGCCCTGATTGCGGTTGGTTTCCTTGTGGTGTCATACCTGTTGCTGATGTTTGACTTTTCGGAGCCGGGCAAAAACCTAAAGGCCAAACTCCTTGATTTTATTACTCTGAAAGATGCGAGTACAGCCCGAACAATAGCATCAACTATAGCCGGGGGCATTTTGTCGCTCACCGTTTTCAGTTTCTCGATGGTGATGCTGCTGCTAAATCAGGCGGCATCTAACATGACCAACCGTATACTTGGCAGCTTGATTGGCAACCGGTTTCAGCAAGTAGTACTGGGCTTTTACATCGGAACTATAGTTTATGCCCTTTTTCTGCTCAGCACTATCCGCGACATCGACTCGGATGTGTATGTACCTGCGCTTAGCGTTTACCTGCTTATCCTGCTCACAATAGTTGACATCTTCCTCTTTATTTATTTTCTGCATTACATTACACAATCGGTAAAGTATGAAACCATTATCGACCGACTGCACACTAAAACCTTACACCAGCTAAAAAGCCATTGCCATCTTCAAACTGCAGCGCCATCAATGTTAAAGTTGCCTAATGCTTCCAGTGAGTTTAAAGCCAGGGAGTCGGGTTATTTCCAGGGGATAGAACAGGAAACGCTACTTAACCTTTGCACGCAGCATAACTGGATCATCCGGTTCCATTACCCGGTGGGCAGTTTTATAGTTTACGGCACCCCCATGCTCACCATTTATACTAGCAACACGCTAACAAAAGACATGGAAAAGCAACTGAACCTGGCACTGAACTTTTACCGGGGCGAGCCCCTAGACAAAAATCCCTACTATGGTTTTAAGCAACTAACCGAGGTGGCCGTAAAAGCGCTCAGCCCCGGCATTAACGACCCCGGCACAGCTATACTTAGCCTGCATGCCCTTGCCGACCTGCTTACTTACCGCATAAACCACCACCCTACCCAAACTATAGCCGACGAAAACGGAACTGAAAGAATTTTACTGCAGGAAGAAACTATAGAAGAGCTGTTCGGGAAAACCATACTACCGATCTGGGACTATGGTAAGGAAGACAGACTATTGAGAACGAGGATGCAGCAAATGCTACTCCAGATGAAACCGCTGGCAAAAACCGAAGAAGGCAAAACACTTATTCAGGCTTATTATCAGAAAACAGAGCAACTATAGTTTATCATAACTCACTCGTTACCTGCCGGGTACTTTAGTAAAAACAGAACACTATGGAACAGTTTCTATTTGATAGCTGGACAAGTTTATTTCGCACACTTAGTATAGGCCTGTTATCGTATGGGGTGCTGGTGCTGCAGCTCCGGATATCGGGCAAACGCACGCTCTCTAAAATGAATGCCTTTGATTTTGTGGTAACTATAGCGCTGGGCTCTACACTGGCAACCATGCTTTTGTCTAAAGATGTAACGCTGGCTGATGGAACTACAGCTTTCGCGTTGCTTATTTTGCTGCAGTACATTATCACCTGGTTATCTGTTAGGTCAGAGAATATACAACACCTGATGAAGGCGCAGCCGGCTTTGCTGCTTTACAAGGGGCAGTTTATGGAGCAGTACATGAAACGCGAACGAATAACCAAAGAAGAAATTCTGGCAGCCATCAGAAGTCAGGGAATCGGGAACATAGAAAAAGTAGATGCTGTGGTGCTGGAAACGCAAGGCAACCTGAGCGTTATTCAGAAAATAGAAGACGGAAGCGGGTCGGTTTTGCAGAATGTAAAACCAAATCAACTATAGTTTGTTAATCAAAACAGCCTTTTCTATAGTTGCAGCTACGGCGCTATAGTTCAGGTAGCTATACCATCATAAAATAACCATGAGCCATACAAAGCAGCTTTCTGATACAGCCATTTCTATACTTGACCTGGTACCGGTACTTGCCGGCCATACGCCAGCCGACTCTTTTAAAAACACCCTGGACCTGGCACAGCACGCCGAAAAATGGGGCTATACCCGTTACTGGATGGCCGAACACCATAACATGCCAGGCATCGCCAGTTCTGCCACATCTATACTTATTGGCTATGTTGCCAATGGCACCAAAACTATCCGTGTAGGATCTGGCGGCATTATGCTGCCAAACCATGCCCCGTTGGTAGTTGCTGAGCAGTTCGGGACTTTAGAAACGCTATACCCGGGCAGAATAGATTTAGGTTTGGGCCGCGCACCGGGCACCGACCACGTTACGGCCATGGCCCTGCGTCGCGACCTGCAGGGTGCCGGCGAAGATTTTCCGGCAAACGTGGAAGAACTGAGAAGTTACCTGGCACCTGCCAGCACCGGACAACGCGTACGTGCCGTACCCGGCGAAGGACTGAACATACCCATCTGGTTGCTGGGCTCCAGTACGTTTAGCGCGCAGCTAGCTGGTATACTGGGGTTACCTTTTGCCTTTGCCAGCCACTTTGCCCCAACCCTGCTGCACACTGCCCTTAAGGTATACCGTGATAGTTTTCAGCCATCTGAAACGCTGAAAGAACCTTACGCTATGGCAGGTATAAACTTGGTGGCCGCCGAAACCGATGAAGAAGCACGCCACCTCGCTACCTCGCTGTACATGTCTTTCCTGAATGTGATACGCGGCACAGCCCGGCAAATGCAACCACCCGTAGATAGCATGGAAGATAAATGGGACCTGTCGGAGATGTATGCGGTGCAGCAAATGTTGTTGTATAGTTTTATTGGCAGCCCAACTACAGTTAAGTCAGAGTTGCAACAGTTTCTGGATAGCACCGGCGTAGATGAAGTGATGATCACCTCGCATATCTACGACCATGCGGCGCGGCTGCGGTCTTACGAAATACTGGCCGACATAAAGAAAGGAACTATAGGCTAACCTGTAAGTATAAATTAACTATTTTGAATGTATCGCCGTACCTTACTACTTAAACAGACTGATCATAAGGGAATTTATAGTTTCCGTTTTTAGCCATGCTCCCTCTATGCAGAACTTAACTTATGTAGTAACTATAGCTGTAGGTATAGCTTGCACTGCCTGCCAGACCGAAATAGAGAAACAGGATACTTCTGAAGCAACTATAGCCAGCGAGACCGGAATGCCGCCTGTTTTGCCTGCCGATGTACTCTATGTTACAAAACCGCTTATCAAAGGGGAGCTTTATAGTAAGCCAGACTTCGACAGCCCGACGCTTGCCCACTTCGATACATCGCAGCAAATTCAGTTGTTAGATACTACAGGTACCTTGTTTCTAAAAGCCCGCATCGATAAGAATGCAGAAAGCATTACCGGGTATATTTCCAAAGCCATAGTTCCTGAGCAGCGTTAACCATAAAAAAAGCTCCCGGACCTGCCGTCCGGGAGCTTTTGTATCAAACAAAATCTATAACCTTATTTCAGGCTTAGTTGTTTGGCATTTTGTGCTGCATTTTGCCACCCTTGCGCGGGCCACGTGTGGTGTCTTTCATGTGCTCCTGTCTGCGGGCTTCTTTCCTGGCTTCCATTTCCGCAAACTTCTGCTTCTGCTCGGCATTCAGGATGGCGGTTATTTGCTGCTGGTGCGCTGTGTGCAATGCTTTCATTTTCTCATGCTTCTGGTCGCGGGTCAGGTTCTGGTCGTTGCGGATGGCTTGCATGTCTTTCACCTGCTGCTCCTGAATTGCTTTTAACTTCTTGCCTTGCGCGTCAGAAAGGTTAAGGTTCTTTTTATAATTCTCCAGCATTTTGTTCTGGCGCTGTGCCGGTGTCAGTTGCTGCTTCTGAGGCTTGTTTTGCTGCTTTGGTGTAGTCTGCGCTACTGCTCCTACTGAAAGGGTTACGCCTAAACCCAGCACAAAAAGGCTTTTAAGGATGTTGATTCTCATGTTAGTTCGTTTTTAAAATCTGTTTATTTGACTGCACTACAACTATAAGGTTTAACACGCTGATGGGTAGATAACAAAAAGGCGGCCAACTTTTTAAAAGCGGCCGCCTGCAACTATAGCTATTTTACAACAACTTAATACACAACCTTTTCTGATAAATACATTTCGTTATCTTTTCCTTTTACCAGCATTTCTACCTGCACCTTATCGCCCCAGTTAAACCGGAACATACCAAAGTTTAGCTTGTTAATGAGGTTGCCCACGCGGTACTTGTTAGGCTCTATGGCAGTGCCGCTGTACACGTGCGTCATGCCGCTGCTGGTTACTTCGTATAGCGGGTAGCTCATGCCGGGCAACGTTGTTTTCGAGATTTCAGCAATATGGCGGTCGCCGCTTATTAGTATAACGCCCTTTGCTTTGGAGTCAGCTATCAGGTTAAGCAGCCTTTTGCGGGAGGCCGGAAAGTTAGCCCACTTTTCATATACCTGTTCTTCGGGCAGCACCTGTATGCCGTTTCCTATAATATTTACCTGGGCTTTGCTGTTACGTAGTTCATTTTCCAGCCATTTCCATTGTTCCTCGCCCAGCATATCGCCGGTATAGTTGGTTTGGTATACTTTGTTAATGCGCGCCAACGAGTCGCGGTTATAACGGCTGTCCAGCAAAATAACTTTTACCTGTTTGCCTGCCGGCCCATAGGTATGCGAACTATAAACGCCCTGTTGGCTGCGGCGCGGGCTATTGGCCGGCTCGCCTATAAAATCCCAGAACAGTTGCCGGCTTTGCTCCCGCATTTTAAATCCTTTGCCCCCATCGTTCTGGCCATAGTCGTGGTCGTCCCAAGTGCCGATGATTTTAGTAGATGCCTGCAATTGTTTGTAACCCGGCTCGTTTAGCACCATGTCGTACTTTTGTTTCATCACGTTCATGTCCTCGGAGTCGCCATAAATGTTGTCGCCCAGCCATACCCACACATCCGGGTTATTCTGACTGATGGCAGGCCAGATAACCTGTGGCAGATCCTGACGGTTACACGAGCCAAAAGCTATCGTATCAACGGTTGGCTCTATGGTAGCTTCTAAGGGCTCTTTGCAGGCGGTGACAACTATAAAAAGGATGGGCAGTAAGCGCAGCAGGTGTGTAATACGTTGCATTGGTCTTAAGCTAAAGTATAAATATGGCGTAAATTTAGGCATTTGCGTACGTTATACTCTATTGGCCGGGCACAAAAAAGCGACAGCCCCGTTTTAAGAGACTGTCGCTTCGGATTATAGTTATTCCTGATTACTTCACTATCACGCGCCGCACTACACTAAAATTATCTGTTTCCAGTTTTACGTAGTATAAGCCTTTAGCCTTTGAGTAGCGGCTAAGGTCAACGGTGGTGGAAAGCAGTGCATTTTCGCGGGTAATGGTTTCGTGGTATATCTCGTTGCCGATCACGTTCATGATGCGCAGGTCGGCTTTTTTAGAGTTCATGTTGGCAAGCGACACCGTAAAAACGCCGTTGCTGGGGTTCGGATATATAGTAAAATCTTTATCGTCCTGAGATACTGTAAGCGTTTTCTCTTTCTCTGCGTGTTGTCCGGTAGGTTGGTCCTGAGCCTGGGCAGCCAGCATAGAAACAGACACTAAAATAGTAAGTATAATTTGCTTCATAGAGAGTCTTTAACAAAATGTTTTACGTAATGGGATTACAAAAGTCGTTCCATTTATTAAAACGAGCAAGCTTTTAAATAGTTATTGTATTATACCCACTAAAACGGGTGCGTTCACCAAATTTTAGCGACCCCTGATTTGCATAAAACGAATATACCCGAGTGGCCTGTAATTATAGTTGGCGGTGGCCTGGCCGGGCTTACCAGCGCCATTGCGTTAGCGCAGCAGGGCATCAGGGTACTGCTCATCGAAAAAAAGGGGTACCCCTTCCATAGGGTCTGTGGCGAGTATGTGTCGAACGAGGTGTTGCCTTACCTTACCAGCCTCGGCGCTGATGTAAACGCCCTGCAACCTGCCCACATTACCCAATTTATACTTACTGCACCCTCGGGCTATAGTTTAGCGGCCAACCTTGACCTGGGCGGGTTTGGCATCAGCAGGTATACCTTAGATAATTATTTGTACCAGCTAGCAGTAACCGACGGTGTTACCTTTAAACTGAATACGGCTGTGCAGGATATAGCTTTCGAGCAAAACAGGTTTATACTTCGACTCAGCACCGGCGAACAATTACAGGCCGAAATAGTGTTAGCCGCCTATGGTAAACGCACCAACCTGGACCGCCAGCTAAACCGGCGTTTCTTTGCAAAGCGCTCGCCTTACATCGGGGTAAAATATCATATAAAGTATAATCAACCCAAAAACGTAATTGCGCTGCATAATTTTAAGGATGGCTACGCCGGCATTTCAGCTATAGAAAACGACACCTATTGCTTTTGCTACCTTACTACCCGCCAAAACCTGAAACAACACGGTACCATACCGGCAATGGAGCAAGCTATACTTTGCCAGAACCCACACCTGAAGCATATACTGCTTGAAGCTGAGTTTGTATATGCCCAGCCCGAAGTGATAAATGAGATCTCGTTTGCGACCAAGACCTGCGTAGAAAACCACCTGCTGCTGTGCGGCGATGCAGCCGGCATGATAACCCCGCTCTGCGGCAACGGAATGGCCATGGCGATACATGCGGGCAAACTGGCCTCGGAACAGATAGCGCTATACTTTACCAATGGCCATAACCGCCCCCAACTCGAAGCAAACTATAGCCAGGCCTGGAAAAAGCAATTTGAAAAACGCCTGCAACTTGGCCGGACCGTGCAACATTTATTCGGGCACCCGGTGCTTTCTGAAGTAACCGTAAAAACCCTGAAACACCTGCCTGCTGCCTTACAACTACTGATGCGCCAAACCCACGGCCAGCCTTTCTGAAAACTATAGTTACGGGTTATATCTAATCTGTAGAGGCATCCGTACAACCTGCATTACCCAAACCACATAACACCGGCGCAGGCCACCACACTACTCTACATGAAAAGCTATCTTTGCGCCATCGGAACAGCTAACCCAGCCCACAAAATACCACAGTTGCAGGTGGCAGACTTTATGGCCCGTGCGCTGCAGTTTGATGAACCCAACACCCGCAAACTAAAAGCTTTGTACCGTTTATCCGGCATTGGGCAGCGTTATAGTGTACTGCAGGATTATACCCAACAAAACGGCAATTTCACCTTTTACCCCAACACCCCAACCTTAGAGCCTTTCCCGACGGTGCAGCAACGCATGGATGTATACAAGCGCCATGCCGTGGACCTCTCGGAGGAAGCGGTGCGCAATTGCCTGCAACAAACGCCAACTATAGCTCTTACAGAGATTACACATTTGATAACTGTAAGCTGCACCGGCATGTATGCCCCCGGCCTGGATATTGAGTTGGTAGAACGCCTTGGTTTGCCTGCAACCGTGCAGCGCACTGCTGTTAACTTTATGGGATGCTATGCCGCTTTTAATGCTATAAAACTGGCCGATGCCATTTGTAAAGCTGATGCTGATGCGAATGTGTTGCTGGTGTGTACCGAGATCTGCACCATCCATTTCCAGAATAACCCCGCAGAAGACCATCTGGTATCGAATGCGTTGTTTGGTGATGGCGCCGCAGCCGTACTGATGCAGGGCAAACCTTGCAAAGAGATGAGCCTGGAGTTGCAGTCGTTCCATTGCGACCTGGCACCGGCCGGCAAACGCGACATGGCCTGGCATATCGGCGATACCGGTTTCGAAATGACCTTATCTTCGTATGTGCCTGACCTCATTAAATCAGGTATAAAGCAACTGACAGACCGCCTCCTGCAAGGCCTGAAAACTACACTACCAGAAATTAAGTTGTTTGCCATACACCCCGGTGGCCGCCGCATACTGGAAGTGATAGAGCAGGAACTGGGCATGACCCGCGACGACAACCGCTATGCTTACCAGGTGCTCCGCGATTTCGGAAATATGTCGTCGGCTACGGTGCTGTTTGTATTAAAAGCGCTGATGGATAACCTGACCCACAACGAAAAAGACGAGCCTGTGCTAAGCTTTGCCTTCGGCCCTGGCCTTACCCTGGAATCTATGCTGTTAAAGGTACATTATGCTGGCCCTGCGGAGTAACCAACCGGAGTTAATGGATGACCTGACCCTGAGCGGGGAAGAACTACGCCAAAACCTGCGAGAGCTGGAAGTAATTAACAACTGGCTGGGCGGCCACAAGGTGGTGCTGGATGCGCTGGATAAACTATCAGCCAACTATAACAACCAACCCCTAACTATAGCCGACATTGGCTGCGGCGGCGGCGACACCCTGACAAGTATTGCCAACTGGGCACAACGTAAAAATATAGCTGTACAGCTAACCGGTATAGATGCCAATGATTTTATGGTAAACTATGCCCGTAAGCATTGCCAGAACTATAGCAACATAACTATTGCGCAGC
Organism: Pontibacter fetidus; assembly: GCF_010119545.1. GTDB lineage: Bacteria > Bacteroidota > Bacteroidia > Cytophagales > Hymenobacteraceae > Pontibacter > Pontibacter fetidus. Next base: position 31,003 of record NZ_JAAEAA010000016.1, on the reverse strand, counting down.
ACGATGTTTTCTCTCAGGAATTTGCCCATCAGGAATATGACATCATCGTTTGCAGTTTGTTCTGTCACCATTTTACAGATGCCCAACTGATCAGACTTTTTACGCAACTATACCGGCAGGCACGTGTCGCCGTCATCATCAACGACCTGCACCGGCACTGGTTTGCTTACTACTCTATCAAGTATATTACCAGGTTACTTTCTGGCTCACGATTAGTGCAAAACGATGCACCGCTTTCAGTGTGGCGGGCCTTTAAAAGACATGAATTAGAAGTATTGCTGGAGCAGGCAGGTATAGCCAACTATAGTTTGCGCTGGATGTGGGCGTTCCGGTGGCAATTGGTATTACACAAATCTTTATCCAGAAACTGAAGTATAAACCAGAAACTATCCTTTACAAAGCCATGAGCCGCCAAACTATTAATTTCTGGGTGCTGTTTACCATTTCCATCATTATCTCAGCTATTATCATTTCCGTTTTCGTGAAGGCGCTGAAAGTAATCTTAATGGTAATCCTGGTACTTGCCTTGGCGCCTGTTGTGTACCTTGTCCTGCGCCTCCTCATCCCCGGCCAGAAAACAGTGGACGAAAACGATAAGCTGAAGAAACGGCATTAGGTTTTTGGGATTTTGTAGTATGCGTTGGTTATGAAGCGATAATCCATAAGACGCTCCGAGGACCTTCAAACACTCGGAGGTCGTTACTACCTTTGCTTTAGTTTAAGCTATAGTTTTATAGTTGGCGTTATTCCAACCACCCCTAACCCCTCCTTGTCTAAGACGGGGAATTTATACTACTGCTATAGTTTAGGTTATTGTATTATAGTTTCAGACCACGAGCGGGCAGGTCGCGACCTGTCCCTACGGAATTATAGCTAAGATCAATGTCGAAGCTTACCGTTTTAAACTATAGTTAAGCAGTGAATAGAAGAAAGATAGCAGTCTTTGGGTTGAGCGCCTTGTAGATTTCTGGTGGCGCAGCCATTTCGAGGTACGAGAAAAAGAAATGTACACCGCGCGATGCCCGAAGACGGGGCCTCCCGGCCGTGAGGGTACCAAACTCATTTGAAACTATAGGTGTATTGAGCTCCCAGGATTAGAGGGAATTTGAACCGAAGGCTTGTTTTAAGTTGGGGAATTCTTCAACTATAAGCTCCGGTATATTTCTCCTTGCGTCGAAATGACAAACTGTAACTATAGAACAGTTAAGATTTCTCGCAAAACTCTAAATAACAATTGTTAGAAAATAAAAGCCCTTTGCTAAACTATAGCGAAGGGCCTCTAAATCAACTTTGTACTTCCGGCTTATTTACTCATATACATATTCCGCTCAGAATATACTTTTGTGAAGTAATCATCCTGCAGATCTTCTATAAAGTAAATGGCTTCACCGGTCGATTTCATTTCAGGGCCGAGCTCCTTGTTTACTTCCGGGAACTTGCTGTATGAGAAAACCGGTACTTTAATGGCATAGCCTTCACGGTGCGGATTAAAGTTAAAGTCCTTCACTTTGGCGTGGCCAAGCATAATTTTGGTAGCGTAGTTAATGTACGGCTCGCGGTACGCTTTGGCAATGAACGGGAACGTACGCGAGGCACGCGGGTTAGCCTCAATAATGTACACCACTTCGTTTTTAATTGCGAACTGAATGTTGATCACTCCAACTGTATTCAGGGCTACCGCTATTTTTTTGGTGTGCTCTTCAATCTGGCGCATTACGTTCTCGCTCAGGTCGAAAGGAGGCAGCACGGCGTAAGAGTCGCCGGAGTGGATACCAGCAGGCTCTATGTGCTCCATAATGCCACAAATATGCACATCTTCCCCATCACAAATCGCATCAGCCTCGGCTTCAATGGCGTTGTCCAGGAAGTGGTCCAGCAATACTTTGTTGCCCGGGTGGTCTTTCAGCAGGTCGATAACGTGGGCTTCCAGCTCCTTCTCGTTAATCACGATCTTCATGTTCTGGCCGCCTAGCACGTAGCTTGGGCGAACCAGCAACGGGAACTTAAGCTCACGGCAAAGCTCCAATGCTTCCTCGGCCGTCTCGATAACCGCAAACGGAGGATACGGAATATTTAAGTCGCGCAGCAGGGATGAGAAAGAACCACGGTCTTCGGCAAGGTCGAGCGCTTTGTAGCTGGTGCCCAACACTTTTACACCATAGCGGTCCAGCTTTTCGGCCAGCTTCAGAGCAGTTTGCCCACCCAACTGCACTATAACGCCTTCCGGTTTTTCGTGCAGGATGATCTCGTAAATGTGCTCCCAGAAAACCGGCTCAAAGTATAGCTTGTCGGCAATGTCAAAGTCAGTACTTACCGTTTCAGGGTTACAGTTGATCATAATGGTTTCGTAGCCGCACTCTTTGGCAGCCAGTACGCCATGTACGCAACTATAGTCGAACTCAATACCCTGGCCTATCCGGTTAGGGCCCGAACCAAGTACCACCACTTTTTTGCGATCCGAAACGATGCTTTCATTTTCGCCTTCGTAGGTGCTGTAGTAGTACGGTGTTTTTGCTTCAAACTCGGCCGCGCAGGTATCTACCATTTTATACACGCGGTTAATGCCCAGCTCTTTGCGCAGATTAAATACTTCGCTCTCGCGGCAACGCAGCAGGTGCGCTATCTGGCGGTCGGCGTAGCCTTTTACTTTTGCTTCGCGCAGCAGGTCGGCTGGCAGGTTGCTCAGGTTATACTTTTCAATTTCTTTCTCCAGCACATCCAGTTCTTCTATCTGGGCCAGGAACCACGGGTCTATTTTAGTCAGTTTCTGGATGGTGTTGGTAGGTATACCGATGCGCATGGCATCTTTTATACTGAACAGGCGGTTCCAGCTTGGGTTCTGTAAACTATCGATCAGGTAATTGTAGTCGGTTTTTTCTTTGCCGTCTGCACCAAGGCCGTTACGCTTGATCTCTAAGCTCTGGCAGGCTTTCTGAAGCGCCTCCTGAAACGTGCGGCCAATACCCATTACCTCACCCACCGATTTCATCTGCAAACCAAGTCTGCGGTCGGCACCCGGAAATTTGTCGAAGTTCCAGCGCGGTATCTTAACTATAACATAGTCCAGGGCAGGTTCGAAGTAGGCTGATGTAGTTTTGGTGATGGCATTTTTCAGCTCATCCAGGTTATAACCGATAGAAAGTTTAGCGGCAATTTTAGCGATCGGGTAACCGGTTGCTTTAGAGGCAAGCGCCGATGAACGCGACACGCGCGGGTTGATCTCGATGGCAATAATGGTATCATCATCCGGGTTAACGGAGAACTGTACGTTACAGCCACCTGCAAACTGCCCGATGCCGTTCATCATTTTTATGGCAAGGTCGCGCATTTTCTGGTAAACAGTGTCTGGCAGCGTCATGGCCGGGGCTACGGTTATCGAGTCGCCGGTGTGCACGCCCATCGGGTCGAAGTTCTCTATAGAGCAGATAATGATGATGTTGCCCAGGTTATCGCGGAGCAGCTCCAGTTCGTACTCTTTCCAGCCTAAAATGCTTTGCTCTACCAGCACCTCGTGGGTTGGCGAAGCGTGCAACCCACGCGTAAGGGCTGCATCAAATTCCTCGGGGGTGTTAACAAAACCACCACCTGTACCGCCCAGCGTAAACGACGGACGAATTACCAGTGGAAAACCTATCTCCTGCGCAATCTCCTTACCCTCAAGGAACGACGTGGCCGTTTCGCCTTTACAAACGTTAACGCCCAGCTCCAGCATTTTCAGTCGGAATTGCTCGCGGTCTTCGGTCGTTTCGATGGCTTTGATATCTACGCCGATGATGCGCACGCCATACTTTTCCCAGATGCCGGCTTTCTCGCACTCGATGGCCAGGTTAAGGGCAGTTTGTCCGCCCATGGTTGGCAGCACCGCATCAATTTTATGTTTCTTCAGTATCTCAACAATGTATTTTTTCTCCAGCGGCTTCAGGTACACGTTGTCGGCCGTAACCGGGTCCGTCATAATGGTGGCCGGGTTGGAGTTGATGAGTGTAACTTCTATCCCTTCTTCCCTTAAAGAACGGGCGGCCTGGGAGCCGGAGTAATCAAATTCGCAGGCCTGACCGATAACGATGGGACCGGAGCCAATGATGAGAACTGATTTAATACTGGTGTCTTTAGGCATAGTTCGAGCGTGTGGTAGGTATAAATTGCCCAAAGTTAAGGCAAAATGTTGGGGCAGGCAAAAGTAAACAGGGCAAAGGTTAATTTAATTTCAGGTGGCAAGGCTATAGTTGGTGCTTTGGCGGGCTATAGTTTAGCGACTTTTACAGTTGTGAGACGCTGTCATTAAACTATAGTTTGGAGTTGAATTAAACTGCTGTTTTGGATTTCGTAATCCGAAACTATAGCTGAGGCGGATTTTCCTAATCCGCTTGTACCAGAATACGGGGATCAGGAAATCCCCGGTAGCGGGCTTTCGGACTTGAATGCTCGAATGAGCCGTACACTGTCATTTACAAGAAAGGAGAAATCTGAAATTAGTTTAGGTCTGTGAAAAAACCCAAATATCTATCGCTGGTCGGGATGACGGCAACCTGAACTATAGTTTTATAAGCTATAGTTAGCCCAGACTATAGTTTACGTAGCTCAATCGCCTTCTTCTAAAATAAAGAGTTCATTTACGGTTACACCAAACAAAGCCGACATTTTGAGGGCAAGCAGCGTGGAGGGCAGGTATTTGTTCTTTTCGATGGCGTTAATGGTCTGGCGGGTAACACCTACTATTTCGGCCAGTTGCTCCTGTGTCAGGTCTTTTTTGGCCCTTTCTACTTTTATACTATTCTTCATCAGTGTCCAGGGCCTTGCGGGTGCGGTGCAGGTTGTATTTAAACGAAATGTAGGTATAGAGCAACAGGAGCAAAAGCGCCCCGAGCATTCCGCCAACATCCGGCGTTTTTACGCTATTGCCACTTACAGCGGCAACTATAATACTGAACACTGGCAACCAGAGTATCGCCATCACCAGAAAGAAAACCCCGCTTACAAAGGCCTTATAACGCAGGTGCTGCACCATTTCATCTTCCTGCTTCTCTTTCGAAAATACAAGCAATGCCATGCCGGTTATGATCGGGTAATACACCATCGTCTCGTTCCATGCATCAAAAAAAGACCTGGTATCTGAAACTACACCCGTTTTTACGAGCATGTAAACCAAAGCCCCAACTACAGGCAAGCCAGCTATCAGCACCCATACACCATATTTTTTATACCTGTAGGGCAGTAACTGTATCGGGTAAGCACTTTCTTCGGTCATAAGGTTAGTTTTTAGAGTGTATAAATAAACTTACTAAATGTAAAAAATAATATACATAACGTAAATACTTATTTCCATTATATTTTGTTTTGACTGTTCTGTTATTTTCTAAAAGCTACTATAGCTATAGTTGGGGTTAAACTATTAGCTGTATTTGCGTACCTATACCTGTACCAAACTTTGTAACTATGGAAACCCCGAAAGAAGACGATATGATAACCAACGCCGACGAAAGCAAGCGCTTACCCGACGAGAACCCCGAACCGCTGGAAGGCGTGAAAAAAGATGAGCTGGAAATAAAACAACCCAAACAAACCGACATACTGGACGCTGAACCGGAGGGCAAAGAACAAGCCGGCAATGTAGCCGCCAAAGACGAAAAAGACACACGCGAGCTGGACGGCAGCAATGCCAACAACCTGCGCACCAAGTAAAATAATAACCTTACCCCAGCGCAGCTGCCTTAGCAGCCCTATAGTTTGCGAAACAGCTGCGCTGGTATACCTGCACGCTCTGGCACCCAACCACAAAACTTATTTTATCAGTCTGTTAATAATCCTTAAAAAGCTTTTATAACCAATTAATTATGGTTAATATTATAGTAGCCATTTAAACCATATACCATGGTATACTTCCATACAGATTACCTGCAGGTTGAGCATCACCAGAGCGCCAACGTTCTGATAACCCAATGGTATGGCGGGTGCAGCAGCCTGCAGTACAGGCAGGCTTTAATTCAGGTTATCAGGATTATAAAGGAATTGCAGGTAACCAACGCCGTACTGGATCGGAGGCTGCTGAAACCCATATCGCCGGACGACCTGAACTGGACCACTACCGTTTATGCAAAAGCCTACACCAGGCTTCCCCTCAAAAAAATTGCCGTTATCAACTCCTTTAACCAGGAAACCGAACGCCAGCAGCAACAACTTTACGCGTTATTAAAAACCTGCATCGAGGTGCGCACTTTCGATGACCTTACCTCGGCCTACGATTGGCTTACGGCGGTTCCGGCTTAATTTATCCGCAGCGCTATAGTTATACTAACAGCTTGTTATACTGGATAAGCGCTTTCTGTAACCAACCTTGTACTTTCCCTTTCCGGCCGCAAACTATAGTTGCAAATACTTATATTGCTGTATAATTACAGCTATACCTCATGCTTTATACTTTCCTGAAGCTGCTTTACAAGGCGGGGCTTTGGTTCTTTTTCCGGAAACTAGAAGTGCGCAACGCACACCTGATGCCAACTAGCGGGCCATTGCTGGTAGTATCTAACCACCCCAACACCTTTATGGACCCCATTGTGATTGCTGCCCAACTGCAGCAGCCGGTATACTTTATTGCCAAAAGCACAGTGTTTGGCTCGAGATTACAGAACTGGATATTGCGCCAGATGCACCTGATACCGATAAACCGCAAAGAAGACAACCCCGACACCGCTATAAGCAACGACGAAGCCTTTGCTGCCAGCTTTAACGCACTGTACCAGCAAAAAACCATTCTTATTTTTCCGGAGGGAAATAGTTTTAACCAGCGCCGGCTGCGCAAAATAAAGACCGGCACTGCCCGCATTGCCCTGGGCGCTGCCCTGCAAAGCAACCAGGACGTAAAAATTCTGCCAGTTGGGTTAAACTATACCGCGCCTACCCGTTTCCGGAGCGATGTATTTGTAAATGTAGGCAAGCCTATAGTTGTATCTGATTACCTGGCTGCCTACCAACACGATAACCAGGCTACTGTACTCGCCCTGACCGAAGAAATACGCACCCGCCTCGAAAAGCTGATCATCCATACACCAACAGACGAAGAAGACGAACTTGCCCGCCAAATAGCCACTATTTACAAAGACCGCCTTACCTCAACGGTGCCTGCAAGTGCGTTGCCCCACGAACAGGATTTTGTATTGACCAAAGGCATTGTTAAAAGTATAAGCCACTTTAGCCAGACCGACCCCACACGCGTAGCAACTATAAAACAGGCCCTGAACCACTACATGCTGCAACTAAAACGCCTGCACCTGCAAGACCCCTTAGTCAGCAAAGCCAGCCCGGATGTAATGAAGCAAAGTATAGCTGGCCTGTTGTATCTGATCGTGGGGTTGCCGGTTTACCTGTTTGGCCTGGTGCACAACTATATTCCGTATCTGCTGCCAGCCAGGGTGGCACGTGCCGTAACCACCGAAGAAGAATGGTTTGCCCCTATTATGCTGACTACAGGTATTTTTACTTTCCCGATTTGTTATAGTCTGGAAGTATGGCTGGCACACGAATGGCTTAACCTGCATGGCATAGCGTTGCTGGTGTATTTTGTCAGCTTGCCGTTAAGTGGTTTTTTTACGCTGCATTACTGGAGTACGCTGCAACATACCCAAAGCCACTGGCTGCTTTTACGCCTGTTCTATAGCCGCCAACACATTATCGCTAAGCTCCGTCAGCAACGCCAGCACGTTATTACCTTATTAGAAAAAGCGCAGCAGGATTACCTGCAGAAAGCAGGGTAACTATAGTTTATAGTATACCCTTAGCCTAAACCTGCGTAAAACCGGAGACATTGCGCCCCGGGCCGAACTATAAAAATGAAAATGCTATGAAAAAGATAACACGAAACTTACTTGCCGCCGGCATACTATTTACTGCCGGTATGCTTACCAGCTGCTCTTCCGAAACCACAACCGGCGTAGACACTGGTAACACCGAAAACGCACAAACCGACATGGATGAGGGCATGACCGACACAGCAACTACAGAAGTAGATACAAGCTCTCAGAGGCCACCAACCGACAATGTCGGCAACCAGGACCAGAACTAATGTAAAAGCCCCGGCAACGCTATAGTTACCGGGGCTTTTTTATAGCTGTGAATTCTTTATTTTGTCGCCTTTACAATAGCGCGGGCAACTACAGCTGCCACTACACCACCCAGCAGGTACAAACCTACGGCCATGGCCTGTGTTTCTTTGGTGCGTTCGCTTGGTCCTTCGCCCAGCCCAAGTGGCCCTGGCAGAGTTATGGCTCCTATACCGGCCATGGTGCCCAGCAAGGTTCCGCGCCACCAGGCACTTTTACCAGCACCTGCCAAACTATAGTATAATCCGTTACTTACCACATCGCCTACCATCGCCCAGTCGTGCAGGGTTTTATCGTCGGGTGGGGTAGCACCGGCTTTTTTCATCAGTTTAGCGATGGCACGCATCCCTAACACATCCATCCGGGGGGCATCGGGATTCACTTTTCGCAAACTTTCGTGGGCAATGGTTAAAACACAGGCTCCTGCCAGGCCACCTGCTAATGCTTCCAGTATTTTCATAGCTTCTTGTTTGTAGGTTGTTATATACGGTTCCAGGGTGCTGCTTAGTTTATTTTAATGATATCGGCGGTAACGCTGTGAGCACCAACTTTACGGGCATCAGTCGGGCTATCGAAAACTACCATCAGGTTATGCTCGTCGTAAATGGCCAGGCCTTCTGCTTTGTCTTTGCCGCTTTCCTGGCCGTGGCCGTGCGGTACTTCGCAGAGGCGCTCCAGGTCTGCGGTGTGCACCATGCTGTCGTTTTGCCCGGTTACTGCATTTCGCCAACGGTACACGGCTATCACACCATCCAGGTCCATGGTAGGGCCAGCCAGAATATACATGTCATCGCCCATAATGCGCAGCTCCCGTATGCCTTTGCCTTTCAAGTGCAGAAAATGTTTTTTGTAAGGCCGCTCCGGTGTCAGTTGCTTTAGTTTCAGAAAACCATCTTTGGCATCTTCCAACTCCAACTCCAGCACTATAGCCCAGCCACGCAAAACAGGTCCGCGCAAACCTAAGTATAGTTTGTTGCCGCTAGTCGCCAGGCCTTCAATATCAAATCCGTTGTCTTTGCCGGGTATAGAAATGTAGGGCCCAATGTGTTCATCCTTTTGTAAAACGTCCATCAGCTCGTTGCCATCTTTATCGCCTTGCAATTGTGCTGCGCGTAGTTTTTTGGTTGGGTTAGTTGGGTCGCCGCATGCTTTGCAGATGGTGTAATTGCCGGTTTCTGGATCTGTAACTATAGGCACGCGGGCCAGCAGGTAACGGTTCGGGTCTGAGGTTACTCTGGCCAGGCGTTTCATTTGTTTGGCTACACTATCATCTTTACGGGGCTTTTTGCGCTTTAAACTATGCGAGCCTATCAGCCACAGGTAATTGTTTTCCATGCCCATGCCTTCAATGTCGATCTCGCTGTTGGTGTGGTCGGGCAGTTGCAGGTAATCGCTTAGGCAAAAGGATTTATGCCCTCCGAAAGATCCGTCCTTTTGCAAGGTCAGGCGCTCTATAGTTGTTCGTTCGTCGCAGCTGAGCCATAGGTTATTGCCTGTGCGCAACACCGTAGACAGGCCATCGCGCACATGTTTTCCGCCTTGGTTCAGGCTCAGGACCGGGTCAAAGTTTAAGGTTATTGTGTTGGCCATACAGCTGGGTTATAGTTAGCATTAGGAGATAAAGTTTACGGACCAGTTCTGGTTTTGTAACCGGCAACTATAAATATCTGACATTATAGTTAGCGCACCTACTACCAAACAAAAAGCCCGGTACATCTGCACCGGGCTTTTTGTTTGGTAGTCTATCGTTTTAAATTAAGAAGATGATCTTCCGAATTTGTTAGTTTTTGTTGTATTGTAGTTTGTTCTGTTCTTCGGAGTCTTGTTTCGGTTCATGGCTAACCAGCCTGCACCTAGTGCCAATAACGAACCGCCAACCACTTTTTGTGTAGTGCTCAGGCTGTTCACTTTGTTCATGGCAGTGGTACCAAACTCCTGCAACTTGCTTGTTACGGTGTTCATGTCAAGGCCGCCGATCTTAGACGACGAAGAACCTGTTTGTGAATTTGTGCTGGTACGTGCGCTTTGCTGGTTACCTATGCTTGACCCAGTGCTAGACGAAGCAGTTGGCTGGTTGCTCTGAATGCGGCTGCTGCTCTGCGAAGACTGGCTTGCATTAGGCTGATTGCTCTGTGATGATTGATTCGAAAATGATTGGTTGCTCTGCGAGCTATTTTGTCTGTTTTCCATGGTTTATTTATTTTAACGTTATAGTTTCACTTGACTTACAACCGGAATCTCAACAACTTTTCCTGCCTTGCTCCGGATATGTCAGACTTATTTTATCGGTTTTCGGGACATATGGTTGCATAATTTTCAGTATTTCCCCTTATTCACAATTACATCTCCGTAAAATTACACCTTACTTTTGGGCTACCGGTTTGTATGCTTTCAGCCGTTGCAGCTGCTCCTGCACTTTTTCGTAATCTTCCTGCCTGTCCTTTTCCTTTGGGGGCTTCATATGGTTATAAAACGTTACAATATTTTGCTGTAAAGCCGGTGTCAGGTGTTTATAGTTGGCGTTATCCAGTTTTTGCAGCAATGCAGTATAGGTTTCGTCGGTGAGGGCATATTCGCCGGGTTCGGTTTCTTTTCCAGTATCAAGCTGCATGTTTTCCATACCTGTTTTGCTGCCTTGCAGGTGCTGCAGCATAGCGGTATACTTACTTACTGTAGTGTTAAAGCTTTTATAAAACAGTTGCTCTGCTTCGGGGGTTGGCATGGTAAAACCCAGCGACCGGAGCGGTCCTACTTTTGGCAGTATTTTGATGACCCAGGCCATTACCCGTGTAAAAAAGCCAGGACGTTCATATGTATCTCCCCAGTTGCTGTTGTACCTGGCGCGGCTCATGCGGTACACAAAGTTACGGCGGGTAGCGCCCTGCTTAGCAGCTTTTATATCGCTTTGCTTGGCTTTCCAGGCGGCTTTGGTCAGGTCGGGCATCAGGTTTTTGATGGTGTAGCGGTAAGAACCTATGGCCAGCGGTACATTTACAAACACATCTCCCAGCTCCAGCCCATACGTTTTCAGGAAGGCACGCTCCAGGGGTTCCTGCGCTACCTCAAAGCCAATAAACTGCTGATACGATTCCGGGGCATAATTGCCGCGCGCTACCTGTAATACATCAAACCCAAATTCGGTCTTTACATGCGATACCGGGTTATCGGCAAAGGTAACGGTATTGCCAAATTCCTGCTTCAGTTTAGGGTATACCAGCGGTACCGCTTTGTTTGTACCCAGCGAGTGCCCGTAAATATCGGCGTTGTAATGGGCCAGGGTGCCTAAGGCAAAAGCGTATTCGTTTACAGTTTTTGACTCATCCAGCAGGTTCTGCACAAAATCGCCGCTGCGTACATAATGCAGCAGGTCGGTAAAAAACTTACTGCCAAACGGAAAATAGCCCATGTCCTGAAGGATAGCCCCGCCATACGCAAAAGCATGTGCTTTCTTCAGTTCTTCTTCGGTGGCATTGGGGTAGCGTTTTTTCAGAAGCGGTTTCAGGTCTTTGTCCCAGGCGGCATCGATAATGGCCTGGTGCGAGAGTACGCCGTAAGCTGCCACAGGAGACGCAGCGGCCATCCAGAAAAATATAATAAGGGCAAAGCAATATAGCTTGCGTGTGTAAGTAGGTTGCATGCCCTTGCTTACGAAACAAGCTTTAAAAAGTATAGTAAAACAGGTATAGTGCTATACTTGTCTTTTTTTCTTTCTATACATCATCACTTCTTCCACGCTTATACCTACCAGCATCCAAACAAACCCAAGTATAAAACCGGCCAGCACATCTGATAAAAAATGCACGCCAAGGTAGATGCGGCTAAAGCCTACCAGCATAATAAAAACAGCAGCCAGCCAGAAGATGCTTTTGCGGAAAGGTTTGTTGCTGTTGTGCCTATAAATAAAGTAAGCCAGCAGGCCAAACAGCGCCATAACCGTAGTAGCGTGCCCGCTCGGGAAGGAATAATGCTCTACCTCGTAATAGGCTACATCAGAGGGGCGGGCCCGACTTATGAATGTTTTGGCGAACCTTACTGAAAGCCCTACACCGCCCATAGCAAGCCAGAAAGCAACCAGTGCCCAGTAACGTTTCCGGAACAGAAAAATGAGCGTAGCGATGCCACCAATGGCAAAAACTGCGATCTGCTCGCCCAGTTGTGTCAGGCCAAACATCACCACGCTCAGCCACTCAGCGCGCATACTATACAGCAGGTCGGTAAATTTCTGGTCGGCTACAACTATCCATTCAGCATCTACAACACTTTCGGTCAGTTCTGATAGCAGCATTATATTTACTGCAACAACCAGCAACAGCAACGTAAGGGGCAGACCTACAAAGTGCTTCGTATCAAAACGGCCGCCTACAAACCCGGATAATTTGGGGTGCTGCATCCGGAAGCGCTGAATAGCCGGTATACCCGTAAACCAATTCCGGAAAGTGCTTATATAATAGGTTAGCAGGTTCTTCATGTGTGGGGCGGTTGTATTGATGAAAGTATACGCAGGCGCGCACTTTTGTTTATAGTTGCATCGCCCCCGAAAAAGGTACAAAAACACAACTATAGACAACTATATAAAGTAGATGTGTATATGAAGGGCTTCGATAGTGTTGTGGACAAGGCCTTACTGGCGGTAGGCGTGCTGCTGCTTCTGGTTTTTGTGGGCAGTGTGCCCCTTTCGCCGGAGCAGGTCCAGAACCGCTACGTCAACTATACTCCCGAAAACGCTTCTTCTTCGGCATCCAGCTGGAGTTATTTACGCCCCTCTAAAGGACTCTCGCCGCAGGATGTAGTGCAGATACAACTAAAAGCACTGCAGCAAAACGACGGCAGTGACAGCGGCATCATTACTGTTTTCAATTTCTCTTCGCCGGTAAGTAAGATAAGTATGGGCCCGATCGAGCATTTCAGGCTGATGGTACGCGACCCCATGTACAAACCCATGCTCAACTTCAGATCTTACAAAAAAGGCAATATGGTGATAACCGGTAAATCGGCGTACCAGGTAGTGGTACTTACCACCCAGGACAACGAGAAGGCAGCCTACCTGTTTATGCTGGCCCGCCAGGGCAAAGGGTATTACAAAGGGTGCTGGCTTACTGTTGGCGTAGTACGCCTCGAAGATAACCGGCCTACTTTCAGGACCTAACTATAGCTACAAACTATAGTTCGATCTCCATTTTAATGTTGGCACGCTCGTAAATGCTGGGCGGCATCGGCACTTCTATAAAACCCAGGCGCTTGTATAAATTTAAAGCCGTTTCCAGTTTGCGGTTTGATACCAGGTATACTTTGGCAGCGCCTGCCTGCCGTGCTTTTTGTATGGCTGCCTCGCCTAGCAGCTTACCTATTTTAAGGCCCTGTGCTTTAGGAGTTACTGCCATTTTAGCCAGTTCGTATATGCCGCCGCCATCGTTTATAAGGGCGCAAGCACCTACAAGCTCATTGTTATACTTAGCCATTAAAATGTAACCGCCCTTATCCAGAATGTAGCCTTGCGGGTCGCCCAACGATTTATGGTCGGCCTCCTCCATAACAAAGTAGCGGGTTATCCATTCTTCGTTCAGTTCCCTGAATTTAGCAGCGTGTGCTGGTTCAAAATCAACTATAGTTACCGTTCCGGAGCTTTGCATAAAGTAAGGTTATAGACCTGAGCTGCAAAGTTACGCGCTTCAGGTTTACTTAAAAACAACGGGGCCCTTCTCTTTACAGAAAAGGGCCCCGTTGGTATATGGCTGGTCAGATATTTTAATCTTCTATCAGCTGTCCGCGCAGTTCACCATTCGGGAAGGTGCCGCTATGGATGTTAATATACCAAAGTCCGTCTCTCAGGTCATCTTCCTGGTCATCGGTCAGCACTGCGCTGTCTGTAAACGTTCCTACGCTATCCGTATCGAAACCTGTAATCGGCACTACCGGTGGTGCAGCTGCAGTTGTATCGGCAGGTCCGTGGAAGTGCATGGCAGTAACAGAATCCTGCGGGTTACCAAGCGTCCAGGTTACGGTATAGTCCAGTGTGTTGGTGGCATCGTCGTAAGTTCCGTTAAAAGTACCAAAACCATCTGTGTCTACCGAGTCGGGGCGTTCGTTGGCACCGCTTAACTGTATATCGTTAAATTCCATATCATCATCTACAATAGGCAGATCGTCGTCGTCATCGTCGTCGCAGGCAGTGGTAAAGGCGAGTAGCGAGCCACAAATGGCCAGCATGCGTAACATTGAAATAGCAGTTCTCTTCATAGCTTTCTAGTTTATTGGTTGTAACAGTTAGTTTACTATGCAGGATATTGTTTGTTCTAAACATGAAACACTTTCCCGTAAGCCGCCATACTTAACAGGGTGAACACAACGAACTTTTGTGCAAGTAACATGGCCACATACCTACCAATTTTACACGCTTGCCTGTGCAAACTGATGAAAGGCAATGTATAAGGCACCATGGTTTCTTACCTGTCAGGCTATAGTTGAACAGCACATCAGCTGCACGATGGGAGCCCTATAAATTCCGTAAGTATAGCCATGCCACCAACTATAGATCCTACTTTTAAACAGCCTGCGCCTATAGCTAACCTGCCTGCACCTATACTTTTCCATCCGCTTAAGCACCACCTGGGCTACATAAAAAACTTTATAGAGGAGCAGGTTACGGGTACTGCATCGGCGGTGGGTACCGCATTGCAAAGTATAGGTACCTCACAGCTCGATTTTTATATAGGTGCACTAAGCCCGGTGCAGATTGCCTGTGAGGTGATCTTAAACCTGCAACACCATAACTTGCTGGAGGCTGAACTCTACCATGCTTACCTTACCCGAACAGGCTCTCATTACCGCACCATCAACTTGTCTGATAACACCGACTGGGTATTACGCTGGGGAACGCAGCCGGGTCGTTACGTGCACCTGCACCCGGCCAGGTATGCTGCCCAAACCATACGCGTAAAAGCCACTTCGCTTAAAACAGCTATTGCCGCAATTATAGCTGCCAGGCGCGAAGCCAAACCTGTTACCGATTTAGGACTGATAAATAAGGTGCGGGGAGCGTGGTTACAGTTACCGCCGCTAACTATAGTTACACCCACCGAAGGGGCCGGCAAAATGTTAGAGTTACTAAAAAGGGAATAAACAAAAACGACGCATGTTACTATGCGCCGTTTTTAGTCATAAAACTAAAGCTTCTTTACTGATCGGTTACTTGCTTCTTGCCTGCAGTGTGGCGAGGTCTACGGAGCGGTTACCCAGTCTGGTGTATTTAAAATCAGTGCTGCCGTTAAACCGTGTACCCTTCAGGTTAGCAGGTGCCGAAAATTTGGTATATTTAAAATTAGCCAGATCGTTAAAAGTTGCCTGCTGCAGGTTTACCCCGTTCTCAAATTTGGCATATTTAAAGTCAGCGTCGTCGTCAAAATCAGCACCTCTAAAGTTGGGCGCTGCCGGAAAAGTTACATACTTAAAGTTGGCCAGGTCTCTGAAATCAGCTTTGCTGAAGTCGGCCCCTTTCTCAAATTCGGTATACTTAAACAAAGCCTCTTCCTCAAAACGGCTGCCCGCAAACGATACGTTCTGCTCAAACTGGCTATACTTAAAAGCGGTAGCCTGCTCAAACCGGCAATTCTCGAAACGTACCTCCTCTTCAAAATTGGTGTTGTACACTTCGTTTTTCTGATCTTTAATGTTTATACCGCCATCCGGGTTAAAATAAGCCAGCACATCGCCTTTAAAAGTACAGTCTTCGAAAACAACAGGTGCTGTAACCGTACTGATGTACTCTTTTGTATCGTTGCCTTTGTCCTTTCCATTTTTCAGCTTCATGTTTTTGAGCTTCGTCATGTCCAGGTTGCCGGTAATCTCAGCGTGTTTATAGTTTACCGCTTCGCCACGGTTTATTTTAGCGATGATCTCCGAGGCATCTACTTTGGTTTGTGCTATAGTTAGCAGTGGCAAGAACAACAAGGCAAGCAGGAAGTATAGTGGTTTTTTCATAGTTGTGGGTTTGTTTTAGTGTTTGCTGTAATAGATGTAGCAACTATGGCAAAGGTTGCCTGACCGTTGGTAAATATTTACAAACAAAAAACGCCACCCTTTGCAGAGTGGCGTTTTTAATATAGTTAACTATAGTTGCTTAGATATGCAACGCACGATTTTCGGTAGCCGCTAAGCAAGCCTCTTTCATGGCCTCGGTATAGGTTGGGTGCGCGTGGCTCATGCGGGCAATATCCTCTGCCGATGCGCGGAACTCCATCGCTACCACAGCCTCTGCAATCATATCCGCCGCACGTGGCCCGATCATGTGTACACCCAGGATCTCATCTGTATTCTTATCAGCCAGCACCTTCACAAAACCGTCTGTGTCCATAGATGCTTTGGCACGACCTGATGCTTTGAACGGGAACGAACCAGACTTATACGCACGGCCCTGCTCCTTCAGCTGCTCCTCGGTAAAGCCAACGCCAGCCACTTCCGGCCAGGTATACACTACACCCGGTATCAGGTTATAGTTGATGTGCGGCTTCTGGCCAACTATAGTTTCCGCTACCAGCACGCCTTCTTCTTCGGCTTTGTGGGCCAGCATGGCGCCGCGCACCACGTCACCAATCGCATAGATGCCTGGCACGTTTGTCTCCAGGTGGTCGTTTACAGCGATCATGCCGCGTTCACCCATCTGCACACCAGCGTTCTCCAGGCCTAAGCCTTCGGTATATGGTTTACGACCAACAGATACCAGCACATAGTCACCCTCAAACGTTACTACTTCGCCTTTCGGGTTCTCGGCAGTTACTTTTACAACCTCGCCTTCATTGGTAGCGCCGGTTACTTTGTGGTTAAAGAAGAACTCAAAACCAAGTGTTTTCTTCAGCACACGCTGCAGTTCTTTGCCCAGTGCACGGTCCATCGTTGGGATGATGGCATCCATGTACTCGATCACCTGCACTTTAGCACCCAGGCGGGCATATACCGAACCAAGCTCCAGACCAATTACACCGCCACCGATCACGATCAGGTTCTTAGGAACTTCTGTCAGGGTTAATGCTTCTGTAGAGGTAATGATACGCTGCTTATCGATTGGCAGGAATGGCAGTGCTGTTGGTTTAGAACCAGTTGCGATGATCGTTTTGTCTGTTTCGATCTGCTGCTCTTTTCCTTCTGCGTCTGTGATCTTGATCGTGTTCTTGTTCACGAAAGAGCCCAGGCCATAGTAGGTATCGATCTTGTTTTTCTTCATCAGGAAAGCAATGCCGTCGTTGTTCGACTTTACCACTTCGCCCTTACGCTTGATCATCTGCTCCATGTTCACCTGCAGGTCGTTCAGCTCGATACCGTGCGTTTTGAACGTGTGTGCTGCATTGTGATAGTGCTCGGATGAGTCAAGCAAGGCTTTGGAAGGGATACAGCCTACGTTAAGGCAGGTACCGCCCAGCACATTATATTTTTCTATGATCGCGGTTTTCAGGCCCAGCTGCGCGCAACGGATTGCTGCCACATACCCACCAGGACCAGAACCGATTACAGTAACATCGTATTTCATTTTTCTATACTTTATGGAGAGCTATAGTTCTCGTTCTTGTATTTGATTTCTCTCTAGTTGTAAACCCACCCCTGCCCCTCTAAGGAGGGAATTTTAAAGATGAGCAAAGTCCCCCTTTGAAGGGGGTAGGGGGATGTTTTACGTTATCAGGTAAACACCCCTATTGAGCTACGCTCGCAAACCGCGAACTCTCGTTCTTGTTTGTCCTCAAGGGGACAGTCAAAAAAAGGAGGAGCAAACTGCTTCGCTTACCCCTCCTTCTTTATCTCAATAAATTAAACGCCTAACAGCAGTCTCATCGGATCTTCCAACAGCTCCTTCACGCGTACCAGGAAGCTTACCGACTCACGGCCATCGATGATGCGGTGGTCGTAAGAAAGGGCCAGGTACATCATTGGGCGGATCTCCACTTGTCCGTTGATGGCAACCGGGCGCTGCACGATGTTGTGCATACCCAAAATAGCAGACTGCGGTGCGTTGATGATCGGAGTAGACATCATAGAACCAAACACACCACCATTGGTGATCGTGAAAGTACCACCTGTCATTTCTTCAATGCTCAGTTTATTCTCGCGCGCTTTCTTCGCCAGACGGATAACTTCTTTCTCAATACCATCTAATGAAAGTTGCTCTGCGTTACGGATAACCGGAACTACCAGGCCTTTCGGTGCAGATACTGCAATAGATACGTCGCAGAAGTCGTTGTATACGATCTCGTTGCCATCGATCTGGGCGTTAACGGCAGGCCACTCCTGTAAAGCTACTGTTACAGCCTTTGTGAAGAACGACATAAAGCCTAAGCCCACTTCGTGCTTCTCCTTAAACTTGTCTTTATACTTGGCGCGGATGTCCATGATCGGCTTCATGTCTACCTCATTGAAGGTAGTCAGCATTGCCGTTTCGTTTTTAACCTGCACCAGTCTGCGGGCAACTGTTTTGCGCAGGTTGCTCATTTTCTCACGACGCGAGTTACGCTCACCTGTTGCAGAAGGAACTGAAGCACTTTCTTGTTTAGCAGCCGGAGCTGCAGCAGTTGGTTGTGCAGCAGGTCTTGCCTGTGCATTCTGTGCATCTTCTTTGGTAATGCGGCCATCACGACCAGAGCCTTGTACATCTGCAGCATTAATACCTCTTTCAGCTAAAATTTTACCTGCAGCCGGAGATGGCGTACCTGATGCATAGGTTTGTGCGCCAGACGGTGCCGAAGCAGCCTGGGCTGCTACTTGCTGGGTGGCAGCTTCTTGTTTCGCATTAGCTTCTGCATTTGCCTGCACCTTACCTGCTCCACCCGGTATAATTTTGCAAAGCAAACCGCCTATTTCTACTGAGTCACCCTGCTGGGCAACGATCTGTAGTGTACCAGTAGCTTCAGCTGGCAATTCAAATGTCGCTTTATCTGATTCCAGTTCAGCGATCACTTCGTCCATCTGCACAAAGTCACCATCTTTCTTAAGCCAGTTAGCTATAGTTACTTCGGTAATAGATTCGCCTACAGTTGGCACTTTCATTTCTACGGCCTGGCCAGCAGAAACTGTAGTAGTTGGAGCAGCTTGTTCAGCGGCTGGTTGTGCCGGAGCAGCAGCTGGCTGTGCAGCAGGAGCCGGAGCAGCTGGCGCAGCACCATCCTGTTCAATTTTGCAGATAACGCCACCTACTTCAATGGTATCGCCTTCCTGCGCAACAATACGTAAAATGCCTGCGGCTTCAGCTGGCAGTTCGAATGTAGCTTTGTCAGATTCCAGCTCCGCAATCACTTCATCCATCTCCACACGGTCACCGTCATTTTTCAGCCACTTGGCTATAGTTACCTCAGTGATCGACTCACCTACGGCAGGCACTTTAACTTCTAAGCTCATATTTTTATCAATTATGAATTACAAATTTGAATTACGAGTTAGTAATGATTAATGACGAATGAATAATGAGTAATTATTTTCTCCCTTCATTCATCATTAGTCACTACTCATTATTAATTAGATTGCGAATGCGCGAGCGATCAGTTCCTGCTGCTCTTTGGCGTGTACTTTCAGATAACCGGTTGCAGGCGATGCACTTGCCTTACGGGCTACAACATCTTCTACACCATTACGCATAATGCGCAGGATATAGGTCCAGGCACCCATGTTCTCAGGCTCTTCCTGTACCCAGTATACTTTCGCGTTTTTATACTTGCTAAGCTCTGCTTCTAACTGCACTTTCGGGAATGGCGCCAGCTGCTCCATACGGATAATAGCTACATCTTTTCTGCCACTCTTCTGCTGCTCTTCCAGTAAATCAAAGTATACTTTACCAGAGCACAGCAACACTTTCTTAACTGATTTAGCAGGAGCCAATGCATCACCAATTACTTCTCTGAATCCACCTGATGTAAAGTCCTCTACCGGAGAAACTACCATTGGGTGGCGCAACAACGACTTAGGCGACATATTTACAGCTGGCTTGCGGAATGGCAAGGCCAACTGGCGGCGCATAAAGTGGAACAGGTTAGCAGGCGTTGTAATGTAAGTAACAAACATATTGTTCTCAGCAGCCAGCTGCAGGAAGCGTTCTGGGCGGGCATTTGAGTGTTCTGGTCCCTGACCTTCATAACCGTGGGGCAACAGCATTACCAAACCGTTCATGCGCTGCCACTTCGATTCTGTAGAAGAGATGAACTGGTCGATCATTACCTGTGCACCGTTGGCAAAGTCACCGAACTGTGCTTCCCAAATAACCAATGCGTTCGGGTTAGCCATGGCATAGCCAAACTCAAAACCAAGTACGCCATACTCTGAAAGCAATGAATTGTAGATCTCGAAAGAGCCTTGCTTCTCAGCGATATAGTTCAGATTGTTGTAAGGCGCGCTGGTAACAGCATCGTGCAATACGGCATGGCGGTGTGAGAACGTACCACGCTGCACATCCTGGCCCGAGAAACGAACGATCTTACCATCTAACAATATAGAACCGTAAGCTAACAACTCACCAGCTGCCCAGTTAAGTTGCTTTGTCTCAAAGAACATTTCCTTACGCTCTTTCAGCAGCTTTTCGATCTGCTTCAGAGGCTTAAAGCCTTGCGGCAACGTTGTTAAGGCCTTGCCAACTGCTTCTACAGCTTCCGGAGCAATACCTGTTTCCGGAGACTGGTTAAAATCTTCGGCTGTAGAACGACGAAGGCTTTGCCACTCTTTTTCCATTACCTGGTAGTTGTATGGCAATGGCTTTTGCTTCACCATATCCAGACGGTCCTGCAACAGGTTACGGAATTCTTTATCCATACTTGCAGCCAGTTCTGCATCAATCTCACCGCGGGAGATCAGTTGTTTGTTGTATACTTCACGTGGGTTTGCGTGCTTCGAGATCAGGTTGTATAGTTGTGGCTGCGTAAATTTAGGCTCATCCGACTCGTTGTGGCCGTGGCGACGGTAGCACACCATATCAATAAAGATATCGTTGTTGTAGCGCTGGCGATACTCCATAGCCATACGCATAGCAAACACCACCGATTCCGGGTCGTCGCCGTTTACGTGCAGCACTGGTGCATCTATCATCTTGGCAACATCGGTACAGTAAATAGCCGAACGGGCATCTTCAAAGTCCGTTGTAAAACCAACCTGGTTGTTGATCACGAAATGAATAGTACCGCCTGTGTTGTAGCCTTCCAGGTTCGCCATTTGGGTAACTTCATAAACAATACCCTGTCCGGCAACGGCAGCATCACCGTGTATAAGTATAGGCAATATTTTGTCGGCATCCTTGCCATACATTGTATCGATCTTAGCGCGCACAAAACCTTCTACTACCGGGTTCACGGCCTCTAAGTGCGATGGGTTCGGAGCTAGTTTCAGGTTTACTTTTTTACCGGATGGCGTGATCACTTCAGAAGAGTAGCCCATGTGGTATTTCACGTCGCCATCGCCCATAGTCAGGTCCGGAACAGCTGTACCTTCAAACTCAGAGAAGATCTGCTCATAGGTTTTACCCATGATGTTTGCCAGTACGTTCAGGCGGCCACGGTGTGCCATACCTATTACTACCTCTTCTACACCAAGCTCAGAGCCTTTATCTATCAGTGCATCCAGGGCAGGTATAGTTGTTTCGCCACCTTCCAGCGAGAAACGCTTCTGACCCAAAAATTTTGTGTGCAGGAAGTTTTCAAACACAACTGCCTCGTTCAGTTTAGACAAGATGCGTTTTTTATACTCAATACCCGGATTGAAATTCAGGGAATCATGCTCAACCTTTTGCTTAAACCACTCCAGTACTTCCGGGTCGCGGATGTACATATACTCAAAGCCGATAGGACCTTCATAGATTTTCTTCAGGGCAGCTTCTATATCGCGGAGCGTGGCGGCACCAATGCCAATCACATCACCCACCTGAAAAACCGTGTCCAGATCTTTTTCTGACAAACCAAAATCGGCCAGGTCTAGGTGGGCTTTGCGGTCTTTGCGCTCGCGCACCGGATTGGTATTAGAGCGCAGGTGGCCGCGCGTGCGGTAGGCATGAATTAAGTTACGAACGGCAACTTCTTTATCTGAAACACCGGCGGCTGCAGCACCTTTAACAGGAGCTATAGTTGTGCCTTCAGCAGTTTCATGGCCGTTTTCACCGTAAGCTGACGAAAACTCGAAACCTTCGAAAAATTTGCGCCATCCGAAATCAACTGACTCCGGGTCCTGCTGATAAGCTTTGTAAAGCTCATCTATGTAATCGCCGTGCGCGTTAGCGATGTAAGTATATTTATCCATAGGAACTACTGCTTTGTATAAAGGCAAAGTTAGAAGTATTATTCAGAAATCAAATTTCGCACAATCGCATAGGCAAATATGCCTTACTTACAACAACATAGCTTATACCTATACTTATATCAATGGCATATTAGTGTACCATACTATATTTATAGTGAACCCTTATATCTGTTGAGGCTATTAACTATACGTACAAAATAAAAATGGACGAGAATTAAATAAAACTTAGTACCACTGTATTAAACACACCTACTATTACCTGTAAATCAACTTTATACTACTTGTCCGCAAAAATCATTTTTGCACCATTATGTTTTGCCCAATATGTTACTTTTATAGCCTTAGCTTCCATATTAAATCGCTGCTACCAGAGCTAAAACTATAGTTACATTACCTCTATGCAACTTTTAAAGCAGATTACCCTTGTTACTTTTCGGCAAATTATTTCCTGTTATATAGCCAGGTATTACAGTAGTTTTATTCAAATACCAGAGGGAGATGCTTGCCCCAAAGTGTAAATTATAAAATCAGCCATGAATACTATTTTACTGGAAGAACTTTCGAGAGCTATAGGAGCGAGGCAGTTTGTACAGTTTAAGTACGCTGAACAGGAATACCAGATAGAACCGCACCTTCTCGGGCAGAACAAGAACCGACAGGATTGTTTGTGTGGTTGGAGTGCTGAAAATAAAGACAATCCGAACGCAAAAACAGGTTGGCATTGCTTCCTGCTGCAGGATATAAAAGAATTAAAGATAATGGAAAAGCGGTTTTACAAAACGCGTCCGGGCTATGACCCTTACGACAGTGCTATGAGCCGCATTTATTACCGGGCATAACCACCCGGGTAAGTACACGACCGCTTACTGCCCCGCAACTACACTTCAAAATATCCTCAGCCAGTCTGGTCTTGGGAGATATTTCCTTACATAAGATTCAGTTCACCTTTAATCGTATGTGCCATGAAAAAAGATCTACTCCCCTTCCCATCTGACACGCCACAACAGACACGTTCTATAGTTAGCGCCGAGGTCAGTATCCTGATTCGCCTGACAATCCTGATCATCCTGATGCTTTTCTTTTCAGAAGTATGCAATGCGCAGGCAACACAAACGATAAGATCGGCGAGAAGCGGGGACTGGAGCGCCACCACTACCTGGGCAGGAGGCAATATACCAAAGGCAGGAGATAATGTGCAGCTTGTAGATGGCCATAAAATTACACTGAACGGATCGGCAAACTGCGCTAACCTGGAACTGATACCACCTGCAAACAGCGACAAAGTTGATGAGAAAACAGAGCTTATAGTTGGTGCTGCTGCCATACTTACTACCGGCATCCTGAACCTTAACTCTAAAAACGACCGCAGATTCGCCAGCCTGGTAAACAATGGCGCTGCAATAAAAGCTGCTACACTTTTAATAGGCAAAGGCAGTATAATCACAAACACAGCTGGTTCGGTAACTATATCAGGCAACATAACGAACGACGGCGACATTACAACAGCAGCTGCCCTGCTGGAAATAGGAGGAACCTACGGAGGCGCGGGTATATTTACGGCAGGTACGGGTACCGTTAATTTTACAGGCTCGGCTGCAGGTGGGCAAACTATAGTTCCGCTTAGCTATTATCATTTACAGCTATCCGGCAACAATACCAAAACAGCTGTTTCATCGCTCGCAGTATCCGGCGATCTACTTATAAACGCTGGAACTACTTTTAGGGCGGGTGCTTACGCACATACTATAACAGGAGATATACGCAACAATGGTACCCTGATTTCTGAAACAGCGCAGGCATCGAGGCTAACTATAACCGGCGATATGGTAAATGTGGGCACTACTTCAGCGGGTACAGCTACATACTATATTTCCGGCGATTGGGCTAATAGCGGTACTTTTCAGGCAGGTACATCAACTATAGTTTTACAGGGTAATACGTTGCAGCAGCTCTCTGGCAATAACACATTCTATAACTTTACCTTTGCGGGTACAGCCGGGGGCCAGTTACTACAGGATATAACTATAGCCAACAGCATCAGCGTTAATAACAGTTACCTAAATACCGGCGCAAACACTGTTTGGCTTGGCACAAATGCAGGCTTTACAACTTTAGAAACAGACCAGGCCCACGTAATAGGTACCGTAAAAACCAGCCGCACCCTCACGACCTCTATGCCCGAAGATTTCGGAAAAATAGGCTTAACTCTTACCCGCAATAACATAGACCCAGGCATGATTACCGTTGAACGCCTGACAGGTGTTACCACGACTATAGCCGACGGCACCGAAAGCGTTACCCGGCAGTACAACATCAGCAGAGCCGGAATAAACGACATAACAGCGCTCAGCATGACCATGGACCTGGAGTTTCTGCCAAACGAACTGAAATCGAAACCACTGAACGAGTATAAGTTATACAATAAAGGC
Source organism: Pontibacter fetidus (assembly GCF_010119545.1). Taxonomy (GTDB): domain Bacteria; phylum Bacteroidota; class Bacteroidia; order Cytophagales; family Hymenobacteraceae; genus Pontibacter; species Pontibacter fetidus. Next base: position 6,228 of record NZ_JAAEAA010000016.1, on the reverse strand, counting down.
CAGAATGTAAGTGCTACACAGGTACCAAGCAGCGCTACCAGCCAGACGACCATGCGCCATACCAACTCAAACAGGTTCGGCACTTTTACACTGGCGCCACCTATAACCCCCTTGCCCGTAGAGCTTGTGTGGTTTAAAGCAAACCGCCAGGAGCAAGTGGTGCAACTACAATGGAAAACAGCATCGGAGCTAAACAATGAGGGTTTTGAAGTGCAGACCTCAATTGATGGCCGTACCTTTACAACTATAGCTTTTATCCCGAGTAAATCGCCGAACAGCCATGTGGCCCAGGTTTATAGTTATACTGACAGCCAGGCAAAGCGTAACCAGCTTACTTATTACCGTTTAAAACAAGTAGATTTTTCAGGAGAGGTAAGTTACTCTAAAACAGCAGCTATAAGTGCGGCCACCACACCGTTTATAGTACAGGCCACCCCAAACCCGTTTACAGACTACCTGCAGTTTGCTTTTGAGGCAACTATAGTTCAGGTAACGTTAACCGACATGCATGGCAAACCTGTGCTTACCAAGACCCTGACACAGCAGGACAAAACCCAGGATGGCTACTTTAAGCTAAGCACCAGCCAGCTCGAAGACAGCGGTATATATGTACTAACATTACAGGCACCAGACAAGCTATACCGAACAAAGCTGTTGAAGCAATAACAATTTTTGCCAGGATAGAGTCGACAGTATTCTGAAAGCATTCCTTACTTTAACACCTACATTTACCATACCTCGTACAAGTGGTCAGGCTATAGTTTAAACTATAAGGTCTGGCCATTTTTTATGACACATAACGGTACTATAAACTCTATGAGAAACACCATTTTGATATCGCTGCTCTTCGTGAGTATTGCTTTTGGCTGCAACGAAAACGCACGCCAGGTAGCCGAAGAGAAAACAAAGACCCAGCAAACACAAACCGCTCCGGATACTGCCAACCTGGGCCCTGCACTAAAAAGTATAACCACTACCGATATACTGAACCATACTAAAGTGCTGGCATCTGATGCTTTTGAGGGCCGTGGCCCCGGTACCCGTGGCGAAGACTCAACTGTAAACTACCTTACCCGCCAGTTTAAAAAAATGGGTCTGAAGCCCGGCAACCCAAATGGTACCTATGTGCAGGACGTGCCGATGTTTGGTTTTACAGCGCAACCAAAGGCGTCTTTCACAGCCGGATCTAAAACTATAAACCTCAATTTCCCGGATGATTATGTAGCCGTGTCGCGCAGGTTTGTACCAACCGTAGATGTAAAAAACTCAGATATGGTATTTGTGGGCTATGGTATAGTTGCACCCGAGTATGGCTGGGACGACTATAAAGGCTTGGATGTGAAAGGCAAAACAATTGTGATGCTTATCAATGATCCGCCGGTACCAGCAGCCTCCGATGCCAGCAAATTAGACAGCACCATATTTGGCGGCAAAGCCATGACCTACTATGGCCGCTGGACTTATAAATATGAAATAGCTGCCAAGAAAGGTGCCGCCGCTGCCATCATCATCCACGAAACAGAACCTGCCAGTTATCCTTACGAGGTTGTATCAGGTAGTTGGAGCCGCGAAAACTTCGATATCAGCAATCCAAACAAGAACATGGACAAAGCTGCCGTAGAAGCCTGGATAACTATAGATAAAGCCAAGCAACTTTTCTCGGCCACCGGAAAGAATTTTGACCAGTTGAAAGCCGCTGCTGCTAAAAAAGATTTTAAACCGGTGCCATTAACAGCAAAAGCTAACTTCAGCATAAAGAACACACTGCGCGAGATAAAATCTAAAAACGTAGTAGCAAAACTGGAAGGATCTGACCCGGCACTGAAAGACGAGTATATAGTATACTCTGCCCACTGGGACCATTTAGGCAAAGACCCAAAGCTGCAAGGCGACCAGGTTTACAACGGCGCCCTCGATAATGCATCGGGCACAGCCGGCCTGCTGGAGTTGGCGGAAGCGTACACCAAACTAGAGCAAAAGCCCAAACGCTCTATCCTTTTCCTGGCTGTTACGGCCGAAGAAAAAGGATTGCTGGGCTCTAAATACTATGCCGAAAACCCGCTATACCCGTTAAATAAAACACTTGCCAACATTAACATGGATGTGCTGAATGCCTACGGCCCTACCGAAGATGTAATTGTGATAGGTTATGGTAATTCGGACCTGGAGGATGTGCTGGCTACAGAAGCTAAAACCCAGAACCGAACTATAGTTCCGGAAACCAGCCCCGAAAAAGGCTCTTACTACCGCTCCGATCATTTTGAGTTTGCCAAACAGGGCGTACCTGCTCTCTATGCCAAATCAGGTGACAAAGCAAAAGGCCAGCCTGCAGACTACGTTAAAAAATGGCAGGACAAGTATACCACCAACGATTACCACAAACTAACAGACGAAGTCAGGCCGGAATGGAATTTAAATGGTGCCGTAGAAGACCTTCAGCTATTTTTCAGGGTTGGCTATAGTATAGCAAACGCCACTGCATTTCCGCAATGGAAGCAAGGCTCAGAGTTTAAAGAGCGTCGCGATAAAATGCTATCTCAGCCACAGGACAGCAGCAGTGCCAGTACAACTGAACTATAGTTGGCCGAGAATACAAAATATAGCAAAAAGCGAAGTATAACTAAATAGCTAAATTTTTAAATCCTGAAAATAATGCTGTTAACTAATAATATATAGCTGTTTACTTTAATTCTGTCAGTCGTCAGATAAATCGGTTCGTTTACTTATGATTTAGGGGCGTTGCCTTTAAAAAAGGCAATTCTATAGTTGATTTAGGGTTACTTTTAAGGCACTGCCGTATAAATATGTACAAAATTGGTTGTTCAACTAATAATGTTATTTATGAAAAAGATATGGAAATCAGCCTTTATAGTGTTTGCGATGGCAGCATTTACAGCATGTGGAGGCAGCGAAAATACAACTGAATCAGAAACAACAGAGCAGGTTGAGACTGAAATGGAAACAGATACTGACATGGATATGGACACAGATACCACCACCGTGCAGGATACAACTGTTAACGATGGCGTAGCTGATGAAATTGAAGAGGAAACTCCTCCGGCTCAATAAGTAATAACATCTTAATTTATAAAAGTCTCTGCCCGTATAAAGGCAGAGACTTTTATTTTTATAGGTATATCTGTTAAATCATTCCTTAATTATAATGCACAAAATATAATACTTGTTAAATTTAAGGAATGGAATTCACGACTTTATCAAACAATACGATTACAATTATGCTGGTTAGCACTCCGGCGGCTTTGCAGCAAGCTGTATCGGAGCTAAACCACAGCCAGCAGCTTGCCCTTGACCTTGAATTTGACCAGAACCGCTATACTTATGGTTTTAACCTTTGCCTGATACAGGTTACCAGCGGCAACGGTACTTGCTACATCATCGACCCTTTTGATATACCAGACCTACAGCCATTTTTTAACCTGATAGAAAATCCTGCTATCACCAAAATTATCCATCACGCCAACAACGACATTTTGCTCCTTGATAAAATGGGTTGCCGGATTAAAAATGTGATGGATACCGATGTTGCCGCAAAGATCCTGAACTATGAGCGCTCATCGCTGGCTACGGTCTTAAAAGAAGAATTTAATCTCGAGATAGATAAATCACAGCAGTCCAGCAACTGGAACAAGCGCCCGCTTACCGAGCAACAGTTACAGTACGCCGCTGCCGATGTGGTATATCTGCACCAAGTAAAAGATAAACTGGTAACAGAAATAGAGCGTGTAGGCCGCAAGCATTGGTTAGATGAAGAGAATAGCCTGTTAGAAAACCTGCGCTACTCCGAAACAGAAAACCCGCATCTACGGCTTCGTAATGCCTCCAGGCTTACTTACTACGATCAGTTTATACTTAAGGCACTTTATAGTTTCAGGGAGAACCTTGCCAAAAATTTAAATAAGCCTTCTTCTTTTATAATACCTAACGATGCCTTGGTAGAGCTTGCTACCGACCCTACAGTTGACCTACATGAGTGGCTTAACCATACCAAGGGTATACATGGCCGCCTTAAAACACCATCGCATGAAAACAGGCTGAAAGAAACTATACAGAAAGCAATGGAGGCTGCAGAAGAACAGCACATCACCCGCGACTATGCCGGCAGCCAGTTCAGAAGACCTTTCCGGACAGCCGAAACCGAAAAACGAAAAGAAGAGCTAACAACAGTACAAGCCGAGATAGTGAAACAGTTCGGAGAATTTGCTGGCCGCCTGATCATAAACCAAAGCCTGATAAATGACTATAGTTACACTGGCCAGCTCCGTTGTACTAAAAAATACGCAACCACTATAGTGCTGGATACTGCGGCTGCGTTAGGTATAAACCTGCCACAGCCAATAAGCTCAGACTAGGCACAATAATTTAAACTAAAGCATAACCTGAAGTTGCATCTAATGAACACATTCAGAAAAGAACATGATTTTTTAGGAGAAAAAGATATTCCTAATGAAGTATACTATGGCATACAAACATTAAGAGCGCTTGAAAACTTTAACATCACGGGTATTCCTATTTCAAAGGAGCCGTTACTTATTCAGGCTTTTGGTTATGTTAAAAAAGCGGCTGCTATTGCTAACCAGCAGTGCGGTGTTCTTTCTCCACAGATTGCAGAAGCCATTAGCATAGCTTGCGATAAGTTAATAGAAGGCCAATATTTAGATCAGTTTGTAACAGACATGATACAAGGTGGCGCAGGCACATCTGTTAACATGAATGTGAATGAAGTAATTGCCAACATTGGTCTAGAGTATCTGGGCCATCAGAAAGGTGAGTATGACTACCTGCATCCAAATAACCATGTTAACTTTTCACAATCTACAAACGATGCCTATCCAACTGCATTCCGTATTGCTTTATATATTAAGATAGGTCATTTTATTGAGGCCTTGACTAAACTTCAGCAGGCTTTAGCAGTTAAAGGCGAGGAGTTCCAGAATGTATTGAAAATGGGCAGGACACAGCTGCAAGATGCTGTACCGATGACATTAGGCGCTGAATTCCATGGCTTTTCAACAACTATAAAAGAAGACATACAACGGTTGCAAGAAGCCCGCTTACTGATTTGCGAGATTAACATGGGGGCAACTGCTATAGGTACCTCTATTAACGCCCCGGAAGACTACCCTGAGATAGTAACAAAGCAACTTGCAGCCATAACAGGCATACCACTAGTTTTAGCCGAAGACCTGATAGAGGCCACTTGCGATACCGGAGCTTATGTACAGGTTTCAGGAGTGTTAAAAAGATGCGCGGTTAAGATATCCAAAATCTGTAATGACCTTCGTTTGCTATCATCAGGACCAAGAGCCGGCTTAAATGAAATTAATTTACCAAGAATGCAGCCTGGATCTTCTATAATGCCCGGCAAAGTAAACCCTGTTATACCTGAGGTTGTAAACCAAACGGCCTATTATGTAATTGGCGCTGATATGACCATTACTATGGCAGCGGAAGCAGGCCAGCTGCAACTAAATGTAATGGAGCCAGTTATAGCCTTTAGTCTTTTCTCTTCGCTGACTTATTTAACTAATGCAACACATACTTTAACAGACAAATGTATAGTAGGTATAACTGCTAATGAAGAGATCTGCAAAAGTATGGTAATGAATAGCATTGGTATTGTAACTTCTCTTAATCCTATACTTGGCTACGAAACCGTTTCATCTATAGCTAAAGAAGCGTTACAAACCGGAAAATCGGTACACCAAATAACTGTTTTAGAAAGAAGCTTAATAGAGCAATCTAAATGGGATGAAATTTTCTCTATAGAAAACCTTCTGCATCCAAAGTTTATCAATTAAACCAAACTTAGATATCAAAAAAAAGCTCCTTGGAATAACCAGGAGCTTTTTTATTATCTCAAACTTTGTATTGACAAGCTGCAAAGGATCGTCTATGAACCCGCAGATCGTATCTCTATTGCTTCAACCAGAGAAGCTTGCTTTAATCAAGCAATATTCTATTTCAAGCAAAGTAACACCTGCCAGTCCGCAGTTTCCTCCTTTTCGGATTTGCAGTTACCCCCCTTCCCCCATTCCCTAAAACGGCAACACCCCCCTTTATTGCTAAAGGGGGGTGTTGTTTATAGGGTTGGCGGCCACCTACTCTCCCAGTTGTGACACCAGTACCATCGGCGCGTCCGGGCTTAACTTCTCTGTTCGGGATGGGAAGAGGTGCTCACCGGAGCCATAGCCACCATTATTTTTACAC
>NZ_JAAEAA010000015.1 GCF_010119545.1 Pontibacter fetidus | reverse complement strand
GTGTAAAAATAATGGTGGCTATGGCTCCGGTGAGCACCTCTTCCCATCCCGAACAGAGAAGTTAAGCCCGGACGCGCCGATGGTACTGGTGTCACAACTGGGAGAGTAGGTGGCCGCCAACCCTATACCTTGAATCCCCTGTCTCGCAAAAGGCAGGGGATTCTTGCGTTTGAGGAAGGGGAGGAATAGACAAGGGGAGACTTATTATATGTAAATAGTATATTCAATCTATCTTATAGCATGCCCTCAATATAGTTTCTATTTATGCTTCTTTATTCCTGTCTTTGCATAACTATAGTTAAGTGTTACTTTGATAAACTATAGTTTCCTATCTAATTGCCCTAATATGCTATTTTCTTAATCCAATATTACCTTTTAAGGCCTGTTGCGTACTTGTGTGGTATTCTACCGTTGTTAGTTTGGTAATTACTGATTAACTTGATTTATGGCCTTTCTTCATCCTTTGTTCCTTTTTGCTTTAACTGCTATAGTTATTCCTATAATTCTGCATTTGGTACAGTTGCGGAGAGCCAAGCGAATCGAGTTTAGTAACGTACGCTTCATCAAGGCTTCTCAGGAGGTTACGGCTAATCAGCGCAAAATTAAAGAGCTACTGATTCTCATCTGCAGAATACTAGCAGTCATTTTTTTAGTGCTTGCTTTTGCTCAACCCTTTCTACCAGGTACTTCTTCGGCTACTAGCTCTGAGAAAGATGTGACCATTATGCTGGACAACTCCTATAGTATGCAGAATGTTCAGGCTGATAAGGATGTTTCTCTGTTGACTTTTGCAGTAGATAAAGCCAAGCAAATATTTGATTTTTTTCCACCTGCCTCCGTCTTTTCCATCGTTCAGAATTCAAATGTTTCTAACACCAGATTTCCGAGTGCTTCAGATGCCAGAGCGGCTTTAGATAATGTAGCTTTCAGTTCGATACCTACTAATACTTTATCTGCTTCAGTTTCGGGCCATACGTTTCTGCTATCTGATTTTCAGCGGACTAGCTTTAAACCTTCTCTGTTAAATAAGATTAGCTCTACTACTCAAGTTCATTTAATTCCTTTACAACCGGAAAATACGGCTAATATTTATATCGATACGGTGTACCTGGAGGATGCTTTTATAAGGCCAGGTGGTGAAAGTACCTTACACGTAAAACTTTATAATACAGGAAAGGATGCTGTTGACGACCTTCCCTTGAAACTGATTATAAAGGAGGAGCAGGTAGCTGCACTGAGTATTGACATTCCTGCCAGTAAAGGGATGGAGGCAATTATTAATTTCAGGGTGCCCGGCAACCAGGCAGTTCCAGCTTACATAACTATAGATGATTACCCCGTTGAATTTGATAACACCTATTATTTTATTTTAAAGCCATCCAGGGAATTAAAAGTGATAGAGGTAAATGACGGGAAGACTTTGGGTTTGGAGAGTTTATTCACAAAGGAATCTTTTTTTAAGATCACTTCTTACACGTCGGGTGCTGTGAATTATGCCCGTTTAAACGATGCAGATCTGGTAATACTTAATGGGTTAACAGAGGCTTCTGCTGCTTTGGCCACCACTCTTTCTAACTATATAAAAACTGGCGGAACAGTATTTATCTCACCACCCATAGCAGGTGATGCGATTAGCTATAGTTCTTTGTTTAACTCGATTGGAATTAATGCCAGGTTAACGAATGCTTCTGCAAGCAAAACAGATCTGTTGGTACCAGCAGCTGATAACCCTTTTTTTAAAGGTATTTTTGCTGACTATGACCGTAAAATGCAGATGCCTTCTGCTAGCCGTAGTTTAAGCTGGTCGAGGGCTTCAGAAGATATTTTAAAGTATAGGGGAGGCGCATCTTTTCTATCAAGATTTGACAAAGGAGCGGGCAAAGTTTACCTGATGAGCGCGCCGCTGCATGAGGATTACAACACTTTGGTTAACCATGCTTTGTTGTTGCCTGTAATGTATAAAGTTGCGCTAAGCGGTTATAAGCAGGAGCAGCAGTTGGCTTATACCTTAAGTGCATCAACTATAAAATTGCCGGAAGCTAAAACTGCGAAGGGAGAGGGCATCTACAAACTCGAAAAAGACAGCCTTTCGTTTATACCTGAGCAACAATTACGTGGGGGCAGTTTGTTCGTAACTATGCCGGCTGACCTGAATGAGGCTGGTATTTACGCTCTTACCTTAGATGGCGAAACTGCCGGAACTATAGCCTTTAATTACGATAACCGCGAATCTGTACTTGACCAGTATACCCCGGACGAGCTGCGTAGTATGGTAGGGCCGGACAAAAAAAATATACATGTGTACGACTATGGCGATGCCTTATCGGTAAAGAATGAATTTGAAAAAAGATATTTTGGAGTGAAGCTTTGGAAATATTGTCTAATATTGTGTCTGTTTTTCCTGATGGCCGAAATTGCCCTTATTAGACTTCTCTGACATGAACATTTTCCTAAGAGCCGCTACCATCTATCATCCTCAATCTGAGTTTCACCTGCAGCGCCTTAATATTTTAATAGAACAAGGCAAGATAACCTATATTGGTACTGACGAAAAGGAGGCAGACCAAACGATAGAAGCATCGCATTTATGTGTATCTGCAGGTTGGGTGGATATGTTTGCAGTAACCGGCGAACCAGGCCTGGAGCACAAAGAAGATTTGCAAAGTATGGCCCTGGCTGCCGCTGCCGGTGGTTTTACCGAAGTGTTGTGCCTGCCAAATGTTGAGCCCGTAGTGCAAACCAAAGGAGCTGTAACTTATGTAAAAAACAGGACAGTAACTTTACCGGTAACCTTGCACCCCACCGCGGCGGTAACTATAGATGCTGAAGGCAAGGAGCTAACTGAAATGATAGACCTGAAGCATGCCGGAGCAGTTGCATTTACAGATGGTACGCACCCGATACAGGGAGCCGAGGTAATGGTAAAAGCCTTGCAATACCTGCAGTTGTTTGATGGCTTGCTACTAAACAGGCCAGAAAATACACGTCTTACCGCATTTGGGCAGATGCACGAAGGTATAGTAAGTACAACACTTGGGTTGAAAGGCTTGCCTGCCCTGGCTGAAGAAACTATAGTTGCACGCGACTTGCAGTTACTGGCTTACACCGGTGGCAAACTTCATTTCTCGTTAATCTCTACAAAAGCTGCCATCGAAAGTATACGAAAAGCGAAAGCTGATGGGCTGCAGGTAACCTGCGATGTTGCCAGTTACCAGGCTACGTTTACCGACGAAACTATCCTGCCTTTTGATACCAACTATAAAGTAAACCCTCCTTTCCGGAGTGCTGCCGATGCTGAAGCTATAAAGCAAGGTCTTGTTGACGGAACGATAGATACTATCGTTTCGGGGCACCAACCACACGATACCGAGGCCAAGAAGCTGGAATTTGACCTGGCAGAATTTGGCATCATAAACCTGGAAACCGCCTTTGCAGTAGCCAATACCACCTTAACCGATGTGGTACCGTTAGAAACGATCATAGAAAAACTGACGATAGCACCACGCACTATACTACAGTTGCCGCAGCCCCAGTTTGCCATCGGCGAAGTAGCCAATCTTACCTTGTTCGATCCAGAGCAGGTATGGACAGTAGAGGAGAAAAGTAAAAATTCGAAAGGCGTGAACAGTCCCTTCTTTGGCAAACAGCTAACCGGCAAAGTGATCGGAATTGTGCACAAAGGGCAGCTGGTGTTAAATTAATCTTATTTATAAAATTATAACTATATTACAGTTGCTAACTATAGCTCCTGTAATATCATTTACCATACATGTTTAATCAAGCGATAACAAGAGTGGGCATACGCTATGGCGTAACAGGTGGGGTTGCATGTTTTGCAATTGTGTTACTGCTATACTTTATGGGGCTTAACCCGTTCGGCGACTATGGGCGCTATAGTTTCATACCCATCCCGTTTGCTATTTTTATGGGCATTCGGTACTATAAAAAATTTAACGATACCGAAATAGGCTTTTTGAGAGGCTTAAGGGTAGGTACTTCGGTATCGTTTTATGCTGCACTTTGTGCTTCTATGCTGGTTTTTATATTTACCTTTTTAGTAGGTCCTGAGCTGTTGCAACAACATGTAAAGGAGATGAAAGCAGTTCTGGATGCAACCCGCGAGGAGCAGATAAAACTATTGGGCAAAGAAATGTTTGAGCAGGGTTATAAAGCCCTTGATTCTATAACGCCATCTATGCTGGCAGCCGATGATTTTGTGAGGAGATTTTTAGGAGGGTTGGTTTTTGCGCTGATTGCAGCAGTTTTTTACCGTAAATAACTCTAACCTAAAACTATAGAAACCATGACTGAACCTCAACCATCCGTAACCTCAGTAGCTTTAAAGTATGGCTTTATAACAGCGCTGGCTGGTATTGTTTATTCTTTGATTATAATGGTGGCTGATATGGGCGACAACCGCTTGCTCTCCAGCTTAGCATACCTGATCCTGATTATTGGTATAGTGCTGGCCATGAAACAGTATAAATCCATCAATTACGGATATATGTCGTATGGGCAGGGCCTAGGCATTGGTACGTTGGTATCAGCTGTATTCGGGTTGCTGTCTGGCCTTTTCATGTGGATCTATACTTCTTTTGTAGATGCCGAGTACATGGGCCGTATGATGGAGAAGCAGCGCGAAGTAATGCTGGACCAGGGTATGACTGATGAGCAGGTGGATGCCGGTATGGCCATGGCTGAAAACTTCCAGGGGCCGTTAGCCATGATTTTTGGTGGCCTGGTAGGTGCAGTTGTAGTTGGATTTCTATTATCTTTGATCATCTCTGCCATCATGAAAAATAACAGGCCGGAGTTCGAATAAAAAATGCAATACCCTTATGATATTTCGGTAGTAGTTCCGCTCTATAACGAGGAAGAATCGCTGCCAGAACTCGTGCGTTGGATCAAGCGTGTGATGCATACGCACGAGTTTTCTTATGAGATTATACTGGTGGATGACGGTAGCACCGACCGTTCGTGGGAAGTTATAGAAGAGCTGAGCGCCGAAGACAACACTGTAAAAGGCATTAGCTTTAACCGTAACTATGGCAAATCGGCTGCACTGCACATGGGCTTTGAGCGCTGTGCCGGTGAAGTGGTTATTACTATGGATGCCGACCTGCAGGACAGCCCCGAAGAAATTCCGGCGCTGTACGACATGATCAAACACCAGAAGTACGACCTGGTAAGCGGCTGGAAACAGAAACGCTTTGACCCGCTGAGCAAAACCATCCCTACCAAACTGTTTAATGCAGCCACCCGCAAACTATCGGGTATACAGCTGCACGATTTTAACTGTGGCCTTAAAGCGTACCGCCAACTGGTGGTTAAAACGATAGAAGTACACGGCGAAATGCACCGCTACATTCCGGTTATTGCCAAGTGGAATGGTTTTACCAAAATCGGCGAAAAGGTTGTAAAGCACCAGGAACGCAAGTATGGTACTACCAAATTTGGCCTGGAGCGCTTTGTGTATGGTTTCCTTGATCTGCTTTCGATAACGTTTGTAAGCCGGTTTAAAAAACGCCCGATGCACTTTTTTGGTACCATGGGCACATTGATGTTTTTAGTTGGTTTGGGCATTACGGTTTGGCTTATCGTGCAGAAACTGTTTAAACTATACGCAGATGGTCGTGCCCGCGACGTGGTAGATCAGCCCTTGTTTTTCCTGGCATTGGTGGCCGTTATTTTGGGTGTGCAGCTGTTTCTGGCAGGTTTCCTGGCCGAAATGGTGTCGATGTCATCCAACAAGAAGAACGAATACTTGGTGCGCGACCGGGTAGGTTCAGTAAAAGCTTAATGGCGAGGAAAGTCGTTATAGTTGGTCCGGCGCACCCCTTGCGTGGTGGCGGCATGGCTACGTTTAACGAGCGCCTGGCGCGGGCTTTCCAGGAGAATGGGGATGAAGTAGAGATCGTAACGTTTAGTTTGCAGTATCCTTCGTTTCTGTTTCCGGGTAAAAGCCAGTATTCTGATGAACCGGCACCGGAGGGGCTTCGCATTAAAGTTCTTATCAATTCAGTAAACCCGATTAGCTGGCTAAAAACCGGCAACTATATCCGCAAGCAAAAGCCTGATCTGGTTATTTTCCGGTACTGGCTGCCATTTATGGGGCCGGCGTTGGGTACTATAGCCCGTATCATCCGCAGCAACAACTATAGCCGCATACTGGCCATAACCGACAATGTGGTGCCCCACGAAAAACGCCCTGGCGATGTACCGTTTACGAAATATTTCCTGCGTTCCTGTCATGGTTTTGTAACGATGTCGCGCTCTGTGCAGCAGGAGCTGCAATACTTTGAACCCACCAAGCCAAACCTATACCTGGCGCACCCGCTTTATGATAATTTTGGCGCGATAGAAACTAAAGCCGAAGCTTGCGCTGCCTTAGGCCTTGACCCAAACTATAGTTACCTGCTGTTTTTTGGGTTCATCCGAGCTTACAAAGGACTCGATCTGTTGTTACAAGCTATGGCCGATGCCCGTTTGCAAAGCAGGAAAGATATAAAGCTTATAGTTGCAGGTGAGTTTTATGAAGATGCCGCACCTTACCGAAAGCTGATCGAAAGCAATAGTTTGCAGGACCAACTTATACTCCGCACCGATTTTATACCTAACGCCGAAGTGCGCCATTACTTTTGTGCCGCTGACCTGGTGGTGCAGCCTTATAAGCATGCTACCCAAAGCGGCGTAACACAGGTTGCCTATCATTTTAACAAACCTATGGTAGTAACCAATGTAGGTGGCCTCGCCGAGCTAGTACCCGACGGTGAGGTTGGGTATGTCGTAAATCCTGAACCCGAAACTATAGCCAGTGCCATCCTCGATTTTTATAGTTCCGGGAAGGCAGAAACGTTTAGGGAGGCCATTGCAAACTATAAGCAACGCTTCAGCTGGAAGCATTTTGTGCACGAAATACTACAGCTTGCTACTAAAGTCTGATTTTTCTTTTTGCCTATTTCTCCTCAGGGGTAGCCCCTTCCCAAATTCAACTATAGCTTTACTTTCAGGTAGCGTTTTCAGGTATCGGCAAATTAATAAGGGAGTTAAGTTTGTTTAAACATGTAGTAACTCCTATATTTAGTTTAAAATCCAGTTATCGTGCTAATCAACTTATAATGAGAAAGGATCTACTATCCTATCCCGCATTTTTTTTACTTTTTTTACTGCCTTCCATAGCCTTTAGTCAGCGCACTCAGCAGGATACTACTTTCCTGGAGCACTCCATAAACGATGCTGTTCAGCGTTACCGGATCGCTGTTGGCTTGCAGGCACACTTATATACCGGTCCAGAGTATTATTCGCCTGCCAAGCATTACATGACCGGGCACCAGTTTTTTAATGAGAAATTGTTGCGCAAGAGTGCTGTTTTTTATGATGGCACCTGGTTTACCGATGTGCCCTTACTTTACGATGTAGTGCTGGATGAGGTAGTGACAATACACCAGGGAACCGGGTACTTTCAGAAACTGATAAAAGAGAAAACAGGTGCTTTTGTAACAGACGGCCATACATTTATAAACCTGACCGCAGACAGCGTGGCAGGAACAGACATGCCCCCGGGCTACTATGACCTTTGTTACAAGGGAAGCGTGAAGGTGCTGGCACGGCGCAAAAAAGAGCAGCAGGAACGGGCAACTATAAATGGGATGGAAGGCGAGTATCTTACGGTAGACAAATTTTACATCTGGAAAGATGGCATTTATTACCCTGTAACCAGAAAAAGCACCATGCTGAAAGTGCTGCAAGACCAGAAAAAAGAACTGAACAGGTTTGCACGAACCAATAATTTAAAGTTCAGGAAAAACCGCGAAGCTTCTATTGTAAAGTTAGCGCAACTATACGATACGCTCAAAAAATAAGCCATCCGGCCTGATATCCTTACCTTATAACTGTACACAAGCCGCCTATAGTTTTATGTCTACTTTTTACCAAAGCACTGTGCTTACGCTCCTGCTTTTCCTCGGAACCATAGTTTCCGGTAGGGCGCAGCAAGTTAATGAGCCGCTCATAACAGGTACGTATCAACAAATGCCTTTCCCGCAATTTATCCGGGAACTGGAAAGCAAGGTGCCCTATACTTTTTATTACGACCCCGCAACTACAGACAGCTTAACTATAGATGTGCAGGTTAATGGTAGCCCGCTAAGCCAGGTTTTGGAACAGGCCTTGCAAGGCACCGGTCTCCGCTTTGCTATTAGTGCACAAAAGCAGGTTTTTATTACAAAAGATAAAGCGATAATGGCGCATTTGCCGGAAGGCTTTTTCCTGGACGGCAACAGTGGTGCAAAACAGAACCCAACCCAACCAACACAAGAGCGCTACCTGGCTCAGGAACCGGTAAAAAAGAAAGCGGTTTCGGAAGTAAAACTATACGAGATTGGCACCGCTGGTAATGTAAGCAAACCGGGCATGGCTAACCTGGCTGGCACACTGCGCGAAGCTAAAACAGGCGAGCCCATTATCGGGGCATACATTTACATTGAGTCGCCAACTATAGGCACGGCTTCAGACCAGTATGGGTACTACTCGTTAACGTTGCCATTGGGTCGCCATGAGCTCAGGATAAAAGGAATAGGCTTGAAAAATGCCAGAAGGCAGGTACTGCTTAACGGTGACGGCAAACTGGATATTGAACTGGAAGAAGATGTAAGAGCCCTGAAAGAAGTTTTGGTAGAAGCCGAAAAAGACCGCAACGTTTCTGGCTTGCAGATGGGTATGGAGCGCCTGGACATCAGAACTATAAAACAGGTACCTACTGCCTTCGGCGAAACCGATATAATGCGCGTTGTGCTTACCTTGCCGGGTGTAAAATCAGTAGGAGAGGGCAGCACCGGCATGAACGTGCGCGGCGGCTCTACGGACCAGAACCTGATCCTGCTGAATGATGCTACCATTTATAACCCATCGCATTTGTTTGGCTTTTTCTCGGCTTTTAACCCCGATGTAGTAAAGTCGGTGGAATTATATAAAAGTGCGATACCTGCCAGGTATGGCGGACGCCTTTCGTCGGTGCTGGAGGTAACTACCCGGGACGGTAATAAAAAACAGTTTTCAGGCTCGGGTGGTATTGGGTTACTTACCAGCAGGCTAACCCTGGAAGGCCCGATCATTAAAGACAAAACTTCGCTACTGGTTGGTGGCCGCACCACCTACTCTGACTGGCTTCTGAAACAGATACCCAACAAATCATTTAATAAAAGCGAAGCCTCTTTTTACGACATAAACGCCCACCTCAGCCACGAAATAGACAGCAAAAACAGCTTGTACCTGACCGGCTACCTCAGCAAAGACAGGTTTAAGCTGGCCGCTGACACCCTGTATAGGTTTAAAAACCAGAACGCCAGCATAAAGTGGAAGCACATTTTCCATAACAAACTGTACAGCGTAGTTACCGGTACGCACAGCCATTACAGCTACGACATCTCGAACGAAGAAAATGCAGTAAATGCTGCCACGCTGGCCTTTGGCATTGATCAGAGCAATGCCCAGGTTGATTTTAACTACTTCCCGAATGCCCAGCACACCCTGGATTTTGGCGCCAGCGCTATACTTTACCAGACCGAGCCGGGAAGCGTTACCCCGCACAGCGCTGAGTCGTTGATTATAGCGGACAAACTGCAGCGCGAGAAAGCTATGGAAGCCGCCGTGTATGTGGCTGACCGGTATGATATCAGTGCACGTCTGTCGTTGTCGTTTGGGTTGCGCTATAGTTTCTTTAATGCCCTGGGCGCCCGCGATGTGTTCAGGTATGCGCCGGGTGTACCTAAAACCGAAGGAACTATAATTGATACGGTGGCTTATGGGGCAGGCAAAAGTATAGCTACCTACCACGGCCCCGAGTTCCGGTTTTCAGCAAGATATGGGCTAACAGATAATTCTTCGGTTAAGGTTAGTTACAACAGGCAACGCCAGTACCTGCACATGCTATCAAACACGGCCTCTATGTCGCCTACCGACACCTGGAAACTGAGCGACAGCAACATTAGACCGCAGATAGGCGACCAGGTAGCCTTTGGTTATTACCGCAACTTCAGAAATAATACGATCGAGTTTTCGGCGGAAAGTTACTATAAATGGATGAAGGACTTCCTGGATTACAGGAGCGGCGCATCTATTATTATGAACCACCACATTGAGACCGATGTAGCCAACGCCGAAGGTAAAGCTTACGGGGTGGAGCTGATGCTGAAAAAAGCCACTGGCAAAATAAATGGCTGGGTAAGCTATACGTATTCCCGCACGCTGGTACGCATAAACGATGCTACCACTTCTGAGATCATCAACAGGGGCGAATATTACCCGAGCAACTACGATAAGCCGCACGATTTTACCATGATCAGCAACTATAGGTTCAGCCAGCGCTTCAGTTCATCGTTAAACTTTACCTATAGCACCGGCCGGCCTATTACGCTGCCATTGGCCAAGTATTACGATGGCGGCGCGCAACGCATTGTATATTCAGACAGAAACCAGTACCGCATACCAGACTATTACCGCGTAGATTTTGCCTTTAATATGGAGGGCAACCATAAGGTAAACAAGCTGGCCCATAGCTCCTGGACACTGGCCGTTTATAACCTGACGGGCCGCAAAAACCCATATTCTATCTATTTCAAATCAGAGAATGGTAAGATCAAGGGGTATAAAATGTCTGTTTTCGGGCAGCCTATCCCTACTATTACCTATAACTTTAAGTTTTAAGCCCATGAGATCGCAACGTTGGAAAAATACACTTGGCTGGTTGTTGATGCTGTTGGTTAGCAGTTGTGTGGAGCCCTACTTCCCGGAGGTAATGGATGCCCCGAACACCTATTTAGTAGTAAACGGATTTATAAACGCGAACGGCACTACCAACATACAGTTAGTACGCACCCAAAACCTGAACGACCACATGGCACCGCCCCCTGAGAGCGGAGCTATCGTTATGATAGAAGCTGAAAACGGCGAAAGCTTCAGGCTGGAGGAAATTTACCCGCAGGGCACCTACCAGGTACAAAACCTGAACCTGAACGATGCAACCAACTACCGCCTGTTTATCCGGACAAATGATAACAAGGAATATGCTTCTGATTTTATACAAGTAAAGAGATCGCCGGAGATAGATGCGATAACCTGGGCACCGCTTGATGAGGAAGTACAACTATACGTTAGTACCCACGACCCAAGCAACAAAACGCGCTATTACCGCTGGCAGTTTGAGTACACCTGGCAATTCCGGTCCCCACTTTTTACAGCCCTTAAATATGAGAATGGGGCGGTTGTGCCGCGCGAAGGAGACGACCCGATCATCTACAACTGCTGGAAATCTGAGAAATCGAATACCATTGAGTATGGTACTTCTGTAAAACTAAGCCAGGATGTGATCAGCAACTATAAACTGACCACTATACCAGCCGGGTCCGAGAAACTTTCTGTTAAGTATAGCGTGCTGGTAAAGCAATATGCCCTAACTAAACAGGCTTACGAGTATTGGGAGATTCTGAAAAAGAACACCGAAAACATTGGTACACTTTTCGACCCGCTTCCGTCGCAGCTTACAGGTAACATCCGTTGTCTGACCAACCCCGATGAGCCCGTGATCGGGTTTATTTCTGCATCAACGGTAACAGAAAAACGCGCTTTTATTGACAGGCGGGAATTGCCGAGGGAATGGCATTATAATGCGCCCTCGTGTTTCGCCGATACAATGCTGCTATCAGAGAACAGTGTTAGCGATTTTTTTGGAAATGGCAGTATGATGCCCGTTAATGAAGTATACTTGGATGGTGGAGTCTCGCCGGTAGGCTATACCTACGCGCCAAAATCCTGTGTGGATTGCAGAACCATGGGCACCAATGTTAAACCTTATTTCTGGGAATAAGATGCTTTATTGTAAACAAGAAACAAGCGTGCGCACCACCAACTATAGCATGTTACGATCTGGCCTGGTGTTTAAACTGCTGCTAGTATGCAGTTGCTTTACAGGGTTTGGCGCCGGCGGGGCACTTGCCCAGAATGCTACCTTCAAAACCATAGCCCAGGATTTTGACCAGTACCGTAAAAAGGCATTGCAGGAAAAAATATTCCTGCACCTGGACCGGCCTGTTTATACCTGCGGCGAAACCATGTGGTTTAAAATGTATGCTGTTGATGGCACCGTGCACAACCCCCTGGCCATTAGCAGAATTGGCTATGTTGAGGTATTGGATGAAGCTCAGAAACCGGTATTGCAGGGCAAAATAGCTTTAAATGAGGGGTCGGGTAACGGCTCTTTTATACTTCCGGCTACACTTGGTTCGGGCAACTATACAGTAAGGGCATATACCACCTGGATGCGCAACTTTGGTCCAGAATTTTACTTTGAGCAGCCTGTAACTATAGTTAACACGTTCCAGACCCCTGCCATGTCCTCAACACCAACTTTACCTGCCTACGCAATACAGTTTTTTCCGGAAGGAGGGAACATAGTAGCCGGTGTATCCAACAAAGTGGCGTTTAAAACAACAGACAAACGAACCGGTAAAGGCATTGCTTATAAAGGAGAGATAAGAGACGCAAAAGGCAAGAAAATAGCCGATATAGCCCCTTACAGATTCGGGATAGGACATGTTACTTTTACGCCTGAGGCAGGAATGGCCTATACCGCTATAGTTACTTTACCCAACGGGCAGAAATTTGAACAACCGCTGCCCAAAGTTTACGACCAGGGCAATGCGTTAAACCTGCAGGAAGAAGTCAATAACCAACTTAAAATAACCGTAAGCCAAACCGGGCAGCAGGCAGCACAACTATACCTGCTTGGCCATACCCGGCAAATGATCGCAGTATCGGAAACGGCAACTATAAACCAGGGTGCTGCTACTTTTCTGGTAGATAAAAATGCGCTGGCAGACGGAATTACCCACTTTACAGTATTTAACGCGGATAAAAAGCCTGTAAGCGAACGGTTATACTTTAAGCAGCCTACCCAACTGCTGCACCTAAATCTGGCCACTGACAAGCAACACTATACAACCCGCGAAAAAGTAGCGTTAGATATTACTGCCCAGGCCGGTCCGGAAAACAATACGGCTGCTAACCTTTCGATGGCTGTATACCGACTGGACTCGTTGCAGGCCACGGTTGCCAACAGCATAGAAAGTTACCTTTGGCTGACATCTGACCTGAAAGGAACTATAGAAAACCCGGGCTACTACTTTTCGGCTGCCGGCGCAACAGATAGCCAGGCGATAGATAACCTGATGCTGACCCATGGCTGGAGTCGTTTTAAATGGGAAGATATCCTGGACAAAACACCCGCTACCTATAGTTTTGCCCCTGAGTTTGGCGGGCATTGGATAACCGGGCAGGTAACCAGTAAAAGTACAGGCGCACCAGCCCCCGGCATAATGACCTATCTGGCATCGCCTAGCAAGCACATCCGGTTATACAGCTCGCAAAGCGATACCAACGGCCTGATCAGGTATGAAGTAAAGGATTATTTCGGGCAGAAAGAGATTGTAGTGCAAAGCGATTTCACAAAAGACAGCACCTACCACTTTAAATTATTCAGCCCCTTTTCAGATAAGTTTGCTGCTCGTCAGCTGCCTGCTTTCAAACTCTCCGATAAACTATACCAGGACCTGACCCTGCGCCATGTGCAAAGCCAGGTGCAGCAGGCGTACTTTGGCCAGTACACCAACCGGTTTGCTGCAGCCGGCATCGATAGTATTTCGTTTTACGGGCATGCAACAGAGCAATATTACCTGGACGACTATAAGCGCTTTAAGGTAATGGAGGAAGTAATGCGCGAGTATGTGCCGGGCGTAGTAGTGCGGCTGCGTAAGCGTAATTTCTATTTTATGGTAGTTAACAGGCCATACAAAACTATATTTGAGGAGCAACCGCTGGTATTGCTGGATGGCGTGCCTGTTTTCAATGTCAACAAGATCATGGCTTTCAATCCGCTTAAGGTGAACAAACTGGAAGTGATAGCCAGCAGATTCTTTACCGGGCAGCAGCTATACGAAGGGGTTGTAAGTTATACCACCTACAAAGGTGACCTGGGCGGTTTTGAACTGGACCCACGCGCCCTGATGCAGGAATATGAAGGTTTACAGCTGCAGCGAGAGTTTTATGCCCCGGCATACGACACCGACACCCAGAAGCAAAGCCGTTTGGCAGATCTCAGAAACCTGTTGCATTGGGCTCCAGACCTGAAAGTAAAAACCGGAACTACAGCAACTTCCTCCTTTTATACTTCAGACCAACCCGGTACTTACCTGGTATTTATACAAGGGTTAACGGCAAGTGGCCAGGCTGGCAGCAAGGTACTTACCTTTAAAGTAGGCCAGCCGCTATAGTTTGTTTTTTAGAGAAATTGCAGAAATTACATTACGCCCTCATAAACTATGGAAAAGCAGAATTACATTTTAATTTTAGGTGCCGGTGGTAACATAGGTGGCAAAATTGCAGACCGCCTGCTTGCACAAGAAGTAACGGTAGGTGTAGTAGGCCGCAACCCCGAAAATCTGAAGCGTTTTGAAGGAAAAGCAGAACTTTGGCTTGGTGATTTTAACGACGACACTTTTCTGAAAGAAGCACTGCGCAAAGCCAGCAGCCTGTTTCTGACCGTACCCGACAGTGCGTTTAGCGACCTGAACGCTACAGCTGCCCGGTTGGCGCGGCTGCTGAAAGATACTCCGGTTACACACATCGTTAATATCAGTAACAGTATTATTAAAAAAGCCGGGCAAGCCACACGCCTGGTTGCCCTGGAAGCTGAACTGAATTACTACCTAGAACAACATATGCTGCACCTGCGTTGCGGTAACTTTTTCGAGAACCTGAACTGGGGACTGCACACACCTTACGCTCCGGACCTGAAACTGCCTTATGTCTCGTCGTATGAAGTGGCGCATGTGGCAGCCGCACATTTGTTGCAGCAGGATTTTACCGGAAAACAGGTGCAGGCTTTAACAGGCAATCAGGATTATAGTATGGCGGAACTGGCAGCGGCAGCGGGTGTAAACTATAGGCAACTACCATATTCAGATGAGAATGTGCATTTTTACAAACCCTTTAACGAAGGCGATTTTGAAGTGGAACCCCGGCTGGCAAGCTATACTTTAGCTGATGAACAGTTTACCTTAGCCTATTTCCTGAAGCACGACCTGAAGGCGGAGGCGATGCCCGTTTAATAGGGATGGTAGGTGCTGCGTTTTTTTATGCCGTGCCGTGTAAATTTATAGATGGGGCAGCAGGCAAGCAGAAAAGCGGCGGCACTAACTGCCAGCAAACCATAGTTTAAAACAGCTATTACACTTATAGCATATCCTACCACTATCGCCAGCAGCAAAGTATAAATTCCGGTACCAATGGCAGCCCAACGCACCTTTACTCCAAATAGTAGCATCAGGGCAAGTATAGTTTCCAGGAGGGTGGCAGCTATAGCCAGTTTTTCAGAGATGCCCTTGGGGATATAGGGCAATGCGGCCTGCAGTTTCTTTATATACATATCCCAGTCGGCCCAAAGTATACCCGAAGTGCCCGGCTGACCCAGGTAACCCAGTTTATCGGCTACAAAAGCCAGGATGGTAAAGGCCAGCGCAATCCTCAGAAACAATACAGCGTACGGTAGATATTTTTCCATTAAGCCTGTGGTCAGCGAAAGGTAAACTATAGTTAAACGAGACAAAACGAAATAACTATACATTTGCTCCAAAAATCTGTTTTGCCACAACAAAAAATCCCCGGCCATTACCTGACCAGGGATTCTGTTTATTGATTTATAGTTTGGGCTTATACTTTACAGCATATCCACACCTGTGTAACTATAAGGCGTTATCTGCTTCAGTTCGGTTTTTATAGTTTCGCTTACCTGCAGGGTATCAATAAAGCTGCTGATGGTTTGGGCGGTGATCTTTTCGTTTTTTCGGGTCAGGGCTTTCAGGGCTTCGTAAGGTTGCGGGTAGCCCTCACGGCGCAATACTGTCTGGATGCCTTCTGCTACTACAGCCCAGTTATCTTCGAGGTGTTGGGTAAGGGCGGCTTCGTTCAGTTCCAGTTTGCCAATGCCACGCTCCAACGATTTTAAAGCAATTACAATATGCGCCAGCGGCACACCCACATTTCTTAAAACAGTAGAGTCGGTCAGGTCGCGTTGCAGCCTGGAGATAGGTAGCTTGGCCGATAAATGCTCCAATATGGCGTTTGCGATGCCCAGGTTACCTTCAGCGTTCTCGAAATCGATCGGGTTTACTTTATGCGGCATAGCAGAAGAACCAACTTCACCAGCTTTAATCTTCTGCTTAAAATAGCCCATCGATACGTACTGCCACACATCTCTCGAGAAATCAATCAGTATCGTATTCAGGCGTTTCAGGCCATCAAAATAAGCAGCCAGGTTATCGTAATGCTCTATTTGGGTGGTGTACTGGCTGCGGCGCAAGCCCAGGCTTTCCTGCACAAACTTGTTACCAAACTCCGGCCAGTTTATAGTTGGGTAGGCAATGTGGTGTGCGTTAAAGTTACCGGTAGCACCGCCAAACTTAGCCGAAAAAGGAACCTGGCGCAGTAAGTCCATTTGTTGTACCAGGCGCTCGGCAAATACCATTATCTCTTTGCCCAGTCGGGTAGGGGAAGCCGGTTGCCCGTGGGTGTGCGCCAACATGGGTATGTTTTTCCATTGCTGTGCTAATTCAACCAAGGTCTGGTGCAGTTGCTGGTATAACGGTTGCAGCACACGCTCATCAGCCTCGCGCAACGATAACGGTATAGCTGTGTTGTTTACATCCTGTGAGGTAAGCCCAAAGTGTATAAATTCTTTGTACTGGCCGAGCCCTAACGCATCAAACTTATCTTTTATAAAATACTCTACCGCTTTAACGTCGTGGTTAGTGGTTTTTTCGGTTTCTTTTATAGTTAGGGCATCCTGCTCGGTAAACTGCTCATATAGTGCACGCAAGGCCGGGTATAGGCTCTTATCTACCTGCTGCAGTTGCGGCAGTGGCAGTTCGCAGAGGGCAATAAAATATTCCACTTCTACCAGCACGCGGTACCGGATCAGGCCAAACTCAGAAAAGTAACCGGCTAACTCAGTAGTATTGCGGCGGTAGCGACCGTCCACCGGCGAAATGGCAGTAAGCGTTGTAAGGGTCATCACAGGTATAGTTTTTGTTCAAAGATAAGCAGGAAAGCTATAGTACGCCAACGCAACTACAACAGTATCCGAAATTTATAGCACTGTTTGGCGTTATGTTTACAGAACGATGCAAGTATACAACTATAACTATATCTAAAACACAAGAGCCCCGTATGAGGTGAGATATAACATGTAATGCACTTGCAAACGTACCTTTACCGGGTATAATATGTGTATTCATATTTTAGATACTGAATCTTATTAGCGTAATTCGCAACGAACATTTTGGATCATCGATTGAAAAAAAGAATATTGATTGGACTGGGCATTGCGGTGTCTTTGTTTCTTATACTTTTCGTACTGGTTGTCATCTTCAGGGGGCAGCTGCTTGAGTACACTATAAAACAGGTGGAGGCCAGAATTGAGAAAAAATATCCCGTAGATTTTACGATAACACAGGCAAAATTCACTGACCTGAACTCGGTGGTGCTGAGCGGTATTTCGATGGTACCCCATGACCGCGATACCCTTTTTGCTACCGACAGCGTGCATGCCTCGGTTAGTTTAACTTCTTTGTTACGTGGCCGCATCGGGTTTAAAAAACTGGAAGTAGCCAACGGCTTTGTTACCGCCCGCAAAAACGGCGAGGTCAATAATTTTTCTTTCTTGCTTGAGGGTGATAAAGAAGAGCCGGCAGATACCACCAAAAAAGGCGGCCGCAACTATGGTGAACTACTGAACCGGCTGATTGAAACTGCTTTCGATAACGTGCCCGACCAGGTGGATTTCAAGAACCTGAACGTATCCTATGTGTCCCCGAACCGCACTATGGATGTAAAGCTGCCCTTCCTGAAAATTGATGATGGCAACATTGACGCACAACTCTCTGTTCGGCTGGACTCGATGGTAAACAACATGCGCGTGCAGGGCACCATAGACCCGGGAGATTATAACATAGCTGCCAGTTTTTATGCCTCCGATGCCAAAGGCATACGACTGCCTTATGTAAAAGAAAAGTTTGGCGGCACGGTTACCTTTGATACCCTACACCTGAGCCTGCAGGATAAAACTTATAAGAAAGAAAAGCTTACCATGAAAGGCAATGCCAAAGTGCAGAACCTGGTGGTAAATCATCCGAAAATAGCTACCGAAGATGTGCTTTTAAAAGAGGGTGCCATAGACTATGTGGTAACAATAGGTAAAGACTTTTATGCCATAGAAGAACCGACCGAAGTACGCATCAACAAAGCCGTAGCCAGTATACAGGCCTCTTACCAGAACGCTACTTCCAAGATCATCGACCTGAAAATAAACACCGAGCCGATACCTGCCAATAACGTGTTCGAGTCGCTGCCGCCGGGCTTGTTCGAGAACCTGGATGGAATTAAGGCGCAGGGTGACCTGACGTATAAAATGAGCTTCCATGTGAATATGGATAGCCTGGAAAATCTGAAATTTAACTCCGACCTGGATGCTTCCAAAGACTTCAAGATCGTGCAGTGGGGTAAAACCAATATCCAGAAAATAAACGGTTCGTTCGTGCACACGGTGTATGAGTATGGCAAGCCTGTTCGTACGTTTACGGTTGGGCCGTCTAACCCGTTCTTTACCCGTATCAATGCCATATCGCCGTATTTGCGCAATGCTATACTTACCGCTGAAGATGCAGGATTTTACAGTCATAACGGTTTCCATGAAGAGGCTTTTAGGCAGGCTATTATTGCCAACCTGAAGGAGGGTGAGTTTGTGCGTGGTGGTAGTACTATTTCGATGCAGCTGGTAAAAAACGTGTTCCTGACGCGCCACAAAACAGTAACCCGTAAAGTAGAAGAAGCCATCATCGTTTGGCTGATAGAGAACCTGGACCTGGTATCGAAAAGCCGCATGTTTGAAGTTTACCTGAACATTATTGAGTGGGGACCGAACGTATATGGTGCTAAAGATGCCTCGAGGTTCTACTTTGGCAAGCAACCTTCAGAACTCAACCTGGCCGAAGCTATTTTCCTGACCAGCATCATTCCAAGCCCGAAACGCTACCGTTCATCATTCGATAGCTACGGCAACCTGCGCAACTTTAAAGGCTATTACTACAGATTGATTGGTGGCATTATGCGCCGCAGAGGCTTGATAACACAGGCAGAATATGAGAACCTTTACCCGAACGTGCGCCTATATGGCCGGGCCCGCGACCTGATCGTAACTGCCCACGACACCAGCCAGGTAGAAGAAGTAGATACAACTGAGTTTGAACTGGAAACCATAGACCTGCTCGATTTTTAAACCCAAACTATAAACTATAGCTAAACGGCCCCGCAACCATACTTGCCGGGCCGTTTAGTTTAGCATCATTTTCAGCAGCCAAATAAGTATAAACATGAAATCAGATCAGGAAAGCTATACTTCGGACAAAGGTATCGGGC
Organism: Pontibacter fetidus; assembly: GCF_010119545.1. Classification (GTDB taxonomy): domain Bacteria; phylum Bacteroidota; class Bacteroidia; order Cytophagales; family Hymenobacteraceae; genus Pontibacter; species Pontibacter fetidus. Next base: position 108,331 of record NZ_JAAEAA010000015.1, on the reverse strand, counting down.
TGCTACCACGCCTTACTAAATATACCACCCGCATAGGCTTAGACTGGTTTATGATGGCGCTGCTGCTCATTATCGTGTTAGCCTACTTATGGCCGCAACTTGGTTTAAAGGATGGACCATTGGCACTGGGCACTATTACAGATATTGGGGTATCGGTTATTTTCCTGTTCTATGGCTTACGCCTGAGCCCCGAAAAACTGAAGACTGGACTGAGCAACTGGCGCTTACATATGCTGGTGCAGCTTAGTACTTTTGTGTTGTTCCCGGTACTAATACTTATAGTTATGCAGGTTGTGGGTGCTGATAGCAGTAATTTACTTTGGCTAGGCATTTTTTACCTGGCGGCGCTGCCTTCTACAGTTTCCTCATCAGTAGTGATGGTATCAGTGGCGGGAGGAAACATACCGGCGGCTATATTTAATGCCAGCATTTCGAGTTTACTTGGCGTTTTTATTACCCCACTCTGGATGGGTATTTTCCTCTCGGCGGGAGCAAGAAGTATAGATATGCAGGATGTGATGCTGAAACTGGTTCTACAGGTTCTGGTGCCGGTTATACTTGGCATTTTACTTCATAAACGGTTCGGGACTTTTGCTGAAAAGTATAAATCCAGGATACGGTTTTTTGATCAGAGTATCATTCTGCTTATCGTGTATAGTTCGTTCTGCGAGTCGTTTGCCCGGGAACTCTTTCGTGGGTTGAGTTTGCTGCATTTAATTGGGCTAGGAACAGGGATGCTGGCTTTATTCTTTCTGGTGTATGCTATAGTTATGGGCATCAGTAGGCTATTGAATTTATCCTGGGAAGATAAGATAACAGCTACCTTCTGTGGTTCTAAAAAGTCGCTGGTGCATGGTACGGTCATGAGCAAAGTGCTTTTCCCGGATGCCAACATGGTAGGGATTATACTGCTGCCGATCATGCTTTATCATGCGCTGCAGCTGGTAGTGGTAAGTATACTAGCGCAGGCTTCGGCCCGCAAAACGGCACAAACTATAGTTACCAACTAAACAAAACGGAGGCTGCCCGTTTTAGCAACCTCCGTTCATACACATCCAGGAAATATCTTTTACACCGCCTGCTCTTCCAGTTCAGCTATCGTTTGAAGTTCGGTTGCTTTCACAGGCTCCGCTATACTTTGCAGAATAACAGAGGGCTTGCCTGCTGTGCAGCTTATCAACTTTTTTAGCTTGCTCAGGGTGATGGAGCCTATCACGTAACTGCCATTCCGGCGGGTGCAGGTCTCTTCTATACTTTCAAAAAAGCGCTCGTATGCCGCAAGTTCAGTTGTAAGGTCCGTTAAAAGCACATGCAGCAGGGTATCACCGCCGGGTACTGGTGGTTCGGTCTGGTGCAGTTTTTTATACTCGTAACGGTAATCATAAGTAAGTGCCGAAAGGTCTGAAAGCACTGCCGAAGCCGTAGGGTAAGCGCCGGCGCCTTTGCCTACAAAAAACTGGGTTTCAGCAAAGCTGGTGTGCGTAATCACGCCGTTAAAAACATCATCTACAGTATAGAGCTTGCTTTCCGGGCCCACAAATTTAGGGATCACGAAAAAGCCGATGGTGTTATCCGGGTTTTTGATGGCTTGCGCTACCAGCTTTATCTTATAGCCTTTTTCGCGGGCATATTGCAGCTCTGTATTCCCGATTCGGTCGATGCCCAGGGTAAAAATATCATCCGGGTTAAGTACCAGTCCGAAGGCGTGGGCTATCAGCAACAGCAGTTTATACTTCGCATCGGAGCCGCCGGTGTCCAGGCTTGGGTTGCTTTCGGCATAACCTTGTGCCTGTGCCTGGGCCAGCGCGATGTCGTAACCCAGGTTATCGGCAAAAATCTTGGTAAGTATATAGTTACACGAGCCATTCACAATGCCTTCCACAGAAGTCAGCAGGTCAGTGTCGTAATATTCTTCCAGGTTACGGATGATCGGGATACTGGCACAACAGGCTGCTTCATAAAGTAGTGGTGAGTTATACTTTCGCTGTAACTCCAGCAACTCTTCGAAATGTTCGGCTATCATTTTCTTGTTTGCAGACACAACTGCTTTCCCTTTTTTCAACGCTTCCGACACAATCTCAAAAGCAGCATCGGCATCATCGATCAGTTCCACTACCACGTTGATTTCCGGGTCGTCCAGTATGTCGTGTTTGTTTAACGTAAAGTTCTCGGCAGGTATAGGCCGGGGTTTTCCTTCCTGCCGCACGCATATTTTCTTGATGGTGGTTTTAAGTCCGGGCGTTTTGTGCAACACCTCAAACAAACCATACCCCACGCAGCCAAAGCCAAACAATCCGATAGTTAATTCTTTCCTGGTCATCGCTATAGTTTCTGTTCTTAGGCTGATATTTTTTCCTGTTTCGCTTTTGCAAGCGCCTTACTAATAGCTGTTTGCAGGTCTTCTATCAGGTCTTCAGCATCCTCTAACCCAACTGACAAACGGATCAGGCTGTCGGTTACGCCTGCCTGGTACCGCTTATCTGCAGGTATAGTTTTGTGGGTCATGGTGGCAGGGTGGCAGAGTAGGCTCTTAACCCCGCCCAGGCTTTCGGCCAGCTTAAAGTATTTGGTAGAACAAACAATCTCTTTTGCCAGTTCTGCCGAATCTATCGTTAAGTCGAAAGAAATAACGCCGCCAAAATATTTCTGCTGTTTGCGGGCAATGTCGTGGTGCGGGTGAGAAGCCAGGCCTGGGTAGTATACATTTTTAACACCTTCCAGTGTGGTTAGAAATTCGGCAACCTGCTGTGCATTGTGGCTGTGTTGCTTGTAGCGTAGTTGCAGCGTTTCGATGCCGCGTATCGTCAGCCAGCTATCGAACGGGCTAAGTACACCGCCGGTAGCATTTTGGTAGAATTTTATCTTCTCGCCGAGTTCGGGAGTGCTCGTAACTATAAGGCCGGCAATTACATCGCAGTGGCCGGCAATATACTTGGTACCGCTGTGTACTACCAGGTCAGCGCCCAGTTCTATTGGTTTCTGGCCAATAGGGGAGGCAAAGGTGTTGTCTACACAAAGCAGGCAGTTGTTGGCTTTGGCTACTTTGGCAATCTCGGCTATGTCGGCAATCTTAAGTGTTGGGTTGGTCGGCGATTCTATCCAGAAAAGTTTTGTGCGCGGCGTTACGGCATTTACCACTTTCTCAATCGAAGTGGCATCTACATAGTTTACGTTTATCCCGAATTTCTTAAACACCTGCTCAAACTGGCGGAAAGCGCCGCCATAAATATCATCTACGGCCAGAATCTCATCGCCATATTCCAGTAACTTAACTATAGCATCAATCGCTGCCAGGCCGCTGGCAAATGCATAACCTTTCGCGCCATTTTCAAGTTTGGCTATCAGGTCTTCCAACACTTTGCGGGTCGGGTTGTTGGAGCGGGTATAGTCAAACCCTTTGTTTACACCGGGCGCTTCCTGTACAAAAGTGGAGGTTTGGTAAATAGGTACGGCAATGGCGCCTGTTTGCAGGTCTACCGGAATGTGGTGGAGAATGCTGGTTGCTTCTTTCATTTCTGTCTGGATGTTGATGGTTAAAAATTGTAAAACCACTTATCCAGAGTTCCTACCGGAAGCGCATAAAAAAAGCTCTTCCGATAAGACAGAAGAGCCAAAGAAAAGGTACGTAACCTTGATTGCTCACTCTTGCTTATCTCCCCCTGCATTGCTGCAGAGCAGGAATTGGCACCATTATCAAATCGATTGGTTGCCAAGGTATCATCGGGCCTGTCCCTCCACCTTTCTGGATAAGAATTATTGCTACAAATCTACGGCAGGAATTTTATAAAGGTCAACCTTTTTCTAAAATTTTATTTTTTATGCCGCTGGCTATAGTTTAAAGCCACTTTTTAAGAAGTTTTATACGTTGTTCAGGGCCTGCAAAATGTCCTGCAGTATGTCATCCACTTGTTCCAACCCAACCGATATCCGGATCAAACCGGGGGTGATATTAACAGCCATTCTTTCCTGTTCGGTTAGTTTGGCGTGGGTGGTACTGGCCGGGTGTGAGGCTATACTTCGTGTATCGCCCAGGTTAGCTGTCAGCGAAAGCATCTGTAGGTTATTTAAAAATGTACGGCCACTTTCCAGCCCGCCTTTCAGCTCGAAACAAACTATACCGCCTCCGTTCTTCATCTGTTTTTTAGCGATCGCGTGCTGCGGATGGCTCGGCAGGTAGGGGTACTTCAACCACGAAATAGCTTTATGGTTTTCCAGAGCTTCAGCTACTTTAAGGGCGTTGGCAGCGTGGCGCTCCATGCGTACATCCAGCGTTTCCAGGCTCTTGCTCAGCACCCAGGCATTAAACGGCGAAAGGGCAGGACCAGAACTACGGCAAAACAGGTAAATTTCCTTGATAAGCTCTTTTTTACCGACAACCACACCACCCATCACACGACCTTGCCCATCAATCCATTTGGTGGCAGAGTGTACGGAAAGATGTGCCCCAAAATCGATCGGCTTCTGGCAAACAGGCGTGGCAAAGCAGTTATCAACGTTTAGGATGAGGTTATACTTTTGGGTAAGCTCCGATACAAATGCCAGGTCAATAATGTCCAGCCCCGGGTTGGTGGGAGTTTCCAGGTACAGCATTTGGGTGTTGGGCTGGATGGCGGCTTCCCATTCTTCCGGCTTATCGGCACTTACATAGGTATAAGTGATGCCGTAACGGGGCAGGTACTTGGTAACAATGGTGTGCGTGCTGCCAAAAATAGAGTTGCAGACCAGCAAATGATCGCCACTTTTGAGCAAAGCCATAAAGCTGGCAAATACCGCACTCATTCCCGAAGCTGTAGCAAAACCTGCCTCAGCGCCTTCCAAAGCACACATTTTATCTACAAACTCCTGCACGTTGGGGTTGCTGAAACGGCTGTAAATGTTGTCGTCGGTTTCGTCGGCAAAGGCGGCGCGCATACTTTCCGCATCCTCAAAAGTAAAGCTACTAGTCAGAAACAGGGGAGTGGCGTGCTCCATCTGACTGGTGCGCTCTGTCTGGATGCGGATTGCCTGCGTGATCGGGTCTAAGGCCATGGGGTTGGGTTTTAAAGTATAAAACTATAGTTACTCAGGTATAACTGCTATAGTTATACTTTGTTCACGTTTACTTCCCAGGTAATGGTGCAGCCCGCGCGGCGCAATGTTTCGGCTACGGAGCAGTATTTTTCTACGGATAGCTGGCAGGCTTTGTAGGCTTTGTCGGGGTCCAGGTTGCCGGTCAGGTTAAAGGTCATGTGCACAGTTTTCCAGAGCGAAAAATCCTGTACTTTTTCGCGCTCGCCTTCAATTACCATATGGTAGCCCTGCAGTTCCTGACGCTGTTTTTTAAGGATCGAGATCACATCAATGCCGCTGCAAGAACCCAGACCAATGAGCAAGGCCTGCATCGGGCGTACGCCAAAATTATGGCCTCCTGAGTCGGGGCTGTTATCTAAATGTACCGTGTTTCCCTGTTCATCTTTGGCCTCGAAACCATACTCGCCGCTTACTCTTTTTATTTCTATTGCTGCCATGCTGTTGTTTTTAGTTGTGGATGTAAAGAAAACATGTACTTACTTTGCATACAAATGAAAAACAACGCAACCCAATATTTTAACTATAAACAACCATTTGCACTAGAGAGTGGCGATGTTTTGCCAGAGCTTACGATAGCTTACCACTCCTACGGCACCCTGAATGCTGCCAAAGATAACGTGGTCTGGATATGCCACGCCCTTACTGCCAACGCCGATGCAGCTGATTGGTGGAACGGGTTGGTAGGCGAAGGCAAAGCACTTGATCCGGAAAAGTATTTTATAGTTTGCGCCAATATATTGGGTTCATGTTACGGCAGTACTGGGCCCACAAGTGTAAATCCTGAAATCGGGAAGCCATACTATAGCCAGTTCCCGTTGGTAACGATCCGTGATATGGTAGCGGTACATATTTTACTGAGGAAGCACTTAAGTATTGATAAAATCTATTTGCTGGCCGGCGGAAGTATGGGTGGGTACCAGGCACTGGAATGGTGCGTAATGGAAAGTACCGTGATTGATAACCTGTTTCTGCTGGCTACCTCGGCTGCCGAAAGTGCCTGGGGCATTGCCATCCATACTGCCCAGCGCCTAGCTATAGAAGCAGACCCAACCTGGCAAAACGCATCTGAAACAGCAGGAAGTGCCGGCCTGAAAGCGGCCCGCGCCATCGGTATGCTGACCTACCGCAATTACGAGATCATGGTTGAGCGCCAGTCAGATCCTGATCCGGAAAAGATAAATAATTACAGAGCTGAATCGTATATCCGGTACCAGGGGGATAAACTGGTTAACCGCTTTAACGCCTATACTTACTGGTTGCTCACCAAAGCCATGGATAGCCATAACCTGAGCCGTGGCCGCAGTGGAAATCTGGAAGATGTATTGCAAACTATAGCCCAGCCAACCCTTATTATCGGCATCAGCAGCGATATACTTTGCCCGGTGCAGGAACAGGTTTTTATAAGCCAGCAGGTGCCAGATGCCACCTATGTTGAGATTCATTCATCGTATGGCCATGATGGCTTTTTAATTGAATCGGATAGAATTGCGACGAACCTGGTGCCGTGGCTTAGCAAACTATAGTCTAGCTATTAGTAAATAAAAAAGCCCTACCGTTGCTGGCAGGGCTTTTTTATAGTAGACTGAAATGGGTTAGATGGTAACAGTTAGTTCAGCTACATGCATTTCAATAGGAGCGCCGCTGGCATCCGTTCCTTTTACAGACCAGTCGCCTGTAACGGTGTGTGTGCCGGCAGACTTCAGTTCTTTGTCGAAGATAACTTTATAAGTTCTGGTGGTACCGCCTGTCATGTTTATGCCTTCCCAGGTAGTAACTACGTTGCCGTTTCCGGTTTCTCGTGCAGCAGTAGCAATAGGTATGGCCTCCACGTAGGTAGTATGGGCCGTGTTACCGCCCTGTAGTTTCAGGTTAGTAAAATCTTCGCAGGCAGCTAAAGTATAGGTAGCCTCAATGCGGTACAGGTTACCACTGAGCTGTGTTGCTTTTGCTTCGCCCGTAAAGGTTAGCTTTCCTGTACAAGCCGCAATCACTTCCAGATCGGCAGTAGACATGGTTGCGCCGTAGCCGCTGCCACCCTTCGGAATGTAGTGTGATCTGAAACCAAACATACCCACTGCATCCGGAGTGTAAGTATAAGAAGCCATAGCATCAGTTGTAGTTACAGTTTCCTCATCTACAGTTAGCCAGTCAGTTGCCAGTGCAACGGTTGTATAGTTGCCCAAAGCATCTACAGCGCGCTGTATCCGGATAACACCTTCATTGGGGTTAGGCATTACAACAGCTGTAACAGTTACTTCCGAACCAACTTTAACCGGGTTATCACTAAAGCTTAGGCTTAGGGTTAAGCTTTCTTTTGCCGCTGCAGCAGGCTTGGTTTTGGCACCCTGGCTCAAACTGGCCGATGGGGAAACTTCTTCAGAATCAGGGGAGCACGCTGTAAATGCGCCCAGCAACACTAACAGAGGCAGGTAAATGGTTTTTGAAATTTTCATGTTTTAGATGTTTTAGTGTAAAGATTGATAGTAAGTATAGTTTAATAGTGTTTTGAGCAGACTATAGCTAATTTATGTGTCTAATTGCCAGCCTCTTCCATACAAAGTGCAGGTTTTTATTTTTGAATTATTTGTAGAATACTTTGTTTTGCTAAAATAACGCAAACATACTAAATAAGTTTATATATTAATATAAAATATTTAAATTATAATATTAAAAAAATAGCTGCCTTTTGCTCTATGTCTTATGAGCTTAAAAAACAAAAAGCCCTGCCAACATTGGTGGCAGGGCTTTTTGTTTTAAAAAAGTATAGGTTATGCTAGTTGCTTTTCGCGCTTTAGATCTTGCTTGGCTTTTTCTTCCTCTTTCAGCTTTTTATCGAGCCAGAAAGTACCAAATGGCACGAACGACAACGCAAACGCAACTATAGCTTTAAGTATAGACCAGCGATCTGCGAAAAACACATGTGCCAGTGTAGCCATGTACAATACAAACAATACACCGTGCACCCAGCCCACATACTTTACCAGTTCAGGTATACCGAACATATACTTCAGTGGCATTGCTATCAGCAGTAACACCAGAAACGAGATACCTTCATACAAGGCAATGGCACGGAAACGGGAAAGAGGAGTACTCATATCAGTAAAAAGTTAGGTTTTCAGATTATGCTGCAACTTAACACAGAACTTCCGTAAAACGTGCCTTTGGCTCTATAATTCATACTTCTTCTGCTTTTGAGTCAAATAACTGCCCGATAACCAGATACTGAGCATTTTATGCAACTGGTTTAAGTAAACTGGTAAGCTGCTCCTGGCGTTTGCGGAAATGGTCTTCTGCCGGCGTACTGCCTAACCCATAACTACTTATCTGGCTGGCTACGGTAGTGCGGTGCAGTAACAGTTCCATCAATTGCTTGTCCAATGTTTCCACTTCCTGGCGCAGGGTATCCAGATGCTCTACCAGTTCAGTTGTTTCGGTCAGCTTCACGCGGGTTTTTAGGGCGTTTAGCAATACATCCAGTTCCTGCGGCATCAATTGCTGCTGCTGGCTGCTAAGCGCCGCGGCCGGGTTCACGTGCGACTCAAACAGCAAACCATCTATACCTAAATCAAGAGCACGCTGGCCTACCGGGTACAACAGACTGCGCTTGCCGGCAATATGGCTTGTATCGCAAAGTATTGGCAGGCCTGGTAGCTCCTGGCGCAGTTGCAGCATTACTTCCCACTTGGGCTTGTTACGGTATAGTAGCTCCTTGTCTTCTCCTGAGAAGCCGCGGTGTACAGCACCCAGGTCGGTTAAGCCGGCTTGCTGCAAGCGCTCATAGGCACCTATCCAAAGGCCAAGGTCCGGATAAACCGGGTTGTTCACCAAAACAGGGGTAGTGGTCCCACGAAGCACATCTGCAATTTCCTGCACACTGTATGGGTTTACAGTTACCCTGCCGTTCAGGCAAAGTATATCTATCCCATGTTTCAGGGCTTCTTCGGCTTGCTGCGCATTCGATACATCTACGGCTACGCGCATACCTGTTTGTGCTTTTACCTGTTGCAGCCATGGCAAACCAGCATTACCGACACCCTCAAAGCTATTAGGGCGTGTGCGCGATTTCCAGATACCTGCCTTAAATATATTAACGGACTGCATATTCTGCAGCAATTTGGCAGTTTCTAATACCTGGGTTTCGCTCTCGGCGCTGCATGGGCCAGCAATCAGCACGGGCCTTCCGCTTGCATTCCTGAAGCTGGACTGCGGTGCCAAACTGATGGGGGTTTTACTTGCTCTCATGACTGTTTAAAAAAATACTGTTAGAAATTGGCTTTGAAGCCGTTTGGTTTAATGGTTTAAAAAGTGTTAAAAACAAAAGAGCCCCGCTTGTGGCGGGGCTCTCAATGGCTTTGTATTAACGTATATCTATACTATACACAAATGTCTACCACCAGAGCCCCGCATAGCTGGACCTTGCAAATATTGGTAAACGAATATGTACAGAATAATGTCATGTGTTATCTTAATTGATGCAAGTAAAAGTATAAATCCGTTTAAAAGCAATTTTTAAGCTGAAATTATTTTTTGTCTGCGTCTGGTTTCTGGCCAAAATCCTGCGGTGTTGGCAGGGCTTCATCCTTTTTGGGGAACAGTAGTGAGGCAATAACTGAAATGGCCAGAATTCCGCCAACCACACCAAGCGCAATACGCATATCCAGGTGGAAAATATCGCTCATCAGTAATTTAAAGCCAATAAATACAAGGATAACCGATAGGCCATAGTGCAGGTAATGGAACAGCTGAATGATACCGGCCAGGGCAAAATATAAGGCCCGTAAACCCAGTAACGCAAACACATTGGACGTGTAAACGATGAACGGGTCTTTAGAAATGGCAAGTATAGCCGGTATAGAGTCGGCTGCAAAAACGATGTCGGTCGTCTCTACCATGATCAGAACCAGGAACAGGGGCGTGGCAAAAATCTTTCCGTCTATCTTGGTAAAGAACTTACCGCCAACCGAGTGCTTCGTAAATGGCAGCTTTTGGCTGATCCAAACTATAAATGGGTTTTGCTCCGGGTGTAGCTCGTCGTCGCCTTTCTGGAAAGCCATTTTTATACCTGTAAATATCAGGAACGCGCCGAGTATGTAAATAATGAAGTGGAATTTGGCAATGAGCGCCACACCCACCAGTATAAACAGTGCCCTGAACACCAACGCACCGATAATACCCCAGAACAGGATCTTGTGCTGAAACTTGGCCGGTACTTTAAAGAAATTGAAAATAAGAATGAAAACGAACAGGTTATCGACGCTAAGTGATTTTTCAATGAGGTAAGCCGTTAAAAACTCGAGGGCAGGGGCAGGGCCTTTCCAGTAATAAATAAGCAGGTTAAAGCCCAACGATAACATGATCCAGAATCCGCTCCAAAGCAACGCCTCCTTTATCTTTACTTCATGCTCTTTTTTATGAAACACCAGCAGGTCGAGGCCAAGCAACGCGAGTACAAAAACATTGAAGAGGATCCAGAAATATATATTATCCATAAATAAATAGTATACGAAGCTAACTTATACTTTACATGGCTTTTATAGTTGGCAAAGCACAGTAGGGTAAAGTTAATTATTTGAGCGTAGATATATAGTTAACCGCTATGAAATTGTGCCGCAAAGCAGGAATGATACCGGGAATTACCGAGAGAGTGAAATTTAGTAACGGTCGAAGTGGCGGAAAAAGCTGTTTATTTTCATTTTAAGCACACCCAGCACAGCCTCCTTAAATATACCCGAAGACATTTTAGACTGGCCTTTGGTACGATCAGTAAAAATAATGGGCACTTCTTTTATCTTAAAGCCATACTTATAGGTCAGGAACTTCATTTCGATCTGGAATGCATAGCCCACAAACCGGATCTTGTTAAGCTGTATGGTTTGTAGCACTTTGCGTCGGTAGCACTTAAAGCCTGCGGTGGTATCTGCAATGGGCATGCCGGTGATGATGCGCACATACATACTCGCAAACCACGACATCAGTACCCGGTTCATGGGCCAGTTTACTACGTTTACACCTTGTATGTAACGGCTGCCAATGGCCATGTCGTAGCCATCCAGCGCGCAGGCGTCGTGTAGTTTTATCAGGTCATCGGGGTTGTGCGAGAAGTCGGCATCCATCTCAAAAATATACTCGTAGCCGTTGCGCAAGGCATACTTAAACCCATGAATATAAGCTGTGCCAAGGCCTAATTTACCCTGGCGGGTTTCCAGGTGCAGGCGTTCCGGGTATTCCAGTTGCAGGTCGCGCACTATGCTGGCAGTGCCGTCCGGTGAGTTGTCGTCAATGATCAAAAGATGAAAGGGGTGAGCCAGCGACATCACTTTTCTAACTATAGCCTCTATGTTCTCCCGCTCGTTATAGGTTGGGATGATCACCAACGATTCTTTCATACCGCAAATATAGCTATTCGGCTATTGATGGTGCGGGCCTTTTTAAATTAATTTTATGTGCTAATTCCTTGGCATGCCGGATGCAACTGGGCACCGAAACACCTGCCTGCCAGTTAGCTGCTATAAACAGGCCATCCTGCTCCAGCTGCTTTGCCATCTGGTGGGCATCCTCGATATACATGTCGTACTGCGGAATAGAATGCTCCATAAAATGCATGTGTTGAAAAATGGGTTTGTCGGAAGCGATGTGGTGTTTTTCTGCCAACTCCTGGTGTACGCACTGCATCAGTGTTTTTTTATCGGTTATGGCATGGGCTTCGTACTGTGCTCCGCCTACAAAGCTGGTAAACAACACTTCGTGGGGGCGGCAGCGGCCATCAAATAATGAACTAGACCAGATGGAGCCAACGGTAAAAGGACATTCAGCTTTTGGGTGCAACACGCCAAATCCGTCCAGGTCGTGCCTTACATCGCGGCGGTTATAAACGGTGTGCACCACGGCCATGGGTGGGTAATGTATGTTTTGCAGGGCAGCCGCCATACCCGGAAAAGTGAAGTGCAGTAGTTCAGCGGCGGGCAGGGCCGGTAGTGCCAGCACCAGCAGGTTATATTCCTGGGTATCGTAGTCGCCGGTGGTAGCGCAGCTAATAATGTATTTACCTTGGTTGCGGGTTATCATTTCTACGCGGTGGTCGGTGTGCAGCGATATCAGTTTTTCTGCAATGGCATTCGGTAAAGCCTGCATACCTTTGGCAAAGGAAATATTCTGGTGCGTAAGGTGTCCGTTCTTATGTTGTACCAGGCCTTTCAGCACAGAACCATAGCGGTTTTCCATTTCCTTCAGTATCGGGATAGCTTTATGCACCAATAGTTTTTCCGGGTCGCCGCCATAGTTGCCTGTTACAAATGGGTTTACGCTATAGTCGATAACGCCCGGGCCAAAGCGACGGTCAAAAAACTGGGTTATCGTTTCGTAAGTTATATCAGCAGGTGGCACGTCTTTTTCTTTTAATATGCGCAGCTTGGTCTTCCAGGAAAAAAACGTGTTGGATAGCAGCGAGAAAGGATTGGAAGGTGATTTTTCGTAGGTGCCATCATGCAAAACGTACCGGTTGTTGGTAGAATGTGCGGTGGGTATTACTTCCTGTTCAAGTTTTAATTCTTTGATCAGGGCTGTTAGTTCGGGTGTACATTGCAGGGCATTAGGTCCAAGCTCCAGCAGGTAGCCTCCTTCCTGTAAGGTTTTAATGTTACCGCCCACGTGCTCCTCTGCCTCAAACAGGTCGTATGGTATCCCCAGTTTCTGAAGATAATATGCCAGCGCCAACCCCGAAATTCCAGCTCCAATTATCGCTACCCTCATACTGCTCTTCTATCGTTTTGCGTCCTTCTATTGCACTATATTTTCATGCTTTTCTACAGATGGTTCTAATTTTATTTACGGCACTTGCAGAAAAATTATACCTATATCCAACGCTTTATTTTCTATTTTAGCATTTAAAACCATTTATAGTTCATGCTTTATCAGAAATGCGTGTTCCTGGACCGCGACGGCGTACTTAACCGCGAGCGCGGCGACTATACTTACAAGTTGGACGAATTTGAAGTAATTTCCGGAGTGCCTGAAGCGTTGGCATTGCTCAAGCAAAACGGTTATTTGCTGATAGTAGTTACAAACCAGGGAGGTATAGCAAAGGGTTTATATACGAGAGAAGATGTGATGGCCTGCCACCAGAAACTACAGCAAAGCTGCGGCAACCTGCTGGATGCCATTTACTATGCACCCTCACACCCAAACTATAGCGAATCCCTGTCGCGCAAACCCGATAGCCTGATGCTGGAACGTGCCATTGCGAAGCATAACATAGATGTTAACTATAGTTGGATGGTAGGCGATTCGTTACGTGATCTGGAAGCTGCAGATAAAGTGGGAGTGAAGTCAGTATTGGTTGGGGATAAATATGAAGCTGGCACTTACCCGTTACAAGTGAATGATTTGTGGAAGGCGGCTCAGGTTATAGTTGGTGGAAACTATAGTTCGTAAAGCTTGCCGAATACTTGCCTTCAAAGCAATATAGCTAAGTTAAGTAGGTCATAATTCCCCTCTTGAGAGGGGCTAGGGGTGTGTTTACTTTTGCTGATCCAATATCCAGCACTCTATAGTCCGCAAAACATTTGGCATATTCTGTTTAACTTCCAAATCAGTACATCGGAGAAAATAAATCTCAAAACTTTCTAATTGTTGCTGACGTGCAGTGTCTTTTGCAAAGCTATAGTTGTGTGAATCTCCATCTATCTCAATAGCCAGTTTCAATTCACTACAATAGAAATCAACTATAAAATTATCGAGTGGCTTCTGGCGATGGAAGTCAAAGCCCAGCATTTTGCTGCCTTTCAATTCTTGCCATAGAAGTACCTCGCTTAGCGTGCTATTGTTACGAAGTTGCCTAGCTAGTTCTTTTAAGTATGGTTTGTATGGTATGTGTTCTCTCATAATGTAAACACACCCCTAACCCCTCTCAAGAGGGGAATTGTTCCCTGCTCATTTAAAAGTTATACTCTACAATCCAAATTTATAGCCTAATGCTATAGTTCACCACAAATAAAAAAACCGGCCATAAGCCGGTTTTATATTTCTCAGGGTGTAAGTAGCTGTGTTAGCCGTTTACTTTCTCGGTTGCTGGAGTCTCGTTAGATGCCGATACGCTAACTTTTTCCTTTACAGTAGGATTTTCTACGTTACCCAGGTTATAGTTGTAAGCCGGGCAGTAGGTTTTGCAGGAAGCCATGCCCATAGCAAGGCAAAGCGTACCGAATACTAATAACTTTTTCATGACGGTGAATATTTAACGATGGTAGATCAAAAATAAGGGAAATACAATTAAAGCAAAAACAGTTCACTAAAAAAAGTGAAAATAGCGTTTACCTTATGCTTCGTAGCCCAAGATACGTAACATCGACTCACTTGTTTGCTCCGGAGCAAATTGCCACGTTTTTAATTCTCCGTTTTCGTCTCTATCCACTAAAATATGCTGCGGCGATGGTATCAGGCAGTGCTTAATGCCGCCGTAACCACTCAGCTGCTCCTGGTAGGCACCCGTATGGAAGAAGCCAATATAAAGCTGCTCATCTTTAGGGAGTTTAGGTAAAAATACCTGGAACGAGTGCATCTCCGAGTTATAGTAATCCTGGCTGTCGCAGGTCATGCCACCTAGCTGTATGCGGCGATATTCTTTGTCCCAGTGGTTAATGGCAAGCAATGGCCAGCGCTGGTTAAGTGCCCATGCATCCGGCAGATTCGTGATAAAAGAACCGTCTATCATATACCAGCGTTCTTTATCGTTCTGCAGCTTTTCATCCAGTATAGAATAGATGTTGGCCGCACTCTCGCCTACCGTAAAAATACCAAATTCGGTAAAGATGTTCGGCTCCGGCACTCCCTCTTCAGCACAAATGCGTTTTATAGTTCGCAGTATCTCTTCGGTCATGTAGCGGTAATCGTACTCTACCTGTATCGAGGTCTTTATCGGGAAGCCGCCACCAATATCGATCGTATCCAGTTCAGGGCAAACTTTCTTCAGTTCGCAATACTTGCGCACAAAACGGCTAAGCTCCGACCAGTAATACGATGTATCTTTAATGCCTGTGTTTATAAAATAGTGCAGCATTTTCAGCTCAAACCTGTCATCCGGCTTAATCTGCTTTTCATACAAATCAATCACATCGTTGTAGCGAACACCTAGGCGCGACGTATAAAACTCGAACTTCGGTTCTTCGTCGGAGGCCAGGCGCATGCCCAACTTCGTTTTTGCCTTCACATGCTCTTTGTAATAATCAATCTCGCCAATATGATCCAGGATAGGCATACAGTTTACAAAACCCTCGTTAATGAAATCAGAGATCCACTCGCGGTACTGCTGGCGTTTAAAACCATTGCAAACGATGTAGGTGTTCTTGTTTATCTTGCCTTTTTTGTAAAGAGACCTGATGATCTGCATATCGTAGCCCGACGAAGTTTCGATATGGATGTCGTTTTTCAGGGCTTCTTCCAGCACAAAAGAGAAATGCGATGCCTTGGTGCAGTAGCAGTAAGTATACGTACCGTTATAGTCCAGCTTTTCGATACTTTCGTTAAAAAGCTTTTTGGCACGCTGTATCTGCGAACTTATCTTTGGCAGGTATGTTAATTTAAGTGGAGTGCCATATTTTTTGATGATATCCATTAGCGGAATACCATTAAAAAGCAGCTCATTATTCTCCACCTGAAACTCGTCTGTCGGGAAGTCGAATGTCTGGTGGATGAGGTCGGTATATTTATCCATTCTCGATTGTGGGTATTATAAGAAAATATGCAATATTGATCGTTATTTACCATCTTTGCAATAAGTTTGTTCAAAATCTATGAAAAAAGTGAAACTGATAGAAGTGAGGTCGGAGTTGGGAGCCGGTACGCGCGGCGCCAGCATGGGGGTGGATGCACTGCGGGTGGCCTGCTGGGACAAAGGATCTGACTACTTCAAGCGTTTCAACTCTGTTTCTGTACCGGATCTGAACTATACCCTGTTCGACAAAGATCTTTTCCCGCATGCGCACCGCATAGACAGTATACTTACTGTACAAAAAAACATAGCCAATACCGTACAGCAAACTATAGCCATGGATATGTTTCCGCTGGTACTTTCCGGCGATCATTCCAACGCGCACGGAACTATAGCCGGCATCAAAGCCGCTTACCCTGATAAAACATTGGGTGTGATCTGGATCGATGCGCACGCTGACATTCATTCGCCGTATACTTCGCCTTCGGGTAATGTACATGGCATGCCCCTGGCCGCTGCCCTGCACATCGATAACCTGGAACGGCAAATAAATGAACCAGAGCCGGAAACGATCTTCTTCTGGAATTCGCTTAAAAAGCTTGGTGTAGATGGCCCTAAACTGGAGCCGCAGCACCTGGTGTATATGGTAGTGCGAGACACCGAAGAGCCGGAAGATTTTCTGATGGCCAAATACGGAATAAAGAATTATACCTACGCCGAGCTGAATGCCAAAGGAGTTGCCGAGGTAGCTGCCGAAGCCCTGGACCGTTTACGCGAGTGCGATATAATTTATGTATCCTTTGATGTGGATAGTCTCGATTCCAAATTCTCGAAAGGAACCGGCACACCTGTTGAAATAGGATTAACCGTAGAGCAGGCCAAAGAACTAAACTCGCTTTTGCTGCAGGACCCGCGCATTGTCTGCTACGAAATGACGGAGATCAACCCAACCCTTGACACCGAAAACACCATGGCCGAAAACGCTTTCGATATATTAGAAGCCGCCACCGAAGCCATTTTACACCGTGAATCTAAAAGTACAGCCATACATTAATGCAATTACAAGCTACTATTTCTAAACGCATAAGCGAGGCGCTTCAGGCCCTATTTAATATTACAATTGATGCCGACCAACTTGCTTTGCAGCCAACCCGCAAAGAGTTTGCCGGCTCTTTTACTTTCGTAACCTTTCCGTACACCAAGCAGGCTGGCAAAGGTCCTGAGCAGATCGGCCAGGCACTGGGCGAGTACCTGAAAGAGAATGCCAAAGAGATAAAAGATTTTAACGTTGTTAAAGGCTTCCTGAACCTGGAAGTAGAGCAAACCGAATGGTTGAGTCTGTTCCGCGACCTGATGCGCAACGACAAGTATGGCTACGGCAAGGATAGTGGTAAAAAAGTGATGGTAGAGTACTCCTCGCCGAACACCAACAAGCCGCTGCACCTGGGCCACCTGCGCAATAACTTTTTAGGCTACTCTGTTTCGGAGATTCTGAAAGCCAACGGCCACGAGGTGATGAAAGCCAACCTGGTGAACGACCGCGGCATACACATTTGTAAATCGATGCTGGCTTACCAGAAATTCGGTAACGGCGAAACCCCGCAAAGCAGCAACACGAAAGGCGACCACCTGGCCGGTAAATACTACGTGCAGTTTGATAAAGCTTATAAAGAGCAGATTGATGAGCTGGTAGCCGGAGGCATGGACAAAGAGGAAGCTAAGAAAAAAGCCCCTCTGATGCTGGAAGCCCAGGAAATGCTGCAGAAATGGGAGCAAAACGACACCGCTGTAGTAGACCTCTGGAAGCAGATGAACGGCTGGGTATACGAAGGCTTTGACGCCACCTATAAAAATATCGGCGTTGATTTTGATAAATTCTACTACGAGTCGGAAACTTACATGCTTGGTAAAGAGCGTGTGGAAGAAGGCCTTGCCAAAGGCGTATTCTTTAAAAAAGAAGATGGTTCTGTTTGGGTTGACCTGACCGATGAAGGCCTGGACGAGAAACTGCTCTTAAGAGCTGACGGAACATCAGTATACATCACCCAGGACATGGGCACCGCCGAGTTGAAGTATAACGACTTCCCATACAATCAGTCTATATATGTAGTGGCTGATGAGCAGAACTACCACTTCCAGGTTTTGAAAGCTGTTCTTAAGAAATTAGGTAAGCCGTACGCCGAAGGTATCTATCACTTGTCTTACGGCATGGTGGACCTGCCTTCCGGTAAAATGAAATCCAGAGAAGGTACTGTAGTTGACGCTGATGAACTGGTGCAGGAAATGATCGACACCGCGCGTCAGCAGACCGAAGAACTGGGTAAAATAGAAGGCTTTACACCAGAGCAGGCAAAGGAACTATACCACACGCTGGCAATGGGTGCGCTTAAGTACTTCCTGCTGAAAGTTGATCCGAAGAAACGCATGCTCTTCAACCCACAGGAGTCGATCGACTTCCGTGGCAATACAGGGCCATTCATACAATACACGCACGCGCGTATCGCGGCTATACTTCGCAAAGCTGCAGAAATGGGCTTAAAGGTTGACGTAACTGCTTTTGATTCGATAGAGATAATGCATGAGGCGGAGCAGGAAGTGATCACGCAGTTGGTAAACTATGGCGCTGTGGTAGAAGAAGCCGGAAAGCTGCACGCACCGTCTGTTATCGCTAACTATGCCTACGAGCTGGCCAAAGCCTATAACCGCTTCTACCAGGAGATCTCGATCTTCAACGAAACCGACGAACAGGCCCGTAACTTCAGAATTGCCCTATCAGCTATGGTTGCCCGTTTTGTACGCGAAAGCATGAGTTTGCTGGGTATTGCCGTGCCGGAGCGTATGTAATTTGTCTGAATCAGGATTTGTAGGATTAAGAAGGATAAACAGGATTTGGATTGTAGGGACAAGTCGCGACTTGTCTGCGATACAGGTAGTTACTTTAGAACTATAGATCAACTATAACTATAGCAAAAAAGTCCCCCTTTGAAGGGGGCAGGGGGATGACAAACGCACCATGAGCTATGCCAAACAACAATCACTACAACCAAAACCTAAAGCCATTTGCAAGATCGCTCCGAAAAGAATCTACAAAAGCAGAAGTGCGATTATGGTGTGAAGTTCTTAGTAAAGGTAAAACTGGTTATACTTTTCTGCGGCAGCGTCCTATTGGTAACTATATTGCTGATTTCTTGTGCAAGGAGCTGAAACTGGTTATTGAAGTAGATGGCTACTCACACAATTTTAAAACTGAAGAAGATTTAGAACGGGATAAAGAGATTGCTGATTTAGGGTATACTACACTCAGGTTTTCTGATACTGAAGTGATGAAAGATCTGCCGAATGTGGAGCGTGTTATAATTGGCTGGATTGAAAGTTCGCAAAAGTAGCTCATCCCCCTGCCCCCTTCAAAGGGGGACTTTTATCTGCTAAAGTAAATCTTAATAAATCAGAAAAATCTTAGTTCATCACTGATCAAACAATTAACTATAAACACCGGTTATCAACCGTAAACTATAAACTATATGAAAAAACTTGTTAAACTTTTGACGCTGCTGCCTGTATTAGGTATGATGGTAGCCTGTTCTGGAAACAATAACAGCAATACAGCTACTGCTTCTACTACAACATCAGACAAAACTATGGCAACAGAAACACAGACACAGCAAGGATTTTACGACTTTAAACTGACATCCCTGGATGGCGAAGATGTAGATTTGGCGAAGTATAAAGGCAAAAAGATATTGGTTGTAAATACGGCATCGGAGTGTGGGTACACGCCACAGTACAAAGATCTGCAGCAACTGCACGAAGCACATGGCGATAAGGTAGTTATACTTGGTTTTCCGGCGAACAACTTTGGCGGACAGGAGCCAGGCTCTAACCAGGAGATTGCTGCTTTCTGTGAGAAGAACTATGGCGTTACTTTCCCGATGATGGAGAAGGTTTCTGTTGTTGGCGAAGATAAGCACCCGCTTTATACCTGGCTGGCTGAACATGCACCGAACCACGAAGAACCAACCTGGAACTTCTGCAAATACCTGATCGATGAGAACGGCAAGGTCGTGGCTTTTTTCCCGTCTAAAGTAAAACCGATGGGTGAGGAGATTATCGCGGCCATTCAGAAATAAGATTTACTACTTACCGGAGTTTATTCGTTGGATCATACAACACCACACACATCACCAAATCCAGGCCTGGTAAAGGCCTGGATTTCGGCTTTTAGGCCACGGACTTTGCCACTGGCACTTAGCTGCATTGGTATGGGCGGATTTATGGCAGCTGCCAACGGCGTTTTTAACGGAACTATAGTTGCGCTTTGCGTGCTCACTACGCTTTTTCTGCAGATACTCTCGAACCTTGCAAACGATTACGGCGATTCCAAACACGGAGCAGACAGTGTTCACCGTGAAGGCCCTTCAAGAGCTGTGCAGGCTGGTCATATTACAGCTGAGCACATGAAGAAGGGGATGGTCGTGTTCAGCTTGCTATCTTTACTTACTGGTCTGGCTTTGCTTTGGGTAGCGTTTGGTAGCGAGGGGATGTTACTGGCTTTGCTCTTTCTGGGCTTGGGGCTGGCATCGATTTGGGCTGCTATCAACTATACGGCTGGTTCTAATCCGTATGGTTATGCCGGGTTTGGCGATGTGTTCGTGTTTATCTTTTTCGGGTTGGTGGGTGTGCTGGGAACCTACTTTTTGCAGGCGCAGACTATGGAAACTATAGTTATACTTCCTGCTTTGGTGTGCGGCTTTTTTGCAACGGCAGTGCTGAACGTAAACAACATCCGCGATATAAACTCTGATGTGCTGGCTGGCAAATACTCTATCCCTGTAAGGTTAGGTCCTAGAAAGGCACGCATCTATCACCTGTTTTTGCTGGCTGCCGGTACTTTGAGTGCTTTCGCTTATGTGGTGCTTAACTTTTATAGTTGGTGGCAACTGCTGTTTATACTTGCTTTGCCGTTGGTTATAGTTAATGGTGTAAATGTATGGCGCAAGCAAACATCCAAAGAGCTCGACCCTTACTTAAAACAAATGGCAATAACTACCTTGCTGTTTGTTTTGCTATTCGGACTGGGGCAGGTGTTGTAGCAACTATAGAATCTATGAAACAGAAAAGCCGCCTAAACTATAAAGTATGGGCGACTTTTCTGTTTTTTAACAGGATATTTATTTCTGCTTAAAATATTTCTATCTATTAAATCTTTTAAATACTCCGTTAGCGTTTATACTATTAATTAGTATTTGAATCTCAACTAGTTTATTCCAGTTCCTATGGATCATTCGATGGCAATTGGAGCATACAGGTGTTAAGTTTTTTACTGCATTCCCAAGCGTACTTTCAAGGTCTTCATTTTCATAGGTGAAGATGGGTTTAGTATGATAAATTTCTATGAAACCTTTACTTATTTCTCCACCATAGAAATCCGATAAATTAAATTTTAAAATGTTGAAATAAAAATTCTTCAAGCTAGTTATAACTCAGAAATAAAAATATTGTTTCTATGATATTCTAAATAGGATGTTCTACTATCTACTGGGAGCTTTGAATATTTTTTACCTACTTGCAATCCAATCTTTTTAATATTGTTTATCGACAGATCAGGAGAAGCAATTAACTCTTTATTATTTTCAAAAGTTATTAATCCTTTATCAAATAGTTTATCTATGGTTGGACTAAAGATGAAACCATTATTAGGGTCTAATCTTTCAGCGTTTGAAGATAATGCCCAAGGTTTAATATGACTTGCAAGTAAAATTCGTTTATCATCAATACCTGTGATTGGACAAAATTTTAAATATTTTAATAATTTTCTTCTAAATTTTTCCTGACCTATTCTAACTTTTACTTGAATAGCCTTTGATGTATCCTGTATGTCCTCTGTTAATGCAAGATTATTTTCATCATAATATAATAATGCTATCACTCCTTCATCAACCATTTTGAAATTTTTACCTAAATCGCGATATAAAACACCACGAACTCCGGCTTTCCAATCCTTTTGGTTTTTTATATTAGGATAATACTTTTCTATTTGGTTATATATGATACTCCAAATTGCAACACCACCATTATCTTCTAAAACTTGCTTTATTGCATCTACTTTTGTCATTAGTTATTATGAATTTCTATGTCAATGCCGTAAAGAAATTTAATTATATTTTGAATTTCTTCTTCTTCAGTATCATCATGTAAACATAGCCAGCCTTTTTCATCTATTGCATCGTTTGAAGGGAAGTCCCTTAGTTGCAGAACTTTTCTACTTGTATATTTACAAATTCCAACCCTTATCGTATTATGATCTCTTTCCATACTTTTCTTCGAAAAATGTAAGTGTGATTCATTATATGGTGTAACTATCAAACCAAATTGTGTCAAAATGTAGTTCCTCCCAAACATCTAATTACCACAATATTCCGCACAACACAAAAACAAAACCCCGGCCACTTCATCAGAGCAGCCGGGGTTTATACTTTATACTTCGGTAGAATCTACTTACAGAACTTCTTCAAATACTGATCGGCTTCTTTTACGCCCAGTTGTTTGGCTTTGGTCCAGTCGGCGCAGGCACCGGCTTTGTCGCCGAGGTTATACTTGGGAGCTCCTCGGTTATAGTAGGCCTCTTCGTAGCGGGTGTTTATAGTTAGGGCTTTGGTATAGTCGGCGATGGCACCGCTGTAGTCTTTTAACCCGTAACGCACCAGACCGCGGTTGTTATAGGCTTTGGCATCTTTGGGGTTCAGTTCAATGCCTTTGTTATAGTCCAGGAGGGCGCTGCGGTAATCTTTCAGGTTATACTTGCTCAGGCCACGGCTCAGGTAAGCTTCCGTATACTTTGGGTTTAGGGTAATAGCCTGCGTAAAATCCTCGATAGCACCACGGTAATCCAGCAGTCTGTCTTTGGCTACGCCGCGGTTAGTATAAGTGGCGGCGTGTTTCGGCTCCAGCTTCAGCACCTGGTCGTAGGCTTTAATAGCATCAGTATACTTTCCGGCGTTAAACTTTTCGTTGCCGTTAATAAAATATTCCTTCGCCGTTTTCTGGGCGATGGCGGTAAAAGACACGAATATAGCTAAGAGTAGAGGTAAAAGTATTCTCATGCAAAAATTGTAATGTTTTCTAATTCAGTGCAAAGTACAGCAGATCAGGGCTCTTTTAAAAGTATTTTTCCGTTTTTGTGAATCTGTAGTAAATGGATACAATCCGCATCTTGCCATTATGCTATAGTTGTGGCCAATAAGTGGTTTTGTGAAGTTGGGATTTCCGATTAATTTTGCTCATCATTTTAAAAATAGAGACTATGGCATCAAAATACGATTTAGTAGTGCTTGGCAGCGGACCGGGCGGTTACGTAGCAGCTATCCGTGCATCGCAGTTGGGTATGAAGGTAGGTGTTATCGAGCGCGAGTCGCTGGGTGGTATTTGCCTTAACTGGGGTTGTATCCCGACAAAAGCCCTGCTTAAAAGCGCGAACGTTTTTGAATATATCAACCATGCTGCTGATTATGGTATCAACATCGGTGAAGCTTCTGTAGACTTTACGAAAGTAATTCAGCGTAGCCGCGGTGTAGCCGATGGCATGAGCAAAGGCATCCAGTTCCTGTTCCGCAAAAACAAGATTGATGCGATAATGGGTACTGGTAAAGTAGTTGCCAAAGGTAAGGTAGAAGTTACCAACGCCGAAGGCAAAACCGAAACGGTAGAAGCTACCAACATCATCATCGCAACTGGTGCCCGTTCACGCGAGCTGCCTAACCTGCCGATCGATGGTAAAAAGATAATAGGTTACCGCCAGGCCATGGCTTTGGATAAAATGCCGAAATCTATGGTAGTGGTTGGTTCGGGTGCGATCGGGGTGGAGTTTGCTTACTTCTACAACGCCATGGGTACCAAGGTAACTATAGTGGAATATATGCCAAACATTGTTCCGGTTGAGGACGA
Organism: Pontibacter fetidus; assembly: GCF_010119545.1. Lineage (GTDB taxonomy): Bacteria > Bacteroidota > Bacteroidia > Cytophagales > Hymenobacteraceae > Pontibacter > Pontibacter fetidus. Next base: position 84,615 of record NZ_JAAEAA010000015.1, on the reverse strand, counting down.
AGAAGTATCACGTCAGTTGGCGAAGTCTTTCAAAAAGGCTGGCATCAACATCATGACGGAGTCTTCGGTAGAGAAAGTTGATACAAGCGGCGACCTGTGCAAGGTAACTGTTAAAACTGCCAAAGGCGAAGAGATTCTGGAAGCGGAAGTAGTACTTTCTGCAGTAGGTATCCAGACAAACCTGGAGAACATTGGCCTTGAAGAGCTGGGTATTAAAGTTGACCGTGGCAGAGTTATAGTTGACGAGTACTATAAAACAAATGTAGACGGCATCTTCGCGATCGGTGACATCGTTCCTGGTCCAGCGTTGGCGCACGTAGCATCTGCTGAAGGTATTATCTGTGTAGAAGCTATTGCTGGTCATCATCCGGAGCCGTTGAACTATGGCAACATACCGGGCTGTACGTATTGCTCTCCTGAGATCGCTTCGGTTGGTCTTACTGAGAAAGCGGCGCGTGAGCAGGGTATCGAGATCAAAGTGGGTAAGTTCCCGTTCTCAGCGTCTGGTAAGGCAAGTGCGGCCGGTGCTAAAGATGGTTTCGTGAAAGTTATCTTTGATGCCAAGTATGGCGAGTTCTTAGGTGCACACATGATCGGTGCTAACGTAACTGAGATGATCGCAGAAGTGGTTGTTGCCCGTAAACTGGAAACTACCGGCCACGAGATCATCAAGTCAGTACACCCGCACCCAACCATGAGCGAGGCTATTATGGAAGCTGCCGCCGCTGCTTACGACGAAGTAATTCACCTGTAAGTATAGCTTTAACTATAATAAAAAGGGTTGGCCGGATTTTCGGCTAACCCTTTTTGCTTTTATACTTCCTGCAAAAGCCTTTATTTTGCAGACTATAGTTTAAACATCGAACTATAGTTAACACATTCCAACCCTATAACTATGAAGAAATTAGTAATGCTATTGGTGCTTTTCGGCATCATGTTCACGGCTCCTATGGCCCAACCCGACACGGTGCGCGTCACTAGTAAACACATCAACACCAAACACCTGAAGCCGGGCACACGGCAGTACCTGGTAACTATAAGCAACCCCAAAAACCCGAAAGTGCTTACCCAAAGCCTCTGGAACCGCGACGTACAATTTGAGCAGGTGCAGGGCAAAGAACGGCTGGTTATCCGGCAGAACTGGATCGGGGCTGATACGCTGAGTAACCGAACGATTGAGTCTGTGATGGAGAAGGACTTTACTCCTGTCTTTCATACCAGCACATCGGCAAGGGGCACAGCAGCTTTTAACTTTTACCCGGATAAAATAACAGCTGCCGATACTGCTAAGACAAACCCATGGCGCAAATTTGTAATGCCTATAGCGCAGCCAACCTATAACTGGGAACTGGACATGGAGTTTTTCGAGAGCCTGCCGCTAAAAGCCAACACTGTTTTCCTGATAAACTTTTACCACCCGGGCAGCAAAACTGGTCCGCAAATCTATAGTTATAAAGTTACCGGCTCCGAAAAACTTCCAACTATAAATAACCAGACAATAGATTGCTGGCTGCTGCGCATAGACTATAGCCCGGATAACTATGGCATTTTCTGGGTTACCAAGAAAACGCATGAAGTGCTAAAGATGGAGGAAAAGTTTAACGGCATAATCCGCTACAAAGTAAAACTGGGCACCCTGGCCGGGAAATATATCTAACCAGACTATACTTAGCCTACTGCCAATAACTTTAACTTCCGCGAAAGAGGGCTTTGTATGATTGTTTACCAGGCACCAAGTATTGTTCTCTCACAAAACCTGAAATGACAGCCTGAAAAGTGAAAAGTATTGGTTGACCATATTGCTGCCTGAATTGGTTTGCAGTGCCAGAAGGCTGCCTTATTTGTTTAGGGCAGCCTTTGTTTTTAGAGCCTTTTCGTGGCTTTAGTCAGTTTATGTAAACTGCAACTATAGGTAGACCAGCCTAACCAGGGCAGCAAAATATTTTTAAAACATAGCAAAAGTAGTATTGTTACTTTTTGTTAATATTTTGTTTTAGGTATATCGGTTATCTGGAGCCAGGAAAGGTGAAAAATAGATTGTATCTGGTGTAAGTGGTTGGCTAACAGGTGTTATTTAGATGTTACCTGAGCTGTAAATTCTTCCTTTTTATAGTCTATTATAATTGGAATATTTGATCTTACAACACCTTAACTTTTCACCTAAAACAACAAACTATTATGATTAAAAACTACCTGACGGCAGGAAAATCTGCTGTTGCCATGGCCATTCTGTCTGCGGCAGTGCTTACCAGCTGCGAAAAAGAAACGATGTTAGAAGATAAAGAATTTGCTACCTCGCATGAGGCGGCTGCGGCTGCCGGCATCGGGCAGCAATATGTAGCAAACGAAGTGCTTGTTAAGTTTAAAGCAGGTGCATCGGCAGAGGCAAAATCGGCCGCCCTGGCCCGCATTAGCGGTAAAGTAAAAGAGCGCATCTTAACTAAAATGATGGAGCGCGCCGGCGACAGAGAAGGCCTTACCCTGGTGCATACCCCAATGGCTGCCCTGGAAGCGATCAGCAAAATAAAAGGCGGTGCAGAAATTGAGTATGCCGAGCCAAACTATATTTATACTCATGCAGCGGCATCTTCTGACCCTTACTATACCAATGGTTCGTTGTGGGGTATGTACGGCGATGGCACCAGCCCTGCAAACCAGTATGGCAGCCAGGCCGGCGAAGCGTGGGCAACTGGTAACACTGGTTCAAAATCGGTAGTGGTGGGTATTATTGATGAAGGTATCCAGTACACCCACCCTGACCTGGCTGCCAACGTCTGGACTAACCCTTACGACCCGGTTGACGGCGTTGACAACGATGGCAACGGTTACGTGGACGATGTACACGGCTGGGACTTTGACGGTAACAACAACGAGGTATATGACGGTGGCTCAAGAGGCAGCCTGGATGACCACGGCACACACGTAGCCGGTACAATAGGTGCTGCAAACGATGGCAAAGGCGTGGTAGGCGTTAACTGGAACGTAACCATAATCTCTCTTAAGTTTTTGGGCCGCAGAGGTGGTACTACTGCCAACGCTGTTAAAGCTGTAGATTACCTGACCGACCTGAAAACCCGCCACGGCATGAACGTAGTGGCCAGCAACAACTCATGGGGTGGCGGCGGCTTTTCGCAGGCGCTTTATGATGCCGTAAACCGTGCCAACGCAAAAGAGATACTGTTTGTAGCAGCAGCCGGTAATGGCGGCAGCGACGGCGTAGGCGATAACAACGATGCCGTAGCCAGCTACCCATCTAACATGGATCTGCCTAACGTTATTGCCGTTGCAGCTATCACAAACACAGGTGCCAAATCATCGTTCTCTAACTATGGTGCCACTACAGTAGATATCGGTGCGCCTGGTTCTGCCATCAACTCAAGTACAGCTTTTAACACCTATTCTTCTTACAACGGTACGTCTATGGCAACACCGCACGTAACTGGTGGTGTAGCGTTATATGCTGCTTCGCATCCGGGTTCTACTGCGGCTGCTATTAAAAATGCCATCCTGAGCAGCGCTGTTCCTACAGCATCACTTTCAGGTAAATGCGTAACAGGCGGTCGTCTTAACGTAAGTGGTTTTTAAACCCTGATAAGCAAAAAGGTCGCCTGTGTCCTCTACCCGGGTGGCTTTTTTGTTTAAAGCTTTTACTTTATAGTATATAGTTGGCAGCGCAGGCTGCTTTATTTACAGAGGACTAAAAAGGCTGCCCGTATAAGGCAGTCTTTTTTCTTTTACAACTATAGTTCGGGTTTCATGCCAATTGGTGCCGTGGCTGGCGTTAAGCTGGGCCGTAAACTATAAAAGCTATAGTTGGCTTTACCGGGCGTTTAAAGAACTGTACATTTGTGGCATCGCATCTAATTCAATTTATTTATGCCAGCAGTTTCTATCGTCCCTATTACTATATCAGCATTACATACCTTACAGGATATTGCCCTGAATGCCTACGGTGACCATTATCTACATTTGTGGGACGATGGCGGTGCCTGGTATATCGAAAAAAGCTTTAGCGATGCGGCACTGAAAAGTGAACTGGAAGATAACAATGCTGCCTTTTTCCTGATCTATGCCGATGACGAGCTGGCGGGCTTTCTGAAACTGAACATTAATAAAGAGCTGGGAAACTATAGTTCGGAGGAGGCGCTGGAGCTGGAACGGATCTACCTTACAAAAGCAGCCTCGGGCAAAGGCATCGGCAGGCAGGTATTGGATTTCACTAACCAATTTGCAAAAGATCGGGATAAGAAAGTTATCTGGCTGAAGGCGATGGACAGCAGCCACGATGCCATCCGGTTTTATGAACAGAATGGCTACGTACAATGTGGCACCTACAGGTTAGATTTTGAAAGGATGAAGCCCGACTATCGCGGTATGGTGATACTGAAGCTGGAACTATAACTATAACTATAACTATAACTATAACTATAAAGTCAGCCAACTATAAACTATACCCGGCATTTACTGTTGCGTAAGCACAACCATGCAAAAAGAGCAACCAAACCGCCGTTTACCCGACCTGCCTGAAGCCGACTTCCAGATCTGGTACCGGGAGATTCCGGCGACATATGATAAAGATGAAGCGCGTCCGCACCGACATGCTTTCCAGGAAATACTGTTTATAGAAGAAGGAGCCGCCACGCTTAGCTTAGATACCGAACGCAACGAACTGAAAGGGCCTTTGGTGGTGCTAGTGGCGCAGGGCAAAGTGCATAAGTTTACGCCCCAACCCTGGACCCACCTGTATGTAGTCCGGTTCACCAACGAGTTTTTATCACAGTCTGTCAATAACCTTTTCAGCCAGGTTACCGGTTTTACGTTATTGCCAGTGCATACCTCGGAGCTGCACTATAAAATCACCAGCCTGTTCCGGCTCATGCACCAGGACTTTCAGCAGGCAGAACCCAACAAAGTATACACCAGGCATTTGCTGTCGGCGCTGCTGGCCGTTTTGCGCGAAGAGCAGCAGCACAAAGCTTCCGGGCAAAACGTAGGAGATACAGCTAACAACTATACCGTTTTCAGTAAGTTTCTGGCCCTGCTCGATGCCCATTTCACCCATCACCGTACCGTAGAGTATTATGCCGACCAACTGAACATTACCACAAAAAAACTGGGCGAACTTAGCAAAGCCATAACCGGCGATACCCCCTCGCGGGTAATTGAGAAGCGTGTAGTGCTGGCAGCCAAACGCATGCTTATTTATACGTCAGATTCCATTCAGCAAATAGCCTATACGTTAGGGTACACCGATCATTCGCACTTTACGCGGGTATTCAGGAGGTTGGAGAGCATGACGCCTACTCTTTTCCGGGAGAAGTACAAGCAGGCGTAAAGCGTCCAGTTAAAGTCAGAATCAGTCCACTGCTACCCGTATTTGCGGCAGTATCTTTGCACCTCCTTTTAAGCCAACCCGCTTTTCAGGAAAAGAATAAAACTTGTATAAACGCTTCTGAGAGCGCAAGCATGGCAAAATGGCCGGGTTTGCGCTCTCAGTTGTTAACGAAACGTATGAAAAACAAACAACACAGAACAATCATTTTGGTGCTGGGTGCTTTAGCAGCACTGGGCCCGTTTGCCATCGATATGTATTTACCGGGCTTTCCGGCTATTGCCAAAGACCTGAACACTGACATTGCCCATGTGGCGCTGTCGCTTACCAGTTACTTTTTCGGTATTGCAGTGGGTCAGCTTATTTATGGCCCTTTAATTGACCGCTTCGGGCGCAAAAAGCCGCTGGTTATCGGGCTTAGTATATTTGTGCTGGCTGCCCTGGGTTGTGCTTTAGCGCCGTCCGTAGAGTGGCTGATCGGGTTGCGTTTACTGCTGGCGCTTGGTGGCTGCGTAGGTATGGTGGCCAGCCGTGCCATGGTCCGCGACCTGTTCCCGATTAAAGATATACCAAACGTTTTCTCTACCCTGATGCTGGTAATGGGGGTGGCGCCAATTATTGCGCCAACTATAGGCGGTTATGTTACGGCTACTTTTGGCTGGCATGCCATATTTATAGTGCTGGCCATAATTGCCGCGGCGGTGCTTTTTGCAGTCGCACGCCTTTTACCCGAAAGTAAAGGTCCTGATGCCTCTATCTCGCTTAAGCCACAGGCTATACTTCGTGATTTTACCTCCGTTTTAAAAGAGCGTTCTTTCCTGACGTATGCAGTGGCCAGTAGTTTGGCGCAGGCTGGTTTGTTTGCCTACATCTCTGGTTCTCCGTTTGTGTTTATGGAGTATTTCGGGTTATCCGATAAAATGTATGGGATAGCTTTTGCCATGAACGCGGCAGGCTATATTACCGGTAGCCAGTTTAACAGGCTGCTGCTGCGCCGCCAGACCAGTAAACAGATTGCTCTAAAAGTGGGAGTTATCCAGTTTATTGCAGCTATCGTATTGCTGTTTGGTAGTTTGTCCGGTAACCTTACAGCGGTTGGCACACTTATACTTCTCTTCAGCTTTATGTTCAGTTTAGGCATTATCAACCCGAATGCTACGGCTTTGGCTATGGCGCCTTTCAACAAAAATGCGGGAAGTGCCTCGGCTATACTTGGTAGTTTGCAAATGGGAACCGGTGCCCTGGCCTCTGCGGCAGTAAGTTACCTGCACAATCGAACACTTTTACCTATGACGGGCGTAATGGCGCTTGTAACCACCCTGAGCTTACTGATTTTAGGTAGCTACCACTTTTACACCCGCCGTAACTATGCAACCACGCAGTTATGCGAAGCAAAAGCTTAAGCCTATTGGTACCATTCTTATGGTAGGTACTGAAGTAGCCTAAGTAAACGAAAGCCGTAAAAAAGCGCTGACACAAGCTAATGTTGTCAGCGCTTTTTTGTGTTTTGTAGCCCGAGCTATAGTTTACAAAGTATAGAAAAACGCAGCTATGAAACTTAAACAGCTATAGTATAGTTTTATTTATATAACCTTATTTAAAGGTGTTGTAATCAATTCTCCCTATTTATAGTTACCTTGTAGGGATATCAAGACATAAACCAGCTTATAAAACGGCCGGGTCGGATGTCTGGCATTTCTATAGTTTTACGCTGTACTAAATGCAGCACTTAATTTACCCGCAATTCACTCTTTGAGCTTTAAATTCTTTGTGTGAGTTATTAAATCACTCATTACAAAAAGCATGAAACTCAAAGGCAAAGTAAAATTCGTTAACAAAGACAAGAGCCTGTTCTTCCCCACGCTCCGCAAAAGGGTAGATGCCTACTTTGCTGAAAATAATATCCCGACAACTGCCAATACTACCATGAAAGTGAAAAGTGTGGTGTTGCTGTTACTTTACTTTCTGCCGTTTGTGGCGCTGCTCGTTTTTCAGCCGGCTTACCCGCTTAGTTTGTTGCTGTGGTTTATGATGGGCCTGGGTATAGCGGGTATTGGTATGAGCGTGATGCACGATGCCAACCATGGAGCTTTCTCTAAAAGCAAACGTGTGAACGACCTGATGGGCTATACCTTAAATTTTGTGGGTGGCTCCGCTTTTAACTGGAAACTACAGCACAACATCCTGCACCATACTTATACCAACGTGGTAGAACTGGACGAAGACATACAAGACAGGCTGGTGCTGCGTTTCAATCCTCATTCTAAAGTAAAGTTCTTCCATAAAATACAATGGCTTTATGCTTTTGTGTTCTATGGGTTACTTACGCTTTACTGGGTAGTGGCAAAAGATTTTGTGCAATACGCGCTCTTCAAAAAGACCGGTGTAAACACCAATACATCTGCTGAAAACAGAACATGGTTTGCCAAACTGGTAGCCATGAAATTGCTGTACTTTTTCATCATTCTGGGCGTGCCGGTGCTGTTCTTCGGGATTCCGTTTTTACAGGTGCTGCTTGGCTTTTTGTTAATGCATTTTGTGGCGGGTATTGTCCTGACGGTTGTGTTTCAGTTAGCGCATACTGTTGAGGGTACAAGTCACCCGAGGCCGGACGAGCATGGTATTATCGAGAACGACTGGGCCATTCATCAGATGAACACCACAGTTAACTTTTCCCGGCACAACAAGATCTTGTCGTGGTACGTGGGTGGCCTTAACTTCCAGATCGAGCATCACCTGTTTCCGCGCGTGTGCCATGTGCACTACCCGGCCATATCCGGTATTGTGAAAGAAACCGCTGCCGAGTTTGGTGTACCATACCTGGAGAACGAAACATTTGCAGAAGCCGTTCGCTCGCACATTGCTACATTGCACCGCTTCGGAAGGCTGCCCGGTTTAAACGAGGCCATCGGCTAAAAAATCAAATAGCTACTGAAAGCTGACAGTATTCCGTTTCTCCGTTATATTTGCACCCCAATCGCGTAAATCCGTGCTTGTTGTATCATCTGAAAGTTTCTGTAAAAAGAAATGAAGAGGTATACGACTGTTTTTAGCTAAGCTAGCGTACTTATAGTAACTCGTTGAGTTGTAGAACAGCTTTTGGAGTGTGCGTAATTTTTAGATTATCAAGTAGATTAAATGAAGCTTAAAGGCAAAGTAAAATTCGTTAACAAAGACAAAAGTCTGTTTTTTCCGACGCTCCGCAAACGTGTGGACGCTTATTTTTCAGAGAATAACCTGCCCAAATCCGGCAACTCCCGCTTGCTTATCAAAAGCATTATTCTGATGCTGCTCTATGTGCTGCCTTTCGCGGCTATGCTTGCCTTTACCCCCCATGTGCTGATCAGTTTGGTGCTGTGGCTGGTGATGGGTATAGGAGTAGCCGGTGTGGCCATGAGTGTAATGCACGACGCCAACCATGGTGCTTTTTCCAATAGCAAGATCATCAACTACCTGATGGCACACTCTGTTAACCTGCTGGGCGCTTCGGCCTTTAACTGGAAACTACAGCACAACATTTTGCACCATACCTACACCAATGTGGTGGAAATGGACGAGGATATTGACGACATGGTGTTCATGCGTTTTTCGCCGCACACTAAGGTGCGCTTTTACCACAAGCTGCAATGGGTATACGCGTTCTTTTTCTATGGTCTGCTTACGCTGTACTGGGTTATTATAAAAGATTTTGTGCAGTTCTTTAAGTATATCAGAAGTGGCGTGAATGCTAATTCTAAGTCAGATAATACGGTGGCATTTTCGAAGATCGTAGCCTTTAAACTGCTGTATTTCTTTTCTATTCTGGTAGCTCCTACGCTAATTTTCGGTATACCTTTCTGGCAGGTGCTGCTTGGTTTCTTTCTGATGCATTTTGTGGCAGGCATGATTCTTTCTACGGTGTTCCAGTTGGCGCATACCGTGGAGGGCACTCATCACCCGCTGCCTACTGAAACTGGCGTTATCGAGAACGACTGGGCCATACACCAGCTCAGCACTACCGCTAATTTTGCCCGCAAGAGCAAGTGGCTGTCGTGGTACGTAGGCGGACTTAATTTCCAGATCGAGCATCATTTGTTCCCGCGCATCAGTCATGTGCATTACCCGGCCCTTGCAGACATTGTAAAGCAAACCGCGTCAGAATTTAACCTTACCTACATCGAGAGTAAAACCTTTCTGCAGGCCGTTCGCTCACATTTAAACACACTGCACCGTTTCGGCAGGCTAAAGTTACCTAACCTGAATGAAGTAATGGCTTAACAAGGCCAAACTATAGTTTGATAAACGCCCAATCTGGTAAAGCAGGTTGGGCGTTTTTGTTTTTATCCTGACCTCACAGCGTCTATAAGACCTGTGAGTGTCTTTTCTGCGTCATTGCGAGACACTCACAGGTTTTGAAAACACTGTGAGGTCTAAATCCAAATATTCCAACAATTACCTCTTATCCCGGTTAAGACAACTGCGTATAGTTTAATTCATCACTTAATTAATAATGAGAAAAGCCACTTTACTTATACTTGCCATTTTACTGTTACAACTCCCGACTATAGCCCAGCAACAAGACCTTAAAAATCTGGACATCAACCTGGAGAACTATAAATACCCTTACCAGGTGCAATACCTGCCACTAACGATACAAAAGCAAAATCTGCGCATGGCTTATATGGATGTGAAACCGGCAAAGGCAAACGGCAAAACGGTAATGTTGCTGCATGGCAAGAACTTTAATGGGGCTTATTGGGAGCAAACTGCTGAAGCTCTTTCGAAAGCCGGTTATCGCGTTATCATTCCGGACCAGATCGGATTTGGGAAGAGCTCTAAGCCGGAGCATCTGCAATATACGTTTCAGTTGCTGGCACAAAATACCAAGGCTATATTGGATACGCTCAACATTAAAAAAGTAGCAGTTTTGGGGCACTCGATGGGCGGGATGCTGGCCACGCGTTTTGCGCTGATGTACCCGGAGATGACAGAAAAATTGATATTGGCTAACCCGATTGGCCTGGAAGACTGGAAACGAAAAGCCCCTTACCAAACTATAGACCAGGCCTACAAAGGCGAACTGCAGCAAACTTATGACAAGATCAAAAAGTACCAGTTGGAAAACTACTACGGCGGCAACTGGAAACCAGAGTACGAGGAGTGGGTAAAACTGCTGGCCGGCTGGACTATAAACGAAAACTACCCGCGTATCGCCTGGAATGCTGCGTTGACTTATGATATGATTTTTACACAGCCGGTGCTTAATGAATTTGACCAGTTACAAATGCCAACCTTACTTATTATTGGCCAGCGCGACCGCACAGCTCTTGGCAAGAATCTGGCTCCGAAAGAGGTGGCGGCAACTATGGGCAACTACCCGCAGCTGGGCAAAGACACTGCTAAAAAAATAAAAAACAGCACCCTGGTAGAACTGGAAGGAGTAGGGCACATGCCGCACATCGAGGCCTTTGATAAGTTTATTAACCCATTGCTGGCATTCCTGAAAAAGTAAGTGATGAAAGCAGCAAAAGATAACTTTTCTGCGCAGGCAGCTTTGTATGCAAAATTCCGGCCGGTGTACCCGGATGCGCTGTATGACTTTATCTTTAGCCTGAAGCCGCATTACGCCAACGCCTGGGATTGCGGAACCGGTAACGGACAGGTAGCAGCCAAACTAGCCGAACGCTGCCATTTGGTTTATGCCACCGACATCAGCCAGCAGCAACTCGATAACGCCATCCAAAAAGACAACATCCATTACCTGCACGCCCGCGCTGAAGCCACCAACTTGCCTGAAAACAGCATCGATCTGGTAACCGTGGCACAGGCCATACACTGGTTCGATTTTGATGCTTTTTACCGCGAAGTGTACCGTATTGCCAAACCCGAAGCTATCATTGCTGTGTGGTGTTATAACCTGCCGCGCATATCGCCAGAAGTAAACCCTATACTTGGCGACTTTTACCACAATGTGCTGGATGGCTACTGGGATGCAGAACGCAACTATATTGATGAAAACTATACGACCATTCCTTTCCCTTTTACAGAAATAGAAGAAAAGCCGGAACTAACTATAACCGCCACCTGGACGATAGATAACTTACTGGGCTACCTTAACTCCTGGTCGGCAGTGCAGCATTATATACAAAAAAACGGCTACTCTCCGCTGGAGCGTGTAACCGAAAAGTTTAAGAAAGCCTGGCCCGATGGCAGAACCTATGATGTGCAGTTTCCGATAGCGATGCGGGTTGGCCAGATCTGATCTCGAACTATAGTTGCAAAACACCGTTAACACCCCGGCATAGGAAACCACTATATTTAAGTGTATCTTTGCAGACTGTCAATCATTATGGCTCAAATAGAACCATACTTCCCCTTTTAAGGTTGATAGAAAGAATAACGCCGGGATTGATTGCAAATGCTATGTATTCCCGGGCAAAGCTGAGCCAGTGCACATGGTACTGTACAGCATCATAAGACCAATTACATGACATTTAACGAATTGAACCTGATAGAGCCGATCCTAAACGCTCTTAAAACAGAAGGATACACCAACCCCACCCCCATACAGCAAAAAGCAATACCTTACATACTTCAGAAACGCGACCTGCTGGGTTGTGCGCAAACCGGTACTGGTAAAACGGCTGCTTTTGCTATTCCTATTCTGCAGTTGCTACATGCTTTGCCACAGGACCGTAACAAGCGAACTATAAAGTCGTTGATACTGACGCCAACCCGCGAGCTTGCTCTACAGATTGGTGAAAGCTTTGCCGCTTATGGCCGTAACACCGGCTTAAAACACACGGTAATTTTTGGTGGCGTATCGCAGCATCCGCAAACTGAAGCTTTGAAAAGGGGAGTAGATATTCTGGTGGCAACACCGGGCCGCTTACTCGACCTGATGGCGCAGAAGTTTATCGACCTGAGCCATTTGCAGATATTTGTACTGGATGAAGCCGACCGCATGCTGGACATGGGTTTTGTGCATGACGTACGCAAAGTGCTGAACGTGATACCAGAGAAACGTCAGTCGCTGTTCTTCTCGGCTACCATGGCTCCGGAGATTATGAAACTGGCTGATAACATATTGGTAGAACCTGCAAAAGTAGAGGTTACGCCTGTTTCGAGCACGGCACATACTATAAAGCAGGCGGTTTACTATGTAAAGAAAGCCGACAAGAAAAACTTGCTGATACACTTACTGAAAGGCGATGAAATTGACCGTGCCCTGGTATTTACCAGAACCAAGCACGGTGCCGACAGAGTAGTGAAAGACATGGCAAAAGCCGGAGTTCAAGCCGAAGCGATACATGGCAACAAGTCGCAGAATGCCCGCGTGCGTGCACTGGATAATTTTAAAGCCAGCCGTACCCGCGTACTGGTAGCTACTGATATTGCCGCACGCGGTATTGATGTGGACGACCTGAACCACGTGATCAACTATGAATTGCCGAACGAGCCGGAAACCTATGTACACCGCATTGGCCGTACAGGTCGTGCCGGGGCAAGCGGTACAGCTTTATCGTTCTGCGATGCTGAGGAAACCTCTTATCTGGTAAGTATCCAGAAACTGATCGCTAAGAATGTTCCGGTGATAGATAACCACCCGTACCCGATGACAGCCAAGGATTTTGCCGAGGCTGCATCAACCATGAAAGAGCAGAAGAAAAAAGGTGGCAACGGTGGCAGAAGCCGCTGGGGCAATAAACCTGCCGGAAGCTCTGCCGGAGGAAGCCAGGGAAGAAGTACTGGTGGCGGAAATTTTAGTTCACAAAACCGTAGTACAAATGGTGGTGGCGGACAACGAAGCGGTGGCAATCGTAGCAATGGTAACCGAAACCGTACGTCTCATTCGAATTAACCCGTTTAAGGCATAAACTATAGAGCCCTTGTCAGGTAGAAACTGGCAGGGGCTTTTTTGTGCTTGTAGTTTATAGTTTATAGTTAGTTGCAACCTATACCCGGTTCATAAAAGGTATAGTTGTGTAATTTATTCATATTAAATAGTATTAAATTTTAAATTGACGTATAATTTATCAGGATCTTTGCTTCTAAAGCACTAGTTTTCAGGTTGTTTTATTTGTTGCTCTCCATTAAAAATATGCTATGAAATATGAACTCTACACGCTTCGGCCTGGCATTTTCAGGTCTCTTACTTTATCTGTCTGCAGGTATTTGTATATCCTCTCAGGCACAACAACTTCTCGATCCACGATCACAGGTTAAATTCCAAAACCAGCTTCCAATTCCGGCAACTATAAACGCTACAGGTGGCGGCCGTTTTGAAATGCAGGTAACCCAGTTTGAGCAGGACCTTGGCTTACGCGATGTGTCTGGCCAGCCGCTGCTAACTACCGTATGGGGCTATAACGGGCAGTATCCCGGGCCGACCCTGGTAGCTAAAAAAGATGTGCCTGTAGAGGTGTTCTGGCATAACAAACTTACTATTGATGGCACAGCGGAGGGTAGCCCCTTACCCCATTTACTGCCTATAGATGAAAGTATACACTGGGCGATGGAGCATGTAGAAAACTGGGAGCAGTATGGCGTGCCTATAGTTACGCACCTGCATGGCGGCCATACCGAATCTGCTAGCGACGGACTTCCGGAAGCATGGTTTACCCCTGATTTCAGGAAAGTAGGCGAGGACTTTGTAAAAGGAGATAACGAACCATACCACTATGCTAACGACCAGGAAGCCGCCACCCTTTGGTACCACGACCATACGCTAGGTATAACCCGGCTTAACGTTTATGCCGGCATGGCAGGTTTTTATATACTTACCGATGACCATGAGCAACAACTGAAAGCAACCAATAACTTACCAGCCGACCCATATGACATTGGCCTGGCTATACAAGACCGCATGTTTACCGCAGACGGACAACTATACTACCCTGCGCTACCAGAAGTACCTGGTGCAGCCTACCCAAGCGTGTTACCTGAATTTTTTGGCAATATTATACTTGTAAACGGCAAGGCCTGGCCGGTACTGGATGTAGAGCCTCGCCAATATCGTTTCAGAATGCTTAATGGCTCCGATTCCAGGTTCTACAACCTGTTTATGTCTGTGCCGCTCAATTTTGTGCAGATTGGTTCAGACAATGGGTTGTTACCTGCACCAGTTGTCCAAAATCAGTTGCTAATCGCTCCCGGCGAAAGAAAGGATGTAGTTATCGATTTTTCAAATCCTGCCCTTTGGGGGAAAACCATCATCATCCGCAACAATGGCAAATCTCCTTATCCCAAAGGTGCTGCACCCGACCCAAATGCCGAAGGACAGATTATGGCTTTCAGTGTATCAAAACCACTCAATACAACATACCCGCTTACGTCCGTTTCCGGTAACCTGCGCGCCAGTGCCCTGTTCGACCACGATACTCCGGCTAAAACCAGACAGCTTTTACTTTTTGAGGGAATGGATGAATATGGCAGATTAAAAGCCATGCTGGGCACTATAGAAAACGGAGCGTTAGAATATGTAGACCCCATTACTGAAAATCCTGACCTGAACGCTACAGAAGTATGGGAGATCTACAACACCACACCAGATGCTCACCCGATACACCTGCACCTTGTTACCTTTCAGGTCCTGAACTCACAGAAGTTTAGCGTTGATTTTGATGACCCGGATGACGGAACAATTTCCAAAGTACGCTTGATTGGTCAGCCCAAAGCGCCTGAGCCAGGGCAGGATGGCAGAAAAGATACCTACCCTATAGCCCCCGGCGAAGTAACCCGCTTAGTGGCTAAGTTTGACAGGCCTGGTTTATATGCCTGGCACTGCCATATTCTGTCGCACGAAGACCACGAAATGATGCGGCCCTATTATGTCGGTAACATGCCAGACCACCTATTGGCAACACACGAACAGACTCAGCAACTTAAAACCGATATAGCTGCCGAAAATGGCTCGTTCAGTATCTACCCAAACCCGTTTGCCACTACGGCAACGCTCCAGTTAAAAGTAACAGCACCCACCTCGGTAGCCGTTCGCTTTTTCGATATCAGGGGCCGACTGGTAAGGGAAGTACCGGCAAAGCAGCTGGCAGCTGGTAATCACCAACTCGAAATTAACAGTACCAACCTGCAAACCGGCCTCTACATTTGCGAAGTTAAAATGAACGACACAGTATACCGTAGCCGGCTTGTACTAAGCAGATAAGTACCTGTTTCTTGAATGCTGAGAAATAGCCCTGCACTGTGTGGGGCTTTTCCTTTGTTGTCTGAATCAGGATTTGTAGGATTTGTTTGAAAGAGCAGGATTGATTTACACCTTGCTGCTTGTAAAACTCATTCGAACGCCTTGCTGCCGGAGACGCTCATAAGTTGTTTTTCGCTTTTTGTATAGTTGGATTTGCAGTTTTATAGTTGTCGTTTTTCACTTTAGCCCAGCCCACTCTCATAACAGGAGCGGGAGTTTTTACCACTTTATCTGTCATCCTGGAAGGATCTTGTGGAAAGCTAGGATAAGCCTTTGTCATAACACACCCATAGGCCCTCACAAGAGGGGAATTTCTGCCTTTGCTATAGTTTGCTTTATGGTTCTATAGTTACAGCCTGTCGAGCGGACAGGTCGCGACCTGTCCCTACGGAAATATAACCATGATAAATATCGAAGCTTGCTAGTTCAAACTATAGTTAGTGGTGAATAATAGAAAGATCACAGTCTTTGGGTTGAGCGCCTTTGACTTGTTGCGGTGGCGTAGCCAATCCGAGGAACGAGGATAGCAAGAAGGCAGCAGCGCGATGCCCGAAGACGGGGCCTCCCTTAAAGAGGGCCCCTACCCCCGCCATGAGGGAACCAAAGCTGGATTGAAACGATAGGTAAGTAAAGCTCCCAGGAATACAAGAAGTTTGAAAGGATCGCTTTTGTCAAGCAAGTAGAGAATTCACCTATTATCTAAGATAGATTCCTCACGATGTTTGAAATGACAAAAGAGAAGCTATAGCAAAGACGCTAACAGGAGCTACGCACGCTGCCAGGTCTTTAGCAACTATAGGATGTATAAGGTTTACCGGCTAGCGTTCGAAATGACAATAATTAATCACTCTTCCCAACATTCTACCGCGTGCGGCTAACCAGATACACACCAGTAAAAATCAACAGGGCGTAAATTCCTTTTTGCAGGGTAAACACATCCTTCCCAAAACCGATAGCAATAAAAATAGCCATTAGCGGCTGCAGGTAAATGTAAGCGCCAACCAACGACGGATTAGCATAACGCAGCGCCCAGGTATTGAACAAATAAGCAACTATAGTTACGGCCAGCACCATAAACACTATAGCCCACCAGATCTCTGTAGGAAACGAACTATAGGTTGGAGCTATAACCTGTTGCCAACCAAACGGAACAACTATAACGGCTCCAACTGCAAAAATGCGGCTGACTATGGTAAAGGCATTGTATTTCTGCATCAGCGGTTTTACCAGCACCAGGTATAAACCATAACTCGCCGCATTTAAAACAATAAGCAGGTCGCCCCACAGGTTACCCGAATTGCTCTCGCCGCGCGAACTATAGATCAGTAGAAAAGCGCCTGCGCAGGCCAGTACAATGCCCGAAACCTTGCGCAAACTTACCCTTTCCCGCAAAAGTATAGCCGAGAAGATGAGTACGATAATAGGCACGATCACCATCAGCAAAGCAGCATTAATGGGAGAGGTAAGGTTAAGGCCACCGAAAAAGCAAAGCTGGTTAATGGCTATACCGGTAAAACCGCATAGCACAGAGCGCAGGTTATCAGCCCAGCCCACTATCTTCTCCCGAATTACCAGCCGCGAAAAGATCCCGAAAAAGATGGCCGCCGATACAACCCGAATCACGATCAGGCCATAGGGGCCTACATAAGCAGGCATCACTTCCTTGGCTATACTATAGTTACTTCCGTATATCACGGCCACCAGGAAAAGCGCGCCATGCACCTGCACTTGTTTACTCATGCTGCAAAGGTACACAGTAATTGGTTTTGCACCGTATAAGGACGATCACTGAAAGATCAAATCTGAAACTATGAATTCGATAAAAAATATGCCGGTAACTGCCCGGAGAGCCTTAGAGATAATGGGCTTGTTTTTCCTGGGGTGGGCCATTGTGTTGGGGCATAGCATACTGGCGCCGCTGCTGCTGGCTTTTTTTATAAGCATCATGATGCTGCCCGTCTACCGATTTCTGCAGCGGCTAAAAATACCTGATATCCTGGCCATTATTCTGAGTTTGCTGGTACTTATAGTTGTATTTGGGCTTATCATCTGGTTTTTCTCTATCCAGATCGGCAACCTGATCTCTGATTTTCCGCTCATCCAACGCAACGTAACCCAGCACCTTAAAACCTTAAGCGACTGGGTAGGCTCTAAAACACCTTTTTCCACGGCGGAGCAGGTAAAGTTTATAAGCGAGCAAAGCAACAAACTCCTGAACTATGGCGGCACGTTATTATCGGGTGCGGCCGGCTCGGTTACATCGGTGGTAATTCTGCTGGGGCTGCTGCCGATCTATATTTTCCTGTTGCTGTTCTATAAAAACCTGTTGCTTCGGTTTGTGTTTTTATGGTTCCCGGAAGAAGAGCATGAGAAAGTAGAGGAGACCTTGCGCGAGATGCAGGTCATCATCAAAAGCTATTTGTTTGGCCTGTTAATACAGGTAACCTATATGACCATTTTGCTGGGAGGCATTCTGCTGATAATCGGTATAAAACACGCGCTGCTTATCGGGCTGATCTTCGCCTTCCTGAACCTGATACCGTATGTGGGCGCACTGCTGGGCAACATTATAGGTGTGCTGTTAACGCTGGCTTCGTCGTCGGAACTATGGCCTATACTTACTGTGCTGGGCGTAATTGCAGGCGTGCAGTTTCTGGATAACAACATCCTGATGCCGCGCATTGTGGGCTCTAAAGTAAAGATAAATGCGTTGGCAACTATAGTTGGCGTAATTGTAGGCGGCGAGCTGGCAGGTATAGCCGGTATGTTTCTGTCGTTGCCGATAATTGCGGTTTTAAAAGTGGTATTTGACCGTACCGAAGACTATAAACAGTGGGGCGTTCTGTTTGGAGACGAGAAACCAAAACATAGCCCGATGGTAGAACCTGCCATGCGCGACGACAGCGAACTGACACAGCAGCAACTGGCCCGGGAAAACAAGGTAGAGCCACCAAATGCCGACTGATTTATACGTGCAAACCTGACGTTGGCAAAGCGCCTTCCCCTGGTAATCAGAGGGGCAGTTCTCAACTCAATTTTGTAGCTTTGTTTTTATAGTTTCCGGAGAAGTATAACACCCATGATCCACCCGAATATACCGTTGGCCGAACGCATGCGGCCGCACAATTTAGACCAGTATTACGGACAAAAACACCTGGTTGGCCCGGATGGTATTTTGCGCCGTTACATTGAGGGCGGTGTTATACCAAGCATGATTTTGTGGGGACCTCCGGGGGTTGGCAAAACCACGCTCGCAAACATTATTGCTAACCAGATGAAAGTGCCATTTGTGGCTTTAAGTGCGATAAATTCTGGTGTAAAAGATATCCGGGAGGTAATTGATCAGGCTAAAAAGCGGCAGGGTACGGTGCTGTTCATCGACGAAATTCACCGCTTTAACAAATCGCAGCAGGATGCTTTGCTGGGAGCTGTTGAGAAAGGAACCGTTACCCTGGTGGGCGCTACCACCGAGAACCCGTCTTTTGAAGTGATATCGGCATTGCTGTCGCGTTGCCAGGTATATATTTTAAAGCACCTGACCAAAGATGAGTTGATAGAACTGGTAGACAAAGCCCTGGAACAGGACGAGTGGATGCGCCACCGTAACGTGAAGGTAAAAGATTACGAAGCGCTTTTAACTATATCTGGAGGCGATGCGCGTAAGCTGCTGAATTTGCTGGAAATTGTGGCCGAAGGCGTGCAGGGCGACGAAGTTATAGTTACCAACGACCTTGTAAAACAGGTTGCCCAGCAAAACATCGTGCTCTACGATAAGTCCGGTGAGATGCACTACGATTTGGTTTCGGCGTTCATCAAATCCATCCGTGGCTCTGACCCCAATGCGGCGGTTTACTGGCTTGCCCGCATGATAGAAGGCGGCGAAGACCCTAAGTTTATAGCCCGACGTTTACTTATTGCTTCCTCGGAAGATATTGGGTTGGCGAACTCCAATGCCTTGCTTATGGCTACGTCGTGCTTCCAGGCGGTGCAGATGATCGGGTACCCCGAAGCGGAAATTATACTGTCGCAGTGCACTGTTTATTTAGCCACCTCGCCTAAAAGCAATGCCAGTTACAAAGCCATAAAGCAAGCCCGGCAAATGGTGCAACAAACCGGAAATTTGCCTGTGCCTCTACACATCCGTAATGCCCCAACCAAACTTATGAAGGAAATTGGCTACGGCAACAACTATAAATACGCCCACGACTACGAAGGCAATTTTGTAGAGCAGGAGTTTATGCCCGACGGCCTGAACAACACCACTTTTTACGACCCCGGAAACAACGGCCGCGAAGTAGAAATGCGAAAACAACTACAAGCCCAGTGGGGCAAGAAATACAGATATTAGGAGTTAAAAAGTTTGGAAGTTAGAAAGTGAGGAAGTTTTTGAGTTAAAGAGTTTGTGAGTTAGCGAGTTGAAATTGTTGGAGGTTATATTGTTGAGATTTAAAAGTAGATTTATACTTACTGAAACTTACAGCTTCGTTGCTAACAACACGCAAAATATTGCGTCTCTACAATCAATTTTTAACCTTCTAACTTCTTTAACTTCTAAACTCTTTAACTCCTAAACTCACTAACTCCAAAACTCAAACAACTTTCTAACTTTCTAACTTCCCAACTTTCTAACTCAAAACGTTTGTCTAGTATTTGGCGGGGTTGGTCGAGAAGGGTAGAAAGTATTGAACTATAAGCTTTAAATTCGTTTATTGTAGTTAAAGTAGTATACTTTGTAAATACAACACATTGTTCTATCTCACAAAACTTATATGCTAAACTTTCTGAAATATGTGCTGGCAACTATAGTTGGCCTGCTCTTATTCGCTTTCATCAGCATCCTTATCCTGATCGGTATTGCCGCCAGTGCCGCTTCTGATAAAGAAGTGAAGATAGTGGAGAACTCCGTACTGGAACTGAAACTCGATAACCCGATAACTGAGCGCGACCCGCACAACCCATGGCAGGAACTTGGTTTTGCATTTGGTGGCCTGTCCAGCACCGACGGACTGGACCAGATCAAAGCATCTATCCGCAAAGCCAAAACCGACGACAACATAAAAGGGATTTTCCTGAACATGCGGTTTGTAGATGCAGGAATGGCCAAACTGGAAGAGATCCGGAACGAACTGATCGACTTTAAGAAGTCGGGCAAGTTTGTGGTGTCTTATACCGATATGGCAAACGAAAAAGCGTATTACCTGTCATCCGTAGCTGATAAGATTTATGTGAACCCATTAGGTACCATGGAATTTAACGGCATGAGCTCCGAGGTATATTTCTTTAAAGGCACTCTGGATAAACTGGACATAAAACCCCAGATTTTTAAAGTTGGTGAATTTAAAAGCGCTGTAGAGCCTTTCTTCCTCGATAAAATGAGCGACCCTGCCCGTTTACAGATGCAGTCGTTCCTGAACTCGATCAACGATTTTCAGCTGCGCAACATAGCCAAAGCCCGCAACAAGACTTACGAAGAACTAAAGAACATTTCGGATAACCTGCTGGTGCGCGATGCCGCCGATGCCAAGAAGTATGGCCTGATAACAGACGTAGGGTATTATGACGAAGCGATCACTTACCTGAAGAAAAAAGCGGGTATAAAGGAAGATGGCAAACTGGAACTGATAAGCTTTAGCAAGTATAAAAAAGCGGAAGGCAAGAAAGAGAAGAACTCTTCTAAAAACCGCATTGCCGTAATTTATGCCGAAGGCGATATAGTGGATGGCAAAGGCGACGACGATGAGATTGGCAGCGAGCGTTATGCTGAGGCCATTCGCAAAGCCCGTCTCGATGATAAAGTAAAAGCAGTAGTGTTGCGTATCAGTTCGCCGGGTGGCAGCGCTTTGGCTTCGGATGTAATGTGGCGCGAAATACAACTGACCCGTAAAGTAAAGCCGGTTATTGCCTCTATGTCTGATGTGGCGGCTTCGGGTGGTTATTACCTGGCCATGGGCTGCGACACCATTGTAGCGCATCCTAACACCATTACCGGCAGCATTGGCGTGTTTGGTATCATCCCTAACATACAGGGCTTTATGAACAACAAGCTGGGTATAACTATAGATAACGTGAAGACCGGCAAATACTCAGATGTGCCAACGCTTACACGCCCGATGACCGCTTTTGAGCAGGAAGTAGTGCAGCGCCAGATAAACCAGATCTACGATGTGTTTACTAAAAAAGCAGCCGAGGGCCGCGGCATGACGCAGGATAAACTGAAGGAATACGCATCGGGCCGTGTATGGTCTGGCGCCGAGGCCAAGCAGCGTAACCTGGTTGATATGTTCGGGGGACTGGAGACAGCCATTGAAGTAGCAGCGGCCAAAGCCAACATCAAAAACGACTATCGGTTAACGGAGCTTCCGGCCCGCAAATCTTTCCTGGAGGAACTGGTAGGAGATGCCGGCTCGCAGGTAAAAGCGCAGTACGTAAAAGCCGAACTGGGCGAACTATACCCGCTGTATAACATGTACAAAAAAGTAGAACACCTACAGGGCATCCAGACGCGTATGCTATACAACCTGAGCGTAGAATAATTTTAACGACTGATGAATGAATAACTTAATTGTTCATCAGATATAGGTTACAGACCGCCGTGGCTATAGTTAGCTGCGGCGGTTTTATTTTAAGCTAAACGTATTCTTTGCAACTTGCCGTAAACTATAGTTTTGATGCTGTGGTGTTTATAGTTCCTCTCGTTAAACCTGTGATGAAAGTCATTTATTAGCAACTATAAAATCGCCTATTTTGCGTTGTTAAATTCATTGAATCTAAATTTGTACATTCACTTATTAGCATATTAACAGATTAAGCCCATGATGCAGCAATTACACGAAGCGAAAGCTTACATACAGAACAACACCGATAACTTTGTCCCTGAGTTTGGTATTATACTGGGTACTGGTTTGGGTGCACTGGTAAAAGAGATCGAAGTACAGTACAGCCTGTCGTATGCCGATATTCCGCACTTCCCTGTTTCTACGGTTGAGAGCCACTCCGGAAAGCTTATTTTGGGTACGCTGGCAGGACGCCGTGTAATTGTAATGCAGGGCCGCTTCCATTTTTACGAAGGTTATACCATGCACCAGGTGGTTTTCCCGGTGCGCGTGATGAAATTGCTGGGCGTGCAAAAGCTGTTTGTTTCCAATGCATCCGGTGGCCTGAACCCAGACTTTAACGTGAGCGACCTGATGATCCAGACCGACCATATTAACCTGCAGCCATCAAATCCGTTGCTTGGCCCTAACCTGGATGAACTCGGCCCACGCTTCCCGGATATGAGCGAAGCCTACGACCACAAAATGGTGCAGCAGGCTGTAGAAATTGCCGCTAAAGAAGGCTTTACCATACGTACAGGAGTGTATGCTTCTGTACCAGGCCCAATGCTGGAGACGCTGGCAGAATATAGCTACATCCGTACTATTGGTGCTGATGCGGTGGGTATGTCTACAGTGCCGGAAGTAATTGCTGCGCGCCACATGGGTATGCCTTGCTTTGCAGTTTCGGTTATCACGGATATGGGTACCCCAGACAGGATAAAGAAAGTTATATTAAGCGATATCCTGGACGCCGCTGCCAAAGCCGAGCCACTTATGACCCGACTTATTCGTGAGTTAATTGCTTTACAGTAAGTTGAGACTATAGATTAACAAAAATGCCTTGGCTATCCTTTAGTCAAGGCATTTTTATTTCATTATTTGCCATTCCGAGCAAAGCCGAGGAATCTTATGTGTCCTATAGTTTAAGCCTGTACTTCTCTGTCAAAAGCCTTCCTTTCAAACTTCCTCTAATCCTGGAAGCTTTAGTTGCTTATAGTTTCAAATGAGCTTTGGTGCCCTCACGGCCGGGAGGCCCGTCTTTGGGCATCGCGCTGCTTTCGCTTCCTTTGCTCCTGACGTCGCAATGCCTGACGGCACCGGAACCTCTCGAGGCGCTCAACCCAAAGACTGTGATCGTTCTGCTGTTGACCGCTTACCTATAGTTTGTTCTTGCTCGCTTCGGAATTGATCGTGTTAGTATTTTCGTAGGGACAGGTCGCGACCTGTCCGATCACAGGCTGTAACTATAGAACCATAAAGCAAACTATAGCTAAGGCAGAAAATTCCCCTCTTGAGAGGGGTAGGGGTGTGTTATGACAAAGGCTTCTCCTAGCTTTCCACAAGATACTTCCAGGATGACAGATAAAATGGAAAAAACACTCCCGCTCCTGTTAGGAGAGGGCTGGAATGAAATAAACACCAACTATAAAACCCACTACTTTCCTTGCCGCTGACTATAGTTGACAAACCCCTTACTTACTGATATAAACCGTATCCCGGTCGTAAACCAGGTTTGTGAAAATGCCGATGCCGCCCTGCACTGATGACTTTACTTTGGCAGGCTGCGCGAAGGGGTTTCCATTCGCATTCTTGGCATCGTCAGTAGATTGCAGGAAGTCGTAATATTGCTTCTCGATGTGGTACAAGGTAAGTGTGAGGGTGTCGCCTTCTACATAATCATAAGCTGAACCGTAAGAAGTTGTTTTTCCGTTGTTGAGTTCGTCAGTAGCGGCAAAATCCCTGGAAGAACCTTTGTCGAACTTGCCGCGATGGGTCATGTACCGGTAAAAGTTAGTGGCATTGGCGTCGTCCTGAAAGGAGGTAAGCACATAGGCTTTGTCTTTCTCGTTAAACTTCCACTCTACTTTGGTAATGGGCACCTTAGGCAAGATGGTCGTAAAACCAGTTACTTTGCGGCCTTTGCCGTCTATCACTTCAATGCCAAATACTTCGCCCGGCGTACCATACATTCTGGTTGTAGAAGTATGCGTTATAAAGCGTTTGCCGCTTGCGCTGGTAGTTGGTTCATATTTCAGCTTAATGCGCTTGCCCCGAAAGGTAATGTATACTTCGGCATCCGGCACAAGCGGTGGGGTAGGTGCATCAAAATAAGAAGATGTCTCAAACACAGTTGCCTGCAATCGTTTGCCTTGTTCCAGATAACATTCTACTACCAGTTGGGGTTCGTGCTCGGGCAGCAGTATCTCAATGTCTTTCTCCATGTTGCAGCCAAACATCAGGGCAAGCGGCAGCAGGTATAGGTATAAAATGCGTTTCATCAGAATTTAAAATTGTAAGTAACAGAAGGGATAACCGGGAACAGCGAAACCTGTTTGGCCTGGAAGCCGATGGTCTTTTCATCCTGCTCGTCCTTCAGTTCATCAAAATATACAAAGTATGGGTTGCGGCGATTATAGGCATTATAAGCACTGAACGTAAGATCTGCTTCACCATGCTTTGGTTTAAGCTTCCAGACTACACCCAGGTCCAGGCGATGCGTGGCATCCAGCCGGAAGCTGTTTCGGTCGCTGTAGATGGGGATAACGGTTGGCTCTTTACGCTCCACATCCTGGAAAGCAAAGCGCGCTACAGGCAACGAGAACGCGTTGCCGGTGCCATACACAAATGCGCCCGTCAGGCTAAGACGGTCGTTTAACTGGTGCAGCAATACCACACTTACATCGTGGCGGCGGTCGTAGCGCGTCGGGAAGCGGCGGCCTTCATTTATCTCGTCAAACTGGCGGTAGGTCCACGACAAGGTATAGCCGATCCAGCCGGTGGTGCGGCCTTTTATTTTCTCCAGGTATAGTTCGTTGCCATAGCTTTCGCCTTTGCCAAACAGAAATTCATTTTCCAGGCTATCGTTTACAAACAAATTGGCTCCATCCCGGAAATCGATCTGGCGGTGCATCCATTTATAGTATACCTCATTAGTGATAAGGTATTTGCCCTGGCCGAAAAGTTTGCTTACACCTGCTGCCACCTGTTGCGAGCGCTGCGGTTTTACGCGTTGCGTAGACGGAAACCAGATATCAGTTGGCAACGAGGCACCGGAGTTGGTTACCAGGTGTATGTACTGCATCATGCTGGCGTAACTGGCTTTTAGCGTCGTGTTTTCCGTTAAATTATAGCTGGCAGCAGCGCGGGGCTCCAGGGCCGAATAGGTTTTGCCTTTGTTGTTAAACCCCGAAACCCGCAGGCCATAGTTCAGCGAGAGCAGTGCATTTATTTTATAATCATCCGAAAGGTAAGCCCCAAACTCACTGGCGCTATAGTTGTTGCCCGCACCAAAATTCAGGCTGTTATCATCGCTTGAAAAGTTTAGGCGCCCCACCGTAAAAGCGTGATTGGTGCCCGATGCCCCGAACTTTATCGTATGTTTATCATCCAGCAGCCACTCGTAATCAGTTTTCAGGGTCAGGTCTTTTACATCGGAGCGCAGGTTAAAACTAAACACATCGATCTCGTTTTTGATGCGGTACTCGTAAGCCGTTGCCGAAAGCGATGTGTTTGAGAACAGCCGCGAACTATAGTTATGGCGCCAGTTAATAACCCCTGTTTTGTTGCCCCAGTCAAACGAGAACTGGAAACCGGAATCCTTAAAAACAAAGAAATCGCGGCCGTAGTAACCGCTTAAGGTCAGTTCGTCTTTTGGGGTTGGTTTATAGTTTAGGCGGGCATTAAAGTCGTAAAAGTAGTAGTCAGGTATCGGGTTATAGTCTTTTTTATCTTCGTTTAGTTTGTTGATGACGCGGGTAAACGAATCGACGTAAGTGCGCCTGCCCGCTACCAGGAAAGTTAGTTTATCTTTCACGACAGGCCCATCTATACTAAGCCTGGATGAAATAAGGCCAATACCGCCGCTGGTACGCAGCTGCTCGTTATTTCCCTCGTTCATGCGCACATCCAGTACTGATGACAGCCTGCCACCAAACTGTGCCGGAAAACCGCCTTTGTATAGTTCCACATCGCGCACAGCCTCCGGATTAAACACGCTAAAAAAGCCGAATAAGTGCGATGGGTTGTAAATTACGGCATCATCCAGCAGTACCAAATTCTGGTCAGGGCCGCCGCCACGCACATACAACCCCGACGAGCCTTCGCCTCCAGACTGAACGCCGGGCTTTAATTGCAATGTTTTTATCAGATCCACTTCCCCAAAAAGGGCAGGTAACAGCTTAGCTTCGCGGGTAGAGAGTTGCTCTACACTCATGCGGTTCTCGGTCAGTTTCTGTTGCAGGCTGTTGGCAACTACCACTACTTCGTTTAGCTGGTTCTCTGTTGGTTGCAGAGTTATGTCTATAGTTTGGTCAGCGTTGGTAACGGTTATAGTTTGAGTGGTGGTCAGGTAACCGATGTAGGTAGTTTGCAGGTCATAAGTGCCTGGCGGGAGGGTTAAACTATAAAACCCGGTTGCGTTTGTAGATGTGCCCTGCCTTAATTGAGGTACTGCTACGGTAGCGCCAATCAGGGGCTCGTTTGCTGCAGCCGACTTTACAAGCCCGCTTACCCGGTACTGCTGGGCAAAGCCAATACTGGCAGACAGAACAAAAAATAACAGAAAAAGATACCGGCTAAAAGAAAAGGGCATTCAGGTTATAGTTTGATAATCAGGCACAAAGATACATAAATCCGGAAAATACGAATTCCCGGACTATGGAATAAGTACCCAACAGGCGTTATTGTTTTAGAAGTTCCTGAATTTAAAGAAAACGTGATTTATAGTAGCTCCGCCTGACAACTATAGAAAGCAAAAGGCGCTGTACACAGCGCCTTTCTACTTTTACAATATAGTTTATTTATATTAATTTTTTGTATTTAACCAGGCTGAGCGCAGTGCTAACTGGGCAGGAGTTGCGTCTGGGTTTGGTTGCAGGTAATGGGGCACCATGCGCTCCACTTGTCGTACCTTAGCTTTCAGGGTTATTTCTTCTATAGCTTTGGATTTATTTTTGCGGCCAACAGTTACGGTTATCTCATCGCCGGGCTTCATTTCCTGTAGTTCCTTCCCGATCAGGTCGCGGATGTTAGTTGGTGCTATATCGGTGCCGTTCCATTTTATCAGCTGGTCTCCGTTTTTCAGGCCCAGGTCTTTACCAAAAGCATCCATTCCATCCGTCGATTCAACTATAATTCTGCCGCTCTCACTGTCGTAACCCGGCACAAAGCTGCCATACGAGTTTACCAGTTGCTTCGACATGGGCTCATAGTTTATACCTACTTTTTTAAAGGTCTCTTCCAGCGGCAGGGGTTGCTTGCCTTCTACATACTTGGTAAAAAACTCGCGTATCTCCGGGTAGGTCAGCTCGGCAATTTTATCAAACAGTTCATCATCCTTAAAAGACTTGTTTTTGCCGTAGGTTTTGCCCAGGTCCTGCATCAGGTTGCGCAGGCCATACTTGCCCTGCGATAGTTCGCGCAGGCGTATATCCAGCACCAGGCCTATCAAAGCGCCTTTCTGGTATACGTTGCCATATTCTTTTTCGTATTTGCCCAGCACATTAGCGCTCATCACTGTAAAGGGCACGGTGTCGTTATAGTAGGCCCTGGAGGTAGCAATGTGTTCCTGTATCTTGTCCAGGTAAGTATCCAGGTCCATAATGTGTTCATAGATCTGCACATGCGAGGCAAAATATTCGGTAACGCCTTCGTACAGCCACAGGTGTTTCGACATATCCGGGTTTATAAAATCGAAATTACCGATCTGTTCGGAGTGGATAGTAAGCGGCGTTACAATATGGAAAAACTCATGGGCGGCTACATCGCGCATGGTGCTGCTAAACTGGGCTTCCGGCATTTCGGGCAGGTAGTATACAGATGAATTGGAATGCTCCAGGGCACCAAACGAACCCGATTTGCCCACTTTTTGCGGTACATAGATCAGGAAGGCATATTTATCTACGGGCAGTTTGCCACCCAAGTAGCTGCGTTGCGCTTCCAGTATCTCTTTTAAGTTATCGGCAATCGGCTGAGATTTAATATTACCGCTTGGCGAGTAAACCGATACCAAAACGTCGGTTTCACCTAAGTCCAGTACGGTGGTGTCGGGGCGGTTATACATCAGCGGCGAGTCGGCCAGCGTTACATAATCCGGTAACTGGTATGTGTCGGAAGTAGCTGTGCTGGAAGTTACCTTAAGCGGCGTGGACCCATAAAAATCTTGTGGTTTGGTTATAGTTAGCTGGTAAGGCAGTGCTTTCATGCCTTCAAAGTAACCTATAAAACCAAAGGTGTTGAGTAAAAAGTTATTGCCTGCCTCTATGTTCGTTCCGCCGGGCTCAAACAGTACATCCTTTTTTTGGGTGGCGTCAAAAGAGTCGTCTACCCAGTAGCTTACCTGGTGCAGGTCGTTGGCATTTTTAATGCGCCAGCGGTTAACGTCCAGTTTTTCTACAGCCAGTTTCTGGCCCTTTTTATCTGTAGCCGTAAATTCAGAAACAAACTTCCCGAAATCAGAAACTGAATACGTGCCCGGCACAATCTTAGGCATGTTGTAAATAACTTCTTCCTGCTTCAGTTCCGGTGCCAGCATGGTTACCTGTACTTTGTCGTCCTTTACCTTGGTCAGGTCTATGGTTACGTGGTACTGGTCTTCCGATGATTTCTGGGAGGTCTGAACTGATTTGGCAGAGGAGCAGCCCAGTAAAATGCCAAGACTAAGCAGCAGGAGTGGTTTTCTTAATTTCATAGGTTTGGGTTCGGTAACGGAAGCTTTTAAATCGGGCAGTTAGTTTTAAGCAATAGTAGCAGGCAGTGCGCCGCAAGTGTTTTATACTTCTACTACAGTAAGGCTGCCCATGCCACCGGATACGTTTATAGTTAGCGTATGTTTGCTTTTACCTAAAGCAGCATTCTGGTGGTAGTCGGTATTCTTTCTAAAGCCGTTCAGGTTTCTGCTGCCAAGCCCCGATGCTTTAATGCGTACACCGGTACCTTTTGGTAGTTTCAGCTTTACATCGCCAATGCCTCCCGAAATATCCACCGTCGCATTATGGTTCCAGTTACCCGACATATCCACATTCAGTTCGCCAACACCTGCCGAGATCTTAGCTGTTTTTACAGCGCTGCCTGCCAGGTTTATATTGCAACTCACTGCGCCGGCTTCTACCTCCAGTTTCTCAAGGCGGCTTTTGCTCAGGTCCAGGTTTGCTTCGCCGGCGCCCATACTTACAGCTAACTGCAGCGGTATAGTTTTATTCAGGTTAATGGTCCATTTATTTTCGCCGTTATTTTCCTTGTTGCTGATTTCTTCCTGCTTCAGCGTCAGGTTGGCGCCGCCGTTACTTTTGCTATAGTTCATAACAGGTTTCCAGCCGGCCTGGTTATAGTTTACCTGTGCGTCTATTAGCTGCGTAGTACCGGTTTTCAGGTGCAGCTCACCAGCCGGCATCTCTAACTTAACTATAGCTTGTTTTACGTTATCAGCCTTTACAGCCTGTTTAAACAGTTTGGTGTTCTGGGCCAGCAGCGCAACCGGAACTATAAACAACACAAGATAAAGCAGTTTTTTCATGGTTTCAGGGAGTATAAGTATAAACTATAAACAGATGCCTGCACTTTCCGGACTGCACAGGCTAAACTCTTATTGTGTCCGGATCGCTTTTATAGGGTCGAGCATGGCAGCTTTTATGGCCTGGAAGCTTACAGTCAGCAATGCAATGCTCATGGCGGCGAGCCCGGCTACGGCAAAAATCCACCAGCTCAGGTTCGTGCGGTACGCAAAATCCTGCAGCCATTTATCCATGCCATACCAGGCAATAGGTATGGCAATAAGTATAGCCACCATAACCAGCACAGCAAAATCGCGGGAGAGCAGCAAAACTATACTTGTAGTGGATGAGCCCAGCACTTTTCTGATGCCAATCTCTTTGGTGCGCTGCTGCGCTGTAAACGAGGCCAGCCCAAACAGACCCAGGCATGCTATAAAAATGGTAAGCCCGGCAAAGTACCCAAACACGGTCAGCATCTTTTCCTCGGCCCGGTACTGTTTATCAAAATACTCATCCATAAAAAAATACTCCATCGGGTGTTTGGTGTCGAATGCCTGCCATTTTTCCTGTACAAAAGCTATAGTTGCCGGCATGTCCTGCGGTTTCATGCGTACCAGTAAATAACCCGACGACTCGGGGGTAAGGGCCAGTATTAAAGGCTCTACTTTGCTATGTAACGATTTTACATGGAAGTCTTTTACCACGCCTATCACTTTTGCATCCCAGTCAGCCATCTGAATGCGTTTACCGATCGGATTTTTCCACTGCATTTTTTTTACGGCTGCCTCGTTCACGATCAGTCCACCTTTCAGGTCTGTTTTAAATTCTTTAGAGAAGTTGCGCCCTTCTTTCAGATCGATGCCCATTACATCCACAAAATCATAATCCACAAACATCGCATTCATGGCATTTTGCAGGGTGCCGCCATCTTTTTCAGCATACACCAGTATGGTGCTTAAGTCGCCTGCCGGTATATTTAAAGAATTGGATACATGTTCGATGTTGGGGTTGCGCAGTAATTCCTGTTTTATACTGGGCAGTTGATTTACCAAAGTAGAGTCACCGGTCGGGATGTCGATAATAAGCACTTGCTCTTTGTTGAACCCAAGATCCCGGTTCTTTAAAAACCGCATCTGGCTGAAAACCACCAGCGTGCCTATGATCAGTATAAGAGAAATGGTGAACTGGATAACAACCAGCGATCTGCGTAAAGCAGCGTTTCCACCGCGGGGTGCTTTGTCTGCTTTCAGTACATCAACAGGCTTAAACCGAGACAGGAATATGGCTGGATAACTACCGGCTACCGCCCCGATAAATAGGATAATGGCAAGCAGCACAACTATAACTTCCTTCTGTAAAAAGAAATTTGAGTTGAACTGCTTATCTGTAAGCGAATTAAAAGTAGGAACAAGGATCTGTGCCAGGGCAAGCGCCAGAATTACGGCCAACAGAGTAATCAAAAGAGATTCGCCTATAAACTGGCCAATGATCTGGGAACGGTAAGCCCCAACTACTTTTCGTAAACCAACTTCCCTGGCGCGTTTAGCGGAGCGGGCGGTAGCCAGGTTCATGTAATTTATACTTGCAATAAGTAACAGGAAAACAGCGACAACCGAGAAAATATAGATGTAGCTGATATTGCCCGGCGTGGATATGTCTTCTGTATATTCTGTATTGAAATGAATGCTGCGCAGTGGCTGCAACACAAATTTTACCGAAGCCTGCAAGTCGTTTTCCTTTAACCAGGGAGTAATATGGGTAGCTGCAAAGGTCTTCAGTTTTTCCTGGAAAGGAGCGATCTGGGCTTCATCCCGCAGCAGGACATACGTATACCGGCTCAACATAAACCAGTGGTTATTATCTGTTAATACATCCTGCTGTTGTGTGTCGAAAGTGCTGCGGGCCAGGAAAGCATTGGCCTGGATATGGGAATTGCCTTCGTCCGTAAAAACACCGGTCACCCTGTAAGAGTCGCGGCTGAATTTAAGGACTTCGCCCAATGCTTTGTCTGGGCTTCCGAAATACTTTTGCGCCATCTGTTCGCTTACAACTATAGTTCGGGGTTGGTCTAAAGCTGTAGCAGGGTTACCGGCCAGGAATTTATAGTCAAAAACCTCGAAAAAAGCGCTGTCAGCAAATAGCAGTTTGTCCTCGTTAAAGCTGCGGTCTTTGTACCAGATGGTTTGTTTATTGGCAGGCAGTAACTGGGTTACATGTTCCAGCTCGGGGTAATCTTTTAGCAGGAAAGGGGCAAGCGTTGGCGCAGACAAAGCAAACTTGTTTGTCTGGCCATCATGCTCTATTTCGCCGGCTACCCGCACAATGCGGTCTGCATCACTAAATTGGCTATCATAGCTTAGCTCGTCCTGCACATACAGGAATATAAGGATACACGAAGCCACCCCCAAGGCCAGCCCGGCAATGTTGATGGCAGAGTATACCTTGTTGCGGTACAGGTTGCGGAGGGCTACTTTAAAGTAGTTCTGCAGCATGTTTTCTAACGTTCAGGTTCTCAGTTACAATCTGCCCGTCAAACAGGTTAACAATACGGTGTGCGTATTCGGCATCGGAAGGGGAGTGCGTTACCATTACTACGGTAGTGCCGGCTTCATTCAGTTCGGTTAACAATGCCATTACCTCTCTGCCGTGTACCGAGTCCAGGTTACCGGTGGGTTCGTCGGCAAGTATAAGGCTTGGGCTGGAAACTGTGGCACGGGCAATAGCGGCTCGCTGCTGCTGGCCACCCGACAACTGCTGCGGAAAATGGTTGCGGCGGTGCGCAATACCCATGCGTTCCATGGCTTCGGTTACACGCTTCTCAGTTTCGGCTTTGCTTACGCCCAGGTAGGCCAGTGGCAGGGCAATATTTTCTTCCACAGTCAGCTCGTCTATCAGGTTAAAGCTCTGGAACACAAAACCCAGGTTGTGCTTGCGTATTTTGGCGCGCTGGCGTTCGCTGGCATGGGTAATATCCTCTCCCTGAAACTTAAACATGCCACCAGAGGGGCTATCCAGTAAACCCAGTATGTTCAGCAACGTAGACTTTCCACAACCCGACGGACCCATAATGGCCACAAACTCGCCTTTCGCAATGCGTAGGTCCACACCGGCAAGGGCAGTGGTTTCTACGGTATCAGTTACATATTTTTTCTGTAGCTGCTTTGTTTCGATTAATAGTTCCTTGTTCATGTGGTGTGGTAGCTTTAAATGTTTTTAGTTTTATTTTGTACTAGCGGAGCGGAATTTTAATTGTTATATTGTTGATTGTTAAATTGTTAAATTGTTAAATCATGGTGCGTCAACAATTTAACCTTTAGCCATTTAGCCATTTACTTAAGTTCCAGCCGGTCTATATCGCCGTAGCTGTCGTAGGACGAGAGCACAACTTTTTCGCCGGGCTTCAGGCCATCCAGCACTTCATAGTAGTTCGGATTCTGGCGACCCAGTTTTATAGTCCGCTTCTCAGCAAAGTCACCTGATTTATCTACTACAAAAACCCAGTTGCCGCCCGTGCTTTGGTAAAACCCACCGCGTGGTAAAAGTATAGCTTTGCCGCCATCGTTCAGGTTAAGCTTAAGTTGCAGTGTCTGGCCTCGTCGTATACCTTCCGGGGTTCCGTCAGCAAATTCCATATCTACCTGAAACGTGTTGTTCTGCACTTCCGGGAAAACCTTGGTTACCTTTACCTGGTAGGTCTTGCCATTAAACTCGAAGCTGCCATCTAAGCCCGGGTATACTTTCGAAATGTAATGCTCGTCAATGTTGGCTTTCACTTTATAGCCGTTCAGGTCATCTACCTGGCCAATGTTTTCGCCGGCGGCTTTGCTTTCGCCTACTTCGGCTTTCAGGGTAGAGAGCTGTCCAGTGAAGGGAGCCACCACATAAAGGTTGTTAAGGGTGTTGCGGGCCATGCCAATGTTCGCCTGCATTCTTCTGATAGACTCATCCAACTGGCGCAGCCGGTCGTTCATTAGCTGTGCATCCTGTCGTACTGCGCGTTCAGCCAGGTCTTTGCGCTTTTTTAAGTATAGGTAATTATCTTTCGATGTCTCAAACTCTTCTTTTGGGATAGCGCCTTCCGCTATCAGCATTTTGTTGCGGGTGTAAGTTCGCTCGGCGGTTATCAGGTTGTATTCTATCTCGGTCAGCTCGTTCATTTTGCGAATCTGGTCCTGCTTCATCAATATCTCCGAGTTCTGGCGCTCATTCATCAGGTCGTACAGCTGGGTCTCGCGGGTCATAAAGTCAATCTGCAGCGTCGTGTTCGAGAGCTTCAGGATCGTGTCGCCTTTCTGTACCATTTTACCGTCATCGGTATAAATCTTTTCCACTCGCCCGCCTTCCGTAATGTCCAGGAAGAACGTTTTTAGTGGGTCAACAGAGCCATCAACTGCAATAAATTCCTGGAAAGTACCTTCCTGCACATTGCCCATCGTTACGCGCTGTGCCTCCACGTTTAGTTTAGAGGTATGTTCGGCAAAAAGCAGGTTATAAATAACCACCACCAGTACCAGCGAAACAGCGGCTATGATGGCTATTTTTTTAGGAGGATACTTTTTTTTCTCGATGATGCGATCCATAGATAAAGAATTGTGGCTTGTGCTTTGGCCTATGTCAATATATATGCCATTTTAGTTAAATGGTTTAAAATCAATAAATTATGAATAAGTATAGGTTTTGCTACATGTTTAGAGTGTCCGCAAACGTACAGTGTACTGTCTGCTACCGGACACTCTCCTGAAACAGGAATGGGGAACAGCTATAAACTTAATGTAGAGCCCCTTTAAAGCATAGCAGATAGTTTGATAAATTGCATAAAAAACACTTACATTAGTATTAGCAATAGTATAAATCGCCCTTAGTTTATGAGCAAAATTACCTGCCAGATATTAATTGTAGATGATGAAGAAGATATATTGACAGCTGGCAGGCTGCTGCTAAAGCAATATTTTACTTCTGTAAAGACTACCTCAGACCCTTACCAGATTCCGGCTATACTTACCGAGCAACCTATAGATGTAGTGTTGCTGGATATGAACTATAGTGCGGGTGCCACCTCGAGTAAAGAGGGATTGCACTGGCTAAAGCAAATTAAGCAGCTGGACCCGAAGGTTACCGTTATTCTGATGACCGCCTACGGTGATATTGAACTGGCGGTGCGTGCCTTAAAAGAGGGAGCTTCGGATTTTGTATTGAAGCCGTGGCAAAACGATAAACTGGTAGCTATACTTAAAAACGCCTGCCAGGTGCGGCAACAGCAAATTGCACCGGTTACTGCAAAATCAACGCACTATACTACGTTCCATTACGGTGACTTTATTGGTACATCGCCGGCTATGCAACGCGTTTACCAAACTATAGATAAAGTAGCTGCCACAGATGCTAACGTACTTATACTTGGCGAAAACGGAACAGGCAAGGAAGTAGCAGCACGGGCATTACACCAGAAATCGAGGCGGGCAGAACATGCTTTCGAGAAAGTAGACCTGGGCGCCGTAAGCGAAACCCTGTTCGAAAGCGAATTGTTCGGGCATGCGAAGGGTTCTTTTACGGATGCCAAAGAAGACCGGGTAGGCCGGATGGAAGCTGCAAATGGCGGCACCTTGTTTTTGGATGAGATAGGAAACCTTTCGCTTGCGTTGCAAGCTAAAATGCTAACCGTGTTGCAAAGCAGGCAGGTAACCCGGCTCGGCACCAACAAACCACGCCCAATTGATATACGGTTAATTTGCGCGACCAACATGCCCCTGTACGAGATGGTAAAACAAGGCACCTTCCGGCAGGATTTGCTGTACCGCATTAATACTGTAGAGATACAACTGCCGCCCCTGCGCGAGCGCCGCGAAGACATAAAATTACTGGCCGAACATTTCCTGCAGAACTATAGCCAGAAATATGGCCGACCCAACCTTAGTTTAAATGCACAGACCATGCATCGCCTCACCGCATATCATTGGCCGGGCAACGTGCGGGAACTGGACCATGCCATGGAGCGTGCAGTTATACTCTGCGATGGCAACGAACTGCACGCCGATGATTTTTATTTTGCCCCGAATGCAAGCGGAAGCCCGGTTACCGAAACAACACCCAGACATGGTGGCCACGAGCTATCGGAAGGAGATTATACCCTGGATGCATTGGAGAAAATGATGGTGCAGAAAATGCTGGTAAAACACTCCGGCAATATTACGCATGCCGCCAAAGAGCTGGGCATTACCCGAACCGCATTGTACCGCCGCATCGAGAAACATGGCCTTTAATCGTTTCAGGGCAAGGCTGGTGCTGCAGGTGGTGCTGGCCATGCTAAGTATGGTGGCCTTGCTGGTAGTGCTTTTCCGTACCGACTGGTATGTTACTGCTTTCTGTATAGGTGTGTTGCTGGCGCTACAACTATACGCCCTGATCCATTTTGTAGAGCGTACCAACCGCGATATAACCAGCTTTATAGAATCTATCCGGCATTCTGATTTTACGCAGCGCTTTCCCGAAAAAGGCGGTAACCCTACGTTCAGCCATCTATACAAATCCTTTAACGAGATATCCGACTCCTTTCTGAAAATAAAAGCCGAGAAGCAGGCACACTATTTATACCTGCAAGCTATAGTGGAGCATATAGGTATTGGTATACTATCGTTTGATGCGGACGGAAATGTAATGCTCCTGAACCATGTAGCGAAAGAATTATTACAACAACCTCACCTTACCAACATTAAAGCCCTGGACCGCATCAGTACACAACTACTGGATGTGCTGCAGAAAGTAGGCAACAACGAAAAAGCACTAGTAACGCTCCATCATAACCACGACCAGTTATTGCTTTCGGTGCATGCCACGGTGCTGGTGTCGCAGGGTAAAAGCATAAAAATAGTGAGCTTGCATAACATACAGGCCGAGTTGGAAGAGCAGGAAGTACAGACCTGGCAGAAGATGATACGGGTACTGACACACGAGATCATGAACTCGATGACACCGGTTATTTCGCTGACTTCTACCGTTGCCAGCATACTGGAAGATGAAATGGCCGCCCGCAAAGTAGGAGAGCCTATTAACGAGGAGGCCCTTGAAGATATACAGGACGGACTGAAAACGATTGAACGGCGCACTACAGGCATGCTGCATTTTGTGAAGAACTACCGCCGCTTAATGCGCCTGCCGTTGCCCGAGCTTCAGGAGGTAAGTATAAACGAACTGCTCCGCGATGTACACACCCTGATGAAGCCTGATTTTGAAAAAGAAAACATACAGCTGGCCGTATACCTGGCACCATCAGACATTACCTTGCAAGCCGACCCCGAACAACTGGAACAGGTACTGATAAACCTGATAAAGAATGCCAATGAAGCTTGCCGCCAAAGTACAGACCCACGCGTGGAAGTGATAGCCTACGGAGACGAAAACCACAAATTTAACGTACGGATAGAAGTGCGCGACAACGGCCCCGGTATTCCGGATGAAGTGCTCGACAGGCTGTTTATCCCCTTTTATACTACCAAAAAGCAAGGCTCCGGTATAGGTCTCAGCTTATCCAAGCAAATTATGCGGCAGCATGGCGGGAGCATACGCGTTAACAGCAAAGCAGGCGGACCGACTGTGTTTACGTTGCAGTTGTAAAAATATTACTCCACATATTTCTTAATAACCTGTGCTAACTGGTTGCCCGGCAATGCCCCGGACTGTCGCCATACGGCCTGTCCTTTATGGAAAAGAATAAATGTTGGCACGCCCTGCACACGGTATTGCGAAGCGGCAGCCTGGTTGTTATCTACATTCACTTTTATCACCTTCAGCTTCCCCGAAAATTCGGATGCTACCTGTTGTACTACTGGGTTCATAGCTTTGCAGGGTCCACACCAGTCGGCATAAAAGTCAACTAAAACGGGCATGCCCGGGCTACTGATAAGTTCGTTAAATGATTTTTTAGCCATAGTTTTAGAGGTTCTGTCGGTTTATACTTACGGGCTATAGTTGCAAAAGTATGCGTTTAGCCAACGGCCTTCAGGTAGCGTACCACCCACACGGCTATCAGTGTAATTACGCAGGCCAGTATGCCGTCCCAGTTAAAATGTTGTAACCGCCCATCGGCAGCCTCCTGCACGATAAGCCCGGATACAAATGCGGCTACCCCGGCGCTCAGCTGCTGCACCGACGAGTTGATACTCATAAAACTTCCCCGCAGTTTAGGCTCTACGCTGGACGTAATTAGGGCCATGGCTGGCACAAAACGCGCCCCGAAAAAGATGAAGAAAATAGTAGTAACCACTAACGCCAGGTAATGCGGCACAGGGGGCAGGTTTGTGATCAGGAGGATAGGGACGAGTGAAAGAACAGCTGAAATGGCAAATACCTTCTGCTTGCCATGCTTATCAGCCAGGCGCCCGGCCCACTGCGATGTAAACACCGTAGCAATACCACCAAACAGGTATATAAAGCTCAGTTCCTGCTCCGAAAAACCCACATTCGCCACCATGTACGGACTGATAAACGGCACTACCAGAAACCCTGACATCGTTAACGTAACCATCAAAGCCATGCCCCATTGCAGGTTTCGTTTCTGCAGTATCTCTTTTAAAACCAGAAAAGGATTCTGTTTAACGGCATTGGTGAGGTGGCCACGCATAGGAGGCAGCAGTTTAAACGACGCCGCCAGTATAAGAAAGCTTAACCCCGCCAGCAGGTAAAAAGGGGCATGCCAGCTTGAGATGCTGGCCAGGTACAAGCCCACCGGTATACCGGCAATTGAGGCTACCGAGAAAGCCGCCATTACTTTACCTGTTGCGGCACCACGTCTTTTTTCAGGTATCGCATCGCCGATAACGGCAAGTATAAGCGCACCCAGCACACCGCCAAAAGCACCAGCCACCACGCGGGCAACCAGCAACAACGTATAACCCGGAGCCAGGGCGCAGGCCAATGTACCCAGCGTAAAACCTAAGTATAAGCCCAGCATGGCATGTTTCCTGTCGAAGCGGTCGATGAAAAGGGCACTAAGAAAGCCAGCCACAGCTGCACTAAAAGTATAGGCCGATACCAGGAACCCGAACTCGCTTGGCGATATATTGAATACGCGCATCAGTTGTGGCCCCAGCGGCATCATGATCACAAAGTCCATCATGTGTGTGAACTGGATAGCTGCCAGTGTAAAGATCAGCAGCCCTTCGCGTATCTGCTTTTTGGGAACCCGTTCGTCGTGTTGTGCTGCAGCAACGTGTACAGGCTGTTCGTTAGACATTTTCATAGTTTAAATATTAAGAGCAAAACAGGGCGACAAATGTACAGATTATTCATACGGAATAGGGTAAACTTGCTCCCATACTTTTTACAGGCATCGTATTAAACCAGCAACTATAGCTTACTGTTTTGTTAAAAGAGTATTAGAGATGGCTGGTAAAAAAGAAGAAATACACTGCGAATTATGTGGACGGGCGGTGCAGCAGGTTTCCCGGCACCACCTGGTGCCCCGCGAGGAAGGCGGCCGTTATGGTGCCACTGCCGACCTTTGCCAGCCCTGCCACAGTACCCTGCACCTGACTTTTACCAACCGCGAACTGGCTGTACTTTACAATTCTATACCTGCATTGCAACAAGCAGAACCTCTCCAGAAATACCTGAAATGGGTTAAAGACAAACGCCTGGAACGCATCACGAACCGGCGTGGCAGAAATAAAAAGAAGTGATTTTATAGATGGTGTTTTACCTCACCCCAGCCCTCTCCTGACAGGAGAGGGAGTTTTTGACCTTTGCTATAGTTAGCGATGTCGTTTTATAGTTACTATAATCCAACTACCTCTACCTCTCAGAGCTACGTTGGCTCTTTTCGACTCCCGTCTTAAGAATACTCGGAATGGCAAAAAGAAACTTTAATCTCATTTCCCTGACTGAATATACAAGTTAAACGCCAATGAACAATCCTTTTTTGCATCTGAATTTCCAGTTTCAGACCTTTATAGGTATGAGCAAAAAGCAGTTTATACCATTCTCGGAGCTAAAAGATAAAAAAGCTATAGTTGTAGACAGCACCCACCCGAACGGGCTGATCCTTTCGCACTGGCGGGGCGCTCCTACCCCGAACATACTTCGTGCTGATACGAGTGCAGCTATAGTTCTGAATGCCATTCGGGAGAATATAGATGGACTGGAGCTACCTTATGTAACAGCTAACCATTTTGATATAGATGGATTTGTGGGAGTGTGGAGCTTGCTTAACCCGGAACTGGCTCTGGAACATGAAGAGCTTTTAAGGCAAATGGCGCTTATCGGAGATTTCAGGGAGCTGGACCTGAACCACCCGCTTTCCGGCGAGGCCCTGAAACTGGTTTGCTGGATAAATGCCCGGGAGCGCGAATTGTTTTATAAGCCATTCGCTGCCGATGAAATGGAGGAAAAGGAAGCAGCACAGTGTGTTAAAAAGTTCGAATATTTTCTGCCCCGCTTTAAGCAGGTACTAAAAGACCCGGATTGGGAGCGCGGTGCCTGGGAAGACGAAGTAGGCGATGTGCTGCTTGGTTACCGCACCATGTATAGCCCTGCCTCTAAGCTTACCCGTTACCCCGAGATCGGATTGATCATCATCGATACCCCTGAACCGGTACATTACTATGCGCTTTTCAGTCGTACAGTTGGGTTTGATATAGTGCTGGCCTGCTACAATACTAACCGCTACGAACTGGAGTACAAGTATACCACCTGGGTAGATATCGCCTCAAGGCCAACTTTACCACGACTGCCATTGGCCCCGCTGGCCGCCAAACTTAACCAACTGGAGCAAAGCAACTATACCTGGACAGCTGATTCGGTAACGGAAACGGGACCATTGCTGCGCCTTCAGGGCCATAACCTGAACCGCGAAGAGGCCTACGATAACCCTACCCAACGCGAAATTTATCCTTCAAGTATAGCACCTCAGGAGCTTAAACAAACAATAGTACACTATTACCAACAGGCCTACCAGGATATAAAACCAAAGCATAACTGGACCTGGAAGGAAATAAAAGCCCTGGGGCAAGAGATGTAGAACGGCCGGTTTTATAGTGTGTATTTGGCTGAGGCGACAGATGATAGTTATCACTTTTGCGTTTTTTCCGTTAATCAGATTTGGCAGGTTGCGTATACATAGCAATCTTAGCATATTATTGATCTACATGCTCAACTATAACTCATGAAAAAGATACTCTGCCCAACCGATTTTTCAAGAACGGCCTCCAAGGCTCTTGATTATGCCATTTATATTGCCCGTAAAACCGGTGCGCATTTATCGCTGCTGCATGTAGTGCATCTGCCTATAGTTGATACTTCTGAAACAGCTCTGGTAGCAAGCGAATTGCTGGGCGAGCAGATACGGGAGGCTGGCGAACGCCTGAAAGCGATGGTAATGCAGATAGAAGAAAAATATGGCGCCAACCGTAGCGGCGAGTTTACCTGCGATTATATCCTGAAAGAGGCCCTGCTGACTGATATTGCGGAACACCTGACCAAAAACGAAGGTTATGAGCTGATAGTGATGGGAACAACCGGCGGCGGCAATGCCCTGGAAGAACTCCTGATCGGGAGCAACACCGAGGCTGTAGTAGAAGAAGTTAAAAGTCCGTTGCTGGCTGTGCCGTCGCATGCTGCAGCGCCTAACTTTACCAAAATTGTGTACGCTACCGATTATACCCCGGAAGATATTACGGCTCTGCACTACGTTGTTAAGTTTGCGAACCTGTTTGGGGCCTGCGTAGACCTGGTGCATGTTGCTAAAGAATCAACGGATGAACTAACGGAGCGTGGTAATCAGTTCTGGAACCAAGTGTCGGGTATTTTCCCGGAAACTACTTTATGCATCAGAGAAGTAGTGAACCGCCACCCGGACGAAGGACTTAAAACCTATTTTGAACAGGAAAACGGTAGCGTATTGGCTATACTAAGGCGCAACAAAGGCTTTTTTGCCGAACTGTTTACCCAACGCCTCGCCGACCGCATGACCTACCAGGCCGAAATGCCATTGCTTATATTACACGAAATGAAATAAATAGAGCCCCGCAAGGGGCTCTTATAGTTTAATAGCTTTATAGTTCGCTGTGCTTGTTATAAGCGTGGTAAAGCTATGATTTAACCAATCAAAAAAAACGTGGGCCGCACGGTGGTAGCTATCCGTTTGGTTGGTTTACCCTCTTATCTTTTTATCGTCAAAAATATCAGACAGCTCTTTGCTGCAGATCTCGCAGTTATAACGGCCATACTCTTCAATAGCGCGCTGCAAGGACACATTCCGGAAAGCGCCATTGCAAGGGCGTAATGCTTCGCAGGTGTTTTTTGTATGAAACACATCTTTTGAGGCATCATCGCAAACCCATACGCGCTTACGTTCCATGCCAGGGGGTATCACATAAAAATCGGGGGCGGGACGGCGCTGTACAGTGTCGGCAGCGGCAGCTGTTTGCTCTGTTGCTACGTTTGCTTCTTCCTGGGGCTGCTCCGCAGACTGGCACGCAAAAAGTAAGGTGCTGCAAACTATAGCTAAAGCAGTTGCTTTGCCACTCCATTTCAGAAAGCGGTTAATTAAGGTAATATTCATACGTTCGGGTTGGTAGGGCAAATATAGCGATAGTTATTAATTGCTGCTGCAGGTTTTATCTGCCCGGCGACCATACTGCCTGATGGCAACAGCCTCGGTAACGGTAAGCACTTCGTCTTTACAGCGTTTAAGTACGGTACAGCTTTTAGTGGTATGGTATACACCGGAGCCTGCACTGTTGCAGATGTACACTTTATGGGTGGTGGCCCCGGCAGGTAAAGGTGCAGTTAACGCATCAGCTTTTTTAGTGGCCGCGGTCGTCTTTTTATCTTTTCTGTAGTCCCAGGGTGGGGTGGGGTTTGGTGCTGCCCATAAGCCACGTTTGTATTGGCGGGCATCTGCTTCCAGGTTTGCCAGTTTCTGGTCTTTGGAGTAAGCTTTGTAATGCCAGGCAAAACCGTTGCGTACCAGTTCCTCGTTCAGGTTGCGCCCATCCGGAAGTATAATAGTACCTACCGTGCGGCCATACCGGTCTTTGTTGTGTTCTATCAGGCGCACTGTTTTACCAAAAGCCAGGTCAGATGTAAACTGCTTGGCGCGCTGCCCATAATCCTGTGTTTTTTCAGGACAATCAACACCATATAACCTTACTTTTATAGTTTGGCCATTGCGTAGCAGCTCTATCGTATCGCCATCTTTTACTGCTACTACTTTATCGCCGGTAGTAGCAGGAGCTATAGTTGTGTTTTTGTCGGTTGTAATAGTTGGTTCGGCAGCAGGCGGTGCGGTTTCCGGTTCTGCGGCACTGCGGTCGCGTTCCAGTATAGCTTCCTGTCTCTTTCGGAATTGATCCTGCGCCTCTTCTCTGTCGGTTTGTTTGCAGCCGAGGGTACAACATAGCAACAGGTATAAAAGTACGGAGCGGTGCATAAGGTAAGGTTTTAGGTAGTATACTGTAGTAAGCAGACAGTTGTTTTAAAGCACCTCAGCGGCTTCGGCTTCCGGGGTTGCAACTATAGTTTTAGTAGCAAGCGGTAACGTAAACCTGAAAACACTTCCTTCTCCCAATACGCTTTCTGCCCATATTTTACCGTGGTTGCTTTCCACAAAATCGCGGCACATGGCTAGGCCCAGTCCGCTACCTCTTTCTTTGTTGGTACCTAAGGTAGAGTAAGTACGCAGCCCAAACAGCTTTTCCATTTTTTTAGGGCAGATACCTGTTCCTGTGTCGCGCACGGCAACCTGCAGGGTATGGTCGTTTAGCAGTTCTGATTCTATAGTTACTACATCGCCTTCGTTACAGAATTTAATGGCGTTAGATACCAGGTTACGTAGCACAAGCTGTATCATATCGGCATCGGCAAAGGCAGCTATAGTTTGCGAGGCAAAGTTTTGCATGCTTACGCTTTTGCGGTTCGCCTGTGGGGCCAGCAGTTTCAGGGTATTATCGGTAAGGGCATGTATGCATATTTCTTCCGGTTTTATAGAGGTGCCCTGCATTTGGGAACGCGCCCATAGTAACAGGTTATCTACCAGCCAAAGGGTATTTTGCTGCTCCGCTTCCAGGGTTTTGGCAAAATGCATAAACTGTTCTTCTGTAATCCGGCCCATGGCTAGTACCTGCAACAGCGATTTTAAAGAAAGCAACGGCCCCCGGAGGTCGTGTGCAACTATAGAAAAAAGCTTGTCTTTTACCTGGTTCAGCTTCTCAAGTTCCTCTTTCTGCTGCTGTAGTTCTTTTGCCTGCGCCGCCAGTTCGTTTTTCTGATTTTTAATATTCTCGCTATACTTGCTTACCTTTTTATTTTTGCGCGACAACAGTTTGTTCATGCGCTTGGTGCGCTGGCTCCCCCTGAAAACCAGCATCACTACTGTAATAGCAAGCGCTAACAGCCCGATAGCCGTATATTTTATCAGGGTCTGGTGTTCTATTTCCTGTTCGTGCAGCTCGTGCTCGGCCAGTAGTTTCAGGTTTTCTTTTTCCTTTTGGGCTGTTTCGTACTTTACCTGGAAACTGGTGGTCTGGCGGGTTATTTCTTCGGTGTTGATGCTGTCATTATAAGCTGCTACCAATTTCAGGTACTGGTATGCTGCTTTATAGTTCCCGGTCTCGCTCAGGATCTTCTGCAGCACCTCTGCCGAGTTCTTTGCTTCGCTTTTAGAGTAGGTATGCTGGGCTACATCAAGGCTTTTTCTGGCATAAGCTATAGCATTTTTATAGTCCTTCATGCCCTGGTGCGTTTCGGCCAGGCCCCGGTACGAAAATATCTGGTCGTGCAGGTTGTTGGACCTGATGGCAAGGGCCAGCCCGCGCTGCAGGTAGTGCAGGGCATCTTTATTGTTCCCGAGTTTCTGGTAGGTTATGCCTAGGTTGTTAAGGCTGATAACGGTTCCCCGGTCGTCCTGGGCTCTCTCTTTTAATGGCA
This sequence comes from Pontibacter fetidus, assembly GCF_010119545.1. Classification (GTDB taxonomy): domain Bacteria; phylum Bacteroidota; class Bacteroidia; order Cytophagales; family Hymenobacteraceae; genus Pontibacter; species Pontibacter fetidus. The sequence goes on along the minus strand of NZ_JAAEAA010000015.1, from coordinate 39,876 downwards.
GCGCTCTGAGGTAGTAGTGCAGGGCCTTGTCGAAGTGTTGCTGGCGGCGGTGCACATTGCCCAGGCTGTTAAGTGCCCGGCTAATACCTATAGTATCTTTTACAAGTTCGGCTAATTCAAACGATTTCTGGTAGTAGTTCTGAGCTCTTTCGTAGTTCTGCTGGTTCAGGTAAATATTGCCGATGTTATTGTAACTGGAGCTCATGCCTATTGTATCTGCCAGGGCTTCGCGGAGCTTAACAGCCTTGTAGTAATAATCAGCCGAGGTGTTATAGTCGCCGAGGTTATAAAAACCTGAACCAACACTGTTATAAGCCCTGGCCAGCAGTAGCTTGTCGTTTATTTTGGTGGCTAATTTTATAGCTTGCCTGCCATACGATACGGCCAGTTTGGGGTCGGTGTACCAATGCGCTTTGCTAAGTTCACATAGTTCTTCGGCCTGGTGATGCTGCGCTGCTCTTGTATTGCTGGCAGAATGCTGCAAAGCATTTGCCTTTGGGTCAGGCACAATAATAAGCAGGAAAAATTGTACGAGTAGAGCTGTTATCATCGGCAGCGGCTTCTAAAAAGTTTGTTTTAACTCAGGTAGCGGGGGCGTCTTAACTCAGCAAATATAAGAGTTTAGCAATACAAATACATATTTCTATATGCTTGTTTTTATGTGTTTTAAATGAAGTTTTGCTGGACGCTTGCCTGGATGGTGGCATACTGCAGGCCATAAAAAAAGCCCTCTACCAATGTAGAGGGCTTTTGCACTGTTATCAGTAACTATAGTTTATTGCTTTATGCCAGGCACACCTACCGGCATAGCGCTGTGCCAGTCAAAATCAGGCGCTTTGCGGGCAGTAGGGGCCAGTTCGTCCATGGTGTTGGCATCAAACAAGCGGCCGTTGCGCATCACATACTTAATGGTGTTAGTATTACGGATGTTCTCCAGCGGGTTGTTATCCATTATTACAAGGTCAGCCAGTTTTCCGTTTTCGATAGATCCGATATCACCTTCCAAGCCCAGTGATCTGGCACCTAGTATAGTGGCTACTTTAAGCGCATCGTGGTTACTCATGCCACCCGATTGCACCGACCATACTTCCCAATGATACCCAAGACCCTGTAACTGGCCATGAGAACCGATACCAGCCAAACCACCCTCTTTTACAAGGTTATTTACGAACTCAGCGTGGCGCGTAAATATGTGCTCGTCTTTGGTAAACCAGCCTGGTCTGCGGCGTGCTTTTGCGTCTAGTTCCGGCTTTGGTGTAAAGTAGTTCAGCTTTTTATCACCAACCACATCTTCTGTGGCATAGTAATAGTTTTCAGCCCACGGGCCGCCATACGATACCAGCAGGGTAGGCGTATAAGCCATCTGCGATTTGGCTACAAAATCAATCACATCTTTGTAAAGCGGATAGATCGGGAAAGCGTGTTCGTGACCTGGGTAACCATCTATGGCCTGCGTCATGTTCAGTTTAAAGTCAAGGCCACCTTCTGTAGTTGGTAGCAAGCCCTGTTCCTTAGCTGCCATAATAATCCATTGGCGGTGCTGGCGATTGCCTGCCAGGTACATTTTTATAGTTTTGGTATTGTAATACTCCGAATACTGGCGCAATACGTTTTTGGTATGTTCCAGGCTTTTAAGGTTGTATGCCCAGTAACCTACGCCAGGGCCTGTTGAGTATACTCTTGGGCCGATCATTTTGCCGGCATCTACCAGGTCACTATAGGTTAGTACGTCGGTTGTCCCGGTTTGCGGGTCGCGGGTAGTGGTTACACCATAAGCCAGGTTAGCAGCATACATCCAAACCTGGTTGGTATGCACACCCCAGCGTGGCCACATGTGCGAGTGTGTATCAACAAAACCAGGTGTTATAGTTTTGCCTTTTACATCCACAATCTTGGCACCTTGCGGAACAGTTAACGAACCAGATTTGCCAACTGCTTTAATGCGGTTGTTCTCAACTAAAATGTCGCCATTCTCGATTACCTCATTGCCGTTCATGGTAATAATGCGGGCACCCTGTAGTAACACAATGCCTTGCGGAATATCACGTGGAACCTGTACGGTAATCTTAGTTTCCTTTGGCTTATACTCTGCAATTACAATTGCTTCTTTTTCGGCGTTGGCGCTGTCAGGTTTTGCATCAGTACCGTTGTCTTTGGCTTCTTTTTTCTTTTCAGCTGCTAGGTCCATCTGCTCTTTTTTAGCCTTGGCTTCATCCAGATTATACGCAAAGAAACCGTGTCCTATAGACCAGTATACCGTTTTCCCATCAGCAGACCAGCTCGGGAACTGACCGCCAATTTCAGTCAGTTTCCAGCTCGGGAACTGAGAAGTAGCCACATCGGCCACTGATATAGTTGGTGTTTCGCCGCCTACAACCGGTATAGTTACCACATAAATCTCGTTATTGATCAGGGCAAGCGCCTTATCGCCAACTGGAGCTTTAATAAGTGTGGTAGCTGTAGTTGCCTGCTGCTGTGGTTCGCGCTCATTCTGGTGCAGCATGTTGCACATTTCCTCCATCAGGCCATCGCCGTTAACGCTGCCGAATGTGGTAATACCCTTCACTTTCAGGTATGATTTCTTGTCAGTACCATCCCAACGGATCGAGATCAGGCCATCGGCATAGTTGTAGAGGTAAATACGGTCGTCGCCTTTAACAAAGTGCGGATTAGCACCCACACCTGCATTGGTAACAAACGTGCTTTTGCCACCTTTTGCCGGAATCCAGTTTATAGTTTGGCGTGCATCAAATGCACCCGGACCCGGTTCTTCTTTATAAGACTGCGCCGATCCTTTGGCAAACACAATGCGCTCTCCGTTTGGTGTAAATACCGGCTCCTGGAATACGGCACTCTCCTGGGTTAACTTAGTTGGTTTGCCTTTACCGTTAGCATTTGTTTTATAAATAGCGCCACCGTTTTTCTCGTGCCAGGTAACATAAGCTATCGTCTTGCCATCCGGCGACCACGCTGGCTGCGCCTGTGTAAACTCCTGGTCAGTAAGGCGCTTTGGCGTACCGTTCGGGTAATCCATTACATACAATCTGTCCAGGGCAGTAAAGGCAACACGTTTGCCGTCTGGGGATACAGCCGCATCGCGCAGCTGCGTCACCGTCATCATTTTATCGTCCTTTATCGGGTATTTAAAGTCCAGCTTAGGGCCGATGGCGATATCTGTATTTACCTGGAATGGGATTTCGCGGGCAGGACCACCAGCTACCGGTATACTATAGATCTTACCACCATAAGAGGCTACCAGTTCTTTGCTGTCTGGCGTGAATGACATAGGAGGTAACACACCTAGCGGAGCTATACTTTCCTGCTCGTCGCGCTGTACAGGGTAGGCCAGCCATTTTTCTTCGCCGGTTTTAAGGTTTTGGGCAATTAAGCCGGTCTGGTTGTTGTGGCGCGTACCAAAAACCAGCCAGTTGCCGTCCGGCGAAAGGGTAGGAGCAAAGGCAGAACCGTATCGGGCTGTTTTGGTCTCTATCTCACCTGTCTGGCGATCGAAAGTAGCTAATTGGTATTGTGGTAACTGGGCGTTATAGTTCCAGGCGCCTGTTCGCTGCGAAAACCAGATGTACCGATCATCTTTGCCAAAAGCAGGCTCAACGGTTTTCAGATTTTCTGGCTTATTGATTAGCTGTACGCCGGTGCCGCCATCTTTATGGTAAAGGTGCAGTTTCAGGTTACGACGACCACGTGAAGCAACCAGGTACTCACCATCCGGTGTCCATTCGGCTGAGAAAAAGTTCTCGTTTTTGCTTTTGCTGATCTGCTTGGGCTTTTTAGTGGCCAGGTCCATGGTCCAGATGTTGTCTGCGCCATCTCTATCCGAAACAAACACAATAGACTTACCATCCGGGCTGAAACGCGCGTGCGTATCGAAAGCCATGCCATCGGTTAGCTGAGTGGCTTTACCTCCTGTTATAGGCAAAAGGTACAGGTCGCCAAGCATACTGAAGATGATCTGCTTGCCATCGGGGCTAACATCCAGCGCCAGCCAGGAGCCTTCAGAGGTGTTGATGTTTATTTTGCGGGCACCTTCCAGCGGAAGATCTTTTTTCTCCTCTTTTTTAGTGTCGGCTTTTTTGGGTGTAGCTGCCTCCTGTGCCATACCTGGCGTCAGGAACAAGCCCAGGGAGCAAGCCAGAAGCAGGTTTTTCTTCCAGCGGCCCGAGTTAGCTTGTATTGGTTTTGTCATGTTTGTTCTGCGTTTGAACAAGAAATAGAGTTAGTCAAAGTGAAGATACTAAACGATTTGATTGCGTGAAACTGCTTTATACAAACTATAACTAATAATCGGCAGACGGGCTGTTTTGTTAGTTAAACTATAGCATGAGCGATAACAAAAACAGCCTGCCAGGTATAGTTCCGGCAGGCTGCAGTTTTAGGTGTTAGGCTGGCTTATTGCTTTGTCTGAAGCTCCTCTTCGCCAACTTTTATACTTAGCGGGTTATATCCACCATTCGGAATTACGACTATACCATGCAGTGTTTCGCCTGGCGCAATCTGTTTGTTTAACACGCTATACTTTTGCAAATCACTTAATAATTTGTTGTTGGCAGTACCTGCGGTTATCATATTATATAGCGTAATTCCAGGACCAACGATAAGGCCAACCGGGAATATAACTCTTGTTTCCTGTTTAATCCCGTTTACATAGGTTGTTTCAGAAAGCCTTAGAGGGGTTAAAAGTGTGTATAAAAGATAAATTGGAACACTCTGCTTTAGTCTTGCATGTGCAAGTTTAGGCTCAAGAGAAGAAAACTGATTTGGTCCGGAAAAAAACTTTACATCGTTCGATACATCTATTGTGTTAGCTGTATTGTTGGTTAGTTTCACAGCAGCCACTTTTATAAAGTTCTTACTTTCTTTCTTAACATACTTCTTGTTGCCATGCTCGCCTAATACGCCAAGTCTGTACTGTAATACCACACCATTACTTTCGGATTTTACCTCGTAATGCATGTTTTCAGGTGTGATGGATTTGTAGCTGCCCGCACAGCTGCTCAATAATATTACGGCCGAAGCAAAGGCCAGTGTCTTTGTAAAAAATGTTCTCATAATAGCTTGAAATGGAAAATATTTGAAACTGCTAATATATAAAAATATATAATACATCTTTTGTTATTGTAATTTTAAATTTAAGATGTTGGGGTTGGTGGTTTGCTTTGACCAGGCAGTTTGTGGCGCTATTGGCACGAGACGCTCCGAGGTGGCAAGCACGCTCGGAGGTCTTTTTGAGCAACGGGCCTACAAATTGTTATTTCGACGTAAGTAGAAATCTGGGTTAACTATAGTTTAGAGTTACCAATTAACCCACCCCTGCCCCCTCCCAAGAGGCAGGGCCGTTAAGTTCTAGCAAATTCTCCCCTTGAGGGGAGCGCAGAGGGGTGTTTGTATTAGCGGGTGAATTTAAAACTGGCTAACAATTGGCTTTTTGGTCCTGAATAACACCCCTATAATCCCCTCAAGGGGATAGTTCTCGGCAGAACTTAACGGCCCTGCTCCCGATAGGGGACTTTCTGCTATAGTTATAGTTTTATCTATAGTTCTATAGTTGAGAATCAAACCCTCTAACTCCCCAGTGTTAGCGGGAAGGTTTCCAGACCTCCGAGCGTGCTTGCCACCTCGGAGCGTCTTATCTCGTCCTGATAAACTATAGCTAACAAGCTTTTCCTTAAACTACCGCTACTTTACTAACCCCACCTGCTAATTTCTGAATTTTGATCTGGGTGCTGATGCGTTCTTTCAGGGCCTCTACGTGCGAGATAATACCAATCATTTTGCCACTGGCCTGCAGATTTTCTAAGGTAGAGATAGCGGAATCGAGGGTGTCCGCATCGAGCGTACCAAAACCTTCATCTATAAACAGCGAATTGATTTGCGTGCGTCGGCCAGCCAGGTCTGATAAGCCCAGGGCAAGCGCTAAACTTACCAGGAAACTTTCGCCTCCGGAGAGCGTGTTCATCGGGCGGATGGCTTCGGCCTGGTAGGTGTCCACTATAAGCAGTTCCAGGTCTTCGGCCGCTGATTTCTGAATTCTGTAGCGGTCGTTTAGTTTTAGGAGGTGGCGGTTGGCAAGTTCTACTAACCTGGCTAAGGTCAGGCCCTGTGCAAATTTACTGAACTTGTTACCATCAGCCGAGCCGATCAGGTCAGCAAGCTGGTTCCAGCGGTTGCATTCGTGTTGCTGTGTTTGCAGTTGCGAAGCCAGTTCCAGGTTCTTTTCGCGTTGCTGTTTGTCCTGTTCCAGCAGTTGCTCCAGGCGGGCTTTTTGGGCTATTAAGTTACGATGCTCTTCTGCTTTGGAAGTAAGCTGCTGCTGCAGTGTTTCTATTGTTTCGGTGGTCAGGTTTTTGGCCTCTGCCTGCGCCAGGTCGTGCTGCACATCGCTCAACGATTTGCGCAGCTCGGTCAGGTGCTTTTCGGTCTGGGCTTTCAGGTTTGCCAGGCGGTCGGCTTCGTCGCGTTCCAGCAGCATCTGGCTTAGCGCTTCTATCGTTTCAATTCCTTTCTGTTGCAGTACATGTAACAGGCCATCGCGCAGGGCATCCAACTCCGACTTTTTGCTGGTGTGTGTGTTGGTATATTCTTGCTGGCGCTGGCGTTGCTCCTGTAGTACCTGTTGCTTTTGCTGTTGGGCAGCGCGGGCTTCTTCGGCCTGTTTTGCCCGTAGGCTCAGTTCGTGTTGGGCGGCGCGGCGCTCCTGCTGTGCATCTTTCTCCCCGAAAAGTTGGCTGCGTTCCGATTTCAGTTCTGTCAGGTGCAAATGTGCCTGCTCCAGGGCTGTTTTCTTATCCTTTAGTGCGTTTTCTTTTTCTGTTACTTTCTCTTTAAGGTTATGTACCTGCTCCTGTAACTGCACAAATGGCTCGCGCAGGGCTTCAAATTCGTCGTGTTGTTGCTGATAATTAGTGGCCTGTGTTTCGAGGTGTTGCAGTAAACTATGGCGCTGTTCCGAACTATAGGTTAAACTATAGTTTGCCGCAAAAGACTGTGCCGTCTCCGTGAAAACCTGGTGCTGTTCCTGCAGGTCCTGTAGTTGTGTACTGTAGCGCTGCAACTGCGCTTTCAGCATTTCTTCTGACTGCTGTAGTTTGCTGCTTTCGGCATTGGCTTGTAGTTGCTGCTCGCGGAGCTGCTGTAAATCTGCGTTTATAGTTTCAATTTCGCGACTTGTAGTGCGGGCATTTTGCAAGGTTTGGTTCAGGTTGCCCAGGGCCTCGTGCTGTGCCTTTAGTTGCTGCTGCAGTTGGGCTGTTTCGGTAATGGCTATTGTAATGCCCTCGCTTTGCTGCTGGTAGGTTTGCAGTAGTTGCGCAAGCTCTGTTTCGGTTTCGGTTTTAGATGTAGCGGCACTTTGCTGCTGGTTATGAAGCGTGTTAAGGTGTAGTTGCAGGCCGTTTATAGTTGCCTCAAGCTCCTTAACCAAAGTTTGTTGCGCATCGCGTCGCTGCTCTTCCTCTGTCAGGGTGCTGGTGTAATTGCCTTCTACGAACGGGTGGTGTTCGGAGCCGCACAGCGGGCAGGGTTGTTCCGGCTGCAAGGCGTGGCGGTGCTGTTCCAGTTCCTGTATGCGTTGCTGCAGGGCTACCAGCTTTTGCAGGTCCTGGAGCCGTTCGGTGGCCGTTTTATAGTTTGATGTGGTAGCCTGGAGCTCTTCTTTTTTAGTACCTATCGTTTGTTCCAACTGAAGTAGCTGACTTGCTAACTGTGCTGCCTTTTGCTGTTGTAAACTATAGTTATTTGATAACTCAACCAAACGCCCGAAACGTGCCAGTAACAGCGGTTGCTCCTGGGCCAGTTTTTCCAGCTCATCCATACTTTTAGTGGCAAGTATAGTTTGCAACTGGGTTAGCTTTTCCTGTTTGCGGGCATCTAAGGCCTGCTGTTTTTGTAACTGCGTTTGTTGCCCCGAAACTATAGCTGTCAACCGATTGGCTTCCGATTGCAGTTGTAGCTGTATGGTTTGTTGCTCTTTTTGGAGGGTGGCTATGCTGCGTTCGGTTTCTGAAAGGTCTTTTATAGCCTGCCGAAACTCATGCAGGTTACTGCGCATCTCCTGCAGCTTCTGGTTCTCCCGGAGCCATTTTTTCAGGGCAGTGGCTTTTTGGGTTATGGTTGCCAACTCTGCGTCCTTTGCTTCCAGGGTTATTTTTTCCTGTTTCAGCAAAGCCTCAAACTGCAGGTATGCTTCCTTGTCTGTTTTAAACTGGTTGCGGATGGTATTCAGCTGATGATCCAGTTCCTGTACTTGTTGCAACAATGGCTCCAGTTGCTGCAAAGCTTCTTCCTGTTGCTGGTGTGCCTTACCGGACGCAAGTGCTATTTGGCCGGCATGTTCCAGTTCTGCTTCCAGTACAGGTAATTGTTTTTCGAGGGTTAACAGTTGGGCCTGTACTTCGGTCAGGTGGCCGTTGGCGAGTTTTATTTGCGTGAGTTCGCTTACAAACTGGTTGGCTTGCTCGTGTTGCTGTAGTTTTACGAAATCAGGTTGCAGGGTAGCCAGTTTCTCTTCCTGCGCTTGCAAAGTAAGTTTGTAGTCTGCGGCACGCTGGCGAAGTTGCTGTAGTTGCAGCAGCCACTGGCGTTTTTCCTGTAGTTGGCTGGTAGCTTGTGTAAGTATAGTTTCGGTTTCGGTAAGCTCAGCTATAGTTGCTTCGTAAGCCTGGCGCTGTTCCTCGGGTAATAGTTTGCTATCCTGTAGTTTGCGTTCCAGTTCCTCCTTTTTCAGGCGCTCGGTCTTTGCTTTTTCGAAGGCGGATTTCGAGATGTCGGAATAAATGCCTGTGTCCGTTATCTTCTCTAGTAAGCTGCTGCGCTCATTTGGGTTAGCCTTTAAAAAGCGGGCGAAATCACCTTGAGACAGCATGACGGAACGCAAAAACTGGCTATAATCTAAGCCAGAAATCTCAGCAACTTTATCCGGTACCTGGCTTGGTTTCAGGTCGAACGGTTTTTCATCTTCCAGGTCGCATAGTTCCATGTGCACGGCCTGTATCTTGCCATCCAGTTTGCCCCGGCTTCTTCTGATCTGCCATTTGCTGCGGTAGCGTTTGCCATTTGCTTCAAACTCCACTTCCGAGGTGCTCTCCGTAGTATGGCGCGTCATCAGGTCGAGAGGTTTATCGTTGTTATGGCGGTGCACCATGCCGTAAAGCCCCACCGTTATCGCATCCAGAATAGTGGTTTTTCCGGCTCCTGTAGGTCCGGTAATCGCAAATAATCCAGCATCAACCAAGGGACTCTGGTCGAAACGGATCTCATGCTCACCTTTCAGCGAGTTCAGGTTCTGGAAACGGACGGACAGGATTTTCATGACGGGGTGATATTGCTTACTTTACTTGGAACTATACTTTGTAACTGGCAAGACGCTCGTAGGAACTGCGCACGCTACGAGGTCTGGTGCATTTAAAGAAGCAGAGGATTCTGTCTCCACAATTCTTAAACTCTCAAACTCTTAACCTCTTTAACTCTCAAATGCTTCCTGCCGCATCAATTCCAGCAGCTCACTAAAGCTGGCAATTAGCTCAGAATGATCAGATTCAGGAAAAGCACTTTGGCAGCGTTTCAGGAAAACCTCGTTCTCTTTTAGTGTATGCAGGTCGGCTTCTTCCGGTGTCTGTTGCTCTAATGTCTGGCGCTCTCTTTTAATGATCGGCGGACGGTGAATGAGCAGGTGCAGTTCGTCTTGTTTGCGTTGTAAGATTTCTTCCAGTTGCTGGTTCAGGTCGGGCAGGGGAGCGTTGAGTTCCAGTTGTATCTCGGCCCAGGCTGGCAAACTATAGCTGCTGTTATCATACACCTCTATCTGCTGTTTTACTTTGTCCAGGTCGCCTTTAAAGCGCACCAATTTACGGCAAACCGGAATATCCAGCTCACGCAAATTTGCCAGTTTACCAGCTTCAAAATCAAGTATAAAAACAACTTTGTTGTCGTTTACTTCGCTAAAGCTAAGCGGAATAGGCGAGCCGGAATAACGGATGTGGTGCGTGTTGTTTACCTGCTGTGGTCGGTGCAAATGGCCCAGGGCTACATAATCAAACTCTTTCGGAAACTGGTCGGCCCCGATCTGGCCCAGGTTACCCACATGTATCTCTTTTTCGCTTTCGGAAGCAGTACCGCCGGCTGCAAACAAATGGCCCATGGCTACTACCGGAATTTGCTGCGCTTTGTACGGCTGCACGTGCGGCACAAACTGGGCATAATGGTCGGCTATGCCTTGTTTTAGGCGCGCTTCGCGCTCTTCGTAGGTTTCGCCGGGTATGGATAGGCGGATGTCGCGGTCGCGGAGGAAAGGAACGGCGCAAACTATAAGTTCGGGTTTTCCTTCTGCATCTTTCAAAACGATGAGTTCATCCAGTGGGTCGGGGGTGGCGCCGCCAATTACCTGTATGTTCATACAGGCCAACAGGTCTTTGGGTGCATTAAGCGTAGACACTGAATCGTGGTTACCACCTATAAACACAATATGGCGGCAGCAGGTGTCACATACTTTCCGCAGGAAATCATAGTATAGTTTAAGGGCGGTGTTGGAGGGTGCGCCGGTATCAAACACATCGCCGGCCATCAGCAACACCTCTATTTGCTCCTGCGCTATAGTCTGCAGCAGCCAGTCCAGAAAGTGCTGGTGTTCGTCGGTACGCTCGAGGGTAACAAGGCGCTGGCCCAGGTGCCAGTCTGAGGTGTGTAATACGCGCATGATTCTTCTTCTCCTATTCCGAACTCAAGTTACATCAGAATATAGGTATATGGCAACTATTATATAATAAGAATTAGGAAGTTAGCCGTTTGTAAGCCAGACGGGAAGATTATACTTTTCTGAAACTATAGTTCAGGCCAGGAGCCATCGCAGCGCTTCTTCGTTGTCTGTAAAGCTTTTTACATCAAAACGGGTTTTGCCCTGCGCTTCAGCTCTTGAAATAACAGACTCCAGCGCCAGTTTATGAAACACGCTATCGGGCAACACCCTGGCCAGTTTTTTAAGGTTGGTTTGCGATAGCAGTTCGTAAAATTCTGCCGCCATCCAGTCTTTAGGCTTGGGTCCAAGAGCACCAAGCACCTTACCGTTGGCAATAGCCCGTTCTACCTTCGTGTCGCGGAGCGCTTCGTATAGTTTTGTAGCGCCGAAAATTAGTTCATCTTCGGTTACGTGTCGCAGCCATTCAGAGCGCAGCAGGTTACCTTTCAAATCGATTTCGATTTTATAAAAGGCTGATGTATAATACGTAGTGAAAGGCATAGATTTGGTTTCGAACAACACTGGCAGCAACCAGGAGATTAGGTCGTAAAGTTACTTTCAAAAGTAAGCGAAATTTGTTGATTATTAACGTATTGGTATTAGGTTATTTTACTGCAAAAAGATTGCAACTATAGCGCTTAACTACTTTTAACTATCATCCCGGAGTTAAGATCAGAGCTCACTGGTAATACGCAGGTTTTAAATTGTATTTTATGTAGAGTTGAGGTGTTTTTAAAATCCCTTAGGGGAGAGAAATTGCAACTGTAGCACAAGTGCCTTGTTACCGAAATACCCCGAAATTATCATGAACTTTGGATACAGAAACTGCTACTCATACAGAACTACAGTTAAAGGGCAGAAATAATGTCTGCGCCAGGGTTTGCTACAAATCCTTCTCAGGATAGGAGTAATATAGAACAGCGCTAGGTATAGTTTGAGTAGGCCTAATCTGAAACAAATAACATAAAAAAAGCCCACCAAAATGGCGGGCTTTATAGTGTAAATGCCTTAAAATTAGTGTGCTACAGCGGCAAATGAATTGATCGCATCGCTCAGGTCGTAAACCGGTACCGTAAAGCTTTGCTCCAATATACTTTGTCCGGCAGCAGAACGATAACCGGCAGCGCAATGCACCATTACTGGTTTGTCCTGCGGTATTTCGTGCATGCGTTCCCGTAACTCCGGTAACGGTATAGTTACAGCGTTCTGGAATATCTTACCTGCCTTTACTTCGCCGTTGTTACGGATGTCAACTATGGTGTACTTTCCCGGGTTGTTAGTGAAGTCTGCGAGGTTAGTTGGCTGGCTCTTTTCCGGAAGTATAGCCGGTGTTAGCAAGGCTCCTTTTATGTTACCTTCATACCCAATTTTAGCCGATTTGCGAATTACCGAGTTTAATACGGCTTCGTTCTCAGCAATCAGGTAAAACGTTTCGCCGGGGCCAACTATAGAACCCAGCCAGGTCTCAAATTTGCCGCCTTCCTGTATGTTTATGCTGTTTGGCAAATGGCCTTGCTTATACTGTGCCTGCGGACGGGTGTCAACTATAAGTATGCCTTCTTCCAGGGTTGCGTCTGGTGCCAGGCGAGGTACCGCTTTTATACTTTCCTCAAAACTTGTAGCGCCTGCTTTGTTCATGCTTACATCGTGGCCAAAATACTTCGGTATAAAGGGCTGGTCTTCGAGCAGGGTTTTAATGAAATCGCCTTCGCTCATATCCTGCAACGCATAGTTGGTGCTTTTTTCGCGGCCTATAGTTGAGAACGTGTCGGGGCTCAGGTTTTTACCGCAAAGCGAGCCGGCCCCGTGGGCAGGGTAAACCAGCACTTCTTCGTTCAGTTTCTTGAAAACGTTGTTGGTGGTGTGGTACATCTGGCGGGCCAGTTCTTCGCGCTTGGCTGTCATGTTGCCTACGTTTTCGCGCAGGTCGGGGCGGCCAACGTCACCTACAAACAGGGCATCTCCGGTAAAGGCTGCGTGTTGTTTACCTTGCTCATCCAGCAAAAGTATCGTTACCGAGTCAGGGGAGTGGCCAGGCGTGTTAAGGGCGCGCAGGGTAAGTTTGCCCAGTTTTAGTTCGTCGCCATCATCAAAAGACTGGTGCTCGTAGTCAGCGCCCAATAATTTGCTTACATAAATGGTAGCGCCGGTTTTTTTAGCGATCTCTACATGCGAGCTAACAAAGTCGGCGTGCGGGTGTGTCTCAAAAACGGCAACTATAGCGGCGTTGTGTTCTTTTGCAAAATCGTAGTAAGGCTGCGGATCGCGTGCTGGGTCTACAAGCGCTATTTTGCCTTCGCTAAGTATAGCATAGCTGGCATGGGCCAATCCTTTATCGTAGAATTGCTCGATCTTCATAAAAGTTGGGGTAATGTGGTTGATACTATAGTTAAGCAGCGGCTGATACGTGTTACTCTTTGGTTGGTAAGCCGGCACTTTTCAGGCCCTGGTAACCACCAATATTGTACACGTTCTTAAATCCGGCTTCGTGCATCAGTTTTGCTGCTTTTCCGCTTCGGTTGCCACTTGCGCAGTAAAGATAATAGGTCTTTTCTTTATCCCAGCCTTTTATGCTTTCGGCAAAGGTACCATCCAGAAAATTTGAGTTGGAAGCTTCGGTGAGGTGGCCGGCCGCAAACTCTTCGGGGGTGCGTACATCAACCAGTACGCCTTCTTTGCTTGCTTTCTCTTTATACTCGGTAGGAGTCAGGGTTTTAACGGCAGTGCCTTGCTCTTGTGGCTGTGCGCAGCTAAAAAATCCGGCTAAAGTTATGGCGATGATGGTTTTCATATGTTTTACAAGTTTCGTTTAAAATTGATACTATAAAGATACCGATTGTCGCTCTAAAATGCTCTACACCAAACTATAATTTACCCCATCGGGTTGGTTGCCAGAGCTGCGTTGTTAAAAGGTTTTGCATCCGTTTATGCAATCCAGAATGTTTGTAATGGTGGCATCTGTCAGGAAATAAAAAACGTTTTTGCCTTCGCGTTTGGTATCCAGCACGCCTTTGTCGCGCATATTAGTCAGGTGGTGCGATAGCAGCGATTGCTCGATGTGGAGCACCTGCTGCAGTTCGCTTACCGTAAGGCGCTCGCGCTGCTCCAGCAGGTCAATAATGCTGATGCGTATCGGGTGCGCGACACTTTTAAGTACATAAGCTGCACGTTCCAACTTCTTTTGGTCCAACCTTATCTGTAAGCTATTCATTAAATTCCCCTTTCGTAAAATTGATTACATGAACATATCTTCATGCATAAAAACAGTACAATTTTTTAAAGGATCGAGTTCCGGAAACAGGTAAGTTTAGGACGGAAAATTTAGAGCAGGTACAGAATAGCCAGCAGCGAAAGTATAGCCACCAGCAGCCACAACAGCAAGCCCAGCCAGAACGGGCGAGCACTAATGGTACGCAAGGTTTCTATATTAACATTTACCCCAATGAGGAACAGGCTGAGTACCAGTAATTTTTTGGCTATAGTTACAAGCACCGGGGCTATAGTTGCTACAGGCGGTACAAAGGTATAAATTACAGATGCCAGCAGGAAAAGCGGGATAAATAAGGGAAGTTTTAATTTGGTTTCTTTGGATTTGAACAGGAAAGCCGACAGCAATACGATAGGCACGATCCAGAGGGCGCGGGTAAGTTTCAGGGTGGTAGCGATCTGTAGGGCTTCGTTGCCAAATTTGCTGGCTGCCCCAACTACCGAACTCGTATCGTGGATGGCAATGGCGGCCCACACCCCAAATTGCTGCTGCGTTAAGCCCAGCCAGTGCCCGGCCACCGGAAAAACAAATAGCGCTACGGCATTCAATATAAACACGATAGCCAGCGACACTGAAATTTCCTGGGCATTGGCTTTTATAGTTGGCGCCACCGCTGCAATGGCACTTCCGCCGCAAATAGCCGTACCAACCCCAACCAAATGCGATAGTTTTGGTGCAATATTCAAGAACCTGCCCAGTAAAAAACCAAGTGCCAGTGTTACTGCCAGCGAAGTAGCAGTGTAAACTATACCTGTAAGACCGGTTTCGCGAACCTGATATAAATTAATGCCAAAGCCCAGCCCCACAACAGCTACCTGCAGCGCGTATTTAGCAGCTATAGTTGTAATTTTCTGCCACGGATTACCCAGCAACAAGCCAACTATAAGCCCGGCCAGCAATGCCAGCGGCGCCGAGAAACCCGGTATAAAAAGTATAGCCAGCACCAACCCGGCAATAAGGATCTTTTGAAGAAGCGGAAGTTCGTTTAAAAGAGGGAGGCGCATTATAGTTTGTCTAGTAGCTATGGCTACAAAGGTATACTTTCCGGGGTAGTTCTAAAATGCTTCGCCTAATACTACAAAGAAGTTTATACCTTCCCTGCCATAGCCTGCATCTACGCGTATGTTTATTTTCTCTTCCGGGTTCAGGGCAAAGCGCAGGCCAGTGCCTACCGTATACTTCAGTTTGTTCAGGGCCAGGTCGCTGGTTTCATTAAACACATCGCCTATACCTGTAAATGCAGCCATGCCCAACCGTCCTTTTATCGGGAACCGGTACTCTACCTGGGTGGCTATTGTGTTGCGGGCCAGGTAACGGCTACGGGCATATCCGCGCAGCAGTTTGTCGCCACCTATAGTTGCCATGCGCATAAAAGGTACCTGTTGCGAGTTTAAGGTAAGCACCGTGTTGGTAGCAAAAATAAGCTTAGGCTTTAGCTGGAAATACTTACTGAAGTTCAGGTTATAGTTGCTGTAATCAAAATCGCCGCCAAGGTAGCTGCCAAATTTATACCCCGAAACTTCCAGGTACATGCCGCTGCTGGCATACGATACATTGTCCCGGCTATCCAGAAGAAAAATAAACCCGAGGCCGTTATTTATGCCGCCGTTGTTCCCGGCTACGCCTTCCAGTTGGTTTGGTCTGCCTTCCGCTACCGGGTGGTTTTTATGGTTATAGTATTTGGTAAGTTGCAGGTCGGGGCCCAGAAAAGTATGTTGACCTGTGCGCTTCAGTCCGGCCAGTTTGGTTCCGATCAAGTCGTATTCATATTTCTGTTCGTCATCTACAGCGCTGTTATTTCCTAGGCCATAAAAGCGGTCGGTATATACACGGTGGCGCAGTTCGCCGCGCAGCAGGTACTTCTCCTCACGGGTAAAAACATTCCACTCCAGCCACTGGTCCATCTGCTTGTTCAGGGTATAATCAGCTATCAGTTTTATAGTTGAAAGACGGGTATAGCTGCTGTCTGTAGTGTTTTGCAGTTTAAAGAAACCGATCAGCGCGGCGCCAAAGCCCAGCCGGGTATCGGGGGTATAGTATAGCACTGGTATGGGAATAAGGCCCCTGGTTTTCTCCTTGGTAACTGTGTTGGTTGTATCAGGGGTTTGTGCAGCAGCAGGCAGTTTTGCCAGTGTCAGCATCAGGGTAAGCAGCAACAGCGTGCAGCGGCGCATAGGGCTATAGTTTACGTGTCTGCCTTTCAGTATGTGCAAAGGCGTTGATAGGGTTAATTTAAAATCAAAAGTAGATAAATTTCAGTTGTTGTCAAGGCTATATTTTTAACTATAAAATCGAAGTTTTAACAGCAGTATTTGTTATATTTGGTTAATCTAAACTAACCGAAAACCTATTCGCTCACTTTTACTTTAATCCATGAAGAAAATCTTAACCATTGCAGCCTGCCTGGCTTTAGGAGCGGGCAGCGCGATGGCGCAGGAGACCTTTCCGCGCAACGGCGTTTACGACCAGCGTCCCGGTCTGGTCGCGCTAACCAACGCCACCATCCACACCGACTATAAAACCACCCTCAACAATGCCACACTCCTTATCCGGAACGGCAAAGTAGAGGCTGTTGGCGCTAATGTAAAAGTGCCGGCAGGTGCTATAGTTGTCGATGCAAAAGGCAAGCACATTTACCCTGGCTTCGTGGATATGTACACAAGCTATGGTTTGCCCGAGGTAAAACGTGCACCACGCAACTGGGGCTCTCCACCACAAATGGAGTCTACCAAGCAGGGAGCGTATAGCTGGAACCAGGCCATCCGCCCGGAAACCAATGCAGTAGAACTTTTTAAAGCAGATAAAAAACAGGCCGATGAACTGCGCAAGCAAGGTTTCGGAACGGTGCTGGCTGTGCACCGCGACGGTATAGCGCGTGGTACGGCCGCCCTCGTAACACTGGCTGACAAGCGCGAAAATGAAGTAATTGTACTGGATAAAGCTGCCGGAGCGTTATCATTTGATAAAGGGTCTTCGCCACAGGATTATCCTAGTTCTATGATGGGTTCGGTGGCTCTGCTGCGCCAGACCTATTTTGATGCGCAGTGGAATGCCAAAAACCCGGGCCGTGAGCAAAATATCTCGCTGAAAGCTTTTACCGATGCCAATAAATTTCCGCAGATATTTGAAGCAGATGATAAACTAGGTGTATTGCGTGCCGATAAAGTAGGCGATGAATTCAAGACGCAGTACATCATCAAAACCAACGGCGACGAGTACCAGATGCTGCCGGAAGTAAAAGCAACCAAAGCACCCCTTATAGTTTCAGTTAATTACCCGGATGCTTATAACGTAGAAGATCCGTTCGATGCCCGCCGTGTATCGCTGGAAGACATGAAGCACTGGGAAATGGCGCCTGCCAACGCTGGTATACTTGCCAACGCAGGTGTTACATTCGCCTTCACCGCATCAGACCTGAAAGATAAGAAAGACTTTTTGCCGAATGTGCGCAAAGCCATAAAGTATGGCCTGTCTGAAGAAGAAGCCCTGAAAGCCTTGACTGCTACTCCTGCTAAATTACTAAATGCTGATAAGTTGGTGGGTAGCCTGAACGAAGGGATGCTGGCTAACTTCATCATCACGTCTGATAACCTGTTCGCTAACGACAACATTATTTTAGAAAACTGGGTGCAGGGCGACCGCTACAAGATAACAGAAGTACCATCTGACTACAGAGGCATTTATACCTTGAAGATCGGTAACAACACTTCTAAAAAGTTAAAAATTGCTGGTACTCCTGATAAACCGGAGCTTTCTGTTATTGGTCAGGATACGGTAAATGGTAAAATCACTTACAGTGGCAACCTGGTAACTTTATCGTTTACGGACAGCAAAAAGAGCAAAGAAACCATTCGCCTGAGCGGCTGGCTGGCTGACAAAAACCTACAGGGCGAAGGGCAGTTACCGGATGCTAGCTCGGTTAAATGGTCGGCTACGTTCTCAGAGGCTATGACCCAGCAGGACAAAAAAGATACGGCCAAGAAAGCGGAGAAAGTAGAAGTAGGCCAACTGATCTATCCGTTCCGTGCCTATGGCGCTGCCGAACTGCCAAAACAGGAAGCTGTCCTTATCAAAAATGCCACCGTCTGGACAAACGAGAAAGATGGCAAACTGGAAAATGCGGATGTGCTACTCAAGAACGGTAAAATTGCCAAAGTTGGTAAGAACCTGAGCGAGTCTGGTGCTAAAGTTATTGATGGTACTGGCAAACACGTGACACCGGGTATCATTGACGAACACTCACACATTGCCCTGAACGGGGTGAACGAAGGCAGCCAGTCTGTAACCGCCGAAGTGCGCATGCAGGATGTGGTAAACTCCGATGATATTAACATTTACCGTCAGCTGGCGGGTGGTGTTACTACTTCGCAGCTACTGCATGGCTCTGCCAACCCAATTGGTGGTCAGTCGGCTATTATCAAGCTGCGTTGGGGCAAAAGTCCGCAGGACTTGCTGGTGGATGGTGCTGATGGCTTCATCAAATTTGCATTGGGCGAGAACGTGAAACAATCGAACCGCAACAATGCCAGCGAACGCTTCCCGCAATCCAGAATGGGAGTGGAGCAAGTATATGTAGATGCCTTTACACGTGCTAAAGAGTATGAGCAGGCCTGGAAGAACTATAACAAACTATCTAAAAAGCAGCAGGCTAAAACAGCAGCACCGCGCCGCGACCTGGAACTGGATGCACTGGTAGAGATCCTGAACGACAAGCGCTTTATTACCTGCCACTCTTACGTGCAGTCGGAGATAAACATGCTGATAAAAGTAGCGGATGAAATGGGCTTTAAGGTGAATACCTTTACGCACATTCTGGAGGGCTACAAAGTGGCCGATAAAATGAAAGCGCATGGGGCAGGTGGCTCTACGTTCGCTGACTGGTGGGCTTACAAAATGGAAGTAAAAGATGCTATTCCGCAAAACGCAGGCATCATGAACCAACTGGGTATAGTTACAGCCATTAACTCTGACGATGCGGAGATGGCCCGCCGCCTGAACCAGGAAGCTGCCAAAAGTGTGAAGTATACCGGCATGAGCGAAGAAGAAGCCCTGAAAATGGTAACCCTTAACCCAGCCAAACTGCTGCACCTGGATGATAGAATAGGAAGCCTTAAAGCCGGTAAAGATGCCGATGTAGTACTCTGGAACAACCACCCGCTTTCTATCTATGCGCACCCTGAAAAGACCTTTGTAGACGGTATAGCCTATTACGATGCTGAGCGCGATGCACAATTGCAGCAGGACATGGAAAAAGAGCGCATGCGCCTGATCCAGAAAATGCTGACTGCCAAAGCAGGCGGTGCAAAAACACAGGCTCCGACCAACAGAAAAGCAAGCGTAATGCATTGCGAAGATGTAGAGCACAGCGAGGAAGAAAGCTACATTGCTTACTAAGTATAAAATTGTTAAATGGCTAAATTGCTGTAGGTTAAAAAGTTGAGTTTATAGTTTTTAAGATCAACTCGTTAACAATGCGGCAATGCAACAATTAAAATCATGAAAATCAATAAAAGATATATATCCGCTTTTGCAGCTTTATTGCTGAGCACTGCTGCATTTGCACAGGTGCCGGCTCCGGCTGCCAAGCAAAGCAAACCTGTATTGCTGAAAGGTGCTACCCTGCATGTAGGCAATGGCACGGTGGTAGAGAATGCTGCTGTTGGGTTTGATAATGGTAAGATTACTTATGCCGGTCCGCAGAGCGGCGCTAACCTGAGTGGTTACGAGGTTGTAGATGTAACGGGGCAGCACATTTACCCTGGCCTGATACAGCCAAATGCCAGCCTTGGCTTAAATGAGATCGAAAGTGTGCGGGCAACTATAGACTGGCGCGAAGTAGGCGATCTTAACCCCAATGTGCGCTCGGTGGTAGCTTATAACACAGATTCTGATATTATACCAACAGTGCGTGCAAACGGCGTACTGATGACGCAGGTTGCCCCGATTGGTGGCACAATTGCGGGTTCATCATCAGTGGTACAACTGGATGCCTGGAACTGGGAAGACGCTGTGGTAAAAGCAGATGAAGGCATACACATGAATTGGCCTGCCATGCTGGTACCAACCGGCAACAGGCAGCAGGATGAGCGCCTAAACCGCATGAAAGAACAACGTGAGCAAACCCTCCGGGAGCTTAGCCAATTGTTGAGCGATGCGGCTGTTTTTAAAGCGGGTAAGAACGATGCCGAAAACCTTAAACTTAGCGCGATGGCTGGTCTGTTTGATGGTTCCAAGAAGCTATACATCCATACCAACTATGGAAAAGAGATCATCGAGTCGGTGAATTTTGTGAAGCAGTTTGGTATAAAGAACATCGTTATAGTTGGAGCAGGCGATGCGCTTGCCGTAGCTGATTTCCTGAAAGCCAATAACATCCCGGTGATCTATTCTGGCGTGCATGCATTGCCATCCCGTGCCGAAGAAGATGTGTATAATCCTTACAAAATGCCTTACCTGTTGCACAAAGCCGGTATCCAGTTTGCCCTGGATTACGACCTGAGCATACATGGTATCCGTAACCTGCCTTTTATTGCCGGTACCGCCGCCGCCTTCGGCTTAGATAAAGAGCAGGCGCTGGCATCTGTGTCGTTAAACACGGCTAAGATTTTAGGTATAGATAAGCAGGCTGGTTCTGTAGAAGTTGGCAAAGATGCTACCATCGTTGTATCATCCGGCGACCTACTGGACATGCGCACCAACAACGTTACACAAGCTTTTATTCAAGGCCGCAAAATTGACTTGAATACCAAGCAGAAGTACCTGTATGAGAAGTTTGAGAACAAGTATAAAGCGCAGCAGAAACAAGTACCGACTGGTGCTACCACTTCTGCAGGTAAGTAATTTATACTTTAATTATAGTTTGAAAATAGCTGGCAGTTTTCTGCCAGCTATTTTTGTTTTATAGTTGTTTGTTTAGACCTCGTAGCGTCTGGAGTTCCTACGAGCGTTTGGCTATAGTTTTATATTGCCGTGTTACCTCACCCCAGCCCTCTCCTAAAAACAGGAGAGGGAGCTTTTTTAGCTGCTGCTATAGTTATAGTTTTATAGTTTCCGTGGTCCAACCACCCCCAACCCCTCCTTATCTAAGGCGGGGAGCTTTTTGTCGCTGCTATAGTTGGAGTTATAGTTTTATAGTTACAGACCAAGATCGGACAGGTCGCGACCTGTCCCTACGGAATTACAACCACGATAAATATCGAAGCTTACCGTTTCAAACTATAGCTACAGGTCAATAGTAAAAAGATCACAGTCTTTGGGTTGAGTGCCTTGTAGATTTCTGGTGGCGCAGCCATTTCGAGGGACGAGAAAAAGAAATGTACACCGCGCGATGCCCAAAGACGGGGCCTCCCGGCCGTGAGGGCACCAAAGCTAGAGATGAAACGATAGGTCACTAAAGCTCCCAGGAATAACAGTAGTTTGAAAGGATAGCTTGATTCAAGGAAGTGTAGACTGCAACTATAGTCTGTAATAGATTTCTCACTTTGTTCGAAATGACGAAATTGAAGAAAGCTTCAACTATAGTAATAAGACGCTAGCAGGAGCTGCGCACGCTGCTAGGTCTATACAATCCTGAAAATCCTGATTCAGCCGAAACAACTACTTACCTACTGCTTCCTCTATACTTCTAAGTATAACTTCGCAGGCTTCTTCAATCTGGGTTTCGGTTATAGTTAGCGGAGGGGCGATGCGCATGGAGTTGTCGCAGAACAGGAACCAGTCGGTGAGGACGCCATTAAGAATAGCCTGGTCAATTACAGCTTTCAGCACGTCAAAGGACTCAAATTCGGCAGCCATCATCAAACCGCAGTTGCGAATTTCTTTAATGCGCGGATGTACTAACAGCTTTTTGAACAGCTCAGCTTTGGTAGCAACACCGTCTAAAAGATTTTCCTGTTGTATGGTTTGCAGGGTAGCCAGCGAGGCAGCGCACGAAACCGGATGACCGCCAAACGTAGTGCAATGGCCAAGTATAGGATCAGTTTTGAAAGCAGCCATAATCTCCTGCGGCGCAATAAAAGCACCTATCGGCATACCGCCGCCCATGCCTTTGGCACAAAGTAAAATATCCGGCTCAATACCAAACTGCTCAAATGCCCAGAACGTACCGGTACGGCCAAACCCACACTGTATTTCATCCAAAATGAGCAAAGCGCCAACTTCAGTGCAACGGGCACGCAGGTGTTTCAGGTAATCGTTTTCTGGTACGCGCACGCCGGCTTCACCTTGCACGGTTTCCACTATAACAGCAGCCGTTCGGGTAGTAATATGTTGCAGGTCGGGCAGGTGGTTATAGGTTATATGGCGCACATCTGGAAGCAGAGGGCGGAACGCATTCTTAAAACTTTCGCTGCCATTTACTGAAAGCGCGCCTTGCGTAGAACCATGGTACGCATTGCGACACGATATAAGTTCGGTGCGGCCCGTGTAACGTTTAGCCAGTTTCAGGGCGCCTTCCACAGCCTCGGTTCCAGAGTTCAGGAAGTATACATTATTCAATTGCGACGGGAGTGTGTTTGTGAGCGCTTCGGCCAGTTTTGCCTGTGGTGCCTGCACAAACTCACCGTACACCATCAGGTGCATGTACTTGTCCAGTTGCTCTTTTATGGCATTTACAACTCGTGGGTGGCGGTGCCCTACATTGCTCACGCCAATCCCCGAAATCAGGTCCAGGTAGCGCTCACCATTAGCACCATACATATACACACCTTCGGCCTTCTCCACTTCAATCATCAACGGAAAATCGGATGTCTGTGCCTGGTGCTTTAAAAATAACTGCCTCATCGAAATCATAACACAAAGGTAGGCAATTGTTGCCGGATGCTATAGTTTCTGTGGCTTTTCAGGCGGTAAGCTGTAGTTTGGAACGGGTACGGAAGGGCACGGTAGTGGTTGAAAATCAAGACTCTGCAAAACTATAGTTGGCTAATTTTACAGTATCTCTATTCAGAATGGGTTTAATATTTTGGTTACTAAATATTTTAAGAATTTAATACTTGGCCCGATTATAGCTACTGAAATATTATATATTTTTGCTGAATTATTAAACTTTTAGCCGCTATGAAACAGCTTTTTACCCTCTTGCTGCTATTGGGCAGCATAAGCCTGGCTTTTGCTCAAAATAAATACACCATAAGTGGCTATGTGCGCGAAAAAGGCAGCGGCGAGCAACTTATCGGGGTTAGTATTTACCAGCCGGGCACGGTTATCAGTACCAGCACCAATACCTACGGGTTCTATTCGCTAACCCTGCCCGCCACTGACTCCGTTCGGCTTGCTTTTGGCTACCTGGGCTACAAACAGGAGATCCGGACGTTAGTACTGCGCCAGAATACGGCACTCAACATAGACCTGCAACGCCTGGAAACATCTTTAAAAGAGGTAGAAGTAGTGGCCGAGCGGGTAGAAAAAGTTAGCCGCTCGGTAGAGATGAGCAAGATAGTTGTTCCGATAGCGCAGATAAAAAATATACCGATGCTGTTGGGCGAGAAAGATGTAATGAAAGTGTTGCAGCTGATGCCGGGCGTGCAGAAGGGCAGCGAAGGCAACAGCGGCATTTATGTGCGCGGCGGCGGACCAGACCAAAACCTGATTATTCTGGATGATGCCACGGTTTACAATGCCTCACATTTGTTCGGGTTTTTCTCGTTGTTTAACGGCGATGCACTTAAAAGTGTGGAACTGACCAAAGGCGGCTTTCCGGCGCGTTATGGCGGCAGGCTGTCTTCGGTTATCGAACTTAATATGAAAGATGGCAACAAGGAAGAACTGCACGGCGAAGGTGGTATCGGGCTAATATCCTCGAGATTGATGCTGGAAGGGCCGCTTAAAAAAGGAAAGTCGTCGTTTCTGGTTTCGGGGCGCCGGACGTATGCCGATGTACTTGCCCGGCCATTTATGCCAACTGACGGCAAGGCCGGTTACTATTTTTATGACCTGAACACGAAAGTAAACTATGATTTTGGCCGCAAGAACAAACTATACCTGAGCGGCTACTTTGGTCAGGACCGCTTCTTTTACAAAGATGAAGATAAAGAAAGCGAAAGTATGGGCGGCGTACACTGGGGTAACGCCACTGGCACACTGCGCTGGAACCACTTGTTTAACGATCAGCTTTTTTCCAACACATCCCTTATTTTCAGCCGGTACAAATTCAATATATCAGCAGAAGAGAAAGACGCTGAGAATGGCAACTATGAGCTGAATTACTTCTCAGGTATACAGGATGTTTCAATGAAATCTGACCTTGATTTTATGCCAAATCCGGAGCATGCCATCCGGGCTGGTGTGCAGTCTACGTTCCATATGTTTACGCCAAGCGCACTGGTTGTTAAAGACTCTGAAAGGACGGGCTTAAAGAATCATAAGCAAAGTATAAACAGCCTCGAATCATCGGTATATATAGAAGATACTTACAAGCCATCGCCGTTATTCCGGGTAAATGCAGGTTTCAGGTTAAGCCACTTTGCCTCCGAACACAAAAGCTACCTGATGCCTGAGCCCCGCTTATCGGCAGCTTATAACCTGCGCGACGACCTGGCCGTGAAAGCCTCTTATGCCCGCATGAACCAGTATGTGCACCTGATCAGCAACACCGGTATTGGCCTGCCAACCGACCTGTGGGTGCCAACTACAGACCGCATAGTACCACAACGGTCGCAGCAGGTAGCTGTAGGTGTGGCTAAAGATTTTACCCAAAAAGACCTGGCCCTAACGATAGAAGGCTACTATAAAAAGTCGGATAACATAATAGGGTATAAAGAGGGAGCCAGCTTTTTGATGATGGACGACCCGGAAACTGCCGATGAAGTAAGCTGGGAAGATAACATTACGGCCGGGCAGGGCTGGTCTTATGGCCTGGAGTTTTTGCTGCAGAAAAAAGCAGGACGATTCTCGGGTTGGGCAGGTTATACTTTGTCGTGGACGCAGCAACAGTTTGATTCTGTAAACTTTGGCAAAAAATTCTACGCGCGTTATGACCGCCGCCACGACATTTCGTTGGTAGGTATTTATGAGCTGCGCGAGAACATTACCTTGTCTGGTACGTGGGTATACGGCACCGGCAATGCGGTAACTATGCCAACCGGCAGCTATAACGATAGCCCTAACAAACCAAGTAAATACGAAATAGAGTGGTACTCTTACTACAATAACAAAGCCGTGGACTATGGCGAACGCAACAGCTCCCGTATGGCCGCTTACCACCGCATGGACCTGGGCATACAATTCCATAAAAAGAAAAAGTGGGGAGAACGCACCTGGGAAGTAAGCTTTTATAACGCCTACAATCGTAAAAATCCATTCTTTTATTACATAGATGTAGAGTCTACAGAAGGTCAGCAAACGGAAGCAAAACTGAAACAGGTTACGCTTTTCCCGATCATTCCTTCGTTTAGCTACGGTTCCAAATTCTGATCTTTCTGAAAACACTGATATGAAAATTTTACGCGTAATAACCCTGCTGGTAACTATAGTTACAACCCTTACCGGCTGCGAAAGCGATGTGAACAATATTGAATCGTTTGAAAGTAAGTCGAAACTGGTAGTGGTGTCTTATATTTCGCCACAGGACACCATGCTGGTAGTGCGGGTACAGAAAACACAACCTGCCCTGGGCAAGCAGCTAACGGAAGAACAACGCAATGTAAAGGATGCTGTAGTTACTATAGCAGATGGTACAGCTATAGTTGCGCTGGCTTACAATGCAACTACTAACCAGTACGAAGCCGATGCGCGTGCCTGGCCTGTGCAAGCCGGAAAAACATACCATTTAAAAGTAGCGGCGCCCGGCAGCACCGCCGAAGCCACTTGTACCATACCCTTAACCGATGGTATAACGATAACCGAAGCAACAGCGCCTTACACCATCATACAGGATTATTATGGACAAAGCGTGCCTAAGTATACCATTACCTTTAAATGGCAGGATGCCCCCGGAGTCAAAAATTTTTACCGTACCCTGGCCTTTAAAGAGTATTCGTTTACAGATTTCAGTGGCAAAAAGCATACGTATAAAGAGGGCCTTTATGGCAGCTACGATAACGAGGACAAGCAACTGCAGGACGACGAAGATTACCAGGGCAGCATTATGTCTTCGGAGCCATTGGTTTACTACGACTATAATTCCGGAAGCGTTGATAAGCCCTACTATATAAACTGTGTGCTGGTCGTATCAGACAAAAACTATTTCCTTTACCACCGGGCCCTGGACAAGCAGGAAGAATCGAATGGCAATCCGTTTGCTGAACCTGCGCTGATGTATACCAACATGCAGGGCGGCCTTGGGGTATTTGCCGGGTACAACCAATTGGTAACAAAAATAGAGATAAACTAAAAATACAAGCCCGGCAAAACCGCCGGGCTTTTTTGTGGCAGGCCCAGTTAACTATAACCTCCTGACTAACTATAGTTGCAGCCCTTTTTTTGCTTTTTAGTACAACTAATGTATAAACTAAAAGTATAGTAAGATTTATATTTGCCAGGTAATTTATAGAGCTGCTAAAGCTGGTTTTTGCGGATGGTTCTTTGTAAATTACAGGTTAATTTATCGTTCTTTAATAAGCGCAACGCCGCACACATGAGTAAAACAAACAACTCTTTGCCTTTAACAGAGGGATCAACAAGCACCGAAGCGACCAATAACCTTAATACTGCAGAACTATACCGCTTACTTATTGAAGGCGTAAACGATTATGCCATCTTTATGCTGGATACATCGGGTAGCATTATTACCTGGAATGCCGGTGCCGAACATATTAAGGGGTATAAAGCCAGTGAGATTATAGGCAAGCATTTTTCTATTTTTTACCCCAGAGAGGCGATAGAAAGTAATTACCCGCAATTTGAGTTAACCAAAGCAAAAGCAGACGGTAAGTTTGAGGACGAAGGCTGGCGTGTACGTAAAGACGGCACCCAGATATGGGCAAACGTGGTTATTACGGCTGTTTATAACAAGCAGGGCAAACACATTGGTTTTTCGAAAGTAACCAGAGACCTGTCGGAGCGCCGCAAAAATGAGGAACTGATGCACAAAAACCAGGAGCTGCTCCGCATCAATACCGACCTCGATAACTTTGTATACACTGCCTCGCACGACTTAAAAGCACCAGTCATAAACCTGGAGGGCCTTGTTGAGGTACTGAAGGAAGACCTTGGCGATAACACGCACCACCCTATACTTGACAGAATAACCGCCTCTATAAACAGGCTTAAAAATGTAATAACTGACCTGACTGAAGTGGCAAGGCTGCAGGATAGCAATGCTACTAAAGAAGTAGTTGAACTACAGGGCCTGCTAGAAGAAGTGAAAGAGGATCTGCAGCTGAACATGGAAAGAAAAGGTGCCCGCATCCATTCTAACCTACAGGGCTTTTCGTTGTTGCGCTATCCGCGTAAAAACCTGCGCAGCATTGTATATAACCTGTTATCCAATGCCATCAAGTATTCGTCTCCGGACAGAGTCCCGGAAATAAATGTAACCATGACGCAACCAAGCCCGGAGCAACTGGTGCTAAGTATAGCTGATAACGGGCTGGGCATGAACGAAGCACAACGGGATAAAGTATTCCAGATGTACCGGCGTATGCACACACACGTAGAGGGATCGGGGCTTGGCTTATACATCGTAAAAAGGATACTGGAAAATAACGGCGACCGCATAGAAGTAGAAAGTGAAGAAGGCGTAGGATCTACGTTTAAAATTTACTTTAAGGCAACCAGTTATTAGCTACACATCTTTTGCCTCCTTACATTCGGGCCATTTTTATGTTAGTGCCGTAAACTATAGCTGGGCCTTCGGGCTTGCATATGTTTCATTTAAACTAAAGTAGATTATGGCACAAGGAGATAAGTCAGCCTACACCGATAAGCAGAAGCGCCAGGCGCAGCATATTGAGGAGAGCTATGAAAAACGTGGCGTAAGTGATAAAGAAGCTGAAAAAAGAGCCTGGGCTACCGTAAACAAACACGATGGTGGCGGCAAGAAAAGCGGCTCGGGCAGGGGCAAATCATAACTGTAAAACTATAGTTTAAAAAAGGGCCGGCAGTATAAAAACTGCCAGCCCTTTTTTGTTACGGGTAATTATTGGTATGTTCCTGTGCAACGTCGTCAGCTATAGTTGGCGGCACATCTGTCAGGGGCCTGTTATGCGAAAACGGCCTGCCGGATGGATATGTTTTGTCTGTTTTTGCTTTGCCGTTTTTGTGGCGCATGGCAACTATAGCTGCACCGGCAAGGGCTACCACCCCGGCCGCCATCAGCACTTTAGGTACGGGGTTACTTGGCGCTGGCGGCACCGATACTACCCCCAATTCATCTGTTATGGCAGGCTCATGCACATAGCGGCCATGCTCGGGCACAGCTACCGTCCAGAAGTCATGTACCAAGTCATCTAACTGCCATTGCAGGGTTTGCCCCCGCATAGGCATACCGTGTCCGGTAGCAGCTACGGCCGGGCTCAAGTTTGCCAGTTTCTCTACAGAATGGTGTGCTTCGGCCCAATCGGTGGTGTAATATTTTGGCGGTCCGTACACATGTTTTTTTTGCGTCATCACAGCTACCATCGATTCGCCGTGGCGGGTGATAAAAGCATCCCCTGCCAGCAGCACTCTGTCGCTCTCCCTGAAAAACGAAACGTGCCCCGCTGTGTGGCCCGGCGTGTGCAACCAGTGCCAGCGTGGTAAGCCGGGAACGGTACCATCCTGAGGGAGTAGTTCTACGTGGTTGGTTATGTTAATAGGTTTTTTGGGGTACAAAAATGCCATGTAGGCCATACCGCCTCCGCCTACGCTGGCATCTGGTGGCGGGTAGCTGGAGCGGCCGGTCAGGTAAGGGAGCTCTAGCGGGTGGGCATAAACTGGTACATCCCATTCGTTGGCAAGCTCTTTAACAGCGCCGATGTGATCGAAGTGGCCGTGCGTGAGCAGGATGGAACGCGGTTTTGTGCCTGGCCCGAACAGCTCTTCGGCAGCAGCTTTTATTTTGCCCGCCGAGCCATACACCCCGGTATCAATCAGGGTCCAGGTGCCGTCCGGTTCGCTTACAAAGTACAGGTTCACGAATACGGTCTTCATGCCCCATACGCCGGGCGCTACCGGAAAAGTATGTTTGCTCCGGTTCTGATTTTCATTTGCCTCCATAGATTCTTACGGTAAATAACGTGGTAACTATAAGTAAAGGAATATTTAACTACGCACCTTAGGCCAAAGTGGCCGGCAACTGGCATGGTTAATTTGTTAAACAAAATGATAGGCTGTTTTAAAAAAGTATTAACATATGAATATACATAACGTGCTGAATTAAAGCAAGGTAAATGTATTTGCCAAGTTAACGGCGCATTGTTGCATTGTATTAGTTTTTGCTTTATATTACTAATGCCGAACCTATAGTTCTGCCATTAGCAGTGCTATTTGCTGGTTTGTCAGGTAAAAAACTGGATTATTTATTGCACAGATTTACCTGTATTTATAGGCACGCTTTTTGTAAATTTATATGTAGCTGTAGGGCCTGCCAAAGGTGCAGCAGCGGAATTATTTTTCTGATATTGAAGTTAGAACATCATGGTTAACTTATTTGTACCTCCGAACTATATGGCAGTTTATGCCAAATGTATAGATGCATCGTTACCGGCATTTGAGCCGGAAGAGTGGGTGGAAGAAGGCAAAATATATCCTGTAAAGCACTTTACAGAACCGATGAACCAGGGCGAAGGCTTTGCCATTACCCTGATGGATGAAGATGGCGTGGAAATACATCCTTCATCATCACACTGGAGCTTTGCTTCTCACCGATTCGAATTATATACTTTGTTTCTGAATTAAAATCTTTCAGTAACTATTTACGTTAATGAGAAAGGCTGCCATGAGCAGCCTTTTTTTTATTTCAGTTGGTTTGTGTAGTATCCGGTTTGAGTTATGATCAGCCCCGAAGAATTCAATAATCTGCCGCCGCACCTTCAGGCAGAGATCGCCCTTACCGAAGGGCATTACCTGCATCACCGCATCAGAGGCTGGTGTAAAATTGACCTGTACTGGCTCTATGATTTTTACGTGGAACTCTGGTTTTTTTACGACCTAAAAAGCATCGGCCTAGTACGCGCCCTTACCACTTACCACGCTCTCGACCCCTATGCCGAAACTATAAAACTCAAGCTCTCTATCAACAAAGAGAACGAATGATTTGTAGTTAGGAAGTTAGAAAAGTGTAAGTTAGTAAGTTGAGATGTTGTAGAGATGCAATATGTTGCGTCTTTTACCCTAACTGATTAAAAAATCAGCAATCAACAATTAAACATATCAACCATCAGCATTCAGCCAAAACTTAAGAACAACTATACTATAGCTCAGGCAAATTCTATACTTTTGAAGTATGAGCAGAAATTTGTTATTAATAAGCACATCTACCACGCATGGAACCGGTTACCTGGAACATGCCGAATCTGAAATAAAAGAATTACTGAAAGGCAAAAGCAGCCTCTTGTTTATACCCTTTGCTCGCCCAAATGGCATATCACATGCTGATTATACAGCTAAAGCACGCGAAGCTTTTGAGAAATGGGGTATAAGCGTGACCGGCGTGCACGAGCATGATAACCCGGTGAAAGCTGTAAACGAAGCCGAAGCCGTTTTTATAGGTGGTGGTAATACCTTTTTGCTTTTAAAGCAACTATACGCCAACAAACTGGTAGAGCCCTTGAAAGAGCGTGTTCGTAAAGGCATGCCGTACATCGGGACCAGTGCCGGAACAAACGTAGCTGGTAAAACTATAGGTACCACTAACGACATGCCTATTGTACACCCCAAAACGCTGGATGCTTTGGAACTAGTGCCATTCAACATCAACCCGCATTACCTGGACCCAATACCAGACTCTACCCACATGGGCGAAACCCGCGAAACCAGAATTCTAGAGTTTCATGGGCACAACCGTCAGCCAGTTGTAGGACTGCGAGAAGGTAGCATGCTGCGCGTTCAAAGTGATAAAATAGAATTAAAAGGCCCGCTTACGGCACGCGTTTTCCTGCAAGGCCAAAAGCCAATGGAGTTTGCTCCATCAGATGATATTACGTTCCTGCTGGAAGCTTATTAGAATAGAATTTTATCTTAAAAAAGTAAGAAGACAGCTGCTCAGGTGGCTGTCTTTTTGATTTATAGTTGGTTTCAGGTTATAACTCCGGCTCTATTACTAAAACCAAAAGCTAAATCCCAAAAATTAGCTAATTTTGCAGCATCGTGAGAAAGAAGAAGCAAAAGCATTTCGAGATACTCGAAAACATTAAGATAGAAGAGATGGTGGCTGAGGGCAAATGTCTGGCGCGCCATAACAACTTGGTAATTTTTGTGGGCGGCGTGGCTCCCGGCGACGTGGTAGACCTGCGTGTTACCAAAAAGAAGAAGAGCTTTATGGAAGCTGTGCCTGTGCAGTTCAGAGAGTATTCTGAGTTGCGCGTGCAGCCTTTTTGTGAGCACTTCGGTATTTGCGGCGGTTGCAAGTGGCAGCACATTGGTTACGACACACAACTTTACTATAAAGAGAAACAGGTAAAAGATAACCTCGAGCGAATTGGTAAAGTAGCGCTTCCGGCTTTTGATCCTATACTTGGTTCTAAACAGGATAAGTTCTACCGCAATAAACTGGAATTCACATTCTCGAGCTTTGGCTGGCTGACCAACGAGCAGATTCAGTCTGGTGAGAACTATGACCGCAATGCGCTGGGCTTTCATATGCCCGGTCGCTTCGATAAGATTCTGGATATTCAGCACTGTTACCTGCAACCTGATCCATCCAACGCCATTCGATTAGCTGTTCGCGATTATACCCGTGCAAAAGGTATGGAGTATTATGATGCGGTGAAGCAAACCGGTTTCCTGCGTAACCTTATAGTTCGTACAGCGAACACCGGCGACCTTATGGTGATACTGTTAGTAAAGTATGATGACCAGGAAGCTATAGTTGGCATCCTGGACGACTTATACGCCAAGTTCCCTGAGATCACGTCGTTGCAGTATGTGGTGAATCCGAAAATGAACGATACCTTCCACGACCAGGAAGTGATCTGCTACAAAGGCCAGCCGTACATTTACGAGCAGATGGAGGATATTCGTTTCCAGGTGGGGCCGAAGTCGTTTTACCAGACCAACGCCGACCAGGCTTACGAGCTATACCGTTTAACGCGCGAGTTTGCTGGCTTAACAGGTAACGAACTGGTGTATGACCTGTACACAGGCGCCGGAACTATAGCCAACTTTGTAGCCCATCAAGCGAAAGAAGTAATCGGTATCGAATATGTGCCAAGCGCTATCGAAGATGCCAAAATCAACTCAGAACTTAACAATATCACTAACACTACTTTTTATGCTGGTGATATGAAAGACATTCTGTCGGATGAACTGATTGAACGCCATGGCAGACCGGAAGTAGTGATTACAGATCCACCGCGCGCTGGCATGCACCCGGATGTGATTGAAAAACTGCTGCAGGTGCACGCCGACCGTATAGTTTATGTAAGCTGTAACCCGGCCACGCAGGCCCGCGACCTGGAGTTGTTATCTGATAAGTATGATGTAGCGCGTGTGCAGCCTGTGGATATGTTTCCGCAGACCCATCACGTTGAAAATATAGTTTTACTAACTGCAAAAGTTGAAAATATAGTTTTACTAACTGCAAAATAAGATACGATGGAAAACGATCCGGAATTAAACGGTAAATACCTGGGCACCATTTCGAAGGATTTTGTAGTGGTGGCCGAAACATTGCGCGAAGCCTCTTACCAGGTGCGCAAGCGAAACATTTCCAAGTACCCGATCTTTGTGTTCAGCAGAACGCAGGTGCCGGTTGGCTCCAATTTTTTAGCTAAGGAAGAACTGGCTTTGGAGTGGAACATCAACGCATCGTACCTCGAAGATTTTATGCAGCGCCAATTGGTACTGGAAGATCGCGTAGAAGATTTTAAAGCTGCTTATAAAGACGCTGATGAGTTCTGCTGCCTTTTTGTAGTTGACGGCGAGTTTCAGAACTTCGTGTTTATTCCTTATCCGGAAGATTAAGGTTTTGATAAAAGTCAAAGGGGAAAACTATAGTTGTATTAAACAAAAAGAGAAGCTTAATCGGCTTCTCTTTTTGTTTTTATCTATTGTTCAATGTCAAATAGTTTTTTTCAAATAGATTAAAAATGCGTCCAACCTTGGGCTTTAAGCGGGAACGACTGACCATGTTTGTTGGCCATGTTGATGCCTTCGCTGGCTTCCGTAATTTTACCGATAATGCTGATATCCGGGTGATTCTTTAGCTTGTCGTAATCTGATAGAGGAGCAGTGAACAGCAGTTCGTAGTCTTCGCCACCGTTCAGCATACACATAACCGGGTCCAGGTTAAATTCCATAGCAGCTTCCAACATCTGCTCGTCTGCAGGCAGGTTTTCGCGGTAAATGGTAGCACCTACACCAGATTGTGAACAAATATGCATCAACTCCGATGCCAGCCCATCCGACACATCGATCATGGAAGTTGGTTTCACGCCGATCTCTTTCAGCTCGTGAATGACATCCATACGTGCTTCCGGGCGAAGCTGGCGACCAACTATGTATTCATGCTTTTCGAGTTCAGGCTGCATTTCCGGATCTGCCATAAAAGCCTGCTTTTCGCGCTCCAGTATCTGTAAACCCATATATGCTGCGCCAATATCACCCGTCAAACAAATCAGATCGTTTACTTTTGCCCCGCTGCGCAACACTGCTTCGCCTTTGGCCACTTCACCGATAGCCGTTATACTTATTACCAAACCTGCTCTAGAGGAAGTTGTATCGCCGCCAACCAAGTCTACTTTATAGTTTTCGCAAGCCAGCCTGATGCCTTCGTATAGTTCATCAATGGCTTCTACAGTATAGCGTGCGCCAACGGCTATGTTCACTGTAATCTGGGTAGGTTTGGCGTTCATAGCCGCCACATCCGATACGTTTACAGCTACGGCTTTATAACCCAGGTGCTTCAGAGGGCAAAAGGTAAGGTCAAAATGTACCCCTTCCAGCATCATGTCGCTGGTTATAACCAGTTGCTTTTCTACGGGCTCAATTATAGCAGCATCGTCGCCAATACCTTTTATTGTGGAGGGTTGCTGCAACACAACTTGCTCTTTTATGCGTCTGATCAGTCCAAACTCACCTACTTCGCTTAGTGGGGTTAGCTCACTCATAGTTCTATCTTAAATGGAATGGCTGCAAAATTACGAAATATTAAGCAACAAACTGTGAGCTTATAGATAGTGCTGATTCATTCTTTCAATCTAAGGTGTGGCCACTGGCATTTTAAGAACTATTGCTGCAAATAGGTTAGGCCTATACTTCCGACCCAAAGATCCTTTCAGGATGACAAAAAAATTAACTTCTTGTAAGACACGAGTTACAAACTCGCGCCAGCAATTAATAGCTTGTACACTAAAATCCTTTTCAATCCTTTTACATCCTGTAAATCCTGATTCAGACAAACAGAAAAAGCGCAACTAAAAGCTGCGCCCTTCCTGAACCATGTTTCACTATAGTTAGTCCTATGCTCCTTTTTGTGCTTCCTGTTTGTCGGATGCCAGCAATTCCTGTGGTTTGGTGCCATTTAGGTCGAGGGCCTGCATCTGGTTTATAGTTGCTTCTTTCAGTTCCTCAAACTCATCCATGTTCTTTTTGCTGATCGGGTTGGCAGAAGGCAGTTTTACGCGAAGTGCATCAACCTGGCGGCCATTTTTCCAGAAGCGGTAGCACAGGTGCGGGCCGGTAGCCAGACCAGTGCTGCCTACATACCCGATCGTCTGGCCTTGTACTACGCGTTTGCCCGGGCGCATGCCTTTTGCAAACCTCGACATGTGCAGGTATTGGGTAGTGTAAGTTTTGTTGTGTTTGATCTTTACATAATAGCCATTGCCGCTGGTATACTTTGCTTCCAACACCACGCCATCGCCAACCGTACGGATAGGAGTGCCCTGGCGGGCTGCAAAGTCAGTACCCAGATGGGCTTTGTATCGCTTCTGTACCGGGTGAAAACGGTTTTTAGAGAAGCGGGAACTAACACGACTATACTCCAGGGGCTCACGCAAAAATGCTCTTTTCAGACTTTTTCCGTCCTGGTCGTAGTAACCCATGCTTTTGCCTTCGCTGAAACCAATTGCATAAATTTCTTTTCCTTCGTGCTCAAAATAAGCTGACTTTATTTTACCAAAGCCGATGGTTTCACCATTTACCACATGCTCATCATAGATCAGCTTAAACTTATCGCCGGGCTGTATGCGGTTCAGGTCCAGGCGCCAGGCATAAATATCAGCAAAGTGGTTTACCAGTTGCGCAGAGCCTCCGGCTTCAATCAATGCATCGAACAGCGAATTCTGGATGATACCGGCTACTGCTCTTTCAACGGTGTCTACTTTTCTTTTCTCCAGGATTACATTCAGGTCGCCGCGCAGGTCGTAGATCACATATTCGGTTTCGCTGGGCTCATAAATAAAGTATTGAGCTGTTTTGCCGGAATCTGGCAGGTGCAGAATGGTATAGTTGCGGTTAGCGCTGATGCGGCGCACGTTAAAAACTTCTCTTGATTTTTTTGCCAGTTCTGAAATAGTCGTCAGCGAAATGTTATATTCATCCAGTATCTCCGATAGGTTTTCGCCACGTTTTACAGTTGCTTCCACTATCTCCAGCGAGTCGGTTGGGATACCATAAACTATAGGTGCAGGAGCTTTTACTTTGGTAGGCTGAACTGGTTGTGCTGGTGCGTTTGGTTTGCTCTGGGCACTGGCTTTTTCGAAAGTCAGGTTTTGTACTACTGTGAAAAACACTAACATTGATATAGCTATCAGGGTGGCTAGGCTGATACTACGTTTGAACATTACTAACTGGCTTAAAATTGAAATTATGTGCGAAAATATAGCTTAAGCAATAGAAATAAAAATAAATGTCAATACAATAATCAGATTATAAATCAGTTACGCTGATTTTTGCTATACCTGATTTAGCATTTAAGTTTGCACTTGTCGTAAAGCAGGATTGTACTATAAAAGTGTAGTGTTTTTGCTATGTAACTATAGTTCAGTTATTTATAGTTGTTTTTCTGTAGTTGGCCGCAGGAGCATTATTGCTTTAAAAAATCTTTTATAACTTTGGTGCTTATGAAAGCATTAGAAGGAAAAGTAGCTCTGGTAACCGGGGCATCAAAAGGAATAGGACGTGCCATTGCACAGAAGTTTGTGGAAGAAGGCGCGCAGGTAGCATTTACCTACTTATCAAGTGTTGAAAAAGGACAGGCCCTGGAGCAGGAACTTACTGCCAACGGCGGTAAAGCAAAAGGCTACCGCTCCGATGCATCGGACATCGCGCAGGCCGACAAACTGATAGAAGATGTAGTGGCTGATTTCGGCAAGATTGATATACTGGTAAACAACGCCGGTATTACCCGCGATGGTTTGCTGATGCGCATGACCGAAGACCAGTGGGATGCCGTGATCAACACCAACCTGAAATCTGTTTTCAACCTGACCAAAGGCGCTACCAAGCACATGATGCGTGCCAAGTATGGTTCTATCATCAACATCACTTCGGTGGTAGGTATTAAAGGTAACGCAGGCCAGGCAAACTATGCAGCGTCTAAGGCAGGTAGCATTGGCTTTACCAAGTCTGTTGCTTTAGAGCTGGGTTCACGCAATATCCGTTGCAACGCAATTGCCCCAGGCTTTATAGAAACCGAAATGACCGGCGAGCTGGATCAGAAAGTGGTAGACGAATGGAGAAAGGCGATTCCGTTAAAACGTGGTGGTACTCCTGAGGATGTGGCGAACTGCGCCGTATTCCTTGCATCCGACCAGTCTTCTTACATTACTGGCCAGGTACTACAGGTTGATGGCGGTATGCTGACTTAAGAATTAGGAATGATTAATTACGAATGATGAATTAATTTTATACTTCGTAAAACTATATGAAGACCAATGCTGTAACGTTATCGTTAGTAGCATTGGTCTTTTTGTTTATCTTTAGCTGAAAGGACATCCAACCATACTTCAAATTCTAAAATCGCTTGAACAGTTTCCGACTGATAACGACTTATTCTCCGTGGCTTATACTTGCCTGCCTGGCTGTGGGTGCACTGTATGCGTGGCTATTGTATAGTAAGAAAGCTCCGTGGTCTAAAAGTATAAACTACAGTCTGGCGGTACTACGGTTTTTGGTGGTCAGCTTTCTGTGCTTCCTGCTACTGGGGCCAATGGTGCGTTATATCTCCAACACAACTATAAAACCAACTATAGTTTTCGCGGTAGATAATTCCCAGTCAGTAAAGTTATTTTCTGATTCTGTTCAGTTAAATCAGGCTCAGCGTGAATTACAAACTATACTTACCGGGCTACAGGATGCCGGCTACGAAACAGAGATTCGCACGCTAAGCGACACCACCAAACCCGAAACACTGGAACAAGTGCAGTTTGGTGCGCCCTCCACTAACCTGAGCCAGCTACTACAAAACATTCGCAACGATTATAGCAACCAGAACCTGGCTGGCGTGGTGCTTCTTTCCGATGGTATCGTGAACCAGGGTATTTCACCCACCTACGCCAACTATAACTATAGCATTTACCCGGTAGCTGTGGGTGATACGGTTCCTAAAAAAGACATTGTACTGGCATCGTTGCGCTACAATAAAGTAACCTATAGTGGCAACCGTTTCCCGTTGGAAGCAGAAGTAGAGCAGCAGGGCTTTGGCAATAAAACTGTAGCTGTTACCTTAATAGAGAATGGCAAAGCGATAGACCGTAAAACGATAACTCTAAAGCAAGGGCAGGCTGTACAGCAGGTGCCTTTTCAGGTGATGGCAGGTGGTTTAGGCAAACGTCATTACGAAGTTGAAGTAGTACCGCTGCAAGGGGAGTTTACAGCCATCAACAATACCAAGCATGCTTACATCGATGTGGTAAAAGGAAAGATAAAGATACTGATAGCCGCTGCTGCGCCACACCCCGATATTAACGCCCTGCGTGCCGCCATCGAAACCAACGAAAACTACGAAACTGAGCTGTTTATACCTGGCCTCACCTCGCTAAAGCAGCAGGATTACGATGTAGCTATACTTCACCAGTTGCCGGGCAGAACAGCCGGAGGCGATGCCGCTTTAAATTTAGTCCGACAGAAAAATATCCCAAGCCTGTTTATACTTGGTCCACAAAGCGATATACAGGATTTTAACCGATTGAATACAGGGGTGCGCGTGAGCACAAATGGGCAGGCTGATGAAGTAACAACGGCTATAAATCCCAACTTCAGTACATTTAAGGTGGCTGAAGAAACCACCGAGCGCCTGCAGCAATACCCGCCAGCAACAGTACCTTTCGGCGATTACAAATTAGCTCCTAATACAGAAACGGTGCTTTACCAACAAGTAGGCCGTGTGCGCACTACCAAACCATTATTAACAGTACAAACAACAGGCAGTACCCGAAACGCTACGCTACTGGCTTCCGGAACCTGGCAATGGCGCATTGCCGAAGCAGCCAATAATCAACAGCCTGTAGTGTATGACCAATTGATCACGAACCTGGTGCAGTTGCTGAGCGCCCCACGTAATAAGAAACGTCTGAACGTATATCCTGCCCAAAACGACTATACCAGCAACGACGAGATCACTTTTGAAGCAGAAGCATACAACGAAGCGCTAGAACCAGTTTACGGCCAAAATATAAACCTGAAGATCACTGATGAAAACGGTGCTACAAAGACCTTCAATTTTGCAAATGGAGAAAACCAAACGGGCGTAACTATCGGAAACCTACCCGGCGGGCGCTATACCTATACCGCCACTGCCCGCATTAACAACTCACTACAGCAGGACAAGGGCGATTTTATGGTAGAAGAACTGCAACTGGAAGCCCTGCACGCCGTGGCAGACCATAACCTTTTGTATCAGCTCGCCAGTAATACCGGTGCAAACCTATACTTCCCCAATCAGCTAAAACAACTCCAGCAAGATATTCTTAAAGCAAACTATAAACCTGTTATCGACAGCAAGGAAGATATCCGCGATATGGTGGATTTGAAATGGTTGTTCTTGGTGTTGTTAGCGTTGGTTTCTGTGGAGTGGTTTGTAAGGAAGTATAACGGGAGTTATTGATTTATAAGTTAAAGACCAGGCAGTTTAGACCTAGCAGCGTGCGTAGCTCCTGCTAGCCTCTTATTACTATAGTTGAAGCTTTCTCCAATCTGAACCAAGCTATCCTTTCAAATTTCTTGTAATCCTGGGAGCTTTATAAATCTATAGTTTCAATCTAGCTTTGGTGCCCTCGTGGCCGGGAGGCCTCGTCTTCGGGCATCGCGCTGTGCAAATCTCTTTTGTTCCTTCGTCGCAATGCCTTCACGGCACCAGATATTTACAAGGCGCTCAACCCAAAGACTGATACGTTTCTCATAGCTACAGCTTAACTATAGTTTGAATCGGTAAGCTTCGAGATTTATCGTGGCTATAGTTTCGTAGGGACAGGTCGCGACCTGTGCCATTTTAGGCTGTACCTATAAAACTATAATTACAACTATAGCTTTAGCAGAACTGTCCCCTTGAGGGGACTATAGGGGTGTTAAACGTCAACTATAGAACTCTAGCTTATACGATAGCAAAGGCATAAAAACTCCCTCTCCTGTTAGGAGAGGGTTGGGGTGAGGTGAAATTGCGACTATGAAACTATAGATCCTAACTATAGCAGTATCTAAATTCCCCTCTTGAGAGCAGGGTCGTTAAGTTCTAATGTATTTAGCCATCAGTGTTATTTTGTTGGCAAAAGCTGTGATCGCATCCTTCATAGAGTGGAAGCTACATTTTCTGGCGATGTTCAAGGCTATATTTTTCAATAGG
>NZ_JAAEAA010000014.1 GCF_010119545.1 Pontibacter fetidus | reverse complement strand
TCAAGGAAGTAATCCCCATGAAAGATGATTTGTCTTGTCATACGACAAAGTTATCTTAAAAGATAACTTATGCAAAGAATTTTATACTTGCGGGAGAGAAATTTTATAGTGGTTTTGCACCCTAACGTCTAGTGCATGAGGCGTGCTAGGCCGTCGGCCGTAGCATGGCTTATGCGCCTTGTTGTACCGCGTTTTTCTTATTCTTTTGAATTTGTATTTTAATGATGTTAATGACTAAAAGAATACATACCACGACTATGCCTGCTATCAATGATAATCTTCCCAGGTCTCTACCTACTTGGTCGGTATGCTCATTGAAATTATTATCAAGTAAGTAACTTGAATAAACAACTAATAGAAGTATAAATGTTTTTATAACTATTGATTTAAAAGTAATACCTGTCGTTTCATAGTTAAGAAGAAGGAATGACCAAATCGGCAATATCAAGGTTGTCCCTAGCGATGTGATGAGAAAAAAATGAGCAATCACATCTAACTGTTCCAACCCACGGGCTGTCATATGTAATCCAATCAAAAGCAGGATGCATTTTAAAATTGCTCTTCCCATAATTTTAAATGTGGTACAACGGCCTCGTGCATGAGGCGTGCAAGGCCGTCGGCCGTAGCATGGCTTATGTACCTTGTTAGCAGTATTACTTCTTTTACTAATGTTATTCAAAAAATAATAGCCAGATAGCACCACAAATTAAAGGAACAAAAACAAGCACCATTTGAAGTAACCATTCAAAAAATGTTTGTTCAACAGATTCTTTGTTTCTCATGAACTTCATCCAAAAGTAAATATGCCTACCTAGTCTTCTTTGCACTATATTATCAAATACCTTATATAAAATCAAAAAGACTATTGGACTTACATATAATGGGATGTGGGATTTTTCGATTGGAGAAGTAGTTTGGTTATAGTTTGCTATAGACCAACCGAAAATTAAAATCGCTACTATAGTGCAACAGGCATATACTATATTATTTCTTAAATATTTGTGAGTCGGTGGCGCAATAAAGGTTGGTATCCAAACAAAGAATAAAGTTAGAAAAAGCATCATTGATTTAATGTATTACTGCTAACTATAGTATAAACGACAACATACGCTTATCTGCACTATGTACGTAATAGCCAAACCTTGTTTTTGCGTTCTTTTGCTGCTTGAATCTGGTATAAGTAATTGAAGTGTGATCATAGTATATGTTTAAGCTAATATAAGTGATTGTTAGAGATTATCCAACGGGCTGACGATTTTATTTAAGGCATGGGTGGTGATGTGGGTATATATCTCGGTAGTCTTGCTGCTCCTATGGCCCAACAGCACCTGGATATACCTTAAGTCTGTTCCCTGCTCCAATAAATGGGTAGCAAAGGAATGCCTGAGCGTATGGGGTGTGGCTGGTGCTTTTACGCCTGCTTTCGTTTTGCTTGCCCTGAACACATTGCGGATGCTTTCTACGGTATACTGTCCTCCTGTCTGCCCTTCAAAGAGCCATATCTTGGGCTTATAGGCTTTGTAGTAGGCACGCAAGCTTTCCAGTAGCTTCTGCGAGAGCAGGGTAGTGCGGTCTTTCTTACCCTTGCCACCCCTTATAAGCAATAGGTTACGTTCTGACTGCACATCGGTCAGCTTCAGGTTGATCACTTCGCCGATCCGTAGCCCGCCAGCATAGAGCAATTGCAGCATACAGCGATGCTTCAGGTTCTCTGTTACGGATAATATCTTCAACACGTCCTGCTTGCTTAGCACCTGGGGCAGGCGTTCAGGCTTTTCAGGCCGCTCTACCTGGTTTAACTGCACCTCATGCCGCAGCAGCACCCGCTGGTAATAGAACTTGACGGCATTAATGGATTGGTTGATAAAGGAGACCGAATACGTGCCAGCCTGCACCATACTGCGGTGGTAGTGGTTGATCTGTTCTTCTGAGAAAGCATTAATCGCATCTAGTCCTTTGCCCTTGTGCGCGTTCAAAAAGCGCAGCACCAGGCTATGATAGGTGCGGATCGTACTTAAACTATAGTTTAACAGAAACAGCTTTTCCAGGTACGTGTGCGGGCAAGGAATATAGCCTTTGTCTTTCCGGTAACTTTGTTCCCAGAGTCTTGCCTGCAGGGGCATGTCTTTTACCTGCATGGTTTGGGCCAGCCACAGCTGGGCTACAGGTTCTATTTCGGTTAAGAGCGTATGCAAACTGCTGCTTTCTGTAGGGATCACAGAGCACTGCATCGCTGAAAGCCAACTGGCTACCTTGCTTTGCTTCAGGCAGGCATAGATCTCCTTGTTGTATTGATAGCTGAGCTGGACATACTGCCTGCCCTGATGTTCCAGGGGCTGCAACCGCACCACAGGCTTTACCGGCACTTTATCCAGTGGTTCGGTTAGTACAGTACTTTCTTGCTGCAGTATAACAGTACCTTGAGCTGGGCGCAGTCTTTTGGGTTTATACAAATACTTGGTATCCACCTTGGCAAGGCCCTGAAAGTGCTGGTGCGTCATTTCAATTGCTTGGCTCGTGTGGTGCATTACAAAGCACTTATATGTCTTGCTATACCTGATCCAGGTAGCTTCTTTCAGTCGTTTGGATATAAAGGGGCTAGACTTGTGCCAGATGCGGATGAAGGCTTTACCGGCATGCTCCAGCGGGTTAAGGAATAAAATCGGGAAAGAGGAAGAGTGCAACATACTCTAAATGCGTTGATATGCTGCTAGATACACACTCAACTACCCTTTATCCGTAAACTACGCGTATAGTTCCGTATGTAAACGTAAGTATACGGATAATACGGATAATACGGATATATACGGCTAAGTTAATTATAGCATGGAAACAGGTAGTGACAACAACATTAAAGAAAATCGTAGCTGCCTGCAATGCGGCTCGGTAATGACAGGCAGAGTGGATAAGAAGTTCTGCTCAGACCAGTGCAGGGCCACGGCTGGCAACCGCAGAAAAGACCAGGATATAGGAGAGCAGTTGATCAAAGA
This sequence comes from Pontibacter fetidus, assembly GCF_010119545.1. Classification (GTDB taxonomy): domain Bacteria; phylum Bacteroidota; class Bacteroidia; order Cytophagales; family Hymenobacteraceae; genus Pontibacter; species Pontibacter fetidus. The sequence goes on along the minus strand of NZ_JAAEAA010000014.1, from coordinate 126,793 downwards.
GATAAATCTCCGGCTGCGGCGCAACCGCTACCTACTGCACCGGTTAAGCCCCGAAGGCAAGACTACGCTTAGACGGGAAGTGTTGGAGCAGGCTGGCTTTGACTTTCGTTACTTCACCTACCTTTACCGCACCCAGAAGGGCAATACCTATTATTTCTGTTATGACTATGGCTACCTGTTGCTAGAAGATGAGAAGGTGTTGATCGTAAACTGGCAACCGTATATGGAACGGTCGTAGGCTCTGGGCTACCGAACTGAAGCAATAGAGCCAGAAACAAATAATTAAGAAAATGCTAATTAGTCAGAGTCTGAAACAGGAGCAGAAAAAGCGAGTAACAACGAGCAAAATCTTTTCTGTTACTATGCAAACAAAAAAACCGCTTATTTTATAAAATAAGCGGTTTTTTATGGGTTATCGTGTAGTCCGTAGGGGAATCGAACCCCTGTTGCCAGAATGAAAATCTGAAGTCCTAACCCCTAGACGAACGGACCATAATGTGTTTTGTGTTGCTCAATTGCTGAACGACGATGCAAATATAGGTTACAAAAGTGTTTTGCAAAACATTTAAGGCAAAAAAAGTATAAACATTTTGTAAACGCTTAATTTTCAGGTTAGAAAAAAATATTGGTTTTACTATAAGCTAATCGTAACTTCGCACCACATTAAATAAACATCTTACCAAACATAGATACCATGTCTAAAATTAAAGTTGCAATTAACGGTTTTGGCCGTATCGGTAGACTTACTTTTAAGGCACTGCTGCAAAAAGAGAATGTTGAAGTAGTAGCTATCAACGACCTTACCAATACTAAAACTCTTGCCCATTTGCTGAAGTATGACTCTGTACATGGCAAATTTGACGGTTCTGTAGAAGCCACTGAGAATGGCATCATCGTAAATGGTCGTGAGATCAGAATTACGGCGGAGCGCGAGCCTAAGAACCTGCCTTGGGGACAGCTTGGCGTGGATGTGGTACTTGAGTCAACTGGCCGTTTCGTAGACGAGCAGGGTGCTGGTGGCCATATAGAAGCCGGCGCTAAAAAAGTAGTTATCTCTGCACCTGCAAAAGGTAACATCCCAACTGTAGTACTGGGCGTAAACGAAGACATCCTGAAAGGTGATGAAACGATCGTTTCAAACGCATCTTGTACTACCAACTGCCTTGCACCAATGGCAAAAGTGCTGGACGATACATTTGGTATCGAGAAAGGCTACATTACAACTGTACACGCTTATACTTCAGACCAAAACCTGCAGGATGCGCCTCACAGCGACCTGAGAAGAGCACGTGCTGCTGCTTACTCTATCATCCCTACATCGACTGGTGCTGCTAAGGCGGTAGGTCTTGTATTACCTCACCTTAAAGGTAAACTGGATGGCGTTGCAATGCGTGTTCCGGTTCCGGATGGTTCTTTAACTGACTTAACTGTAGTATTAAAGAAACCAGCTACAAAAGAAGAAATCAACGCGGCAATTAAGAAAGCTGCTGAAGGCGAAATGAAAGGTATCCTGGAGTACACAGAAGATCCTATTGTTTCTATCGATATCGTTGGTAACCCGCACTCTTGTATCTTTGATGCAGAGATGACATCAGCAAACGAAACACTTGTAAAAGTAGTTGGCTGGTACGATAACGAAACCGGTTACTCAAACAGAGCTGCTGACCTTATTGCAAAACTAGGAGCGTAAGCTGCAAGCAATTATAGTTTAACGAAAGCCCGCCATCAGGTGGGCTTTCGTTTTTTATATGCGTATATGTAACAGCAAACAAAATAAAATTAGTAAATTGATATATATCATACTTTTAAGCTGAAGTGTGCTATACCTTTGTTACATCAATAAACCCAAAACCAATCCGCATGAAACGCATTCTTGTACCTACCGATTTTTCAGAACAGGCACAATACGCTTTTGAAGTAGCTGTAACTATAGCTAAACGAACAGGCGCTGCTATTAAATTACTGCACGTAGTAGAAATGCCATACTCACCCAGCTTTAGCGCTACCGGCGATACGATCTATAATGATAACATGGAGCAGGTGTACATGATGCGCTTACTGGAAACCACAAAAGGCAATATGGCAAGGCTGATGAATAAGGTTAACCATGCAGGTGTTGATGTGGTGCAGGATGTAGATGTAGACAGTATAGTTGGTAAAATAAAACGTGTAGTAGCAGAAGATAATGTAGACCTGATCGTGATGGGCTCGAAAGGGTCAAGCGGGATGGATGAGTTTCTGATCGGGTCTAATACTGAAAAAGTAGTACGCACTGCCCGTTGCCCTGTACTAACTATAAAACAGCATCAGCCGGATTTTGAGATCAAAGAGATTGTGCTGGCATCAGACTTCAGACGCGAGATAAGTAAGGCGATGGATGCATTTAAGTTTTTCCAGCAGCTGTTTGGTGCGCGCCTGCACCTGGTTTATATTAACACGCCTGGCGCTTTTGAGTCGAGTACGAACCTGCGCAGCAAACTGGCACACACCGCCGAAAAGTATGGCCTGCACAACTATACGATAAACGTGTATAACGATACTATTGAAGAAGACGGAATACTGCACTTTGCCGATGATATTAATGCCGATATGATTATGATGGCAACCCATGGCCGTACCGGTTTGTCGCACCTGTTAAGCGGAAGTATAGCCGAGGACCTGGTGAACCATACCAGTCGCCCGGTACTTACTTACCAGATCTAAAAACATCAGAAATATACCTAAGAGCCCGGCTATACTTGTGTAGCCGGGCTTTTTGTTTACCACCAGTATAGTTACTTTTGCAGCTATACGTTACACTATAGCATGAGCAAACTTCCACGTATCCGGTTTATTATCAACCCTGTTTCTGGCACCAGGAGCAAGGTAGATGTGGCCGCCCGCGTCAAACTAAACCTCGACCATAGCAAACACGACCACGATATAGTGTACACGGACTATGCGGGGCATGCTACGGAACTGGCTGCAGCAGCAGCTGCCGACGGATTTGCTATTGTAGTTGCGGTGGGCGGAGATGGTACGGTAAACGAAGTAGCCCGGGGGCTGTTGCACACCAATACGGCGTTAGGTATACTTCCGAAAGGCTCCGGAAACGGGCTGGCACGCCACCTGCAGCTACCCTTAAAACTTGACAATGCCATTAAAGCACTCAATACCGGCCAGATATCGGAGATAGATAGCGGAACTATAAACGATGTGCCTTTCTTTACCACTTCGGGGATCGGGTTTGATGCCTACATCAGTTCGGTATTTGCGGGCAACAAAAAGCGCGGCCTGAAAACGTATGTGGAGCTGGTGCTGAAAGAAGTGCGCGCCTACAAACATTTGCCCGTAAAAGTAACTATAAACAGTACAGAACTGGAAACAGACTGTTTTGTAATGGCGTTTGCCAATGCGGCGCAGTATGGTAATAATGCCTACATAGCCCCGCTTGCCGACATCCGCGACGGTTTACTGGATGTGTGCCTGGTACGGCAGCTGGATTTTGTAAAGGCCATTAACCTAAGTTATTGTATGCTTACCAGGCAGTTAGCCAATGTGCAGAGCGCCGAGTATTTTAAGACAACCGGTGTTCATGTCCAGACAGAGCAACCGATGATGTTTCATGCGGATGGCGAATACAAAGGCAAGGCAACTGAGTTTGAGGTGAAGTTAAATCCGTTGTCGCTGAAGGTGGTTATACCTTCGTAGTTAGTAATTAATAATGAGTAATGTTTAATAAGTTTTAGATCATTAGTCATTCATCATTTTCATTTAGTCATTAATCTTCCATGAGCGATAAAAATAAAAAAGGCCGCCAAGGGGTAGTTTACTCTACAAACTCAGACTTTAGTTACCAGTACGAGCAGGAAAACGAAGCTGAAACCTTGCCACCACAACAGCAAAACCTGAAAGTAATGCTCGATAAAAAATCGCGCGGCGGCAAACAGGTAACTTTAGTAGAAGGCTTTGTTGGTACAGAAGACGACCTGAAAGAACTGGGTAAAATGCTTAAGAATAAATGCGGGGTAGGCGGCTCAGCCAAAGACGGCGAAATACTGATACAGGGCGATTTCCGGGACAAAGTACTGCAAACCTTACAGGCTGCCGGTTATAAAGCCAAAAGGGTTGGAGGATGATTTTTGAGTTAGAAAGTCTGGAAGTTAGAATGTTAGAAAGGTAACTATAGAGTATGGCCCTTTAACTTTATAACTTCCAGACTTTCTAACTTTCTAACTAAAAAGGTCTCTGACCTTTTCAAGGTCTTCCGGCGAGTCTATACCTATTGTTTCGAACTCGGTGAGGGCAGTAGTGATTTTGAAGCCATTCTCCAGCCATCGTAATTGCTCCAGCGATTCGGCCAGTTCTAAAGCGGATGGGGGTAGTTGCGTGATCTGCTCCAGAATATCGGCGCGGTAACCGTAAATGCCGATGTGCTTGTAGTAAGTATGCTGCTTGTGCCAGATATCCTGGGGTACGTTGCGGCAGTAAGGTATAGCCTGACGGCTGAAGTATAATGCATCGCCGGTGTTGCTTAGTACAACCTTTGGCGCATTCACGTTAAACAGTTCCTCCTCGGAAGTTATCTTTTTTACAAGCGTGGCAAGCTGCGTGTTAGGGTGATTAAAACAGCTTGCAACCAGGTCAATTTGCTCCGGTTTTATAAATGGCTCGTCGCCTTGTATGTTGATGATGTACTCGTAAGGTTTGTCGAACAATTTGTAAGCTTCAAAACAACGGTCGCTGCCGCTCTGGTGATGTTCGGCAGTCATCACAGCCTTTCCGCCAAACTCCAGCACATGGTTGTAAATACGGTCATCATCAGTAGCAACTATAACTTCAGACAAACCAGATGCTGAAGCCTGCTCATACACACGCCGGATCATGGTTTTGCCATTGATATCGGTGAGGGGTTTACCAGGGAAACGGGTTGATGCAAAGCGAGCCGGAATGATACCTAATACGTCCATAGTTTATACTTATAATGTGCAAGCCCAAATATACGGAAGAGCCGAGGTTAATTTATAGTTGGTAGCTGGCAGTTTTCATCTTTTGCCTGGGCGCCCATGCTTCATCCAGATATTCTTCGTCTGCTGGCTGCCGAGACTTTCCAGTTGAAGCATTATCTCTGCGGTTGTTACTATTTTGGTTGAATTTCAAGGATTTTGATTTCATTGTATGGTTCAGCGCTTCTGCATGGCTGTACAGATTTATTATAGTTGATGACTTTAACTTTAACTTTAACTTCGGTTTGGCTGTTAGCTTTATAAATATCATCTACTGCTGATTCATTTATAGGTTTGTAGATTTCATTCTCAGTAGTTAAAATAAATCCACACCCGTCAGCCCGATAATCACCAGTCCATACCAGCATGCCCTCCAGGATTTCAGTTGGCACATCGTCTTCCTTATCGCAGGCACTAAAAGTTATCAGGCAGCACGCAAGCAAAGTGTATTTTAGTCTCATCTTATAGTTCTTTTAACACAGGACCCTGGTAATGAGTGATTGGTTGCAACAGTACTATAACTTCTCAATATAAGTGATGCGAATACCCGGCATTGAACGATCCTGAGTTGAAAGTCCGCATCTTCTGTCAATCATTTCGCCGGTTTCTATGTAGGTTACTTTTACAGGTATTGTAGTTTCTTCCTGTTTAAACTCATCGCCGATCACAGCTTCGTCTTCGGGCTTATAGTCTTTGCCATCTATAGTTAGTTTAAAGCCGCAGCCATCTACCATATATTCCCCCGACCACTCCAGTTGTGCCTCTTTTGTAATGGCTTGATTTTCTGGATTCATAGTTTTTTGAGTGCAGGATGAAAGTATAGCCGTTGCCGAAAATATAACAGCAGTAAGGAATGAGAACTTCATAAGTTTTAGAGTTAGTGAGTTTAGGAGTTAGAGAGTTTAAAAAGAATAAGTTAAGAAGTTAAAGAGTTTAGGAGTTAGAGAGTTAAAGAAAGATAAAAGTAGAGACGCAATATTTTGCTACTTATACTATCGACAATCAACAATTTAACCACGAACAATTCAACAATTAACCTTTAAACTTTTTTGACGCGCAGCGCAAACGTACTGTGGTCGATTACCTGTATGGTTTCACCTTTTTCGATGAAGCCTTCGCGGGCCTGAGCGTCGTAAATGGTATCGTCTATCAGTACACGGCCGCTTGGCGTCATGCGGGTATGGGCTGTACCAGTTTTACCTACCAGGTGCGAGGCGTCTGCAGAAGATCGGTACCCTTCATCGCTCTGGAAAGAATTATGTAAAATTACGCGTTGCATGGTGCGGCTGGCGGCAAAACGGTTCCAGGTAAGTGCCACTAAAAGCACAGCTCCCACCATACCCAACACCACCGAAATTAAACTTTGCATTAATGCAGTGCCCGGTACAAATGTGAAGTCGAAGTTTTGATTATTAACCATGATCAGTACTAGCGAAATGAAAACCAAAATAATACCGCTGATGCCCGTAACGCCAAAGCCTGGAATTACCAGAACCTCCACTGCAATAAGTATTAGCCCGGCTACAAAAAGCAGTATCTCCCAGTTCTCAGCAAGGCCATTCAGGTAATAAGGAGTTAAGTATAAAATGCCGGCAACTATAGCTGCAGCCAACGGAAAACCGATGCCCGGCGACTGTAACTCAAAGTATAAACCACCGATGATGAGCAGCAAAAGTATACCGCTGATGAACGGGTTCAAGAAAAAGGAGATGATCTTGTTGGTACTGCTCATTTCATAGGTCACCACTTCTGCATCCTGTAAGTTAACCTGTTTCAGAACCTGCTGTATATTAATTGCTTCGCCATCGCAAAAGCCCTGTTTTATAGCCTCTGAGGTAGTAAGGGTAAGTACTTGCCCAGCCGATAGCGTGCTGTCTACATTGGCATCCACCATCGCTTCGGCCAGGCGTGGGTTGCGCCCCTGGGCTTCTGCAGTAGAGCGCATTATGGAGCGCATGTAACTCTGGTATTTGCCGGGAGCTGCTTCGCCGTTGGCGCCTACTACCGTAGCAGCGCCAATGTTGGCACCCGGCGCCATATAAATACTATCGCAGGCCAACGAAATTAAAGCACCCGCCGAGGCAGCATTTTTATTGATGAAAACATACACCGGTTTCGGGTATTCAAGTATTCGTTTCCGCATTTCGTCCGCATCGTTCAGGGCGCCGCCAAAAGTATCGAGCACCAATAATACGTGGTCCGCTTTTATCTCGGTGGCGTGGTTAAGAGCCAGTTCGGTGTAGCGGTTGGTGCGTGGGTCTATTTCAGATTTTATCTCCATTACCAGTACTTTCTGTTTTTGCGCCCGACTGGCAGCCGGAAACAACAAAAAGAGAGGGAGCAGATACAACAAAGCAAAATGCCAACGTTTTGAGTCAGATTTCATACATTTGGGGCTGATACTGTGCCATTTTGGTTGAATATAGTAAAAAGTTAAGAGTTATACTTCCACTACTTTATACATACGACTTTAAAGCCCCCGTGTGGCGGATGCGGCTGGATGCTGCTACCGGCCTGATGGCGCTGGAAGTGCGGGATGCCGACCTGTTGCTGGCTGATTTCTATAGTCTGGAAACGGGCCCATTTACGTTGTCAAAACTGCCTTTGCCTGCGGCTAAAAACTGGTGGCTGGGACTGGAAGATGTGCACCAGGGGTTGCTGCTGTTACATGGCTACGGCGACCGGCAAACAGGGCAGCACAAAGGTATAATGGCCTATAGTTCTCAAAATGGAAACCTGCAATGGCAACAACCCGAACTGGCCTTTTATGGTGTAACTGCCGATGGAATTCTGGCGCTCGATCTACAGGATCAGAAATTAACCTTGCTGCACCCGCAAACCGGAACTATACTTCCGGAAAACATGTCACTGGAGGGCGGTGCAAATGCGGTAGCTGCTTATAACCTTACCCGCTCGCAGGCTTGTACTTACCCGATGCTATACTTAGCAGGGGAACTATACTTTACCCAAGTACAGGATTTTCTGAGAGATAAGCTTAGTGCAGCAGCCGTGGCGGGGATAGAGTACGCGGAAACGGAACAACATATCGTGGTAAGCTTTTATACTGAAACAGCTGCCGGTAAATTAGATAACATGTTGTGTGTGTTTGACTTACATGGTGAATTGCAACTGCAGCAGCGCATTGCCCACGGATTAAGTGGCATAGGTTCAGATACTTTTATTATCTTTAACCACAATTTATACTTTATTCAGCAACGAACCATTTTAGTTGTTTATAGTCTTTCATAGTTTACCTTTTAGCCCATGGTACGCATACTTTTACTAGCACTTTTACTGTCTCCGGTATTCTCCATTTCAGCTTCGGCCTTTAACCTGACTGCCCTGCGCGACTCGGTGGGAGTGGAGCGCCGCAACGGTAAGTTTTTTGTAAAGCATAAGGTTGAGCCTAAAGAAACACTTTATGCCCTGTCGCGCAAGTATGGCGTGCCTGTTGCCCAGATCGTGGAGTCTAACCCGGCGGTGGAAGCAAGTATAAAAATTGGCCAGGTGGTGCTGATCCCAAGCAAAGCGCCGTTATCTGCAGCTGTAAACGCTGCTGCAACGCCCGCAAAGCCAGCTGCCCCTGCTGCCAGCAACCGTACTTTTACCGTAAATGCCAAAGGCGAAAAACTACATAAAGTAGAGGCCAGGCAAACGCTATACAGTATTTCGCGCATGCATGGCGTAACAGTAGACAACCTTAAAAGCTGGAATAAACTAACGGCCAATGAGATCGAAATCGGATCGGAACTGATTGTAGGCAAAGGTGCTGTACCAACTGCAAGCAAGCCTGTGTATGTACCGGAAGCGGATGATGAAGTAGAAAAGCCCGTTGCTGTTACGCCCGCTTCTAAGACCGCAACACCAGCTAAAACAACCCCGGTAACTGCCACACCTGCTAAAACAGAGCCTGCACCGGCAACTACAACTCCTGCTAAAACAGAAACTGTTAGCGAGCGCGAAGAAGATGCCGGCACAACCGAAACGGCCGCAGGCGTTAAAAAAGTGATCGAAAATGGCATGGCCGAAATGATTGACCCGAAAGCAGATACCAATAAATACCTGGCGCTGCACAAGTCGGCCCCAATCGGCACCATTATGCAGGTAAAAAATGCCATGAACGGCCAGGTGGTGTATGTACGCGTGATCGGTAAATTGCCAGAAACAGGAGCTAACAGTAATGTGGTAGTGCGTATCTCTAAAAAAGCGTACCAAAAGCTTGGTGCCGTTGACCAGAAGTTTAGAGTAGAAGTTTCGTATATGCCGTAATAGTTCGGTTTAGATAAAATCAGAATGAAGCCTGGACAGTAATGTTCAGGCTTTGTTTTTTTCTGAGTTCTGTAAGTTTAACTGATCCTAACTATAGGATTGTTGCCTTTAACTATAGGACGAAAGCACAAACTATAGCATAAGCAGTAAAATTCCCCTCCTTGGTTAAGGAGGGGCAGGGGTGGTTTGATAACTCTAACTATAAAACTTTAACTGGTGGATTAGGAACAACAGAAAGTCCCCCTTTGAAGGCAGGGCCGTTAAGTTCTAGCAAATTCTCCCCTTGAGGGGAGCGCAGAGGGGTGTTTACATTAGCGGGTGAATTTAAAACTGGCTAACAATAGGCTTTTTGGTCCTGAATAACACCCCTATAATCCCCTCAAGGGGATAGTTCTCGGCAGAACTTAACGGCCCTGCCCTTTGAAGGGGGTAGGGGGATGACTAAAGGCAACTATGAAACTATAGCCAGCGCAATTGCCTGACCCTGCCGGGCCAGTTGAGTTACAAACTCAACACCATAATTAGACACGGGTTGCAAACCCGCGCCAGCGAAATGTATTACTGGAACAACTATAGACAAAGCTCCAATCCTGTAAATCCTTGTGGTAGGGGCCCTATTTAAAGATTCAGACAATTAATTCATACTTAATTTTATAGCTCGTATACACCAGCTGAAAACGCATAAACCCATGACGCAAGACCTTGCTGCCATAAAAGCCTTACTCGATGACCGGGTAGCGAAATACAACCAACCCGCTTTCATCCCGAACGATCCGGTATCTATTCCGCACCGGTTCGCTAAAAAGCAGGACATTGAAATAAGTGGATTTTTTGCCTCTATCCTTGCCTGGGGCCAGCGCAAGACTATCATCAACAACTGTGTAAAGCTGATGCACCTGATGGACAACGCCCCGTATGACTTTATACTAAACCACCAGGAACAGGACCTCCCACGCTTTTTAGGTTTCAAGCACCGCACTTTTAACGATACCGACTTACTTTATTTCATCCATTTTTTTAACTGGTACTATAGCCGGTACGAGAGTCTGGAGAACGCTTTTACGGGGGAAAATAACGAGATCAGAACACAGAAAGAACGGCTGATCCGTTTCCACGATCTGGTTTTCAGCCTCGAAGATGCGCCCCACCGAAGTAAAAAGCACATCTCCACCCCAGCCCGGAAATCGGCATGCAAACGCATCAATATGTACCTGCGCTGGATGGTGCGACAGGACAACAACGGTGTTGATTTCGGGATATGGCACACCATTAAACCTGCCGACCTGGTCTGCCCCTGCGATGTGCATGTGGAGCGGGTAGCCCGGCGGCTTGGCCTTATAACCCGTAAAGGCATGGACTGGCAAACCGCCGAAGAACTCACCGATCACCTCCGCGCATTTGACCCGACCGACCCGGTTAAATATGATTATGCGCTGTTTGGCCTGGGCGTGGAAGAAAAGTTTTAAACTATAGCAAAGTGCCTGAAACGCCACACGTTATAAATGCTGAGGTTGTGATGCGGTAAATACGTAGTTTTAACTATAGCTATAGAAACCTATAGTTATAGTTGTATCTTTGCTTAAACCGCTCTTTTAAATCGTTGCAAAAACAACTGCTTATGACTGTTACCCAAAAACTGAATGTAAAAGTATCAGGGCAAGGCACACAACCCATGCTTTTTGCCCATGGCTATGGTTGCGACCAGAAAATGTGGCGTTATATTACGCCCGCTTTCGAGAACGATTATAAGATTATCCTTTTCGACCACATCGGTTTTGGTAATTCTGATGTATCAGATTACACTATCGCAAAGTATAGTACCCTGGAGGCGTATGCCGATGATGTGCTCGAGATAATTAATGAGCTGGACCTGCAGGATGTGATTTATGTGGGCCATTCTGTAAGTGCCATGATTGGGGTACTGGCATCTATCAAACAACCGGAGCGCTTCGCTAAATTGGTGCTCATTGGTCCTTCGCCGTGCTACGTAAACGATGATAACTACATAGGTGGCTTTACGGAAGAAAACATTAACGGCCTGATTAGCACCCTGGAGAGCGATTACCTGAGCTGGGCTCAGAACATAGCACCCGTAATAATGGGTAATGCCGACAGGCCGGAGTTAGGCCAGGAACTGGCAGATAGCTTCTGCAGCAGCAATCTTGAAGTAGCGAAGGATTTTGCACGCATCACGTTCCTGTCTGATAACCGGCACGACTTACCTAAAGTAACGGTAGAGGCCCTTATTCTGCAGTGTACTGATGATGTAATTGCACCAGAAGTAGTAGGTAATTACGTGCACGAAAACGTGGCAGGCAGTAAGCTGGTAAAGATGCAGGCGGTAGGCCATTGCCCTAACCTGAGTGCTCCCGAAGAAACGATAGATGCGATCAAAAACTTTTTAAACCGCTAACTGATGGCTGCAGATTTAGCGTAAAAATTACGAGCTAATGTGCAGCTAAACCGGATGGATAAACAAGAATTAAGGAAATCAAACGGGGATGTCTTTTTTGAGGCAGAAAGAGCAACGGATAATTCCTTTATTTGTGTTAATTGGATAGGCGTACAATCGTTAGAAAGTATTGTGATGGGAGGGAACCTGCTGCTGGCTATGCTCCGGAAGCAATCCTGCCAGACTATAGTTAACAACAACCACGAGCTGGTAGGGCCCTGGGAGGTAGGAATTAATTTTATGGCTTATAAGTGGGCACCAGAGGCCAAAGTATTAGGCGTAAAGTTTTTTGCACATATCCTGTCGTATGGCATTTATGGCCGCAGTTCCTTTGAGGCATTTGCCCCGCTGGTAAAATCCTTTTTCGAAGTGGCATCCTTTGAAGATGAAAGCGCCGCCAAAACCTGGGCAAAAGTAAAAGCCGCACCCCGCAAATTAAATTCCTGAGCTTATCGCACAGGGCTTTATTTTACCACACGAACTTCCACTTGAGATGGATAGGTTTTAAGCTATAGTTATACTTGGTCCTGATACTTGAGCACTTCCAGCCTATCCGGGCAAACCTCCAGCAACTCAGCTATATTTTGTTTCAGAACCGGGTGCGCCAATCCGGGGGCAATCTCATGCAGTGGCAGCAGCGTAAAGCGGCGCAGGTGCAGTTGCGGATGGGGTATAGTTAAACGCTGGGTTTGCTGCACCAGATCGTCGTAAAACAGGATGTCGATATCGATTACGCGGGCTCCCCAATGCTCCAGCCTTTCGCGGCCAAGGTCATGTTCTATCTGGTTTATAGTTTGCAGCACCTGCTCTGGGGTAAGTATAGTCTCCACTTCCAGCACCTGGTTCAGGAAACTAGGCTGGTCGGTTTTGCCCCAGGCGGCGGTTTCGTAAATGGCCGATGCCTGAACTATAGTTCCAACCTTAGCAGCTATAGTTTCGCGGGCTTGTTGCAGGTATAAGGTACGGTTGCCGAGGTTGCCCCCCAGCAGCAGGTATAGGTTAGGCATGTTTCCTGAAAAAGGCTATACTCAAGTCGGCAGCGGCGCGGGCTGCTTCGGGCAATTCCTCCTTCTCGTAAGGGTGCATGCCGCCAAACGAATGGTCTGCGCCCGGCAGCAAATGCATTTCAGCATCAGGTTTCCAGGTTTGCAGATCGTGGGCCATTTGTATAGGTAAGGTTTCGTCTTCTTTGCCATGCAATATAAGCAAGGGCTGTTGCATTTTCTGTATCACCTTTGGTATCTCGAGGCGCTGTTTGTTTGCCAGGTAATTTTCCATGATCTGGTAATACATCGGCATTTTCTGGCCGGTGCGGGCATTGGTTATCCATTGCACACCTTCGCGTTCCCACTTATCATTCTCAAGCTCGTCCCAGCGCTGGTCAAATTTGTTTACGGCAGCCCAGGTAGCTACTGCTTTTACACGCGTGTCTTCGGCAGCTTTAAGTATAACGGTGCCACCACCACGGCTGTGCCCGATCAGGTAAATATGCTCCAGGTCCAATTCTTTGTAAGGTAGTGGCCCTTCTACATTTTCCACCAGGTCCAGTAAAGCTTTCAGGTCGTCCAGTTCCAACGTAAAGTTGTTGTTCCCAAACGCCTCCAGGTCGTGCAGGTCAGCGTAATTATCTACGGTAGTGCCGTTGTAAGCAAAGTTAAATTTGATGAACACAAATCCCTGCTCTGCAAAATACTGCGCCAGCAAATTATAATGGCCCCAGTCTTTAAAGCCTTTAAACCCATGCGTAAAAATAACGACAGGTTTAGGTTTTCCGGTTTGCGGGTACACGGCATCGGCAGTAAAAGGGCGGCCATGTTCAGGGTATACAACAAAATCGACTTTTAGCGTAGTTGTCATAAAATTGGATTTAGCAGGCACTATAGTTGGATGTTTAAACGAGGTTGCCTGCCGAATTGTTGATCGTGAAACGGTTAAATTATAGTTGGCTGAGTGATTATTTTGTCGGGGTAAAGTCGTGAAAGTAGACTCTCAGCCACGTTAATATTCTGCAAACTATCATTTATTGTGCTCAAAACGAATTATGCCGGCAATTTAACCAGGCTGCCATTGCGCAATAAAGCTACCGCACGTTTGGAAACCACTGCCACACACTGTAATATTGCAGAACCAATACATGAGCAGCCGCCTAGACCAGATACAAGCGCCAATTGCCGGCGAAATGGAGCTTTTCGAGAAGAAGTTCCGGACTTCTATGAAGTCGAAGGTGTTGCTTTTGGACCGTATCATGAGCTACATCGTGAAGCGCAAAGGCAAACAGATGCGCCCGATGTTTGTTTTCTTCACAGCCAAACTCTACCACGAAACTATAACCGATGCCACTTACCGGGGCGCTGCACTGATTGAGTTGCTGCATACAGCTACCTTAGTGCATGACGATGTGGTAGACGATGCCAACTATAGACGTGGTTTCTTTTCCGTTAATGCCCTCTGGAAAAACAAAATTGCCGTATTGGTTGGCGACTACCTTCTCTCTAAAGGCTTGCTGCTGTCGTTGCAGAACGATGATTTTGAACTGCTGAAGATCGTATCGAATGCGGTGAAGGAAATGAGTGAAGGGGAGTTGCTGCAGATCGAAAAAGCCCGCCGCCTGGACATTGACGAGTCGGTATACTTTGATATCATACGTCAGAAAACGGCGTCGTTAATAGCTTCTTGTTGTGCGGTTGGTGCTGCCTCGGCAGGTGCCTCTAAAGAAGAAATCGAAAAAGCCCGTTTGTTTGGCGAAAAAGTAGGTATAGCCTTCCAGATTAAAGATGACCTTTTTGATTATGGAACCGCTGAAATTGGAAAACCTGTTGGCATCGACATCAAGGAAAAGAAAATGACCCTGCCGCTGATACACGCCCTTCGTAATGCTGACTGGTTAACCAAGCGCCGCGTTATTTACAACGTGAAGAACAACAACGGCGACAACAAGCGCGTGCAGCAGGTTATTGATTTTGTAAAGCAGTCTGGTGGGATAGATTACACTATAGAGGTAATGAACCGCTACCACAAAGAGGCGCTAGAAATTCTGCACACTTTCCCTGAGTCCCCATCTCGCACCTCGCTGGAGCAACTGATCGCGTATACTATAGAGCGGGAGAAGTAATTGCTGATTGTCTGAATCAGGATTTACAGGATTATAAAGGATAAACAGGATGGAGGGATGCAATATTTTGCGTCTTTTTTGTTTGGCCCACTTTTTTGTCTGAATCAGGATTTACAGGATTATAAAGGATAAAAGGATTTGCAAATAACTGGCGCCGGTATCTAACCGGTGTTGCACAGTGTGAGCGAGTCTCCAGACTCGCCTTGAAAAGAGACGCAAAATATGGCATCTTCCAAATTCTATACAACCCTCATTAATCCCGATTCTTAGCTGCCAAAACATATAGCATTCCGTCTCAGCAAAACAAAATAGTCCTGATTCTATAGTTCAGGCACAAATTCTGCAAATCCTTAAAAATCCTGGAAATCCTGATTTAGAAAATCTATAAACATCAACTATAAATCTGTAATGGAGTAGGGCTATAGTAGGATAGTTTTGTGCACGCAAAATAACCTATGAAAAAATGAGCCTGAACACCAACACCTGGAACCGCCTGCGGTACACCCTTTACCTGCCCATATACGACCTTATTGCTGACAGAATTTTCCGAAAGTATAGAAAACGGTCAGTAGAGTTATTGAATGCCAAACCCAGCGATGCCATTCTGTTACTTGGTGCCGGCACCGGCCTTGACCTGCCATACATGCAACAATACACCAACCTAACCGCCATCGATATTACACCCGGCATGATAACCAAACTACAGCAACGCGCCGAAAAGTTAGGAGTAACTATAGATGCACAAGTAATGAATGGCCAGCAACTTGCCTTTGCTGATAACAGTTTTGATGCAGTTGTTGCCCATTTGATACTTGCTGTGATACCAGACCCAATTGCCTGTATAAAAGAAGTAGAGCGGGTATTAAAGCCAGGCGGTACAGTGATGATTTTCGACAAATTTCTGCCGGACGGACAAAAGCCAACTATAGCTCGCCACTTCTTCAACCAAATTGCCGGTACGCTCTTTTCCGACATTAACCGAAGCATCGGAACTATAGTTAGCCATACAAATCTGACTATAGAATTGAATGAACCGGCGGCTTTAAATGGTACGTTCAGATTGGTAAGGCTGCGGAAATAACCCCACCCCAACCCTCCCCTAAAAACAGGGGAGGGAGAAGCATTGCATAACATGTATTATGGTGCGAGCGTCTCCGCTCGTGTCGAACTATAGTTGAGCCTTTGGCTCAGTTAAGTTACAAATCCAACATCATAGTTAGGCACGAGTTACAAACTCTCGCCAGCAAAAGGCCAGTACAAACCGCAAAAAAATACCCCCTCCTGTTTTTAGGAGGGGGCAAGGGGGATGTTAAATTTTCTCTGCCAACAACTGATCCATCGTTTTGTTAAAATCAGCTACCCATTCTTCGTAATATTTGCCGGTACCAGGGCCTGAGAAGCCCGTGTGTATTTTGCGAACTTTGCCGTCGCGGCCAATGTAAATGGTAGTCGGGAAGGAGAGCACGTGGTTAAGGGCTGGTAGTGCTTTAGCGGCTGCTTCTTTATCTGAGATACCAGCTACTGCCAGGTCATAGTTCACGTTCATGCGCTCTTTCATTTTTTGCAGGCGTGGGGCCGCTTTTTCAAACTCCGGGCTGCGCTCAAAGCCTAAACCTATTATCTCCAGGCCACGGTCTTTGTTTTTGCTATAGTAAGGTGCCAGGAATTTGGTCTCATCCATACAGTTAGGGCACCACGAACCCAGCAACTGCACTATTACTACTTTGCCTTTATACTTGTCATCGCTCAGCGAAATGTTTTTGCCACCTTCTATACTCGGGAATGTAAACTCCAGCTTTTCGTAACCTGGTTTCAGAAACGTTAAAGAGTCAGCGCTGGCAAGTGCAGCATTTTCGTTGCGCTTGGCTGTCCAGCTTTCGTAGCCGCTCATGCCGGCATAAAAATCGCCTTTCAAGGTGTTGGCATCGGTTGGCTTAGCCGTGAACAAATAAGCGTGGTTACCATCAAACGTAGACAGGTTCAGCTGGTCGCCATCCACCTGTCCTTCCAGGTACCTATAGTCACCGGTTTCGGTCAGGAAGGTACCGGTCAGGTTGTTGCCATCCTGTTCAAAAACGCCAACGGCTTTGTAACTGCCACCTTCCGTATCTGTAAATACTACTTCCCATTTGCCGCCATAACTATAGGTTGCATTGGCAGGGTTAGTTTTAAAACGGTGAGTATTGCCGTACTCGGCCGTGAACGGAACAGAGTAGGGGGCTTCTGTATCATTCTTCACAAAACGACCGGCCATTTTACCATCTTCTATTTTGGCAATCAGGTCGGCATCAAAAATATGGAGCTTAATTTTTACAGAATCACCTTCTGTAGCAATCTCATCCAGCAAAATGCGCTCTTCGCCATTTACCAGGTATAACACCGTGCTGTCGTTTTTCGCTTCGGCTTCCATGGTAAACGGAATTTCTTTGCCATCTGTACGGTGCAGGGCTACGCGCCAGGTGCCCGGTTTTATAGTTGCGGAAGTTGTATCCATTTTATTTTGCTGGCAGGAGCTAACTCCTATAGTTAACAGCAGGGCAAATAACAAAATAAGCCTTGCAGAAGTATTAGAATAGGTACGTTTCATGGGGTAAAATTACTGTAGTAAATCCGTAAAAGCCAAAAATGATACCGTATGAGCATACTAAACCTGTAAAGGTTATATTCATGTTATCTAATGTTGCTGAATAGCCTCTAGATTTCGTACATTTGTGAACTTCGGAAAAGAAGCATTTTATACATTAATAATAGCAAAACTATGGCATTTGATTTAGGAATGATCAAGGCAGTTTATGCCGGTATGGGAGAGCGCATTTCGGCTGCCCGTAATACAGTTGGCAGACCGCTGACTCTGACTGAAAAGATCCTGTATGCACACCTATATGAAGGCAAGGCAACGCAGGCGTACGAGCGCGGAAAATCTTACGTGGATTTCGCTCCGGACAGAGTTGCGATGCAGGATGCCACGGCACAGATGGCCTTGCTTCAGTTCATGCAGGCTGGCAAGCCTACCGTTGCGGTTCCATCTACGGTACACTGCGATCACCTGATCCAGGCCCGCACAGGCGCAGATTCAGATCTGAAAGACGCTTACACAGAAAACAAAGAAGTTTACGATTTCCTTGCTTCGGTATCAAACAAGTATGGCATCGGTTTCTGGAAGCCAGGTGCAGGTATCATTCACCAGGTAGTATTAGAGAACTATGCTTTCCCGGGTGGTATGATGATCGGAACTGACTCACACACGCCAAATGCCGGTGGTCTGGGTATGGTAGCGATCGGTGTTGGTGGCGCTGATGCTGTTGACGTAATGGCCGGTATGGCCTGGGAGCTTAAATTCCCGAAAGTAATTGGCGTGAAGCTGACAGGTAAACTGAATGGCTGGACATCTCCTAAAGACGTAATCCTGAAAGTAGCTGGTATCCTGACTGTGAAAGGTGGTACGGGCGCTATCGTGGAGTATTTCGGCGAAGGTGCTGAGTCTATGTCTTGTACTGGTAAAGGTACCATCTGTAACATGGGTGCTGAAATCGGTGCAACTACTTCGGTATTTGCTTACGACAACAGCATGCGTGCGTACTTAAACTCAACAAACCGCGAAGAGATCGTTCAGATGGCTGATGAAGTTGCTGAGCACCTGCGCGCGGATGATGAAGTATACGCTGATCCGGCATCTTTCTACGACCAACTGATCGAGATCGACCTTTCTACATTAGAGCCACACGTAAACGGGCCATTTACGCCGGATGCGGCATGGCCAATTTCTCAGTTTGCTGCTGTAGTTAAAGAGCACGGCTGGCCAGCTAAACTGGAAGTAGGTCTTATCGGTTCTTGTACCAACTCATCTTACGAAGATATTACCCGCGCTGCCTCTATAGCAGAGCAGGCGGTAACTAAAAACCTGGTTGCCCAGGCGGAGTTCACCATCACGCCGGGTTCTGAAATGGTACGTTACACAACTGCCCGCGATGGCTTGCTAGATACATTCGCTCAGATGGGTGGTGTTGTATTGGCAAACGCCTGCGGTCCGTGCATCGGCCAGTGGGCACGTCATACTGATGATCCAACCCGTAAGAACTCTATCATCACATCATTCAACCGTAACTTTGCGAAGCGTAACGATGGTAACCCGAACACACACGCGTTCGTGGCATCACCAGAGATCGTAACTGCTTTTGCAATTGCCGGCGACCTTACATTTAACCCGCTTACTGATACCTTAACTAACAAAGATGGCCAGCAGGTGAAACTGGATGAGCCACGCGGTATTGAGTTACCGGTTAACGGTTTTGCTGTAGAAGATGCAGGTTATGTAGCGCCAGCAGAAGATGGCAGCCAGGTTGAAGTGGTTGTTGATCCGAAGTCTGACCGACTGCAGTTACTGGAAGGCTTTAAGCCATGGGAAGGCACTGATCTGAAAGGTCTGAAGCTTCTTATTAAAGCACAAGGTAAGTGTACTACTGACCATATCTCGATGGCTGGCCCATGGTTGAAATACCGTGGTCACCTGGATAACATCTCTAACAACATGCTGATTGGTGCGATTAACGCGTTTAACGGCGAGGCAAACAAGGTTTACAACGACATGACCCGTGGTTATGACTCTGTACCTGCAACTGCCCGTACGTATAAGGCTGCCGGAATTGGCACTGTAGTAGTTGGTGACGAGAACTATGGCGAAGGTTCATCTCGTGAGCATGCTGCCATGGAGCCACGCTTCTTAGGTGTTCGTGCCGTTATCGTGAAGTCTTTCGCTCGTATCCACGAAACTAACCTGAAAAAACAGGGTATGTTAGGCCTGACATTCGCAAACAAAGCGGATTATGACCTGGTAGAAGAGAACGATACAATTGATATCCTGGGTCTGGAGAACTTCACACCGGGTGTTCCTCTGAAAGTTGTGCTTACCCACAAAGATGGTACGAAAGACACGTTCATGGTGAACCATACCTACAACGAAGGACAGATCGAGTGGTTCAAAGCTGGTTCAGCGCTTAACCTGATCCGTTTAAAGGAAAAGCAGAACGCTAACGCATAAGCTATACTTTACATTACAAACAAAAGGCCTTACCATTTGGTGAGGCCTTTTGCGTTTTATTCTTTCTGGATTTTACGATAAACTATAAAAAAGAAGGCCCGGCAAGTTGCTGGACCTTCTCTTTTATAGTTTATACATTCGTTAGCGCATCAACAATATCCGCTTTATAAAGTTAGTATCCTTGTAAGTAAAGTGGGCAATGTATAAGCCGTTTGGCATGTTGCTGAAATCAAATTCCAGTTCTTTGGCAGCTATCGTTTTTACCGGAGCACTGAACCTGCGACCAACCTGGTCTGTAAACCAAATTTCCGGGGGAGATGCTATAGTTGCATCAGCAGCCCAGTTAATGCGCACAAGGCCTAACGATGGGTTTGGGTAAACATCTGTTAGCTGCGCATACATTTCGGCTTTGTCTTTTGAGAGTGGCTCCCGTACGTTAAAGGTTTTGGTAATACTATGCTGCAAACAACCAGACGGGTCAGTAACCTGCAGCATAACCTCATAAGTGCCCTGCTCAGTAAAAGTATAGACCGGGTTTTGATCTGTAACTATAGTTCCGTTTCCAAAGTCCCATTGCCAGTTGGCACCATTTAAACTTTTATCTTCAAACACGACAGGGGTATTTGCATGAAGCGTTACAGCTGCAGCTGCAAAATCAGCTACCGGAGTTTGTGGTAAGTTTATAGTTGCCGCTACAATTTCACTCTCAAACAAAGAGTCGGCGTTGGTGGCGTAAATAATCGTGTTCTTGCTGAAGTTGGTGATGGTATAGTTTGAGCCGCTGCTTAACAAAGTTTTCTTTTCAGGATCGGCGTAAAAGTTATACTTGCTGCCTGTTGTTGGCTGCCAGGTATAGGTGCTTCCGGCACAAACAGTAGTTTCGACAGCTACTGGTGCTGGGCCGCTTTTTATTTGTTTGTACTTTAGTTGAGCTGCATCGGCATGTTCTTTTAATGCATCCAGGTCATCGCCGGCAAGTATAGCAAACGAAACTACCTGGCTCTGGCCGGGAGCAATAGCTGGGGCCATACTGCCCACCACATGCGATACATTGTCGCCGTTTCCGTTGCCATTTGCTATAGTCCGGCTAACGCCACCAGATAGCATCGCATATTTTTCAGCACTGGTAAAGCCATCTTCCACGGCTATACTTCCGGCCCCGCCCATGTTATCTATGGCATAATATACGGGTGCGCCCGGGGTTAGCAATTTTATACCTACCACTGGCAATACCGACCTGGTGTTATAAACATAACCCAAGTTGCGGGTGCTGTCCCATTCGGCGGCATTCTGGTAATAAATCCCTACATCCCAGTCAGCAAACAAAGCAGCGGCTACATTTTTAAGTGTATCCGGGGTAATATTTTTTATAATAAATTCCTGTATCACGTAGTCCTTGTCCGGGTTAGTGTTCCAGGCTAAGCTGCGGTGCTTAATCTCAACGCCAACGGTATTTGTGGCTGGGTAAATATCCTGTATCAGGCCGCGTACCTGCTGTGTTGCAAGGGGGGTATCGTACGCGATGCGGGCATTTTGCAGCGGGGTAAAGTCGCCATCGTTCTGCCAGTTGGCGTTGCGCAGGTTATCTGATACGCGCATATCCGAAACACCTACCATCAGGCCGCCTTCAAACAGCATACTGGTACTGTTTTTATAAGTCATACCAATGCCCTGGTTAAAATTAAGCCCGTTATAGCCCAGGTTTCCTTTGCTGTTTACGGTAAGGCGCAGGTTGTTTGCATCCAGGGTGTGGAAATCAGGGTTTACGGTCAGCTCAAAATACTGGAAATCGGTGTAGGTACCATCTGTAAAACCCAACCTAAAAGCTACAGTCGTGTTTATTGGGATTTCGGGAGAAATGGTAACCTGGAAAGGTGCCTGGTAATTATTGGTTTCTGCCATACTTGCCATACTGCCAATTGTAAGTGTGTTGTTGGCGATGGTGATAAAAGGCGAATTGGAACTAAGTGTTACCTGCAGGTTACTGATGGGAGCTAAAATATTCTGGAAAGCTGCTTCCAGTGCTACGGTACTCCCTGACTGGGCCGAGCGGTTGTTCTGTACGTGGAAGGCGGTACAGCGAACTGCTTTCAGGTTTTGTTGGGTAAGTGCTTTTTTTATGTTGAGCCTGCCGGTACCCAGCATATCCTGGTAGGGTTGGTTTGCGGCTATACTATAGATGTTATCTGTTGTTATGCGCAGTCGCTCCATTACCTGCTGGGCGTTAAGTTCGGGATAATGGGCCCGTACCAGCGCGGCAGCACCGGCAACCATTGGCGATGCAAACGAGCTTCCCCAGTTATAGCCGTAAGCATTGTTATTATTTACGGCAGTGGTGTAAATATCCATACTGGGTGCCATCAGGTCTATGTAATGGCTCCAGGTGTAATCTTTATACTTATTATCGTTCTTGTCAGAGCCGCCCACCGAAAGCACATTGGCATAAGAGGCTGGGTACAGGTTTAGCTGCTGCCTGGTATTGCCAGCCGCCGATACGATCACAACATCCTTATCCAGCACGGCATAGTTTATAATATCTTGCTCATACTGCGAGTAACCTTCGCCGCCCCACGACAGGTTGATGATCTTACAGCCTTTGTCTGCAGCATACACGATCGCATCGTAGCCTCCGCCAAATGTACCGTCGCTGTTAGACGAAAACACTTTCAGGGGTAGAATTTTACTTTTAAAACCTACACCTGCCAAACCGGTGCCGTTGTTTGGGGTAGCTACCGCAACACCTGCCACACCCATGCCATGGCCTCCCCAGCGCGGCGCATGAGATACATTGTTATCGTTATCGGCAAAGTCCCAGCCGGCATAGT
This sequence comes from Pontibacter fetidus, assembly GCF_010119545.1. GTDB lineage: Bacteria > Bacteroidota > Bacteroidia > Cytophagales > Hymenobacteraceae > Pontibacter > Pontibacter fetidus. The sequence goes on along the minus strand of NZ_JAAEAA010000014.1, from coordinate 104,112 downwards.
TATCCGTGTAGCCATCGCCGTCGTTGTCAATGCCATCTATCGGGTCGGCATAGTTATACTTGATGTTGTCTTTCAGATCAAGGTGGTCGGTACGGAAACCTGTGTCGGCCACACCAATAACAATACTGGTGTCACCTTGTTCTATATCCCAGGCGCCGTAGGCTTTTATCAGTTTCAGGTAATAGGCAGTTGTTTTGGTAGAATCTGAAAAAGGGTCGGTGGTGCCCATGAAAGGCTCGCGCAGGTAAAGCGGCTCTACGTAAGCTATAGTTCCGGTTGCCAGCAGCGTACGTTTCACAGTTTCAAAATCAAGCGCTGAACTATAGGTAGCCTGGTAGATCTGTGTTATATCAGACTTGGAGGCGCGACGTGAAATGCCTGATGCTCCTGCATTCGGAAATTTCTGGTGTACATCTTTCGCGCTTACCCTGGCCAGGGCTGCCTGTAAAGTGTTGGCCTGGGTAGTACGGGCATTGGCCTGTGTAGTAGCTTTTAGCTTATACACAACCGTATAGGGTACAGTACGGGAACCATGGCCGCTGATTTGCTGTGCCGAAACAGGCCCCGTAACCAATAGAAGAAGGATGAGCACAAGCCATCCGTGGCGGAAGGGCGCCTTTAGTGGGGTAAACATCTATACCAAAAATTAAAATTTTAAGTTAAACAAACCGGGACAGTCGCTGTACCTGTAGCAGGTGCCTGATAGCACTTTTAAATATAAGGCTAAATAGCCTATAGTACCCAAACCTTTATATTTTTTTACGTAACTTTCCAAGGTTGGATCAAAACCAATCATTTTAAAAGCATAACTCTGAAAACTATGGCTACTAATCTGGCAAGCAAACACCAAACTACACTTGATACCGCAGTACGTGCCCTGCACGAGCGTACTTTCTTTGCACATTATCCCGAAAATCCGTCGCCGGAAGTTTATGGCGAAAATGCTGACAAAGAAGGCCGCGAAAAGTATACATCCCGATTAGACAATAAGTTCGACGAACTGCTACAGGAAAATCCGGAAAACTGGGCCGGCCAGGAAGAATCGCCTTACGAGCAGCAGCCTTTAGGCATAAAATATCCTTTTTTTGCCCCTGAGACCCTGATTTCGCGCGCCGAAGAAGCCTACCACCAATGGCGTAAAGTAAAGCCTGCTGACCGTGCCGCTATCCTGGTAGAATCGCTGGAGCGCATGAAAGCACGTTTTTTTGAGATAGCGTATGCAACCATGCACACTACCGGCCAGGCCTATATGATGTCGTTTCAGGCATCAGGTCCGCATGCCGCCGACCGCGCCCTGGAAGCTATTGCCTCTGGTTACGAAGAGCAGACCCGTTTCCCGGAAAGCACGGAATGGGAAAAGCCAATGGGCAAGTATAACCTGAAACTGAATAAAAGCTGGAAAGCGGTACCTAAAGGCGTAGCGCTGGTAATTGGTTGCTCTACCTTCCCGACATGGAACACGGTGCCGGGTATGTATGCAAGCCTTGTTACGGGTAACCCGGTTATAGTTAAACCGCACCCTAAAGCCGTATTGCCAATAGCTATAGTGGTAGCTGAATTACAAAAGGTGTTAGCTGAAAATGGCCTGAACCCGAATATCTGCCAGCTTGCCGTGGATGCTGACGACAGACTGATAACCAAAGAACTGGCTGAGAACCCGAAGGTTAAGTTGATAGACTATACCGGCGGAACAGAGTTTGGTAACTATATCGAGAGCCTGAAAGGGAAAACCGTATTTACGGAGAAAGCAGGGGTTAACTCAATTATTCTAGATTCGGTAGATGACCTGGATAAAGTAGCGCAGAACCTGGCATTTTCAGTGAGCTTATACTCCGGCCAGATGTGTACGGCTCCGCAGAACTTCTTTATCCCGGAAGGCGGCATTAAAGTAGGTGGCGAAACTGTGCCTTACGAAGAGGTGGTTCAGAAAATTGCTGATGCAGTAACTGGCCTGGTAAATAACCCGAAAGCTGGTCCGCACATATTGGGCGCGATACAAAACCCGGCTACGACAGAGCGTGTGAAAGGTGCAGCAACTATAGGTGGCAATGCCGTACTAACTACCTGCGACTTCAGTAACCCGATGTTTGCCAATGCGCGCACCTGCTCGCCTGTAATTTACGAAGTAGAGGCCAGCAACAAGGAAAGCTACAGCCGCGAACTGTTTGGCCCGATCATGCTAATCATCAAAACAAAAGATACAGACCAGAGCATAGAACTGGCCAGCGACATGGCGCGTGAGCATGGTGCTATTTCGTGCGGCGCTTATACCACAGACCCGGTTGTGAAAGAGAAGATAATGGATGAAATGAGCCTTGCTGGTACGCCAGTTAGCTTTAACCTGACAGGTGGTATTTTTGTGAACCAGAATGCGAGCTTCTCCGACTTCCACGTAACGGGCGGTAACCCGGCCGGTAACGCATCGTTCACAAACCCAGAATTTGTGATCAAGCGCTTTACCTGGGTTGGCTTCCGTGAGCCGGTAGTTGGCTAAGCAACTATAAACTATAAAAAGCCCGGCTGCTGCAAGTAGCCGGGCTTTTTGTTTTCTGGTCGTTACAAACTATAGCTATAGTTTACTTAAACAGGTTTTCGATTTCGTTTTTAAGGGTATCAAGGCCGCTGCGCAGGTTGTGCCATTTGTCCTGGGTATCTTCGGTGTCGTTTAGTTTATTGGCTATCAGTTCGCGTTTTTTCTCAAGGGCGGCAATGTGTTCGTGGTACGTGTGGTTCGAGTCTGCAGTGGTGGCATTTACTTTGGCCCGCAACGTTTTTATTTTCCCATCCAGTTCATCCAGGCTTTTCTGTATCTCTTCGCGAGTCAGATTATCAGGAGCGCGCATATGTTCGGGTTTCAGGTTATAAGTATCCATATAAGTAAATAAGTTTATGCTGATTGCGTGTGTATTTCCTACATACTTGCCAAATGCCGAAAAGGATATACCTAAACTATAACAGTGTTCAAAAAATGATTTCTGTTATTATTTAGAGAAAGTCTAAATAAAGGTTTGTGATTAAGCGAGCACTGCTTACTTTTGCGTCTTATTAGAATTAATCTAAATAAGTATAAGCTCTACATCATGTTCCGAAGCCTGTCAGCTGTAATAGTTTTTCTGTTTGTTACCCACATAACCTTGGCGCAAAGTCTGGGTCGTATAGAGGGGCGAATAGTATCTGAAAGAAATGAACCCCTGCTGGGTATAAGTGTTGCCCTGGAAGGTACTACCCTTGGCACCACCACCGACGAAGAAGGTAAATATGTGATAAAAGCGGTAGCGCCGGGTACTTATACACTTGTAGCGGCCGGGGTAGGTTACACCACATTAAAACGAAGTGTAGTTGTAGTAAGTGGTTCCACGTTAACCGAGTATTTCCTGTTGCCATCAAGCGCAACAGCCCTTAGCGAAGTGGTGGTTACTACCAGCAGAAGCGGGGAGTTTGTGCAGCCGATCGGGTCAACAGCTACTAAAATGGAAGCTCCGCTAAAGTCGGTACCACAATCTGTGCAGATCATTTCGCGCCGCGCCATGGACCAGATGCAGGTTATCCGCCTGGATGATGCCATGCGCAATGTAAGTGGCGTAACCATGGAAACCGGATTTGGTGGCCGTACCGACATCTTCCAGATACGTGGGTTCAGAACAAGTACCGAAAGTATCTTTAAGAACGGTTTCCGTAACAGCGTGCGTACGTTCCGCGAGACGGCCAACATTCAGCAACTTGAGGTAATGAAGGGACCTGCATCTGTATTATATGGTGTAAGCGACCCGGGTGGTATGGTAAACATCACAACCAAGAAACCTACGGCCTTTACTTTCCATGATATTCAGTTAACCGCTAACAGCTTTGGCCAGTACCGTCCGGCTATAGATTTTGGCGGTGCCCTTAACGAGGAAAAAACCCTGAAATATAGAATGAATGCCGTGTTTGAGAAAGGCGATACGTACCGTGATTTTGTAAGCACCAAACGTTTCTTTGTAGCGCCAGCCTTAACCTACGATTTCTCTGACAGAACCTCCCTTACCTTAGAAGCCGAATACCTGGACCACGACCAGGCATCAGACAGGGGTATAGTTGCCTTTAATAAAATAATTGCCGACGTACCAGCTAACCGCTCAATCGGCGAACCAGATAATGTGGGCAGACATCAGAACCGCCTGGTGCAGTATAACCTGCAACACCGCTTTAACGATATTTTTAGTTTGCGTCATGCCTCTAACTTTACCTATTCATCAGAGGAGCGAAAAGTAGTGGAGTTTGCCGGTATTCCTAAAAACGACGATACCAACTCTAAAGTAACGCGCCGCCTGCAGGACCAATATAACTTTGAGCGCAACTTTGCAACTCAGAACGAACTATACGCTACGTTTAAAACTGGTGCAGCACTGGAACACAAAACAGTAGTTGGTTTAGAAGTAGCCAGCTCTATGTTTGATATCTGGTATAACCGTGGCAACTACGACACCCTGAACGTTTTTAACCCAAAGTATAACAGCAAACCAAAGCCAACCAAGCTTACTTTCGGCGACGATTACCGCGACAAAACACAACTATACGGTGTGTATATGCAGGATTTCCTTTCTATTGCACAGCGCTTTAAGTTATTGTTCGGGGCGCGTTACGATGTGTGGGACCTTGAAAAAGTAAGCAAAAAACTAAATAAAACAACCAATACCTTCTCGGAGGTAACTACAACCCAGCGCAACACCGCTTTTAACCCGCGCATCGGCTTTCTGGCAGAAGTAGTTGGCCCACTATCAGTTTATGGTAACTGGTCTAAAGGTTTTCAGCCGGAAGTTGGCCGTACCAAAGATGGCGAATCGTTTGATCCAGTAACGTCTCATTTGCTGGAAGGTGGTCTGAAATCTGGGCTGCTGAATGACAAAATAAATGTAAAAGCAGCATACTTTAACATAACGCGCAGTAATGTACCGGTTACTGACCCTACAGATGCGGCCTATAGCATACAGGTTGGCGAAGTGCGCAGCGAAGGTATTGAAGCCGACGTGACCGGCGAAGTTCTAGCCGGCCTTAACCTGATCGCAACCTATAGTTACACAGATGCCCGCGTTACAGAAGATACAGACGAGAAAATGGTGGGCACAGCTTTCAGGGGCGTTAGCAAGCACAGCGGCAGCCTTTGGGCTACATACGAACTGCAGGATGGCCTGCTAAAAGGCCTTGGCATTGGCGGTGGCTTTACCAGTTTTGGCGACAGACCCGTTGATGCCACTGACAGCTTCAGGTTGCCAGGCTACACCCGCTACGATGGCACCATTTACTACGATAACCATAAATACCACGCCGCTATAAATGTGAAGAACCTGACAAACCTGAAATATTATGATGGCTCACAGTCGGCGACAGCTATTATGCCGGGTGCACCAATAAGTGTGCAGGGTACCATTGGGGTTCGCTTTTAACCTGGATAAACTATAGTTTTGCTAAAATCTGGCGGCATAGCTTTGGCTGTGCCGCCGGTTTGTTTACATACCACATGAGAAAACTGATCCTGCAACTGCACCTTTGGATAGGCCTTACAGCTGGTGCTATACTTTCTATAGTTGGCATTACAGGTTCGGTTTATGTTTTCCAGCCAGAGCTTACGGCACTTTTATACCCGGAACTATACCAAAGCACTGCCCCGGATGTAAAGGTTATAGATGCCAGAACTATAGTTGCCAAAGCCGAAGCACAGTTTGGAGGCGAGGTTTCGACGATACTTTTCCCGCTGCGCGAACTCGAGAATTATATCGTAAAGGTTGAAGGTAAAAATGAGTTCGTATTTTATGATGGGGCTACAGGTGCGTATCTGGGCGAAATGGCCAAGCGCCGCGGCGTGCTGGAAGACGTGCTGGAAATTCACCGGCAGCTCACGATAGGGGAGGTTGGCTCTACTATAACAGGTATCAGTTCGTTGCTGCTAGCTGTTGTTTTACTTTCGTCGGGGTTTTACTTATGGTTGCCTCATAAAAAGAAACAGCTGAAAGAAGGCCTGCGCTTAAAACCTAATGCCAGCTTTAAACGCCGCAATTACGATGTGCACAAAGTGTTTGGCTTTTACTTTATCATCCCGCTTTTACTGGTAAGCATAACTGGTGTATATTTTGCTTTTTCAGAGCAGGTACAGGTAGTTGTAGATTATGTTACCAGCACCAATGAACCAACACCGGATGTTACAAAGATAAAATCCACGTACCGCACAGACTTGCCGGAGGTAACAATAGGGCAGGCCCTGGATATGATGGATACCATGTATCCCGGCTACCATAAGCGAAACCTCATCATGCCGAAGGATAGTGCCGACAGGGTTTATTTTTCTGTTGTGAATGCCGCAGAAATAGATGCCGGACCCGAATACAGGCCCCAGGTGTACGTTGATCAGTATACAGGTAAGGTCTTGTTTGCATACGAGCCACATACGGCACCGGCTGGTCACCGGCTTACCCGCAACTGGTTTGTGCCCATCCATTTCGGGGAAATCGGTGGTTGGTTTACGCGTATAGTATGGTTCGTTAGCGGGCTGATGCCAGCTATACTTTGGATAAGTGGTATTATAATATGGCGCAACCGTACAAGCAAAAAGAAGAAGAACGGACAGGCTTATAATGCCGTGAACAGATAAGGTAGCTTCTAAAGTTTGCATAAAAAGCACTGCCTTAATTGGTAGTGCTTTTTATTTGGTCGGAGTGGCGGGATTCGAACCCACGACCTCCAGCACCCCATGCTGGCGCGATACCAGGCTACGCTACACCCCGAAATTGAAACGCAAAATATAAGATGGTAACTAAAAAGGCAACACCTTTCAATTTTACCAGCGGCTTGCGTATAAACAGCTATTAAACACCAGAAAAATAACCAAAACCCGGTTTGTTTTAGCTCGTCGTCAGTGGTTATGCAGAAACCCAGCACCGCAAATTTATTTATCATCCCAGTTAAAAATGCTGATGTTGTAGTCGTTCTTAGTGTAGTGCCTACTGCCTGTAGTTTAAAGATAAAGATCCCGCCGATGCAAGCACTCTGGTAGATGATCCTTTTTAGATGTATGTTCCGAGGTAGCGACAGGCAGGTTGGCCATTCGTTTGTGGCAAATCAGGTATAGTTTTGCAACAGACACACAGCTACTTAATTTTTGGCAGGCAATAAAGGCGTTGTTATAGTTTGTTCGGTTACGCCTTCGTACTCCAGGTTCGGCTTATAAACTATAGGGCCTAAAATGAAAAAAGCCACACTATGAAGTATGGCTTTCTCTAAAATGTGCACCCGAGAGGATTCGAACCCCTAACCCTCGGAGCCGAAATCCGATATTCTATCCAGTTGAACTACGGGTGCAGGACGTGTGCAAAAATAGAAACAATGCTGATAAAAGGAAACATTCCCTATAAAAATGTACCAGATAGTTTCGGGTTATAGTTGGGTTTGCACACTATTGTCCTGTCTTGCAAAACATTACTTTTAAAAGTGCTGTTAGTATTACCTGAACTATAACCACAAATTATAAACTATGAAAAGAGTGTATACGGCAGAAGTAACTGCCACAGGCGGCCGCAGGGGCCATGTAACCTCATCAGATGGCGTGTTGGATATGCCCTTGTCGTTGCCTGAAGGGTTGGGCGGCGAAAAAGGAAAAACAAACCCCGAACAACTGTTTGCAGCCGGCTATGCGGCATGTTTCCAGAGTGCATTGCTATTGGTAGCAGGCAAACACCACGAACGGTTAGACCCTGCAGCTACAGTTAAAGCTCACGTAGATCTGCTGAAATCGGATGAAGGCGCCTATGGCCTAGGTGTGAAACTGGAAGTAGACTTGAAAGGCATGGATAAAGAAAAGGCCCGGCAATTAGTAGATGAAGCACACCAGGTTTGCCCGTACTCTATTGGAGTGCAGGGTAACGTAGAAGTGCAGCTTGAGGTAGTGTAGGAGTTAGAAAGTTAGAAAGTTAGAAAGTTAGAAAGTTTTTATACTAAGCTATTTTAAAGCGGGAGCTGCCTGATGGGGTGGCTTTCGCTTTTTTATACTTTTGAGCATCAGAAATTTTGTTATTTTTACTGGCTTTATGCTTGCACGAAATAGGGTTGCGGGCACGTTTTATACTTTAAAAGGGCAGCTGATGCAATCAAATAAAATCTTGTGGTGGATTATTTGCAGTGCAGCTTTGCTGTTGAGTGCAGGCTATACATTCTATCGGCCTGTCGCGCAACTATACCGTATTAAAGAAGGGCGCATCCATTTTAAGTCTGAAGCTCCCCTGGAACTGATCGAGGCAAGCTCTGCTAAGTTAAAAGGCCTTATTAAAACCGATGACCAGACATTCGCTTTCTCGGTAGCCAATGAGTCGTTTGAGGGGTTTAACAGTGCGCTGCAACGCGAGCATTTCAATGAAAATTACATGGAAAGCACGCGCTACCCAAACTGCACCTTTGCCGGTAAAATTATAGAGCCTGTCGATTTCAGCAAAGACGGTACCTACACAGTACGGGCGAAAGGCAAATTAGCGGTGCACGGGGTAGAGGTGGAGCGCATCATCAAATCTGCATTAACTATAAAAGGGGGCATTATTACCATTCAGTCAGAGTTTATAGTTCCGCTGCAGGAGCACAACATCACCATCCCTAAAATTGTGTATCAGAAAATTGCCGAAGAGATAAGTGTAGAAATTAACGCCACACTAACCCCTCAGCAGAAGTAACCCATGAAACGCAACCGGTGGGCTAAACTTATAGTTGCACTTGTGCTGCCTGTACTTTTACAGGTAACTGCGCTGGGGCAATCGCTGCATTTTAATACCACTGAAGTTGAGTATAATAACCAGCCGGCAAAAGTAAAACACCTGCTGCAAGACAAACAGGGGTATACCTGGCTGGGCACGTCGCTAGGTCTATTACGCTATACGGGTACCTCTTACCAGTTTTTTCCTGTTCCGGGCAAAGCTGCCAATGCACCGGCTGTGTCTGCTATTTACGAAGATGCACAACAGCAACTATGGGTTGGCTACGAAAACGGCCTGTTAGCCCGCAAAAAAAACCAGCAACTTGTTACGGTCATCCCGTCGGGCAAGCACATTAACACCCCCATTGCAGCTATACTACAGGGCACAGACCAAACCTTGTGGGTGGCCACATATGGGCAGGGAATATACTATGGCAAAGGCAACCGTTTTTACCACCTCAGCGCAAAACATGGCCTCCCCGACGACTATACCTATACCTTAACCGAAGACAAGAAGGGCCGCATCTGGGTTGGTACTGACCGTGGCATTGCCCTTATTACCCTGAAAAATAGAAAGCCAACTATAGATGTACTAAGCTCCGGAAATGGCCTGCCGGATAACATTGTAACCGCCGTAAAAAGCCTGCCTAACGGAACCGTGTGGATTGGGATGCAGAGTGCCGGTGTTTGCAGTTATGATCTTAAAACCGGTAAGATAACCATTCCGGAGGCAGCCCGAAACTGGAACTATGGCAGCATAACCAAGCTATTGCCTCACCAAAATGGCCTGTGGATAGGTACTGACAGCAAAGGGGTGTTGTGGATGCCCGCAGATGGCAATCATATACGCACACTTAATTCTGAAACGGCCAAGCTAAAAGTAACAGACCTGCTACACGACCAGGAAGGCCACCTGTGGCTCGCGACAAATTCACCCACTGTGCTGCGTGCAAATCCGGCCATCAGCACTATACCTGAACTACAGCAGCAGACAATACACAGCGTACTGGCCGCCCGCGATAAAAGCATTTGGTTTGCAACCGACGAAGGCTTATTCCGGAAACCAGAAAATGCACCTACCCAGGTTTACCTCAGCAACCGGAATAAATTTCAGGTTGTGAGTCTGTACGAAGATAAGTGGGGCTTTATTTGGATTGGTACCATGGGGCAGGGCTTGCTGCACCTTAACCCGGCAACCGGCAACTATAAACAGATAAGCGTAAGCGATGGCCTGGTAAATGAGAACGTGCTGGGCATAACCGGTAAAGACAACGAACTATGGCTGGCTACGCTGGGGGGAGTATCGAAATGCACTGTAAAAACAAACGGGAACTCAGATGCGCCGGTTTATACTTTCCAGAACTATACGCAACAAAACGGCCTTGGCATAAACTACATTTACCAGGCATTTATAGACAGTAAAAACCGGGTATGGTTTGCCACCGACGGCCGCGGGCTTACCATGCTGCAAAACGGAAAATTTACCAACTTCTCCGAAAAAGAAGGCATGCAGGGCAAAACCGTTTACTCTATTACCGAAGATAAAAAAGGCAACATCTGGTTTAGTACGCTTAATTTCGGTGTCTGTAAATTTGATGGTAAAACCTTCCGGAACTATAGTTTAAAAGATGGCTTGTACGACCTGAACATTACCTCTATCGCCGCTGACAAACTGGGGAATATATTACTAATGAACAGGTCTGGGCTGGATGTGCTGCATCCTGAAACCGGCACAGTGCTTTTCTATGGTAAAGATGCCGGCATCAGCAATCCCGACCCCAACCTGAATGTGGTAAGTTCTGCTACAGACGGACAGGTATGGTTTGGCACACAAAACGGGCTTATCTGTTACAATCCCGCTTTTTCGCCGAAGCAATTCAGGCCCAACACGCGTTTGCAGGATGTACAGGTTTTCTTCAAATCAGTGCTTAACCAACAAGACCATACGTTTAGCTACGATAATAATCATTTAACTTTTGAGTATACCGGCCTGTGGTTTCAGAACCCCGAAGATGTTACTTACCGCGTAAAACTGGAAGGCTACGACCGCAACTGGACAAACTCCCGCAACTATACCATTACCTATCCTAACCTGGCCCCGGGCAAGTACACATTTAAGGTTGCATCGTCGGCTACTGCTGATTTTTCGGGCGTTGAAACGGTAAACTATAGTTTCGAGATTCGGCCTCCTTTCTGGCGAACGTATTGGTTTTATACCTTCACTTTTATGGGAGTAATGGCAGGCTTATACCTGTTTATAAAAGGGCGTGAAAAGCGGCTGCGCGAAACAGAGCGCCAGGAAAAAGACAAGGTCATGTTCCAGTTCGAGACCCTGAAAAGCCAGGTAAATCCGCATTTCCTGTTCAACAGTTTTAATACGCTGATATCAACTATAGAAGAAGACCCGGATGCAGCAGTAGTATATGTAGAGCGGCTCTCAGACTTTTTCAGGGTAATGCTGACACTACGCGAAAAGAACCTGATTTCCTTACAGGAAGAACTAGACTTAATTAGGGATTATGCCTTTCTGCAACAGCAACGGTACCGCGACAACCTGCAGGTAATTATAAATGTGCCGGATAGTGCCTTAACAAAATATGTAGCGCCACTCACCTTGCAACTGCTACTCGAGAATGCCATCAAACACAACATTATCTCGAAGGCCAGGCCGTTGTTTGTATCTGTTTTTGTACAGGGTGAATATGTGGTGGTGCAGAACAATTGCCAGCCAAAGCAAACCCCCGAACTATCAACTAAAATTGGGTTGCAGAACATACGGAGCCGTTACCATTTGCTGGGTGCCCGCCCTATTAAAGTTGACCAGACACAGGAGTATTTTACCGTAAGTATACCGTTATTAGATCAGGCAGAAAATGAACGTATTAATAATTGAGGACGAAGCCGCTGCAGCCAGCCGCATCAGCAAAATGCTGTTACAACTAGACTCCACCATCCGGATACTTGGTGTAACGGACAGCATTGAAAGCACCGTCGACTGGCTTAATAACCATGCACAACCCGACCTCATTCTTTCGGATATTCAGTTAGCCGACGGCTCCAGTTTCGAGATATTCAGGCAAACGAACGTAGAAGTACCAGTCATTTTTACCACCGCCTACGATCAGTTTGCCCTAGATGCCTTTAAGCTTAACAGCATTGACTACCTGCTAAAACCCATAAAACTGCAGGAACTGGCCCAAAGCCTCGAAAAGTTTAAAAAAACACGAAGTAAAACTTCCGGACCTGCTGTAGACTATAGTTTACTGTTACAGGCGCTGCAGCCAAACGCTAAACCAGCTTACCAGAAACGGCTAGTCATCAAATTCGGGCAGCACCTTAAAACCGTAGAAATTGCCGATGTCGCTTATTTTTATACACAGGAAAGAATGACACATGTCTGCACTTTTGAAGGAAAGCGCTGGCCCATCGATCAGAACCTGGATGAAGTAGAAGACATTTTAGACCCGTCGCAATTCTTCCGCATCAACAGGCAGTTCATCATCAACATTAAAGCTATCGATGCGATGTATAGTTACTCTAAAGCCAGAGTCCGAATCGATCTCCATCCCGCCTCCGATCACGAAACCATCGTCAGTACCGAACGTGCCGCGGCTTTTAAACAATGGTTAGTAGGGAAGTAGGTTGTTGTAATTTTTTATAATTTCTGATTTGCCAGCGTGTATAGTTTTAGTTAGTCGAGGATCCTGGTTTTGTTCCTGGGCGCCTCTCTACTATAGTTACACCGTTATTATTTCGACGAAGGGAGAAATCTGTTTTAGCTTATAGTTGAAGCTATCTGTAGCTAAGCTATCCTTTCAAACAATCTGTATTCCTGGGAGCTCTACTCACTAATAGTTTCATCTTTGGCTTTGGTGCCCTCACGGCCGGGAGGCCCCGTCTTTGGGCATCGCGCTGTGCGAATCTCTTTTGCTCGTTACCTCGCAATGCCTGCGGCACCAGATATTCACAAGGCGCTCAACCCAAAGACTGCGATCTTTCTGCTATTAACCGCTTAACTATAGCTTAAACTGGTAAGCTCTGCAATTGATCGTGGTAGTATTTTCGTAGGGACAGGTCGCGACCTGTCCGTGGATGGACTGTAACTATAGAACTATAGTTTAAAAATTGGTAAGGCAGAAATTCCCCTCTTGAGAGGGGCAGGGGTGTGTTATAGCAACACTATGCAGAGTTCAGATAGAATTATACAAACCATACACTACTACCGAATCCCGCAACGCTATAGTTAAACATCACTTTAATACCCAGTCAGTACATCCCCTAAAGCATTCACCTAACCCATTCAGGTCACAAGCATTCCGGTTCGGTAAGTAAATATCCCGGTTCAGTAATATTAGCTGGCAAACTTTTAATTTATACCGTTATTTAGATGCAGAAACAGAGCATTAACCCTGACAATAGCTAACACCACATAACTGAAATGAGACCCCGTGTACTACCCCTGATGCTATTGTACTTACTGTTGGCTATAACTATAGTTGGCTGTAAGCACGAGGTGCCGGAACCCCTGGGAACAGAGGAGCCTACCGACCCTACAGATCCGGGGGCGGGCAACTGCGACCCTGATGTAGTGTATTTTCAGCGGGATGTACTGCCAATACTTGTGTCGAACTGTGCGGTTAGCGGTTGCCACGATGCCACTACAAAACAGGATGGTGTGCAGCTGACGGATTATGAAAGTGTAATGCGTACCGGCGACATTAAGCCTGGCGACCCGGAAGATAGCGAAGTATATGAAATGATAACGGAAGACGATGAAGACGAACGCATGCCCAAAGCCCCACGTCCGAGGTTAAGCACAGCGCAGATCGGGTTGATAAAAAAATGGATACAACAAGGCGCAAAAGACCTGACCTGCACCGATAACACAGCCTGCAACACAACTAACGTGTCATTCTCCGGAACTATAAAACCAATTTTTGCCAAATACTGCACCGGTTGCCATAGTGGCACAGCCCCAACTGGCGGCATCAACCTGACACTGTATACCGATGCAGCCGGAGTAGCTAAAAGCGGTAGGTTAGTGGGCGCTGTTACGCATGCAAGTGGGTTTGTACCAATGCCGCAGGGCGGTGCCAAACTACCCCAATGCGATATTGATAAAATTAAGGTCTGGGTTAATGCCGGGGCTCCAAATAATTAACGACAAGTACAAACAGTGTATGAACCGTTTCAGCATAGTTAAACTGGTACCAAAGGCAGTTGTGCTGCCGATGCTTATAGCTTTGTCCTTCACCCTGCAAAGCTGTTATTACGACGTGGAAGAAGAACTTTACCAGAATACACCTTGTGTAACCGAAAATGTAACCTTCAGCCAGACCATTCAGCCAGTTTTTAAGCGGAACTGTGTGGTTTGCCATACAGGTGCAGCTGGCAACGGAGGCATCGATCTGGCTTCGTATGCGGGAGCTTCGGTGGTAGCAAAAAATGGCCGGTTGGTGGGTGCGGTGTTGCATGCTAGTGGGTTTACGCCTATGCCGCAGGGCGCTTCGCAGTTGCCGGCATGCACTATAAACCAGATAAAAGCCTGGGTAGAAGCCGGCGCACCCAACAATTAATAAAATATGAAAAAGATACTCCTTATAGTGCTCTCAGTTGCTGTGATCGGTATTGTGGCCGCTGTGCTGCTTTACAACAAACCGCACCGCGACACAGCCTCCGCCGAATCTGATTTTGCAGTAGCAGCGCCTGTTTTGCTACAGGAATTTACCACCGACGAAGCTGCCGCCAACCAGAAATACCTCGACAAAGTTGTAGCTGTACGTGGCAAAGTAAAAACGATGGTTCCCGACGAAGAAGGCAACATTAACCTGACGCTGGATGCAAACAATGCTATGTCTGGGGTAATCTGTACGATACCGAAAACCGATGCAGAAAGCGCGGCAAATGTGAAAGCAGGCGATGAAGTAACGGTGAAAGGCGTGTGCACAGGCGTACTGATGGATGTGGTACTGATCCGCTGTGTTGTAACCAAAAAAGGATAATCTCAAACTATAAACTAACTATAAGCTCCATGAAAAAAGTCATTTTTAACACCCTGTTGCTGATTTTACTGGTCACCGCTGCTCAGGCCCAGGATAAGTTTTTTACTAAAACCGGTAAGATCTCCTTCTTCTCATCTACCCCGATGGAGGACATTGAAGCGCACAACAAAACCACAACCAGCGTGATCGATACGAAGACAGGGAAAATGGAATTTGCGGTGCTGATGAAAGCTTTTCAGTTTGAGAAGGCCCTGATGGAAGAACACTTTAACGAGAACTATGTAGAGTCTGGTAAATTTCCGAAAGCCAGTTTTTCTGGGGCTATTGCTAACATTGGAGATGTGAATTTTAAAAAGGACGGTACTTATAAAGTAACTGTTAAAGGCAACCTGACCTTGCATGGCGTAACCAAACCCGTAGAAGCGCCCGGAACTATAGTTGTGAAAAACGGCGTGGTAAATGCTGCCTCTACCTTTAACCTGGCTCCCGAAGACTATAAAATTACCATACCCAACCTGGTGCGCGAGAAAATTGCCAAACAGATAAAAGTAACGGTAGACATAAACTACGAGCCCCTGAAAAGCTAACAAACCTCCTAATTGGTTAACGGGCAGCCTTACCACCCTGATCGCTGCCCAAACTTGTACTTGAGACCATGAAGAAACTTAAACTTGCCTTGCTGCTGCTTTGTTTGCTGGCCTATAGTTCCGCCTTTGCCCAGGACGACCTGTTATCGTTGTTGGGGGAGGAGGAAGAGACCACCGAATACGCGAAAGCCAGTTTTAAAACCACCCGTGTTATAAACGGGCACTCGCTGGAGAATGTGGCCGGTGGCGTGTTGGACATGAAAATATCGCACCGCTTCGGGATGTTGAATACCGGCGCTTACAACCTTTTCGGGCTGGACCAGGCAAGTATCAGAATTGGGTTGGACTATGGCATAACCGACAGGCTAATGATTGGGGTAGGGCGTAGTTCGCACAACAAAGTGTACGACGGTTTTGCAAAGTATAAATTGCTGCGCCAAAGCTCCGGGAAAAAAACAATGCCCATTTCGCTGGCTATACTTTCGGGGGTGTATTTAAAGACGATTGAATGGCAGCAGCCCGAGCGCGAGAACTATTTCAGCTCCAGGTTAGAATATACCCACCAGCTTATAGTTGGCCGTAAATTTAGCGAAAGTACCACGCTGCAGTTTATGCCAACTTTAGTTCACCGTAACCTGGTACCTGCTTCCGAAGACACGCACGATGTGATTCTGGTTGGTGCAGCTGCCCGCCAGAAGATAACAAAACGGATAGCTATAAATGCAGAATATTATTATGCCTTGCCAGACCAGTTGCCCACCGACCGGAAAAACTCATTGGCCATAGGCTTTGATATTGAGACGGGCGGTCACGTATTTCAGCTGCATTTTACCAACTCCACATCTATGATAGAGCCCGGCTTTATGACTGAAACGATAGGTGACTGGGGCAAAGGCGATGTACACTTCGGCTTCAATGTTTCGCGTGTCTTCACCATCAAAAAACCTAAAAAGTTAGAAAGCTGAGTTTAGTTGGTAAGTTAGAAAAGTGTAAGCTAGAAAGTTTGCGAAGTCAGAAATGTGGATAAGCAATTTGTCGCGTCTTGGATAGTTTAAAGATAAAGAGAATACACAGTGTTGTTGTTTTGTTGATCAGAGAAGGCTGTCAGTAGATGGCCTTCTTTGTTTTTGTTTATACTATACCTAAATTATAAATTCCTGCCCTTATTCGCTATCCGCAAGTAAGGGGCTTTTAAGTTAAACCTTCGTACTTCATAAACTCTTTAACTCCTAAACTATAAAAACAGAAAAGGCTGCCAAAACTGGCAGCCTTTTCTGTTTTTATAGTTTAGGAAACTACGCTCCAACTTCAGCTAAAACCTGCTTTACTTTTTCAGCAGCTTCTTTCAGGGCTACGGCAGAGTAAACTTTCAGGCCAGACTCGTCGATGATGCGGGCACCTTCTTCAGCGTTTGTACCCTGCAGACGAACAATGATCGGAACGTTGATGTCACCGATGTTTTTGTAAGCCTCAACCACACCATTTGCAACACGGTCGCAACGAACTATACCACCAAAAATGTTGATCAGGATGGCTTTTACGTTCGGGTCTTTCAGGATAATGCGGAAACCAGCTTCTACTGTCTGTGCGTTTGCCCCACCACCTACGTCAAGGAAGTTAGCAGGCTCACCGCCAGAAAGCTTAATGATATCCATCGTTGCCATGGCAAGACCAGCACCGTTTACCATACAGCCTACGTTTCCGTCCAGCTTTACATAGTTCAGGTGCGATGCGCTAGCTTCCACTTCCAACGGATCTTCTTCGGTAATATCGCGCAGGGCAGCCAGGTCTTTGTGACGGAACAAGGCGTTATCGTCTAAGTCAACTTTCGCATCTACGGCAAGTATCTTGTTGTCTGATGTTTTCAGAACAGGGTTGATCTCGAACATAGCAGCATCAGACTCAAGATATGCTTTGTACAGGCTGGTGATGAATTTAACCATCTCTTTGAAAGCTTCGCCTTCTAAACCAAATGCGAAAGCAATTTTATTAGCCTGGAACGGACGCAGCCCAACAGCCGGGTCGATCCACTCTTTAATGATCTTCTCAGGAGTTTTTTCTGCTACTTCTTCAATGTCCATACCACCTTCAGTAGATGCCATGATCACGTTCTGACCTTTTGCGCGGTCAAGCAGGATGCTCAGGTAAAACTCTTTTGGCTGCGACTCACCCGGATAATAAACGTCCTGTGCTACCAATACTTTCTGTACCAGTTTACCTTCAGGGCCGGTCTGGTGCGTTACCAGCGTCATGCCAAGTATTTCGCCTGCAAGCTTTTTAACCTGGTCAAGGTCTTTTGCCAGCTTTACGCCACCACCTTTACCACGGCCACCCGCATGTATCTGTGCTTTAATTACGTGCCAACCTGTACCTGTTTCTTCGGTAAGTTTCATGGCAGCTTTCACAGCCTGGTCCGGCGTTTCAGCCACAATACCTTCCTGTACGCGCACGCCGTAGCGCTTTAAAATGTCTTTACCCTGATATTCGTGTATGTTCATGCTTTCAGTTTTAATGGACGCACGAAAGTACGCCTTTTGAAGATGATATTCAAGTAATGGATTTTTAAAATATTGAAGCCTGTTGCCAGCGCGTATTTTATCTAAAGTATAACTGTTATCGGGGCAACAAGTATAAAGCATACAGTGAACAGTTTATACTTGAAAAACCTAGATACTATACCTGATGGGTGTACCTCATTCTGATGCCTCTGGTTTCCCGAAACGTGTAGCCACTGCAACTTTAATTGTACTGCTAATTACTACTGCATTTTATATGCTGGGGCAGTACGGGTATTTTTTTCTGCTGGTTTTTGCCGGTATACTGCTTTCCGTATTGTTTAGTGGCATTGCCGAGTGGTTCGAACGTAAATTACATGTAAACCATGGGCTGGCTTTGCTGCTGGCGGTCATACTTTTTTTCGGGACTTTGATAGGCGTTTTTATACTTATTGCACCTACTGTTAGCAAGCAGGTGCAGGAAATGCAGCAAACTATACCCGGTTCTGTAGACAAAGTACAAACATGGCTGCAAAGTTTTGGGCTGGGTAAGAAACTCATCAACAAAGTGCCTGACGATATGAGCGAGCTATTGCCTGCACCAAAGAGTATTTTCTCTAAAGTGTCTTCTGTTTTCTCTACTACTTTAAGTGTGCTCGCCGATATAGTTATAGTAATTGTAACAGCGCTGTTCCTGGCTTCAAATCCGAAGCTCTATACTATAGGTTTTACAAAGCTTTTCCCGGTGAGGCAGCGCACCCGCGTGCTGGAAGTGCTGGGCAAATGCTACACCACACTTAAACTATGGTTGCTGGCCATGCTGCTTGCTATGACGGTAATTGGTGTAAGCACAGCCATTGGCTATAGTTTGGTAGGTTTGCCACTGGCGCTTGCGTTGGCTTTTATCTCTTTTTTGTTTGCCTTTGTACCGACCATCGGTCCATGGCTGGCTACAGTGCCGGCTGGTTTGGTTGGTTTAACAGTAAGCCCGCAACTGGCGTTATATGCGCTGCTGGTTTATGGGGCTATTCAGATGGTGGAAACTTATGTAATTACGCCGCTCATATTCCAGAAAACCGTCCATTTACCGCCTGCGTTGCTGCTCTTTTCGCAGGTGTTGCTGGGTATGCTGATGGGGGCTATAGGTTTGCTGCTGGCTGCTCCGTTGCTTGCCGTAACTATAGTTGTTATAAATGAGCTCTATGTAAAAGACGTGCTCGAAAAGGAACCACAAGAGCCTGAAAATACAGTTACACAGGCATAAGTATAAAGTATGGCTCACGACCAGGATATGTTAAACCACTGGCTATACTGCGCATTATAGCGACATAGGCAATCTCTAATCCAACAAAATTTTGTAGCTTTGGAGCAGGCAATATTTCTTTTCATTCCTATACTTTTATTTACGTGCTGCAGGTATCTAACATTCATAAAAAATACGGTAAACTCGAGGTTCTGAAAGGTATAGATCTGACCATTGGTACCGGCGAAGTGGTATCTATAGTTGGGGCATCCGGGGCTGGTAAAAGTACGCTGCTGCACATCTTAGGTACCTTGGATAATGCTGACTCCGGGGAAGTGTTGTTTGAAGGGAAGAACATTGCGAAGTACAACGCCACCGACCTGGCCAAATTCCGTAACAGGCATATTGGTTTTATTTTCCAGTTCCATAACCTGCTACCCGAATTTACTGCCGTTGAGAATGTTTGCTTACCGGGCTTTTTAGCTGGCCGCCCTGAAAAAGAAGTGATTGAACGCGCGAAAGAGTTGCTGATGATGCTGAACCTGTCGCACAGACTCGATCATAAGCCATCTGAAATGTCGGGTGGGGAACAGCAACGTACCGCAGTAGCGCGTGCCCTTATCAATTCGCCGGAAGTGATTTTTGCGGATGAACCAAGCGGTAACCTCGACTCTAAAAATGCCCAGGAGCTTCACGACATCTTCTTTAAGCTACGCGACGAGTTTAACCAGACCTTTGTTATAGTAACCCACAACGAGCAACTGGCCAGCATGGCCGACCGCACCCTGGTTATGAAAGACGGTCTCATCGTGCAGGAAGTATTCTCTGAAAGGTAGTTGATTGCTGTTTGTTAATTGTTAGATTGTTGAAGGTTAAATTGTTAGCTATCGATTCAGCTATAGTTTAGCTACTTAAGTATAAGACGCAAGGTATTGCGTTTCTACAGTATGGTTTTGTTGATCAACTATAGACGCTAGCAGGAGCTGCGCACGCTGCTAGGTCTATAACTTTCTAACTTTCTACCTTTCTAACTTTCTAACTTATACCTTTCTAACTCCCAAACTCCCAAACTCATTCTCTCTTACTTCCGTAAATACCTCTTACCCTTTTCTCTTTTAGCCAAAGCTTGCACAGCTTTAGTAATGGTACTAAAAATTTTAGAAAATACTTTGTAACTAGCTGATAATCAGTAATATAAATTACATAATTTTTTGCTTTTTTTGCACCATTTCTGTAGGCATTGTGTTTAGATATTGTACTTAAACAAACAAAGCTAATAGAGATGAATCAACCAAGTAAAGACTTAAAAGTACAGAAGCCTAAGGTCGAGAGTTATGACATTGCGAAGTCGGATGAAACCATGCATCTGGCGGTAGACCTGGCGAAGTTCATTAAAGAGAACAGACTATACCAGAACATTCAGGGTAAAGAGTATGTGAACGTAGAAGGCTGGCAGTATGCCGGTTCGCGTTTAGGTATACTTCCTGTAGTGGAACATGTGGTGAATATAAGCACGGATGATGAAATAAAATACCAGGCAAAAGTTAACCTGCTGGACCTGCGTAGCCAGTTGGTAGTTGGGGCTGGTTTTGCGATCTGTTCTAACAAAGAGCAGGGTAAAAAATACTATCAGGAATTTGCGATTGCAAGTATGGCGCAGACACGAGCCATTGGTAAAGCATATCGTAACATTCTGGCCTGGATCATCAGAGCGGCTGGTTATGAACCAACCCCTGCAGAGGAGATGGACTATAGCGGCAACGAGCCTGCAAAAGCAGCTAAGAGCCCTGCTGTGCCAACCGAGAAAAAAGCAACTATGCGTGCCGCTGAAACCGCAGCTACAGCTGATAAGGAAGTAGCAGAAGCTCCTTCAACCAGCGTGCGTTATGCTTCGGCTAAGCAGAAAGAAGAAATTATCAGACTGCTGAATAACCCGGTAATTACGCGCCAGGAGAAAACGAAAATGTTATTAAACATAAACCGTTTTGATGAGGAACGGGCTGCCCAGGCAATTGATAAACTTAAAAAAGTAATTGAAGAGCGCGAAGACGGACAGTCGGCAGCAGCTTAATAAGCACTTATATTTCAGGAAAGCCTGCTTCAAAAGAAGCAGGCTTTTTTATATATTTAATTTTAAATTTAGGAAAGTCTAAAATATTTTAAAACATTTGTCTAAACATTCGTAATGTAGTGTAAAAAGCAAATGATGAACTATACCGTTACTCTAATTTTATTTCGTGTTAAGCAGTGTATCGTAACAACTGTATTTATCTTTTTAGCGCAGCATGCTTTTAGCCAACAGGTAAACCAGACTACAAAACCTGACCTCGAAACCGATCGCCCGGACCAGACAGAGAGTGCCTCTATAGTTGCTGCCCGTTCTTTTCAACTGGAAACTGGATTTTACTTCGAGAAAGCTACCGCTGGTAATACTGAAAGGATTTACACCGCTTATCCAACCACTTTGCTTAGGATTGGACTCTTGAAAGGAATAGAAGTGCGTGCGGAAGGTACTTACCAAAATTTTATAGTTGAGGAAAATGCAAAGACCAACGTAAATGGATTTGGGCCATTAACCATTGGTGCAAAAGTAAAGTTTTGGGAGGAGAGTGGTTTCAGGCCACAAACTGCATTCATGACAATGATAACGCTACCGGTAGGACATGACGCTTTCACTCCTGAAAATCCGGAGCCCAATCTGCGACTGTTGTTTAAAAATTCTCTTACAGATCAATTAGACCTGAGCCATAACCTGGCTTATGGCTGGGAAGATGGTAATGCAGTTAAAAGCTATTCTGTAAGTTTATGTATGGCATTAAATGATAGAATTGGCGCGTTTGGTGAGGTCTTTGGAGACAAAATAGATGGTGAAAAAGCGATTCATTCTGCTGATACTGGCATAACATTTCTGGTCTTACCAAATTTACAGTTAGATCTGGCCGCAGGCACTACCATCAATTCCCCGTATCCTGAATATTTTGTAACAACCGGTATTAGTGTCAGGTTACCCAGATAGTAGGCTATAGTTTTTAGATAATGTGTTAACCCAACCTTTGCCACACTTGGAAGGAGAGTTGCTGCTGTTGTTATAGTTTAAAGTATAGTTTTATAGTTTCTGAAGCCCAATCACCCAGCCCTTCAAACTACACCCACTACTTTCGAACTCTCGTTCTCTGAAGTCCGAGGCGGGGAGCTTTTTACCTCACCCTAGCCTTCACCTAAAAACAAGAGGGGAGTAACACACCCCTAACCCCTCTCAAGAGGGGAGTTTCTGCCTTGTTTATAGTTAGTGTTACAGTTTCATAGGTGCTGTTTTACCTCACCCCAGCCCTCTCCTAAAAGGAGAGGGAGTTTAAGCCTTTGCTATAGTTGGATTTATGGTTTTATAGTTACAGTCCACGAGGCGGACAGGTCGCGACCTGTCCCTACAGAATTATAGTCATGATCAATCTCGAAGCTTATCGGTTTAAGCTATAGTTAGCGCGTAATAGTAGAAAGATCACAGTCTTTGGGTTGAGTACCTTTGACTTGTTGCGGTGGCGTGAGCCAATCCGAGGAACGAGGATAGCAAGAAGGCAGCAGCACGATGCCCGAAGGCGGGGCCTCCCGGCCGTGAGGGCACCAAAGCTAGGGATGAAACGATGGGTAGGTAGAGCTCCCAGGATTGTAGGGAATTTGAAAGGATAGCTTGGTTCAGATAGCAAGTAATGTCAACTATAGGACATATAAGATTCCTCGGCTAACGCTCGGAAAGACGATAGAAATATAGAACCAACTATAGAACTTAGATTTCTCCTGACGTCGAAGTGACAAATCTTTAAAATATTCTGACTTCTCTTCCCAAAACTTTATCTTCGCTAAATAAACATCCACCCCTTGCAAGACATCCACCATATTCTTAAAACCTACTGGGGTTACGACCAATTCAGGCCGTTGCAGGAGGATATTGTGCAGTCGGTGCTGGATGGGAAAGATACACTGGCCTTATTGCCTACTGGTGGTGGTAAATCCATCTGTTTCCAGGTGCCGGCAATGGCGAAGGATGGGATTTGTCTGGTTGTTACGCCACTTATTGCCCTGATGAAAGACCAGGTAGAGCAGCTTAAAAAGCGGGGCATTACGGCAGTGGCTGTTTACTCCGGCATGAACCGCCGGGAGATTGATATTGCCCTGGACAACTGTGTGTATGGTAATATCAAATTTCTGTATTTGTCCCCGGAGCGTTTGCTGACAGATATTTTCCAGGAGCGGGTGAAGCGGATGAAAGTGAATCTGCTGGCCGTAGATGAAGCACATTGTATCTCGCAGTGGGGTTACGATTTCAGGCCACCTTATCTGCAACTGGCAGACCTTCGTGAGCTTTTACCAGGTGTACCTGTACTGGCATTAACCGCTACAGCAACCGAGCATGTTCGCCAAGACATCCAGGAAAAGCTGAGATTTAAGCAGCCAAATGTATTTGTAAAAAGCTTTGCCCGTTACAACCTGTCGTATTCCTGCCTTCCTACCGAAGATAAAGTAGGCCGGTTGCTGGAGATATTGCAACGCATGCCCGGGCAAAGTATAGTGTATGTACGAAGCAGGCGGCAAACCGTGGAGATAGCCCGGTTTTTGCAGAGCCGGAACATTGCAGCGGCGGCATACCATGCAGGTTTAAAGTTTGAGGAGCGCAGCAAAGCCCAGCAACTATGGATTGACGACAAAGTACGGGTAATGGTAGCCACCAATGCCTTCGGGATGGGGATTGATAAACCGGACGTGCGCCTGGTGGTGCACCTGGATCTGCCGGAGAGCCTGGAAGCGTATTACCAGGAAGCCGGACGGGCGGGCCGCGACGAGAAATATAGTTATGCGGTTATACTTTATGGCCCCAGCGATGTAGCCGATCTGCATAAAAAAGTAGAAGAAGCGCACCCGCCCCTGGAGCTTATCCGGAGGGTGTACCAGTGCCTTGCAAACTATTACCAGTTGGCCGTGGGCAGCGGTGCCATGAGCAGTTTCGATTTTGAGCTGGCCGATTTTGCCAATAACTATAAACTGAAGCCCCTGGAAGTGCACCATGCCATAAAACGACTGGAGGGAGAGGGGTACCTGCAACTCAGCGAAGGCTATTATTCACCGTCCAGGCTTTTTGTACAGCTTAATAACACCGCGCTTTACGAGTTTCAGGTGATGAACCCGGAACATGACAGCTTATTGCAACTGATATTGAGGGTGTACGGAGGCGAGGTATTTACCAATTTTATAAAAATATCGGAGCGCAAACTGGCCGAGTACCTTAAAAAACCGGAACAGGAAGTGCGCCGAAAATTAGAGTACCTGCATAAGTTACAGGTGATAGTTTACGAGCCCCAGCACGATGCGCCTCAACTGCTGTTTACAAAGCCCCGACAGGATGCCCATAACCTGCCCCTGAACCATAAAAAGCTGGACGAACTGCGCGGCCGGGCCCTGCTGCAGGTAAAAGAAATGGGCAGATACGTAGAGAATACCAACCGTTGCCGCACTCAGCTGTTACTGGCTTATTTTAACGAGCTATCAGACCAAAGCTGCCGCATATGCGACTATTGCCTGGCACAGCGTAAGAAAGAACGCAAAAAAAAAGAACTGCTAGCCTTGCGCCATAAAGTGCTTGCCCTGCTACAGCATAAACCAAGTATGCCCAAAGAACTGGTGCAGCAGTTCGAACCCAACGTAGCCGAAACTATAACATCGCTTGTACGCGAACTGCTGGACGTTGGTGAAATTACGTATAACACCGCCGGGCAATTGCAGAAATTAAATGCTGAACTGTAGTTGTAGCCCTATAACTAATCGCCATCTTAAATCACTGAACTGTACCTGTGTGTAGTTATAGTTTTTGTTACTTAACATGTTATAAATGATAGGGTTAAGAGGTGTTGCAAACAATCTGTCCAGAATTAAAAACTCTTATAAATTATACTTTCGCCATAAAAAATATTGTTTTTGCTAAAATAAAAAGTAAAGAATAAGTGATTTTTACACAGTACGTATATCTACTTAGCAGGAAGTTCAAACGGAATGAAGCAGGTATAGCAACACACCAACCGAAACACATAAAGCAATGGCTATGAAAGTTATTTTAGAAACCCGCATCCGGGAAGAAGCAATAGACGAAGCCAAAGCTTTTTTACAGGAAGTTATACCTGATGCCCTCGTTTACAAAGGCTGCCTGAACAGTAAATTGCTTCAGGATGAAAAAGAGCCTACGTCTTTATTAATGGTGGAAGACTGGGAATCGCAGGAGCATCACCGGAAGTACCTTGATTTCTGCACCCGGAACGGCATGTTGCGCAAATTGATCCGCTTTTTATCTAGCCCGCCCAATTTACGCTATTATCATACAATAGATTTGTGAGTTAAACTTGTAACTATTTGAAATAAAGATTGTTAATAAAGTAGATGCAAGGTGTCTGCTGAAAGCGAAAAATAAAACAAAGTATCCTGCGGGCAGTTTAAACTATAGCACAGAAACCACAGCGTAAACCTGAAACCTTGTAACACTAACAGCATCTTTTAAACACTGAAAGCATTTAACACATAAAGTTATAAAGAGATTAAGACGAGAGGAGTAAATCAGCGCCTTACGTGCAAGCTGCAAACATACACTCCTTTTGAGGTAGAGGGCAAAAGGAGCTAAACGGGTACAACCACCAGTATACAGTGGTTGTACTTCGTTTTTATAACCCATAACCTACGGTAGCACCAGCACCATATGTCTGGTAACAGGCGTAAATCCCTGATTCTCCCAAAATTTGAGGGCGGCCGTATTTTTTTCAGATACCTGTAGTTCAATGTGGTCGGCACCGTTGTCCTGCAGCCAGTTACGGGCAGCTTCAAACATTTCTTTACCAATGCCCTTACCTCTATAGTTGTGTTTGATTATAGTTTCAGCAATATAGCCCTTGCGGTTAAGTTCAAATCCGTTTACACCTTGTTTTATAGTACAGATCAGCATGTCCACCCACTCGCCGGCTTGCTCGTAGGCAAATACCTGTGTGCCTTTCTCCCGGATGCGGGTCAGGAATTCGGATTTCAGTTGTTTTTCGTGGTGAGGCTTGCATTTAAAAACCTTATGATGCCCCTGGTGATGCTGCATCAGCTCGAGCCACAACGGAAACAAATCATCAATATCTTCCGGTAACGCTTTTACGATCATAAGGTGTTGTGTTATACTTACGGAGTGTTTTATACGGCTAAAACAATTTTATTAGGTCTGCCGGTGTGGTTAACGCATGTGCATAGTCCGGAACCTGGCCAAAGCCATAGCTGGCAAAAACAAAAGGCACGTTAGCGACCACACTAGCTTCGTAATCGCCCTTCGTGTCGCCAATATACACGGGGTGATGGAGGTTGTTACGGGTTATCACATCCTTCAGGTTTTCGCCTTTGGGGTTGCCTGTGCGGCCAGAGCATTCATGGTCTGTAAATAAGTAATTAAGGTTATGATAATCGTAGAAAACCTCGATATACCCATCCTGGCAATTGCTTACGATAAAGAGTTTATACTTGCGCTGCAAATATTGTAAAGTTTCCTTCATGCCTGAAAAAAGCTCACCGCCATACTTTTTCAGGTGCTGCATTTCTTCCCGGCCGCTCACTTTCATCAGCTCTTTCTTCTGGGCATCGGTTAGGTTCGGAAAAAACTTGTTGTAGATAAGGTCATGCTGCATACCGGCAACACTTCGTATGTCTTCCTGCATAATTTCACGCACTTCAAAATCTACCTGCCTGCGGGCACTGTTCCAGGCGCGGGCTACTGTTTCGGTTGCATCCCAAAGGGTGCCATCCAGGTCAAAAAGCAGGCTGTCGGTTTGCTTGTTCATCGCTCTTATTAAGTTGTTGCAACATCCGGGTAAATAAACGTTACTTCATAAATTTTATCTTCCCGGATGCGGTACACGGCAATAGCTTCCGTGCGCGGTTTGTCTTTTGCTGTCAGCACCCGTTCATGGTCTATTACCACGTTGCCAGACACAATTCTATTTACTAACTCGCAATGCAGGTCAGGTGTTTCGGCAAATTTGTGGCTATAGCGCGTGCGCATTTCCGCAATGCCCTGGTAACTGAGCACACCCGGCTGCCGGTAAACTTTTACATCGTTAGTATAAGCTTTCAGAAAAGTATCGATGTCGCGGTTGTTATATGCTTGTAGTTGCAGGGTAGCAGGTGCCTCGATGCCAGTTGTTTTAGGGATATAATGTGGGGTGACAGTTAAATCAGCCATAAGCCTAACTATAGTTTAAGCGAAAAGTTTACCGGTTAAAAGTAGGCAATTTAACCTAAATCCAGAACCTGAAACACACGTATAGACCGCTTATGTTAGAAGAACTGATCATTCGTACACTCTGCGACACTTTGCCTACTATACCCGCCGATGCCTTGTTTTTATTTGGCCAGACCGAAGATAATCAGGATGCTGCTTTTGCCGCAGCAAAATTAATGCTTCACGAAAACTGTACTTCCAGGGTTCTGTTTCTGGGCACGCCACCCATGAGCGGTTACCCCGGCGGTACAACCTGGCTAAACGCTATGACGGCGCTAGGCATACCTGAACATAACCTGGAACTGATACAGCCTTTACCGGCCAACACCGAGCTATTACACACAGGCATCGAAGCCAACTCGATGGTACGGCATGCCCTGGCGAAGGGCTATAAAAGCGTTGTAGTTACGGCAGCACCGTTTCAGCAACCACGCGCATTTATGGCTGCGGCCACTGCAGCTATGCGCCATTACCCTGAGCTAAAAGTATATAGTTTGCCAGGTAAGCCTTTGCCGTGGCAGCAAATAGCCGTACACTCGCAGGGCAAAACCCAAAGCACCCGTGCCGGCCTGATAGCCGGTGAAATGAAACGCATCGAAAAATACAGTAAAGCAGGAGACCTTGCTACAGTAGAAGAGGTGTTGGATTATCTTAATAAAAGGGATTAAAGGTATATTACCATTTTTCATCATTTCGAGCGCGGTCGAGAAATCTTTTTGTCCTATAGTTTCCTATTGTCATTTCGACGTTAGGAGCAATCTGAATGCTACAGATAAAGTGTACTTCCCATAACGTCTTTCCGAGCTTTAGACGATGGATCTAATCTGTCTTATAATTTAAGCCTTCTGCAACTTAAAAAAACTATCCTTTCAAATCTCCTTCATTCCTGGGAGCTTTACTTACTTATCGTTTCATCTTTAGCTTTGGTGCCCTCACGGCCGGGAGGCCCCGTCTTTGGGCATCGCGCTGCTTTCGCTTCCTTTGCTCGTACCTCGCAATGCCTGACGGCACCGGAACCTCTCGAGGCGCTCAACCCAAAGACTGCGATCTTTCTGCTATTAACCTTTTACCCATAGCTTGCACCGGTAAGCTTCGAAATTGATCGTGACTATAGTTTAGTAGGGACAGGTCGCGACCTGTCCATCTCGTGGACTGTAACTATAGAATTGTAAAGTAAACTATAGCAATAGCAAAAAGTCCCCCTTTGAAGGGGGCAGGGGGATGACAAACCGTAACTATGAAACTGTAAAGCAAACTATAGCTAATACAGCAATTCCCCTCTTGAGAGGAGTTAGGGGTGTGTTACTCCCCTCTTGAGAGAGACAGAGAAGTATTATAGCAAAGGCTTGGGCACACTTCAAACAAGATCCTATCAGGAGGACAGAAGGAACGGTAATCAGGAAAACTCCATCTCCTGAGAAGAGAGGGCTGGAGTGAGATAAAACCTAGGGCGGCTAACTCCTCAAATATAAAAAGCCGCCAAAAACTATTCTTCTTCGTAAAATTCGATTAACGCACCAAAATAGGCTTCGTCCCAGCCTTCGGCAATGTCATTGTAGTCCTGGTCAGGGATGTTGGTGTGGCGCAGCTCGGCGGAGGTGCCAAATTTATGCGGATGCAGTTTTATAGTTACGATGGAAGGCTCTTCCTGCTCTCCGAAATACCACTGCTGTACTAGTTTCTTACCTTCTTCAAATTCAAGGTTTTTGCCAACTATACTTCCCTCGAATAACGAAAATTCAGAGCCCGGTTCTGTGCTCATTTCAGCTACGTCGCCGGTCCAGGCCTGCAGGGTAAGCGGGTTGGTAAGCGCTGCATAAACAATCTCAGGCTCAGCCGGAATGATGTAGTATTTTTTTAGGTCTTTCATGGTTATTGCTTGGCAAAGGTGCGGATGTATAATTCTTCTACTTTCTGGCGTGCCCAAGGCGTTTTGCGCAAAAATTTGAGGCTGGAGTTTATGCTTGGGTTGTTATTAAAGCTGTTGATGTTAATCTTATAGCCCAGTTCGTCCCAACCATAATAATCTACGAGTTGCACCAGTATACGCTCAAGTGTTTTGCCGTGCAGGGGGTTGTTCTTTTGTTCTTCCATTTACTAAAATGCAACGCGGTTACCTGACTACTACATACGCAGACGGCTTACCGGGCGGCAAGTTATAAAATTAAGTGCGGGGCAATACAACAGCAAAGCACATATTTATAAATGGCAGGCAACCAAAGCAACTATAACCTTTTACAGCAGCTTAAGTTTTAGTAACTATAAACCTGCGCAAACCTAAACTAGAACAATGAAAGCATACGTGGTAAACGAACCGGGCGGACCGGAAAAACTGGAACTGACTGAGCTTGCTAAACCAACTATAAAAGCTAACGAAGTGTTGGTAAAGGTAAAGGCTGTTAGTATAAATCCCGTAGATACCAAAACCCGCGAGGGCAAAGCATTTTACAACACCCTGAAAGAAACGGCACCGGTCATACCTGGCTGGGACATTTCGGGGGAGGTGGTGGAAGTAGGTAATGAGGTAACCTATTTTAAACCGGGCGATGAAGTTTTTGGCATGGTGAATTTTCCGGGGCACGGAAGAGCCTATGCCGAGTACGTTGCCGCTCCCGAAGCCCATTTAACACATAAGCCCGCAAATGTACCGCACCACGAGGCTGCCGCAGCTACCTTAGCTGCCCTTACGGCCTGGCAGGTGCTCGTAAACGAAGCTGCTATACAGCCAGGGCAGCGTGTGCTGGTACATGCTGCAGCCGGCGGTGTTGGTCATTTTGCCGTACAGATTGCCCACTATTTTAAAGCTATAGTTATTGGTACGGCATCAAAAGAGAACCACGATTTTATACGGAACATGGGTGCCGATGAACAGGTAGATTACAACGAATATAACGTAGAGGATGTAGTAACAGACGTAGACCTGGTATTTGATTCGTTGGGAGAGGAAAACAGCCGTCGCTCTTTAAAATGCCTGAAAAATGGTGGTAAACTGATCTCCATACTTGGTGGGGCAAAAGAAGCGGTACAGGAGGAAGCCAAAAAGCAGAATATTGAAGCCAAAAATTACCTGGTGCATTCCAGTGGCGAAGACATGGCCAAAATTGCGGATCTGATGAGCCAAGGGAAATTAACGGCGCATGTATCGCATGTGTATGATTTTGAGGAGATGGCTAAAGCACATGCACAGGTAGAAACACACAAAACACGTGGCAAAGTAGTAGTGCATGTCAGCTGAGCATAAATTAACTATACCTTACCAAACCTCTATACCCCATGACGACACAAACCAAGAACCTTGAAGTATGGCTGCGCGGCCCTGTGCCCGGCGTACCTGCCTTGTTGCAACCGGTAGCCCATGCGCTGCTGCAGGCCCGCGAAGAAGTAGAAAATTTTATGCACGATTTTCCGGAAGGACTAGTCTGGGAGCGCCCTGCCGGTGTGGCCTCGGTGGGCTATCATCTGCAGCACTTAACCGGTATACTGGAGCGCCTGTTTACGTATGCCGATGGTAACACCCTCACAGAAGACCAACTAGCCTACCTTTACGCAGAAGGCAAACCAACCAAAACTACCACAACAGAACTGGTACAGCACTTTCATGAGCAGGTAGATAAAGCCCTGGAAAAGCTGCGCCAAACGAACGAAGAAACGTTAACGGAAGTGCGCAAGGTAGGGCGTTCGCAGGTAGCGTCTTCGGTAATAGGGCTATACTTTCATGCTGCTGAACACACTATGCGCCATGTAGGCCAATTGTTGGTAACAGCGCGTGTGCTACGCGGGCAACTGATCTAGCAATACAGCAGTAGTATAACAAACAGCCCTGCACAATTTTAAAAACGGTGCAGGGCTGTTTGTTTTGTTTAGATATGACTGAAAACTCCGGAGAGGTTTTCCATATATTTCTGGCCAGAGCCTGTGTTTAGCAGCAGGATTTTTTCGTCAGGCGCGATCAGGCCTGCCCCCAGTTGCTTGCGTGCTGCCATCCAGACAGCTGCTCCTTCGGGGGCTACAAACAACCCTTCGGCTGCACCTAGTTCTTTCAACCCTTCCACCATTTCCTCTTCAGTGATACTTATAGCCGAGCCACCCGATTCGCGGATAGTTTGCAACATCAGTGTTTCACCTAAAGGGCGCGGAACAGCAAGGCCATTGGCTATAGTTGGTTTTCCTACATAGTTTTGTGCGTTTGCCTGTCGTCCGGCTATAGTTTCGATGAGGGGCTGGCAATTAGCGGCCTGTACAGCTACCATGCGTGGCAACTGTATCGTTTCATCCAGCCAGCCTAGTTGCAGCATTTCTTTAAAGGCTTTCCAGATGCCGATGAGGCCGGTGCCACCACCGGCAGGGTAAAGTATAACGTCGGGCAAGTTCCAGTTAAGCTGTTCGGCTATTTCGTAACCCATGGTCTTTTTACCCTCCAGGCGGTACGGCTCTTTTAATGTTGATACATCCAGTAGCTCGCCGTTGCTGTTCAGTTCTTTTACTTTGGCAGCGCAGTCGTTTATCAGGCCATCAACAAGTATAACATCGGCACCATACCAGTAACATTCTTCTTTAAAAGCTTTGGGGGTATGGCGGGGCATTACCACCACGGCTCGCATACCAGCTTTGGCGCAATAGGCGGCCATCGCTACGCCGGCGTTACCGGCTGTAGGTATAATGCAGCCCTGCACGCCGTGTTCTTTTGCTTTGGATATAGCCATACTTAAGCCGCGGGCTTTAAATGAGCCGGTTGGGTTCTGGCCTTCGTCTTTCAGGCGCAACGATTTTAGCTCGTATTTTTTAGCCAGATTGCCCAGCGTAAGGATAGGAGTAAAACCCTCGCCAAGGCTTACGATGTTCTCCTGGTGTAGTACCGGCAGCATTTCTTTATACCGCCACATAGTGCCTTCGCGCTGTTTAAGTATAGTTTTGGGCAGGTTTAT
Organism: Pontibacter fetidus; assembly: GCF_010119545.1. Taxonomy (GTDB): domain Bacteria; phylum Bacteroidota; class Bacteroidia; order Cytophagales; family Hymenobacteraceae; genus Pontibacter; species Pontibacter fetidus. The sequence goes on along the minus strand of NZ_JAAEAA010000014.1, from coordinate 71,863 downwards.
AGTTGCATCGTAATGCGCCAGCAGCGGCATGTGGCAGCAAGATGATACGGTCTGCTTGCTAAAAGCAGAATAAGGGGTTTGGCAGCTTGAGCAAGTTAAGGTGCTTATATAGCTGGTAAGTGTTTGTGCGGTAGTTTCCATATCTTTCATCTACGGTAATTTGCAGATGCGATATGACGAAACAAAATAGCAAATTGGAATAGCCTATTCCGGATTGGAATAGTGTTGCCTGGTGAACTGTATAAAGCCTTTGTAGGGGAAATTGTTTTCGGTGCCCTTGCGCTGTATAAAATTAAAGCTACGTTTTACTTTCAGGTCTGCGATCGAAACCTCTACCAGTTCGCCGCTCTGTAATTCTTTTAGCACCGCCTGGCGCGGCAAAAATGCAAGGCAGGAATCTACACGCACAAAATTCTTTAATGCCTCGGTTCCGCCCAGTCTTATCCGTATGGGTAGTTTGCTCATGTTTATTTTTTTTCGCTCCAGGGCTTGTTCCAGCACGGCCAGGGTACCCGAGCCACGTTCGCGCAGGGCCAGCGGTATATCATACAGGTCTTTTATTTCGAGCTGCTGCTTTTTTAGCGGGTTACGTGCCGAGCACACAGCTATCACATCATCGGTCAGGAAAGGGGTGTAGGTTACGTTGCTTACCTTGCTGATGCCTTCCACAATGCCTAGGTCCAGTTCGTGGTCGAGCAGGGCTTTGAGAATGTTTTCGGAGTTACGGTTTTTGAGGGTGAGGTGTACGTTAGGGTTTTTCTGCAGATAGGCTGAGAGCACTGGCGGCAAAATGTACAGCGAAATGGTGGTGCTGGCACCTAGCACCATATTTACCTGAGGCGAAAAGTTCTCGTTAAGCTGCGTAAAGGCATGGTGGAGTTCGTGCTGTAGTTGTTTGGCGGTCTGTAGTTTGTCATAGAGTAGTTTGCCGGCGGGCGTAAGTATAACGCTGTTGCCGAGTCGCTCAAAAAGGCCGGTTTTATAGTATTCTTCCAGCGCTTTTACCTGCTTGCTTATCGCAGACTGACTGATAAACAGCGTTTGGCTTGCCTTTGTAAAGCTAAGCAGACGTGCCACTTCCAAAAAGATTTCGTGCTTATGCGAGATCATGCCCTGCCTGTTTACAAGTATAGTTTCCGGTTTCTTTTACGTGATGTTGCTCTGCCGGTGGTTGTTATAGCCAAACATGGTACTGCTATAGTTATGATTCGGGCTTCATAAAATCGAAAGCCCCTTTGCGCAGGTTTATGTCATGCTCCAGGTAGGCTTTCAGGCAGGCCAGGAAGTTGGCCCAACCGGCCGTGTTGCCTTTTAACCAGTTCAGTCCTGCTTCGTTGTTGTCCATTTCCTTTTCGGTTATAGTTACAACGGTAGCTTGGTCGCCTTTGGGTGCAAGTGTCATCTCCACCAGCAGCTCGGTTCCGTCGGTGCCATCCCAGTAGTAGGATATGTACTTGTCCTGCTCTACTTTGCCTACCCGTACTGGAAAGGTCTCATCAAATTCTGGGAATTTCCAGGTAACAGTTTTGCCTTCTTCCATCGGGCCGGAGCCTTCCGCAATAAAGTAGTTTGACATCTTAGCCGGATCAACTATAGCCTGGAACACTTGGTGGGCCGGTTTCAGGATCTGTAAGGCTGTCTGGATCTGTAGTTTCTGGTTTGCCATGTTAGTTTATAGTTGCAGCTTTAAACCACGAAGTCAGCAGGTCGCGGTCTATGTCGTTTATCGTTTTAATCTTGATGTGGCGCATGTCCTTGCCGGTACCTTCCAGACGCGTATCTGGGTCGTGCAGCTTCTGAAAATTGAAGAAACCCAAGGTAACATAAGCCTTTGCCGTTTTAAGGTAAGCAAAATCTTTCTCAGCTCTGAAAACCGGTCTGCCCCACTTAAATTCTTCGATTACATTCGGTATGGTCTCGTGGATGAGCAGCCGTATAACTTGCAGAATTTCCTGTTGGTTTCCGGAGTTGGAGATGTAGTTGGTTACTTGTGGGTGCATGGGGTTGTGTGTGTGTTTAGCATTGGTTCAGGTAACTTTTGTTTGACTTGTTGTTACAAGTTTAAAATCCTCTGGTTTGGTAAAGTATTCTATTGCTAAAACCAAAATCATGGAACAGATAAAGGACACTTTCTGCATAATGGCTAATAATGCCCAATTACCATAACCATACAAAAACAGGGTATAATAAAAGATGAGTAGGCAAACTATACAAGCAACCTTGAGCAAATGTAGCTTTGTCTTTAAAATAAATATAGTCAGATAAAACAGCCCCAACAGCGACAGCGTGCTCGAAATTATGATCATTAAGTCGTGCAACGGCGTTACGATCAAAAAACTGAACAGGATGTTAGCTATACCTGCATATTTCAGGACGTTGGAAGCATGTTTTGAAGGCACCTTTTTCGACGAGTTGAAAGAAAATATGCCATAACTAACTGAATGAAAAGCCATCCCGATGAACGCCCAGATCCTGGAAGGGTTAGCTGATCCATTTATTGCTTTATCGGCAAACAAGTTGCTTATAAAATTTTGAGACCAGATAAACCCTGTTGAGTTCTTGTCGAGTATGGAGCCCCCGGGGTAAACAGTAGTTGCTATTACTATAAAAGTCACGGAAATGATCACGCAAATCAAAACAGAATATTTCTTTATCATGTGGTATAGTTGCTGATCGTTGCTCATATTCAATACACAATTTATAAAATAAACCCCACTTTAACGGCCATAAACTATAAACGCCCTGCCACTTTTCAGTAGCAGAGCGTTTTGTAACTATAGCTAACTATAGTTTAGTAATCGTCGCGCTCGATGGCGGCTACACCTGGCAGGGTTTTGCCTTCCATGTACTCCAGCAGTGCACCGCCACCCGTCGATACATACGATACCTTATCGGCATAGCCAAACTTATTAACCGCCGCAGCCGAGTCGCCTCCACCGATCAGTGAATAAGCACCCATGCGCGTAGCGTCTACCACGGCATCGGCCACAGCTTCGGTACCCACCGAGAAGTTCGACATCTCGAACACACCCATCGGACCGTTCCAAAGTATGGTTTTAGAGTTGCGGATAACGTCGGCATACATTTCGCGGGCAGTTGGTCCTATGTCCAGGCCCATCCAGAGCGGTTTAATGTGGTGGCTCAGGCAGGTATCTACGTTGGCGTCGTTACTGAAAGCATCTGCTATCACAGAGTCAACCGGTATCATCAGATTCACGCCTTTTTCGCGTGCCATCGTAATCAGGCGCTTCGCCAGGTCAATTTTATCTTCTTCCACCAACGACGAACCGATCTCACCGCCATCAGCCTTCACAAAGGTATAGCTCATGCCACCACCGATCAGCAGGTTATCTACGCGGTCCATCAGTTTCTCGATGATCAGGATCTTGTCTGATATTTTCGCGCCACCCATAATAGCGGTGTAAGGTCGCTCGGCATTGCCCAGCACACGACGTGCATTTTCCAGTTCCGCGTTCATTACGTAGCCCATCACTTTGTCTTTCGGGAAGTAGCGGGCAATAACCGCCGTAGATGCGTGCTCGCGGTGTGCCGTGCCAAAAGCATCATTCACATACACATCGCCCAGCGTAGCCAGTTCCTTAGCAAAATCAGCATCGCCTTTTTCTTCGGCCTTATGGAAACGCAGGTTCTCCAGCAGTAAAATCTCGCCCGGTTTTAACTCCTGCGCCAGTTGTGCGGCCTGTGGTCCAACACAGTCTTCAGCAAAAAGCACATTGGTGTTAAACTCCTGGGACAGACGGCTTACCAAATGCTTTAATGAGTATTTCTCTTCCGGCCCGGCTTTCGGTCTGCCCAAATGCGACATCAGGATAACAGCGCCGCCATCGGCTAATATTTTCTGTATGGTGGGTACGGCCGCCCGGATGCGGGTATCGTCGGTGATGCGGTATTCTGCGTCGAGGGGTACGTTAAAGTCTACCCGCACCAGCGCTTTTTTGCTGGCAAAGTTATACTGGTCAATAGTTTTCATGAGGTAAGGTTATAGTTTTATTTCTTGTTTACGTTGTTCGTGTTTCAGCTTTTTTTGTTGCTAGAATTTATAAAGTTGAACAAATATAGTGAAAGGATAATGTTTGAGTTAGAAAGTTTGGAAGTTAGAAAGTTTGTCTGAATCAGGATTTTCAGGATTAGTGGATTTTCAGGATGCTTTAGACCTCACAGCGTCTACGGGACCTGTGAGTGTCTTACTATGCAACGGTTTCAGGCACAAACGCTCACAGGTTTTGCAAACACTGTGAGGTCTTTTGAACGGTTGGTACAGTTGTTTAAGCTACAAACAAGTATCTCCGATCTAGCGGCAATTCAATCTATACTATTGAACCTATACTTCCAGTTATAAATTCTAAATAATACCCTTACCTTTTAACCCTATTAATAAACGCTTCCAATTTATTACCTTTGCAGGAATGAGAGTAGGAATAATTTTCGGTGGGCCGTCGCGTGAGCGTGAGATCTCGTTTGCAGGTGGCCGTACGGTTTACGATAACTTAGATAAAGCCCTTTTTGAAGCCGTTCCGGTGTTTGTGGACAGCCTGGGCAACTTTATACTTTTAGACTGGCATTTTATCTATAAAGGCACAATCCGTGACTTTTACCCGCCGGTTGATGTCTTGCCGGAGAGCGAACACGGTTTGCAGGTGTACCTGGAGTCGTTGGGTGAGCTGAGCATTGAAGAGCAGGACAAGATCATAGCCAAAGCCGGTAAACGTCTGCAGCCAAACGAATTCAGAAATCATTTTGATTTTGCATTCCTGGCATTGCACGGCCCGTACGGCGAAGATGGCAGCATTCAGGGCTTGCTGGAGTGGTATCATATTCCTTACTCGGGTTCAGGTATTTTGCCGTCAGCTATCGGTATTGATAAGGTGGCACAGAAGGAGATGCTGAAACAGCATGGTTTCCCGACTCCTGATTACCGCATCATTAACTATAGCCAGTGGTCTGAAAAACAGAACCGTCCGCAGATTTTCGAGAAACTGGTAGCTGACCTAGGTTTGCCGTTGGTGTTAAAAGCGCCGCACCAGGGATCGTCTATCGGGGTTTCTATTATAAAAGAGCTGGATTTTGCCGCTTTTGAAGCAGGTGTAGAGCGCAGTTTCTTTACCAAAACCATCTACAAAGCACAGTGGCTGGCGATGGGCGAGGAGAAGCAGCTGATGAGCATCAAGCAACTGGTGGATATCCGTGAAGGAATTGGCATGCCGGTGCAGCTGGAGAACGGAACTATAGTTTACCACCCGGAAGAGCTTTTCAACCACATCAACAAAACCTTTACTTCGTCTGCTACTGATAGCATTACGCTTACGAATATTGAGCATGAGCAGCAGGTATTGGTAGAAGCTTTTATCCGTGGTAAGGAGTTCTCTTGTATAGTGGTGCAGGATGAGCAGGGACAGCCGATTGCGTTGCCGCCTACCGAGATCGTGAAGGGTAGTGAAGTATTTGACTACAGATCGAAATACCTGCCTGGCCTGAGCCGTAAAATTACGCCAATCAACCTGCCAACAGAGCAAATCCAAAGTATAAGACAAGCTACCAGCCGCCTGTTCACAGCCTTCGGGTTTAACGTGTATGCCCGCTTGGATGGTTTTATTACTGATTCAGGTGAGATATTCCTGAACGACCCAAACACGACATCAGGTATGTTGCCGTCGTCGTTCTTCTTCCACCAGGCAGCTGAGATCGGGCTTAACCCATCGCAGTTCCTGACCTATATTATCCGCACATCGGTAGCTGAAAGACTGGAGTCTGGTAAAGACACCGTGAAGCTGACAAAGCTACTGGCTGAGCTGGATAAAAGTATAAAAGAAGAGCAGGCGCATCGCCACGACAAGATTCGGGTAGGTGTGATCATGGGTGGTTATTCTTCGGAGCGTCATATTTCGGTGGAGAGTGGCCGTAACATTTACGAAAAGCTTTCTTCATCTGTAAAATATGAGCCGGTTCCGGTTTTCCTGACTGGCAGCAACGAAGAGCACCGTTTGTACACTATCCCGATCAACATTATGCTGAAGGATAATGCAGACGATATTAAAGAGAAGGTTCTATACTTTGAGAACGGTGGCGAGCCGCACCCGGTGCTGGCCCAGATCGCAGAAGAAGCTGAAACTATAACCCGCAAGTATACAGGTAGCACATTACAGGAGCCGCAGCGCATCAGCTATAGTCAGCTGAAAAATTTGGTGGATGCGGTGTTCATTGCGCTGCATGGCCGTCCGGGTGAAGATGGTGCTCTGCAGGCTGAGCTGGAGAAACTATACATTCCGTACAACGGCTCTGGTATCCGCTCGTCGCAGATAACTATAAACAAGTACGAAACCAACGAGATACTTGGCAAACATGGCGTGCCGGTTGCCAAGCACCGCATGGCCTGGAAAGAAGACTGGCAGAAAGATAAAGAAGCGTTCTTCCAGAGTTTAGAGGCCGACTTCCCTTATCCGTTTATAGCTAAGCCAGCCGATGATGGTTGCAGCTCTGCTGTGAAGAAAATTAAGAACCGCTCCGAACTGGAAGCTTTTACCACCTTGATCTTCCGCGAAATGGAGGAGCTGGATACCGAATGTGCCCGTACGCTTTCACTTGGTTTTAAAGAAGAATTCCCGAACAAACAGGGCTTTTTAGTAGAGACGCTGATCTCCAGAAACGGCGCAAAGCACTTCCTTGAAATTACCGGCGGATTACTGACCACCCATGCACCGGATGGCAGCGTGAACTATGAAGTTTTTGAAGCATCGGAAGCATTAGCGGAAGGCGAAGTACTGAGCTTAGAAGAGAAGTTTTTGGCTGGTGAAGGACAGAACATTACACCTGCACGTTATGCCGCAGACCCGGAACGTCGCCAGAAGATTTCTGACCAGGTAAAAGAAGACCTGAAGCGTGTGGCCCAGATCCTGAACATTGAAGGATATGCCCGTATCGATGCCTTTGTGCGTGTGCTGGAGAACGATGAAGTAGAGACGATCATCATAGAAGTGAACTCGCTGCCAGGCATGACACCAGCAACCTGTATCTTCCACCAGACGGCCATCAACGGCTACAAACCATACGACTTCATCGACCGCATCCTGACCTACGGCGTGGAGCGAACCAAGATGAAAGCGACGGTATAGTTAGAAAGTTAAAAAGTTTATAAGTTAGAAAGTTGGTTTATAGTTAGAGAGTTTGGGAGTTAGCGAGTTTAGGAAGTAGAAATCCTGCTAATTTCAAAAATCACGATTAATCTGTGGTTCAGATAATCAACAATTTAACAATCAACAATACAGCAATTCAAAAATGTTAAAAGCGAATTCGTTTGCCGATGTGCTGAAGCACCTGGCGATTATGGCAGCTATAGTTGGAGTGATGGTTATCGGTTTCTTCTATTTTTACCTGCCCTCTACAACCAACCACGGCGAGAGTGTGCCGGTGCCTAAAATTACCGGTATGTTGCTTCCTGATGCCGAGGCTTACCTGGACGAGCAGAACCTGCAGTTTTTCGTGAACGACTCCAGCTATAACTCCGACCGCAAGCCATTCGAGATCTTAACACAAGACCCGGCGCCTGGTGCGCAGGTAAAAGAAGGCCGTAAAATTTATATCTCGGTGAACATGAAAAACCCGCCGATGATTAAAATGCCGAAGCTGATAGATGGATCGGTGAAAAATGCGGAGCTTATCTTAAAGAGCTACGACCTGAAAGTTGGTAAAATTACGCCGGTGCCGGATCTGCAGAAAAATGCAGTATTAAAGCAGTTTGTAAATGGCAAAGAAGTAGCGCCCGGCGAAAGTATAGCCAAAGGCTCTGTAGTTGATCTGCACGTTGGCGATGGCCTGGGCAACACGGAATTTGAAGTGCCGGAAGTAATTGGCATGCCAGTAGATGAGGCATCGGTACTGTTGGTAGGGCAAGGGCTGCAGATTGGTAACATCTTGTATGTGCAGGGCAGCGGCGAACCGGACGGAACTGTACTGAAGCAGCGCCCATTTGCCGAAGTAGGGGCCAAAATACGCGTTGGCGAGTTGGTTGACCTGTGGGTAGCCGGTACCGAACCTGTAGAAACGATAGAGTAAGTATAAAAGCATAAGATACAACGCCTGCCAGCAATGGTGGGCGTTGCTGTTTTATACTCATCCGGCCCGCCTTTATATTGAAATTTGCGTACAGATTTCTCGTTTATAGTATAAATGCCTAACTTCTTCGCGTTATCGTTATTGCCCTTACCCCTATGAAAAAACTGTTACTGCTTGCCTTTTTACTTTGGAGCTATAGTTTCGAAGCTTTTGCCCAGGCTATAGTTACGCCGTTGCAAACAGAGCAGCGCAGCCTGCAAAGTGTAAACTATAGAAGAGCAGTAACTATAGCATCGGTCAGTCTTCCGTTTTTTGATGATTTTGCGACAGCTAATAATACCCCGGACCCGGCACGCTGGATAAATGGCGGAACTTATGTGAACAACCGGTTTGCCCTGAAGCCAATCACTAAAAATGTGGCTACATTGGATGGCTTAACTGCTGCAGGCCAGCCATACGTTGCAGGTGCTACAAGTCCCGGCCCTTCGGATACGCTTACTTCTCAGCCCATCAGGTTAGGTGCTTTTTCTCCCTCTGATTCGGTTTACCTGAGCTTTTACTGGCAGGCCGGTGGTTTAGGCGATGTGCCCGACAGAACCACCGAGAACAGCTATTACCTGATACTCGAATTTAAAGATAACACCGGTAACTGGCAGCAGGCCTGGCGCCAAAATGCTTCCGGTGAGGCAAGCAATTTTGTACAAACTTTTATAGCCGTTAAAGATGTCCGCTATTTTCATAACGACTTCCAGTTCAGGTTCCGTAACATTGGCCGCCGGAATGGTTTGCTCGATATCTGGAACCTGGATTATGTAGAACTGGACCGCAACCGCAGAAAAGGGCAGAACACCACCCGCGACATCGGCATCAGCCAGACAGTAACGCCACTATTTAAAAACTATACAGCCATGCCGGTACACCAGTTCCTGGAGAATCCGGCTGCAGCCCTTGCCGATTCTGTTACCGCAACTATAAATAACCTGGGCAATGTGCCGGGTGCCATCAGCTGGCGTGGTTTTGTTAAGCGCGAAAATGCCGCTACCGCCGATACTTTTCTAATTGAACAGGGCCTTATACCAGCCAACGCCCGACAGTACAAAATTACCGGTAAACCAACTATAGCCAACATTGCGCTGCCATCAGAGGGCTTTACGCTGGTGCATGGCTTTAAACTGAACACACAGGAACAGAACCCACTGCAGGCAGCCAACGACACTACTTTCCGGACAACTACTTTTGCGGATTACTTTGCTTATGATGATGGTACCGCCGAAGCCGGTTTTGTTTACCCGGCTAACGGAAACACTACGCAGGTAGCCATGCGCTTTGAACTGGCAAAACCGGACCAGGTACGCGGCTTTAAAGTATACTTCCCGAGAATAGGGGCTAGCCAAGAGGGTAAAACACTGACCATTAAAGTATGGGAAGACACGAACGGTTTGCCTGGCCGCGAACTGCATCAGCAGGTATTTGAAATAAATTATACCGAGGCGGCAAATGCGTTTTATGAAGTAGAGCTCAGCAAGGCAGTGCCCGTACAAGGCGTATTTTACATGGGCTGGAGCCAGCCGGCCAATCAGTTCATCAACTTTGGTTTCGACCGCAACAGCAATGCCCCGAACACACGGTTTTTATGGAACAGCCAAAGCAACTGGCACCCCGATACCTTTGTGGAAGGCGCTGTAATGTTGCGGCCATTGATGACGGGCATTGCATTGGGTATTGAAGAGGAAGATCCGCTGGCACAAACTATAGCTTTGTACCCGAACCCCAGCACAGGAACGGTGCAGGTAGATGGCCTGTACAAAGAACTTACCGTATTTGATATCACAGGCAGACAAGTATACAAGCAGCAACGTAATGCTCAGGTAAAAACTGTAGATTTGCGCCATCTGCCTGCTGGGATGTATACTTTCCGGTTAGCTACAGGTAAATCAGTAATCACTAAAAAACTTATAATAACACTATGATCACGACAGATATTACGGCAGAAGAACTGAAAGACCGGTTGAGCAAAGGCGAAACACCGGTTATTTTAGATGTGCGCGAGGATTGGGAATTTCAGGAAAGCAACATTGCCGGTGCGCAGAATATACCACTTGGTACCTTGCCACAACGCGTAGAGGACCTGGATGACCTGAAAGGAAAAGAAGTTATCGTGCATTGCAAATCAGGTGCACGTTCAGCTTCAGCCAAAGCTTATTTACAGCAACAGGGCTTTACCAATGTACGAAACCTGTTAGGCGGCATACAAGGCTACAAAGGTTAAGAATAAAACTGATTTAAAGTATAAAGCCCGGAGCAGTCAGCTGTTCCGGGCTTTTATGTTTATTCAATTTAGCTGTATTTGTTTAGCTCTTTCGGGCATGGATGACCGAAACATCAGTCAAAGCTATCCAATCCTACTTTATAAGGAGCTCAACTATAGATCTACTCAATTACAAAAGGCGTGGGGCTGAAACAAAGTAAGAATATCACAAAAGCTAAAACACCTAATACTTTCCGGAATGGCGTAAGTGTTTTCTCGTTAGGGCAAGACGGATGAAACAAGCCCATTACCCGCGATAGCAGCAGACTGTACACGATCCAGCCACTATAGCCATCTGCTTCCGGAAACAGAAAGCTGATCAGCACCTGTACTACAACTATAACTATAGCTGCATACATCGCAAACTTTAACTTTGGTGCCGCTGGCTGTAACACAAAAACCAGGTACAACGCATATGTCGGCCACACCCAGATATAGCCTGCCCAATCCGGTAAAGTGGTGGCCAAACTATACTGGAACATCAGCATAAACAAGGCAGCTGCCACGCTAAATCTCCTGTCGTCTATCAGCTTCCGGAAAGCCCAGTAAGTGAACGGTACAAAAAACAACAGTAGCTCATCAGACCACAGCGGCTCATTATAAGGCGATATAACACCCAACCCGGCATAGAGCACAAAGAAGGCAAAAAAGATAGGAGAGAGCCTGTTAAAACGCTTATAACCGATAAGTCCGTACAGGATGTGTCCGCCATCCAACTGCCCTATAGGAAGCAGGTTTAGCGCTGTAAAAAACAAGGCCAGGTAACCGGCAAACAGAATTGGGTAATGGATGATCTCGTAAGCATTTGGCACCGGGCCGTTGGCTACGTAGTTTTCGAAAAGTGTAAACAGCAGGTTGTTGCCCAGCGAGAAATTGCCCACGCCCTGATTGTATACATGTGCCGCATAATCCAGGCCATACTGCTGATACTCGGGGTGAATGATAAAAATGTGCTCCGGTGCAGGCAAGTGCGTAAACCCATACCATAACAAAGGAATAGCAACTATAAACCCAGCCAATGGCCCGGCTATGCCAATATCATAAAACTGCTGGCGCGAATAAATGCGGCTCTTGATGCGAATAAACGCACCCATTGTGCCAATAGCAGCCGTAATGCCAAACCACAACGGTATGTAATACGGCAGCGTAACCTGTGTGCGGTAGTGCCTGGCCGTAAAATAATGCCCGAACTCATGTACCGTAAGCACCCCCAGAAACGGAACCGAAAAGTATAAACCAGCCCAAAACTCAGCCCAGGTTATACTTCCGGTCCATGTAAATTCCTCGGGACCCAGAAAAAACAGTTTGCCCGTCATCCACTCGGCACCGGCTATAGTTGTGGTAATAAAAGTAACTATAAATAGCAGCAGGTGCAGGCCATAGTTTTGCTGCTTAGTTAACGGCATCCTTAAAAAACGCATTTATAGTTAGGGGTGGCTGCAGGTGCAGGGTATTTATACCTAAACTGTTGGCGCTGTTAATGTGCTGTATACTGTCGTCTATAAACAGGGTCTCTTCTTTGTTCAGGTTATTCTCGGCCAGTATCTGCTCAAAAATGGCAGCATCGGGCTTGCGCTTGCCCACCAGGTGCGAGTAGTAGCTTTTCTCAAACAACGAATCCAGGTTAGGGATGGTGAAGCTGTGCGCTACGATCTCGTTAAATTTTTTGAGATGAATGGCGTTGGTATTGCTCAGCAGAAAAATTCTATACTTTTTACCCAGTTCCTGCAGCAGCTCGATGCGCTCTTTTGGTATATCCAGTAGCATGGCATTCCAGGCAGCGTCTATCTCTTCGTCGGTGGCAGTTAAATTATATTCGCGGCGCAGGCTATCCCTGAATTCCTGGCAGGTGCTGTTGCCAGTTTCGTACAAGTCGAACAAATGCGACTGCTGCTTTTGGGTAAATTCCATGGCACTGCCTGTGTTACTGTAGGTTAGCAGCTCCTGTATACTTTTGTTATAATCAATGTTGATGATCACCCCGCCCAGGTCGAAGATGATGTTCTTAATATTTTGTAAATCCACAGAAAAAATTTTTGCGTTGCATTTGAAAATCTCGATACAAATATGTAGAATTGCACTCCCAAATCAAAGAAAGCACTTTTTAGCGCCAACTTTCAGGGACGGGCCTATAGCTCATTCGGTTAGAGCAACTGACTCATAATCAGTAGGTGGCTGGTTCGATTCCAGCTGGGCCCACAAATTAAAAGCACTTATTTCTGTTAGAGATAAGTGCTTTTTTGTTTTAACCGTACAACCAAATTCCAATGTTGCACGGCTATAGTTCATTTTTTGTAAAACTAAGTAGCAACTATAGTTTAAGCGTAATTGAATAAACTACAGCTTTATCGGAACAGACTACAACGAGTCTATCCATCTTTTCAGATCATGTTTGGCCTTTCCGGTTTTCTGTTGCAGCCTGCCCAGCCACTCATCCTGTTTGCCTTCCTGGTAAGTCAGGTCGTCGTCTGTCATATCGCCGTACTGTTGCTTTATTTTGCCTTTTAGCTCGTTCCAGTTGCCGCGTGCTCTATATTCTGTCTCATTCATGGCTTTAGCGTTTTTAGTTAAACATGTAGTTACTATAGTTTACGTGGCGTTAATGCGTCTGTTGAATCATCCTTAAAATAAAAAAGCCCCTCCTGGTGTAGGAGAGGCTTCTTTGGTTAGCAAATAGGTTATGGCAATTAGTTATTGCACTCCGCCGCCGTCGCCTTGCTTGGCATCATCGTTACGGATTGATTTTTTGCGTTTTGGTGGGCGCTGCTGGTCCATTTTACCGAAGCGGTAATCGAATGAAACACGCACGCCACGGTTATAATTGTTGATGCGGATATGTTGTTCGTAGCTTGCAGGGTTTACCGGTGTTGCGGAAGCAACCACATCATTCTCCATTTTCATGCTCTTACGGAACGGGTTATCCAGACCAATGCTGACGCCGCCTTTTTTATCGAACAATTCTTTCTTAATAGCAATCTGGTGGAAAGAGAAAGAGTTGAACTTGCCTAACAGCTGTACACGACGTGAGTTAAAGCCACCGTTAAACTGAGCACTGATGCCTTTTCCGAATGTATAAGACGAGTTGGCATTGATGTTATACATCCAGCCACTGTTGCTGTTATACTTGCTGTTAAGGTCAACAAAATAAATGTTGGAACTACCTCCAATTGTCCAGTTGCTGGTAGGCTTTGTATTGCCGAATAAGCTAACGCCATAGGTTTTGTTGGTAGCGATGTTCTGGAAAGTAAGCAACGTAGCAGGCTGTCCATCTCCAGTAGTATATGGCGAAGCAACAGTTTCGATGGCGTTATCTGTCTGACGCATATAACCTGTTACGTTAATAGAGGTCGTTTTAAAGAAGGTGCTATAGCCAATCTCATACAGGTTGGTTAACTCTGCATCTATGTTCGGATTACCCTGCACATACGTATTGGATGTTTGCTTTTGCAGGTACGGGTTCAGGAAATTCATGGACGGGCGCTGAATACGCTGCGTGAAATTAGCCTTAAAGGTATGCACATTCTTGATGCTGTACGACAGGGCTATACTTGGGATAAAGTTATCATAATCGGTAGTATAGTCTCTTTCTGTCCCGTTCAGATCAGCTGCTACGTCGGTGTACTCGTAACGGCCGCCCAGCTTTACGTTAAGTTTTTTCTTTAAAGCAAAACCATAAGTCAGGTAAGTCGCATAAACATCCTGCTGATAAAAGAAAGCATCGTCAGGTCTTGGTTGTGCCGGAGTAGGTGTTTCGTTATACTTTGCATCACTTGTTACATCACGCATGATGTTCTTGGCACCTATTTCAAGCAATGTTTTATTGTTGAACGGATGCGTATAGTCTACCTGAAAAGTTAACTCTTCGTTAAGGCTGTTATTTGTATTCCTAACCAGCGAATAAGGTGCCTCGCCGTTGGTAGAGTAATCCTGATCTATTTTGCTATCAACATCTGTAACCGATAACTGCGAAAGGATAGCCAGTTCTTGCTGCGGCTTTTTAAAATAATGCGTATAGTCTAAATTATAGTCTGTGCTCATACGCTGGTTACGGTTTCTGATCTTATTATCAAATTCCCTTTCCGCTGTACTGGTTTCTGAAAACACATTCTGATCGTTCTGCATTCTGAATAAACCGCCATTAGACCGGATACTGCCGGAGATATTGTTCTGCGGTGTTAGGTCATATTCAAAACCTAACTGACCATTCATAAAAGCACCATTAATTCTTGTATTGCCACTCTGGAAGCTGTAAGAGCTTTCATCAAAATCCAGCGTTTCCGGATTGTCATAGAAGATCATGGTATTGGTGAGATCTCCTTTATTGTAGAACATGTTACCACCAAATGTGCCATTTATGCCTAATTTACCACGGCGCACATTTAAACTTGCATTTGCATTGCTGCCACGTGTGCCTACACCAACTGCCACCGAACCCGTAACCCCCTGCAGGCCACCATCTTTTTTAGTGATTATGTTGATGATACCGGCGGTTCCTTCGGCGTCATACTTGGCAGATGGCGATGTAATAACCTCTACTGATTTGATCTGATCAGCAGGGATCTGCTTTAGTGCATCGGCTATGCTGCCGGCCATGATGGCAGATGGTTTGTTGTTTATTAACACGCGCACATTTGAGCTACCACGCAGCTGCACGTTACCGTCGTTGTCTAACGATAGCGAAGGCACTTTCTGTAACACGTCGGCAGCATTACCACCGGCGTTTGTTATGTCTTTTTCGGCGTTGTAAACGGTGCGGTCTATCTTTTCTTCAACCAACGGTTTTTCGCCGGTTACCACAACTTCATTCAGTTTCTGGGCATTAGAGGCTAATGTAATACTACCCATGTTCAGGTCCTCCGAGTCAGAGGAGATGGTAAACTCGTTCAGGGTCTTTTGCTGGTAGCCGATAAAGGAAACAAGCAGCTTGTACTTGCCGGTTGCTACTTTATTTATCGTGAAACGGCCTTTTTCATCGGCCATGGTACCATCTATAGGCTTGCCTGTGGCGGCATTTACCAGGGCAACTGTAGCAAATTCTACCGGTGCTTTGGTATCAGCATCCAGCACAACACCACTAATTTTAGCATTGCCTTTTGGTGCTGTAGTGCCCGGTATGGGCGCAGCTTGTTGCTGCATTGGTCGCCCTTGCTGGGTTTGGGCAAAAACCGGGGCAGTGCTCAGGCCAAGTAATAAAAGAAGTACATTCTTTTTCATAATTTTTTATAGGATAGGTTCTTATAATCCGTTCTCCGCGAGCTGTTCTTCAACTTCACTGCTACAAAGTAAAGGTGCTTTTCTGAGGTGCTAAAACGGATTATACCAACACACTGCATTTCTATATAAAAAGGCATAAGACCCCGATGAGTTTTTGGTCGGGTTGTGGGCACAACTGGTCGGGATTTAGCAGAAATTGTGGCGTAGCCAGGAAATACCCGCAAAATTGAGTTAACCGACCATAGTTAAGACAAATAATAAAGCGCCATGAATAGCGCTTCATAGACCGAACTGCCAGTCTTGTATTATAGGTTTGATTACTGGAAACTATAGCATTTGGCCTGGCATCCGTTAAGGCATGTTTTCATGGGCAAGCTGATACAGTTAGATGGCAAATTGTTGCAAAATCCTGCAATGATTATAAACTGATAATTTCTATAGTTTACTCCAGCAACATAAATATGATACTGCTGCTTTAAAACTACTATAGTTCAGGCACTGAGCTTGGTTACATATTTTACGAGCGAGCGTTTGGCTATTGGTAGCAGGCTTTGCTCCAGGGGCACCGGTACTTTGGCTATTACTACAAAAGTGGCGGGGTTGGGTAGTTCTTTACGTTCTTTAAGTAGCCTTACCTTCAGGTTTTCGTGGGTAAGGCTCAGGCCCCGGCGTATAGTTTGTAAATGCTCGGTATGGATGCCGCGGTATTGCTCGTAGGTGTTTTTAAAAACGGTTATGCGGTACATGTATACCTGGGTCTCTTTAGCGGCATAGGTATCCAGGAACAGGTAACCTTCGTCGTGGTAAATGGGCGTAATGCCAACCGGGCTTATCTCCAGGTGCCGCTCTACAAAGTCGTATAGTTCTTTCCCTTCTTCCAGGGTTTCGCCAAACATAGGAGTCGCAAACTGTATAATCTCCTCAATCTGCTGCATGGTTTCGTCATCTTCCACAATTTTCTGGTACACCAATTCCAGCTTCTCAAAATCGGCACGACTGATGCGCTGCGGAAATTGTTCATACACCAGTTGCTTGTGCTCTTTCAGCTGCACCAGGTTGCGGTAATGCATAATCAGGTCTGAGAAAACAGGGTACAGGCGGTGCTGCCCAAATTCGGATTTTACGGCTTGCAGGTATGCCAGCAACAGGTATTTTTTATATTCAAAATCCAGTAAGCCTTCTGTAAGCCAGTTGATGGGTAGGGTGTTCATGGCCTTCAACTTATAAGTTGTACTTGCAGTATTTAACGCAGGAAACAGGGGAGAAGGTTGGGGAGTTTAGGAGTTAGTGAGTTTAGGAGTTAAAAAGTTGGGGAGTTTAAGAGTTAGAAAGTTAAAAAGTTTTGCAAACCTGTGATTGTTTAGGGCTGTTAACCTGAGTTCATTAAATTGAAAAAGCCTTCCTGCAACTATAGTTGCGGGAAGGCTTTTTTGGCAGGGCTAGCTATAGTTACCCGAAAATCTCGTTCAACAGTCCGGCTAAATGGATGCCGCCTTTCAGTAATTGGTCGTTCAGCGTATCGATGTGGTCAAATGTATAGCGGTAGCTAAGCTTTTCTTCCGGCTTTAGCTCTGCGTATAGTTTGTTGCTGATCAGGTAAGACTCATACAGCCATTGGCTTACAGGCTGTTTCTTTAGTTCGCGGCGTTGCGCTTTGGTCGTATAGTTTAGGGCCGTGCTATATTCGGTGTAGCTCAGGTCCTGCGACTCAATCAGGTCGCTGTCCCAGAGGCGGTGCAGGTTGGTTGGCTCGCCAAACCAGAACAGTTTTACACGGTTTCCACCAAGGTCTTCGGGGCGGCCGGTGTGCATGGGCTGGTGTATGTCGCCTACCATGTGCACTACCAGGCGCAGGTATAGTTGTTTTTTGTCTTGTGACAGGTTCTTGTTCTTCAGCTCTTTTACCAGCATGTTCAGTTTGGTGTGCACGTTGGTTGCAGTGTCCTGCATCAGGTTGGCTGTAAACTGGTCCAGGGTAAGGCCATTTTTAAAGTTAATGTAGTGCCAGCTATCCAGGTACTTAAACGAAGGGTCAGACTTAATGAAATCGGCCCAGTTGCTGGCCATTGCCAACGACTCGTTACCCAGTATCTTCTTCACTTGTTTTTTTGCTTTGCAGTTCAGGTTGCGTTCTGCAATTTCGCCTACTACGCGGTGCCCCAGCATACCCCAGGCCATCGACTGGAAAGGTAAGTACAGGAAGAGGCCGGCCAATACTAATTTTTTAAGCGCGTTAAATGCCATTGATGTAAAAACTATAGGTTAGAATTTTTCGGGAGCAAAGGTCAGAAATTTATCCTGAAAGATGATAGCCGCGACCGATATTTGTTAGAGCCGGTGTTATAGTTTCAATCGTTCTGAAGTTATAGTTGTATTGCCTAAAAACAGCGCTTCGCCTGACCAAACTATAGCTTTAAACTGATCATCAAAAACTATGGGAATACGGATTTTGATAGCCAGCAACTATAGTTTAGCCAGGCGAAACACCAGCTTTATTGTAAGGTAGGTTTAGTAAGTAACTTTTACAGTTTATCGATCATATCGCCAAGGTCGCTTACGCCAAGGGTAAACATAATGATAACAATGCCCAGCGCAATTTTAACTATAGCAGGCACCCCAAAGCCCAGCTTTTTGCGGAGCAGGCTGTTAGTGGCCGGAACGTAAAGGATGGCAAGCATAAAGTACATAAGGCCGGGCACCGGATGCACTAGTACCATATTTAGCACGCCAACTATAAGCAAAACTACAGCAAACGCGGCACTCGCTATGTTCCCGAAATGCAATGACTTATCCATATCAGTTGTAAAGTTAGAGATTAACTGCCCGCAAACGGTGTCCCGAAAATACCAACCGCCAGCTCAGCCCAAATCAAAAAAAGCACTGCCAGAATAACGGCACAGATCATCAGGCGGTGATCTCTGTTCTGTACCTTCCGGAAGACAAAATCAATGGCCAGCCCCGTGCCCAGCAGCAATACACCGGCAACTATAAAATCGAAGGGGCTCCAGTTTACTTCATCGGTAAACAGCATGGCCACCAGCGGAATACATAACAGCAGGGCAACTGTGCCCACTATGTAGGTTAATCTTTTGTTTTGCATGATCATAAGTGTAGTGTTTTATAGTTTGTAAATTATGTTAAATATTTTATTTGAAACCGAAGAGCAGCGGGAAGAGAAACACCACAATAACCGTCCAGATAAAGTAAACTGGTAGGTAGAGTGTTATGGCGCGGCCAACTTCAGAGATGTCGGCTTTTTTGGTAGCGGTTTTAAACAGCATGACCGTAACTATAAGCAGGTGCACCAGCATAAGCACGTTGGCGCCCAGCACTGCCACCCGGTTTGGCGTAATGCCCCACTCCGAAATGCGGAACGAAATAGCCGACAGTGCAATGCTATTAACCACCACCGTAACTATAGATAAGAGCAGCAGCACCCAAATGCCCGAATTATATTTTGTTTTTGTGGATGTCTCGGCCACCGAGAAAAAGATGAGTGCCATAACCCCGATCAGGAGCACGTTAAACAGCATCAGGAACTCGCGGTCGTTGTAAGGGTCTTTGCCGGAGAAAATAATGGCACCCAGGTAGATAACCAGCATTACTAACACCAGCGGGCTAAAAATACGGGCTATCACCGGCGATACTTTGTTTACCAGCTGCGGGTTGGTTTGTGTCAGGAACGTGGCAACTATAGGCACAGCCGGTAACCCGAATGCAACCACATACTCAAAATAAAACTCTTCTATCTTAAACCCGATCAGCTCAAACAAACCGATCGTTATGCCCGTCATCAATACACCGGCAATTACCAGCAGCGCACACATTACAGCCAGGTCGCCGTTAAACCGCAGGAAGCTGAGGCGCTTTGTATAGTTGCTGAGCTGGTCACCTGTAAAGGCTACTCCCAATATAACCCAGAGCAGTAAGGGCAGG
Source organism: Pontibacter fetidus (assembly GCF_010119545.1). Taxonomy (GTDB): domain Bacteria; phylum Bacteroidota; class Bacteroidia; order Cytophagales; family Hymenobacteraceae; genus Pontibacter; species Pontibacter fetidus. The sequence continues at coordinate 52,335 of NZ_JAAEAA010000014.1, read as the reverse complement.
TGTATACAGGCCAGCACCAGGGTGTCGCTTTGCGGGTTATTGGGTAAGGAATTGATGTACAGGAGGCAAACAACTATAACAAAGCTGATGAACGAAAGCCTGCCGGTTGAGAGCTTATTTTTCCAGGCAAAGTAGGCAGCCAGGAACGGGAACACCAGGAAGCTGATATTACGTGGGTAAAAGAATTCTTCGCTGATAGGGAAGATGGCGGGCAACTTGGCAACGATACCAGCAAGCAGCGCCGCGATCACTACAAACAAAAACTCGCTCCGGGTGCCCCACGAAATTTCTTCTGTTTCATAGTTGAGGCGCTCGTTCCAGAACTCGGCCAGGGCGTTGCCTTGCAGCTCCGGGTAAAGCGCACTGAATGCACGCTTAAACGGCGCTTTGTCGCGGCGGTACAACTTCTCAAGTTGCGCCGGTTCGTTGAGGTGCGAAAGTATTTCGTCTTTCATTGGATGGTGGTTTGATATTTTATAGTTGCTGCCTGCTTAATTCCACATGGTGCCGGCTAAGCCTAACACCGTACCCAGCCATAACCCGACAAAGTAAATTACCAGGCCCAGGATAACAGCCAGCGTTCTATTAAAGCCACGGTTGCTCTGGTAATTCAGGAATGCGTAGCAGGTGCCACCAATCGCACCGGCCAGTGGTGTAATAATCAGCGGCCTGATCTGCCAGTATTTTCCCCATTCCGCAGGCGGGTTATCGGCGCCGAATACAAAAAAAGAAATAACGAGCAAGGCAAACACGGCACCTGTAATAACGGGTACCATAAAAGAGGGCTGTTGCTGAACATGTTGTGGCTGTGTCATGATCTTCTGGTTTTAATGTTTTGGATTGTTTAAAGTGCTTTGAATTTCAAAGTATAGCTATAAAAAAATTTAACTGTTAGGTCTGTTATTTAAAATAAGCTGCTCCAGGGCATCTAAATGGCTTTTGAAAGCTTCGCGGCCAGCATCGGTAGCGTGGTAGGTTGTATTGGGCTTGCGGCCTACAAACTGTTTTTCCACACGCAGGTATTCGGCTTCTTCCAGGGCACGCAGGTGGCTGGCCAGGTTGCCGTCAGTCAGGTTCAGTGTTTCCTTCAACGTATTAAAATCTACCTTGTCTTCCACCATCAGCACCGACATAATGCCAAGTCGCGCCCTGCTCTCGAAGGCTTTGTTTATATTTTCAAGATACGCTTTCACAGGTTTGCTAGCGCTCGTATTTAAAGTACACCAACGCCCCGTAAACGATATGCAGCATGCCAAACCCTACGGTCCAGAGTAGCAGCCCGTACCCTACAAAAATGCCCGCAATCAGCCCCAGTATAACTTCAAAAATGCCCAGGTACCGGATGTCGCCTAACGTATATTTGCTGCCATTTAACAGTGCCAGTCCGTAAAAAACCAGCATGGCAGGTGCTACCAGGTATAACAGGTTATGGTAAAAAAGTATGGCACAAAAAGCGCCGCCGGCTGCCAACGGTATGGCCAGGTTCCAAAGCAACCGCTTCGACTGCTTATCCCAGGTGCGTTGGTTGTTTTTGCGGGCGTTGCGGGCCGTAAAGTAAGTAGCTGCACAAAACGCAACTATAAGCACTGCCACTGCTACCGCTACTACAAACAGGATGTTAGCGCGGGTCAGATTGCTGGCCAGGTCGTTGTAATAATTTATGTTGTGCTGGCTGAAGTACCATTTAACTACCGCTGCACCTGCCAGCGCCGACAAGCCCGCAAAAACACCGGACAAGCCGCTAAGCGAGATAAAGCGGGAAGAGCGATCCATGATGTTACGGATCTCGTGCAGGGCTTCTAACTGGTCTTGCTGTTGGTTCATTATAAAGAACTTTGAATTTCAAAGTTAATATTAAAATACGTAAAGTCAAGTATCGTGGCTAAAATATTTTTAAAATCTATAATTTAAATTTAAAAGTAACCTGTAACCAGAACTATAGTTAGTATACACAACCCCAAAGCAAGAAAAATGACCAGCACATACTATACAAACAAAACTATACTGATAACCGGAGGCGCACAGGGCATTGGGCTGGGCATGGCACAGGCATTTGCCCGCGAAGGTGCCTGCGTAGTTATAACAGATGCCGACGAAGAAGCTGGCCAGGAGGCAGTAGTGCGGTTGAAAAAGGAAAAACTGGAAGTTACGTTTATGCATTGCGACATTAGCCAGGAACATGAAGTAGTTGCTTTGATGCAACACGTAGAAGCGAACTATAGCCAGGTAGATGTACTTGTAAATAATGCCGGAATCGCTGACCCGTTTATGGGCGACCTTGCAGAAATGCTGCTATCAGAATTTGACAGAACGATGGCCGTTAACCTGCGAGGGACCGTGTTGTGCTGCAAGTATAGTTTACCCCTGCTTCGGAAGGCAACACAGGCGTCTATCCTGAATATAACCAGTACGCGTGCATTTATGTCAGAGCCCAATACCTTTGCTTACTCAGCCTCAAAAGGTGCCCTCGAAGCGCTTACCCATTCACTGGCCATAAGCCTGGCAACAGATAATATACGTGTAAACGCCATTGCGCCCGGCTGGATAGAAACAGGCCCGTGGCAGAAAAAAAGCCAGCAGTATACACCACAGCACACCCAACAAGACAAAACCCAGCACCCAGTTGGCAGGGTAGGCACCCCGGAAGACATAGCCGAAGCAGCCCTATTTCTATGCTCTGATAAGGCAGGTTTTATAACAGGCCAAAGCATAACTATAGATGGTGGCATGACCATGAAAATGATTTATGTATAGAATATAGGAGTTGTGACTTAAAGGCAATCAACAACTTTCTCCGGAACAAATCAGCGCCCGCCGGGGTAAACTATAGGCAATTCAAAAGCTGCTGATTATGCTACAATCATCCAATACGCCAACTATACTTTACGTAACCAACCCGATGTGCTCCTGGTGCTACGGGTTTACACAGGTAGTTCGCCGGCTTGCTGCGTTGTGGCGGGGCAGGCTACAGGTGCAGGTACAGCTTGGTAATCTGCAGGCCTACGCCACAGAGCCCCTGCAACGCGAAGAGCGTGAAAGACTTGCCACCAGCTGGCATTGGGTACAGCAGCGCACGCATCTGCCCTTCGATTTTCGGTTTTTCCTGCAAAAGCATTATGTGTTTGATACCGAGCCAGCTTGCCGGGCCCTGCTTTGCATGCGTTTGCTGCGTCCTGTACTAACCCTGGAAGTTTTACGCGCCCTACATTCCGCCTTTTTTGCCGATGGCCTGGACCTGACCGATACAGCCGTGCTTACCAATATTGCCCGGATGTTTGGTGTGTCGGAGAACCTGTTTTTAACCTTGTTTGAGTCGGAAGAAGTAATGCAGCAGCTCGACGAAGAATTTGAAGCAGTTGCCAGACTGGGTGCTACCAATTTCCCGAGCGTGTTTCTGCAGACAAGGCAGGGGGTAGAGCTGGTTTCTAAAGGTTTCTGCCAGTTAGATGAGTTAGAACAAAGGCTTTTAAGTCATTTATAGTTTGTGGTGTGACTTTTCGAGCAATGTCGAGCAATCTTAGATGTCTTTTACTAATTTGTCATTTCAACCTCAGGAGAAATCTATAACAGCTTAAGGTTGATGAAGGCCAAGCAGCGTGCGCAGCTCCTGCTAGCGTCTGGGCTATAGTTGTAGTTTATTTGTCATGTCGAGCGTTAGCCGAGACATCTTATATGTCCTATAGTTTGCTATTATTGCAACTTACACCAAACCTTCCTTTCAAACAATCTTGTAATCCTGGGAGCTCTACTTACCTATAGTTTTATAGTTCACTTGGCTCGCTCCAAGCCCGCGAGGGCTCGTCTTCGGGCATCGCGCTGCTGCCTTCTTGCTATCCTCCTGCGTCGGATTGCCTAACGGCACCGCAACAAGTCAAAGGCGCTCAACCCAAAAACTGTGATCGTTCTGCTATTACGCGCTAACTATATTTTAAACCGATAAGCTCCGAAATTTATCGTGTTAGTGTTTTCGTAGGGACAGGTCGCGACCTGTCCGTCGATGGACTGTAACTATAGAACTTTAAATTCAACAATAGCTATGGCAGAAAGTCCCCCTTTGAAGGCAGGGCCGTTAAGTTCTGCCGAGAACTATCCCCTTGAGGGGATTATAGGGGTGTTATTCAGGACCGAAAAGCCTATTGTTAGCCAGTTTTAAATTCACCCGCTAATACAAACACCCCTCTGCGCTCCCCTCAAGGGGAGAATTTGCTAGAACTTAACGGCCCTGCCCCTTTGAAGGGGGCAGGGGGATGACCAACACTAACTATGAAACTATAAACCTAACTATAGCTATAGCAGAAATTCCCCTCTTGAGAGGGGTAGGGGTGTGTTATAGCAAAAGTATAACCTCACTTCTCACAAGATCCTTCCAGGATGACAAAAGAAATAATTACAGAAACTACTTCTCCTTTTAGGAAAGGGCCGGGGTGAGCTAAAATGTAAACTATAGAACTAAAAAGCTAACTATAACTAAAGCAGCAATGGCTATCCTGAGAAGGGAGAAGGTGTGTAAAATCGCTAACTATAAATCAAACTATAGTTAAAACCAACAGCTATCCCAAACAAGAACCCAATTGGCAGCTATAGTTTTCTAAAGTAATAACTGGTAGTAAATTAATGGTTATAGTTGACTGTAATATTAAATATCTCGTATATTTAGGAACAAAACTATGAGTAGGCCTCTGCCTGCCAGCAGACTATGAGAACGAAAGCCACTACAAACCAGGTTGACGAGTACATCGAAAAACTGAGCCCGGAAAAGGTGCCGCTTGCCCTGGAACTACGCCGTATCATTCATGCATCGGTTTCGCACCTGGAGGAATGTGTGCGCTGGGATTATCCGTGTTATTTCTTTTATGGCCCTGTCTGTTACTTTGCGTCTTCGCGCAGTGGCATCCATTTTGGGTTTTTCAGGGGCAAGGAGCTATCAGACCCTGCCCGCCGACTGGTTAGCCGCAATGGCCAGCACCTGCATATTAAAGTGCGTACCACCGACGATATTGACGAAGCTTACTTTGGTGAACTGATCCGGGAGGCGGTATTGCTTAATCAGAATTAGGATTGCTGCACGCTTCGTGGGCACACTCATAGCCTGGCACTTCCAGCTCTACAGTTACGTGCTGCACGGCAAAATCCTTCATCATTTCCCGGATGCGCTGTTTTATAGTTTCGGTTTCCTGCAGGGGCAAATTGTTTTCTACCACCACATGCAGTGTTAATATATTGTAACTGCCATCCATAGTCCAGACGTGCAAGTCGTGTATCGATTGTACTTTCGGTAAAGTTAACAGGCGGGTTTGCACGTCATCCAGGTTAATGTGCGCAGGCGTGCCTTGTAGCAATATTTTCAGGCTCTCGCGCAGGTTCTGCACCACGTTATACAACACATAAAGCGTTATGCCTATAGATAGCAGCGGGTCGATGACCGGGAAATCGAAAAAGTAAAGGATTATACCGCCAACCAAAACGGCCACCCAGCCCAGCACATCTTCCATTAAATGCAGCCGCACCACGCGCTCATTTATCGAGTTATCACCTTTTAGCCGCAGCACGGCAGCACCGTTTACAAGTATGCCAACTATAGCAAACCCGATCATGCCGGCTGCATTTACTGGCTCAGGGTCAAAGATGCGCGGAATAGCCTCCGAAAGTATAAAGAACGAACCCACCAGCAGTACCACCGAATTTATGACCGCACCCAGCAGCGAGAACCGTTTGTAGCCGTACGAAAATTTACGGTCGCTGCCTTTTTTAGATAATTTCTCGAAGTACCAGGCCAGGCCCAACGACAGCGAATCGCCGAGGTCGTGCAGGGCGTCTGACATAACGGCCACGCTGTTTATCCAGAAACCACCTACAAACTCCAGTATGGTAAATCCCAGGTTCAGGAAAAAAGCTACTTTTATGTTGCTACCCCCGTGGTGATGCGCATGGTCGTGAGAATGGTGCGAATGGTTGTGTGCCATAGTTTAAACAACGTTGTAATCGTATTTTTTGATGTCTGTGCTTAACTTTAACCCGTTTTATTGGTTAAGCCAGGCAACAACATAGTTATTGTTGAAAGATAGTAAAAGAAGCAGAGCTTGCATGAAAGTATTGTTGATAGAGGATGAACCCAAGGTAGCGGCCTTTATAAAAAAAGGGCTGGAGGAGCAGGCCTTTGAAGTAGATCAGGCCTATGACGGTACATTTGGCGTAAAGCTGGCGCTGCAAAAAGAGTACGACGTAATTATACTGGATGTAATTTTGCCGCACATGAGCGGGCTGGAAGTATGCCGCGAGATCAGGAAACAAAACCCTACGGTATCTATCCTCATGCTGACAGCCCTTGGTACAACCGACGATAAAATAACCGGCCTGGATGCCGGTGCCGACGATTACCTGACCAAGCCCTTTGAGTTTAAAGAGTTGCTGGCCCGCATGCGCGCCCTGAATCGCCGCGGCAGCGACAACACCGCCGGCGAAAAACTAACGATTGCCGACCTGGAAATGGATGTGGTAAAGAAAACAGTGACAAGGGCCGGCAAACCCATTAACCTGACAGCCCGCGAATTTGCCTTACTGTATTATTTGCTGCGTAATAAAGAGCGTGTCGTATCCAGGGTAGATATTACCGAACAGGTTTGGGAAACCTCTTTTGACACCGGCAGTAACGTGATCGATGTATACATTAATTTCCTGCGCAAAAAGATAGACAAAGATCATCCGGCCAAACTGATACACACGCTGGTAGGCATGGGCTACGTACTGAAAGAACAACTGGAAGCATGAAGATCAGGACTAAACTAACCCTGCAGTTTGCCGGCATTTTTACCTTGCTGTTGGTGCTGTTCTCGTTGGTTATTTATTATTTCACGTCTATCTACAGGCAGGAAGATTTTTACGACCGCATACTTACGCGGGCAAAAGTGGTAGCCACTTATGTGTTTGATGCCGATGAAGCAGATGCCCGGGCACGGCGCATGAACCAGATCCGGTTTTACCAGGTGCTGCCTTACGAGGTAGTAAAAATTTACAACAGCCAGGATAAGCAGATTTTTTTAGAAGGAAATGAAAAGAACCTTGCTGTAGATAAAACCTTATTGAACCGCGTACGCCGAGAAAAAGAACTGCATTTTGAGCAGGGAGTGCGGCAGGTAGTGGGCATTTTGTATGAAGATAACCAGGGCGAGTTTGTGGTGCTGGCCTCGTCAGTGGATGCCTATAGTTTAAAAAAGCTGCAACACCTGAAAGTTATACTTATAGTTGGGTTGCTGGGCTCGCTGGTAGTAGTGGTAGTGGCCGGCTGGGTATTTTCGAAAGGTGCCCTCAGGCCGATAACCAAAGTAGTAAGTGAGGTAGAAAAGATCAGCGCTTCGGACCTGCACATGCGCCTGAGCAATGCCGGTGGTAAAGACGAACTTTCGCACCTGGCCCAAACCTTTAACAAAATGCTGGAACGCCTGGAGCTGGCTTTCGAGATGCAAAGTACCTTCGTTTCTAATGCCTCGCACGAGCTGCGCACCCCGCTTACCACCATGATGGGCGAACTGGAAGTAGCCCTGATGAAACCCCGTACTCCCGAAGAATACCAGCGTGTGTTGCAGTCTACGTTAGAGGATGCCCGCCTGCTTACAGAGCTCTCCAACGGCCTGCTGCAAATAGCACAGGCAAGTATAGATTCATCTAAAATACAACAGGTTTACCTTCGCTTTGACGAACTTGCCTGGATGGCCCGCGACCAGGTAATGAAACGCCAACCCGATGCCCACATCGACATTGATTTTGCCGACCTGCCCGACGAAGAAGACCGGCTGATAGTGAAAGGCAACGAAGCGCTGTTACTGATAGCCATGGTTAACGTAATCGAGAATGCCATTAAATTCTCACCAACGGGCAAAAGTGCTGCTGTACGTATTGTTCTAAGCCGTAATGGTGTGATGCTGGTTGTAAAAGACCGAGGTCTGGGTATAACTGAAGAAGACCTGAAACATGTGTTTGTACCTTTTTTCAGGGCGGAGAATGTGCGCGATATTACCGGCCATGGCATTGGCTTGCCTCTTACGGAGCGCATACTTAAACTGCACCGTGGCACGATAGCCGTACACTCAAAAATAAACCAGGGCACTGAAGTTACGCTTACCTTACCGCAGGCGCATGGCTTTATACCTTCGCATTCCTGAATTTTAATCTCTTTTTAATCTCGTTTTAATTCTGCCTTAATACCGCCGCTATAGTTTTGTAGCATTAGGTGAGACTAATTGGCTTTTGCTCCTGTCCTTGCGGTAACTACAAGGGCGGGGGCAATCGCTGATTTCTTTAGGAGATAAAATATGAGATCAGAAACGAACAGAACATTTAATTTTTCACCCCTGTCAAAGGACCTGCCTGCCGGACTGGTAGTTTTTCTGGTGGCCCTGCCGCTTTGTTTGGGCATTTCGCTGGCTTCGGGTGCCCCGTTGTTTGCCGGTATTATTACAGGTATAGTTGGTGGCGTAGTGGTATCGTGGCTTAGCGGCTCTAGCCTGAGTGTCAGTGGCCCGGCCGCCGGCCTTACCGTTATCGTGCTTAATGGTATCGAGACGTTGCAAACCTACGAGGCATTTTTGCTGGCTGTAGTGCTGGCTGGTGTGCTGCAGGTTATATTGGGGTTTTTAAAAGCCGGCGTTATCGGGTTATACTTTCCATCGTCGGTAATTAAAGGGATGCTGGCCGCCATTGGTCTTATCCTTATATTAAAGCAGATTCCGCATTTTCTGGGCGCTGATGATGATTTCTTTGGAAGCCTGAATTTTTTGCAGTCTGACGGGCACAATACATTTTCAGAATTAGGTCATGCGTTTTCGGCCATAAACCTGGGTGCATTTATAGTTGGGTTGGTGTCGTTGGGCATACTTTTACTATGGGATACGGCGGCATTTAAACGGGTTAAACTATTCAAGTTTATACCGGGTGCGCTTATAGTTGTGCTTACTTCTATTGGCTTAAATCTGCTATTCAGCAACTTTTTTCCGCAACTGGCTATTTCAAGCAGTCACCTGGTTAACCTGCCTATTATTTCAGGTTTGCAGGATTTTGGCAACGAACTACGCCTGCCGGATTTCAGTTCTTTTACCAATCCATCGGTTTATGTGGTGGCGTTTACCATTGCTATAGTTGCCAGTTTAGAAACGTTGCTGAGTGTAGAGGCTGTAGATAAACTCGACCCGCATAAGCGCCGTACCCCAACCAACCGCGAACTCAAAGCGCAGGGCGTTGGTAACATGATAAGCGGTATGATTGGTGGTTTGCCTATGACGGCTGTAATTGTGCGAAGTTCGGCTAACATTGTAGCCGGTGGCGAAACGAAACTATCCAGCTTTATACATGGCGTTTTCCTGCTGTTGTCGGTGCTGTTCCTGGCTGGGTTCCTTAACCAGGTTCCGCTTTCGGCGCTGGCGGCGGTGTTGCTGGTGGTTGGTTTTAAGCTTACGAAACCGGCTTTGTATAAAGGGCAATTAAAACTGGGCTCCGAGCAATTCATTCCGTTCATCGTTACCATCCTGGCCATCCTGTTCACCGACTTGCTGATTGGTATTTGCGTTGGTTTAGCCGTTGGCGTATTTTACATCCTGAAAGCCAACTATAAGTCGCCGTATTTTTACCACAAAGAGGAGCAGAAAGATAAAGATATTATCCGCATAAAGCTCAGCGAGCACGTATCGTTCTTGAACAAAGCCAGCATTGTACTAACCCTGGACCACCTGCCAAACAACAGCCATGTTATCATTGACGGCGAAAATTCAGAGTTTATAGATTACGACGTATTGGAAGCGATTCAGGAATTTAAACAAACTGCGCACGAACGTAATATACAGGTAGAGGTACTGAACGTGACAGAAGTTAAAGCCATGGAAGTACATTAAGGAAACGTAAAAACAGATTTTAAAACTTAAGAAGTATAGAGATGAGAAAAATAATGGAAAATAACCGGAAGTGGGTCGCAGATAAGTTAAGCGAAGATCCGGACTATTTTAACAAGTTAGCTTTAGGCCAGGAGCCACGTTATTTATTTATCGGTTGTTCCGACAGCCGTGTGCCATCATCGGCCATTACGGGTACTGGCCCCGGCGAAATGTTTGTGCACCGTAACATTGCCAACCTGGTAGTACACTCTGATATGAACCTGCTATCGGTACTGCAGTATGCCGTAGAGGTGCTTAAAGTAAAAGATATTATAGTTTGCGGGCACTACGGTTGCGGTGGTGTTGCGGCAGCAGCAAGCAATAAACAGTTTGGGTTAATAGATAACTGGCTGCGTAACATTAAAGATGTAATGCGTTTGCACGAGCGCGAGGTAATGAGCATTTACGATGAAGAAACCCGCCTGCGCCGCCTGGTAGAGCTGAACGTAATAGAGCAGGTACACAACCTGTCTAAAACCTCCATTATCCAGAATGCTTTGTTAAGTGATAATCCGCCGAGGTTGTATGGCCTGGTTTACGATATCAAAGAAGGTTTGCTGCGCGACCTTAAAGTTGATCTGAACTCCTTTAAGCGTTACGAGCGCATTTATAACGTAACTGAAGAAGCTGAATCATTATAAAGCTAATCTATACTTAACAAAAAAGTCCCGGTTAATGGCCGGGACTTTTTTATCTGCTGGCAGTACACAACTGCCCGCAACTATAGTTAGTAGAACAGGTAGCTCAGCATCAGGAAGATGGTAGAGTTACGACGTTCCTGGCCAACAAAAGGGCCTTCATCATCAATGTCTTTCAGGCCGCCTGTATAGCGCACCTCAAGGCCAATGTTGCTTGCACCACGGTAACCAATGCCAGCCGCGTAGCCCAGATCAATTGTATAAGGATGATCGGTTACGTCGGTTTTGGTAGATACTGTAGTGTTGGTGCCGGTTGTTTCGGTAATGCGTTTCGCTTTGGCAAGGAAAGATGCCTGCGGGCCTAGGTCGAAGAAAAGGCCACCAGCTGACACGTGCAGGAATAAAGGCACATCTACATAATTGTATCTGAACCTGTCTTCTGTGTTACCCACTTTGCGTTGGGCACCGCGCGATGTGTAAAGGGCCTCCAGCTGTATGCCTATGATCTCGTTTATATGCTGCTGATAAAACAAACCTGCTGCATAGCCTAAGCGGTTATCATAATCTTTAGCATCAGAGCCTTTAAAAGTGGCATAAGTAGCCCCGCCCTTAATACCAAGCTGTTGCGCTGAAGCGCCAAACGTTAAAGCAAAAAAGCAGAATAACAGTACAATTTTCTTCATAAGTATAATAAGTAATGTTTAAGCGGAGTTCGGGCAGCAACTATAGTTTGCGCGCGGCTAATGTTGTAAATGTATCAATTTTAAGGGTAACAAAAGTGCAAATAAAAAAGCCCTGCTGCAATTAACAGCAAGGCTTTTTTTGTGGAGGTTCATCCACTATTCAAAAAGTAGAAAAAGCTGCCGGTAACCGCTTATAAACGGCCACCTGGGGCAATTCTACCATTCATAGTCTCTGCGTGAGGACGATCCGTAAGAATACGGAGGGCCGCTATAGGTGCTTCCTGATGAGTAATTAGAAGACGATGATCTGCCATAACGGTTATAGTCGTTGTCATGTTCGCGGTCGCGCATCTCATCCATTCTTCTTCTGCGTTCTGCTTCTTCGTCTCCGAACCATGATTTTATCTCATCGCCGGCACGGTCAAAAAAGCCTCTGTCTTCGTTGCTGTCACGGTAGCCTCGGCTATAGTCGCTTGAGTAGCGGTCTCTGTCGTGGCTGCCTGAACCATAATTTGATGAGCCATAGTTAGAGTTGCCAGAGCCATAAGACGAAGTGCCTGAACCATAGCTGCTGCCTCTTCCGAGGTTGCCTGAGCCATAGTTAGAGCCATAGTTTGACGAACCTGAACTATAGTTTGAAGTACCATAGTTGCTGCCAGAGCCATAACGGTTGCTGCTGCCATAACCCGATGATGAACCATAGCTTCTGTTTCTGTTATAATCGTCGTCATCTGTCATGCGGTCCCATGCGTTAGATACGCGGTTTTTTGTATGGTCCCAGGCATTTTCGATTCTGTCGCCGGCACGGTCCCAGCTATCACGTCCGCCACGATCGTAATCGCTGCTGTAGCGTGAAGTTGAGCCTGAACTTAAGCCTCTGTTATAGTTTGATGTGCCGTAGCCTGAAGAAGAACCGTAGCCCGATGAGCCATAGCCAGATGAACCATAACCTGACCCAGATGAAGAACCATAGCCTGATGATGAGCCATAGTTGCTTCCTGTAGAGCCAGCAGAACGGCCATAGGTAGAGCCGCTGCCATATCCTGAGCCTGCACTGTAATCGGTGCCGGAGCCAAGTCCTGAGCCAGAACCTGAGCGCGAGCCATAGCTGCTTCTGTTAGTTAAATTATCGGAATAATAGTTTCTGGCTGAGCCTCTTGTTTCTGATCTGTCATTGTCATTGTACGGGTTGTAACCCGAGTTTTCATAGCTTCTCATAGATTTATGGGGTTTACGATGAATAAAATGTATACTTCCTTATTCGTGTTGCGCCATTTCTTTTGCAACGTGTTTTTTTACGGTTCATAAAGCATTTAGTTATCCGTTAGAGTAACCGTTATACTATTATTTGGACTGTAAGTGGCTGGCTTTGTGTCGTGTAGTAGCACGCTGTTTTATAGTTGGCTACCTTATTTGCACCGCTATCAGCAACTATAAATAGCAAAGTTTAGCCTGCAGGCCGGCTTTGAACTAATAAAGTAGTATTATGGCAATGTGGATATTGTTTTAACTCAGAATGTTAAAAATTTGTAGCGTATTTAATTTGCTGTAAATGAAATAGTTTATACTTTGCTTTTGCTTAAAAACAGCGTGCTACTGAACCAATAAATGGTACTTTGGGGTTGTATGCTTTTTATAGCAATTAACTTTTAGCCAACTTACCAATGAAACTGAAAACAATGCTGGCTGCTCTGTTTGCCATAGCTGCTTTAACCGGTTGCGAAGACCTGTTTGAAGACGGAAGTATGCAGCCAGACGGATCTAAGCCGAGCTTAACCATTAACAACCCGACCAATAACCAGGCTGTTAACCAGTCGCAGGGGCTGCGCGTGTACGTAACCGCTGTAGACAAAGATGCTGTAAAAACGATGGAGTTTAAAGTGATGGGTGCCGAAACAAGCCTGATAAACTTCAACAAAGTTTCGGAAAAGAACGTGGTAGAATTTGATACACTGGTATCGGTAGCAAACCTGGCGCCAGGCACATATCAGCTAAACGTAAAAGCTACTGATGGCCGCACAAACGTATCAGAGCAGCAGGTTAATTTTACGGTTAGATAAGGCAAACAAATCTACATAAATCAAAAAGGCAACTATAGCAGTTGCCTTTTTTTGTGGTGTAGGACTATAGTTTAAAACTGATAAACCACCTGCCAGTTTTCGTTTATAGTTAAGGCCGCTTCAAATTCATTACCGGTTTTGTGCGAGATAAAGCCTTTAATTTTGCCGGTTTTGCCTTTGGTAAGCAACGTAGCAATCTGCTTTTCGGATAGTGTTTTGCCGCCTAGCTCAAAAGGCACTTTAAACTGGCAACCCTCTCTGAAGCGGCTGCAACCATAGGCGGTACTGCCTTTCAGCATTTTGCCCTGCTTGCAGCGCGGGCAGGTGGCAAACGGGTCTACGGCAGGTTTCTTTTCTGCTACTTCAACCTGTATCTGCTGCCCGTTTAGTTTCAGTATTCCGTCAAAGCTGTTGCCATCAGCGCCTTTCAGTCCTTTTATAGTTGGTGTTTTGCCTTTGGTCAGCAGCGCGGTTACCTGTTTCTCATTAAGAGGCTTCCCAAACTGCTCGATCGGAATTAAAAAGCGACAGCCATCTTTATATCTTATGCAACCATACGCCGACGAACCTTTTACAACATACCCTTGCTGGCAGGCAGGGCAGGAGCCAAGTCCTTGCGTTGGCGCTGAGGACTTCTCTTTAGCAGGAGCTGCCTTTTTAGCTTTAGGAGCTGCAGCGGTTTTAGCCGGTGCAGCTGTGCTGGCCTGTGGTTCTATAGTTACGGTAGCCGAATCGTACTTCACTTCCTGTACCAGGCTGATCACAAAGTTCTGGAGTTCCTGCAGAAAGGCCTCGGCTTTAAACTCGCCACCTTCAATCTGGCGCAGCTTTTTCTCCCATTGCCCGGTCATTTCCGCCGACTTCAGTGTCTGGTTTTTAATCACCCCGATCAGGTCGATACCCATTTGCGTCGGGATGATCTTCTTTTTGTCTTTGCGGATGTACTGGCGTTTGTAAAGCGTTTCGATGATGGCAGCGCGGGTTGATGGGCGACCGATACCGTTTTCTTTCAGGGCATCTTTCAGCTCTTCGTCTTCCATCTGTTTGCCGGCAGTTTCCATGGCGCGCAGCAAGGTAGCTTCGGTATATTCTTTTGGCGGGTTGGTCATTTTCTTTTCCAGCAACGGCTCGTGCGGGCCATGTTCGCCTTTATCAAAATGCGGTAACACACCTGTTGTTACTTCTTCTGCCTCGCCTTCTTTGGCGGCGGGGGCATCCGGTTTTATATCCTCGGCACCATACAACAAGCGCCAGCCTGGCTCCAGAATCTGCTTACCTCTAACCCTGAAAGTATAGCCCGCCGATTCGGCATTAACCGTGGTGTTGCTAACGATACAATCCGGGTAAAAAGCAGCTAAAAAGCGACGCGTAATAATATCATACACATCCGCCTCACGGCCATACAAACCATTGGCTGAGGAGCCGGTAGGAATAATGGCATGGTGGTCAGTAACCTTATTGTTGTTAAATACTTTCTTGGTTTTCCGGATCTTGTCCTGCAGCAGTGGCGCTACTTCATTTCTATAGTTGTCGAGGCCTTGCAGGATACCTGGAATCTTTGGGTAAATATCATCAGGCAAATAGGTGGTATCAACACGCGGATAGGATACCACTTTCTTCTCGTAAAGGCTCTGCACAGTCTTCAGTGTTTCGTCAGCCGACATGCCCAGTTTGTTGTTGCACTCTATCTGCAGCGAAGTAAGGTCGAATAAGTTGCGAGGCGCCTCAGTTCCTTTCTTGGTCTCAACGTCGGTAATCGTTAGTTCGGCCTGTTTAATAGCCTCCATAATCTTCTGCGCATCGTCCTCTTTTTGGAAACGGCCATTGGTACTGGCAAATGTTACATCGCGGTACACGGTCTTCAGTTCCCAGAAAGGCTGCGGCACAAAATTGGCGATCTCGTGGTGGCGGTTTACCAGCATAGCCAGCGTTGGTGTCTGCACACGGCCTATAGATAAGGTCTGTCGGCTGCCGTTGGCATACTTCAGCGTAAACAGGCGGGTAGCATTCAAGCCCAGCAACCAGTCACCGATAGCGCGGCTTTTGCCGGCCTGGTAAAGCGAGTCAAACTCCGAACCTTCACGCAGTTTGGCAAATCCCTGGCGAATGGCTTCTTCGGTAAGCGAGGATATCCAGAGACGTTTGAATGGTTTTCTATACTTAGCTTCGGTCAACACCCAGCGCTGAATCACTTCCCCTTCCTGGCCGGCATCCCCGCAGTTTATTACTTCTTCAGCATTATCTAACAGTTGTTTAATGATCTTGAACTGCTTCTGCACACCGCTGTCCTGCATCAGTTTTATACCATACTGTTCCGGCAGCATAGGCAGGTCGTGTATGCTCCAACGCTTCCATTCAGGGCGGTAATCATCGGGTTCGCGCAGGGTACAGAAGTGCCCGAACGTCCAGGTTACCTGGTAGCCGTTACCTTCAAAATAGCCGTCCTTTTTGGTTCTGGCACCAATTACATTGGCAATTTCGCGGGCTACACTCGGTTTTTCAGCAATGCAAACTTTCAAGCTCTTATCTACTTTTAGGTTATCCTACAGAATTCAAATTTAACGCTTTTATGCGGGAATCGGTACCTTTTAACTAAATTGCACCCTCAAATCAGCGCACATTTTTACCCATGAAAGTAAGCGGTTTTACCTTTGTCCGGAATGCCATTAAGTACGATTACCCTGTGGTGGAGGCCATTACATCTATCCTCCCAATCTGTGACGAAGTGGTAGTAGCCGTTGGTAACTCCGAAGACGATACATTGGGTCTGATCCAACGAATAAATTCTCCAAAGATCAGGATCATACAAACTGTCTGGGATGATACTTTAAGGCAAGGCGGTCGTGTGCTTGCCGAAGAAACTAACAAAGCCTTTGCCGCCATCTCACCGGACTCCGACTGGGCTTTTTATATACAGGGTGATGAAGTGGTGCACGAGCAGTTTTTGCCAACTATAAAAGCGGCTATGGAGCAGTACAAGGATGATGCAAAGGTGGATGGCCTGCTCTTCAACTATAAGCACTTTTATGGGTCTTATGATTATGTGGGCGAATCGACCCGCTGGTACCGCCGCGAGATACGGGTAGTGCGCAACCGAAATGATATTTATTCTTACCAGGATGCACAGGGCTTCAGGAAAGGGAACAACCTGAAACTGAATGTAAAGTTGATCGACGCCTTCATTTACCACTATGGTTGGGTAAAAGACCCGCGCGCCATGCAGGGCAAACGTGAAAGCTTTAACCGCCTGTACCACTCTGACGAATGGGTGGAGAAAAACATTGCCACAGTAGAGGAGTTTGATTATTCAGGTGTGGATGCACTTGGACTTTTTAAAGGTACGCACCCGGCTGTAATGCAGAACCGCATAAACCACGTAAACTGGAAGTTCGACTACGACCTGAGTTACAGGAAGTTCAGCCTGAAAGACAGAATAAGGATGTTTGTGGAAAGTATAACCGGTTATCGCCTCTGGGAATACAAGAACTATAAGATTATCTGATTTTACCCATTGCAGGCGCTTTTACCTTAAAAAATTATACATCGCGCTAAACAAAAAATTGTACTGCTTGTATATACTACCATTAATACCGGTATATGCATAACACTTGTACAAAATATAACTACTTTTTAAAGCTTACGCTTATAGTTTTCGTTCTTGCGCTGCAGGCCTGCGAAAAGTTTGAATACAGCCCCTACGAGATAAGACTACTTGATAACGAACGCCAGTTAAATCAGAAGAATATAGACCGCATCAAAGAACAGAACATTCCCCAGGATGCGACCATCACGTTTGCGCTTATAGCTGATACACAAGGGTATTACGAAGATACCGATGCCATAGTAAATCATTTGAACAAGCGAAATGATGTGCAGTTTGTGCTACATAACGGCGACATTACAGACTTCGGTTTACTTAAAGAGTTCCGGTTGATAAATGAAAAACTGGGCAGGCTGAAAGTACCGCTGGTAACTGTAATTGGCAACCACGATGCCGTAAGCAATGGCAAGCAGCTTTACAAGGAAATGTATGGTGCTTACGATTTCAGTTTTGTGGCCGGCCATTCCAAATTTATCTTCATCAATACAAATAACTGGGAGTTTAACAGCATTGACCTGGATTGGCTGGAAGACCAGTTAGCTGACAGAGAAAACTACGATCAGGTATTTGTGCTGTCTCATATTCCGCCAACAAGCTCTGCTTTTGGCGAAGCAAATGCCCGGCGTTACCGCCAGTTAATGAATAAATATAAGGTAAGCATGAGCATACACGGGCACAACCATAGTTTTGAGACCTACCAGCTGGAAGAAGGTGGAACACAATATATGAATGTGGGTGAAGCGGCCGACGAAGAATACATTGTGATGCGTGTAAGCAATACTGCCGTAGCATTCGAAAGGGTCTCAACAAAAGAAATATACCAATAAACTGCGCACTGCAGCTTACAAACGTCAATTCATCTGCAACTATAATATTAGCTGACTTCATTTGCTCCAAGCTATACTTAGCTTAAAACCGGATTTGATTGCCGAACAAATAATTGCACTGCTAGTATACACTTATAGTGATGCCGGCATATGTATTATCCTGTTAAAAAATATAACTACTTTAAATTGGTTGTGCTTGCGTTGGCTATGCTGGCATGGCAGTCCTGCGAGAAATTTGAATACAGCCCATACGAGATGCGGCTCAGCGAAGACGAAAAGAACATAAACCAACGCAACATCCAGAAATTAGAGACGCTGCACATAACACGAAATACCGCGTTTCAATTCATACTTATTGCCGATTCGCAGGGCTTTTACGAAGAGAATGAGCAGCTTGTAGAGCACATTAACCGTTATCATAGCGATGCACTTTTCCTGTTACTGGGCGGCGATATAACAGATTTCGGATTGCTGAAAGAACATAAGCTGATACATCATCAGTTAAGTAAACTAAAGATGCCTTAATTGGCAATCACGATGCCGTAAACAACGGCAAAGCGCTTTATAAGGCTATGTATGGCGATTTTGATTTTAGTTTTATAGTTGGGAATACTAAATTTATACTGCTAAACACAAACTTCCTGGAGTTTGATGGCAAAGCTCCGGACCTTGTATGGCTGGAAGCAGAACTTAAAGAAGGGCAGAAGTACGATCATATTTTTGTGCTGTCGCATATTTACCCCATACTGTATGAATTTGGCAGAGACCAGGGCAAAGGGGAGCAATATGGCGCGTTGATAAGCAAGTATAATGTAAGTTACTCGCTTCATGGGCACCGGCATGCTTACAACCTTTTTTATCCGTTCGACGGCCGTATTCCGTACCTGGTTTCGGGCGCGACGGAGCGGCTGGAATACATCGTTTTTACAATAAACGGTGATAACATAACTTTTGAGCGTATACAACTAAACTCCTGAAATGAGGATAAGACTGCTAATGCTACTGGCAACCTTGCTAAGCGTACAGTATAGTTGCCGGGGCAATACAGCACAAGACACTATAGTTACTGTTGCACGCAAATGGTATGTACCAGATGCTGCCACGCTGCAGTTTGCAGGCAACATGGGGATGCTGTCTGGTGGGCCAGGATACGATTTTGCAAAAGGACGCTTAACCACTGACCTGCTATATGGTTATGTACCCAAATTTGATGCAGAAGAAGCCATACACCTGTTAACTGTAAAAGGCACTTACAAACCCTGGGAAATTGAGCGGCGACGTTCTTTTACTGTTACTCCGCTGCAGGTTGGGTTGGGCCTTAGTTACTATTTCGACGATAATTTTCCTTTAACCTGGGATGATAAATTTCCGGATGGATATTACTGGTGGTCGCCGAAGGTGCGGTTGCTGGGCTTTGCCGGTGCGGCCGTTTCCCGGAAAATCCAAAACAGCTATGTAAAAAAAATAGGGCTATACAGCGAGGTCGGCACCTTCGACTTACTGGTTACATCGTGGTATAAGGATGATGAGCTTACGCTTTGGGAAATAATGAATATCTCAGTTGGAACACGTGTCAGTTTTTAAGTTGTAACCTATGCAGCCAGCCGGTAAATATATAGCTATAGTTGGGGTGATACTACTGGTACTTGGCCTGGTGATCTGGTCTGCCGGCGATAAACTGAACTGGTTCGGTAACCTGCCCGGCGATATAAAAGTGGAAAAGAAAAATGTTCGCGTCTATTTTCCGATCACGACCATGTTGTTGTTGAGCGCGCTGTTTTCGTTGCTGCTATGGCTGTTCCGGAAGTTCTTTTAAATTGTAGTTGTTTTCTGGTTTACCTATAGTTTCCTATCTTGGCAGGGCAAAATCAGCCTCATGTTTCCAAAGTTTAAACTGCACAAAGACGTTATTGCTATAGTTACCATGCTGTTCGTTTTTCTGCTGCTTTGGCTAATCTTTTAACCTGCTATGTTTTTCCTGCTCTCTAAGCTGCTATACTTGTTCCTGATGCCTTTGCTGTGGGTGCTGGCGTTTCTGTTGCTGGCCCTGTTCCTCAAAAATCCGAAGTATAAGCGTGGGTTCTTACTGGCATCGTTAGCGATACTTGTTGTTTTCTCGAACCCGTTTTTGGAGAATGAAGCCTGGCGCGCCTGGGAAGTAGCAGCAACCCCGGTTAATGAAGTAAAGAATTACGATGTGGCTAGTATTTTGACGGGCGTAACCGGCTACCGCGAAGATATAGCAGACCGCATCCATACACACAAAGGGGCAGACCGCTTTTTACACCCACTGCAACTATACCGCTTAGGAAAAATAAAGCAATTTCTGATTTCCGGTGGAGATGGCCGTGTTACAGGAACGGCAGTGCCCGAAGCAGAACAAATAGAGAAAATATTGCTGATGGCCGGCGTAGCCGAAGAAGATATCGTTACTGAGGCCAACAGCCGCAACACCCACGAAAATGCCGTAAACACGGCCAGGTTATTAGCGCAACACCCCGAATGGAAGAAAAAACTATTGGTTACATCGGCGTTCCATATGCGCAGGTCAGCGGGGTGTTTTGCCAAAGCCGGTGTAAAAACCGATGTATACAGTACCGATTTCTATAGTGCCCCCCGCTACTTCACCCCCGACGAAACCATCATCCCAAACGCCGGATCCTTTGAGAACTGGCACCTGCTTATCCACGAAATTGCCGGTTATGTAGTCTACAAGCTGATGGGGTATTTATAGTTTGGAAGTTAGAAAGTTAGAAAGTTAGAAAGTTAAAAAGTTATAGCTGAAGAGACCATTATTTTGCGTTTAAGCTGCTGCGGACTTTAATTACTAATTGATTTCTGATTAAGGGAGATATTACTGATATAGCCCCTCATCCTAAACTTCTCTCCAGGGAGAAGGGACTTGTAACTTTCAGCCCTCCAAATTTCCATCGTCACAACTCATACACTTTCTAACCTTCTAACTTTTTAACTTCTTAAACTCTTTAACTCTTTAACTCCTCAACTCTCTAACTTCTTACCCCACCCAGATGCTTTTCTGGTTTACAAACTCCCGGATACCAACATACGAAAGCTCGCGGCCGTAACCGGACTTTTTAATCCCGCCAAATGGCATTTCCGGTGAAGAGGCTACCAAGGCGTTTACAAACACAGCACCTGACTCAACTTGTCTGGCTACTTTTAAACCGCGTTCACGGTCTTTGGTCCACACGGAGCCAGCTAAACCAAAGCGGGAATCGTTGGCAATACGGATGGCGTCGTCTTCGTCTGTGGCAACTATAAATGCGGCTACCGGTCCAAACATTTCTTCGTCGTAGGCGGGCATGCCGGGCTTCACATTGGTCAGGATCATCGGCTTAAAGTACGCGCTGTCTTTTCCTTCGCGGCCACCATTCAGCACTATTTCAGCACCTTTCTCTACAGATTTTTTAACCTGTTCTTCCAGTTCTTCAGCCAGGTCAGGGCGTGCCATCGGGCCATAATCGCAGTCATCTTTCAGCGGATCTCCGGTCTTAAGGGCAGCCATTTTCTGTTTCATTTTCTCCAGGAAAGCGTCTGCTATAGTTTCCACCACTATAAAACGCTTGGCCGCAATGCAACTTTGCCCGGTATTCACCATCCTCGATTTCATGGCGTTCTCAGCTGCCAGTTCCAGATCAGCATCTGCCAGTACTATAAACGGATCGGAGCCACCTAACTCTAAAACTGTTTTTTTAATCTCTTTGCCGGCGGTAGCTGCCACGTGTGCGCCTGCTGCTTCGCTACCGGTTAAGGTTACCGCTTTTACTGCCGGGTGCTGTATCACGACATCTACTTCTTTGGAGCCGATCAGCAAGGTATAAAATACATCCTCCGGGAAGCCGGCTTTACGCACAATCTCTTCTATGGCCAGCGCGCATTGCGGCACATTGGAGGCGTGTTTAAGCAAACCAGTATTGCCAGCCATCAGGGCAGGAGCCAGGAAACGAAACACCTGCCAGAACGGGAAATTCCAGGGCATAACGGCCAGTATAACGCCCAGCGGTTCGTACGCGATCAGGCTCTTTTCTGCTTTGGTTTCTACCTCTTCATCCTTTAAAAAGTCTTCTGCATTTTCGGCATAGTACCGGCAGGCGAGGGCGCATTTTTTTACTTCCGCAATACCATCTTTCAAAGGCTTTCCCATTTCCAGGGTAATGATGCGGCCATACTTTTCTGCTTCGTTTTCCAGTATGTCGGCGCACTTCTGCATAAGTTTGGCGCGTTCTGCAAAAGTTGTTTTTCGCCAGTTTCTGAAAGCCTTATCGGCAGCTTCTATTTTCTGTTTAACTTCTTCGGAAGTGTGCGGATCAAACGTTTTTACCACCTCGTTGGTGGCCGGATTCATAGTTTGGATAGCCATAGTGTCGTGTTAATATCAAAAGTAAATATACGCTGATCCTGCCTTACAGACCATAAACTATAGCTTTGTAAACTATAGTTTATAGCAGTTTTGTGTAACAGCAGTTCTGTATTTTTTATTTATAGTTTAGTTTTGAGTGTTGGCTGACGTAGCTTTACATATAGTAAACAGGAAACAATAAAGCTTGTTACTGTTTTATAACAGATACAAATTTAAAGCTTATGGAAAAGACCTATTACGATCCGGCCGACCTGAAAAAGTTTGGCGATATAACGCAACTTCAGCCTGAGATGGGCAACAAGTTTTTTGATTATTACGGCGAGGTGTTTAAAGAGGGCGCCCTTACTGCCCGCGAAAAAGCCCTGATTGCGCTGGCAGTTTCGCATGCGGTGCAGTGCCCATATTGCATTGATGCCTATACCTCGGATTGTTTGCAGAAAGGGGCGGATGAAAACCAGATGATGGAAGCGGTGCATGTGGCGGCAGCTATAAAAGGCGGTGCAGCACTGGTGCATGGCGTACAAATGATGAACAAGATCAAAGAACTTACCATGTAATTTATGGCGCTTTCCGCTACATCGCTGCACAGGCAGAAACACGAATTATCTGAACCGGCCTACCAGCTTACAGTACTGCAACAGGGCGCGCAGTTCCCGGAGTTTGCTGCGCAGCTACGGCAGCATAATCTGTACCCGTTAAAGCCAACGGGAGCAACTATACTACAGGTAAATGTGGGCAAAATGTGCAACCAGACCTGCCGCCATTGCCACGTAGATGCCGGCCCGGACCGCAAAGAAATTATGACCCGCGAAACGATGCAGCTTTGCCTGGATGCACTGGTCAATTCACCTGAGATCACAACGATAGATTTAACAGGAGGCGCACCCGAAATGAACCCGGACTTCAGGTGGTTTGTGGAGGAGCTTTCGAAGCTGGGGAAACAAATTATAGTTCGCTGCAACCTGACGATTATCCTGGCCAATAAAAAGTACCACGACCTGCCACTCTTCTTTAAAGAACATAAGGTGCAGGTGGTGTCGTCGTTGCCTTACTTTGCGGCCAGTCGCACCGATGCACAGCGTGGCGATGGCGTGTTTGAAAAGTCGATAAAAGCGCTGCAACTGCTGAACGAAGTGGGCTTTGGCAAGGAAGGCTCGGGTTTGCAACTTGATCTGGTTTATAATCCGTCGGGCGCATTTTTGCCGGCAGCCCAACAGGCCCTGGAAGCTGAGTTTAAACGAAGGCTGAAGGCCGGTTTTGATATCGATTTCAATAACCTGTTTTGCATTACCAATCTGCCCATTAGTCGCTACCTGGAATACCTGATGCAAAGCGGTAACTATGAAAGCTATATGGAGAAACTGGTCGATGCCTTTAACCCGGCTGCCGCTGCCAGTGTCATGTGCCGGAATACGATCTCGGTTGGCTGGGATGGATATTTATACGATTGTGACTTCAACCAAATGCTCGAGTTGCACGTTAGCCCAACTGCCCCGCAGCACATCCGCGATTTTAACCTGGCAGCCCTTAACAAACGTAGCATCATTCTCAATCAGCATTGTTATGGTTGCACAGCCGGAGCCGGCTCTAGTTGCGGCGGGCAAACCGTTGCTTAACCTATAGTTGCTACATGCCTAAACGAATACTCTTTTTACTTATATTTATTATCGCAGCCATCGTTTTTACAGACCTGGGCAAACATTATACTTATAGTTTACTGACTAACATTGTATCCAATAAAGCGGTGCCCAACATCGATCCTGAAGAACTGCATGCCACAGAAGAACCCTACGTTTTACTGGATGTGCGAACACCGGAAGAGTACCAGGTAAGCCACTTAAAAGGAGCTAAAGTTATAGACTATAACACCTTCCAGGCTGATAAAATGACTGATATACCGAAAGATGCACAGGTTGTAGTTTACTGTTCTGTTGGGATGCGGAGTTCGAAGGCAGGATTGCAGTTACTGGAAGCCGGCTACAAAGATGTACAAAACCTGCGGGGTGGGTTATTTAGCTGGGTAAACAAGGGCTATCCTGTTTTTGATGCCAACGGCCAGACAAACCGTATACATGCATATTCCCGTTTCTGGAGTTACTGGTTAACAGAAGGAGAGAAAGTATATGGACCATAATCGTTTACTTTTACTGTTTGTGCGTGCCCCCGAGCTGGGTAAAGTTAAAACGCGCCTGGCTGAGGCTGTTGGCCCCGAAGTAGCGCTCGAAATTTACATTCACCTGCTGCAGCATACCCGCCAGGTTACCGAAAAACTGCAAACCGACAAGGCTGTTTATTTTGCAGATGCTATAGTGGATGATGAACTATGGCCCAAGGCAATTTACCAGCACCATTTGCAAACCCATGGAGACCTGGGACAGAAAATGCAGGCTGCTTTTGAAGATGCTTTTGCTGCTGGCTATAGTTCGGTAGTGATCATCGGGAGTGATTGCAAACAACTGACTCAGGAGATTATTGAGCAGGCTTTTGATGCACTGCAGACACACGAAGTAGTGATCGGTCCGGCGCTGGATGGCGGCTATTATTTGCTGGGCATGAACAAACTATACCCGGAACTTTTCCAGGATAAAGCATGGAGTTCCTCAACCGTTTTTGCCGAAACCTTATACGATATAGAAAGACTGCATTTATCACACAAACTGTTGCCTGAACTCTCAGATGTAGACCACATGGAGGATGTGGATTTCGATTGGCTGGCCGGATCGGAGTAACGCTATAGTTTCACGGTTTCGTAGCCGTAAATATCTTCCCGGAACTGTACTTTCCCATCATAACTTACCCAGCAGGTCTGGTAGCCAATCAGCAGTGGCATTGGTTTGCGTATACGTAAATATAGGTTCCGGTCCCAACGGGCAAGCAGTTGTTTTGCTTTTTCCTTGCTTTGGCCGGAGCGGTACTGCAACAGGTACATAGCCAGTTCATCAGGTTTCTCAATCCGGATGCAGCCGTGGCTGAAATTGCGTTGGTCGAACTTAAAAAGCTCTTTGCGTGGCGTATCGTGCATGTACTGGTTTGCCTTGCTGTTGTATAAAAACTTAAGCTCTCCCAACTCATTCTGCTTGCCCGGCAATTGCACAATCTGGTAATTGAAATTACTGGCATTTACTTTTTTCCAGTTCACGCGCCACGGGTTTAGCTGCCTGCCATCCAGGTACAAACGCATGTGCCGTTTATACAGGTAATTTGGGTTTCGGCGCAGGATAGGCAAGATTTCGTTCACGGCAATGGAGCGTGGTATGTTCCAGTTCGGGTTTACAACTATACTTAGCAACTCTGTCTGGTTTTGGTAAGTCGGGGTTTCTTTTTTGCCTACAATCACGCGCATCTGCAAAAGCACCCTGCTGGTATCCAGTATATATAACCTGTAATCGGGGATGTTGATGTATACCGTCGGGAAAGGCATATGTGCAGTGCTGTTTTGCCAGCGCAACAGGTTTGCCTGTAAAAGCTTTAGCCGCTGGGAGGGAGGTATGTTAATGGCAGCCACCGTTTTAGGTCCGATAACTCCATCTGCTTTAATGCCGTTGCGTTTCTGGAAATTTATAGTTGCCGCCACCAGCAGCGAATCGTAAACTGCCATAGAGTCGGTTTGCAGCAAGGGCAGGTCTTTGGTGAGCAGTAAATTACGTTTCAGTTTCAGGACGGCAAGGTTGGTATCACCGGGGCTTAACCGCAGATCATCGGGCAAGGTATGCCACTCGTTTGCGTTTGCGATGCAGGTATAGAGTTCGATGGCCTGCTGCATAAGTGCTGTCTGTCGCTGCGGGTTCAGCCAGGCAGGGTCGGGCAGCTGGGCCGCACCCTGCAACGGGAACAGCAATAAAAAAGCCACTGCACACCTGTAAAACATAACTTAACTTTAGGGAGCCTATAGTTAATAGTACGCACGGCTCGGATTATAGTATTCGTTTTAAACCCATAACCTTTGTTGCCAGAATACTGTTTGCAGGTATAGCAAAAAAAGTATGAAATTAGCGACGCTGTTTTGGTAACTATAGTTGGTTAGGTATACAAACTATAGTTCAGTAAACGGCCCGGAAAAATAGCAGATATGTCAGTAACTATAGCCAAAAGCACACTCCAGTTTTTAAGTGACCTGAGCCGCAACAACACCCGCGAGTGGTTCGCCGATAACAAACCACGTTACGAAGCCGCCCGAAAAGATTACCTGGGTTTCCTGGATGAGATGCTGCGCGAGATGTCCCACTTTGAACCAGTCGCAAACAACCAGACAGGCAAGGATCTTGTGTTCAGAATTTACAGGGATGTGCGTTTCTCGAATGACAAGCGCCCTTACAAAGACCATTTCGGGGCATATGTGGCAGACGGCGGGCGCAAATCCATTCTTCCGGGCTATTACCTGCACCTGGCTGGCAACAATAACTCGTTTTTGGCTGGCGGGCTCTGGATGCCACCAGCCGATTACCTGAAAGCCGTGCGCCAGGAAATAGACTATAGTTTGGATGAGTTTAAAGCGATTGTAGAATCACCAGATTTTAAAAAGAAGTTTGGCGAACTACAGGGCGAGCAACTAAAAACAACTCCCAAAGGCTACGACAAAGACAACCCTGCCATCGAATACCTGCGCTTTAAAGGCTGGAACGCCGTAATGCCGCTACCTGACAAAGTAGTGCTTGGCAGCGATTTTATGAACGTGGTTTTGGATGGCTTTAAAGACCTGAAACCGTTTAACGATTTCCTGACTGCTCCTTTAAAAGATATCGGGGAAGATTAAGTGATGTCAGGTAAGGTTAGCGTGTTTGCGGCGCTGGCGGTACAGGTATAGTTCTACTAACAGCCATAGTAACACAATGGTATATTCCAGGGTGATAAGCGTGGTGTCTTCGTGGTAAGAACTGGTTCGGTAAGCGGCATAGCTGAATATAACCAAACCCGACCAGGCCATCGCAAAACGAAACAAACTTGCCGCAGTAAGCGCTACCAGTGTGGTAATGTACCACGGGTGGACGGTAGTGGCCAGCAGCAAATAAACCGTAAGCGAAGCAGCCATATACCCGATAAGCCTTTTAACAGAGCCCAGCTTTTTTACAGCTGCCAACGCAACCACCACTATAAACGTGACCACCGAGAGCAACGGACCTATAATAGCGATCTGGTTATAGCCTGTTAATTTTATGCCAAACCAACGCAGCAGGTAATACACACTTGCATTAAACTCAAACCGCTGGAAGTACAGGTTGATGCTGTTGGCAATATGCGCGATCACTTCTGAATTTATGAGCGGATAACCAATAACTATAAGCGTTAACCCGACGGCAGCCAGGAAGTATATAAACCGCTTTAAGCCCATTTTTCGCCACATAAACGGCAGAAACAATAACGGCAGCAACTTAACCCCAACGGCAAGGCCAAACGCAACTCCAGCCCACACCACGCGCTGGTAAAAAAGCTGGTACAGGCCCAGCAGCACAAAAAAGATCATCAGTGCCTCGAAATGCAAATTACCGGTCAGTTCCAGGATAACGAGCGGGTTAAGGGCAAATAACAGCACATAGCCATCGGGTAGCCCAGTTTTGCGCAATAGCTTTAATAACAGTAAGATATTGAATACTTCTGCCACCAAAATTACAGCCCGGATTACAACGATACTACCGGTTATACTGTTGGGAGATAACTTTGCGGCAAGCCAGAAAACAGCCTGCGCCACCGGCGGGTAAACACTATAGTAATCGGGGGAGTTGAGTTGCTGGAAAAGTGCCTGGTTGATACCAGTAACTATAGTTGCGCCTTCCTGCACAAAATGGCCTGGCAAGTACAGGTACGGATTAATGCCCGCGGCCAGCAACCTGCCATCCCATATAAACCGGAAATAATCATCGGAAAGCAGGGGAGTAGCTACCAGGAAAAGCAACCTGAATACGATAGCTGCTGCAATGCCATGCCACACCGGAAAGCGCTGATTAACTACATATACATAAATGGCAAAGCAGCCCCCGAACAAGAGTACCAACTGCGTAAAGTTCTGGCGCGGCGTAGCATAAGCAAGTGCCGCATACAACACCACCGAAACAGCTAGTAAGCCGTAAGCTGCTATAGTTCTTTTTTGTCCGTTCATGCTTTTTTATGGTGTGCCAGGGTATAAAAAAACACTAACCCAAAACCGGTCGCCAGCATCAGATGGAAGGGTACTAACCCATAGTTACTATAGTTAATACCCAGCCAGATGCCCCAAACAAAGTATAGCGTCAGCAAGCCCTCCAGCCACGTAACCAGACTGATGCCGGGTAAAGTATAAAGCTTGTGCTGCCAACTGCCCTGCGTGGCTACAATGTTATATTTCGGAGTACGGATAAAGGGTGTCTTCCGTCCCAGGTAGCCTTCCACCACCGCCAAACTGTTATGCAACGACATCCCCATCGACATGGCAAGGAAAAGTAAAAAATCTACTATAAAACTGAAACCTTGTTGCCGCCTGTTGGCAGCCACCCCGTAAAAAAACACCAGTACCAGAAAGCTACCTATAAAAAGTGTCCCCAGTTTAAATACCCAGCCAAACTGCGCATTACTTACTTTAATAAAAAGTACCGGAACAGAAAGGATAGCCGTGAGAAGCACACAGATAAACACATTGCTGTTGAGCAAGTGAAAAAAGGCATGCAGTTTAGTTGAAAAAGGCTTCCGGGAAGATAGAACATTACCCAGGTGTTTGCGTGCAGTTTCGGCGGCACCTTTGGTCCAGCGGTATTGCTGCGATTTTAACCCGCTCATTTCACTAGGCAGTTCTGCCGGAGACTCAGTTTGCTCCTGGTACACAAATTTCCAGTTTTTCAGTTGTGCGCGGTAGCTCAGGTCCAGGTCTTCGGTAAGGGTATCACTATGCCAGCCACCAGCATCAACTATACAGGTTTTGCGCCACACCCCGGCTGTACCGTTAAAGTTTATAAAGTAGTTGCCATAGTTGCGCCCGACCTGCTCTACAGTAAAATGCGCATCCAGCCCGAATGCCTGCAGCCGGGTAAGTAACGAATAATTAGGGTTCAGGTGTGCCCAGCGGGCTTGCACCACGCCAATTTCAGGACTTATAAAACCAGCTATAGTTTGTTTTAGAAAATCAGGTGAAGGCACAAAATCAGCATCAAAAATAGCAACGAACTCCCCGGTAGCCGTTTGTAAACCATGTTGAAGAGCGCCGGCTTTAAAACCTGTGCGGTCGCTTCGTCTGATGTGTTCAACGCTGAAGCCCTGTTGCTTGAGTAACGCCAGTTTTTCAGAAATTATAGTTGATGTGTCGTCGGTAGAATCGTCAAGGAGCTGAATCTGCAGGTTAGTTTTGGGATAATCGAAAGCGGCCACAGCATCTATCAGCCTTGCTACCACATAGCGCTCGTTATAAACTGGCAATTGCACAGTTACGGTCGGCCACTCCTGCAGCACTATAGTTGGATGTTGTTTGGGAGAGCGGGTAAGATATAACCAGGTAAGGTGCAGCTGCACCAGGCTGTAACAGAAAATGAAGGCCAGGCAAAGACTATAAACTACCACTACTATAGTTGCTACTAGCGTCATGGGTTGTGCGGTTACATGTACCTCAATATCGTGAAAATAATTTTATAGCCCGCCAGCACCGTTCCTTTTATAGTACCAGATACTTTAGAAACACCAATGCGCTTGCGGTAAGAAACCGGCACCTCTACAGATTTAACTTTTAGTTTTGCTGCTTTTGCCTGCATTTCTACGGTCCAGCCATAGGTGCGGTCCTGCATATTCAGCCCCAGCAGTGAGCTTAGTTTTATAGCCCGGAACGGACCCAGGTCGGTGTATTTTACGCCATACAGCAAATGCAGGAGTTTGGTAGCCAGCCAGTTGCCAAACAGTTGCTGGGGCAGCAGCGAGCCGGCTTCGCGTTTGTCCAGCACCCGCGACCCAATTACCATATCTGCCTTGCCGGCAACTATAGGTTTTAAAAGCAGTCCCATCTCCTGCGGGTAATCCGAAAAGTCCCCATCCAGGAAAACGATAATATCCGGGCGGGTTTCAGCGGGTTTGGCAGCGGCGTAGGCAATTCCTTTGAGGCAGGCATGGCCATAACCGGGCCTGGGCTCGTGCAGCACGGTGGCGCCGGCTAAGCTGGCCTTTTTCGCGGTGCTGTCTGTAGAGTTGTTATTCACAACAATTACTTCGTCCGCATAGTCGGGTATAGCTGTTACTACTTTGCCGATAGAAAGTGCTTCGTTATAAGCCGGAATGATAACGTTGACGCGAGCCATAGATCAGGTTAAAGTGTAAAGATGCCCAATTATACTTAGCGATACCAAAAACTACGATACCTTTACTGCCAACTTTTATGTACACTTATTGTTTAAGTATAGCAAACAACCTAAACCCAGATGAGCCAGAAAGTAAACGTCGGCGATAAAGCCCCTGATTTTGAATTAGTAAAGCCAGACGGAAGTGTATTTAGCCTGAAGAGCCAGCTTAAAGACAAGAATGTGGTATTATACTTTTACCCGAAAGACAACACGCCCGGCTGCACCAAACAAGCCTGCGAATTCAGGGACCAGTACGAAGTATTTAAAGAGCAGAATGCCGAAGTGATAGGGATCAGCTCCGATAGCTCTGAGTCGCATGATGATTTTGAGCGAAGCCATCGCCTGCCTTTTGTGCTGCTCAGCGATAAGGATAACAAGGTGCGCAACCTGTTTGGTGTGCCGCGCAAATTCGGTATTATACCAGGTCGTGTTACCTACGTGATCGATAAGAATGGTATCGTGCGCTATATTTTTAACTCGATGACTAAACCCCTGGAGCACGTAAAGAATGCCCTGGAAGTGCTGAAAAGCATTGAAAAACAGTAACCAGAACTATAGTTAAAAACAGGAAGGCCCGCGAATCAGCGGGCCTTCCTGTTTTTAAAGGTACTAAATGTTAGCGGAACAGGCGCAGCTGTCTGCCATCGTAAAAATCTACCTTCAGGAAACCATACTCCTTGTTAAACAGGATCTGTTTTACGCTGTTAGCCTTCACGCTGTCCGGGTTAATCTCATACACATCCATGTAATCAAATCCATTCACTTCCAGCGTTTCATAGGTAGGGTTTTCTTTGTCTATGGCCCAGTCGCCGCGGTTTTCGATAGCTACACGCACTTCCAGGGTATCAGGTCGTTTTAAGATGTAGGTATACAGGGCCGGGTATCTTTTGGTGGTATCGGCAATGTGTGCAAAAACCTGCGTGTCAAGACTTTCAATGCAATCATCCGTTAACGACGATCCTTCGCCCGGTACGTTCTGGGTAATAAAGTTCTGGAACTTAAAAGACTTGATCAGGGAATCCTGCTCATTCTCGAACAGCGGATTGTAATAGTTGATATAATCGTAAACCAGCCATTTGTTATCTTCTGCAGTAGTAGCGGTTATAGTAGGGTTATCGCAGGTTTCGCAGGAGTACAGGAACAAGCTTCCGAATAGCACTGAGAAAATAGTGTAAACAGTTTTTTTCATGTGGGTGATGTTCTATTTTAAAGACGCAAAATACAGGATAATCAGCTATTAATAAAATTAACCGGCCTAAGTTACGAATTTAAAATTAACATAATGTTGCAACATTGGTGCAGGTTTAGCTATAGTTTGATCTTAAATGTAAAGCAGAACAAACAGGCACTAAGGTAAAGGGCATAAAAAAACTGCCGGCTCTCAAAACGTCAGCGTAAAAAGTAAGTCAACACTACCCAACAATTTACTTTTTCCGCTCTGTGTTTCGCTAACCGGCAGTTATAGCTTTACTATGTTGTTAGTCTTCTGTATGAAGCACGATCAATTGTTTCTTCAGTTTCGGGCGGATCAGCAGCCACACCAATGTGCCAAAGATAGTACCCGTTAAAAACGTAAAAATGGTAACTACCCAGCCATTAAACCCGCGCAGTTCCGCATCCTGGTAAACCCAGGTAAGTATAAAACCCAGTAAACCCAGGTATAGTATAAATGTCGAAAGTATTACGGCTGAAGTTAAATAAGGCATCAAAAATTCCATCACATTACATTACAGTTTAACGATAACAGCCTGTTTATTGCACTGTCTTTAGTAAGTTAAACTACTGGTTACGTGTAATGTTTTGTACTTTATATAGAATATGATTGAAATGTGAGTATTATGCAATTATATTCATTGCATTATTCAAAATCAATTGCAGAAAAGAGTTGACATGTTTACTACGCTACGTAAGCTAAACTATAGTTTATTACCCAGCGCTGGCTTATAGGCTTTCATTACCTTCCTGAAAAGGGAAGTTATATAATCGCCACCCCACTTTCCATAAAAATTCATATCGCGCACTTCGTATTCATCCAGCATGTAATGCCTGGAAGGCGTTAGATATCCCATGTAGCCGCCATTAAAGCCGGTAACTATAAGTTGTTGATTTTGATGCGCTGCCACTTGGGTAAGCTCTTTCATATACTCACCGGAATAATCGGCGGGGGCACCTAAAAGCAGTGTGTTGCCTATTTGCAGCGAACTTATAAACGATGGATACCGGCCAAACAGACGATAGAACAGCCAGGGTGCCAGGTGGTGATTATCGCCTATGCGCCACTCCGGATCTGGTAATGTTACTGGTAACCTGCCGTAGCCTAGCGTAGAAGTATAGTGCATGTCTGTGGCAGGTAACTCCGGAACTATAGTACGGGCCAGTTGCGCCCCCATCGAATCTACACTCTGAAACGTATCCTGGTAATGGTAAACCGGGCTGTGGCTGGCAACAGCACCTGCCGTAAAAGCTGCAAAGCTCACCTGTTTTTCCAGGGCATCTACAAAAGCGCCCGGGTAGTCGCGCGACAGGATCTGTTGTTTGGAGGGTAGCACCGTAGCATGTGCCGCAAAGGTTGCCAGTACCGCTATGTCGCCATCTGCCTGCTCAAACTTCATAAACCTGACGGTGGTGTCGCGCACACTTTCCTGGCCGTTCAGCCGGTTGCCTACCAGGTGCCCGGCAAAGGCTTTTCCGTAACCAATTTTAGTTTTTTGGGCTGATGACTGTGCCTTTTTTATACTTTGGATGATCGCATTTACCGTTTTATTTACCTGGTCCTGGCTATAGGTGCCGGCCATTACCCAGCCCATCAGGTTTTCGCCCCAGCCCCCAAAACTGGTATGCGTATGCGTGGCCGAGAGGTAAACCTGTTCCGGTTTCAGTCCGGCTTTTATACTTGCTTTATCCAGGGTAGCCGTTAAGGTCATGGGCGTTATCAGCATATCCAAGGCTACAAAATAGGCTTGCTGTTTCCCGTTATCAAACGCAAACGTGCGCACATAAACAGAGTCGTGCACCGACGTGTATTTTTTGCCAAGACGTTTGCCATAGCCGGCCAGCGGAAACGGCGGCGGAGGTGTAATGCTTTGCTTTGCCCAACCTACTTTTAAGGTATCTGCTTCCGAAATAACCGGTTGGTGTTGGGCCAAGGCAGCTATAGTTTGCTTGTAATAAGCTGTTTCGGGATAAGGGGTATAGTCGTTACGGTGGATGGCACAGGCCAGCAGCAGCAAAAGCGGCAACAGGAAATAAAGCGTCCGGAGGAGTATCTTTTTTGTTTTCTTCTTCATGAGGTAGTGCAAGTTACTACTATTTTTTGGCGCAGGCAGGGCACAAAGTCCACAATTTTCCGGAGGCAACAGGGTTAGGTTTTAAACTATAAACTATAAATTTGGCTTTCTGATGAGACCAGCGCTGGACTTGTGAACACGACACTGCGGGTAAACCGGCCGGACAACTATAAAAGACATAAAAGCTATACTTACCTTATAAAACTGACCTGGATCAGTACATTGCCTATGGATTTCAACATAACGCATTTACTTAAAATTGCTTCGGAGCTAAACATTACCATTAAGCAGATCGAGGCGACAGCTACCTTACTGGATGAAGGAGCCACGGTGCCGTTTATCTCCCGTTACCGAAAAGAAGCCACCGGCTCGCTGGACGAAGTGCAGGTAGCCGCCATCCGCGACCGTTTGGAGCAGCTGCGCGAACTGGACAAGCGCCGCGACAGCATCCTGAAATCGATCAGAGACCAGGAAAAATTGACTCCGGAGCTGGAAGACCAGATCATGGCTGCCGAAACTATGGCCGTGCTGGAAGATATTTACCTGCCATACAAACCTAAACGCCGCACCAAAGCAACTATAGCCCGCGAAAAAGGACTGGAGCCACTGGCACAGCGCCTGTTTGAACAGGAAAACTTTGACGTGGATGCCGAAGCCGCTAACTATATCTCGGAAGAGAAAGAAGTGAAAGATACTGCCGAAGCCCTTGCCGGTGCCCGCGACATTATGGCCGAGTGGATGAACGAAAACGCAGAAGCCCGTGCCACCATGCGCCAGCTTTTCGAGAAGAAAGGGGTGTTTAAGAGCCGTGTGATGCTGGGCAAGGAAGAGGAAGGTCAGAAGTTTAAAGACTACTTTGAATGGGAAGAGCCGATCGAGAAAGCACCATCTCACCGCATATTGGCAATGCGCCGCGGCGAAACCGAAAACGTGTTGATGCTGAGCGCCCAGCCGGATGAAGAGGAAGCACTTGCCAAACTGGAAGCCATGTTTGTACAGGGCAACAGCGCGGCATCGGAACAGGTGAAGCTGGCAGCCAAAGATTGCTACAAGCGCCTGCTGAAAATGAGCATGGAAACCGAAGTGCGCCTAAGCTCAAAGAAACGTGCCGATGAAGAAGCCATCCGTGTATTTGCTGATAACCTGCGCCAGTTATTATTATCCTCGCCACTTGGCCAGAAAACGGTGTTGGCTTTGGACCCTGGTTTCAGAACGGGTGTGAAATCGGTGGTGCTGGATAAGCAAGGCAAGCTATTACACAACGAAACTATTTATGCACACTCGGGCCAGCGCCAACAGGACGAAGCAGCGCAGGCGGTTCGTTACATGGTTACCCGCTTCGAAGTTGAGGCTATTGCTATCGGTAATGGTACGGCCAGCCGCGAAACCGAAGCCTTTGTAAAATCCCTGAAACTGCCTGCATCTATTATGGTGGTGATGGTGA
This sequence comes from Pontibacter fetidus, assembly GCF_010119545.1. Lineage (GTDB taxonomy): Bacteria > Bacteroidota > Bacteroidia > Cytophagales > Hymenobacteraceae > Pontibacter > Pontibacter fetidus. The sequence goes on along the minus strand of NZ_JAAEAA010000014.1, from coordinate 17,206 downwards.
ATGAAAGTGGTGCTTCTATCTATAGTGCCTCAGACGTAGCCCGCGAAGAATTCCCGGACCAGGATGTTACGGTACGTGGTGCTGTATCTATCGGTCGCCGATTGATGGACCCGTTGGCCGAACTAGTAAAGATTGACCCGAAAAGTATAGGCGTAGGCCAGTACCAGCACGATGTAGACCAGTCTGCCTTGAAACACTCGCTGGACGACGTGGTAATGAGCTGTGTGAACGCTGTGGGTGTAGAAGTGAACACTGCCAGCAAGCAGCTATTAACGTATGTTTCCGGCTTGGGACCAGCGTTGGCGCAAAATATAGTAGAGTACCGCAACGAGAATGGTCCATTCCATACCCGCGCTGAACTAAAAAAAGTCCCTCGTTTAGGAGACAAGGCTTTTGAGCAGGCAGCAGGTTTCTTAAGGATCCGTGATGCGAAAAATCCACTGGATGCTTCGGCGGTGCACCCTGAGAGTTACCCAGTCGTGGAGCAGATGGCAAAAGACCTGGGTGTAACTGTGCAGGACCTGATGCAGAAAGATGAACTCCGTAAACAGATAAACCTGAAAAAATATGTTACTGAAACGGTAGGTTTACCAACGTTACAGGATATTGTAAACGAACTTGCCAAGCCAGGCCGCGACCCGCGCCAGACCTTCGAGGCCTTTAGCTTTACAGAAGGCGTGAATGAAATAAAAGACCTGCGTGAAGGCATGAAGTTACCAGGAATTGTTACCAACATTACCGCTTTCGGAGCGTTCGTAGATATAGGGGTGCACCAGGATGGTTTGGTTCACGTGAGCCATTTATCCGACCGTTTCATAAGCAACCCGCACGATGCCGTAAAGGTGGGGCAGAAGGTGGAAGTAACTGTATTGGAAGTAGATGCCGGCCGCAAGCGTATCTCGCTGAGTATGAAAGGCGACCCGGCTGCACCTAAACCAACAGGCGGCAACAGAGACCGAAACAGCAAAGGCAGCAACAAAAAAGAAGAAGAACCGATGGATGATTTCCAGGCGAAGCTGGCTAAACTGAAGGGGATGTTTAAGTAGAACCTGAACTATAATTGCCAGAGTATTAAGCATAAAAAAAGCCTTCCTGCTGTAAAGTAGGAAGGCTTTTTTGTTGTTAACTATAGTTTAGAATACGTACCCAACACGGATACCGCCATTCACAAACTGGCCGAAACGCACGCTATGGAAACCTTCGCTCTTTGAGTTAAAAGGACCTTCAACTTCTATTTCTGAATTTTTGAAGTAAGACAAACCTGTGCCAAGTTCTACACCTGCATAAAAGTGCTTCGCAAAATAGAAATCGACACCGGCAACAGCATTAAGACCTACACTAAAGTAGCCTCTGTTAGCACCACCCATCGAAGTAGCACCTTTAATTGTTGTGTCATCGTCTTCATAATTAGCGCTTCGTATGCTGATAGGTAACTCTGCACCAATGTACGGCGACAGGCGGTTAGTACCGGCAAAGTGTTTCTCTATACCAGGCGCAAGCGTTAACCCAAAAACACTGGTATGTGCTTCCTCGCTCAGTTTGTCGTAATCGTAGGTAAGGCCAAGGCTTAGGCGGTAAGCTAAATCGTCGCTGGCAAAATAGCGTGCGCGCAACAGGCCATTGTTCAGGCTGATGTCGCCAAAATTGTTAAAAAGAACTTCGGTAGTGATGTTACCGGCTGTTGGTTTTACAGCAGTTGTTGTGGTTTCATCCTGGGCCTGTGCCGTAAAAGCAGCCGCTACAAACAGGGCAATTGCAATAAGTTTACTTTTCATAAAAAGATTTAAAGTGTAAAAAATTGAATTGGCCGCAAAGATAGTAAAAACGCTATGTTTGGCAATTGCCAGGTGCATACTATGGTTGTATTTAACCTGAGAGTGGAGGCAATATTCAGCTAACTGAACAAGTTATAGGTTTGCTCAGTAAAATGGGGTTGCAGCTATAGTTTAGTTGTCAGATCAGAGTGTATATATTTTAAAAAGATCCTAAAAAGGAATGGAAATGAAGATGAGAAATTTAGTGCTGCTGTTGCTGATTTGCTTAATCGGAACATATACCGCAACGGCACAAACCATCTCGGTCGGGCCACGACTGGGCGTTAACTTCGGAATACAAAAGGTGTCATCGTCAGATGAAGATTTTGCTAAAGACTGGAATGAAGAAGTAGTATCCGCTCCAGGGTTGCTGATTGGTGGGGTTGTAGCCATAAAATTTAACGAAACATTTTCGGTGCAGCCAGAGCTGTTGTTTACCCAAAAGGGCTATAAATTTGAAGATGATGCCAGAACAGTAACTGGCAAGTACGATTACCTGGAACTACCTTTGTTAGCGAAAATATCTTTTGGCGCACCCGATTTTCAGGGGTTTATAACGGCAGGGCCAACCTTTGGCTACTGGGCAAGCGGAAAAGATGTCTATAAAAGTGGTGGTATAGAATTTAGCGAAGACCTGGAGGAAAATGGCTTTGTCGAAAAACGCTCGGAAGTGGGCGGTAGCATTGGAGCCGGCTTTGCAGCTGCACTAGGTGCTGGTTCGCTTAACTTCGACTTGCGTTATGGTGCCGGATTTACCAGTGTTTACGAATCAGATGATGACGACAAATTAAGGAACAGCGGATTTAACGTGTCCGTAGCTTACCTGTTTGGGCTATAGTCCTGATGACAACTATAATTTAAAAAGGCCTTGCAGCAGCGGGGCCTTTTTGTTTAGTATACTTGTAAACTATAGTTAGAGCCTTTTTTGTTAACCAATGTATGGATCTGAAACTAATGAACTATAAAACGATAAGTACCTGGCTGGCTATAGTTGCGTTACTTATTACCTTTTCGTGCAAGCAGGCCACCGACCTGAAAGCCTTTACCGAAGCTAACTATAGCTTACAGGGCATCGAGAACCTGCAGCTTAATGGTATAAATGTAACCGATAAACGCACGCCATTCGATTTTAAAACCGCAGAAGGAGACAGTTTACTCAATGCATTCACAACCAACAAACTGAACGCTACTACCACCTTATTTTTGCATGTGGAGATGCCCGAACCGGAAGTAACCCGTATTATGCAGGTTACCAACCTGGAGTGGCAACTATTGGTAGATGGCCACGAAACGCTGATGGGCACTGTTCAAAAACCACTCGACCTGAAAAACGGGCTGAACAAACTGCCGTTAAGCTCTACCGTTACGCTCGCCGAAGTAGAAGGGCTGCAGAACTATGAAGGTTTCTCGACGTTAACCACTCTAATTGCCAAAGGCCGCGATGTGCGCAACCGTCTTACATTCCGGATAAAGCCAACTATAAAAACGCCTGTCGGCAACGTAACTTTACCCGATTACATTACAGTGGGCCAACCTGCAGGCAGCTGAGCAACCTGAAAAATATTAGTTGATCCTGATTCGTTAACTATAGTAGCCGTATTTTACTTTTTGGCAGCAAACTTGCTTACCTATAGTTACTTACCCAAAGTGTAAATTTAAGAACGATGATCCGGAAGATAAAGAAAACAACTATACTTTTGAGTTTGCTTGTAGCACCTTTGCTTGGTGCGCAGGCCACCACATCTATAGCAGCTACTAACACCACTTCAACTGCAACAACCGTTGGCGCACGCGATATTGTAAAAGAAATAATTGATGTAGTAGGGTTAAAGCCGCGTTTTGAACTACAGGCCGCCAACATCGAAAATGCCGCCGCTGTGATCTATAATGGCAGAAGGTATATTTTGTATAACGAGGATTTTATGGCAGCTATAAACAATGCCGTGCATACCGACTGGGCAGGCGTAAGTATACTTGCACATGAAATAGGCCATCACCTGAACGGGCACACGCTCAGCAGGGCAGGCAGCAACCCGGCCGATGAACTGGAAGCAGATGAATTTTCAGGGTTTGTGCTTCGTAAAATGGGAGCCAGCCTCGCCGAAGCGCAGGCAGCCATTAACCTGCTCTCCGAGGAGCATACATCAGCCACACACCCGGGTCGTAACTATAGGTTAGCTTCTATCAGCAAAGGCTGGCGAAATGCTGACTCGCAGTTAATGGCAAGCGCACAAGGCCAGCAGCCAGCCCGAACCGAAATTACGCCGCGTACTGCAACCAGGCAGCAGCCCCAGGCACAACGTGTTTCCGAAAGCCGTTACGTGTTAAGCCGCGTGCATTTCTCGTCGGCACCCGATGAGGAATTTTACCTGACCAACAGCCTGCAACTGGTGCACAACACCGGCAACGGCCTTAAGGTAATCGGGAAGCTGACCAAAACTAATAACAGCAACTATCCTTTTTACCTCGACAGCGAATACCTGGAACCACTCTTTGTAACGGCCAAAGGCATGGTGGTAAACCAGCAGGGCCAACGCGTAGGATACCTGACCTAACCGATAAACAGCCACCTGCAAGTGGCTGTTTCTGTTTCACACCTTTGCCCTAAATGCACTTTCAGGGCTATAAAAAGCGTTAACTATAGTTGGCCAACAGAAAAATACCTGTAACAAGGGCACACTGCTGCTTAATACGTAACTTTACTTTATGATACATCAAACAAGATCCGGATTACTGAAAATAGCTTTGTGGCTACTGCTGCCGTTGTTTATAGTTAGCTGTAGCACTAAAAGCGATGTAGAAGCTTTTAAAGAAGCAAAATATGACCTGGCCGGAATAGATGCCATGAACCTGAACGGCGTTAGCCTGCTGAATAAGTCGGACGTTAGTGATTTCTCGTTTTCGGAAGCGGCAAAGCTATTCAGTGCTGTGTCTAAAAATAACCTGGCAGCTACTTCTACCTTAGGCTTGCAGGTTACCTTACCCGATGGCAGCAAAGACAGAACCATGACCGTGCAGCAGCTGAAATGGCAATTGCTGGTGGATGGCAAACAGGCAGCTACAGGTCTGGTAGATAAACCCGTAGAGTTGAAAGATGGATTAAACACGATAACCGTTTCGTCGTTGGTAAAGCTGGCTGAAGACCAGGGCCGTGTAGACATGAACCAATTGCTGCAACTGGCCTCTCTGCTAAACCAGAATAGTGCAGATAAACCAACTATAGCCTTACAGATTAAGCCAACTATACTTACCTCTATTGGCCCTTTTGAGCTACCTGGTTACATTACAGTTACTGAGTAATGTACTATTTTAAGATGAGATTTGAAGTTTTTGTAACTTTTAAAAAAACATGACGTAACGTGGCACATTCTTTGTTTTTATACTGTTGAGCCCATATAATCAACTAAAAGCCAAAGAAATGAACACTGATGTAAACGTAAGCCGCGACCAGCTATCGACTAGCAGCACTGTTAAAAATACAATGCTCAATGGCTGGGTTAAGATGGGAAATGTGATTGCCCTTACCAACAGAATATCTTCTCAGATCGTTAGCGATCCTTTCAAGAACTATAATAAACAGCAGGCCATCCGCGGACAAAGAAGCTGGGTGCGCTGGTAAGGTAACGGAGGCAGGGCTGTTTTATAAGTAGCCTTTTGCGTACTTTTACCTTATGATATTCAAACTTATACTCGGGCTTATATTGGCCCTACCGTTGGCCGGACATGCACAGCAACAGTTGCTGCAGTCCGGCCAATTGCTTAAAGATGTACGCATACTGGCTGCCGACTCGCTCGAGGGCCGTTTAAGTGGCTCCGAAGGCAGCCAGAAAGCCCGCGAATATATCATCAGCCGCTTCCGGGAAATAGGCTTGAAGGCTTTTAATGATACCTACCAGCAGCCATTTGATTTAATTGCCCGTGACAAGAAAAATACGAAAGGTACCAACCTGGTAGGCTATCTGCCTGGCAAATCTGGCAAAGCTATAGTTGTAACAGCGCACTACGACCATGTAGGTATCCGGAAAGGGGAAGTGTATAACGGGGCCGACGATAATGCCTCCGGTGTTGGAGCCTTACTGGCCGCTGCCACCTTTTTCAAACAGCATCCGCCAAAACATACGCTCATCTTTTTAGCTCCAGATGCTGAGGAAATGGGCTTACAAGGAGCGGACGCTTTCCTGAAAAATCCTCCGGTACCGTTACAGGATATCCTCCTGAATGTGAACATGGATATGCTGAGCATTAACGACAAAGGCGAACTATACGCCAGCGGCACTTACCATTACCCAGCCCTGAAACCCCTTATAGCAAAAGTTAAACCGCTAAAGCACGCCAGGCTTATACCAGGCCACGACCAGCCCGAGCAGGGCCCTAACGACTGGACAAACCAGTCGGATCATTACCAGTTCCATAAACGCAGCATACCGTATTTATACTTTGGGGTAGAAGACCATGCCCATTATCACAAGCCAACCGATGAATTTGAGCAGGTAAACCAGCTATTTTATGCGGATGCCGTTCGCCTGGTGATCGAGTTTATACGGTTGGCAGACCAGCAACTGAGCACATTACCGGCCAAATAAAAAGAATAGAGAAGGGTATATTACATTATTTTGATATAATGATGTAATTATCTTTTTTTGCCTATCTTTTTAAAATGTGCCGCGTAGATGCTAAAAACAAGGCAAGGTTTTGCCAGTAATTCCGTTGCTAGAGTAATCCTGCCGTAAAAGGCACGCTTTAACTACTTTTCTTTGTCTATCTCCTTAAACGACCTGTGTTTAATATGAACAGGAATATAGCGGTTTATACCCTTTTGCTTTGCTTTGTACTCGCCATAACTACTGCTGACGGGCAATCTAAATTGCTGAAACGGATGCAGGAAAGCAAAATGCCGGAGCGCGGTGTTGTTATACTTGCCGGTGCTGGTATAACTGCTGTGCGCAGCGACATTTGCGGAACCCCTGATTGCAACGAGTTCAGGCCGTTAGTGGGTATTGGTGCTATGTATAAATTCGATCCTGTGTGGTCGGCAAGTATAAACCTGGATTATGTAAAACTCGGGGCCACCGAAAAAGACCCGGCCCGCCCGCGTAACCTTTCTTTCAGAACTGATGTGATCGAGGCTACCGGTTCGGTAATGTATAATTTACTGGATGCCTATAGTGGCTCAGGTGGTTACCGTTCGTCGCGCAAGCGTTTTGTAGTGCCCTATGCCAAAATGGGTGCCGGTATTATTTACTACACGGCCACCTCTTACCCCGGTACTGGCGACCTAGACGAATCGCAGACAACTTACGACCCTGAGCGCAAATACCCGGCTATTGGCATTGTAGTTCCTTTCGGCGGCGGCCTGCGCTTCCGTTTTTCCGACCAGGTAAGTATAGCTCCGGAGTTAATCTACCACATCACTACCAGCGATTACCTGGACAATGTAGGCCCACGCCTGGCACCTGGTGGCAACAAAGACCACTACGGAGTAGCCTCTATCCGTTTTATGTATACACCCGCAATCAAAGAGGATATCTTCAACCGCAAAGCACAGGCAGGGAAATAACTTATCTCCTGAACTATAAAAAACCAGAGTTACCGGGTGCCGTAGTTATTAGGGCTTTGCCAGAAAACGGTTGGCGAGACTATACCTGTAACTATGGAACTATGAAAACATCTGAAAATAAGAAACTCTGGTGGCTGGCAGCCGGCGCCGGTGCCCTGTTAGCTGCAAGGGCTGTTTACCGCAACCTCACGGCCTACAATTTTAGCGGCAAAGTAGTACTGATAACCGGCGGCTCGCGTGGCCTTGGGCTGGTAATGGCGCGTCAGTTGGCAGCGGAGGGCGCAAGACTCGTGCTATGCTCGCGCGACGAAACCGAACTGGAAAATGCCCGCTTAGAACTGGCAGGAAATGGTGCCGAAGTGCTGGTGATGAAGTGTGACGTAACCGTGCAGCAGCAGGTAAACGATACAATTGCGAATGTGCAGAACGAGTTTGGACCGATAGATGTGCTCATAAATAATGCGGGCGTGATACATGCCGGACCTGTTACGGAAATGACGGTGCAGGACTTTGAAGAAGCGATCAATACGCACTACTGGGGACCTGTTTATACCACGCTGGCTGTGTTACCCACCATGAAAGCCCGGAAAGAAGGCCGTATACTGAATATTTCCTCTATAGGTGGTAAAATAAGTGTGCCGCACCTGGTGCCATACAGTGCCAGCAAGTTTGCACTTGTGGGATTATCGGAGGGGTTACGCGCCGAACTGGACCAGTATAACATTTGTGTAACCACAGCCACGCCTGGGTTAATGCGAACCGGCAGCCCGCGCCATGCTTTTGTAAAAGGCCAGTATGAAAAAGAATATGCCTTGTTTAAGCTTATGGACTCGAGCCCGCTAACCTCTAATAGTGCCGAAGCCACAGCAAGCAGCATTTTAAATGCATTGCGCCACGGCGAAGCAGAGGTTACTACTACTTTTCCGGCTATATTTGGTGAGTTTGTGCACGGTATTTCCCCCGCCCTGATGACGTCGGTATTTGCGCTGGTAAACAAATTTTTACCTGGCGAAGGTGGCATAGGCAAGCGCAGGGCCAAAGGTGCCGAAAGTGAGAGCAAGCTGTCGATGTCGTGGTTAACGGAACGGACGCAGCAAGCCGCCATACGCAACAACGAACTATAAACAAACCCATCACCCTGATAGCTGTGCAGAGCAGCGCCCATATAATGCAGATAAAAGACAGAAAGAAAGTATACGACGGCTATTTTAAGATGTATGAGCTGACCGTTGAGCAGGATGGCCATACCTTTAAGCGCGAGCAATTTGACCGGGGCACCGCCGTAGCTGCCCTGGTGCATGATACCGAAAAAGATAGTTTTATTCTTACCCGGCAATTCAGGGTAGGGTCGGAGTCAGATTTGGTGGAAGTGGTTGCGGGTATGATAGATGCCGGCGAAAACCCGGAGGATAGTATAAAACGCGAAATAGAAGAGGAGATAGGCTACCATGTAGACCAGCTGGAGCATTTGTATACCTTTTACTCATCGCCGGGCGGCACTACCGAAAAGGTGCTTCTATACTTTGCCGAAGTTAGCCAACAACCATCCGATGGTGGAGGCAAAGCCGATGAACACGAGAAGATCGAAATTGTAGCCTTTTCTGAAAAGGAATTCCTGGCGCTCGAAACACCTGATGCCAAAACTATAATTGCGCAACTATGGCTTAAGCTCTGGCAAAAGCGATAGGATTTAATTGCAAAACAAAAGGCCGGTACAACACCGGCCTTTTGTTTTGCTTATTTTTCATCAACGCTGTTTAACATGTTGCGGGTATCAGCGGCGCCTTCCAGGGCCAAATACTCTGCCTGCAGGGTTCTGATTTTTAATCTGTCTCCTGTACTTATTTGTCCTTCTATCTGGCCGAGGCGGTCATTAAGTTTGCCGTACACGTAATCTACATAATCCCAGTCGTTCTGTGTCCAGTTTCGTTTTTTAATGCGCACGGTACTCATAAAGGTAAGGTAGGCTTCGCGTATGTTGGTTGGTTCTATTTTAGCGATGTCCTTGTACTCGCGCAACAACTGTTCTTCCCAGGTCTTTATCTGTGTCGGGTTCAGGGGCTGGCGCTGCCTGCGTTCCTGCCTCGATTCCCAGTTTTCGTAACGGTGTTTCAGCTGGCGGTATTCTTCTTTCGATTCTGCGGACAGGCTATCAAAGTTGCGTTCTATGTCTTCGTTTATGCGGCGTAGCTTCTCGCGTGTTTGTGGCCAGTCTTCGCGTATGGCTGTGTCGGCGCTGTTTGCTTTTTTGTTCATCCATCCCCGCAACTCTTCCAGTTTTTCTTCGGTTGTTTCGCCGGTAGTGGTAACTATAGTTGTGTCGCGGTCGGTGGCAGTACCTTCTTCTTCTACGGTGCGGGTACGCTCGCAGGCAAACAGGGCGCTTACGAGCAGGGCGGCAAAAAGCCAGTTTATAGTTCTGTTCTGCTTGTTCATTTTCGTTTCGTTTTAGGGCAATTCATTTGCCTCAGGCATACTTACGCAATACGCCATTTTCCAGATACTTTAGTGCCGGGCTATCAGCGGCTTTTCTTTCCGGATACCGTCTCCGTACTTATAATCCCGGTTTACGGTAACGGGTAACCGACCACGGGCCTGTAGTTTTCCGAACACGATCTGGGCCGCCGCCTGCTGGGCATGTAATAACGGCTGATAAGCAACTATAAGCGCTTTACTGTCTTCTATCCCCGGAAACTGGTTAATTGCATAAGCATTATCGTAAAGTATAGTTATCGTTTTCTTTTCTTTGATGATCTGCCTTACCAGCGCTTTTGCTTCCGAGGAGTAGCCCATATTGTTGCTTGGCCGGATGCTTGGCCCGTAAAGTGACAGCAGCACCACATCGTATTTACGCAGCTGCTTCAGGAGCTTTCTGGTTTCTTTTTCGGTAGCCTTACGCGATATGATAAAGTTCTTTGTCCGGACATAATCATCGGCCTCCCGCTGGAAAACCGTTTGGCGGCGTGCCCCAACCGATACGGTTGCAATTCTTTGTTTACGTCGTGCGCGCAGCGGAATAATGTTTTTTTTGTTTTGTAGCAACGTAACAGACGCCTCGGCCAGAATGCGGTTTGTACTATCAGCTATAGCTGGGTTCAGGTCTTCGTATAGGTTTTCAAGGGCTATAGGTTTATAGTTATCCAATCCCAGCCATTGTTTGGCTGCCAGCACCCGGCGGCATTTCAGGTCTATTTCTTCCTGTGTCAGGTCGCCTCTAACTATAGCTACTTTTATGGCCTGTATGGCTTTGGGTACATTGTTCAGGCGCTCCAGCACATCGTTGCCGGCCATTAGCGCGCGTACTTCTGCTTCGCCGGGCTCAAAATATTTGCTTACACCCTTCATTACCATGGCATCGGTAAATATGAGCCCTTTAAACTTCATGTGATTTTTTAACAAACCCGTAACAATTGGCCTGGATAATGTGGACGGTACGTGCCGCGACGAATCAAGCTTAGGGATGTGCATGTGCGCCACCATTATACTGCCTACGCCATACTTGATCAGTTCTTTAAAAGGGTATAGTTCCAGCGAGTCGAGGCGGTTTCGGGAGTATGGAATGATAGGCAGGTCGTAGTGCGAATCCACATCGGTGTCGCCGTGGCCCGGGAAGTGTTTAGCTGTAGCAAGTATGCCGTTTTCCTGCATGCCCTGCATATAGGCCAGCGCTTTGGCTGTTACATCCAGCCGGTCCTCTCCAAAAGCACGGTACCCGATAATGGGGTTGGCTGCATTGTTATTGATATCAGCAACGGGCGCGAAATTGATGTGCATGCCCAACCGTTTAAATTCCTCGGCTACTTCTGCACCCATTTTATAGATCAGGCCATTATCTTCTATGGCACCCAGCATTTGCTGAAACGGGTACTGCACTGTACTATCGAGGCGCATGCCTACGCCAGTCTCAGCATCCATGGCGATGAGTAAAGGTACGTTGGCGGCTGCCTGGTATTTGTTGGTAAGCTTTGCCTGGCGCACTGGCCCTCCCTGGAAAAAAATAATACCACCCACCTGGTACTTTTGTATAAGCCGCATCACATCAGCTTCATATTTAGGCCCTTTATCTGAAAAAGCTTCTATGATCATGAGCTGAGCAATGCGCTGCTCGGGCGTAAGTGACTTAAAGACAGAATCGACCCAAGGGGAGGAGGGATTTTCCAGGGCTTCGATTAACGTTGCCGGGCGATGATAGGGCGTATGGTTATTTGAACTATAACTATCTTCGTCCGGGGTATGATGGCGGGTATCGGTGCCTTCGCAGGCAACTGTTAAAACAGCCAGCAACAAAAGCAGAGGTATAAGGTATGGCTTAACAGCAGGGTGAAAACGTAAAAAACGCATAGTAGAGTAAAACACACCTGTACTTACTTTTTATCCCGGATTTGGTTTTAAAATGTTCGTTTTTTTGACTTCGCAGCTATGTTCTTATCTCTTAAAGCGCAGCCAAGTATAGGTTTATAAACCGATTATAGTTACTTTTTGAACTGTATAAAATAAAACGGAAACTATAGTATATGAGGACAGGGCAAGGTGTATTGGAAAGCACGCAACAGGAAAGCAGCAGGTTTGCTTATAGTTTCCTGCCCGGCCTGTTGTTTGTGCTGCTGCTCTGGCTTATTCATCTGCTGGCTTACCTTACGCATGCCGATCTTGGTTTCCTGGGTGTGTTTCCGCGCCATTTTCTGGGGTTGGTAGGCGTTTTCGTGGGCCCGCTTATCCACGCTGACCTGAAGCACCTGTTATCCAATTCTTTTCCGTTAGTGTTGCTGTCGGGGTTTGTACTGTTTATACACCGGCTGGAGGGGACAAAGGTTATAGCTATAGTTTATTTGCTGAGCGGTTTGCTTACCTGGTTTATCGGGCGGCAGGCGCACCATATTGGGGCCAGTGGCGTAGTATATGGCCTGGCCGGTTACCTACTTTTCAGGGGCATTTTTACCCGCGACCGTAGTGCGCTAGCCATTGCTTTTGTTGTACTGATCTTATACAGTGGGCTGTTTTACGGCTTATTCCCGAATGAGGAGCGCGTATCCTGGGAGGGGCACCTGGCTGGAATGGCCGCCGGCCTTGTAGCAGCCTTGTTTTACGGACATAAGCCAACTAGTAGTGTAGCCGAAACAGATGAAACTATAAAAGTAAATGCAGCTACCACACAGCTCCATGTTAACAGCACCTTTATACCTTATTACCTCAACTATACAATAAACTATACGGTGGCTAACAACGCCACAACCACCAAACCCTTTGTGTATACAATAGCCCCTGACCAAGCAATTCAGCAGAAATCTACGGTGCATCAGCATCCATCCATCATCCGGCAAGTACGCACACCTAAACTCAAGCAAAAGTAAGGTAGCAGGTGTGGTTTTGTAGTTTAATCAATTGCTATTCAGGGTATTGAGTTGCTATGCATTTGTGCTTGTTTCACTCAAAGCAATCCCAGTAAAAACAAAATTATATTTAATTATATATAGTGGAAATATAACCAAAATTATAAGTATAATATTTTATTTAAAAAGTCCTTTTTTATATAGCCTAAGCAAATATAGTATAACCTATCTCCGGAAGTGTCGTTTAAGCGGGTTATTGTTGCCAAATCGATGTTTCACTTAAAGGATTTCTTATGATTAGGTACAAAATACTTGCGGCTGTTTTCTCTGTTATAGTTGCCGTAGCCGAAGAATTTTCATTACTAAAGTCTGAGTCACCTGCCCCGAAAGTTGAAGTTGAAAATGAAGAATGGCTCTCCATCCCTGAACCTGCTACCACCACACCCTTAGTTCTTCCTACCCATAAAGTTTCCGCTTCTGTTTACCACCCCGAACCACACCAAACCGACAGCACCCCGTTTATTACCGCCGATGGATCCCGCATAAATCGTAGAAACCCCGGAAAACACCGTTGGGTTGCTGTGTCGCGCGACCTGCACGCCCGCTGGGGTGGCGATATAGAATTTGGTGACTCGTTGTGGGTTTCGGGTATATCTGACGAAATGGACGGGATTTATATTGTGCGCGATGTAATGAACCGCCGTTTCCGTAACCAGGTAGATATACTGGTTGGCCGCCGGGATAACGTAATGGGCTTATGGAAAAATGTAAGCATCGCCAAAGTAGACTGAACTACCTGAAAAAACAACTACCGCTACGTACCAAACCACACCAGGCAACCCTTATTTTACCAGCCGGGTAGTTATAACCTATGCAGGAGCAGACAGGGCAACAGGATAAAAAACAGCTGGACCGGGAGCGTAATAAGCTCCTGAACCGACTGCAACACATCCTGGAAGGGCCTATGGTAGTGCTGGGTATCATCTGGTTGGTGTTGCTGATCGTCGAACTGACCAATGGGCTGAGCAAAACCCTACAGCATTTCAGCACTTTTATCTGGGTAGTTTTTATTCTTGATTTCCTGGTGAAATTTATACTTGCGCCGCATAAGCTTACTTTTTTGCGGCACAATATACTTACCACGGTATCGCTGGCAGTTCCGGCCCTGAGGGTTTTCAGGCTGGCGCGCGTGTTCCGGCTGATGCGCTCGGTGCGGGCTATACGCGGGCTACGGCTGGTAAAAGTGGTAAGCTCTGTAAACCGGGGCATGAAAAGCCTGGGTGCAGCTATGCAGCGCCGCGCCTTTGGCTATGTACTAACTATAACCCTGATCGTGATAGCTGGTGGCGCAGCCGGTATGTATGCCTTCGAAAGAGACCATGGCCTGCCAACATATACCGAGGCGCTCTGGTGGACGGTGATGCTGCTTACTTCTATCGGGAGTGATTATTTTCCGCTGACAGCCGAGGGCAGGGTACTTTGCTTTTTGCTGGCTGTTTATGGTTTTGCTGTGTTCGGGTACTTTACGGCTACGTTGGCTACTTTTTTTATAGACCGGGATGCGGCCAGCAACAAAGCCGAATTAGCGGGAGCAAAACAGGTAAAAGCCCTGCAACAGGAACTTAAAGAACTAAGAGCCGAACTTCAGGCTGTTCTGAAAGAAGCCTCCTCAGGCAATAAGCCCCCGCAACTATAGCACTGTTTGAAATAAGGTATAAAATGTATACTTTAGAAGTGAAGCCATGTTTTATATCTATGACCAGAGAAGAAGCCCAAACAATACTTACCCAAATGACGACCAGCGAAAGCCTGCTACGCCACGCCCGCACCGTAGAACTGGTAATGGAAGCCTATGCCAATAAACTGGGCGAAGACACCTCTAAATGGGCTATTACAGGCCTGCTGCACGATGCCGATTACCAGGCTTACCCAGACCAGCACCCAAACGTGATCGTAAACCTGCTGCGCGAACGTGGTGAAGATGAAATAGCCCATGCCATATCCGCACATTATACCCACTGGGGCGTACCTTATGATACCCTGCTGGATAAAGCCCTGCTAGCCTGCGACGAACTTACCGGTTTTATAGTTGCCTGTGCACAGATAAGGCCGCAACGCCTGGAGGGGCTGGAAGCAAAATCAGTGGTAAAGAAGCTGGGGCAGAAAAGCTTTGCCGCCTCCGTAGACCGCGATGAGGTAAGAATAGGAGCGGAGCTTTTTGGGGTAGATATGCAGGAACATATTGCCTTTATAATAGCGGTGCTGCAGCAAAACCAACACGAACTACAGCTACAACCCCAAAAAGGGACGCAAGTATAAAAACAACAGGAGCGGGTTAAGGCCCGCTTTTTTATTGCATGTAATCGCCAAGTATCTCGAAGCCTTCTTTTTCGTCTTTGGCTTCTACCACTTCATTTATCACAAACTGTATTTCCTGTTCGGTCCAGTTCTCTTTTTCGGCAGCTTTTACAAAAACATCTATAGCTGCATACCGCGAGCCTGAAACAGGCAGGCTTGCTTTTACTTTCTTTCGGATCCTCATACCTATAAATTTGCACCAATTTACACACTTACCGTTGCATTCTGAAATTCGGTTATATCCGAACTATAGTTGTGTGTAAGCATACTGTACAAACCCTTTAGGGATAGTGTCGTTTTAGGTAAAGTAGAAAGCAGGCCAATGGAGAAAAAGCTGTACACCTGGGATGAACTTCACCAACTAACCGATCTGACCCCGATCCTGTATGTGGCTCCGGTAATAGTAGGGCTGGTTGCCGCCGAGTGGCTGATCGGCTACTATAAAAATCGTGATTATTATGACAACAAAGATGCCTTGGCGGCGCTGGTAATTGGTGCCGTAAATGCGGCCTTGGGAGCAGGGCTGAAGGTCTCGATGTTTGCAGTAGCGATGGTTATCTACAATGCAGTACCCTGGGCCATGCCACGTGTATGGTGGGGGTTTATAGTTTGTTTTGTAGCCGTTGATTTTTGCCGGTACTGGGCGCATCGCATTTCGCATGAGCAGCGGCTTTGGTGGGCAACGCATGTAACGCATCACTCCTCCAGCAAAATGAATTTCTCGGTATCGTTCCGCACCGGCTGGACCAATCACCTCAAGTTCATTTTCTTTTTGCCCGTTCCCTTGTTAGGTATAGATCCACTCACGTTTTTTATATGCCACCAGGTGGCAGTGCTGTACCAGTTTTTTGTGCACACCGAGCTTGTACGCAAACTTCCAGCTCCATTTGAGTATATTTTTGTTACACCTTCTCATCACCGGGTACACCATGGCTCCAACCCTGCATACATAGACCGGAACTATGGATCTACCTTTATTTTCTGGGACAGGCTTTTCGGCACGTTTACAGCAGAGCAGGAAAAGCCCGTTTATGGTTTAACCACGCCTGTAATATCTTACAATCCTGTCTATCTTGTTTTCCATGAGTGGGTGGCGTTGGCAAAAGACCTGCGGTATTGTCGTTCCTTTTCAGAAGGATGGAAAGTCCTTTTTTCTCCGCCTGGGTCTGTGGTTACAACGCAACAAAAGCTAGAAAGAAGTATAGATAGGAGAGAGGAAGTTATGGAGATAAATAAAGAGCCCGTGTTAGAAGAAAGTGTTTGAAAGCATTTTACCTCACCCCAGCCCTCTCCTGGAAATAGAGGGAGTGTTTGGCCTTCGCTTTAGTTGAAAGTATAGTTCTATAGTTACCGTGGTACAACTACCCTCAACCCCTCCTTGTCTAAGGCGGGGAATTTTCTGCCTTTTCTATAGTTGTTAGCTTTCGTTCTATAGTTACAGACTATCCACGGACAGGTCGCGACCTGTCCCTACGGAAATACAACCACGATAAAGCAATACAACTATAGCACCTCTAACTATAAGCAGGCAGTTGCTATGCGAAACGTATCAGTCTTTGGGTTGAGCGCCTTTGACTTGTTGCGGTGGCGTAGCCAATCCGAGGTACGAGGATAGCAAGAAGGCAGCAGCGCGATGCCCGAAGACGGGGCCTCCCGGCCGTGAGGGCACCAAAGCCTAATTGAAACTATAGGTTTATAGAGCTCCCAGGATTAAAGCTTGTTTGAAAGGATAGCTTGGTTCAGATAGCAACTATAATTCGATAAAGGACACATAAGATCCCCCAACTTCGCTCGGGATGACAAAAGAGGAACTATAGAGCTATAGCACAGACGCTAGCAGGAGCTGCGCACGCTGCTAGGTCTTCAAACTGTAAGCTGAGAAAGACTTCTCCTGACGTCGAAATGACAAAAGTGAAGCTATAGAGCAAATACGATCCCTCAACTGTGTTCGGTTTGACTAAAGCAGAAACTATAGTTTGTAATGGATTTCTCTTCAGGCTTGATAAGATTATTAAAACGAAAACATGAGTCATCCCGAATTTTAGGTTAGGGATTTCTAAAAAGTAAAAGCCTTCTTTTCGTAAGTGACAGTAGTATCAGGTCACTTTAGAAAAGGAGGCTTTATGCATTTATTATCAAATACGCAG
>NZ_JAAEAA010000013.1 GCF_010119545.1 Pontibacter fetidus | reverse complement strand
TTGCGGGCGACGAAAATCAGGTACCTCACGCAGACAGGCTAGTAAACTTACTTCACTATTTTGCATCTGCTCCCCCTTTCCTAAACATATTAGTTTACGAAAAATAGAACTTAACGGCCCTGCCCTTCAAAGGGGGACTCTCTGCCTTTGCTATAGTTGGATTTATGGTTTTATAGTGACGGCCTTTGAAGCGGACAGGTCGCGACCTGTCCCTACGGAATTATTACCACGATCAATTTCGAAGCGAGCAAGTTCAAACTATAGTTAGTGGTGAATAGTAGAAAGATATCAGTCTTTGGGTTGAGCGCCTTGTAGATTTCTGGTGGCGCAGCCATTTCGAGGAACGAGAAAAAGAAATGTACACCGCGCGATACCCAACCCGGCCATGAGGGAGCCAAGGGATAGTTGAAACGATGGGTAACTAAAGCTCCCAGGAATACAGGTTATTTGAAAAGATAGCTTGGTTTAAGTTAAAGAAAACAGGAACTATAAGCTGAGATAGATTTCTCCTAACGTCGATAGGACAAAGTAAGAACTATAGGACATATCAGATCCCTTGGCTTCGCTCGGGATGACAATAGAGGAAGAGTATAGAAAAGGACGCTAACAGGAGCTTCGCACGCCCCTAGGTCTTTCTTTGGCAACTATAAAAGGTTCTAAACAACAAAGGCGGAATTACATCCGCCTTTGTTGTTTAAAGTAGTACAAATCTTACGCTGCAACCAGCTCCGAATGATCAGCAACATAGGTTACAAAATCACCTACCGTGTTTATCGGAACCTCATCCGGAATAACAATCTGGAAACTTTTCTCCAGTGCAAGTATAATATCAACTACATCCAGTGTATCAAAGCCAAGTTTTTGCTCCAGGCTGGCATCGGCTTGTAAACGGGATGGTTTTACTTTTGTGGTTTTGCTAATGATGCGGATAACCTCCTGCTCAATAGCTTTATTTGTTGTAATCATGGGTACTCTATTAATACGTGTATTCTCTTACTTTACCATTTACAGGCATTTCGTCCTGTTTTATTTTAAGGGCTGCGGCACGTTTCTTTTTACCAATCAGCCTGTCTTTCAATTTCTCGTTCAGCAGGTACATAACCGGCACTATAAGCAGGGTAACTATAGTTGCAAAACCAAGCCCGAAAATAATGGTCCAAGCTAGTGGTCCCCAGAATGCAGCGCTTTCGCCACCCATAAAAAAGTGCGGCTTAAACTCCGTAAACAAGGTATAGAAGTTAAGGTTTATACCTAACGCCAATGGTACCAAGCCAAGTATAGTTGCCGTGGCGGTAAGTATAACCGGGTTAAGGCGCGTTTTACCAGCTTCAACTATAGCTTCTTTCAGTTCCTTGCCTTCTTCCAGCAACAGGTCCGTAAACTCAACTATAAGTATACCATTCTTTACAACTATACCGGCCAGCGCCACAATACCCACACCAGTCATAACTATAGATACATCCATCCGGAAGATAGAGAAGCCCAGCAATACACCGATAATACTGAACAGCACTTCTGAAAGGATAATAAATGGTTTGGACACCGAGTTGAACTGCGTTACCAGGATCAGGAAGATGATGAAGAACGCGGCGATTAGGGCCATAAACAGGAAATTACCAGTTTCCTGTTGCTCTTCCTGCTGCCCGCCCATACGCACTTCGTAACCTTCCGGCGTCTGGAAATTCTGCAGCGACTGCTCTATCTGTTGCACCACTTCGTTGGCGTTGTACCCAGCCAGCACATTCGACTCCAAAGTTACAACACGTTTCAGGTTTTTGCGCTTTATACCGCCATAAGTATTGCCATATTCTATACTTGCCACTGATGATAACGGAATCTGGCGCACCAGGCCTGTATTCATGTCGCGGTAGGTAATTCTGGAGTCAAGCAGGGCATCTATGTTTTTGCGGTAAGGCTCTGCGTAGCGCACCTGTATCGGGTATTCGTCTTCGTCGAGCTTAAACTTAGAGGCCTCTTTACCGAAAATAGCCGTTCTGATCTCCATACCTATCTGGCCGGTACTGATGCCTTCGCGGTTGGCCCGTTCGCGGTCCACGTTTATCACTACTTCCGGTTTGCTGTCTTCCAGGTCAGATTTCAGGCCTTCTATACCGCCTATCTGTTGGCTGGCAATGTACTGTTCCACATTTTTAGAGAGTGCGATAAGCTCCGGAAACTCTTCGCCCGAGATCTCGATACTGATAGGTTTACCTACCGGCGGACCATTCTGCTCTTTGTCCACGGTTATTTCGGCTCCCGGTATACCTTTCACAGCTTCGCGTATCTCGTTCATGTACTCGCCGGTCGTTTTCTCGCCCACGCGGTCCATAAACTCAACAAAAGCAACCGTTACTTTACCTTTATGCGACTGGGCGGTAGGGCTGCGATCATTCTGGTCGCCGGCGCCAATGGCCACGTTCGATATTACTGATTCTACATCCGGGTTTTGTTGGCCAATTACGTTATAGATGCGTTTCTCCACCACTTTGGTAACTGAGTCGGTTACAGCCTGGTCGGTGCCAACCGGCATCTGGATGTAGGCATATACAAAGTTCGGGTCGCTGTCGGGGAAGAAAACCACTTTAGGCGAGCGCACCGCTACCAGAAATACCGAGAAGAAAAGCAGCAGGAATATACCTACGAACACCCCAATCGGGCGTTTGCCTACCAGCATCCAGCGCAGCAGTTGCTCATACTTTGCCATAAAGCGCGGCAGTGCATTGTTCTGGAATTTCGCTATCAGGCCGGTTAATACAAACCTGTTAAGGGCTACCAGCACAATGCCAAGCAGCAACAGGTTAGCCATACCATAAGAACCGATGATGTAGCAAACTATAGCTATAACCAGGGCTGCGCCCATAATGATCATAAAGCGTTTGCGCGACCTGGCGGTTGGGGCAGCGTGCTCCTTTTTCATGAAAGAGGCGGCAAATACCGGGTTAATGATAAAGGCTACCAGCAACGATGCCATCAGGGTAACTATAAGCGTAATAGGCAGATAGAACATAAACTCACCTACTATACCCGGCCAGAAAAGCAGTGGTACAAATGGCGCTATAGTTGTAAGCGTACCGGCCAACACAGGCACAAACACTTCGCCGGCAGCTACTTTAGCCGCCTTTACTATGCCCAGGTTTGATGTATGGAAAATGCGGTGCGTATTCTCGATCACAACTATAGCATCATCTACCACTATACCCAGTGCCAGCAAAAAGGCGAACAGCACGATCATGTTCAGCGACACACCTGTAGAATCAAAAAGCAGGAAGGCTACGAACATGGAGATTGGCACCGATAACCCCACAAAAATGGCGTTGGTAGTACCCATAAAAAACATCAGGATAACCGTTACCAGCACAAACCCGATAATGATGGTATTGATCAGGTCGTTAAGGGTGTGTTTGGTTTGGGTTGCCTGCTCGCCGGTTACACTCACTTTTAAGTCAGATGGCAGCACAGTGCCTTCCATATCGCTGAGCAGGTCTTCGATTTTGTTTGATGCTTCAATCAGGTTTTCGCCACTGCGCTTAATCACGTTCAGAGTAATAACCGGCTCGTTATCCAGGCGGGCAAAGCTTTCCTGTTCTTCAAAACCTTCCCTTACGGTAGCAATCTCCTTTAGCTGTATGTTAGCCCCGGAGGCCGACTTCACCACTATATCGCCGATCTTGTTTGGGTCTACGTACTGGCCCACCACGCGCACCGAGCGCTTCATTTCGCCAACAGTTACGTTACCACCCGATAGCGTCAGGTTTTCGAAAGCAATGGCATTGCTGATGTCGTTGAACGTAACCTGCGCTACCTGCATTTTATACATGTCTACATCTACCTGCACTTCTTTATCCAGGGCGCCGGCCATGTCTACACGGGTAATTTCAGAGAGCGATTCGATGCGGTCCTGTATGTCTTCGGCATAGTTCTTCAGTTGGTCCAAACTATAGTTACCCGAAATGTTTACCTGCATGATCGGGAACTCCGAGAAGTTTACATCCTGTATGTTTGGCTCCTGGGTCAGGTCAGTTGGCAGATCGGTGCGGGCTTTGTCTACGGCATCTTTTACCTGCTGCTTTGCTTCCGGCACATCCACATCGGTGTTAAACTCTACCACCACCATTGAGAAATCCTGGATAGAGTTGGATGTGATCTTTTTAACTCCTGAAATGGCTTTTATCTCCTTCTCGATTGGGCGCGTTACCAGGTTCTCCATATCCGAGGGCGAAGTACCGGCATAAATGGTACTCACAAACACGGTTGGCACCACAATATCCGGGAAGTTCTCTTTCTGGATATTGATGTAAGAGAAGATACCCCAGATCGAGATGATCAGTGTGATGATGTAGATACTGGTTTTATTATTGATAGACCAACTGGTCGGCTTAAACTCTTTCATAGTTTTGCAGGATGTAAGGTTTACTTCTGGCCCAGGGCCTTAGCTTGCTCAAAAACCACTGGCTGGCCTTCGTTCAGGTTCTGATATCCGGCTGTAATGAGCTGGTCTGTAGCAGCCAGGCCGTTCAGCACTTCGGTTTCCCCTTTGTAAGACTGGCCTGTTTTTACTTCGCGCCGGGTTGCTACATAGCCATTGCCTTCTTTTTTAGCCACATACACATACTCCGATTTCTCATCTTTCTGCACCAGGTTAACCGGCACCACAATGGTGTTCTCGTTTTTATAGTCCTGGATGCGTACTATGGCTACCAGGTTAGGACGTAACTCAATTCCCTTCGCATTCTTCGGCTTCAGTTCTACAGTAAAGGTGCGGTTGGTAGGGTCTATAAATTTGCTGACCACAGCTACTGTCGTTTCTATTTCCTGGTTCAGGTCCGGGAAAAACACAATGGCATTGTCGCCTTTGTTGATTTTGGTAAGGTACGCTTCAGAAACCTCAGCTGTAATTTTGCCACCAGACATATTTACCACCCTGATAATGCCCACACCCGGTGCTACTGCTTCGCCGGCATTCGGTATCACTTCATCAACCACACCACTAACAGGCGCTTTCACATTATACTGATCGCGTTGCTGTTGCAGGGCAGCCATACTTCGCTCCAGGGCCTCTTTGTTGTTTTTGGCGGTCAGGTATTGCATTTCGGTGCCTATTTTCTGGTCCCAGAGGTTTTTCTGTTTCTGGAAGGCGATGCGGGCCAGCTCTAAACGGGTGCGCAGTTCGGCAATGTTCTGCTCCAGCACCTGCGCATCTATAGTTGCCATGGTCTGGCCTTTGCTTACCCGGTCGCCGGGCTGCACGCGCACACTGGTAAGCACACCCGGTACGCGGGCACTTACCAGCACGTTCTGGTCAAAATCTACTTTGCCCTGCATTTCCAGGTAATGGCTAAAGGTATCCTGCTGCACTGCTACCACCGACACCGGCACAGTTTTGCGTGGTGTATTTACTTTTTTGCCTTCGGCTTTCAGCTCGGCCTCCAGTTTGGCAATCTGGCCTTCAATTTCGGTTTGCTTGCTTCTGAGGTCGGCCAGTTGTGCTTCTTTATCGTTATTGCCACCGCAGGAGGCTACGCCAAGTACAAGTGCCAGCAATGTAATGCCTATGATTCGTTTCATCTTCGTGTTGTGATTTTTTTCTATAGTTTATTTTGTGATCAGGGTGCCTTGGGCTTTTTCTAAGTTCACTTTCGCGATAAGGGCGTCGTAGATGGCGGCGTAATAATTGGTTTGTGCCTGGCGCAGGTCGGTTTCAGCGGTAATCACCTCCAGGTTAGAGCCTACGCCTTCCTGGTACTTGATTTTAGAAACACGGGCAATGTCCTCGGCTAGTGCCAGGTTCTCCTGCTGGGCCTTCAGTACATCCAGTGAGTTGGTAAGTTCGGTGGTTGCCTGTTCCAGTTGCAGGTCTATACTTTGGCGCAATGTCTCAAACCCATACTTAGTGTTTTCTACTTTCAGTTTTGCCTGCTGCCCCAGGTAGTGCTTTCTCAGACCATCAAAAATTGGCAATTGCAGCTGACCGCCTATATAGCCATATTCCAGCCAGTTGTTTGTTTTGGTTAGCTCGCCAAACTCGTTGTTGGCGGCATTGTAACCGTAGCGGGCATTTAAGTATAGTTTAGGGAGGTAACCGGAATTATTGTTGCGCAGGTCCAGTGTGGCCAGGTCGCGTTGCGTCTCCAGTATAGAATATTCGATGCGTTTGCTATAGTCGAAGCTTTTAGCATCGGTTTTTGCCACATCTACTTCTACTTCATTTAACTTATCGGTAAGTATAATTGGCTGGTCCTGTGGCAAGCCCATCTGAAATTTGAGCAGGCTTTCGGCCAGCTGCATCAGGCGCTCGGCTTTCTGTTGCTCTACCTGCAGGTTGTTGTACGATACGCGCAGGCGGTCTACATCCAGTTGCTCGGCTACCCCGTTCTCAAACATGGTGCGGGTTTGGCGCAGCAAGGTATCCAGGCGGGTCAGGTTTTGGTTTAGCAGCTCCATACGCTCGCGGTTTACCAGCACGCCGTAGTAGGCTTTGCTTACCTGCTCTGCAATATCAATTTCGGTTTGTGCGGTTGTTTTGCGCGAGAGCTCTGTATATGTGTTGGCTGCTTTTAAGCCGATCAGGTAAGAGCCATCAAACAAAAGCTGGCGCCCGTTTATAGTTGCCGTGCCCGTATACCCCGGCGAGAACGTAACAGGTGTAAATTCACCTTTCTTCCCTCCAAAAAACTCTGCCGGTAAAAAACCTTTCTGCGGCACAAAGTTATTTCCTACATCAAGCGAGGCATCTAGTTGCGGCAAGCCCATTGCGCGTATCTCCCCTACTTTGGCTTTTGCGATCTTTTCATCGTTTTGGGCGGCTTTCAGGTTTGCGCGGTTTTGCAGGGCATAGTCTATACTTTGCTGCAAACTAAACTGCTTTACTTCCTGGGCCTGCGCCCCGGTAAAGCCAAGCAGCATGAAGGCAGCAACTATAAGCGTTAGTCTTTTTTTCATGTTTTATTCTGGTCAGGTAGTAGGTTATTCTTCTTCTTTTATGTGTTTGAGCTCGTTTATCAGTTTGTGGCCTTTAAGTGTGGCCAGGCCCAACATGTAGTGCTCCAGGGTAGCCATTTGCACGCGTTTCAGGTCATATTTGTGCGGCGGAAACAGTTGAGGGTTAAAAGGGATCTCTACTTGTACCAACCGCACTTTTGCCATCACTTCTATATCCAGGTCTTTGCGGTAAAGGCCCTCTTTTATGCCACGCACCAGGTTCTCTTTTATCTTCACAAACATATAGTCGTCGCGGTGCTGCATCCAAAGCTTAAAAGCTTCGGGGTGGTATTTTTGCAGGTCGTGGAAAAGGGAAGGGTGAAACTGGTTGAAAAGCTCGCGGGTCATGCCCATAATGTTGAACAGCTCTTCAATCGCATTTCCGGAATTCTGAAAATGCACTTCGCAACGTTCCTGCATGTCGCTCAGGTATGCCCCTGTTGATGCTACCACAATCTCGTTCTTGTTATCAAACCACTTGTAGATCGTTTTTTTAGACATGCTCAGGAACTGCGCAATATCATCCATCGACACACTTTTAACACCCCGCTGGCAAAACAACTGGAAAGCGGTACAGGAAATCTTACTCCTGGTTTCGGTGCGTTCTTCTATCTCGGCATTACTCATAGCGGCACAAAACTATGGAAACGATTTTTATTCCGAAAGTTTCCTGTGTTAAATTTTTGTTGCCAAATTAGCCTCAAAAAGCTCGTTTCCAGCTAAATTGCAAAAACCTACCTGTCGCCCGACCGCCGTATTTCCGGACAAAATGCTGTGTTATATAGACCAATGCCGTAACAAACTATAGCAATGGCAAAGCAGGCACAACCCTAGATCGGTGTTGCAACACAAAAGATTACTACAAAAAAAATTACAGGCCGAGCACGGTGCGCAGTTTGGTATAGCCGCTCTTACTAAGCGGAACACGCACGCCATTTTTAAGCAGGGCTACGTGGCTGTCTTTTTCTAAGGGCTCTATGCGGGTGAGCTGGGCGATCGGGATCATAAAAGAACGGTGCACGCGCACGAAATGAGCCGTATCAAGGGTTTGCTCGTAGTAGCCCATGGTTTTCTTTTTCAGGAACAGGCCGTCTTTGGTGTGGATCTTTACATAATCGTCGTAGGCCTCTAAGTACAAAACATCCTGCACGGGTATTATCCGGATGTCGTTGCCGGCTTTAACAACAATGCGGGTGCGCTCTTCGGGTTGCTTGGCGGGCACTTCGCTCAGGTCTATAGTTGCGGGCTTCTCTGTAGCTTCTTTCGTTCGTTTTTCCTGCCACTTTTTTAGCGCTGTATTAAACCGTTCCTGGCTGAAAGGTTTTAGTAAATAATCTACGGCATTGGTTTCAAAAGCTTTCAGGGCATAGTTATCGAAGGCAGTGGTAAAGATCACGCCCGGCTGTTGCTCTACCAGTTCCAGCATCTCAAAGCCATTTATCTTCGGCATTTGTATATCCAGAAAGATCAGATCGGGCTGATGCTGTTTAATGGCTTTTATCCCTTCAAAACCGTCGCCACATTCCTGAACTATAGTTACATCGGGGTGTTGCAGCAAGTATTCGGCTACTATACTGCGGGCCAGGGGTTCATCATCAATTATGAGGCACTTGATCATAGTTTTGCGGGATAGTTACGGTGGTGGTAAATTGGTTTTCGTGTTGCTGTGTTTGTACCAGGTCGGGGCGGGCATAAAGCAGGTATAACCGCCGCTGCACCGAGCTTAACCCAAAGCCTGTTCCCTCCTGCGTTTGTGCGGCATCGGTATCAAAAGGGTTCTCTATCGTTATAACAAGATTTGCATCTGCCCTGAAAGCTTTTATAGTTATAGTTGTATCGCTGGTGGTGCCGTAAAGCCCGAACTTAATGGCATTCTCAACTATAGGTTGCAGCAGCAGGGCGGGTAGTTTCAGATTTCTGGCATCATCCAACACCTCAACTATAGTTTGCAGCCGGTGACCGAAACGCACTTTTTCAATTGCCAGGTATAGTTCCAGTTGCTGTAGTTCGTCGGTTAAGGTTACCTGTTGCTGGTTTTCTTTTCGTAAAGTGCCCCGTAAAAAATCAGACAGTTGCTGTACCATGGTCCGGGCCTGGTCTGGCCTGACTACCACCAGCGCACTGATCGAGTTAAGGCTGTTAAACAAAAAATGGGGCTGCAACTGCTGGCGTAAGGTATAAAGCTCTGCTTCGCGGGCAAGCTTTTCGGTGGCCGCTTTGCGTTCTTCGTGCTGGCGCTGCTCTTTTGTGTAAAACCAGAACCAGTTTATCAGCAGCAAAAGCAACAGCAGCAACCACCCAAACACCAACCTCATCGGCAACGAATCTCCTACAAAAGCCAGGTATAGTTTATCATCTAGTAACTTGTCGATCAGCAAACTATAAACCAGCGTACAAATACCTGCCAACCCCAAGCTCCAGGCCAAGAGCAACACCCCCTGGCGCAATGTAGGCTGGTAGTAGCGTAGCCCCGTGCCTGCGGCATAGCCGGCTATAGTTAGCAGCAGGTTGTATAGCAGGGCATCTTTTAGAGTCAGGGCCGGGCTATAGTTTGCAGGCAATAACACCAGCACAAATACCCCCGACCAGAAAGCGGCCCACCCCATGTATAGCCAGATTACTCTTGCAGGAGCCATGTATAGCTATAGTTTGAATTAAAAACTCTTGATGTCGAGCCCACCGAACAAGGCAGTACCTTTTATAATAAGAACTTTATTTGGGTCGTAGCCACCCGGCAGCATCATGCGTTTATCTGATACACCGCCTAAAATAGCTACCACTTCGTTGCGCACTTCCCAATGCGGAGGCACGATAAGCGATGTTCCGCCAAATATCTGGGTGGTATCCAACACAATAGGGTGTTGTATGTCGGCCTGCGTCAGGTTCAGTTCGTTACCGCCAAACACGCTTACAATTTCGCCACCCTTAAAATCTTTAGACAGGATGTTGCGCTTTACCCCTCCAAAAATGGCCGTCGAGTTAATGTAGTCATCCGCTGATGCTGTGGCATTTCCGGCATAGGCATTGCTTTCAGCAGTATAAGCTTCGTTAGATGTTACGCCATGTGGTGGCATAGTTGGCAAACCCGACACGTAACGTGGACGCATATCATGCTTTGGCTTTAAGATAACCCAAAGCCCGATTGTAATGATCACGATCGGCCAGATGTAGTTGCGTAGCGAAATGCCTGGCACAAATTCATCAACCAGGAAAATTACGCCTAAGGCCACTGGCAAAATCCAGGATGGGTTACGGAACGAATGTTTGAAGCCGATGAATAAACCTACCAGGATCGGGATCATCTGCCAGGTAAAGAGCCAGCGTGGTAAAAAGACAACATTCATTTTAGAGGCCAGCAGTACAACGCCAATTAATACGAGCAGTAGCCCGGCCATTACGCGACCATTGCGGTTATCATTTCTGTTTTTCCAGCCTTTGTAACCTTTGTTTGTGTTTAGATCTTGATTTTCCATAGTTGTTATGTTTTAATTTCTGATCAAATGTACTGCGATCAGAATCTGGCGGCTATAGTTAGTAGGCTGGCCAAAGCAAAAAGTCGGTAAACTGCAGGGTTGCGTCGGTAAACAAAGTTAGGTTTAAACTTACCGCTGCTGTTAAATATAGTAAAGATGGTATATTAATTTGATTCAGGAAACTATAGTTGCTTGTTCTGTCTGAACCACGGATTAAGGAGATTTGATTGATTAGCAGGAGAAGACCTGGCAGTGTACGCAGTTCCTGCTAGTGTCTGGGCTATAGTTTTTCTTTTGTCATCCCGAGCAATGTCGAGCAATCTTTTTGTCCTATAGTTTCCTATTGTCATTTCGACGTTAGGAGCAATCTGAATGCTACGGATAAAGTGTACTTCCCATAACGTCTTTTCGGGCGTTAGTCGAAGGATCTCATATGTGCTATAGCTGAGGCATATACTTATTTGAACCAAGCCATCCTTTCAAATCAACTCTAATCCTGGGAGCTCTACTAACCTATCGTTTTATAGTTAGCTTTGGTGCCCTCCCAGGCCGGGAGGCCCCGTCTTCGGGCATCGCGCTGCTGCCTTCTTGCTACCCTCGCTGCGCTCAGGTTGCCTGTGGCACCGCAACAAGTCAAAGGCGCTCAACCCAAAGACTGAAATCAAGCTCGATAGTTTATGATATAGTTATAGTTGCTGTACTTGCTCTTTGTTAAAGCAGATCGGTTTTTCTCGTGGCTATAGTTCCGTAGGGACAGGTCTCGACCTGTCCGCTCAATACCGTAAACTATAGAACTATAGTTTGTGAATTGGAAGCAGCAGTAGAGCTCCCCTCCTTAGACTACCGAGAAGTGATTTCGAAGGTAGCGAGCGTAGCTCTGAGGGGCAGGGGTGGTTGGATAACTGCAACTATGAAACTATAGCTATTTCAAGTATAGCAACAGCCCCAATCCTGTAAATCCTTTAATCCTGTAAATCCTGATTCATACAGTTATCACCAATTTATTATCTTTGCATACTATGGTTGAGAAGATACAGACAGTAGCACAAGAGATAGAAGCCGCCCAACTTAGCAATGCAGCTGAGCTGGAGCAGTTCAGAATTACATATATAGGTCGTAAAGGTCAGATCGCAGCGCTTTTTGATAACTTAAAAGAGGTTGCCCCCGAGCAGCGCCGCGAAGTGGGCCAACAGTTGAACCAACTAAAGAACCGCGCCCAGGAGCGTTTCGACCAGGCACAGGAGCAATTGGCTAATAACACCGAAAGCACTGCTGATACCGGCTTTGACTTTACGCTCCCAACTATACCAAACACACTTGGCACACGTCATCCGCTATCTTTAGTGCGCCGCGAAATCGTGCGTATTTTTGAGCGGATCGGGTTTAACGTAGCCGAAGGACCGGAGATCGAGGACGACTTCCACAACTTTACGGCCCTCAACTTCCCGGAGAACCACCCTGCCCGCGAAATGCAGGATACCTTCTTTTTGAGCGAGGATAAAAACAAACTGCTCCGCACACATACCTCTACAGTGCAGGTGCGCCTGATGGAGAACAACCAGCCACCCCTGCGCAGCATAATGCCGGGCCGCGTGTACCGCAACGAGGCCATTTCTGCCAGAGCACACATGGTTTTCCACCAGGTAGAGGGGCTGTATGTAAACAAAGGCGTAAGCTTTAAAGACCTTAAGGAAACGCTTTACTACTTTGCTAAAGAGCTTTTCGGCCAGGATACCAAAGTGCGTTTCCGCCCATCGTTTTTCCCGTTCACAGAGCCAAGTGCCGAGATCGATATTACCTGCCTGATCTGTAAAGGCGAAGGATGCAACATTTGTAAGCAAACCGGCTGGGTAGAGATCGGTGGTTCTGGCATGGTAGACCCTGCGGTACTGGAAAACTGCGGTATCGACTCTAAAGAATATTCCGGATTTGCATTTGGTATGGGCATCGAGCGTATCACCATGCTGAAGTACCAGATAAAAGACCTGCGCCTGTTCACCGAAAACGACGTGCGCTTCCTTCGCCAGTTTGAAGGTATAGTATAATGGCTAAATGGTTGAATTGCTTAATTGTTGGGCTTCGTAAATAACTAGTCTATAGTTATAGTGTAGCCTTTTAACAATTTAACCATCAAACAATTTAACCATTTATGAAGATGAAATTCGAGGATATAAGAACGATAGGTATAGTTGGAGCAGGTACCATGGGCCAGGGCATTGCCCAGATATGTGCGCAGGCAGGCTACAAAACGATACTGTTCGATATAAATGCAACCGTGCTTGGCAAGGCGCAGCAAACCATCACTACAAACCTGGACAAAGGCATAGAACGAGGCAAGCTAACTATAGCTGAAAAAGAGGCCACGCTGGCTAACCTGACTTTTACTGGCAATACCCTGGACCTGCATTGCGATGTGATTATTGAAGCCGTGGTAGAGGGTCTGGAAGTAAAGCAGAGCATCTTTAAAGAGCTGGCTGACATTAACTCTGACCAAACTATACTGGCTTCTAATACCTCCTCTATTCCGATTACGCGTATTGCGGCTGGCGTACCTAACCCCGAGCGTGTGGTAGGCATGCATTTCTTTAACCCGGCGCACATCATGAAGCTGGTAGAGGTGATATCAGGTGCAGCTACAAGCCCGGAAGTAGCGCTAACTATAAAGCAACTTGCCCTGAAACTGGAGAAAACGCCGGTAATGGCGCAAGATTCGCCCGGTTTTATCGTTAACCGTGTAGCGCGCCATTATTACGTAGAAGGACTGAAACTGCTGGAAGAAGGCGTGGCTGATGTAGAGACCATTGATAAGCTGATGCAGGCCAGTGGTTTTAAAATGGGACCATTCGAGCTGATGGACCTGATCGGCGTTGATACTAATTTCTCCGTAACCACTTCTATGTTCGAGGCTTTTCATTATGACCCTAAATTCAGACCGAGCCGCATACAACAGCAAAAAGTGGACGCCGGCTACCATGGGCGCAAGTCGGGCAAAGGCTTTTATGATTATAAATAGGTGGCTCGCGCTGCTGGCTATAGTTATACTTACGGCCTGCGATAGCGACAACCCTGGCCCCGGTATACCAAACGTACCGGTAAGTGAGCAGATAAGCGTAAACAGTTTGCAATACCCGATGCTGCGCCTGGATGGTGGCTATGCCTATATACAAGCAGGTTACCGGGGCATTATCATTATCAGGCAAACAGCCAACTCGTATTATGCTTTTGAGCGCGCCTGCCCCTACGACCCCGATGCCAGTTGTGGCGTAGTTTCTGTCGATCAATCCAACCTGTTTCTGACGCATAGCTGCTGTGGTTCGCAGTTTAATTTTCAGGGAAATGTTACGGCCGGGCCGGCGGTTTATGGCTTATTACAGTATAAAACATCGCTTGCCAACAACATCCTTTACATTAGCAATTAAATTTTTGCTTTGAGTTTCAGAATTTTATAAAAATACGAAAGATTTTTTCAGAGCAGTGCTTGCATAATCGATCAAGAGGCTGTAATATTGCATCATCATTCGGCGGTAGAGGCCGCCACTGAACATAAAATTCCTCCTTAGCTCAGTCGGTTAGAGCACATGACTGTTAATCATGGGGTCCCTGGTTCGAGCCCAGGAGGGGGAGCAAAAGCCACTCAGCAATGAGTGGCTTTTTTGTTTTATGTCTTTCTGTACCCTCTCCTTCCCCATACACTCCTGCTTTACCAAACTATAGCTGCCTGAAACAAAAAAGGTATGCCCGGGAGAAATTATCCCCGAACATACCTTTTAAGTAAAGCCATTTTTAAATTATAGTTACCTAACTATAACTATGCGGCGACTGTAGAGTTTGCCTTGTGATGTTACAAGCACGGTATATACACCCGGCGTGTAAGCTTCTGTGTTAAGCTGTACCTGGGCACCTCTGTTAGCCTTTGCAAACACTGTTTTACCCTGGCTGTTCACTACGCTAACCGATTCGATAAGCTTATCAGAAGTGATGATAAGATAATACGTTGCTGGGTTAGGATAAACTTCCAGGCCCGGATAGTTTTCGTCTGCGATGCCGGTTGGGGCTTCGTATACATCCGTAACAGCAATAGCCATTGTAGTTTCGTAGGTCATGCCGGCACTGTCTTTGGTCTGAACACGAACATTAAAGTTCTTTTTGGTCTCAAAATCAAATATGGCGGCAGCTTTCAATTCGTTCCCTTCTATAGTAAAGAAGGCATTATCTTCTGTATCCTCCACCAGCTTATAGGTATGCGTGTCGCCGGCATCAGCGTCTGTAGTTGTAAGCGTACCTATAGCTGCACCAATGGCATTGTTTTCAGCTATGGTATTTTTGCTGAGCGCAATAGCGGTCGGCACTTTGCTTGGCTCCACTTCTACCAGTATGTAAGTTGTTACATTGTCCGGGTTTATCGTTCCTTCAGCTAACGTCAGCGTACCAATCAATTCGTATACACCGGCTTCGGAGCCTTTGTAGGTGTCAGCAAGCCAGGTAACTGCAAGAGGTTCTTTTCTGCCATCCAAGTAAGTTACTTCTACTGTTGCAGGCAGTTTGCTGCCTAGTTGCGCAAACGTAGTCAGGAAAGGTACTTTTACAAATGCCCCTCTGCTGGCCCCAATAACGTAACGGGTATTTTTGTTTACCTGTGCTGTGGCGTTATTTCCGGTGTTTTTGGCAATGTCTGTTAGCTTCAGCGCTATGGTTAGCTGCCCGTCTGCCAGAGGCGTAACATCAATTGCGTTAACCTCAAAGGTAGCTGTGGCTACTTCGCCGCTGCCTGTAACAGGTGTGCCGCCTCCGGCGCTTGTTATAGTATAACTATAGGTAGCACCAATTTCGGCTCCTGCCACGGTTATCGAAACAGCGTTTTTGTTGTTATGCGTAACCAGGGACTGGTTAAAAGCTACGGTATAGTTTGCAGGAGCAATTTCGTCCATGTCGTTTACCTGCAACACCAATGCTTTCTCGAAAGAGCCGTTTAGTTTACCATCGCTGGTTCTAACCCGGATATGATAAGCGCTTTTTGTTTCGAAATCAGGAGATGGCCATAGTTGCAGCTTGTTGTCGGTAATAGAAAAATGGTCGTTATCTTCAGCGCCTTCGCCAGAAACCAAAGTATAGGTGTGCGTATCTGCGGCATCAGCATCTGTTGTTGTAAAACCACTTACGATGGTACCATTCCCCACATTCTCGTTTACTGCAGCATGCTCAAGCGCAATATCGGTAGGTGTGGCATTTGGTGCAAAGCTCATGACGGCAGCTTTACCAACACTGAATATCACATAAGGAACGTCTGTTTTACTCAAAGCAAAATCAGTTACCCTGGCTTGCGTGAAGCCTGCATTCCCTACAAATTCCCAGGTCGAGCCGTTGTACTTTACCACAGTCGCCTGGTTTACATGGTCTTTGTTGTAATAATACAGATAAGGCATTCCCTGGCTATCTAATGCCAGGTCTATGAACTCAACCTTGTAACCCGGCAAACTTTCAGCACCTACAGCAACCCACGCCGTGCCGTTATACTTTATAACCTTTGCTTTATCGCCGTTAGCCACATCCAGATAAGCAACATAAGGCGTGCCTGCCGCATCTAACTCCAGTGTGGCATAAGCTGCTTTGCTACTTGAGAAGTATCCATCTCCTACTGTTGCCCAGCTTGTACCGTCAAACTTCATTACTTTGCCCCAGTTAGCAGTACTTGCAAACTCTGAAAACACAACATAAGGGTTGCCATTCGCATCCATAGCCAGATCAAGATCTGAAACTGACCCGTTTAAGGAGAACTGTCTTTCACCTACCAGCTCCCAGGTAGTACCGTTAAACTTCATAACAGTAGCGCCAGCTTCTTCAAATGCTAAATAAGGCGTACCACTGGCATCAAACGCTAATGCTGGTTCAGAAGCGACCCATGGCGTAAATCCTGCTGTACCTACAGTTACCCACTGGGTACCGTTAAACTTCATAACGGTGCCTTTGTCGCTTTTACTGGCATCTGTATAAGCTATGTATGGTGTTCCGTTAGCATCAATAGCCAAGTCCAGTTGGTCTTTTGTTACGTTCTGTATTATCCAACCTGAAAATCCGGCATTACCCACCAACTCCCATTTCGCGTCTTTATACTTCATAACGGTAGCCCTGCCACCCATAGAACCATCAGAGAAAGCAGCATAAGGCGTCCCATCCGGGGCAATAGCAACTTTAGAATACTGTACGCCGCCAGGCGAGAAACCCTGTGCTCCTATAACCTGCCATACGGTTGCGTTTTCGGTACCAGCCATACTTACAGTTAAAGTTGCTGCTTCAGAAGTAGTAGCAGATCCATTATGAACCAGTACGCGGTACTGGTAGCCGTTCATGTAAATGCTTGCTTTAGCTATAGTTAAGGTTGATGTTGTAGTTCCGGAATAGCCCAGGCCGTCACGTATATCCAGGTACGTCGTTCCGCCATCCTGGCTGACCTGCCATTGGTAACGTAAGGGGCCATCGCCTGTAGCGTTTACGGTAAAAGTAGTGCTGGCATCAGCCGCCACATTTTTAGCAACCGGCTGCACAGTAATAACTGGTGCGGCAGGCACGTACTTCATAACTATAGCTTTGTTGCCATTTGCCCCATCCTGGAAAGCCACATACGGTGCGCCGTAAGCATCTATCACTAACGACGTATAAAACGCAGTTCCTGCCGAGATACCTGTGCCAACAGCCTCCCAGGTGGTGCCATTAAATTTCATTAGTGCAGCCTTATTTTCGTTTCCGAAGTCGCGGTACGCTACAAACGGAGTTCCCAATGCATCTACTGCCAGCGATATGGTAAGTGCGCCACTCGTTGAGAATTTTGCATCACCTACTGTTTGCCAGGCTGTGCCATTAAATTTCTTAACCGTAGCCATTTTATCAGTTCCTTCGGAGTAAGCTACGAAAGGTGTTCCATTGCTATCCAGTGCCAGCGATGGCTCAGTTGCCACCTCATCAGAAATACCGGCTGCACCTACATTTTCCCAAGATGTGCCGTTATACTTCATAACGGTAACTTTTCCGGATGCACCTCCATCCTGGTAAGCCACATAAGGTACGTTATTACCATCCAGTTTAAGCGAAGGATTATAAGACACGCCTGCGGAGAAACCTACGGTGCCTACCACAGACCAGCCTGCTGCGTTGTATTTATAAACACTTAGTCGATTGCCATTCAGTTCATCCTGAAGCGCTATATAGGGCACACCACTTTTATCTAATGTTATAGCAGGATTATCGCCGGCTGTAGAAGCGCCTGTTCCTTCGTTAGGAAATATGCCATCGTAGCGCACCTGCCGGAAAGCACCATCTATCATGCTTTTTACTACGGCTTTATTTTTATTGGCATCTGAGTCCTGGTAAGCGACATATGGTTTACCGTTGGCATCAATTACTAACGATGTTGAATTAATGGCACTATTTGCAAAACCGAAAACATCAACCGCCACCCAGCTGGTACCATTGTATTTCATAAGCATACCGCGGGTACCGGTACCAGTGCCTGCATCGCCATAAAAAGCAACATACGGTTTGCCCTGCGCATCTAAGGCAACAGAGGTATGGGTTGCTGCTGCTTTGGAAATACCCGCACCGCCTACTGGCTGCCAACTATAGCTGCCCTGCCCGTAACCTGGCACCGAAAGCACCAAAAAGCTGAATAAAAGAAGTAGCGCTGCTTTAGCCGTTTTTGGAGCAGTTTGCGGCAAGCATGCTGGTGGGCTTACAGGAGCCCCTGCGTAAAAGTGTTGCATAAAAGGTTGTTGCTATAAACAGAAATAAATCCCTTCTTCTTGCTCCAACTCCACTGGCTAATAGTTTCCTCAAGGGTGAGGGTTAAAAATTAAAAGGCAGGCTAAAGCAAAAATATCTTGAAAAAATACGGGTACAATTTATATAGTTAATACACTATAAACAAGATGGATATTATCCTCAGTACCACTATTTTTCTGGCACTTGCCAGCTACTTGTTAAAGGCAACTATAGATTGGAAGAAGCTTACTGCCTGCAAGCGATGCAGCCCAACCTTTTAAGGCACAATACAGTATCTTTTAATACACATGGCAATATATTCATATAACCCGGTAAAAGCCTGTAACTGGCAAAAGCCCATGTTGTTAGCACCGGAACAACTATAGCACTATGAAAAACATAAGAACATACCTGGCTACCCTGTTTATACTGATGGCATTAACCCTGAGTAGCTGTGAACTGGTAGGAGATATTTTTGAAGCGGGCATGTGGACGGCCCTCATTGTTATAGTCCTGATCATCCTGCTTGTTACCTGGTTATTCAGGAAGTTGAGAGGATAAAAAAAGGAGCCTTCGGGCTCCTTTTTAGTTTATGGCTGTTTTGGCGAATGCACCAACCGGATAACCTGCCGGCCTGCAGTGTGCTGTAGTTGCACCAGGTAAACTCCCTCGGGCAAATGCTGCAGGTCTGTTAGTATGGGTTGCCCACTCGTTAAGGTAAGTTGATGTGTAACTATAGTTTTGCCGCTCATATCGGTTAGCACCAGGCGTACAGGCCCGTTTATAGTTGCCGATGACAAATATAGCTGGCCACGGCCCGGGTTAGGGTATGCCTCTATAGTTGCCGGCCCATGCTGTTTTACCTGTACAGTCACCACTTTAGAATACGTCTTTGTTCCGTCCAGGTCATATTCTGCCAGCCTGTAATAAACTGCACCGGTAGCTGCTGGGTAATGGGTAAAGCTATACTGGTTAACTACTGCACTAAATCCTGCCGCTTTTACCTGCCCCACTTCAGTAAAGCGCCTGCCATCCGGACTTGTTTCAATAGCGAAATAATTGCTGTTACGCTCCGATGCTGTAGTCCATTTAAGCACAGTTTGCCCATAGTTGTATTTGGCTGTAAATGCAGTAAGCTCTACAGGCAAGGGGTTGCGCGGAGGCTGCCAGATAGCATACATGCCACTTCTGGCATTGGTTATAGTAACTGTGTTACTCGGCGAAGCCGTTGCCTTTGCTGCTACCCGGGCACCTGCCATAGTTGTAACCACCCCACCCGCCGACTCCCAGGCCGTTCCGTTATAGTAAGCCATCTCTGCAACGGTTCGGTCAAAGTCTGGTAGTTCGTCTGCAGGGTTCCAGTAAAAAGTAAGTTCGGCATCCGGGCTTGTTGCCCCTTCCTGGCTAATTGTCCATACTTTGTTTACCAGCCCCGTCTTTAGTGGCTCGCCGATGCCTTTCAGGGAACTGTCGTAGTGTACATAAACGGCATCGGCCAAGGCTATACTTATATAGCGTGCCGCCTTGCCTGCTGGTAAAGTAATGTTAACGGGCGTATAACTTAGCTGCGAACCTACCGGTAAAAACCGGGTACTGCCTGGCTGCACATATTGCTTTACTTTACCACCCTGACCAATCTTAATAATTGCTGCGTTACCGGTTGGTTCTATAGTTGCTCCGTTTTCCAGGGTTATGGTTGCGCTTTTTAGGTGTACGCCTGTATTTTCCAGCTTTAACCTACCGCGCACCTGCACCGGCATATCTATCAGTTTCTCTTTGCCACCTTTAATAAGCAGGTTGCCATAGTTGCCTTGCACGGGTGCCGCCGTACTATCAGTGTTATAGACCACATTGCTGTTAGGTGCAAGGTTACCAAATGCAGGGGCAGCCAACTCGTGGTTTATAAGCAGCGTGGAGCCATTGGCAATATCAACAGTTGCGGCAAGTTTGTATTTGAAAGGTATAGTTAAGGTTGCGGCAGCTGGCTCTTCGCCGAGTATCAGTTTAGAGTTTAGCCCTGCAATTGTGAGGTCTTTACTTAGTTTATAGTTGCCGGCGGTGGCTACAACAAACATCTGGTCTTTAATCGAAAAATCGGTCGGGTTTCTGCCCGTACCTGCCACATCGGTGTTCCAGCTGGCTTTATTGCTCAGCACCTGGCTGGTAGCATAAAAAACATCGTTCTGGAGAAACTCAATTTCTACATCATCTAAAGCCGATGATGGGTACTCTTTTCCACTTCCTGTTCCGTTATAAGAGTCGGGTTGGCTCCAGCGCAACATAATTTCCTGGTTGGGAGCCAAGTTTACATCCAGCACCAGGTAGGCTGCCTGAGCTCTGTTAGCTGCCATATTTCCATCGAGAACGCTGGTATTACCGCTGCCTTTCGGAATAGGGACTTGTATGTTAGTAGAGAGCGGCGCGACCGGCACCCAGGTAATAGCTGCAACCGGGCTATTTACTAAAGCACCTATGGCATAGTCAAAATTTAAAGCAGAGCCTGCCTGTTTAATGGTGTACCATTGCTCCAGTGTATAGCTTATTTTAATGTGCTTTATAGTTTGGCCGGAGTTGTTTCTGAAGCGTGCCGCATAATAATAGCCGCCATAGCCATTGGCGCCGTGCCCGCCCAAGGCTTTGTCTGTGCTGCCAAGGCTCCCGAAACTATACAGCCCCACTGTACCGGATGAACCGTCGTTTGCAGCAATGGTAGTTGGCGTACTGCCGCTAAGGGGCCTTGCATACCAACCGGACAAGGTGCTGTTGTTTGCCCAGGTACCAGACGTGGGCAGGGCATTAAAGTCCTGAGTGTAGGTGTGCTTTAACTGATAACCATCCGCCGTCATTTGGGGAATGCTGATCTGGGCAACAACCGGATTTATAGTTAAACCACACAGCATGAAAAAGAGAATAAGTACACTGCTGCAAATTACTGGCTTTTTCATTCCTGGTCTGTAGCTCGAAGTATATAGGTTTTCTACTATGGTTTATATCGGGATGCGAATATATGAACACGTATTCATATAATCAACCAAAACCTTAACATATACTACTACTAACCAACATGTTACCTCTAAAATACAGTATTACAGAAAACAGCTTTTGTTCTTATAGTGCAATAGCCTCTGCTGTAAATCAGACACATACAGTGTTTAAACATTAGTTATACACTATATCATAATTAGCTAAAAGTGGCTGGTTGTAGCAATAAAAAAGGGAGCCCGGGGCTCCCTAACACGTCGTAAAACTATAGTTATATTACTTTGCTCGTTTCGGCATGGTACCCAGCAGGTAATCCCAGAGCGGCGACGACACACCGTAGGCTACATCCGGATCTTTGTAATGATGGATGCTGTGGTGGATCCAGAGTGTTTTGAGGAAATTTTTAGGCGGTGCGTAGGCATGAACCGCATAGTGCACAAATAAGTACATGGCATACCCGAACAACATGCCTGCCACTATGCCAAACACCAACTGCCCAAATAGCAGCTTAAACACAAAAAACAGGAACGAGGCGATCAGCACACTAACGATAGGCGGCATGGCCAGGCGCTCTTTGTCTTTCGGGTAATCGTGGTGGTTGCCATGGAACGTGTACTGAATGCGCGCTTTTGCAGGCGTATCCGTATCCATATGAAAAATAAAACGGTGTGCCGAATACTCCATCAGGCTGAAAATAAACCAGCCCAGTATAAACAGGCCAATCGCTTCTGCCACATCTATAAAGCCATAGGTAAGGCCATAGTAAATTAAACCCACCGAGATGGCAATAAAGATAAAAATAGGGAGGGCAATGTGGGTTCTGGTCAGTCGTTCGAGAACGGGGTTCGCGAAGATCTGCGCACGTCCTTTGTGATTAGGTTTCATAGTTATAGGTTAGGTATGAGTTGTTTCAGTACGCAAAACTTTAAAATCCAGGAAAACTGCTTCGCCGGAAACAAGAAAAAACCCAGGGTAGTGGTACCTGTAATTACAGCGAAAACAACGCCAGCAATGCATCTATAGTATACGGCGGGCGCGCAACTATGTGTTTTGCCTGCGCATAAAATTGCCGGCGTTCGGCTAATGTTTCGCCTACAAACGAGAATAGTTCGGATTGTGTTTTGCCAGCTAGCAGCGGACGCGTAGATAAGTCTGACTGTGAGAGTCTTTGGGCAATAAATTCGGCAGGTACATCCAGGAAAATGGTCTCACCGCCAGCATTCATCAGGGCCATGTTATCGAAGAAGCAGGGTGTGCCGCCGCCAGTAGCAACTATGGCGTTTTTATAGTTGGCAACTATAGTTTGCAGCGCCTCGCGTTCTATTTTCCGGAACCGCTCCTGCCCTTCCTGTTCAAAAATTTGCGCTATAGTTCTGCCTTCTTTTTCCTCGATAAAGGCATCCAGGTCCACGAAACTATAGTTCAGTTCTGTAGCCAGTTCTTTGCCCAGAGTGGTCTTGCCGCTGCCCATCATACCGATTAAGAAAATTAGCATTTTCTTTAATGATTAATTAGGAATGAGTAATGAATAATTGTGGTCTGAATTCATCTTGATATTAATCATTCGTCATTATTAATTACTCATTAATCAAGTTTCACGCGTGGGTCGAGGGCGGCGTAGAGCAGGTCTACGAAGATGTTGATGAGTACAAACAGGAACGCAACAAACAAGGTGGCCCCCATAACCAACGGAAAATCCAGATTCTGAACAGCTTGTATAGTTACCGAGCCTAATCCTTTCCAGTTAAAAATGTACTCGATAAAGAATGCGCCAGCCATCAGCGAAGCCATCCAACCCGATGCAGCCGTAACCACCGGGTTCAGGGCGTTTTTGAGGGCGTGGTTAACTATAACTTTGCTTCTATTCAGGCCTTTGGCGCGCGCTGTACGAATATAATCCTGCGACATCACATCTAACATAGAACTACGCGTAAGCTGAACTATAACCGCCAACGGACGAATACCCAACGCAAAAGCTGGTAGCAGTAGATTTCGTAGTTTCAGTTCTTTTCCTTCAAAAGGGTCGATCTCGTATAGTTGCCCGGTCAGGCTAAGGCCTGTCCAGTCGCTCCAGTAAAACCCGAAGGTGATGGCAATAAGTATAGCCGCCACAAACGATGGTACCGAAATGCCTAAAACAGATGTGGTGATTAAAGTATGGTCTAAAGTGCTATGCGGTTTAAGAGAAGCCAGCACCCCGAAAAGTATCCCGAACACCGTGGCAATAAGCATAGCAGCTACAGCCAGCCACAACGTGCCCGGAAAATGATCTAACAGGATATCGGTTACGCTTTTGTTACTCTGGAATGAGCGGCGCAGGTAAGGCGTTTTCCAAACCAAAGCATCTTCTCCAAAGTCAACTATAGTACTGTATTCATACTTCTGCTGGTTAGCCTCTGTATCCTCGTGCACCGACAATGGCGACACATCGTTTATATAGTACAGCAGCTGCGCTGGCAGTGGTTTATCCAGGCCCAGGTCTTTGGTAATGGCTTCACGGGTGCTCAGGTCGGAGCGTTGGCCGGCCAGCATAGCCACCGGGTCGCCGGGCAACACGTTAAACAGGAAAAATACCACCACCAACACACCCAGCATGATCAGCAGGCCGTGCCCCAGTCGGCTAAGTATAAATCCTATGAATTTCATGTATAATATATTTTTAAGATACCCAAAGTTGCACGCTGTCCGAGATTCTCCAGCGCCCATTCACTTTTTCAAAACTAATCAGCTCTCCTTTACCGCACTTAGTGCCACAGTAAAATTCATAGTATAAGACTCCTTTATCCCGCTGTTTATTCCAGTGTATTTCAGAGAAGCTTACCTGACCAATTAAATTTTCTTTCTGTTTCGATTCTAGTTCAAACAAGTTTTCAGCTTTACCTAAGGCGCCAACTTTAAAAGTACAGGCTTGAAAATCAGAAGCTATGTACTTTTGCTGTGCTTTACTAAAGTTTGCAAAAATGGCGGCATTGTCTAAACCATACTCTGAAAGCAAAGGCCTTATTTCATCACCTGCAGCAGGAGTCGGGGTCTTCCATAAACCATCTCTAAACTCTCCGAAAAGCTCTCTGTGATAGCTATTATGGCTTAAAAATATTGTTTTAAAACTAGTAGCATCTGTGATAACCTCGCCGAAACTCAGATTATGGAATTGTTCTTCAACTAATTCTATTAATAAGTCATTATATACCTGCAGCTGTGGATCATCAGTTTTATATTCACATACCGGAATTTGTACGACTTTCTCTTTGCAAGAAAGCAACGTAAATCCCAGCAGAGCTAATACAAACCAATTTCTCATCAATTACCTTCTATACTTTTTAGCGACTATAGTTTATAGTTGTCATTCCGAGCGTAGCCGAGGGATCTTATACAGCACATTAGTTGGACAAATAAGATGTCTCGACTGCGCTCGACATGACAAGATATGCAACAATCAACAGTTATTAATCAGCAATTAAAGCTTTCACCTCTTCTATAGTTGGGGTGTTGTTATGGTGCCATAGGCCTTTGGTGGTTCCATCTTTTAATAACCAGATACCCGGATTAGAGCGAATAATGGTTTTAAGCACCGTGCCATCACCGAAATAATACGGAGCAGCCAGGTTAACTTCGTGCCGGAATGCCTCGAACTCCTGTGCGCCGCTGCTTGTGATAACGATTGGGGTAATGCCCTGCTTTTCGGCATCTGCTACCAATGCATTTATTTTGTCAAAATTCTCGGTGCTGGCTTTTGCTATACTTTGCACTACTATAACCAGCTTAGTGCCGGTCAGCACTTCCTGCGTATGGTCGCCTTCGTCGTTCCAGACGTTGAAATCAGTGATCTTAGGGCCATCTTCCGGGTTAATTGCTACCATTTCTTTAAAAGTCCAGGTGGTGTCGGTTGGGTACTCCAGGAACTCCTGCTCTTCGCTGCCTTTGGTCATCACATATTTATACTTCAGCGGTGCCGATGGCTTCATGAGCGTCGGTATGTTATTGCCTATTTTGTAAGCGCGGAAGTCGATGTAAGGCAGGTTTTCGTAAGCGTACCAGCCAATGCCCACCGAAAGTATAGCTGTAAGTGCCGTTATAGTTGCACCCATCTTTTGGCTGATAAAAGGCTGCAGGTAACGCTGCGTCATCAGCAGCACAATGATCATTACGAGCAGAACAATGTCTTTGGTAAACGACTCCCAAGGCGTAAGTTTAATAGCATCGCCGAAGCAGCCGCAGTCGGTTACTTTGTTGAAATAGGCAGAATAGAATGTCAGGAAAGTGAAGAACACGATCATGGCCAGCAGCAGCCACAGCACTTCTTTCAATTTCCAGCGCACCAGCAAGGCAACGCCCAGCACAATCTCCAGCGCACTCAGGAAAATAGACAGGAGCAGCGCAGCCGGCTCCAGCGATTTAAAGAACGGCGCAATGTCAGTCGAGAAAACTTCGAAATACTCTTCCAGTTTTATGGCGGTACCTACCGGGTCGTTTATCTTAATAAGACCGGAAAAGATGAACAGCACGCCCACAAAGAGCCAGAAGAATTTGGTGATGTATTTCATGGTTTTTACCTCCCCCTGCCCCCTCCTAAAAACAGGAGGGGGTTAGGTATATGTTTATATAGGTTATAAGTTTTATAGTTTCTAATATGATGTTGCCATAATCAGAACTGGCAGAAAAAGTATTATCAAGCCAAAGGTTGTGATCTTATAAACTCTCGAAACGCTGCTGCGCTTTCTAAAAACCTGCCAGAGCAAAGCATTCAACAAAATCAGCAACGGGTAAAAGACGAACACAAAAATTACTGCTTTATCATTTCCCTCCCAAGTGGCCTTAAGCAACAGCCAAACAAGAAGTAGGT
Organism: Pontibacter fetidus; assembly: GCF_010119545.1. Classification (GTDB taxonomy): domain Bacteria; phylum Bacteroidota; class Bacteroidia; order Cytophagales; family Hymenobacteraceae; genus Pontibacter; species Pontibacter fetidus. The sequence goes on along the minus strand of NZ_JAAEAA010000013.1, from coordinate 106,726 downwards.
TTATAGTTACAGCGATAACTAAGTGTATATTCTCTTTTACCTTCATGTCCAAAGTATAACTATAAATCTCACTGTCATGTCGAGCGCAGTCGAGACATCTTATGTGTCCATTTGCTGTATAAGATTCCTCGGCTGCGCTCGGAATGACAAAAAGAGACAAGCAACTATAACCTATAAATTCCCCCTCCTGTTTTTAGGAGGGGGTTAGGGGGAGGTTATTCCCCAGCACCCAGCTTTATCAGCGCGAAAACGGCGTAGTTGATCATGTCGCGGTAGTTGGCTTCTACACCTTCCGAGATCAGCGTCTGGCCTTCGTTGTCTTCTATCTGCTTGGTACGGTATAGTTTCATCAGGATAATGTCTGTAATAGAGCTGACACGCATGTCGCGCCAGGCTTCGCCGTAATCGTGATTTTTGGCTGTAAGCAGCTTTATGTTCTCTTCTATGTGGTGCGTGTACAGGCGTTCTACTTCTTCGGCTGGCAGGGTTTGCTCGGCATCTACTGGCAACTCTAGCTGCATCAGGGCGATCACGCAGTAGTTAATAATGCCTACAAACTCATCGCGGATGTCGTCTTCCACCAACTGCTTGCCCTTTTCCTGTATAGAGCGGATGCGCTGCGCCTTAATAAAGATCTGATCGGTAATAGAAGGTAGCCGCAGCACGCGCCAGGCCGTGCCATAGTCTTTCGTTTTCTTCACAAAAGTGTCTTTGCAGCGCTGTACTACCTGATTATATTCCTGGAGTGTTTGACTAATCAACTTTTTAGCTTTAATTTTAAAATCAATAGACCGAAGTGCCTACATTGGAATCGAAAGATACGCTTTTTAAGAAAAAAACCACACTCAATTGCCGCGGAAAGCTCCTCTCCCTGGACACGCCGCTGGTGATGGGCATCCTGAACGTTACCCCCGATTCTTTTTACCCCGGCAGCCGCCTGAGCTCCACCGAAGAAGCCGTTGAACGTGCCCGCGTAATGCTCTCCGAAGGGGCCGACATACTGGATATTGGCGGTTATTCCACGCGCCCCGGCGCTGCAGATATTTCGTCGCAGGAAGAACAGGACAGGCTGATACCGGCCATCGAAGCTATAGTTCGGGAGTTTCCGGATGTTATTCTTTCGGTAGATACGTTTAGGGCAGATGTGGCAGAAGCAACTATAAAAGCAGGCGCGGCTATAGTTAACGATGTGGCAGGCGGTACATTGGATGAGCAAATGTTTGAAACTGTAGCCCGGTTGCAGGTTCCGTACATACTGATGCACATGCGCGGTACGCCGCAAAATATGCAAACGTTTGCCAACTATAGCGATGTAACGATAGAAGTGCTGGACGAACTGCAGCAGCAAGTGCATAAACTTACCCGGCTCGGCGTTAACGATATTATACTTGACCCCGGCTTCGGGTTTGCAAAAACTACAGAACATAACTTCGAGTTGCTTAACCGTCTGGAAGATTTGCGTATATTGGGCTTACCTGTACTGGTGGGCATGTCGCGTAAATCGATGGTGTACAAAACGCTGGGTATTCATCAGACCGATGCCCTGACCGGAACTACAGTTGTAAACACCATTGCTTTAACCAAAGGAGCCAATATTTTGCGCGTGCACGACGTAAAAGAAACCAAGCAGGCAGTAGAACTATACAAGAAAACAACACTTTGATATTTTTATTCAGCATAGGGTTTTTAGAGATCGAGCTGCTCGACATTATCGACATACTGCTCGTAACGGCGCTTTTATACCAACTATATAAGCTGCTAACCGGTAGCGTGGCGCTCAAGATCTTTTTAGGCTTGCTCTCTATTTACCTGCTATACCTGGTGGTTCGTGCTGCCGGCATGGAGTTGCTTACCATTATTCTGGGGCAGTTTATGGGTGTAGGTGTACTGGCCGCCATTATACTTTTCCAGCCCGAGATTCGCCGTTTCCTGCTGATGATCGGTAAGACCACCGCCTTTAACAACGACCGCTTTTTCCGGGGATTTCCGTGGCGCCGCGAGCCAACCGAAAAGCTAAGCCTTACGCCTTTTATTGAAGCTGCAAAATCGCTGGCAGCCAAAAACACCGGTGCCCTTATCGTGTTCGCTAAAAGCTCGGAGCTAAAATACTACGCCGAGTCCGGTGACCTGATAGATGCTGTTGTTTCGAAGCGCTTGCTGATGTCAATTTTTAACAAGAACAGCCCCCTGCACGATGGTGCTGTAATTATTGCCAGCAACCGGATTAAAGCGGCCCGCTGCATACTTCCCGTTTCTGAAAACCAGGAAATCCCGGCTTCTATGGGTTTGCGACACCGCGCGGCTATTGGCTTAACCGAGATCACAGACAGTATAGTTTTGGTAGTTTCGGAAGAGACCGGCCAGATTGCACTAGTGCGTAATGGTGAGGCTTTCCGAAACTTATCTTCCTCAGACCTACGCGTAAAACTCAACCAGTTCCTGTTCGACACAGACCAGCGCCCAAGTATAAGTGCTTCCGAGAACTCCGTAAGCGCTGCATAGTTTGTCTGAACCGGGATTAATGGTGATTTGTGAGATTGGATTGATTATGCAGAGATGCAATATATTGCGTCTTTTTTGTCTGAATCAGGACATGCTGGTTTAGCTATCTATCCCATCAATCTGATTAATCTTAATTAATCTGTGGTTCAGATAATTATAATTTCCTTTTGCGCCAGTTTACCCAATAAAATATCAGCCCAAGTATAGGCACCAGCCACAGCACCAACATCCAGAGCAGGCGCTCTTTCAGGTCATAGTCTGTTTTAAATATTAAGTGAATCAGGGAGATAAAAGCGCCGACATAGTAAACTATAATCAGTGTAAAGATGGCACTATAAGCAAAGTTGTTGATGCTAGGGGTTACGAATTCCATGCCTTATCTATAGTTTAAACATCAAGTTACTAAATTTGAAATATAAAAAAAGCCACTCCAGTTTTAAGAGTGGCTTTTCTGTTTCACTGGCGCGAGCTTGTAGCTCGTGCTTAATATGAAACCAGGACACAAGCTACAAGCTCGCGCCAGCGAATGCAGGGGAAGACAAACTACAGCTGACCTTACTTGATCACACCAAGCTCTCTACCAACTTCGGTAAAGGCAGCGATACATTTATCCAAATGCACCCTGTCGTGCACAGCTGATATCTGTACTCTGATGCGGGCCTGGCCTTTTGGTACCACCGGGTAGTAAAAACCTATCACGTATATACCTTTGTCGAGCATGCGGGCGGCAAACTCCTGGGCGAGTGGGGCATCGTACAGCATTACCGGCACAATCGGGTGGTCTCCTGGTTTAATGTCAAAACCGGCTTCTGTTATCTTCTCACGGAAATATCTGGTGTTCCACTCCAGTTTATCGCGCAGTTCGGTAGTTGAGCTCAGCAAATCCAACACGGCAATAGAAGCGCCAACTATAGACGGCGCCAGCGAGTTAGAGAACAGGTACGGACGTGAGCGCTGACGCAGCATTTCAATCACTTCTTTATGGCCTGATGTGAAACCACCCATCGCACCACCAAGCGCTTTGCCCAACGTGCCTGTTATGATATCGATCTTGCCCATTACACCACGGTACTCATGCGTGCCACGGCCGGTCTTACCCAAAAAGCCCGAACTATGGCACTCATCTATCATGATAAGCGCCTTGTATTTATCGGCCAGTTCTACAATTTTATCCAGCTGGGCAATGGTGCCGTCCATCGAGAAAGAACCGTCGGTAACGATGATGCGGTGCTTGGTATTGGCGTCCACAGCTTCCTGTAATTTGGCTTCCAGGTCGGCCATGTTGTTGTGCTCGTAACGGAAACGCTGTGCCTTGCACAAACGCACGCCATCAATAATAGACGCATGGTTCAGCGCATCCGAAATAATAGCTGAATCTTCGCCGAACAGGGGTTCAAACACACCGCCGTTCGCATCAAAAGCAGCAGCATACAGAATGGTGTCTTCGGTACCTAAAAATTCAGAGATCTTGCGCTCCAGTTCTTTGTGGATATCCTGGGTACCGCAGATAAAACGTACCGAGCTCATGCCATAACCATGCGTATCGATGGCTTCTTTGGCGGCTTCAATTACCTTCGGGTGCGCCGAAAGGCCCAGATAGTTGTTGGCGCAAAAGTTAAGCACATGCGGCTGTTGCGTGGTGTCGATATCGGCGCCCTGCGGCGTGGTGATAATGCGTTCCTGCTTATATAGTCCGGCCTCTTTTATCTCAGCAAGCTGCTGTTCCAGGTCTGGTTTTAAGGTTTCGTACATTTCGTTATTCGTTTATCGTTGTTCGTTATTCGCTCTAAGATAGCATAAACTATAGTTATATGTCGGTTTTTGGCGGTGGCCTTTTAATAATGGGCCTTGGGCGCGGCGGCTTTGGCTGTATCGTTTCGTCTGGTGCCGATGCCTCGGGCTGATCTGTTTTTGCTTCGTTTATAGTTGGCTGCGCTGGTTCAGAGTTTTCTATAGCTGGAGCTGGGTTCAGCTCTTCCCGTTTGGCATCCGGTATAGTTTGCCCTGCAGCTGGCGTTGGCCTTTTGATAACTGGTCGTGGCCTGGGCGGCTTTGGTGCAGCAGGTTCTTCCGTAGCGTTTATAGTTTGCTCTGGAGTTTTTGTTTCCTCAGGCTTTGTTTCTTCGGTTCCAGGTTTCTGCAACGCAACCGGGCGTTTTATAACTGGCCTTGGTCGTAAAGGCTTTGGTGCCTCTGCTTCACCTGAAACTATAGTTTCTTCCGGTTTTATAGTTTCTCCGGTCGGTTCTATAGTTGGCTTTTCCGTTTCCGGTAGTTTTTCTTCAGCTGATTTCTGTAGAGCTGCTGGCCTTTTGATAACTGGTCTTGGTCGCGCAGCTGGTTTCGAGGCTTCGGTTTCCGGAGTTATAGTTGGCTCAGCGGGTATGCTGGATTCGGGTTCATCCGTAGCATGTTTCTGTAACGCAGCCGGGCGCTTTATTACCGGTCGTGGACGGGCCGGCACAGGGCTTTCAGTTGCCAGTTTGTCCGCTGTGTTTTCACCTTCTGTAGTTGGCGCAGGTCTGGCAATTACCGGCCTTTTTATAACCGGACGCGCTTTACCCGGCTCTGCTGCTTTCTCAGGCTGAGCTTCGTCGGTCTTTATAGTTTCGCCTTCGGTTGCAGCAGGTTTAGCTATAGTTGGTCTGGCTGTGGTCGGGCGCTTTACAACTGGTCGTGGTGCTGGCGCAGCTTCCGGTGTTTCCTGTGGAACGGCAGGCTCCGCAGTCTCCATAGTTTCGGAGGCCGCAGGAGCAGCACGGCGCATAACTGGTTTTGCTGCTGCAGGTGCAGGCGCGGCTTTCGGCACATCTTCCTCTTTTAAATGATACCTTAGGCGCACATCGTTTATCACCATTTTAGTGGCAATGTAAAAGCTGTTCTGGTGCATCTGGTCATACATATCGGCCCAGGCAGCAAAACGTACGGGGTCGCCGGCAGCAAATGCAGCTTTATTGATGCGCTTCTTTACAAGGTATTCTTCAAATGTCATGTACTGGCCGTCTTGTAAAACACAGGCTTATGCTTACAAATATAGGCAAATCCGCTGCACAAGCCAGTACGGCACCAACTGCTTTTCGGGCTAATATTATTTAATCTTTAAGTCTGCTGTTACCTGTTTTGTAGCTGCACCCCGCTGAGTACCTTTGTTGTAAGGTGAGTTAAAAGTTAGATTAGTTTTAGTGCAGGAGAGTGTTTGCAGCCGGCAGATGCTCTCTTTTTGCATTTAAGCAACATTCTCCTATCCAAATCGCATAAGCCCTTGTGTTTCTTATTCGCTACTCTTTCAGTATTGCACCGAAATAGGTTACTTTGTGCAAACGATTTAGCGTAACTATGGCAAACACAACTGATACGGTACTGGTAATTGGTTCGAGCGGCCAGCTTGGCTCAGAACTAACTATGGAACTGCGCAATATGTATGGCGGAAGTAATGTAGTGGCGGCAGATATTGCAGCTCCCAAACATGCCGACCTGCGCGACTCCGGACCTTTCGAAAAAATAGACGTGCTGGACCCCAAGGCAATGGGCGAACTGGCCGCAAAGTATAAATTCAAGCAGATCTATCACCTGGCAGCTGTGTTGTCGGCCACCGGCGAAAAGAACCCGAAATTTGCCTGGAAACTTAACATGGACGGCCTGTTTAACGTGCTGGACCTGGCCCTGGAGCATAAAGTAGAGAAGGTTTACTGGCCTAGTTCCATCGCCGTTTTCGGCCCGAACACGCCACGCCAGAACACCCCGCAGCACACCATCATGGACCCAAACACGGTGTATGGTATCAGCAAGCAGGCCGGCGAACGCTGGTGCGAATATTATTTCGAGAAGTATGGCTTAGATGTGCGCAGCCTGCGCTACCCTGGCCTGATAGGATACAAAGCATTACCGGGCGGTGGCACCACAGATTACGCCGTAGATATTTACCACCAGGCCCTGGAAAGCGCCAGCTACGAATGCTTCCTGAGCGAGAACACCTACCTGCCGATGATGTACATGCCGGATGCCCTGAAAGCTACCCTGGATTTAATGCACGCCCCGGCAGAACAGGTAAAAGTACGCAGCTCGTATAACCTGAGCGCCATGAGCTTCTCCCCGAAAGAGATCGCAGCATCTATTCAAAAGCATATTCCTGAATTCGAGATCAGTTACAAGCCAGACTCGCGCCAGCAAATCGCCGACTCGTGGCCACAAAGCATAGACGACAGCGCCGCCCAACAGGACTGGAACTGGAAACCAGCCTACGACCTGGATGCCATGACCGCTGATATGTTGCTGAACTTAAAGAAAATGAAGCAAGAGCAGGCTGTTTAAGGTTTACCTCCCCCTACCCCCTCCTAAAAAAAGGAGGGGGTTTTTGTTTTGTTCGAATCAGGATTGAACCTCACCCCAGCCCTCTCCTTTTGAAAAGCTGGAGTTTTGTCTGAATCAGGATTTGCAGGATTTTAGGATTTACAGGATTAAACTATAGTTTTATTGTTAATAATTGCTGGCGCGAGCGTCCACGCTCGTGTCGAACTATGATGTTGTATCTCCAGATGCAACTGGCCCGACAGGGACAGGCAAAGGCGTTACTTGTAGTTCCATAGTTAGCGTGGTCCAACTGCCCTTGTTTTACCTCTCCCTAACCCTCTCCTAAAAACAGGAAAGGGAGTTTTTACTTACCACTTTTTCTGTCATCCTGGAAGGATCTTGTGGAAAGATGCGTTAGGCCTTTGCTAGAACACACCCCTAGCCCCTCTCAAGAGGGGAATTTTCTGCTTTTGCTATAGTTAAAGCTATAGTTTCATAATTTCAGTCCATGATGCGGACAGGTCGCGACCTGTCCCTACGAAAATACTACATGAAAAAAGTCGAAGCGAGAAAGTTCAAACTATAGATACAGGTCAATAGAAGAAAGATCGCAGTCTTTGGGTTGAGCGCCTTTGACTTGTTGCGGTGGCGTTAGCCAATCCGACACAGGAGGATAGCAAGAAGGCAGCAGCGCGATGCCCGATGACGGGGCCTCCCGGCCGTGAGGGCACCAAAGTAAAGTTGAAATGATAGGCAAGTAGAGCTCCCAGGAATGGATGGGATTTAAAACGAAGGCTTGGTTCAAGCTAGCGACTATAACCAACTATAGTTCGAGATAGATTTCTCACTTTGTTAGAAATGACAAAAAGATATTATAGGACACATAAGATTTCTCACAGCTACGCTGGCTCCTTTCGACTCGTGTCTCAGGAGTGCTCGGAATGACAAATAACCAACTATAGCATTAGACGCTAACAGGAGCTGCGCACGCTGTTAGGTCTAGTAAACTCAGATTTTTCACTCTGTTCGAAATGACATTTGTAACATTACTTTCTGCCGGCACTATTTCATCCCTCCTGCTGTTACAAAAGCCAAAACTATACTAACTTGCGCCGCAATTTCTGAAAAAACCATAACCCCGTGAGAACCACGCCCTTTATAGCAACCCTGTTGCTTACAACGTTGCTTTATCTATCCGGCTGCACCAGCACCGCTAAACTGCAAACCGAAGCACCTGCTGCAACTATAGCTGCCGCTCCTGTTTACCAGCCCAAACTATCTTCTATCACTATACCGGTAAGTGTGCAGGTGGCTACTTTAGAGGAAATGCTGAACCGACAATTTACAGGCGTACTATACAAAGACACGAACCTCGACGATGACGATGTGGCTGTAACTGTGAGCAAGAATGGCCGCATGAGCATCCGGGCTGATAAGGATAAGATCTACTTTAGTGTGCCGCTGAATATTTATGCCAAAGGCCGCTGGAAATGGGACCCTTGTAAGCTTTGCCCGGCCATCGATAAGACTGAAGACACCCGGTTTGACATGGTGATTAACACAGAAAGCAAGATCGGGCTGACGGAAGACTATAAACTAAAGACCACTACCACCGGCGATTTTGAATGGGGAAACACCAAGCCTGTGCTGGAACTGGGTCCGCTAAAGATCGGGTTGGCCCGCTTTGTAGAACCGGAACTGCGCAAGCAGATGGCAACACTTACCAAACAACTTGATGCCGAACTACAGAAGCAGATAAATGTAAAACAATATGTGCAGCAAGCCTGGAATATGTTGCAGGAGCCGGTTAAGGTAGATGACGGCATGAATGCCTGGCTGCAGGTGTTGCCACAGGATGTTAGAGTTACACCACTTCAGGCACGAAACGGTACATTGGCTATGCGCATTGGCATTACCTCTTATATAAACGTAACCACCGACGGAAAGCCCAAAGCGCAATCCCTAAAAAAGCTGCCAAACCTGGTGCTGGACAACAAACTGACTGATAACATACAGGTCGGGCTGACAGCCGATATTCCGTACACACAGGCCAGCAAAATGCTGCAGCAGCAGGTAGCCAACCAGACCTATAAATTCGACGAAGGCAAAAGCCAGCTAACCGTAAAAGATGCTACTATAACGCCTGGCGGCGACCAACTGGTGCTGATGCTGGATGTAAACGGCAAAACAAAAGCGGGTTTGTTCACCAAAAAAATTGTGGGCAAAGTATACTTAAAAGGCACACCTTATTACGATGCAGCCACGGCATCTATAAAAGTGCGTGATGTAGATTACACCCTCGAAACGAAGGACAAATTGCTGAACACGGCCAGTTGGTTAGCCAAAAACAAGTTTAAAGACATGATACAGCAGCAGGTGAACATACCGGTAAAAGACCAGCTAACCGAAGCACATAAATCGCTGCAGCAGGCTTTGGATAAGCAGGGCCGCGTATACGAATCGGTATTACTGAAAGGCAAGATACAGACGATAGAACCTGATAACATCTACCTGACTCCGACCGCTATCCGGACTGTAATAAATGCAAAAGGAAACCTATCAGCTACTATAGACAAACTATAGTTTAAGCGTAAAACAAATTTGCCGAACAGGGTATTGCTATTAGTGGCAGTACCCTGTTTTTTTACTTTAGTAACTATAGCAGATAAGCTCAGTACAGCATGCTAAAAGCTAAAATCCAACTATCATAAGTAGCCAAACGTAATCAAAAACCTAACAAACGGCACAAACGCATGGCTACTTATACTTTTAAGGATATCTTCTCGCTTCTGAAGTCTTCGGTTTCGGAGTTTCTGGATAATGAATCGTTGCGGCTGGCGGCAGCGCTGGCTTTTAATGCAATTTTTTCTATTCCGCCACTTCTCCTGATCATCATAAAAGCGGCAGGATTCTTTTTAGGCGAGGCTGCTGTATCCGGAGAACTCTCTAATCAAATTTCAAAAGCAATTGGCCCGGAGGCTGCTACGCAGGTGCAAGGCATTATTAAGAATGCCGCTATCAGCGAAAGTGGCTGGGCGCTGTGGGTTGGTATCGGTACGTTAATTTTTGCGGGCACTACTTTTTTTGTAACGCTACAACAGTCCCTTAACACCGTCTGGAACCTGAAAGTGAAGCCTACCAATGGCATTATGCGCATGGCGAAAGAGCGTATTTTCTCCTTTGGTATTATACTGAGTATTGCCCTGCTGATGCTGTTCTCGCTGGTTATGAGTGCGGCTATCTCTATTTTGAGCGGCTACATTTCCGACCTGCTGCCGGGCGTAGGTGTCTGGGTTATCAAGCTCATCGATTTTATAGTTTCTGTAGGTATCATCTCACTGCTGTTTGCCCTCATCTTTAAATACCTGCCCGACGGCGTTATCCGCTGGAAAGACACGTTGATTGGTGCGGTAGTAACGGCGCTGCTTTTTGGGTTGGGTAAATTTCTGATCAGCTGGTACATTGGCACTTCCGACCCGGGCTCAGCTTACGGCGCGGCAGGCTCTATTATCGTTATCCTTGTCTGGATTTATTATTCGTCGATGATCGTGTTTTATGGAGCCGAATTTACGCAGCAGTACGCTGAAAAATACGGCCAACACATCCGCCCAAAACCACACGCCGTGTTTGTGCGCTCCGTAGAAGTTACCGAAGACAAACAGGACACCAAAAGCGGCAGACCAAAAGCAGAAGGCCGATATAACAAGAATCCGTAAGTGATATTGCTTTGGAGTTAGACTAGATACAAAAAAGAACCCCGGCTGCCTTAACACCCGGGGTTTATAGTTTGGCTGGCTATAGTTTAAGCCTGCTGTTTTTCTTTTACAGCTAACTGTCCGCAGGCAGCATCAATGTCTTTACCACGGCTACGGCGCACGTTTACCTGGCACCCACGATCTGCTAAGTAATAAATAAAGTTCTGCAGACGATCGTCATCGGTATTCACAAAATCAGCGTTTGCAATCGGGTTATACTCTATCAGATTGATCTTGCACGGGATGATCTTCGAGAAGCGTAACAGTTCTTCAGCATCCTGCAGGGTATCGTTAAAGTTATCGAACACAATGTACTCATAGGTTACCTTGCGGCCCGTTACCTGATGATAATGCTTCAACGCATCTTTCAGGGCTTCCAGAGAATTGGTCTCGTTGATTGGCATGATCTGGTTGCGCTTCTCGTCGTTCGCCGCATGCAGCGACAAGGCTAGGTTCGCTTTCACACCATCATCCGCCATTTTCTTGATCATTTTGGCAATACCAGCAGTGCTTACCGTAATGCGGCGCGCAGCCATACCCAGGCCATCGTGGGCCGTAATGCGCTCGATGCTCTGCATGACGTTGGCATAGTTCAGCATCGGCTCGCCCATACCCATATACACAATGTTCGTAAGCGGTGTACCGTACTGGCGAAGGCTTTGCTCGTTAATACGCACTACCTGGTCGTAAATTTCAGCGGCATCGAGGTTACGGACGCGGTCCATGTAGCCGGTGGCGCAGAACTTACAGGTAAGCGAGCAACCAACCTGGCTACTCACGCAGGCTGTTTTGCGCTCGTCGTGCGGTATCAGTACGCCTTCTACAATGTTGCTGTCGTATAGTTTAAACGCAGATTTTATAGTTCCGTCGTTGCTCAGCTGCTCGGTGGCTACCTGAACGGCGTTAATGGCAAAGTGCTGCTCCAGCTTTTCGCGCAGGGCAAGGCTCACGTTGTTCATCTCGGCAAACGACTGAATTGAGTGCTTCCAAAGCCATTCATAGATCTGCTTGGCACGGAAAGGCTTTTCACCGATCTCTACCAACCAGGCTTTCAGGTCGTCGAGCTTCAGCTTACGAATATCTTTTTTATTAAGAATAGGAATATCTGCGATCAAAGTCATACTGCAAAATTACAAAAATCAGCCGGCATTAGTTTCAATTTTAGCCTTTACTTCGTCGGGCAGGGGCATTAGCTTGCGCTCGGTATAGTTAAAGCACAGCATGCCGGTTTTTGCACGAGCTACTTCTTTGCCATTTTGGTTGAGCACGTGGTACGTAATATCAAAACCATACTTATTGATGTCGTCGAAAGCCAGGTCAATCGTTAGCACATCGCCGTAAAAACCTTCGCCCTTATACTCTATCGCCACGTCGGCCATAATCATGCTGGCACCGCCAATCTGTAGTTCGCTCCACCCAAAATTGCCAAGCAACTGCATGCGGGCTTCGTGCATAATAGAGAGCAGGGCATCGTTGCCCAGGTGGTTGCCATAGTTAAGGTCGGTTACGCGCACCGGTATAGTTGCTGTAAAATGTTTGTGGGCTGGTATAGTTGCTTTTATGCGTGCCATTTTTTATTGCTGGTTGTTGATGGTTAATAGTATGAGCCCCAGATTTAAGGGTAATTAAAATGATGAACAGGATTTTTAGTCAAGTTTAATCCTATAAACCTTTATTAATCTGTGGCTCAGAATTTTTAAATATTTTAGTTATTAATCATTCCTAATTAATCATTAATAGTTGCAGACAGTAAGCGGATATGCTTACATTTGTAGCTTACCTTAATAAGTCATGCATCTCGAGATACGCCAGACCAAAGATGGCTCTAACACCCTGTATGTTCCTGATCTGAACGAGCATTACCATTCGGTGCACGGCGCGTTGCAGGAGTCGCAGCATGTGTTTATAAAGCACGGCCTGGAGTATGCCCTGGAGCAGAAGCGCGATGTAAAGATACTTGAAATCGGGTTTGGTACAGGCCTTAATGCGATACTTACCTTACCGTTTGCGCTGACCCAGCAGGCGTTTATCCAATACGACACGCTGGAGAAGTACCCGCTTACCGCCGAAATCGTGGACCAGCTGCATTTTGAGCAATTTATTCTTAACCCGGAATTGCTCGATAATTTTAAAAAGATGCATGCCGCCCCCTGGAACCAGCCGACAGACCTGAGCCCTTACTTTACCTTACAAAAGATACACGAAACACTGGAGGAGTTCTGCCCGCCGGAAGCTTATTACGATGTAGTGTATTTTGACGCATTCGCGCCCGAAAAACAGCCCGAACTCTGGACCGAAGAAGTATTTACCAAACTATACAACGCCGTGCGGCCTGGCGGTATACTGGTTACGTATTGTGCCAAAGGAGCTTTTAAGCGCAACCTGAAAGCGGCCGGTTTTATAGTAGAGGCTTTGCCCGGCCCTCCCGGCAAACGCGAAATGACCCGTGGCATCAGGCCTGTGCTATAGTTACTTGCTGGCTGGCTATCAGCCAATTGCCTATCTTAAAGTATAACTATAGCTGTAACTGCATTGCATTTATAGTTTTATTTAGCAAGTGAACTTTAACTTTACGGATAATGTAGTATTTTGCATTAGCATGAAACATCCTTTACCCTTTTAGCCATAATGAAGAAATTATTTACAAACGTAATAGTAAGCCCGATAAAGGCAATTGGCCGTGGCGTTGTAAAGCCATTCCAGTCTAAGTACGAAGTGGTTTGTACTACTTACCAGGTTATACCGGGTTTGCCGGTTAGCAAAAACGAGCAGAAGCATGCTTTTGAGCGTGGCGCATCTGTTAAAGCAAAAGAATTTTATACCAAAGTTGTATCATCTGATATGACCAAGACTATGGCTCCTGTAGAGGTACAGCTGCGCAAGATATACATCGGCGGCAGAACTATAGAGCAGGCCGAGTTTGGCCCGGTACAGCACCTGAAAAGCCTGAACAAAGGCAAGAAAAAGAAATAACAGCTACGGCTGCATTTATAAACGCCCTGTTGGTTAGCGCCGGCAGGGCGTTTTTGTTTTCGGGTAACTGGCTAAGCTTAACTTCGGTTACGCTATTGCGTATTGCTGCACATATACTGTTTAAACTATACTTTGTCAGTTGCACCCAAACCCTCTGCCCTTATCAGGCGTCCTGCTTTAGTTATAACGCTACAAGCCCTGGCCAGCTTTGCTATACTTGCCACTTTTCTGCCGCTGCTCCCCTCACAGGAGTGGTACATACGGGTCTTCGATTACCCCAGGCTACAGCTTTTTACACTTGCTATAGTTAGCTTACTACTTTATAACTGGCTGGCCCCAAAAACCCGCAAACGCGATAAATTTCTGTTGGTAGCCCTGCTGGTAGCTATAGTTTACCAGGCCGTCAACATTTACCCCTATACTTTTTTGGCACCTAAAGAGGTAAAAGATGCTGCTAAAGACAGCCCAACTGATGCCATGCTTAGTCTGCTGGTATCTAATGTGCTGATGTATAACAAGGAACATGGCAAACTGATAGCCCTCATCCAAAAACAGGAACCTGACATAGTGTTATTGTTAGAGTCTGACTCGGTTTGGCAACAGGCTATGCAACCTGCTACTAAAAAATTTCCTTACCGCGTCGAGATCCCCCTCCAAAACACGTATGGCATGCACCTTTACAGCAAATTACCCCTGCGCCAGCAAAAAGTAGATTACCTCCTCGATAAGGATATTCCGTCTATCAAAACATTTGTGAAACTACGCAACGGCGTGTGGGTAGAATTACATGTAGTACACCCCAAACCACCTGTGCCCACCGAGGATGCCACTTCTGAAAAACGCGATGCGGAGATTGTGATGATTGCCCGCGACATTGCCAACTCTAAATACCCGGTAGTGGTAGCCGGCGATTTTAACGACGTGGCCTGGTCGCGCACAACAGAGCTTTTCCAGGAAGTGAGCGGACTATTGGACCCGCGCCTGGGCCGAGGTTTTTACAATACATTTAATGCCAACTACCTTATCCTGCGTTGGCCCCTCGACCATGTTTTCCACTCTACCCATTTTAAGCTGGAAAGTATAAAGCGGCTATCCAATATCGAATCAGACCACTTCCCGATGTATATCAGGTTAAGTTTTTCTCCGGAAAATAAATACGAACAGGTAGAGCCGGAAGCCGATGAACAAACCCAGGAAGACGCATCCGAAATAATAGAAGAAGGCAAAGAAGAAGCTGCAGAAGATAAACGCGAAGGAAAATCAGAATAGATCCGCTACTTATTCCACCAGACTCCATCCGGCATTACCACGGCATCCAGTGGCACATCAAATGGGTTGGGGTCAGCTATAGTTGGCACGGGCGGCTCCAGCGATAATCCTACTTTCAGTACATCTGGTTTGCAGTCAGCTAAAAAACGGTCGTAGAAGCCTTTGCCATAGCCTACCCGGTGACCAGTGTTGTCAAAAGCCAGTAACGGAATTAAAACTATATCAACTTCGGGAGCCAGTATGTGCTGCGCATTTTGCGGTTCGGGTATTCCCCAGGGGTTTTCGATTAGTATTGCATCATCCGTGAGGTGGTGATGCGTCAGGATATTTTGGGCTACATCGGTTACCGGAACGGCTACACGCACTTTTGGGTACTGCAGCCTTAACCGTTCTATGATTGGCCAGGTGTTTACTTCGTTGTTCTTAACTATAGGCAGAAATACGTGCACCATTTGCCCCGGACGCAATGGAAAGTTAGAGAAAAACTGATCCGCAATTCTTTCGCTGCGGCGCTGCACTTCTTCAGTAGGCAACGCTCTGCGCTTTTGCAGCATCAGTTTCCGAAGCTCTGCCTTCAGCATTATTCTTCCTCCAGTATGGTAAATTTAAACTCCAGTGGCTCGAAAGCATCAACCAAAGCAGCTATAAAGTCGGGGTTGTTGGCTTGAATGGAAAGCAGGTTGTCGTGGCGTTCCTGCAGGCTGCCGCCCGGATATAGTTTCTCTTTCAGGTTTTCGAGTTGCTTAAAGGTTTGCTCGTGTTTGCTGTCGCGCGCTTTTGAGATTTTCTTTTCCAGCATCTGCAGGGCATTGTGCGCTTTCTGCTCTTCGGCGGCTACGGCTTTTACCAAGGTCTGGTCTATAGTTTGAGCTAGCTTTTCTACTTCCTTAAAAGCCGCATCTATAGTTTGGCGTTGCGCTTCCAGGCTTATCTCTTCTTCGTGAAGTTGGCTCGAAAGGTATTTCTTTAATTCTAGGTATGGCTTAAACAGCTCCTCCGGCGTCAGGCCCAGTTTGTGCATACGGCTGGCGTTACCGCGGTTTATATACATCGCAGAGTTACGCAGCATCAGCATCGGGAAAGCTACCTTATAGTACTCAAATACCTGCTTCAACTGGAACCAGTACACCACTTCGGCACCGCCACCTATATAAGCCAGGTTAGGTAGTATCAGTTCTTCGTACAGCGGCCTGAGTATTACATTCGGGCTGAACTGCTCCGGGTGTTCTTTAGCAAGTTGTAGTATTTCTTCCTTCGTAAAACTGATATTCGTATTCAGGATCTTATAGTTGCCGCCTTCTTCTACTATTCGCTCACGCAAGCCGTCTTTCAGGTAAAATAGGTTGATCTCGCGGGAAAATACTTGCGGTTTATAGTTCAGCTCCTCCAGCTGCGCACTTGTTTCCGAAACCAGCTTATGCGATAGATTTTCGGTCAGTTCTTTCTCAACTATAGGTGTTAACGCTTTCTTGAGTTCTGCATGGTCGCCATCAATCGTTACCAGGCCGTACTCGCCAAACAAACTATGGGTAATGTCGCGGGTGGCATCGGCTAAGGTTTTATTGTTGCGATAGGCGTCTTCAAAAACAGGGAATTGCTCAGGCAGTTCATCCAACAGTTGCTCCAGGCCTTCGGTTGTAAATCTGCCCACCGCACCTTTCTGCTCACTCTCCCAACGGTAGGCTTTTCCAAACAAATTAAAGTGGTTGATCTCGGCAAAGTCGTGGTCTTCGGTGGCCATCCAGTAAACCGGCACAAAGTTATAGTTGGGGTAAGCTGCCTGCAATTGCTTACAGGTGTTTATGGCCGTTATGATCTTATAAACAAAGTACAGCGGTCCGGTAAAGATATTGAGCTGGTGACCCGTGGTGATGGTATAAGTATTCGACTGCAACAACAAGTCCAGATTCTGCTGCACCTTCGGGTTGACCTCTGCTACAGAACGATACTGCTCCTGCAACGCCCTGTGCAACACCTGCCTTTGCTCCTGGCCAAACCTTTTCTCCTGCAGCTGGGCTTCAAACGCAGCTATAGTAGGGAAACGGTTATAGAACGGTTTCAGCTTACCGTTTTGGGCAAGGTAGTCTGCTATAGTTTGCGAGAAGGCGCCGGTGGCGGCATAATCCATCTTCGTGATCTTCATAGTGGTAACTTCCATCAGGAGCGAGGTTGTTTTATAGCTACTTTAACAGCTTTATCGGGTTTGTGTTTCAGGCAAACTATAGTTTACCGCCCACGCCACAAAGTACGGCTTTTATTTTTTTGTCTGAAATATAAGTAAGGCCCCTACCCCAAGGATTTACCGGTTTTTTAGACCTAGCAGTGTGCGAAGCTCCTGCTAGTGTCTGGGTGTATCGTTTTATAGTTGGCAAATCAAACCACCCCTGCCCCTCAGAGCTACGCTCGAAATCACTTCTCGGTAGTCCAAGGAGGGAAATTTCTAATCACCCTCCCTTATCTATTAAAATCCTATAAATCCTGATTCAGACAAATTTTTAACTATAAACTATAACGCTTATCTTTCTGTACATCAAACTTTAAAAATAAAACTATGGGATTATTAAGCGGCCTGATGGGCCATGCCTCCGAAGTATCGATCGAAAAACTGACTGCCGAATTTCAGCCAATTTTGCTGGATAACGAGCAGATCGAGAAAGCATACAAACTCATCCGCGACATGCTGGTGTTCACTAACAAGCGGCTAATCCTGGTTAACAAGCAGGGCCTGACAGGTTCTAAAGTCGATTACCAGAGCATCCCGTACAGCAGCATCAAAATGTTCTCGAAAGAGACAGCCGGCATGATGGATTTTGACGCCGAGCTAAAAATATGGCTGACTGGCGAGTCTGCGCCAACTATAAAACAGGATTTCAGGAAAGGTGATAATATAAACGAAGCTTACAAAGTACTGAGTAAGTATGTGCTAAAGTAAATTTTAGAAGAAATTATGATCATTGAAGACATTAAAAAAAGACTGCCTTATTTATCTGAATCAGACAAGAGAAAAACCCTAAAATATATAAACCTACTTTTATTTAACAATGACCTAGGAGATGATTTTGAAGAAGATCAGCTTCTATTACATTTTATTGAAGGTTATAATATTAAGAACTGGGAGAGAATAGCTCTAGAGATTTTAAAGTCAGGTATAGAATACGGGCCTACATGGGGCTATATGAATAGGCAAGAGATTATTGAATTTTTATGCAAGAAATATAGAATATCAGGAGATGATGCTGATGAGATAATAAGAATTTTAGTGCGTAAGAAATTGCTAAAGTCAAGCACACACGGCAACATATGCTAAAAGGGTCAACAACATTTCCTTTAAAAAGAGTTTAACCAGCCTTCGGCATTTTCCACGGTGTCAAAGCCTTTTACAATTCCGCTTTTCACCATTTTAATGGCTTTGTCGGTAGATAATTTGCTAAAGTGGTCCTGCGAGTAAACAGCTGCATGGTATTCTAAACCGGCTGCCTCGGCACGTGGATGCCAGTTTTCTGCGAACCAATCTGAAAGTTCTGACCATAAGCCTGTTATTTCATAATGGTTGTCAAGTAATTTATGGCAATGCTCTTTTTTCAGGAAGAATAGTATGTTCTCATAGCCATGCATAACGGCCTCGTTTGTTAATTCGCCATGCCAGTTTGCAATAAGGTAATCGTCTATGGCATTATATTCCAGGCTAAGAAAATCGGTAACAAGAAGTTTTATACGCTTCATAAATAAAAACAGGCTTACCTTCCCGGCACAGGAGAAAGTGCTTTAAAACCGGCCTTAATTTTTATTGGCCTGTAGTATTACAAACACACCACAGGTTTTGTTTAAAAAATCATTTTCCGAAATCAGCTTTTATTTTTCAATAGCCTTAAAAAGAAAAGTCCTTACCAGCCTGCACTGGTAAGGACTTTTTTATAGTTTGAGCTATAGTTTACTCGGCTATTACTTCGCCATACAGGTCAAAATCAGACGAATCCGTGATCTTCACATTTGCAAAATCACCTAAGCGCACATAATTGCTATCGGCTGGCACCAGTACTTCGTTATCTACTTCCGGAGAGTCGTATTGGGTACGGCCTACGAAATAACCGCTTTCTTTTCTATCGAACAGCACTTTGTAAGTTTTGCCAACTTTCTCTTCGTTCAACTCTACAGAAATCCCCTGCTGCAGTTCCATAATGGCATCAGCACGCTCCTGCTTCACTTCGTCCGGCACGTTATCTTCCAACGTAAACGAGTGCGTGTTATCTTCGTGAGAGTAAGCAAAAATGCCTAATCTGTCGAAGCGTGTTTCTTCTACCCAATCGTATAGTTCCTGGAAGTCCTGGTCTGTTTCGCCTGGGTGACCTGCAATAAGCGTTGTTCTCAACGCAATGTCCGGCACACGCTGGCGAATAGAATCTACCAGTTCTATAGTTCTGCGCTTGCTGATACCGCGGCGCATCGTCTTCAGCATATTATCGGAGATGTGCTGCAACGGCATATCCAGGTACTTGCAGATGTTGTCGCGCTCAGCCATCACATCAAACACTTCCATCGGGAACTGCGACGGGTAGGCATACTGCATCCTGATCCACTCAATACCTTCTACGTCCGAAAGATTTCTTAACAGGTCAGCTAGCTTGCGCTCGCCGTACTGCTGCAAACCGTAGTAAGTAAGATCCTGGGCAATAAGTATAAGTTCTTTGGTACCCATACCTGCCAGGCGCTTTGCTTCCTTCACCAGGTCTTCGATCGGGCGATCTACATGCTTGCCACGCATCAGCGGTATCGCACAGAAAGAACACGGGCGGTTACAGCCTTCGGCAATCTTAAAGTAAGCGTAATGAGATGGCGTAGTCAGTAAACGCTCACCGATCAGTTCATGCTTATAGTCTGCTTCCAGGGTTTTGAGCAAACGCGGCAATTCCAGTGTACCAAAGTAGGCATCAACCTGCGGAATCTCAGCTTCCAGAGAATCTTTGTAGCGCTGCGAAAGGCAACCCGTTACGTATAGTTTATCTATCTGGCCGGCTTCTTTGGCATCGGCGTAGCGCAGAATAGTATCTATAGATTCCTGCTTGGCATTATCTATAAAGCCGCAGGTGTTAACGATAATGATGTTCGAATCATCTTTGTCAGACTCATGCGCCACATCAAACTCGTTGGCACGCAGCTGCCCCATCAACACTTCCGAATCCACCAGGTTTTTAGAACAACCCAAGGTGATCACGTTTACCTTATCCTTCTTTAAGCTTCTTACTTTCACGTATTAATAACTTGCTTGGTAATTTATCAGGAACTCTATAGTTGTAACCTGCCCTTCCTGCACTTCAACCGGGAAAAGGTTCATCTCCCCGTCAAAAAGGTTGGCATATAACCCCTTCTCTTCTTTGGTGAAAAGGCTATACTTGCCGGGCTCCAGCGCAACAGAAAAGTTTCCGTTAGCATCTGTAACAACCTGAGAGACTAAATTAGTTTGAATGTTGGTGTGAAAAACACCGTCTTGTGTGGTAACCTGGTTTGCGTTGGTCAGTTTATAAATATAAACTGTACGCTGCACACCACGTTTGCTTTCGGTTGGCGGCGCATCCGGCGATGGCATACGGTTACCGGATTCCCATAAAATGCGACCGGTTATGCCTTGTTTGATACTTGCCTGGCTTTGCTGCACCTGCGTAGTTTCAGGTTGTGTTATAGTTCCTGTTTCTGAGCCTGCTGTTTCCTTGCCCTGCTTGCTACTGCAACAAGCTGCCAGCAATAGCAGCGCCGAAAACAAAAACCCCTTCATACTATTTTACTTTTTACGCGAGAAGAACGACTCCACAAACTGTTGCTTATCAAACAATTGCAGGTCTTCAATTTTCTCACCTACGCCAATATACTTCACCGGAATCTTAAACTCATCCGAAATACCGATCACCACGCCGCCTTTAGCTGTACCATCCAGTTTGGTAATGGCAAGGGCTGTAACGTCGGTAGCTTTGGTAAACTCGCGGGCCTGTAGCAAGGCGTTCTGGCCTGTGCTGCCATCCAATACCAGCAATACTTCGTGCGGGGTATCTTCTGTTATTTTCTGCATCACACGCTTGATCTTCGAAAGCTCGTTCATCAGACCAACTTTGTTATGCAGTCGACCAGCCGTGTCTATGATCACGACATCAGCGCCGATCTCCACACCTTTCTTTACAGCATCATACGCCACCGAAGCAGGGTCTGTGTTCATGCCATGCGATATAACCGGCACACCAACGCGCTCGCCCCAGATGATCAGCTGATCAACGGCAGCAGCACGGAAAGTATCAGCAGCGCCAAGCACTACTTTTTTACCGGCCTTGTGGAATTGTGAAGCAAGCTTACCAATGGTTGTCGTTTTACCTACGCCATTCACGCCTACCACCATAATCACGTAGGGTTTTATACCTGCAGGCAAATCAAAGTTGGCTCCGTCTCCGGCTTTGTTTTCTTCCAGCAGGGCTGCAATCTCTTCGCGCAGAATTTTGTCCAGCTCCGAGGTATTTACATACTTATCGCGGGCTACACGTTTTTCTATGCGGTCAATAATTTTAACCGTCGTTTCTACCCCCACATCAGCATGCACCAGAATTTCTTCCAGCTCGTCCAGCACGTCTACATCAACAGTAGATTTACCTATAACGGCTTTGCTCAGTTGGCCAAAAAAGCTGTCTTTGGTTTTCTCCAGCCCTTTGTCCAGCGATTCCTTTTTCTTCTCTTTACTGAAAAAGTCAAAAATTCCCATGCTGCGTTGTTGTTGGGTAAGCTTTTGCGGTGAAACGGTAATATACTAAAAAAGTCCCAATGCAGGGACTTCTTCGTGTTATCTATCTAAATAGTAGAGTAGGCTTGTATTACTTTGCAAGAACTTCCTGCACTTTATCAACAGGAACCATTTCTTCTTTAAAGCTGTAAGCACCAGTTTTTGGCGACTTAACGGCTTTAATCACTTTTGCCCAGTCTTTACCTGTGGCGGTCTTTAGGGTTGCAACTACCTTCTTAGCCATGGTTATTTAATTTCTTTATGTACAGTTACTTTTTTCAACACCGGGTTATACTTCTTAAGCTCTAAACGCTCAGCCGTATTCTTTCTGTTTTTGGTAGTGATGTACCTTGAAGTTCCAGGCATGCCAGAATTTTTATGCTCTGTGCACTCCATAATCACCTGGATTCTATTACCTTTTGCTTTTTTAGCCATCTCTCTTGTAATTTTTTATTTGGGACTGCAAATATAGAATCTTAAATTCTTAACTACAAACAAACTATAAATTTTATTGCAAAGTTCAGGTTTAGGTCGCAAAACTATAGTTTAAACCCTTGTTTATAGTTCAGTTTACTTGATTTCCGGGAGCTTGAAATCATCCAAAGCGCTCGGTTGTGCCATCATTTTCTCGATATCCAATACAGTGCGGGGAGCAAGCTTAGACAGGTTCTCCCAGCCTTTATCCGTGATCAGAATGTCATCCTCAATGCGAACACCTATCCCCCACCACTTCTTATCGCAAGGGCTGCCATCTGGTATATAAATGCCTGGCTCTACTGTTATAACCGAATTAGCTTTGAAAGGGCCATACGTACCGGCATCGTGCACATCCAGGCCAATGTAATGCGATGTACCATGCGGGAAGTAACGACGTGCTTCTGACTTGTTCTTGATGATACCCAGCTTTAACAATCCATCTGCAATTACCTGCTGCGCTGCCTGGCCCGGTGCCGAGAAATCATTGCCAACTTTACACTGCTCAATTCCGGCATCCTGCGCTTGCAGCACCAGTTCGTAAATGGCTTTTTGTTCCGGAGAGAATTTACCGTTGGCAGGTATGGTACGGGTAACGTCGGCAGTGTAGCCTTTGTATTCGGCTCCCACATCCATCAGCACAAGCTCTTTGTTACTTATACTTGGCTTGGCGCTTTCGATGTAATGCAGCACACAACCGTTGTTACCGGCCCCAACTATAGATGGGTAGCCGACATGCTGCGCGCCATACTTGTTATGCACAAATTCATGCAAGCCCTGTATCTCCAGCTCCGACATATCAGGCTTCATCGCCTTCATTACCTCTATCTGGCCAAGAGCTGATATTGTAACCGCTTTACGCAACAGGTTTATTTCTTCCGGTGTTTTCAGTTCCCGTAGTTGGCTCATTACCGTTTCAAGCGCCTTTGTGTCAGTTGCCAGGTTCTTTGACTTGAACTGCTCCAGCAAACTATACAAGTCAGCATTATCACGCTCGTCGTCGCGCACATCGGTGGGCAACGGCTTTATGTATACCTTCTGAAGATCTTTACTGAACTGGAATTTCTGAAAGGCAGTATTTGACTGGGTAGCTATACCTAAACTGGTGGCGGCATTTTCCACGCCCAGGCGCTTACCGTTCCAGAGTTCGGCCTGTGCGTTATTGGGCTGCACAAAAAGGAGGTCCTGCACCTGCTTGCCATTTATAGTTTGCGGCTCGGCATACACTATAAGCACAGCATTTGGCTCGGTATAGCCGGTCAGGTAATAGAAATCAGGGTCCGGATGGTAGTAGTAATCCACATCGTTGGCGCGGTTACGGACCGGGGAAGCAAAGAAAACGGCAACGGAGCGAGCTGGTAACTGCTTACGCAATTGCTCTCTCCGTTGCCGGTGAAATTCTTGATCTAATGTATCAGATGGCTTGTCCGGGGATACACGCGACTGTGCCGTGGCAGCTGTTATAGTTGCCCAAACCAGCAGCACGCATAGCCGGAAGGCGGCCATTAGTACAGGATATAGCCTTGCTCTACTGCTTTGTTAAGAACAGCAGTGATACCATTCTTGTTGATAGTTCTTAAAGCTGAAGTAGAAACTTTCAGAGTGATCCAAGCATCTTCTTCAGGGATGTAGAAACGCTTCTTCTGAAGGTTTGGATAAAATCTACGCTTCGTTTTATTGTTAGCGTGTGATACGTTATTTCCTACTTGAGGTCTTTTACCGGTTAGGTCGCAAACTCGTGCCATCTTGTATTATCTTCTAAATTATTTCAATAGGGGTGCAAATATCAACAAAATGATACACAATGTCAAAGCCATCGTGAATATTTTTATACAATTGCCTTTCCCAAGCCCCTGAGAAGCTTTAATTATTGGTTTAATTGTTCTGGTTTACAACTATAGTTTCCTGCCCGGTTTGCAATTTACGCTCTTTTAGTCCTTCACGTAAACTATCAGCGAGCAAGTTATTCAGGCTCCATGCATTGTGTCCATCTTCGTCTTTTATAGCCGAAAACTCTGTTACTTCCATGGCTATCGTTCGCGGGTCGGCTATAATGTTGGTCAACAATTCGTGGCACTCAACTATAGTTAAGCCGGTTTCGGAGGGCGCGTAAGCAGCTGGCATTTCGTCTTTACCCACACTATCCACATCAAAATGGATCAGGATTTTGGCATCTTCCGGGATATTTGAAAGTACAGAAACTATAGTTTGTTTTATACTTTGGCGCAGTTGCTCCAGGGTTATAGTTTGAATACCGTAGGTTTCAGCAGGTGGGTTCTGGCAGGCTACTACAGTTATTTGCTCCGGATTTATAGTTTCGGGCTTTGGCCAGAGCAGGTTCTTATTTGTTAAAAACCACAGCCCCATGGCCGCAGCGCCAACACATACATTCGGGTCCGGCTTAACTACATCCACATGGGCATCAATTACCAGCAAGTATAGTTTGTCGCCGTATAGTTTGGCCAGATGATCAGCCACCCCAACCACTATGCTACAGTCGCCGCCCAGCAACAGGTTAAATTTTTCAGGATCAAACCAACTACTTCCCTGCGCAACTATAGTTTCCCAGACCATACGTGGGGCCGGCCAGTTACGAACCGGGGGAACGTTGTGTCTCGGCAGATCGGTTGGCAAGGCTATATCACCAAAATCAGAAACTGTTATACCTGCATCTGCTATAGTTTGTAGCAAGCCGTGGCTACGCAAAGCAACCGGGGTAGCTTCTGTACCAGGGTAAAGGGCACCTGCAAAAGTAGGGATGCCAACAAGCTGAATCATAGTTTTATAGTTTGGGCTATCATTTGGCTTTATCTTCTTCAGCCTTTTGGAGTTTTTTCCGGAAACCGTAGGGGCAATGGCGGCAACCGTTCTGGCAACAGTAGCCACGCTTTAGGTGGTATTTAGCTGTAAATACCATCAGCCCCTGTTCATTCCAATAAAAATCTTCTCCTTCTTTTAGTGGCTGCATCACGTTTACTTAGGTAGCACCTGCAAATATCCATAAATAAGACCCATTGACCAAAAACACGCGCTACTTGTACTGCCTTAACCGGCCAGGTCGTTATTCTTTTGCACACTTTGCCTTAATCGCATCGCCCGAATTAGCCTGTACTTAAACTTACCTGCCTATGCCTACTTACCACACACTTACCGATGCCATTGCTGACATGCGCGCCCGCGGCTTTGTAAATACATTTACTATACAGCAGCACCAGCTTTTCTGCCCCGAACTATCTATTCCTATCTTACCGGAGCACCTTACTTTACTGGAGCAGCACCATGTAACAGCACCCGACACCACTGGCCACCGCGAGGTATACGGGTTTAGAACGCAGGATAACAAGCTGGCTATTATGACAGACACCTACTCCGAATATGCCCCCGATGAGTTTGAAGCTATAGTTGGCCGTTGCCTGCGGCGGGTACCTGGCGCATAAGCAGCACAGTTTTAATTCAGGCTAGCTTTTATTACATTTACAACTATAAATTATATTTTGTGTAAAAGTATAACGGCAACGGTACACCCGCGCCACCACAAGAGCTTACCTTTAAACTATGAACACACAGAGCATTACCTCGAGCCAGGAAGCCATAGACATTGAGCACAAATATGGCGCCCATAATTACCATCCGCTACCCGTTGTACTTACCCGCGGCGAAGGCGTGCACCTTTGGGATGTAGAAGGCAAACATTACTACGATTTTCTGTCGGCGTACAGCGCCGTGAACCAGGGCCATTGCCACCCACGCATTATAAATGCCCTAACCGAGCAGGCTCAGCAACTTACGCTTACCTCCAGAGCTTTTTATAACGATAAGCTGGGCATTGCCGAAAAGTATATCTGCGAGTATTTCGGCTACGACAAGTCTTTGTACATGAACTCAGGTGCCGAAGCCGTAGAAACTGCTATAAAACTGGCGCGCAAGTGGGGATATGTTAAAAAAGGATTAGCACCAAACTCTGCCGAAATCATAGTTGTAGAGCATAACTTCCATGGCCGCACCACCGGTATCATTTCCTTCTCCACCGACCCTGATTCTACCAAAGGCTTTGGGCCATACATGCCGGGCTACAAAGTAATACCTTACAACGATGCCGATGCCTTAGAACTTGCCCTGAAAGAGAACCCGAATGTTTGTGGCTTTTTAGTAGAGCCTATACAGGGCGAAGCGGGCGTAATGGTTCCGGATGAAGGCTACCTGGCGAAATGCCATGCCCTTTGCAAAGAATATAATGTGCTGTTTATAGCCGACGAGATACAGACCGGCATTGCCCGCACCGGAAAATTACTGGCTACTTATTACGATGATGTAAAAGCTGATATCCTGATACTTGGTAAAGCCTTGTCAGGTGGTGTGCTGCCGGTTTCGTGTGTGCTTGCTAACGACGACATCATGCTATGTATACAGCCAGGCGAGCATGGCTCTACGTTTGGTGGTAACCCGTTGGCAGCAGCCGTTGCCATGGCCGCCCTGGATGTTATAAAAGATGAAAACCTGACCGAAAATGCGCATAAACTGGGCCACATCTTCCGCCAGCGGATGGAGCAAATAAAACTTGAGCGCCCGGAACTGGTAACCCTGGTACGCGGACGCGGCCTGCTGAACGCCATCATCATCGAGCCAACTGTGGATGGCCGTACTGCTTGGGACGTTTGCGTAAAGCTGATGGAACATGGGCTGCTGGCCAAGCCAACCCACGGCGACATTATTCGTTTTGCGCCGCCGTTGGTTATAACTGAAGAGCAGCTAAACGAGTGCTGCGATATTATCGAAACCGTACTGATGAATTTTTAAGCAACTATAGCTTAAACTATAAACTATAAAAGCGGCGCCTCTGTGCCGCTTTTATAGTTTAAAACAATTGCATGCCACGTCTTGTTTTTTGTACTGCAGCAGGATTAAAACAATTTACTCCTTCAACAATCAGCAATAAACCTGTACCTTTGCAGCACTTTGATTTACAAGCTTTTTATAGTTATTTCCTATAGATATGATAACCAGAAGACCACGACGTAACCGTCAGAGCGAAGTTATCCGGAACATGGTAGAAGAAACCACACTGGGCCTGAACGACTTCATTTTTCCGCTATTTATAATTGAAGGCCAGAACAAGAAAATAGAGATCAGCTCTATGCCTGGCATTAACCGCTTCTCCATCGATACCCTTTTAGAAGAAGTGAACAGCTGCGTAGAACTGGGCGTAAAAGCCTTTGCCCCGTTTGCCAGCATCCCCGAGCAACTGAAAGACAAAACGGGCTCCGAAAGCATGAACCCGGATGGCCTGTTCCCGAGAGCGATACGCGAAATAAAACGAAACTTTCCGGATGTGGTGCTGATGACCGACGTAGCCCTGGACCCTTATAGTTCGGACGGGCATGATGGCATAGTTGAGAATGGCGAGATTCTGAACGACGAAACGCTGGAAGTATTAGGCAAAATGGCTCTGGTACAAGCACAGGCCGGTGCCGATATAGTTGGTCCTTCTGATATGATGGATGGTCGCGTGGCCCACATCCGCAAAGTGCTGGACACTGCCGGTTACCATAAAGTAGGCATCATGAGCTACACAGCCAAGTATGCCAGCTCGTTTTACGGTCCGTTCCGCGATGCCCTGGACTCTGCTCCTAAAAAAGGTGACAAAAAAACTTACCAGATGAACTTTGCCAACAGCCGCGAAGCCCTGATAGAAGCCGAACTCGATACCCAGGAAGGCGCAGACTTTTTGATGGTAAAACCAGCCCTGGCTTACCTCGATATCATTAAACTGCTCCGCGATAATTCTAATCTGCCAATTGCGGCCTATAACATCAGCGGCGAGTATGCTATGGTAAAAGCAGCTGCCCAAAACGGCTGGATAGATGGCGAAAAAGCCATGGTAGAAGTGCTTACAAGTATAAAGCGCGCAGGTGCCGATGTTATACTTACTTACTTTGCCAAAGAATACGCTCAGTATATCCGTAGATAACAGATCCTTACCTATAGTTTAAAAAGCACCGGTTATGGCCGGTGCTTTTTTGTTTATCACCACTACAACAATGTTATAACATCTAATTTTTATTATAACAACGCCTGAACTGCTTTGGCTTTAAAGCGCTTTTAGTTTAACTTTAAAGCACACACGACTACAACTTTTACCATTTTATGAGAAGATTACGCCTTTGGGTAACCGCGGTTGCCCTGGCTTCAGCCACTTCGGCCATTGCCCAACAACAGGAAGTACGCACTAACACAAAAGAACTGGGCAGGTTTGCCGCAGCAGCAGCAAAAGACTACAAAGCCAACAGGACGAAAGCACTTAAACTGGCAAAAAAACATGGTTGGGTTGTGGAAAAAACGTTTCCAGATGGGCGCCACGTTTCCCTGCAGGGCCTTGATACTAACGGACTACCTATCTATTTTATTACCGATAACAATGCACGTGCGGCTGCCACAGTAGGTACCGACCAGGTATGGGCAGGAGGTGCGTTGGGTCTTACCCTAAGTGGTGCAGGCTCTAACGTAAAAGATAAACTGGCTATTTGGGATGGAGGCCGTGTGCGTGGCTCGCACCAGGAACTGACCGGACGAATTGTGCAGAAAGATACACCAGCCGAAGCAAGCGACCATGCAACTCACGTAGCCGGAACTATGGTAGCAAGCGGCGTAAACCTGCTGGCCAAAGGTATGGCCTACGCTGCCAAATCGCTTTTAGCTTACGACTTTAACAGCGATGTATCTGAAATGGCGGCAGCTGCTCCAAACCTGCTGGTTTCAAACCACTCGTATGGTTCTATCAGTGGCTGGCGCTATAACTCTACCCGGAAAGGTACACCCGTAGACCCGTATTGGGAATGGTGGGGTTACCAGGCCGTAAGCGCCACCGAAGACTATAAGTTTGGGTATTACGACAACAGTGCTGCCCAATGGGATAAAATAGCCTTTGAAGCACCTTATTACTTGATGGTAAAATCATCTGGTAATAACCGTGGCGAAACAGGCCCAAGAGATGGCGAATCGTATTACCGCCGCACTAACAGCGGTACCTTTGAGTTGGTAAGTATGCGTGAGAACATCAGTAGCAACAATGGCTATGATATCATTTCAACCTACGGCAATGCTAAAAATATACTTACTGTTGGTGCAGTAGACGCCATCTCTGATGGGTATATGCAGTCTTCTGATGTCAAAATATCTACGTTTAGTAGCTGGGGGCCAACCGATGATGGCCGCATTAAGCCGGATATAGTTGGAAATGGCGTGGACCTGCTATCCTCAATCAGTACCAGCGATAATGCTTATGCCACTTACAGCGGCACTTCTATGGCTGCTCCAAACGTATCAGGTTCGTTGTTACTGTTACAAGAGCATTATGCTAATGTAATGAACGGCAACAAGATGCGGTCAGCCACACTTAAGGCGCTCGTAATACACACTGCCGATGAAGCCGGCACTAACCCTGGACCCGATTATATTTTTGGCTGGGGAATACTGAATATGGGCCGTGCGGCTGCTGTTATTTCTGATTTTAAATCGATGGCAAAACCGGTTTACAAACACCTGCTGGAAGAACGCCAGCTACAGCAAGGCGATATGTATACGTTTGATGTGGTTGCCTCTGGTGCAGGCCCGCTTGTAGTAACTATAGCCTGGACAGACCCGGAAGCTACTCCCCTTGCAGTAAACACAAATGTACTTAACAACAGAACACCGCGCCTGATCAACGACCTGGACCTGCGTATACTTCATAAAAACACTACTTATAAGCCCTGGGTATTAACCCCTGAAAGTCCGGCAAGTGCAGCCACAACCGGCGATAACAAACTGGATAACGTAGAGCAGGTATTTATTGCCAATGCCGTACCAGGCGAAACATACAAGATCCAAATCGCGCATAAAGGTACATTAGTACGTGGTCCGCAAGCCTATTCTATTGTAGCCAGTGGCGTGGGTGGTGCAGCTTATTGTGCCTCTGCTCCTACTTCAGACCAGGGCGCTACTATCGAAACTATAGCTATTGACGGCGTTACCATTTCTCCGTCGCGCTCGGCAGGCTGCACTACGTATTCAGATTTTACAGAGACCTTATTCGCGTTAGAGGCTGGCCAAACTAAAACTATAAGTTTAACACCTGGTACCTGCACCGCTAACGCTGCCAAAATGGCTAAAGTGTTTATAGACTGGAACGGGAATGGCAGTTTTGAAGATACAGGCGAATTGGTAGCCACATCAGGTGTAGTAACTGATAACACAACCATTTCGGCTTCTATCGCTGTGCCTGCAACTGTAGCTACAGGCAATAAAGTACGTATGCGTGTGGTGTTATCAGAAACAACTGAAGCATCAACTATAAGCCCGTGCGGCAGCTATGCCAAAGGCGAAACGCAGGACTACCTGGTGCAACTAAACAAGCCCGGAAAAGATGTGGCTACGCTAAGTGTAGCCCCGGCAACACAAGCAGTATGTGCCAACCCTGCTCAGGCAATTCAGGTTAAGATCCGTAACAACGGCATGCTACCGCAAAGCAACATACCGGTAAAAGTAACGGTTCGTAAAAATGGTGCGGAGCTTACCCAACTGACAGGCGTTTATAAAGGAACTATAAATCCATCGCGCGTAGGCGAAGTTACCCTTACCTCTTTTGCTACCGAAGCCGGCGCAACATATGAGCTAACTGGCTTGGCAACACTGCAGGGCGATGTACAAACCAGCAATAATGAAGCAAGCTTTAGTTTCTCGGTAGGCAACCCCGAAGCTGCGCCACAGGCTTCTGTTTTCCGTTGCGGCAACGATCCTAATTTCTCGTTAACAGGTACTGGCAACGGCACTATTTACTGGTACAACGCAGCTACCGATGCAAACCCTGTGGCTGCCGGCAACCAACTGTTATACCCGGTATCTAAAGTAGGCGCTACTATGTTTGCTGCCCTTAACGATTTTAGCAGCACTGTAGGATACAAAACTAAAAACGACCTAAGCAAGGGCGGCTATAATGCATTTGACCCGGATGTGTATGTAAAAGCTTCGGCACCAATGATGCTGGAAACAGCTCGTCTTTATATCGGACATAGTGGCAAAATAACGTTCACGGTGTTTAACCAGGACAACGCTGCCGTATCTGTAAAAACACTGAACGTAACAGCTACCCGCACCACCGAAGCTGCAGGACCAGTAGAAAATGACCCTGCAGACCAAGGGGAAGTTTACTACCTGGGATTGGTATTACCTGCTGCCGGCGACTACAGAATTGCGATCGATTACGAAGACGGAGCTACTATTTACCGAAACAACGAGTCTGCTGTACCTTACCCGATGGGCATACCGAATGTGTTCCAGATTACAGGCAACTCTGCTACTACCAACACCAATACCTACTACTATTATTTCTACGACCTTAAGGTGAAAGCCCTTGGTTGCCCAAGCAACCGTGTGCAGGTACAAATAAAAGGTGCTACACCGTTAACCCAACCTATAGTGACCCGCGAAGGCCATAAGTTACACTCCAGCGCAGCAGAAGGTAACCAGTGGTACCGTAATGGCACCGCCATAGTAGGGGCAACAGCACAGGTATTGGAGCCAACCGAAAGCGGTGTTTATACAGTTGAAGTGCAGAAAGACGGTTGCTTATCAGAAAAGGCAGTAAACTATAACTTTGTACATAAAGCCGGGAAAACTATACTTGGCAAGGAGTTTATAGTATACCCGAACCCAAGCGCCGACGGCTTATTTACCCTGGAAGGCGAATTGGAACTTAAAGATGTGGTAACATTTGCTGTGCACGATATGCTGGGCAATACCCTGCGTACAGGCGAAATAAGCAACTATAACGGCCAGTACGAAGCACAGGTAAACCTTGCCGGGGTAGCATCAGGCATATACATGGTTCGCATACAGAAGAATGATGAAGTGATTGTGAAACGAATAGTGATACAGCGCTAAACCAAACTATAAACTATAACCCAAACAAAAAGGCTCTGAATTATCAGAGCCTTTTTAGTTACATATAATCGTTTTCAAAAAATCCGGAAGTGTAAACTATAGCTACTTATGCGTACTAACTATAGATTATACTTTGCTTTTGGTTAGT
This sequence comes from Pontibacter fetidus, assembly GCF_010119545.1. Taxonomy (GTDB): domain Bacteria; phylum Bacteroidota; class Bacteroidia; order Cytophagales; family Hymenobacteraceae; genus Pontibacter; species Pontibacter fetidus. The sequence continues at coordinate 74,640 of NZ_JAAEAA010000013.1, read as the reverse complement.
TTATTCTTCACGGTCAGGTAATCGATGTAGTAGAGCAGCTTAACCGAAAGCATGTTAGACTGCGGTGAGCTGAACGTGTGGTTTATGTTATCGAAATAGCGTGGCTTAAGAGTGTCGCCATATTCCAAGAACGCGTCTTTGAACACAATGGATAACTGGCTACCCGGTGCAAACCACCACGAATACTCCAGGTCCATGTTAAAAGAGTTGAAATTTTTGTCAAGCGCTACGGAGGCGTTTTCCTTTTTAAAATCTGAAGGAACCAGCTTACCGTTATCAAGCAGCTCGTAAAAAGTCTCAAACTCAGCTTTTGACCAGTTATGCCATGCCCGCAGGTTAAGCGACATTTTGTTATTAAACACATATTGTAGCTCCACACTGTTCGATACATTGTCAACGTCGCGTGTCCCGAAGATGATCTTTCCTTCATGCATATCCGCAAAACCAACTTCACTTACTCTCAAACCATTTGAGAAACTATACAGAAGCAGCAGTTTATCGTTAGGGCGGAAACGTGGCGAAATAGAGAAACCAAAATTCTGGCGATCATTCTCATCAAACCAGCGGTAATCAGCACTTATATCAAGGGCAAACTTTTTACTATAGTTGGTAGAGATATACCCTCCTGCACTATAGTTTCTAGGGTACTCATAAAACCAGCCAGGTACGCGGGCTTCATAGTGGTCATAGGTTTTAACAGGCTCCAGGTTAGCGAATAAACCTGCATTCACAAAATTCTTAAACGTTGCATTCAGGTTACTATAGATAAAGAAATTCTGAAAGTCGCCGGTATCGTAGCGCTGCGAATAGACCGCCCCGATGCTACTGTTCATGTTCAGCAGTTTCCAGAAGGGTTGGTAAATGTTGTACTGCAGATAAAGGTTCTCTTCAATCAGGTTATCCTGAAAATTTATACCTAAGTCGTTGGGGTTATAGGTATCTGATTTTATAGTATGGTTTAAGTTATAGGTAAAATTACCACTGGTTTTGCCTGCACCTATCGAGTAAGTATAGCCTAATTTGGTATCATCGGTATGGTATTGCTGGCTAAGCGCAACCTTGCCATCTATCGCGTACTTGTTTCCTTTTGTATTTAACCTGAACAGAAAGGCGCTCAGGTTGGCATCGTAGGTACTGCCCTGTCGCATAACATTGGTGTTTACAAACGTTACGTAGGAGTTGTTTTTCAGGGTCTGGTCCAGTACGGTTACGTTATAGTTTGTAAGGGGCTGGGTTTCGCGCTCAAACTCGGCGCCGGTAATGGTATCGCGCAAGGTGGCATATGCACGCCCCACCACTACGTTAAATACCCCTACACCAAGCCCGGATTTGGTACGGCCCGATACCTTGGTACCGTTTATCATTTTAGTTGCACCAGGGTTTTCCTTTATTACCGTATGTTCGGGCAAGTCTCTCTGAACATCGTAGAAATGTATAGGCCTAGCGCCTATCCTCCTGGAGTACAGAAAATTGCCTTTATTAAACAGCTCTGTACCTTCCATAAAAAATGGACGGTTCTCGTTATACTGAATCTCGAACGGTGAAAGATTAAGCACCTGGTTATCTGATTTTACCTGGCTGAAATCCGGGATCAGGGTCATATCCAGGGTAAACGCATCGCTGATGCCATACTTCAGGTCCATGCCACCGCTAAACTTAACGTCTTCTTTATATTTTTCGCCTGCGCCTTCGCTTGCGCCAGTCGGGAAGCGTTCGGCATTGGCCGAAACATAAGGCGTAAAGGACAAGCGCACAGGTGGTGTTATTTCTTTAATGCCTTTTAACAAACCCCACTGGTTTACGAAACCGTCTTTAGAGGGCTCTACGTGGTTCCAGAAATAGCCTTTACGGCGGGCCTGGCGGTTACGCATAAAGTTTAGGCCCCACAGCTGTTCTGGTCGCTCACTGAAACGGATAGCAGAATAAGGTATCTTCATTTCAACCACCCAGCTGCTGCCTTGTATTGTTGCATTGCTTTCCCACACCGCGTTCCAGCTAAAGTCTTCGCCATTCGAGGAATAACGGGAGTCTAACTGCACACCTGCGGGTGTTACAAAAAAGCCGTAACCATTAATTTCGTCATTGTATGTATCCAGAAAGACACCAAACCAGTCGGCATTACCAGTGTCGTCACGGCCGCTCAAACTTTTAAAGATACTGTCAGGCGACACTTCCTGCATTACGGCACCAATGTAGATGGCGGCATCATCATACATTACTTTTACTTGTGTCGGGTATTTTTCTTTTGGGCCCGGGTTTGGCCTGTTCTGGATAAAGTCTGTCCCGATCTGGGCCTGCTGCCATTCCGGCTCATCAAGTACCCCATCTATTTTAGGAGTAGCGGTTACCCGTAATGCTGAGAGTTCTTTTTTAGGAGCAGTGGGCTGCGGTTGTTTAGCTGATTGCGCCACCGCGTGCGTGCCCGGCAGGAAAGATAGTAAACAGCAAAAAACCAGCAACAAAGCTGCTTGTAAACTTTTTTTCATAGTAGTATGTGCGCGTAATGTTTATTCTAAAGTGCAAAGGTAATCGCTTATTGCGGCCAAGTATAACCTTAATGAGATAAAGATGTAGCAAACCTGTAAATGGTTGCTTAGGCAGCAGAAAATTCTAAAATAAAAAAGCCATGCCTCAGCGGCATGGCTTCCAGTTTTAACAGAAGTATAAACTATAGGTCTTCTTCGCGCACCAGCATCAGCACTGCCGACTGCGGAACTATAAAATACTTTTCGCCGATATAGTTTATTTCTACAGCGTCGCGCTGCAGGTATATGGCCAGGTCGCCTTCTTTGGCCTGCAACGGTATGTAGCGCACGTCATCTTTGTCTTCGTCCCAGTCTTCTTCATCAAAACTATAGTCGGCGGGTATAGGGTAGCCGGGGCCAACGCGCATAATGTAGCCTTCCTGCACTTTCTCTTTTTCCTGCACGCCTGGTGGCAAATACAACCCACTCTTGGTTTGCTCCCGCGATGATTTTGGTTTTATAAGCACCCGGTCGCCAACTATAATGATCTTTTCCAGCTTATTCTTTTCCGATATTCTCATGGACAGTGGCTGCATTAAATAGGGTCGGCGGTTACTTTAAAGCGCATGGCTGCGTTAATGCTTACATCTTTTACAACGGTATTGCGCAGCACAGCACTGGTACGTATGGTGTAGCTATCTTTTTTAAGGTATTCGTCTAGCTTGGCATTGGTCAGGCGCATGTTCAGTGTTTTCACATCCATCGGCACCTCTTCCAGGTAAGCTACACGCACTTCGTCCAGGCCATCGGCTTCAATGTAGATCTCTATACTTTTCAGGAAATCAAAATCCGCACCTTCGGATTCAGGTATAGTTAAGGTTAGTTTATCGAGGGTAACATCTTTTACCAGCTCCGCACGGGTCTTGTTATTCTTAAAAGTAGCTTCGGAGTTGGTAGGCACTGTTACAGGGTCAAAAGCCACCAGGCCTATCGGGAAGTTAGATTCTACAACTATTGTTGCTTCCTCGTTTATATAAAAAGTAAGCAGATCGTCGATGGTATCGCAGGCTACTACTGTGGCAAAAGTTAAAAGAACTGCAAAAACAAAAAGTATGCGTTTCATATTGTAATAAGGTTTAACAGAAAACATATAAAATATAAATGCGACAGGAATTGCAAGTATAAACCGCCTCTCCTGCCGCAATTTACAAAAATTTAATTGCATTAATCCATCATATCAGCTGGGCGCGGACCGTTGGTTGGGTGGTCTTCGCTCCAGCTCATCGGGTAATTTTTGTCCATCAGGTTTACAGCATATTTCGTCAGGAGCAAAGGCTTAAAGGTATCAATCATTACGGCATATTCATGCGTTTCTTTTTTGCCGATGCTTGCCTCTACCGTGCCTGGGTGCGGACCATGTGGAATACCACCCGGATGTATCGTAAACGATGCCCTATCTACGCCTTTGCGCGACATAAAGTCCCCTTCCACGTAGTATAGCACCTCGTCAGAGTCTACGTTAGAGTGATTGTATGGCGCCGGAATAGCCAGCGGGTGGTAATCGAACAGCCTTGGCACAAATGAACAAATTACAAAGTTATGCGCCTCGAAGGTCTGGTGCACGGGAGGTGGCTGATGGATGCGGCCGGTTATCGGTTCAAAATCATAGATCGAGAATGCATACGGGAAGAAATACCCATCCCAACCCACGGCATCAAACGGGCTGAACTCATAGTAATACTGGTGCAGGTAGCCTTCTTTTTTGATTTGCACACGGTATTCGCCTTTTTCGGTTTCGGTGATAAGTTCTACCGGCGGGCGCATGTCGCGCTCACAGAACGGCGAATGCTCCAGCAACTGGCCAAAGTGATTGCGGTAACGGCGCGGCGTTTCAACAGGGCTATGGCTTTCTATAATCAGCAGTCTTACCTGCCCTTCATCGAACCGGAATTTATGGATAACCGTGCGCGGAATTACCAGGTAATCGCCGGGCTTGAACGGGATGCGCCCCATCTGGGTGAGCAGGTCGCCGGAGCCATCGTGCACAAAAACTACTTCGTCGCTGGCTGCATTTTTATAGTAGTAGTTCATTTCGCGCTCGCTCGGGTTGCAGATACTGATATCTACATCGTTGTTGAGCAGCACGGTTTTGCGGGCATCCAGGTAATCGGTACCGGTCGTTTCAATGTTTAATGTGCGCAGGTGGTGCGGTGCCAGCTTTGTACCTTCGGCTATAGTTGGTTTAAACGGCACCGGCTCGTCTATGCGGCTTATTTTGGTAGGCGGATTTATGTGATACAGCAACGATGAAACGCCACTGAAGCCCAGCGTGCCCACTAGCTGCTCGGCATATAAACTGCCATCCGGCTGCCGGAATTGTGTATGTCTTTTTTGCGGGATCTCTCCCAGTTTATAATAAAATGGCATGCGTTAAAGCTACGTTTATAGTTAAAACTGGTGTAATCTTTACAAATGTACAAATATCCGCGACAGTGCTTTTATACGCCGCCTTTTGCCAGCTTCTGGGCTTTACCAAACTGCTTAAGCGCTGCCTGAAACTCTTCGTCGGACTCGTGCAGTACCGGGAAGAAACCGGCATTGCCATACACGCTGCGCGCAATAAAGGCTTTCAGGTTGTTGCGGATCAGGCTTTTAGAACGGTTAAACTGTTCGGCGTTGTATGTTACCTCATTTTTACCGGCCAGTTTCACCATGTCCTGCAGCATTTTGTCTGTTACTTCAAACGATTTTTTGTACTGTGCAAAGCTCATCTTTTCCAGTTGTTTCTGGTTATTTTTGTAGTAAGCCAGGGCATATTCGCGCAGCACATTTTTGTTGTATAGTTGGCTCAGGTACTCTGAGAAAGCTGTGGTATCGCGTGGCACAAACACATCGGGCATAATACCGCCGCCGCCATATACTACACGCCCTTTTGCTGTTTTATACTTCAGCGAATCTACAAACAAACTACTATCCGGGTGGAAGAACTCGCCGTGCTCCAGCCGGTTCAGCATATCTTTTTCATACTCTTCGGTGCCGTTGGTATACGATTTCTGGATAGAGCGCCCGCTTGGTGTATAGTACCTGGATATAGTTAAGCGCAGTTCAGAGCCATCGTTCAGCGGTATCGGCATTTGCACCAGTCCTTTACCAAACGAACGGCGCCCAACTATAAGACCGCGGTCGTTGTCCTGTATGGCACCGGCCACGATCTCTGATGCCGATGCACTGCCTTCATCCAGCAATATAATTAGAGGACCATTCTCGAAATCGCCTTTGGTGCGGGCAAAACTTTTAGAATCATAACGCGTGCCTTTGCCATCGGTATAAACGAGCAACTTATTACCAGCCAAAAACTCATCGGCCATGCGGGTGGCGTGGTCCATGTAGCCGCCGGGGTTGCCACGCAGGTCCAGTATCAGTTGGTTCATGCCTTTCTTTTTAAGCCCGGAAAGTGCCTGCTTAAACTCTTCGAATGTATTGGCCGAGAAGCGACTCACTTTAATATATCCGGTCTTGTCATTTACCATGTAGCTCACATCCACCGACACGGTTGGTATCTTGTCGCGCTGTATGGTAAAGGGCAGTAGCTTGGGGTTGGTGCCGCGCTGTATACTTAAATTAACTTTAGAGCCTTTTTTGCCACGCAGTCGCTTAAATACGCCTTCGTTAGTAATGCCCGTGCCAGCAACATTCTCGTTATCTACTTTTATGATCTTATCACCGGCCAGTATACCCGCTGCCTCCGACGGGCCTCCGCTAAGTGGTGTAATTACATAAATGGTGTCATTAAAAATATTAAACTCCACTCCTATACCTTCAAAATCGCCTTCGAGGTACGAGCGGGCCATAGCCATATCTTTAGCCGGAATATAGGAAGTGTGCGGATCCAGTTTCTCCAGCATTTCGGTTATAGCGTGGTCTGTCAGTGCTTCTATATCCACGGTGTCTACATAGTCGCGGTCTATGTAACTGAGTATATCCCGGAACTTCAGGTAGCTTTTGGCAGTATCCTGCGGATTGGTAGTAGATGGCGAAAACGTGTTTGCCCCGATCAGGACGCCGGCTGCCATGGCCAGTGCAATAAAAAGCGGCAGTTTTATCTGAATAGGCGAATTGCGGATGCTTTTCCTTTCTTCGCTGTGCTCTATTTTACTCATAGTTCTTTGTGTGTCTGTGTAGTATCCGCTCAAATACCAAGCCGCACTACCAATTACGCTTCAATATACGGAAGGGCTACTTATCTATACAAGTACAAATTTAACAGGGTTGCGTTTTGCCACACTACTACAGCCGGTGTTATAATTTAGGAGTTGATTAAGTTAGAAAGTTGGGAAGTTAGAAGGTTAGAAAGTTAAAGCGCTATAGAGATAAACAATTTGCTTCATAAACTATAGTTGAGCCAACCATTTAGCAATTAATCCTTCAGCAACCTGACATTACAGCAATTCAGCAATTAAATCTCCAAACAATCAACAAGTAACAATCAGCAATTAAATACTTACCTTTGTGGTGCAAATGCATACTATGGGCAGGATACTGGCAATTGATTACGGAACAAAACGCGTTGGCATAGCCGTTACGGATGTACTGCAGATTGCGGCCAATCCGCTGGATACGGTACACTCCAAAGATGCGCTTGCTTACTTGAAAACCTATGTGCAGCGCGAGCCTGTAGAGGCTATAGTTATAGGTATGCCGCGCCGTCTTTCCGGCGAAGATTCGGATGCCACACAGCATGTGGTTGGGTTTATGCGTATTCTGCAGCGGGAGTTCCCAACTATACCGGTGCATACTATAGACGAGCGGTTTACTTCTAAAATGGCACAGGCTGCCATGCTGGCCGGCGGCCTTAAAAAGAAAGACCGTCAGGACAAAGGCACTGTAGACCGTGTGAGCGCCGCCATTATTTTACAATCGTATTTAGAGAGCAAAAACATATTATGATTTACCCTATTGTAGCCTACGGCGACCCTGTACTAAAAAAGGAAGCAGACGACCTGCCAAAGGATTTTCCGAACCTGAAAGAACTGGTAGATGACATGTTTACCACCATGTACCATGCACACGGCGTTGGCCTGGCAGCACCACAAATCGGGAAAGCTATTCGTTTGTTCGTGATAGATTCGGAGCCGATGATGGACGACGAAGATGAAGGAAAAGGTGTGAAGAAAGCCTTTATTAACGCTGAGATACTGGAAGAAGACGGTGAAGAGTGGGGCTTTGAAGAAGGCTGTTTAAGTATACCAGGTGTCCGCGAAACCGTGTACCGCCCGGAGCGCATTGTTATCCGCTATTTTGATGAAGAATGGAACGAACACACCGATACCTATGATGGCATGACTGCCCGCGTTATCCAGCACGAGTACGACCACATTGAAGGCATCCTGTTTACAGACCACCTGAACGGCCTGAAAAAGCGCCTGATCAAAAATAAGCTGACCAAAATATCGAAAGGCGAAGTAGACGCCGACTATAAAATGAAGTTCCCGGCTGCCGATAAGCGCCGCTAGATTTATAGTTTAGAAGTATAAAAACCGGCCTGCTATAGTTTTATAGCAGGCCGGTTTGGTTTCTTTTAACGGACTTAGCCATAAGGCGGCGTAGCTGGCTTATGGGTATGGTTATAACCTTTTGTTTTTAGAAATTACGTAGGCAAATTGAAGTCCCGCCGCTGGATAAATTTGGCTATTTTTAAAATCAAAGTCAGCTGCATAACCTAAACCTAGGTGAAGATTATAAAGAAACTTCTGTCCAAGAGGCCTTTGCATGCCCCAATGTACTTCATTCAGTAAAGTTCTATTCAGGGGATTATTTAGCTGATTCCACTCGTTGTTTTCGAAAACTCTGGCTGTGGTGTACTTAGTCTGAAAGGCAACGTAATTACCCGCGTTGTTTAGTAAAGACTTTGACTTAGTAGCTCTTTTATCTCGGTTATAGGTATATTTGAACTCAGACCTAAAATAAGCCACAGGCTCTTTGAGGATGAACGTACTGTTGAACCCGTTGGCATAGCTGTTCTTGTCAATAGAGTATCCGCCCCCCAAACCAGCACTTAGGTTTACAGACCACTTATCGCTAAACGGCACTTCATAGCCTACTCCAATTCCTTGGAGTCCTATTTCAAGCTTCGTCATACTTACCAACTCTTTTGATTGAACTGGCTCGTTTGACTGTGCAAGCGCACTAAAACTAAACATTGATAGGGCTAAAAGTAAAAAGTTTGATTTCATTTTTGTATCTAAAATTGGTTATAACTATTGGATATCTGGAGTACCTACTCCTACTATCTGCCAAATACGGTAGATAGCAGGAGTAGCTGCTTATCAAATATAGTAATTATCAATTAACTATAGTTTCACTACTCTTCAAGTATAACCTAACCTATAACTTTCGCCTCACCAACGATATCCTTGTTTTGCGGATCTGCCTTGTCGCTATAAACTGCAGCCTTTCGTTGAATAAAATCCAGCCACCTATCGCTCCAATTATACTGCCGGTTAAAATATCGAAAAAGCGGGCTTGTATTAACTCACTTGGGTTTATAGTTAAAGCTGTACCGGTTTCTGCCAGGAATATGGTAAGCACCGTGATGAAAACAACCGCAATACCATAGTTGCGCACGATCAGAAACTCCACAATTATCTGCAGCAAGATGATGCCCAAGGTAATGACGAGCATAGATGGGTTTAGCAACAATATAAACCACGTTAATACCAGCCCTATAAATGTACCCAACACACGCTGCGCACTACGTTGCCAAATATGGGTAGCGCTAATCCCCTGCATTACAGCTGCGCAAGAGGTTGGCACCCAGTAAGGCGTATCCAGCTCAAATAAATGGGCAATAAGCAACGAAACACCCACAAAAAACCCGAACGTAACTGACTCTACAAAATTGATGTACTGGTTTTTGGTCACGGTTATAACTTCATCAGCAGCATTGGTATTTCTTAAGGTTACCAAACTATAAACCAGCCCTAGCAGGCACGAGATCATCGTTCCGATGCCCACGAGCCCTATTTTATGCGGAACAGTTTCCAAGTTATGCGGCAAGGATATGGCAACCGACGCGATCATGATAAAAAAGAAGTTACCTGGCGGACGTACCATTTTAAGGTAATAAAGCACCAGGTGCACTGTAAAAGCATACAGGCCCAGCACCAAAGAAGCCACCACCGGGTTAAAGCCAAACAAAGCTCCCACCGCATACGACACCATAATTCCGAATGAGCTTGCCATCAGCACGATCATGCGGCGGGCTATACTTTGGGATTGGATGTACAAAATAACCAAAGCTGCCATCGAAACCAGTTTACCATCCTGCAGGTTATCAGTAAAGTAGCCTGCCAATACAGGTAGGCCCACACACAGGCCAGCCAGCACCGGCAAATGCCACTTGCGGTCTGTCTGTTTAAATTCGAGAAGCTGCTTCAGCATTTCTGCCATATTTTTAACCGTAGATTCAATTATTTAACTAATCTCAAAGGTATAGGTTAAGCTATTTACATTAGATGATTAAAATCATCCGTAAAATTTTTCAGCATTAACTATACTGGTATGGCAGGCAAAACCTGAACGGGTGTTTAACTATAGTTCAGAAAAGCATAAATAATTTAGCGATTAGCCAGGCAATGGTTATAAACCAACTTATCGTTTTATTGCGTACAGGGCATGTATGGCCCGAACTATAACAACTGTATTTGTGCTGTTTGCTTTGCTGCTGCCCTTGCATAGCTATAGTTGGGGATTTTACGCACACCAGCGTATTAACCGGCTGGCTGTGTTTGCCTTACCTCCCGAAATGGTCGGATTTTACAAGAAACACATCCGTTACATTACCGAGAACGCCGTTAACCCCGACAAGCGCCGTTACGCAGTAGAAGGCGAAGCTCCGCGCCACTACATTGACTTAGACGAGTATGGCGACAGCGCCCTGTATAAATTACCACGTTACTGGCAGCCCGCCGTCGAAAAGTTTACCGAAGACACCTTAATGGCGTTTGGCATTGTGCCCTGGCACATCAATTTTATGAAGTATCAGCTTACGCAGGCGTTTAAAGAACGGAACCTGGACAAAATACTCCGGGTGTCGTCTGACCTGGGCCATTACATTGCAGATGCCTGCGTGCCGCTGCACACCACCAGCAACTATAACGGGCAACTTACCGATCAGCGCGGGATACATGGCTTCTGGGAGTCGCGGTTGCCGGAACTGTTTTCAGATAACTATGACTTTTTTGTAGGTCCTGCACAGTACATTACTAATCCGCAGCTGCGGGCCTGGGACCTGGTTGCCAGCGCCCACATAGCCCTTGATTCTGTGCTGAGTTTTGAGCGCCAGTTAACTATAGCTTTTGATGAGGAGAAAAAATACGGCTTTGAACTGCGAAATAACCTGACCACCCGTGTTTACTCCCGCGAATTTTCGGAAGCCTATAGTAAAAAGCTGAACGGCCAGGTAGAGCGGCAAATGCGCTTAGCGATACAAACCGTTGCCAGCTTTTGGTATACCGCCTGGGTAGATGCCGGACAACCAAATTTAGGCACACTCGCCACTTCCCTTACCCCCGAAGAACTGCACCGCCTGGAAATGGAGAAAAAAGACTACGAAACCGGCCCGCACAAACCAAGAGAGGAAGGGAATTAGAGTAAGCTTGTCTGAATCAGGATTTGCAGGATTAATGGATTAGCAGGATTTAACCTCACCCCAGCCCTCTCCTTTTGAAGAGGGTTCCTACCCCCAATACAGGAGAGGGAGTTTTTACTGCTACTACTACTTTATTTGTCATCCTGGAAGGATCTTGTGACGAGATGCGTGAAGCCTTTGCTATAACACACCCCTGCCCCTCTCAAGAGGGGATTTTTTGGCTATAATTATAGTTGACTGTATAGATTCATAGTTATAGTCCATGAGGCGGACAGGTCGCGACCTGTTCCTACGAAACTATACCCACGATCAATCTCGAAGCTTATACTATCAAACTATAGACAGAGGAACATAATAGAAAGATAGCAGTCTTTGGGTTGAGCGCCTTTGACTTGTTGCGGTGGCGTGAGCCAATCCGAGGAACGAGGATAGCAAGAAGGCAGCAGCGCGATGCCCGAAGACGGGGCCTCCCGGCCGTGAGGGCACCAAAGCTCATTTGAAACGATGGGTAGGTAAAGCTCCCAGGATTAGAGGAAATTTGAAAGTATAGCTTGGCTCAAGATGCAACTATAATTAACTAAAAGCTGGTACAGATTTCTCCTTGCGTCGAAATGACAAATGTTCAACTATAGTATTAGGCTCTAGCAAAAGCTGGACACATTGCTAGTTCATAAAAAAACAGATCTCACTACCCTCAAAATGACACTACCCCTGATTTCCCTTACAATCTAAAAAACCCTATATTGCTACACCTTAAAAATACTATTAAACCTTATGAACAACCTGACTACTTTGCGCAGAAGTTTCCTGCTACTGAGCCTGTTGCTGTGCTTTATATTGCAGCCTGCCCTGGCTCAGAAAAACAATAATGCCGCAACTATAGCCAAACTCGATGCTTACTACCAAAAAGCTTTAAAAGACTGGGATGTGCCGGGAATGGCTATTGCTATCGTTAAAAACGACTCAGTAATATTTGCCAAAGGCTATGGCGTACTTAACAACAAAACAGGCGGGCAAGTAGATGCCAATACACTTTTCGGAATCGCGTCTAACTCCAAAGCCTATACTTCGGCTGCGCTGGCAACCCTAGTTGATGCTGGCAAAATAAAATGGACAGACAAGGTAAATAAGTACATCCCATACCTGAAAATGTATTCGCCATACGTTACCGAAAACCTGACTATAGAAGACTTACTAAGCCACCGTGCAGGGCTTAGAACATTTGGCGGCGACCTGCTTTGGTACAACACCAACTATAGCCGCGAAGAAATTATCCGGAGAATGCAGTACCTGGAGCCCGATTATGGTTTCCGGGATGGTTATGGCTACTCTAACCTGATGTTTATAACCGCTGGTGAAGTGATTGAAAATGTAACTGGCAAGACCTGGGAAAACTATATAAAAGAAACCTTCTTCCAGCCACTGGGCATGACCCGTTCTTATACTTCGGTAAACGACCTGAAAGGGGTGCAGAATGTAGCTTCACCGCACGGTTTTGATAAAGAGGGTAAACCAGTAGCTACCATCCTTACCGCCTGGGACAACTGGAATCCGGCTGCCGGCATTTTTACCAGCGTAACCCAGCAGGCCCAGTGGATGCGCCTGCAACTGAACCGCGGTACCTATAACGGCAAAAAGATTTTCAGCGAAAATGCCAGCCGCCATATGTGGCAGGCCCACAACCCCATGCCTGTGTCTAAAGGCTCTGAAGAGTTTATGCCTTCTACCCACTTTAGTGCAGCAGGCCTGGGTTGGTTTGTGAGCGATTACGAAGGCCGCAAACTGGTATACCATGGTGGCGGACACGAGGGCATGAACAGCCGTACCGTACTGGCTCCTGAAGAGAAACTGGGCATCGTGATATTGACTAACAGCATGAGCAGCATTATGACACCGATTGCCAACTATACCTTAGACCAGTTTTTTGGTGTGCAGCATGGCAAAGACTGGAGCCAGGTTACGTTGGATATGATGGCAAAAGCGAAAAAAGCACAAGCCGAAACGCAAGCCAAAGCCCCGAAAGAGAAAAAGCGCAAAAGCAAACCAACCATGGACCTGAGCGCTTATACGGGCACCTACTACAGCCAGCTATACGGTAATGCTACTGTAACTATAAAAGACGGCAAACTGGATCTACAGTTGGTACCAGCGCAGGCATTAGGAGGTACGCTTACCCACTGGCAGCACGATATTTTTGACCTGGACTGGAAAAACGATTTCGCATTGCTGACACCTACAAAAGTGCGGTTCTTAGTTGGCCCGGACGGAACTATAAGCCAGATGCGCATAGATTCTGACAACCCGGATTTCCACTTTGATGAGCTGAAGTTTGAGCGTGTAAAGTAACTAATAACCTTACAGGTAACTATAAACACAAAAGCCGCACTTACGGGTGCGGCTTTTGTGTTTCCGTTAAGGAACGATTAACTTAAGAAACCAGCATTGCCACTACTCCAACAACTGCGAAGTATCCTGCAATGATCCAGTAAGCTAACTCATCTTGATTGTGGTAAACATTTTTCATCATAAACAACCTTTAATCGTTAAACACTGATTTATCCCTTTGGCTGTCTTTGTATTATAGGCTACGAGCGTTGTTACCGATTTGTTAACACAAGATAAAATAACCCAAAAACAAACAATATTTAATTTAAAAAATTCAATTTAAGACCTAAAAACAGCTTTTTTTATAGTTGCTCAGGTTAAATAAGAATTCATTTAATTGGCTTGATCTCAGGCGATGAAAAAGAAAAAGGCTTGCTGCAAAATCTGCAACAAGCCTTTTTTATAAAGTATATAAAACTGTTTTATACCAGCTTCTTATAACGGATACGCTTTGGCTCAACATCGCCCATGCGCTTCTTCTTGTTCTCTTCGTAATCGGTGTAGTTACCTTCAAACCAGCAAACCTGCGAGTCGCCTTCAAAGGCCAGGATGTGCGTACAGATACGGTCAAGGAACCAACGGTCGTGTGAGATGATTACAGCGCAACCTGCAAAGTTCTCCAGGGCATCTTCCAGCGCACGGATCGCGTTCACGTCCAGGTCGTTGGTTGGCTCATCGAGTAGCAGCAAGTTTCCGCCTTCTTTCAGCGTCATAGCCAGGTGCACACGGTTTCGCTCACCACCCGACAGGTTGGCTACTTTCTTTTCCTGGTCGCCTCCCGTAAAGTTAAATTTGCTTACATAAGCCCGGGAAACTACCTGGCGTCCAGCCATCATCATGTGCTCCGTACCACCCGATATCACCTCGAATACAGATTTATTAGGGTCAAGCTGGGCATGCTCCTGGTCTACATACGAAATCTGCACTGTAGAGCCCACTGTAAAGTCACCGGCATCTGGTTTCTCCTGGCCTGTTATCAGTTTAAACAAAGTAGTTTTACCAGCACCGTTTGGACCAATGATACCAACTATACCACCTTGCGGCAGCGAGAAGTTCAGGTTCTCGAACAGTAATTTATCACCATAAGCTTTGCTGATGTTGTGCGCATCGATAACCTGAGCACCCAGACGCGGGCCGTCCGGAATAAATAGCTCCAGTTTATCTTCTTTCTGTTTGGCATCTTCGCCGGCTAGTTTATCATACTGGCTGATACGCGCTTTAGACTTGGCATGGCGTGCTTTGGGCGCCATCTTAACCCACTCCAACTCGCGCTGTAATGTTTTCTGACGCTTGCTTTCGGTCTTTTCTTCCTGTGCCAGACGGTTAGATTTCTGTTCTAGCCAGCTGCTATAGTTACCTTTCCACGGAATACCTTCGCCACGGTCCAGTTCCAGTATCCAGCCAGCCACATTATCCAGGAAGTAACGGTCGTGGGTTACGGCAATTACGGTACCTTTATACTGCTTTAAGTGCTGCTCCAGCCAGTCTACTGATTCAGCATCCAGGTGGTTGGTAGGCTCATCCAGTAACAGTACATCGGGCTCCTGCAATAGCAAACGGCATAGTGCTACACGGCGCTTCTCACCACCACTCAGGTTACCGATTATAGCATCTTCAGGCGGCGTTCTTAAGGCGTCCATGGCGCGCTCCAGGCGGTTGTCCAGTTCCCAGGCGTTGTGGTGGTCCAGTTTTTCCTGCACTACACCCTGGCGCTCGATAAGCTTATTCATCTCATCGTCAGTCATCTCTTCGCCAAACTTCATGTTGATCTCGTCAAATTCCTTCAACAAAGCCACCACTTCGCTTACGCCTTCTTCCACCACTTCGCGCACAGTTTTGGTTGGGTCCAGTTGCGGTTCCTGCTCCAGGTAACCTACTGTGTAACCCGGGCTCCAGACTACTTCGCCCTGTATCTGCTTATCAACTCCTGCAATTATCTTCAGCAAGCTAGACTTACCAGAACCGTTAAGACCCAGCACGCCAATTTTAGCGCCATAGAAAAAAGAGAGGTAAATATTTTTAAGTACTTGTTTTTGCGGAGGGTAAACTTTACTTACCCCGGCCATCGAGAAAATGATCTTTTCGTTGCTCATGCTATCGTTCTGTCAGGTTTATACGTTCCGGAAAGTGGCAAATCTGCTTTTTCAAACAGCAGGCTGCCATCGTTTTCGTTTTCAGATTAAATACAAATATCGTAAAATTTCATGCATTTACCCCTCAGAATATTGCCACGAAATCGTTAAACTTGTAAAATACTGTTGGGTTTAGTATACTTATACTTGCTTTGCAACCAGCTTCGCCTGCAAACTGTTTGTGCCATCTGTTTTACGGATGCGCTCATATAACGCTTAAGTTAAAGCTGCGTATGCTAAAGTTAGTTTAAAAAGTGCCTTACCCTATTTTTTGACGCAAAACCCGATCCAGTCAAATGGAAAACAACGATCTATTGGAAGAAGCCAAGAAATATGGCTTTATTCAGGACCAGCAGGTGTGGCTGAAACCCTTCATGAACTACCCTGCCCGCCAGGTTGGCGATGTAAAAGAATCTGAGAACGACTCCTTAGTATACTTTGCGAGACGTTTTGAAATGTTCCGTGAAAAAGTGAACTCCCTGTTGGAGCGAATTGCGTCATCTGAGAACAAGGGGTCTTTTCTGATGAAAGTGCTTCATATGAAAGAGCAGGTGGGCGAGTACGATGCCCTTGGCGATTTTGAAGTAATGTTTCATACCCTGAGTAAGGCCGAAGAAAACATTAACGAAACGATAAAGCAGAACCGGGAGAAGAACCTGGCCATTAAAATAGGGCTGATACAACAGGCCGAAGCACTGCAGGAGAGTATTGAATGGAAAGAAGCATCGGACCAACTAAAAGAACTGCGCGCCACCTGGATAAAGACCGGCCCTGTAGACAAGGAACTGACCGAAGAAATTGAGGAACGCTTTAAAGCCCCGATAGAGGCGTTTTTTGAGCGCAAAAAGAACTTCTTTGAAGACAAGAAGCGTATGCAGAACCACGCATACGACAAGTATAAAGACCTGATCAGGCAATCGATAGCGCTGCAGAACTCCGACGACTGGGAAAACACAACAGCCAAGCTAAAGCAATTGCAGAACCAGTGGAAAGACATAGACAGCAGCCTGCCGCGCAAAGTTACCAGCAAACTATGGACTGACTTCCGTAAAGCGCATAACCACTTTTTTGAGCGCCTGAAGGTGAAGATTAACAGCGAAAAGAATGCATCGCGCGAGCAGTTTTACGACACTAACTACGAAAAGAAAAAGCAGCTGGTAGACGAAGCCAACGGTTTGCTGGAGCAGCATAACCTGAACGATGCCGTACGTCGCGCCAAGGAACTGCAGGCCGAATGGAAAAAAGTAGGCCCGGTGCATCCGTCTGTATCAGACCAGGTGTGGGAACAGTTTATAAAAGCCTGCGACCGGATATTTGAAACCAGCAGCCTGGAGCACTACATCCGAAAACGCCAGCAGGCCAGCAACGAAAAGCTAAGCGAAGCAGATGGCCTTAATGCCCGCATCAACGCGCTGAAGGATTTTATAAAATCAGATAAAAGCGAGCTGGAAGTGCTGGAAGATAACCTGGATAAACTGAGCGACTCGCCAAGCAACGACACCTTCCGTAGTATGCTGCAGGGTAAGATCCGTAACTTTAAGCGGAAGATAAACACCAAACAGCAACTGATAGAAGGGTTTAAAGAGAAGTTGGGGGCTTATAGCAACAACGCTTAACCAAACTATAGCTATACTTTAAAGCCTGCCACGCGCAGGCTTTTTTGTTGCCAAAGCGCTTTTATAGGTAGCCGTACAGCTTTTGTTACTAATTTATGCCTGCATTTTAAATTTTAGCACTTCATCCTGAACATTTGTATACGTTTTGCGTTGTGTTGTTAAAAACAAATAAAAAAGCAATTTTTTAAAGTATAAATTTTTGTTTTTATATTTATTTATACTTTTGCAAACCAATCTAAAATAGCCAACAATTAGTTAAGGAGACACATACTATGTACTGGACACTTGAATTAGCATCATACCTGGAGGACGCACCCTGGCCAGCAACTAAAGATGAGTTAATTGATTACTCAATTCGCTCTGGAGCACCTATGGAGGTAGTAGAAAACCTGCAGGCCCTTGAAGATGACGGACAGCCTTACGAGAACATCGAAGAGATCTGGCCTGACTATCCTACCAAGGAAGACTTCATGTTTAACGAAGACGAATATTAATAATGAATAATTGGTAATGAATAATGAATAATTGCCAATAGCTTTAAAGCTTACTCATTATTCATTCATCATTAGTAATTAATCATTGAATAACATCGTTGAAGTAAAAAATCTGGTTGCGGGTTATGAGTCGCGTACTCTTATCCGCAACCTTTCTTTTTCTATACCTGCCCCAACGTTTGTCGCCATCATCGGCCACAACGGTGCGGGCAAAACCACCTTCTTCAAAACCTTTCAGCAAAAGGTAGCTTACCAGGGACAACTGCATATAAAAGGCCACGACCTTAAAACCCTGCCGCTGGCCACCAAGCAAGGCATACTTTCTTACCTGCCGCAACGCAATACAGTTTCTTTCTCTATAAAAGTGCTAGACCTGGTGGTAATGGGCCTGTTCCGGAAGAAGCGCTTTTTTGAAGATTACACTACCCAGGATTACGATACCGCCGCTCAGGTACTGGCGCAACTACAACTCACCCACCTGCAGGACCACGACTTTACAACCCTTTCAGGCGGGGAACAACAGTTGGTATGGTTGGCGCAATTGATGCTGCAGGACGCAGCTATAAACCTGCTGGATGAGCCCACGCAGCAACTGGATGTATACTATAAGAACAAGGTATTTAAGCTGCTGCAAAGCTGGGTACACGAAAATCAGAAAACTGTGCTTTGTATTACACACGACCTGCACAACCTGACGACGATGGAAGGCTACTTGTTAAACCTTTCTAAGCCAGAACCAATATTAGAGGTTATCTCCCCGGATACTGTTTTAGAGAACCAGGCTTTTTTGGAAGCTGGCCGACCAGTTATACTATAGTTGTTCTTTGGCAAAAGCTTCAGCTAATATCAGATCTTCGGGAGTTGTGATTTTTATATTGCGGTAGCTGCCTTCTACCAATGTAATTTTCTCGCCTATACTTTCTACTACCGAGGCATCGTCGGTAAAGTAACCCTGGTCGTGCTGCTCGTAGGCTTTTTTAAGAATTTCTGCTGTAAATACCTGCGGGGTTTGTACCAGTTTATAGTTGGCACGCGGCACAGATATACTTCCTTTCGAAATCAGTTCGCGAATAGAATCCTTTGGTGATACCACTACCACGCCACTGCCATAGTTTGCAGCGGCCTCAAAAGCAGCTTTTATAGTTTCAACCTCCACAAACGGGCGAACGCCATCATGCACGGCTACCAAACCATTTCCCATTACAGCACCTAAGCCATTTTTCACAGACTCGAAGCGCGAAGCACCACCCGGCACCGTCATATGGAAAATAGTAAAGCTGTACGTTTTACACAACTCACGCCAGGTTTCCAGCTGTTCTTTAGGCAATACCACAATCAGCCGTATAGTTGGGCTATAGTTGTAAAAGCGTTCTATCGTATGCATTAGTATCGGCTTTCCAGCTACAGGTATAAACTGCTTAGGAGTATCGTGCTGCATCCGGCTGCCCGAGCCGCCGGCAACTATAATCGCATATTCTGGGAGTTCTTGCGCCATAAGGAGCAAAGTTAAAAAGATTTATAGTTTAGGAATTAAAGAGTTTAGGAGTTAAAGATGGATGAGTTAGAAAAATTAGAAGATGTAGAGACGCAATACTTTGCGTCTTAACTATAGCTGATCCAACAATTCAACGATCCGCAATAAAAAAGCCCCGACTTTGCAGTCGGGGCTTTTTATACTTTATAAGCAGCTTATCCTTACAAAATCAGCATTACGTCGCCGTAGCTGAAGAAACGGTATTTCTCTTTTACGGCTTCTTCATAGGCTTTCATTACCAGTTCGTAACCCCCAAAAGCAGCTGTCATCATCAGCAGGGTGCTTTCCGGCATATGGAAGTTGGTAACCAGTGCGTTCGCTATCTTGAAATCGTATGGAGGGAAGATGAAACGGTCTGTCCAGCCTTCGTTTGGCTTCAGGCGGTTGCTCGCCGATACCGAAGACTCCAGTGCACGCATGGTAGTTGTACCTATAGCACAAACACGCTTCTTGTTATCCAACGCCTTGTTCACCATATCCGATGTTTCAGCAGGAACACTAAAGTTCTCAGAGTCCATTTTGTGCTTGGTCAGGTCTTCCACATCAACCGGGCGGAATGTACCCAACCCAACGTGTAGCGTAAGAGGCGCTATATCTACCCCTTTTATCTCCAGGCGCTTCAGTACTTCTCTGGTAAAGTGCAGGCCGGCAGTTGGCGCAGCTACGGCACCTACGTTTTTGGCATACACAGTCTGGTAACGCTCACGGTCTTCCGGCTCAGCTTCGCGCTTAATATAGCGTGGCAGCGGCGTTTCGCCCAGGTCGTTAATAGTTTTGTAAAACTCTTCGTCTGTGCCGTCAAACAGGAATTTTATAGTTCGGCCACGCGATGTCGTGTTATCAATAACTTCCGCTACCAGGTCGCTTTCGCCAAAGTATAGTTTGTTGCCTACACGTATCTTACGCGCCGGGTCAACCAGCACATCCCACAAATGAATATCTTTGTTCAGTTCGCGCAGCAGGAAAACCTCTATTTTAGCGCCGGTTTTCTCTTTGTTGCCGTAAAGGCGGGCCGGAAACACTTTGGTATCATTCACAACCATCACGTCGCCGTCGTCAAAATACTCCAGTATATCTTTAAAAATACGGTGCTCGATCTTACCTGTATCGCGGTGCAGTACCATCATGCGCGACTCATCGCGGTTTTCGGTTGGGTGCGTAGCCAGGAGCTCTTCCGGCAGATCAAACTTAAATTCTGATAATTTCATAGATCAAATATTACGGTATTTGGATTCCAAATGGTGAAAAGACTTTAACTATAACTTGAAGTTGCTTTCAGGAGTTCGGAAAATTAACCCGGCAATAAACAAAAAAACGAGCCGCAAATTTACTCAGTTTGACCGAAATATTCTTACTTTTAAAAAAATTACTTTATATAACCACAAAACCGATGATATACCTGCGTCTGATTGCGGAAAGTATACGATTTGCCTGGCAGGCCCTACGTGCCAATATGCTCCGTACACTGCTCTCGCTGCTGGGCGTAACCATTGGTATTTTCGCCATAATATCAGTTTTTACGCTGGTAGATTCGCTAGAGCGTAACGTGCGCGACAGCATGAGCTTTATTGGCGATAAAGTTTTATATGTGCAGAAATGGCCCTGGAGCTTTGGTGGTAGCTACCCGTGGTGGAAATATTTTCAGCGACCGGAGCCCACGGTGCGCGAGTTCCGTTTACTGGATCGCAACTTGGCCAACGATGCAGGTGTGGCCCTGTTTGCAGATAAAAGCGGCAGTACTTTTAAATTCCAAAGCAACAGCTTTACCGGCGCCATGCTAATGGGTGTAACCTATGACTACAACAAAGTAAGCGAGATACCGATTGAAGAAGGCCGTTATTTTGTACCACAGGAGGTTGATGCCTCCCGCAATGTAGTAGTGATAGGCAAAGAAATTGCTGATGCCCTTTTCCCGAACATAAGCGCGGTAGGCCAGGAAGTAAAAGTTGGCGGTCAGCGGTTTAGGGTGATCGGGGTGATAGAGAAACAGGGCGAAAGCATGTTTGGTATGCCCAACTTCGACCAGATGGGCATTATACCATTTGGCTCCTTCAGCAAAATGTATGATACCGGGCCCGATGGCGTAGGCAATGCCATTGCCATTAAAGGCCGCCCGGAGGATGAAGGCCTGCAGGAACTGGAGTATGAAGTGCGCGGCATGATGCGCAACATACGTGGCCAGCGCCCCCGCGACGATGACAGCTTTGCCATAAACCGCCCCGAAATGGTAACACAATCTATATCAGGCTTTTTTGATGTGGTTGGCCTGGCTGGCTGGGTAATTGGTGGGTTTGCTATATTGGTAGGCGGCTTCGGTATTGCCAACATTATGTTTGTGTCGGTTAAAGAGCGAACCAACATTATAGGTATACAAAAATCACTGGGGGCTAAAAACTATTTTATCCTTTTCCAGTTTTTGTTCGAGTCGGTGTTCCTGAGCGTGTTAGGTGGTGGCATAGGCATCTTTTTGGTGTTCCTGATCACCATCATCCCGCAGGACATGATGAAAATTAGCCTGTCGATAGGTAACATTGTGCTGGGCCTTGGCGTATCCGCGGTGATTGGTATGCTTTCAGGTATAATCCCGGCCGTGCTGGCGTCAAATCTTGACCCGGTTATTGCAATCCGCTCTAAATAAAGTAACTTACAACCCGCATTTTGCAGCGCGCCCTCACAGCCTGTATTTTTGCGATTAATTTTTTGATGAAAGGCGCCTGATTAAAAGCGCCGCAGGGTACTATTGTCCTGCCGAGAAGATGATTTAATATATTATGACAAAGCTTAGAAAGACAAGCAAAACAAAGCTCCACGACGAGGCGCTTAACACTGGTAGCGGGCAAACTATACTTAACCCCGATGCTAACGACAACAAAGTAAGATCGGTAACTGACCTGCGCGAAAGCGGCCAGGTAACTGCCCCTCCTGCCTCTGAAGAAGATATCCGCATTCGTAAGGCGTTTGTAGACAAAAACTGGAACGAGATCAAAATAGCCGACTCGTGGCAGATATTTAAAGTAATGGCTGAGTTCGTGGATGGTTTCGAAAAGATGGCCAAAATCGGTCCATGCGTTTCTATCTTCGGATCGGCGAGAACCAAAGCCGACAACAAATACTACATAATGGCTGAGGAAATTGCTGCCAAGCTGGTGCGCCATGGTTATGGGGTAATTACAGGCGGTGGCCCGGGCATTATGGAAGCCGGTAACAAAGGTGCGCACTCTGAAGGCGGTAAGTCAGTGGGTCTGAACATCCAGTTGCCATTCGAGCAGTTCAACAACATTTACATCGACTCTGATAAGCTGATCAACTTTGATTACTTCTTTGTGCGCAAGGTAATGTTTGTGAAGTATGCACAGGGCTTTGTGGTAATGCCAGGCGGTTTCGGTACACTTGATGAGTTATTTGAAGCGATCACGCTTATCCAGACAAAGAAGATCGGTGCATTCCCGATCGTGCTGGTTGGCCGCTCGTACTGGGAAGGTTTGATGCAGTGGGTAGAAGATGTAATGCTGAAAATGGAAAGCAACATCAGCGCCGAAGACCTGGACCTGGTACACATCGTAGACGATCCGTCGGAAGCGGTAAAGATCATCGACGACTTCTATGCCAAGTACCTGCTTTCTCCAAACTTCTAAGAGAAACAGTTTTACTATACTTACAAAAGCCTGCTGCCAACACAGCAGGCTTTTTTTATGCTTTCTGAACTATAACATACCGTTTACTAAATATTCTTACAAGGCTATACTTATAACATCCTATATCAGCTATATTTACAGTATTCTGGTTAACTATAGTTTGGTAAATTATGACCTGTGGGGGTAAGCTTTCGGTTTGTAGTAAAGTAGCGGCGTTTTTAGTTTGTTTTCTGGTTTCGGGAAGCTTTTCCGGCGTGCAGGCGCAGCGTAACAAGGCGTCTCATGTCTGGTATTTCGGAGATAAGGCTGGGCTAGATTTTAACGTAAACCCGCCGGCAGTGCTCACCAACAGCGCCATGAATGCTTTTGAAGGAACCGCAAGTATAGCTGATGCCAACGGCAAACTTCTTTTTTACACGGATGGCACCACTGTCTGGAATAACCAGCACCAGGTAATGCGAAATGGCTCCGGATTAATGGGAAGCGCCAATAGTGCTCAGTCCTGTATTATAGTTCCAAAGCCTGGAAGCCAGAAACTTTTCTACCTGTTCACGACGGATGCTACTGGCAGGGGAAATGGGTTGCGCTACGCCACTATTGACATGACAGAACCCGGAGGCGATGTTGTTGACAAAAACAAGTTACTTTATACACCAACTTCCGAAAAACTGACAGCTGTACTGCAACAGAACAAACGCGACATTTGGGTAATGTCACATCAACATGGCACTCACACCTTCCGGAGTTTTCTGGTTACCAGTAGTGGTGTAGGCCCGGCCAACGAATTTAATTTATTAGGAGGAATTTTTCCGCCAGCTTCAGAGGCAACCGATGCTATAGGCTGCATGAAATTTTCGCCGGATGGAACAAAACTGGCCGTTACGCACAGGGCCACAAACACGGTTCGCCTTTTTGGGTTTAATAACGAAAACTCTTCTATTATTCCCTTCCCGATAGCACCTTTTGCAGGTTCGTTAAACCCCGGCAGTTCTCCTTATGGTGTAGAGTTCTCTCCTGATAACTCCAAGCTTTATGTATCTACAGATGCAGGTACCAAGATCTATCAGTATGATCTCAGCTCAAATGATTTTGCAACTATAAATGCTTCTAAAACGCTGATAGGCCAGGCAAACCTGGACCCTACCAACCCGCCAACCAACTTTGTAGGCGGCAGTTTACAGCTTGCCCCGGATGGTAAAATATACTTTGCACGACCAGCCAGTGCGCATTTGGGTGTTATCAGTAACCCAAATGAGAAAGGTACAGCCAGCCTTTACATTGACACAGCAGTTTATTTAGAAGGCAGAAAAAGCATGATGGGGTTACCAGCTTTTATCCAGAGTAACTTTACTTATACTTACGATGTCAGCTTTGATATTAACTGTTTTGGAGAGCCGAGCAATTTCGCTTTCGATGCCCCTACTTCTGATAACCCCACTTTTATGGAGTGGAACTTCGGAGACCCGGCATCAGGTGCAGCCAATACGGCCAACACGCTAAATGCCAGCCACCATTTCAGTGCTCCCGGCAACTATACCGTTACCTTTACCCGCCACATCGGCAACAAACAGGAAACCTATACTATAACTGTAAAAATATTGGCACCGCCTGTAGTTGACCTTGGCCCCGACCGCTGGGTTTGCCCCGGCACCGAAGTAACCCTGGATGCTACCACCCCAAATGCCACCTACAAATGGAGCAACGGCAGCACCTCGGCAAGCATAACCACTACCACACCCGGCACTTACTGGGTTGATGTAACTATAGCCGAATGCACTACCCGCGACGAAGTAAAAGTCTCGAACTATAGTTTGCCGACCGTAAATCTGGGTGCTAACCGCGAATTGTGCGAGGGAGAAACGATAGAACTAAATGCTTTTAACGAAGGCGCTACGTATCTGTGGCAGGATGGCTCTACCAATTCTACTTTTACGGTTACCAAGGCAGGCACATACAGCGTAGAAGTTACCAGCAAAGACGGTTGCAAAAAATCAGATGAGATAACTATAGTTTATAACCCATTGCCTATAGTTAACCTCGGCCCTGACCGCGACATTTGCGCCAACACCACTACAACACTGGATGCTACCCAACCCGGCATGACCTATAAATGGAGCACCGGAGCCACTTCCCCAACTATAACTATAGCTACTGCAGGCGAATATTGGGTAACCCTAACCAGCAGCAAAGGCTGTAGCGCTACTGATATTATCCGCATTAACCATTTACCGCTACCTATAGTTAACCTGGGCCCTGATGAAACACTTTGCTCCGGCGACACCAAATTACTGACTGCTACCTTCCCTAATTCCACTTACCTGTGGCAGGATGGCTCAACAAACCCTACATTTGTAGTAACCGAGGCCGGAAAGTATTGGGTGGATGTTACCAATGAATTTGGCTGCGTGGTACGCGATGAGATTTGGCTGCCTTACCTGACCAGGCCAGCGATAGCTTTAGGCAACGACACCACGCTT
The DNA here is from genome assembly GCF_010119545.1 of Pontibacter fetidus. Lineage (GTDB taxonomy): Bacteria > Bacteroidota > Bacteroidia > Cytophagales > Hymenobacteraceae > Pontibacter > Pontibacter fetidus. Next base: position 49,252 of record NZ_JAAEAA010000013.1, on the reverse strand, counting down.
TGCTACGGCGACACCCTGGTAATTGGCACTGAACTGCCCGGCAATATTCGTTACGAATGGCAGGATGGCAGCACCGACGCCTTCTTTAAAGTAACTAAACCGGGCACCTACAAACTCAAAGCCTTTAACCAGCACTGCGAAGCCGATGACGAGATCACAGTGAGGTTCAAAGATTGTATTGGTGGTCTGTTTATACCCAACGTTATTACCCCGAACGGCGATGGCCTGAACGATGTGTTTTTTATACACGGCCTGAAAGAGGATGACTGGGAACTGGTGCTGTATAACCGCTGGGGAAAAGAGATTCAACGCATCAAAAACTATAAAAATGACTGGGCCCCACGGTCTGGCACTACTGGCATGTTCTATTACCTGTTGCAGCACCCAACTACAGGGCGCAGCTACAAAGGCTGGCTCGAGGCACTGCAATAGACCTTATCCCCTGTATAGTTGCTACCGTATACTTGCAGTATGAACTGGAAAGGTATACTTAACGGCAAGAAACGCAAGGAGATAAAAAAAGACCTGAAGGTACAGGAAAAGCAGAACATTGAGGTACGCGACCAACTGGCCATGGAGCGCACAGAACTGGCCAACGAACGTACCCTGCTGGCTTATAGTCGCACGGCTATGGCGTTGGTGCTGGCAGGTTTATCCTTTATTAAATTCTTTGAAGACCCGGTTTATAAAGGCCTGGGCGCAATGTTTATTCCCATCGGGATAGCGATAGGCATAGTTGGCTACCGCCGTTATTGCAAAAAGCAGGAGCGCATACAACACCACACCAGCACCTATGTGCCCACCAGCCCGGTACACGCAAAAGTAGCCGCCCAGGAAAAAGCAGACCCTACAGCAGACACTAATTCCCCGAATTCTATAGTTTAGCTTACTCTCAACAAATCAAAAAAACCAACCCATGATGCTACCTGACCCCGAAAAGGAAGAAATTAAAAAGCTTAAAAAGAAGCTGAAGCAACAGGAGAAAAAGAACACTGAGATACGGGATCAGATGGCGGTGCAGCGTACTATTTTTGCCAACGAGCGTACCTTAATGGCTTATCTGCGCACTTCCATTGCCCTGTTAGCCGGCGGCATTGCAGCTATAAAACTATCGGAGCACAAGTATATGGGGGTAATAGGATTTACATTGCTGGCATTAGGAGGCGGGCTCATTATCTATAGTTTCTATCGGTACTTTCAGAAACAACGTCTGATTAAAAAACAGCGGGACGAATTTGTGCAAACCAGTCACCACCACGCCATAATTCATGAAAAGGAAGCCTCCCGGTACGGCAACGCCGATTAAAGCATAGCTACAGGAAAGTTACCAAATGCTAAACCAATTAGCTGCTTTTGCTGTTAAGAAGGGTTGGAGTTTTACTGTCGTAAAGCGCTGGCAATTTTATACCTTTGCTATTTAAAATCAACGCATCCTGAATGGCTTTAGAACAAAAGCAAACTACAGATACCGGCGTAGCTTCAGCAGCCTTCCCGCATAACGGCGAATCGCAGCAGATCGAAGTATATGGCGCCCGCGAACATAATCTCAAAAACATATCTATAACCCTGCCGCGCTATAAGCTGGTTGTCTTTACGGGCATCAGCGGGTCCGGCAAATCGTCGCTGGCTTTCGATACCATTTATGCCGAAGGGCAGCGCCGCTACATGGAGACTTTCTCGGCCTACGCCCGCTCGTTTATGGGCGGCCTGGAGCGCCCCGATGTGGACAAGATCGAGGGCTTGTCACCGGTAATCTCTATAGAGCAGAAAACCACGAGCCGCAACCCGCGCTCTACGGTTGGTACTATCACCGAGATCTACGACTTTATGCGCCTGTTGTGGGCGCGTACTGCCGAAGCATTCAGTTATGTGACCGGTGAAAAAATGGTGCGCCAGAGCGATGACCAGATCGTAAACCACATCCTCGAGAATTTCGATGGCAAGCGTATAGTTGTACTGGCGCCAGTGGTAAAAGGCCGTAAAGGACATTATCGCGAATTGTTCCAGCAGATACGAAAAATGGGCTTTATCCGTGCCCGCGTAGATGGCGAACTGATGGAGATCGCGCCAAAAATGCAGGTCGACCGCTATAAGATTCACGACATCGAGATCGTAATTGACAAGATCGTAGTGAAGGAAGATGACCGTTTCCGTTTATCAGGCTCTATACAAAATGCGCTCACGCATGGCAAAGGCACGGTACTTATACTTGATGCAGATGCCGACAAAACACATTTCTTCTCGCGCCACCTCATGGACCCGGCCACCGGTATTGCCTACGACGATCCGGCTCCGAACTCTTTCTCTTTTAACTCGCCTTATGGTGCCTGCCCGGTTTGTAATGGTTTGGGCGAGATACAGGAAATTACAGAAGAATCGGTTATACCTGACAAGAGCTTAAGTATACGCCGTGGCGGTATTGCGCCGCTTGGCGAGTACCGCGACATCTGGATTTTTAAGCAGATCGAAGCCCTGTTCAAGCACTTTAAAGTTTCGGTTTCTACGCCGCTAAAAGATCTGCCTGAGGATGTAATGAAGGTGTTGCTTTATGGTCTGGAAGAAGACCTGGAAGTAAATACCAAGAAGGGCAACTACGTAGTGGAGTTTGAGGGTATCATCAATTTCCTAAAAGGCCAGATGGAGTCTGATTCCGATAACATCCGCAGTTGGGTAGAAGATTTTACACAAACAAACACCTGCCCGGAATGTAACGGTTACCGCCTGAAAAAGGAATCGCTGCATTTTAAAATTGATGGCAAAAACATTGGAGAGCTTTCGGTACTGGATATAAACAAGCTGGCTGCCTGGTTCGAGGGGCTTGAAGAACGCCTGAGCGACCGCCAGAACGTAATTGCCCGCGAGCTGCTGAAAGAGATCCGTAAGCGCATCGGCTTTTTGCTGGATGTAGGCCTGGATTACCTTAGCCTGCACCGCCCGGTTAAAACCTTATCTGGTGGCGAGAGCCAGCGAATTCGTTTGGCAACTCAGATCGGTACGCAGCTGGTGGGTGTGCTTTACATTATGGATGAGCCAAGTATTGGTCTGCACCAACGCGACAACGAACGCCTGATTAACGCTCTGAAAGACCTGCGTGATTTGGGCAACTCGATTATAGTGGTAGAGCACGACAAGGACATGATCCTGCAGTCGGATTATGTGGTGGATATAGGACCAGGCGCAGGTATACATGGCGGGCAGGTGGTAACAGCCGGCACCCCTGAAGAAATGATGAACGCCGGCACTACTACCGCTGACTTCCTGAGCAACCGTCGCGGCATAGCCGTGCCGCGCACCAAACGCCCGGGCAACGGCGAAACGTTAAAGCTGATCGGAGCTACGGGCAACAACCTGAAAAATGTAACACTGGAACTGCCTTTGGGCAAAATGATCTGCGTTACAGGTGTATCAGGTTCAGGTAAATCATCCCTGATTCACGATACACTTTACCCAATCCTGAATACGCATTTCTTCCGAGCGAAGCGCGAGCCGCTGCCTTATAAAAAGATAGAAGGACTGGATAAAATAGACAAGGTTATTGAAGTAGACCAGTCGCCCATTGGCCGTACGCCGCGCTCTAACCCTGCCACCTATACCGGCGTGTTTACAGACATCAGAACACTGTTTGCACAACTCCCGGAAGCCAAGATAAGAGGCTATACGCCGGGCCGTTTCTCGTTTAACGTGAAGGGTGGCCGTTGCGAAGCCTGCGAAGGTGCCGGTATGCGAACGATTGAAATGAACTTCCTTCCGGATGTGTACGTGCCGTGCGAGGTATGTAAAGGCAAGCGCTATAACCGCGAAACCCTGGAAGTACGCTTCAAAGGCAAAAGCATTACCGACGTGCTGGACATGACCGTAGAACAGGCAGTAGAATTCTTCGAGAGTCAGCCGCGTATCCTGCGCAAGATACAGACCCTGAACGAAGTGGGCTTAGGTTACATCACGCTTGGGCAACAGGCTACTACCCTATCCGGTGGTGAGGCACAACGTGTGAAACTGGCAACGGAGTTATCTAAAAAAGATACCGGCCAGACGCTTTATATCCTGGATGAGCCAACGACCGGATTACACTTCCAGGACATTGAGCACTTATCAGAAGTATTGCATAAACTGACCAACAAGGGCAACACTGTTCTCATCATTGAGCACAACCTGGACCTGATCAAGATCGCGGACCATATCATTGACATTGGCCCGGAAGGTGGCGAAGGTGGCGGAACTATAGTTGCCAAAGGTACCCCGGAAGAGGTGGCCAAAGTAAAGAAAGGCTATACTTCCCGTTTCCTGAAAGAAGAACTGGCAACCAGCCATTACCGCGAAAACGGCCAGGAATAACGTATAAGCCAACCTAAAAAAGCCGCAGCTATAGTTTATAGTTGCGGCTCTTTTTATTCAATCTTATTTTCAAGTGCTTCGGCACGCTCTACATGCTGCCGTATCAGGGGTAGTTGGCGCGAAGCGTATTGCTTCACTTCCATCGACACGCCATTCTCGGCCATATCTTCGTAGCGCTTTAGTAGCTCATCGTGCTGTTCTTTTACCTGCCTGATATAAGCAAGATCAAAGCCTATGCCCTCTTTGGACGTTACCTCTTTGTATACTTCCTGGTGAGCGTTACCTAAGGTCTGGGGCAACACCAGATTGGCATCGGCGCTGAGTGCTTGCAGTTCGGTCAGCATTTGCTGGTGCACCTGTTGCATGTCCTGGGCCAATGTTTTTACCTCCGGGCTTACGCCCCGTGCAATGGCTGCTTCGCTTAGCTGCAGTTGCAGCATGTCGGCGCTGGCAGCTTCGGCAGCAAAAAGTGCGTCGTTCTCCATGTTATTAATGCCGGCCTGCTGTAGTTGGGCCATACTTTGCTCCGTGGCCGCTTTTATACTATCGTTTGAGTTGCAGCCAACCTGTAGCAGCATGCTAAACCCAAGTATAACAGATAAATATTTTTTCATAGTTGTTCAGTTAAAAGCAAAAAAGCATCTGTAAAGTATAGTTACTTACAGATGCTTTCATATGTTTTACAATATTGCTTAACGCGCTATTTCTTTGCTTTATCTAGCATATCTTTTACCTGCTTGGCACGCTCCTGGTGTTTACGCAATGTGGTTAGTGTTTTACTGGCAAAGGCTTTTGCATCGGCATCTTCTAATTTTCTAGATGCTTCATCAAACATTTCTACATCTTCGTTATGGTCTTCCACCATCAGGTCCATGTAGGCTTTGTCAAAGTCGGCACCGGTTTTCTGGCGTAGCTCGGTAATATTGTCCATATGGTCCTGGCTCATACTATCAGGTAAGGTAATGTTTTTGGTGCCAGCCAGCGCTTTTAGTTCGTTGTTGGCAGCAGTATGGTCTGTAACCATCATCTGCCCGAAGCTTTTCACGTCGGCGTGCTGTGCTTTTTCCTGGGCCAGTTTACCGAGCTCTACCTCCATCATGCCGCCACTGGCAGCTTTGGTCATAAATTCTGAAAGGTCATCTTTGACTTCCTCTACAGCTGTGTCTTCAAATTTTTCTTCGTTTACTTCCTGGGCTTCTTCTACTGGTTCCTGTTTTTGATTACAGCCAAAGCCAAATAATAAAGCGCAAACAATTAAGCTTGCTGATGCAGTTTTTTTCATAGTTTTATAGTAGGTTAAGTTGTTAAACAGCTACACAACATATTGTATACGCCCTAATTATCACGGAGTTATAACGTATACCCGCATAAACCTGCACAGCAATATGTTGCGTAACTATAGCATAGCTGTAAAGACCGGTTAATTTTAAGCGAATGGTTTTTGGTTAATTTGAAGGGCATTTAAACGGCAGCCATCTTAACCAAAAGTTATACTTTATGATCTGATTGTATGAAGAAAGATTTTACCTCTATAGTTAAGGCCTGTTTACTGGCACTGTTTATACTTGTAACATGCACCGCTAATGCCCAGGACGAGCAGGACCTGGACGCCCCTGAAATACGGGAGATAGACACAGCCCATGACCGCATTATAAAAGTGCATCCGTTGCAGATAGGGGAAGTATATTTTTCGTTGGAGAAGCTGCGTACCGAGCGTATCTCTAACGAGTATGGCATTGGCTACATTTACAAAAGCTACCTGAAAGGCGAAACCGACGATTGGGAAGATTATGAAGCAAAAGATGTGATGGGCGTGGCCATACACATGAGTCAGCGCTACTATAACACCCGTAAGCGAACTGCGCCCTTTGGCTTCTTTTATGGTCCGGTGTTTGGCTACCGTTTCTTGGTTTTTGAAAAAAACGTGTTTGAGCTGCCCGAGCAGGATCCTAATTCACCAAACTATAGATTTGTAGGTCGCCTGTACCAGAACTCCCTGGACCTTAGCTACCAGCTTGGGGGGCAGTTTTTACTTGGCAAGCATTTTACGCTGGAGTTGGCAGGTGCCTTAGGTGGGCGCGTAAAATATGCCAAGTCTACCAGCGCCGATGAGCTATTGCCGGCCCACATTATCGGGCACGAGATTGTAAGCGACGAGAGTTCTTATATTGCTGCCACTCCGCTTGCGCAGCTTAAATTCTCGGTAGGTTATTCGTTCTGATATCCGCAAAATTATTTTTGTATATAGCGTTAAACTATTATAACTTTTGCTGCTCTAACGGTAAAACTCACCTCACTATTAACTGGTTATGAAAAAACAGCTCTTTAAAATTTTACCGCTGGCAGCAACGGCATGCCTGCTGGTTTTTGCCGGGTGCCAGAAAGAAGACGACCCACAGCAGCTCGAAACCGACACTGTAGAAACCGAGGCCATAACAGAATCGGAATTTACGATGGCTGATAATTTTGTAGAAGAAGCCGGCAACGACGACGAGTTTATGAACGGCCGGGTGGCTGCCGCTACCGGGAGCTTACCAGCCTGCGCTACCCGTACCTTTAACCGCGAAACGCGCACCCTTACCATCGACTTTGGGAATACCAATTGCCTTTGCCGCGATGGCCGTAACAGGCGAGGCAAGATCGTAGCTTCTTTTAATGGCCCACGCTATACGGCAGGTTCCAGCGTAACTATAACCCTGCTGGACTATTATGTAAACGACAACCACTTAACCGGCACCAAAACCAAAACCTGGGTAAATGCTAACAAGGTAAATGTAGTAGTGCAGGATGCAAGTATAGAAACTGCCCGGGGCACTGCCTACTGGGAAGCAAACCGCATAATTGAGCGCATTGCCGGAGCCGATACCCGTATTTTAACAGACGACATCTACCTGATTTCGGGAAGTTCGGAAGGCGTGAACAGGCAAGGCGTAGCTTTTAACACAACAATAGCGCAGCCCCTGAAACTTGTATTAGCCGAGACCTGTGTGCGTAACTTTGTAGCGGGCGTGGTAAAAACTGTTACAGAACGCGGCAATACCTTTGTGTTGAACTACGACCCTATTGGTGGCGAACCATGCGATAAAATTGCGGAAGTAACTGTAAATGGGCGCAGTAAGCAAATTGAGCTTCGTTAAGCAACTATAGATCATAATAAAGCCTGCTGTAACTAACTATAGCAGGCTTTTTTATAATCTATAGTTTAATTGCTGATTCTGTTCAGTACACTGTATGCCAGCAGTTTGCCATTACGATAGGTTTCGGTGCGTACCAGGCCCACACCAGGCACAAAGTATTCTATCGTCTGCATGCGGGTGGCTGGCATCTTCATACCCATGGCTTTGGTTTGCAGTTCCAGGTCCTGGTTTATTTTAAATGCGTTGTAGGCGCCTGCTGGCACATTTATACTTTCGGTGTTGCCAACGGTACGGCCGGTTATTGTCATTACCATACTGGTGAGCGGCTGCCCACTTTGTTTGTCCAGCACATCAATGCTAATGGTGCCATCTTTCAGTTTCTGCCCTGTCGTCAGCGTCGAAGGATAATCCATCTGGTCACCCTCCATTTTTACTTCCATGTTCTGGTAAGCAGCCAGCATATCCGGGTTCACCATCGAGCGCATATCTATCAGCATGCTTCCATCCTGGCAACTTACAGTGTAGTCGCCTTCTGTAGTTAGCTTTCCTTTTTCATCCAGAATTTTACTATGGATAGTAGCTTCTGTTTTGCCCGGGCTGCTGTTAACGGAGGTAACTTTATAAAGCACCCTGCCCGTTAGTTTGTCTTTCTTATCGTAGTTAATGAGCTCGTATTCGGTGTTGTTCTTTAACAGGTAATACCCTGCACAATCCTGGGCCAGCGTGCTAACCGGTGCCCAAAATATAGTTGCCACTACAAAAAGCAGCAAAAACCAGAAGCTTCTCTTTTTCATGATGGTTACGGATAAGCGTTGAACTATAGTTGGAAAGTAACTTATACTAAAACTGTTACAGCAAGTACAAGAACAGGCATATATCCAAAGTATACATACGGTTAACCGTGGCTAACAGCCTTATTTTGTTAGCATAAAAAAAGCCGGATATTACTCCGGCTTCAGTTTTATAGTTTGGCAGGCACTTTACTTATGCCCCTTTAAATTCTGGTTTGCGCTTCTCGTTAAAAGCCGTTACGCCCTCTTTATAGTCGGCAGAGTTACCGGCAATTTTCTGGCAATAGGCTTCATAGTCCAGCATCTCATCCAGCGACGAGTTAAACGACTTGTTCAGCATCTTCTTCATCAGGCCGATGGCTTTGGTTGGGGCTACCGCATAACGTGCAGCTAATTCTGCCACCGCAGCATCCAACTCTTCCGGGGTTACCACTTTGTTTACCATGCCCAGTTGCAAGGCTTCTTCGGCAGTAACTTTAGAGCCCAGCGTGCTTAACTCAAATGCTTTAAGGGAACCAACTACACGCGGCAGGAAAAACGAAGAACCAGAATCCAAAACTAATCCCACGTTCACAAATACCTCTATCATGCTGGCAGCTGTACTTGCTACCACCATATCACACGCCAACGCTAAAGAACAACCCGCACCAGCCGCTACACCATTCAGCTTACAGATGATCGGCTTCGGCAAATTGCGCATCGCACGTATGATCGGGTTATAACGCTTCTCCAACGACTCCGACAGATCACGCTTGCTGGCACTGGCAATTGCTTTCAGATCCTGGCCTGAGCAAAACGCTTTTCCGGCACCGGTCAACACAACCACGCGCACATTGTCGTCGCGGGTTACCTGTTTCAGGGCATCCTGCAGGTCGTAGCTTTGCTGGTCGTTAAAGGCGTTAAAAACATCTGGCCGGTTCAGGGTTATGGTTGCCACACCATCCTGCACATCATATAGTAAACACTCGTAAGTCATAGTTCAAGGATTTGTTTTGTAGTTGTTCAAAGGTAATGGATATGGAGGGAAGTGCAAAGTGGTTGTTGTTGGTCTGTTATTTCTCAGTGCCAGGCAAGGAAAAGTAAGTTTAGAGACCTAGCAGTGTGCGCAGCTCCTGCTAACATCTGGTTCTATAGTTTCCTTTTGTCATTCCGAGCGTTAGCCGAGGAATCTTATATGTCCTATAGTTTAAATAAGCATAACTAAGCCTTCGTTTCAAATTACCTCTAATCCTGGGAGCTTTATTAACCTATCGTTTCAACTATACCTTGGCTCGCTCACGGCCGCGAGGCCTCGTCTTCGGGCATCGCGCGGTGTACATTTCTTTTTCTCGTACCTCGAAATGCCTGCGGCACCAGAAATCTACAAGGCGCTCAACCCAAAGACTGCGATCTATCTACTATTGACCTGTATCTATAGTTTCAACCGGTAAGCTTCGACCTTTTCCCATGGTTGTATTCCCGTAGGGACAGGTCGCGACCTGTCCGTGGATAGGCTGTAACTATAGAACTATAGTTTGAAAATTGGTAGTAGCGGAAAGTCCCCCTTTGAAGGCAGGGCCGTTAAGTTCTAGCAAATTCTCCCCTTGAGGGGAGCGCAGAGGGGTGTTTGCATTAGCGGGTGAATTTAAAACTGGCTAACAATTGGCATTTTGGTCCTGAATAACACCCCTATAATCACCTCAAAGGGATAGTTCTCGGCAGAACTTAACGGCCCTGCCCCTTTGAAGGGGGCAGGGGGATGACAAACACCAACTATGAAACTATAGCTTCAACTATAACTATAGTCGATAATTCCCCTCTTGAGAGGGGCAGGGGTGTGTTATAGCAAAGGCTTAACGCATCTTCACACAAGATCCTTCCAGGATGACAGAAGAAGTAGTAAGTAAAAGCTCCCTCTCCTGTTTTTAGGAGAGGGTTGGGTGAGGTAAAATAAGGGTGGTTGGATCATACGAACGATAGAACTATAGCCAGCGACCTTCACAATGCCTGTCCCTCGCGGGCCAGTTGCATCTGGAGATACAACACCATCCTAAGTCACGAGCGTGGACGCTCGCGCCAGCAATATTAACAATAAAACTATAGTTCAATCCTGAAAATCCATTAATCCTGCAAATCCTGATTCAGACAAAAACTCCAATTCTGTCTTTAAGAGAGGGCTGGGATGAGGTAATCAACTATAGCACAAGTATACCAGCAGTAAAGGCCAGTAATAAACCGGCTCCGAAGCCAGTGTAAACTTCAGCGGGAGAATGTGCGTGCAATGCTAAACGGGCAGACAATACAGCCCCGGCCAACACTATACTTAATGAGATTGGAAACAACATGGGCACATCCGCCACCAATTTACTCAGCAGTAATAGTAAACCCAACGCACCACCAATACCTACACTATGGGCACTTACTTTCCAGAATAACGAGACCGCATACGTCAGCAACACCGATGCTGTAATGATGACCATGATAAAATAAAAGATCTCGTCGAAGGCAGCCTCGCGATAAAGCAGGTATGTAGTAATGCCATAGCATACGCTGGTAAACAACAGCGGTAACCGACGCTGATCACGGCGTTCCATTTCCATGGAGTCCAGCTGGCCGGAACGCATCATGGCATAAGCACCTAACCCAGGTATAATAAATGTGGTGAAAAAGATCATCCCCAGCACAATCCAGCGGCTTTGCATAGGCAGCGACAGCGCAGGCGCAGGAAGATAGTAAAGTATAAAAGCAAACAGGTATGTTGGCAGCAACAGCGGGTGTAAAACTACAGACAGGGCTTTCGCGAGCGAACGATTCACAGATTTAATGAATAATTATGAATGACGAATGACTAATTTTAATGAATAATGATTGTGAGTAATGATCAAATTCTTAACCAGCTACGTGGTAAAACACCTTTCCTGTTTTGTACTCTTCATTATTCATTCATCATTATAAATTATTCATTAACTATAGTTCTTTGCGAAGACGGGCTACTGGTATGTTTAGCTGCTCGCGGTATTTTGCTACGGTGCGGCGGGCAATGTTGTAGCCTTTCTCGTTCAGTATCTGCTCTATTTTTTCGTCAGACAGTGGCTTGCGCTTGCTTTCTCCGTCTATAATTTCTTTCAGGATATGCTTTACCTCGCGGCTACTGGCATCTTCGCCGGAGTCAGTGGCGATACCTTCTGAGAAGAAGTATTTAAGCGGATAGATGCCAAACTCGGTTTGCACGGCTTTGCTGTTGGCTACACGGCTTACGGTACTAATGTCCATGCCAATATCTTCGGCGATATCCTTTAGAATCATCGGGCGCAGTTCGCTCTCATCACCCTCCAAAAAGAAGTTATGCTGATACTTGATGATGGACTCCATGGTGCGCAGCAGTGTGTTCTGGCGTTGGCGAATGGCATCTATAAACCACTTGGCCGCATCAAGTTTCTGCTTTACAAACGTAACGGTCTCCTTCAGCTTCTTATCCTTCTTGTCCGACTTATCATAGGCATCAAACATATCGGCATAAGACCGACTGATGCGCAGATCCGGGGCGTTGCGCGAGTTTAGCGACAGCTCAAGCTGGCCGTTATTGTTGGTCAGTATAAAATCCGGGATGATGTACTGAATGCGCGTCATGCCGGCTCCGGCACCACCTGGCTTCGGGTTCAGTTTGGTAATGATATCAACAGCTTTCTTTAGCTCGTCCTCCGACACGCCAAATTTAGACTGTATTTTCTGATAATGCTTTTTGGTGAACTCATCAAAGGCATCTTCCAGGATGCGCTCGGCAAGTATGGTTGTTTCGTCCTGGTCGCGGCGGTGCAGTTGCAGCAGCAAACATTCCGGCAAGTCGCGGGCGGCAATACCGGCCGGGTCGAAGGTCTGGATCATGTGCAGCACTTCTTCAATCTCTTCTTCGCTGGCATCCACGTTCTGCGAAAAAGCCAGGTCGTTCGAGATCGCGCTCAGGTCGCGGCGGATGTAGCCATCGTTATCTATACTGCCAATAAGCTGCATGCCAATAATGTGCTGCTTATCATCCAGATCCAGGAAACCCAGTTGGTCCATCAGCTGATCGGTAAGCGAAGAAGCCACAGCAATCGGCATTTCTCGGTCGTCTTCATCTTCGCCGCCACGGTCGCCCTGCATTTTGTAGCCGCTTATCTCATCATCGTTCAGGTAGTCGTTAATGTCTACGTCGTCTTTGCCATAGTCATCATCGCTGTCGCCGTAATCGTCTGAATCAGAGTCGTTGTACTGGTCTTCGGGCTGGTCGGCGCCCTCTTCCAGGGCAGGGTTTATTTCCAGTTCTTCTTTAATGCGCATCTCCAGCTCGGCCGTAGGTATCTGCAACAGCTTGATAAATTGTATCTGCTGCGGCGATAGCTTCTGCTGTAAAAGTTGTCTTAAGTCGAGACGCTGCATGGGTTAAGAATTGGTTATCAGTAACGGTTCCCCGTATTTCAAATTTAGAATAATTTTACTCGCAATATCAACAAAAGGTTGAAAATTCGTGGGTTTAGCACATTTTTTGTTAGTAACAGTCATCCACGCCGCCAGGTTTATCGATTTTTATAGTTTCTGCTGTACCTTTGCAGACTTCCAACTATAAACTATAGTTTGCGGGCCACTACATTTCCGGTCTTTCTTTATACCTTTATAGTTGGCTACATTTAAATTTTATAAAGCAACGTTACATGCAACGCACAAAAGTCAAAGACCTGTTATCAGGCGCCGCGGCAGGCCAGGATGTTCTGCTGAAAGGTTGGGTGCGCACCAAGCGCGGAAATAAGTACGTGAACTTTATTGCCGTTAACGACGGCTCTACTATAAATAATATACAGGTTGTAGCCGATGCCAATAATTTCAGCGAAGAGGCTCTGAAGGACGTTACAACCGGTGCTGCCGTTTCTATTTCTGGTGAGCTGGTAGCATCGCAGGGTAAAGGCCAGGCGTTTGAAGTACAGGCTAAAACCATAGAAGTACTGGGCAAAGCTGACCCGGAAGCATATCCGCTGCAGAAAAAAGCACACTCGCTGGAGTTTTTGCGTGAGATCGCACACTTGCGTTTCCGTACCAACACCTTCGGCGCGGTATTTAGAGTGCGTAACACACTTGCTTTTGCTGTACACAGGTTCTTTAACGAGAAAGGCTTTGTGTACATGCACACGCCTATCATCACTGCTTCGGATGCTGAAGGCGCCGGTGAGATGTTCAGAGTAACGACACTTGACCCAATCAACCCGCCTAAGACAGAAGACGGGCAGGTAAACTATACAGAAGACTTTTTCGGCAAGGCTACTAACCTGACAGTATCCGGGCAGCTGGAAGGCGAACTGGCAGCGATGGCTTTCAGTGACATTTACACGTTCGGACCAACGTTTAGAGCTGAAAACTCCAACACCACGCGCCACCTGGCAGAGTTCTGGATGATAGAGCCGGAAATGGCTTTCTACGACCTGAAAATGAACGCCGACCTGGCCGAAGAGTTTATCAAGTACATTATCCGTTACGCACTGGAAAACAACCGCGAAGACATCGAGTTTCTGGGCCAGCGTTTAACAGAAGAAGATAAAGCCAAGCCACAGAACGAGCGTCAGGAAATGACCTTGCTCGAGAAGCTGGAGTTTGTAGTGAATAACGACTTCGAACGCGTAACTTATACTGAGGCAATTGATATTCTGTTGAACTCGAACCATTACAAAAAAAAGAAATTCCAGTACGACGTGAAGTGGGGTATCGACCTGCAAAGCGAGCACGAGCGTTACCTGGTAGAGAAGCATTTCAAGAAGCCGGTTATAGTTACCGACTATCCGAAAGATATCAAAGCTTTCTACATGCGCCTAAACGACGATGGCAAAACCGTAGCGGCGATGGATATACTTGCTCCTGGTATTGGCGAAATTGTAGGTGGTTCGCAGCGTGAGGAGCGTCTGGATATACTGGTAGAGCGCATGAAAGGCGTAGGCATACACGAAGAAGACCTGTGGTGGTATCTGGATACCCGCCGTTTCGGTGGCTGTCCGCACGCCGGTTTTGGCCTTGGTTTCGAGCGTATGGTGCAGTTCGTTACCGGTATGGGTAACATCCGCGACGTTATTCCTTTCCCAAGAACACCGCAGAACGCAGAGTTTTAAGCATAAACTATAGTTTATAGTTGTTAACCGCCCGGCTAAATTGTAGCCGGGCGGTTTTTGTTTTTGTCTGAATCAGGATTTGCAGGATTAAACCTCACCCCAGCCCTCTCCTAAAAACAGGAGAGGGAGTTTATATAAAATTAGAGTTTTATAGTTAGTAATGCTGGCGCGAGTCTCCAGACTCGTGACTTAGGATAATGTTGTATCTCCAGATGCAACTGGCCCGACAGGGACAGGCATGGCGAAGGCGCTGGCTATAGTTCTATAGTTACAGGTTTATCCAACCACCCTTACCCCTCAGAGCTCCGCTCGCTACCTTCGAACTCGCTTCTCGGTAGTCTAAGGAGGAGAATTTCCACTTACTGCTTTCCCTGTCATCCTGGAAGGATCTTGTGGAAAGATGCGTTAGGCCTTTACTATAACACACCCCTGCCCCTCTCAAGAGGGGAATTTGGCCTTTGCTATAATTCGGCTTTATAGTTCTATAGTTACAGGCATTGCACAAGAAAGCTATCAATCGATTGTACCGACGTTATACCATTACGTCGGCTTTGCGATTGGAAAAAACCCAAACTATAGAACTCATAATTAGCGACAAGCCTCAAAACAACAACTATAAATTTATCCCTAAACTCACTACTTCTGGCTGGAAATTTGCTAGTTATACTTCATAAATCGTATATTAAACTATGCATAAATTCATCCTAACCCTGCTCCTGTTTGTAGGCTTTGTGCAAGTGGCCAGTGCCCAGCGTGAGTTTGCTAATGTGGAGCTGCCGCTGCGCCAGCCAGAAGATCTGGTTTCCGTAGCCGACGATAATGGAAATGTTTGTTTATACTTTTATCAGAACAGCAAACTATATTTCACATTGCTTTCCCCTACCGGAGCCGTTTTGGCCCGACACGAAATACCATACCGCTGGAACAACGACCCGCAGGTACTTGGTACCCGTGTAACCGACACTGACTTTGTTTTCTATAGCCGCTTTGAGCAGGGCCGCCGCGATTATGTGCGTCCATTTGCCATTAACCGAAAGACCGGTGCCTTTAAAAGCCTGCAGGATGTAGAGCTGCAACTGGAGCGTAACACTTACTTTGTGGGTGGCTTCGGCGACGACGACCATTTTTACATGCTATATACCGACAAAAAAGACCGCCTGCATTTGTACCGCAGCAACGACTCGCCGGAGGGCTTAGCAAAAATGGAGCGAAAGATATTTGAGCCAAACCTGCCCGACACACGCGCCAAAGATACCCGCCTGATGGACCTGGTATATGTACACCCGGATATGGAGCAAACTGTATTGGCTGGTTACCATAGCGGAAAGATATATACCCGCAACGGCGACATTTACATGATATTTGATGGCTACGAGTTGAAAGGTGCAAAAAACCAGGCGACTACCGAGGTACTGGCGCTGGACTGGGAAACCGGTAAATCGAACTATAGTACGCTGCCAGCCTTGCCGCAACGCAACGACCCGGAGTTTAATTCTTTCCTTTTCCGGGATACGCTGTTCAGGTTGCAACTGGACCGCGACAAACTGAACCTGACAGCTTATAACTTTAAGGATTTGCAGCCGATAAAAACCTATACTTTTAGCGGTGAGCAGGAAATCGCGATTAAGGCTACTCCGGTTTACCAGCGTGGCACAGGAGGCTTGTTTAAATCTGATGTGGATACTGTAAAGCAGACATCCAAAGTAATGAAGAAACTGGCAGAGGGTATACCGGCCATCACAGTAAACTCTTTTACGGATAGCACACTGCAATTAACGATTGGTTCTTACGACCCGCCAACCGAACGGAACTCGGCTTCTGACATGGGCCGTTTGGTGCGCACACCAGACCAGTATTACCGCACGTCGCGTGGCCTGATGCTGATACCGGGTCGTTGGGTGCCGGCTTATAACATACCGAGCTATTACCTGAACTCGCCATACTATAGCCGTTACTTTTACGACCCTTACGGGCAAAGTGGCAGCCGTTTTAGTGGCCCGGGCGTGAGCACATATTTTAGAGCGGTACTGGATAATAATACCCTGGCAAAAGCTACCAACGGCGAAAAAGAAGTATTGCAGGACAAAGTGGACAAGTATGAGCAGGAACTGAAATCGGAGCCTGACTATAAAACGGTGTACCGCTACGGCAACAAACTGCACTATGGCTACTACGACCGCAAAACCAGAACTTTTAAAATAATGGAGTTTGCCGCAGAGTAAATAAAGACACGAGAATACAAGCAAAAAGCGCTGCCCGTTTCGGAGCAGCGCTTTTTTTAGGACCTATAAGTATCGTTATTTCTGTTCCATCAGTTGCTGCACTTTGGCCTGCACCGCTGGGTCCTGCTTAAAGGCTAACATGATCTGTTCATACTTTTCTACGGTCAAGCCATCTTTTACAATTGCTTTTTCCATGTCCTGCTCCATAGTTGGCTGCAGGGCCATCATGCGCTGCGCCGATTTATTAAAGGCTGCAAACTCTTCGGGGGTGGCTTTTACCTCGTTTATTTTCTGTTGCTGATGCGCTTTTGCCATTTCTGTAAATTTCTCTACACTCAGTTTTTCTTCGGCAAGTATAGCCAGCATCGCTTTTTCGCCTTCTTTCTGTACAACCATTAAACGTCCGTTGGCCTGGGCAAACTGTTTCAGGTCTGCATCGGTGAAGGCACTGGTTGGGGTAGTTTGCGGGGTAATCTGCTCTGTCTTAGGCTGAACAGGCGGTGTTTGTTGTTTTTTCTTTTGTGCAAAAGCAGTGTTGGTAACAGTACCTGCACCAACTATAAGTACAGCCACAGCAAGCCCTTTCAGTTTATTCTTGATCATATTCATAAAATTCCGGATTGGTTTAAAAGAGATGAAAAATGGTTTGTATGGCAGTTCTGTAACATGCCGGAACAACGTATACTTCCTTTCTTGCTGATTTGTTGTTACTGCCCGGTAACACCAGCGCCTAAACTATAGGTAATTAAACGCTGAAGGCAGGTATATATTATAAGTTTTAACCACCGCTTTCTACACTTCATCTGCCCTATTCTACAGTTCATCAGGTTTAAATTTTAAGGGGCTGTGCGTCGGTGCATCTTTGGTTTGAAGTTTAAAACACAGCGGCTATGAAAAAGCTATACACATGTTTTCTGATCTTAATTTGCCTTACCTCCTGGCAGGCACTGGCACAACAGCAACACACTATAAGCGGCAACGTGCTGGACGCCAAAGGAGAGCCGATAGCCGGTGTAAATGTGTATATAAAGAACAGTTACGATGGCGCCTCTACGGGTGCAGATGGCAGGTTTAGTTTTAAGACAACAGCTACCGGCACGCAAACTATAGTTGCCAGCTTTTTAGGCTACGAAACCCAGGAGCAAACTATAACTATACCCGCTGCTGCCCCAACTATAACTTTTAAACTGAAAGAGAAATTTAACCAACTGAACGCAGTAACTATAACAGCCGGTGCTTTTGAGGCCGGAGACGAGAAACGCAGCACCATTCTGAGTTCCCTGGATATTGCTACTACCGCCGGTGCTACTGCCGATATTTACCCTGCCATTAATACCCTGCCCGGAGCACAGCGCGTAGGCGAAGACGGGAAGCTGTTTGTGCGCGGAGGCGACAGTCACGAAACCCAGACCTTTATAGATGGCCTGAAAGTACAGAAACCGTACAACTCGTCGGTGCCGGATTTGCCTGCGCGTGGCCGCTTTTCCCCTTTTATGTTCAGTGGCACTACCTTTAGCTCGGGTGGCTATTCTGCGGAGTATGGGCAGGCACTTTCGTCGGCGCTGCTGCTCAAAACCAACGGCCTGCCAGAGAAAACAGAGACCGGAATTTCTATAATGTCGGTAGGCCTGGGCGCATCGCATACAAAACGCTGGGAGAACACATCGCTGGCTCTAACTGCCGACTATACTAACCTAGCTCCTTACACTTCCCTTATCAAACAAAACATAGATTGGCTGCATGCCCCTGAAAGCAAAGGCGGCTCAGCTATACTCCGGCACCAGACCAGAAACGGCGGAATGCTAAAAGCGTACAGCAGCTATAGTGCATCAGGTTTTGAGCTGAACCAACGTACACCTGACGGCAGCAGCCACATCCGGTTAAACAACCGCAACTTTTACAGCAACGCCACTTACCAGAATGCCCTGACCGAAAAATGGACCTTATATACCGGCCTCAGCTATAGTGCCAATACTGATGTTATAGTTGCAGATTCCCAGAATATTAAAGACACAGACCAGGCAACCCAAGGTAAACTAATGCTGGAACACCAACTGGCAGACCCGCTGTGGCTAAAAGTAGGTACCGAACTATCAGCCCGAAACTATAGCCAGCATTATTCTGAAAGCCCTGCCCACGAAACTATACTTGCTGATTTCACAAATTACTTTAGCGCTGTATTTACTGAAGCTGACTGGTATATCAGTAAAAAACTGGTAGCGCGGGTCGGTGTTCGGGCAGAAAACGCTTCGGCACTGGAAAGTATAAATGCTGCGCCACGCATTTCGCTGGCTTATAAAACCGATGCACATGGGCAGATATCGGCAGCTTACGGAAAGTTTTACCAGTTACCTGAAGCACAGTTTCTGAAGATTACAGATAAGTTACGTTCTGAAAGCGCCACACATTACATCCTGAACTACCAGCGCCAGAAAGATAACCGCACTTTCAGGGTAGAAGGCTATTATAAAAAGTATGATAACCTGGTAAAGTATAACCCCGAACAGCCCTACTTGCCAGGCAGCTATAACAACAGCGGCTCCGGTTATGCACAAGGTATAGATGTGTTCTGGAGAGACCGAAAAACCTTTAAATATGCAGATTACTGGATCTCGTACTCGCTGCTGGATACGCGTCGCAACTATAAGGATTACCCGCAGCAGGCTGTACCAACATTTGCATCAAAACATAACCTGAGTATCGTTTACAAACACTTCATCCCGAAGCTACAGACACAAGTGGGGGCTACCTACTCTTTTGCCAGCGGCCGCCCTTACCACAACCCGAACCACGAAGGCTTTAACCAAAACCGCACGCCAACCTATAACGACCTCAGCCTGAACATTAGTTACCTGACCAGCCTGCGGGGAAATTTTACGATAATTTATGTATCGGCAACAAACCTGCTGGGCAACAACCATGTGTACAGCTACCGCTATGCTGCTACCCCTGACGAAGCGGGCAACTATAGCAGCCTTGCAGTAGAGCCGCCATCCAGGCACTTCCTGTTCGCCGGCGTGTTCATCAACTTCGGTGGCAACGGCATACACCATTAGAAGTTAGAAAGTTAAAAAGTTAGAGAGTTAGAAAGTCTGGGAGTAGAACTTCAACATTATCAACTATAGATCATCAACTGTAAATTATAAACTATAACAACCATGAAAAAGCAGATTTTACTTATTGTTACGGCTATACTTTTAGCTTTAAACACATTTGCGCAGAAGGGCAACTACGAAGCAGCCATTGGCCAGAACCTGGAAAGTATGCGCAATGCCAAAACTGTACAGGAATACCAGCAGGTAGTAAATAAATTTGAGCGTATTGCCGCTGCCGAACCCAACGAGTGGTTACCTGCTTACTATGCCACCCTAACTTACATTAATATGAGCGATGATGAGACGGACGGCGACAAAAAAGACCAGCTACTGGATAAGGCGCAACAACACTTAGATAATGCGTTTAAATTGGTACCAAAGGAATCGGAGCTGTATGTGCTGCAGGGGTATGTGCACTTAATGCGCATCAGTGTATCGCCGATGCTGCGCGGTATGAAGTATAGCGGCCTGGCCATAGAGAACTTTGAAAAAGCCAAAGCCCTTAACCCCGACAACCCGAG
This sequence comes from Pontibacter fetidus, assembly GCF_010119545.1. Taxonomy (GTDB): domain Bacteria; phylum Bacteroidota; class Bacteroidia; order Cytophagales; family Hymenobacteraceae; genus Pontibacter; species Pontibacter fetidus. The sequence continues at coordinate 29,041 of NZ_JAAEAA010000013.1, read as the reverse complement.
AGCTTATTTTATGCTGGGCTCTACCAAATTTAACACCCCTGCCATGTTTGGCGGCGGCCCCGAAGCAGCAAAACCTTACTTAACAACCGCCAAAGCAAAGTATAGCCAGGCAAAACCTGCTTCTGCCATTGCACCACACTGGGGCCAGAAAGCTGCTGAAAGCCTGCTTGCCAAGTGTAACTAACGCATCTTTACATTTCCGGAAACTATAGCCTTACAGCTACAACTATAGCAGAAGCCATACAAAAGCTGTAACTTAAGCCAGTTTAAATGCCACGAACAACACCTCCTGCACCAGCTATGCCAGCTAAAGCGCAACCAGACAAAAAATCGGGGAAGAAACACATCCGTAAGTTACTGAAGCAACTGGCTATTTTGCTGGTGGCCTCGCTGGTAGTAATGTTTATCGGGTGCCCGCAGTGTTTTGAGTTTAGGTTGAGCCGGCTGCTGGTGAGCTTCGGGTTTTCGGTGGCCATGTTTGCATCGTTATGGCAGGTAAACGAGCGCCTGACCAACGTGCTGGATGCTTACATGCCCTGGTTTAACAATCCGGCCAAACGCCTGCTGGTTAGCATTATCGGTACTATAGTGGTGTCGGGTATTGTGGTGATTTTGCTTAATGCCATTTTCCTTTCTATCCGGGGCTATAGTTTCCAGCATTTTACCCAACAGGACTGGCAGAGCATGGTAATAGGCCCGCTTGTTATTACCTTTTTTATATCCATGTTCGGGCACAGCCGCTCTTTTTTGCTGGGCTGGCGGCAAACGGCCATTAATGCCGAACGGCTTCAGAAAGAAAGCATCGCCTCGCAGTACGAATCGTTAAAGGCACAGGTAAACCCGCACTTTTTGTTTAACAGCCTGAACGCGCTCACCAGCCTGGTAGAAACCGACCAGAAACTGGCCGTAAAATTTATCCGGAAGCTATCAGAAGTATACCGCTACGTATTGGACAGCCGCCAGAAAGAAGTAGTGTCGCTAACCGAAGAGCTGGGCTTTCTGGAATCTTATATTTACCTGCAAAAGATACGTCTCGGCGAGGCGCTATACCTGCAAAATGACCTGCCACAGGATAACATTTTAATGGTGGTGCCACTTGGGCTGCAGATGCTGGTAGAGAATGCTATAAAACACAACGTGGCTTTAGAAGAGCAGCCGCTGCGCATACAGTTATACCTGCAGAATGAGTACATAGTAGTGCAAAACAACCTGCAGGAGCGCCGTACCCGCGATGAAGATTCGACCAACACTGGCCTGGCCAACCTGAAAGCACGCTATAGTTACCTTACCGATAAGCCGGTGCTGGTGCAGCCAACCGAGCGTGAATTTATAGTTAAACTGCCCATTTTACACATTAAAGCCTGATGCGGGTACTGATCGTAGAAGATGAAAAACTGGCTACTGAGCGCCTGGCCAACCTGTTGCAACAAGCCGATGCCACAATAGAACTTGTTGCCACCGCGCCGTCCGTACGCAAAACAGTAGAGTTGCTCAAACTCAAACCCCAGCTCGACCTGATCTTTATGGACATACAACTTGCTGATGGCTTAAGCTTTGAGATATTTGAACAAGTGCCAGTAGAAGTACCGGTTATTTTTACTACGGCTTATGATGCCTATGCCGTGCGGGCTTTTAAAGTTAACAGCATCGATTACCTGCTAAAGCCCATAGATGAGGACGAACTGAAGGCTGCGCTGGAGAAATTCAGGAAATTGAAGCCCGCCACTACGCCAGGCTTAGGTACCCTAGAACAGGCCATGCAGCTATTAAAAGACGGCAACAGGAGCTACAAAAACCGCTTCGTGGTAAAAATGGGCGAGCACCTGCACATGATTCCCGTAGAGGATGTGGAATACTTTTATAGTTACGAAAAAGGCACTTTTCTGCAAACTATACTAGGTAAACGGTACACGATAGATTACACCATGGATCAACTGGAGCAGCTTGTAAGCCCTGCACATTACTTCCGGGTGAACCGTGGCTACCTGGTAAGCATAAAAGCGGTACAAACTATAGTTGCCTGGAGCAATAGCCGCCTGAAACTGGAACTTACGCACCCCGCCCCGACAGAAGTAGTGGTAAGCCGGGAAAAAGTACAACCATTTAAAACCTGGCTGGATAGTTAGGCAACTATAGCTGTATCATCTCTTTTCAGTATTTCGGGCAAGAGCTTTATGTAGCCTATAGCTTAAAACGCTGAGTAGCTGTCGGAAAAGCCTGGTCGATTTCATATATTAGCGGTATCATATATAAACGCTGACCCTCATATGAAAGCAAACTTATTCCTGTTCTTTTTATCCACTATTCTTCTTTTCAATTTGCAGCCTGCTACGGCACAGTCCGATTTCAGAGATGGTTTTGTAGTGCTGAGCGCGGGCGATACCTTAAAAGGACAAGTGAATTACCGCTCCGGTATTTTAGCAGGCAATGTTTGTGTATTTAAACCAGCAGGCCAGGCCAAAGAAGTTAGTTATACTCCGAAGGACATTGCAGGCTACGGCTTCCCGAACGATAAGAATTTTCTGGTACGCCACCTCGACCATGCTGATACACTGGCAGCTGAAGATGTTTTTGTGGAAGAGTTGGTAAGAGGCAACATCGGGCTCTATAACTATAAAGGCACCTTCTTTGTAGAGAAAAATAGCGACACCAAACTGCATAAACTATACATTACGCATCAGTCTTACTACAAATACGGCGTAAACGAAAACCCTGCCAATAGCACCGGAACGCTGGCTGTGAGGCAAATAAACCACCATGTAATGGTGCTGAACATGTTGATGCAGGATTGCTTCCGGATGTTGAGTAAGATAGAACGGGTAACACTTACTCAGAAAAGCCTGGTGGCGCTGGTACGCGAATACAACCAGTGTACCGGAAGCGAAGACCTGACCGTATTTAAAGAATCTAAACCCTGGTTAGCAGCGCGTGCAGGTATAGTTGCAGGTTTTAACCATACATCACTTAACTTTTCGGCAAAAGATGAGGCGTACCTGCACCTGGAGCATGCCGACTTTAACAAGGAAACATATCCTAGCTTTGGGTTAATGGTTCGCTTTAACTCTCCGCGTGTAAGTGAGCAACTGGCGCTGCAACTGGAAGCACAATATGTAGGCTACAAGTATACGGCACAGCCAAGCTATGAGTGGTTTGATACTTATTACGATAACGACATTGCGTTTAACCTGTCGGCTGTAAAAGGAAGCGCCCTGTTACGTTATGACTTCGGCGGCAAAGCAATACAGCCTTTCGTAAATCTGGGTAGCTTTATCAACTTTTACCAGACCCGTGACTACAAACACAGGCAATATGTGAGAAGAACAAGCACCGGCACACCTGAAGAGCGCATAAAAGATAACCCTGATTTTGTAGCTAAGCGTCAGAAGGGCTTACTTGCCGGAGCCGGCACTTACATTAACATAAAAAACAAGAAACTATCGGTAGAGGCGCGGTATGAGTACGGAGCAGATCTGCACGAACACAGCGCTGCAAACCGCATGAATAAGGTACTTGATTCCAACACCCAAACTATAGCATTACTGCTAGGCTTGTATTTTTAGATCACGAAGCAACTATAGCTGGTCATAAATGAGATGTAGTATTTACTTTATCTTACCAACAAAAAGAGCTGCCTTAATACTGAAGACAGCTCTTTTGTTATATGCCAGGCAAGTACAATTACCTTAAAGGATAAAGTTATACTTGCAAGCCGGCTATAGTTGACGAAGACTTTATAGTTGGCACTTTCACAAACTGTTCCTTTTTAAGGTTAAGCCACTCCAGGGCGGTGCCGCTCAGCATGCGTTCTATTGTTGTCAGGTCATAAGGCATCGATTCTATCAGTTTGCCGGGCTCCAGTTCGCCCAGCGGGAACGGGTAGTCTGTTCCTAACGCAATTTTATCAGCACCAACCAAATTTACTAGGTATTCCAGCATCAGCGGGTCGTGCACCAGCGAATCGAAGTAAAATTTGCCCAGGTACTCGCGTGGGTTTACAGGGTTATCGATGGCGCAAAGGTCTGGCCTAACCTCAAAGCCATGCGCAATACGACCTATAGTTGACGGGAAGGAACCGCCGCCGTGCGCAAAGGCTACGCGCAGTTTCGGCAAGCGCTCAAATACGCCTCCAAATATCATCGAGCAAATGGCAACGGTCGTTTCGGCGGGCATGCCAACCAGCCACGGCATCCAGTAATTACCAGTTCTATCTTTACCCAGCATATCCCAGGGGTGCACAAAAATAGCAGCGCCCAGGTCCTGTGCGGCTTCAAAAATGGGAAAGAGCTCTGCGGCATCCAGGTTTTTGCCATTTATGTTAGATCCGATCTGTATGCCCGGCATGCCCAGTTCTTTTACACAGCGCTCCAGCTCTTTTATAGATAAATCAGCATCCTGCATAGGTAGTGTTCCCAGGCCAATAAAGCGGTCAGGATAATCGGCCACGATGCCGGCAATGTGGTCATTCAGGAGTTTACTCAGGTCGTAGGTATGCTCGGGTTTGGCCCAGTAGTTAAACATCACCGGCACCGTGCTTAGCACCTGCACCCCTACTCTATGCTGGCTGCACTCGTGCATGCGCACCTTCGGGTCCCAGCAGTTGTCTTCAATTTCGCGGAAGAATTTATCGTCCATCATCATGCGGGCGCAGCAGGGTTTATGGTGCTCTAAGCGTATAAAGCCGCCATAGCCGTACCGCTCGCGCAGGTTAGGCCAGGTAGCAGGCAAAATGTGCGTGTGTATGTCGATCTTCAACAGACCGGAGTCAGTTAGTACAGGATGTGTGGGTGTATGTTCGTGCATGATGTAAAAGGGCGAAAATGCCGGATCTAACTATACGACACTGTCAGGCAATCCAACAATATAAGCATTTATACTATAAATACGCAGCCTGTGGCTCAAAAGCTTCCCCGTTTTTATAGTTGCGCTGCAACCCCGAACTATAAACTATAGCCAGCGCACCAAACCCAACTATAGCGCAAAAGCAAACCGACACAAATTAGTATATTCGCAGACCTTTACGAAAATAGCCGCCCATAGTGGCATAAACTATACCTTACCATGAACTACCAGAATACCCTTGCCTTTGCGCAGGAACAGGACCAGAACGACCCGTTACATCACTTCAGAGATAAATTTTACTTTCCGCAGGTAAACAAGCAGGATGCTATCTACTTCTGTGGCAACTCGCTCGGGCTGCAGCCAAAATCGGCACAGATGTACATCGATAACGAAATGTATAAATGGGCAAACCTGGCTGTGGAAGGGCATTTTAAAGGCGAAGAACCCTGGTTTAACTACCACGAACTGTTAGCTGCCGGCGCTGCCCGCGTGGTAGGCGCCAAAGAAAGCGAAGTCGTGATCATGAACCAACTGACCGTAAACCTGCACCTGATGCTGGTATCTTTCTACAGACCGGAAGGCAAGCGATTCAAGATAATCACCGAAGCCGGAGCTTTCCCATCAGACCAGTATGCTTTAGAAACACAGACAAAATTCCATGGCTTTAACCCCGACGAGGCTGTAGTTGAGCTATACCCGCGCGAAGGCGAGCACACGCTGCGCAACGAAGACATCCTGCAGGCCATAAAAGACAATGCCGATGAGTTGGCGCTGGTAATGATGGGCGGCATTAACTACTATACCGGCCAGGTATTCGACATGGAAGCTATTACAAAAGCAGGCCACGAAGCCGGAGCTATAGTTGGTTTCGACCTGGCGCACGCTGCCGGCAACGTACCGGTTAAGCTGCACGACTGGGATGTAGACTTTGCGGTGTGGTGTACTTATAAATACCTGAACTCTGGCCCGGGCGGTACGTCTGGTGTGTTTGTGCACGAACGCCACGCCAACAACCCCGACCTGCCACGTTTTGCCGGCTGGTGGGGCCACGATGCGAGCTCACGTTTCCAGATGAAAAAAGGCTTTATACCAATGCCCGGCGCAGCAGGCTGGCAACTGAGTAATGCACAAATTTTACCATTAGCTGTGCACCGTGCCTCTTTGGAGCTGTTTGATGAAGCCGGCATGGAGAACCTGCGCGCCAAAAGCGAGAAACTGACCGGTTACCTGGAGTACCTGATCAACGATGTGCATGTAGGGAAAGACGTGCTGGAAATGATCACGCCAACCGACCCGAACGCCCGTGGTTGCCAGATATCGATTTTAGTTAAACAAAATGCCCGCGAGCTGTTTAACAAATTGATGGAGGCCGGCATTATAGTAGACTACCGCGAGCCAAATGTGATCAGGGTTGCACCTACCCCGCTTTACAATAGTTTTGAGGAAGTGTACCGTTTTTCTGAAATACTGCACAAGACCCTGGAAGCACATCAGTAGCCCCTGTTAACACAGGCACAAACTATAAAACCTGGCTCGCTAAACTATAGGCGGGCCAGGTTTTTATACTTTAATGGAGGCAAGTATAAAACTTTACCCGTTTTTTAAGTATAACAAGCTATTACAGGTTTAACGCTGCCACATGAACCTCTCGATAGAAAATATTTTGCTGGGCATATCCATACTGCTGCTCACGAGTATCCTTATAAGTAAAAGCCTGGGCAGGTTTGGTATTCCGGCGCTTATACTTTTCCTGGCGGTGGGCATGCTGGCTGGCTCCGAGGGCATAGGCAACATCCATTTCGATGACCCGGGAGCAGCCCAGTCCATGGGTACAGTTGCCCTTACGATCATCCTTTTTTCGGGTGGGCTCGATACCCGCTGGGATACAACTAAACCTATACTTTGGCGGGGCGTCAGCTTGTCAACACTCGGGGTGTTTATTACGGCTATGTTGCTGGGCCTTTTTGTGTGGGCCATCACTGATTTTACCTTGCTCGAGGCGCTGCTGCTGGGTTCTATTGTATCGTCTACCGATGCGGCGGCCGTGTTTTCCATCCTCCGTTCTAAAAATATCGGCCTTAAAAACAACCTGCGCCCTACCCTGGAACTGGAATCGGGCAGCAACGACCCCATGGCTTATTTCCTGACCGTGAGCTTCACGTTCCTGATCATGAATGAGGCTGAATCCAGTTTATGGGACCTGGTACCGATGTTCTTTCTGCAGATGAGTATTGGCGCGGTGATGGGGGTTATTATGGGGCGCTTCATGGCCTGGGTCATTAACCGGATTATGCTGGAACAGGAAGGCCTTTACCCGGCGCTATCGCTGGGGATGCTTATTTTTACCTATGCCTTTACATCCGTTATCAGCGGCAACGGTTTTTTGGCCGTGTATATAGCGGGTGTTATACTAGGCAACCGAAACTTCCTGCACCGGGGTAGTATCAACAGGTTTTACGATGGCCTGGCCTGGCTTATGCAAATACTCATGTTCCTGACGCTGGGCCTGCTGGTTTTTCCGTCGCACATGGTTCCGGTTATTGGGCTGGGCTTGCTTATCTCTATTTTCCTGATGCTGGTGGCGCGGCCTGTCAGTGTTTTTATCAGCCTGCTTTTCTCCAACAATACCCTGCCCGATAAACTATATATTTCGTGGGTTGGCCTGCGCGGTGCCGTACCCATTGTTTTTGCTACCTACCCCATGCTGGCCGGTGTCCAGAAATCAGAGATGATCTTTAACATCGTATTTTTTATCGTGCTGACATCGGTTATATTACAAGGCACCACCTTAACTATAGTTGCGCAATGGCTTGGCCTCTCTAAATGGAACAAACAACTAAAGCGTTTAGAGTTAGGCGATGAAATGGGCTACGACACGAAAAACGCGCTTATAGAGCTGGACCTTGCCAAGGGAAGCGCCGCAGTAGGTAAATCTATAGTTGAACTGCAATTCCCGAAAACAGCGCTTATTGTACTCATAAACCGCGAAGGCAAATATATTACTCCAAATGGCGCCACCATATTGCAGGAAAACGACAAACTGCTGGTGATGATCGATAACGATAACGAACTGGATAAAGTAAACCTGGCATTGGGCATTACTTAACGCGGATCAGTTTAAGGCAGCAAACTATAGCAGCTTAGTATGTATAAATACCGTATACACCGCAACAACTACGTAAAACCGCCCAGCCACCCAGTCCATGGACCCATACATTCTGAACCTAACTATCATTGGCCTGGCGGCGCTATCTATGGCCTGGTTGCCCCGTTTGCTGCACAAAACCTTTCTTTCTTTTCCGATAGTTTTTGTGGCGGTTGGGGCTATACTGTACCTGCTGCCTATTAACCTGCCCACACCCAACCCGCTCTGGCAGGAAGATTACGTGATACACCTCACCGAACTGGTCGTTATTATCTCGCTGATGGGAACCGGCCTTAAAATCAGGCGCACGTTTAACTGGAAAAACTGGCAAATCCCTTTCAGGCTGGTAAGTATAACCATGTTGCTGTGCATTGCCGGGCTGGGCTTTATGGGCTGGGGCTTTTTAGGCTTAGCTCCTGCTGCTGCTATTTTACTGGGCGCCGTGCTTGCCCCCACCGACCCGGTACTGGCCGAGCAGGTGCAGGTTGGCCCCCCCGATGACCCCGAAGAAGACGATGTACGGTTTTCGCTGACCGCAGAAGCAGGCCTGAACGACGGCATGGCTTTCCCGTTTACCTGGCTGGCTGTGGTAGTGGCTATTGCTGCAGGCACCTCCGGCGAGTGGTTATCTGACTGGTTACTGCGCGATTTACTTTACAGGTTAGTAGCCGGTGTAGCTATAGGCTGGCTGGTGGGGCGTTTATTGGCTTATCTTATTTTTACACTGCCCCGCAAAACCCGGTTCCCTAAGGCCGAAGATGGGTTCCTGGCCCTGTCGGCCACGTTGGTATCGTATGGGCTTACCGAACTGGCGCATGGCTACGGCTTCCTGGCGGTGTTTTTTACAGCTATAACCATGAGCAGCTACGAAGTGGAAGATAAGTACCACACCGAAATGCATGACTTTGTAGATCAGATAGAAAAAATACTGATGGTGGTACTGCTTATAGTTTTTGGCGGGAGTCTTGTACGTGGCTTGCTCGATCACCTGACCTGGAATGGAGCCTTTATCGGGTTGGCATTTCTGTTCATCATTCGCCCGGTTTCGGCACTAATTGGTTTACTGGGTATAAAAGTGCCGCTTCATGAGAAACTTGCCATTAGTTTTTTTGGTATCCGGGGTATTGGCTCGTTCTTTTATCTTTCGTTTGCCCTGGATAAGATAGATTTTGCGCAGGCAGACGAGCTTTGGTCGGTAGTTGGTTTTATAGTGATGGTCTCTATTTTACTGCATGGCTTAACGGCTACGCGTGTTATGAGCTACCTCGACTGGACCAGGAAAAGAAAAGAACGCTTAAACAGATCACGGAAAACCAGCTAAAACTATGGACAACCGTTTCGCGCAGATCATGATGCCGGATGCAAACGTCTGGTATGCTCCCGCCTTTTTCAGTCCCGAAGCCAGCAACCTTTACTTTCAGCAATTACTTACACAAATAAACTGGCAGCAGGAAAGTATCCGGATGTTTGGGAAAGAGCTGCCCATGCCCCGCCTCACAGCCTGGTACGGCGACAAAAGCTATACTTACTCCGGCCTCCAGAACAAACCACAACCCTGGCTGCCCATATTATCAGAATTAAAACAACAGCTAGAAGAAGCCACTGGCCAAACCTATAACAGCGTACTTTTAAACCTATACCAAAACGGGCAACACAGCATGGGTTGGCACTCCGACGATGAGCCGGAACTTGGCTCAGAACCAACTATAGCCTCGGTAAGTTTTGGGGCACCACGCAGGTTTGGTTTCAGGCACAGGTATAACAAAGAACTCAAAAACACCTACCTAACCATGCAGCATGGCAGCGTGCTACTGATGCAAGGCCCAACCCAGCACTTCTGGCACCACGCTATCCCTAAAACTACCAAACCAACCGGAAGCCGCATTAACCTTACCTTTCGCAAAATTGTGAGCTAAGCACACTGCATTCGTAATTAGCATTGTGAAAAAAGAAAGGAAACTGTTACTTTACACCAAAGTGGTATAGCCTATAGTTTACCCTATGACCGAAAAGAAGAACATCGCCATTATGGGAGCCGGTTTGGTTGGCTCATTGCTGTCGTTATACCTGGCCAAGCGCGGCTTTAAAGTAGACCTGTACGAGCGCCGGCCCGACATGCGTGTAAGTACCCTGGATGGCGGAAGGTCGATAAACCTGGCTCTTAGCGACCGCGGCTGGCGCGCCCTGAGGGGTATTGGCATTGAAGAAGAAGTACGCCAGGTAGCAATACCGATGTACGGCCGCATGATGCACAGCGAAAACGGCGAACTTACCTATCAGCCTTATGGTAAAGAGGGGCAGGCCATTTACTCTGTATCAAGGGCTGGCCTGAACATGGCACTTATGAACCTCTCGGAGCCCAACCCCGATATAAATTACCACTTTAACATGCAGGTGCAGGACGTAAACCTGCGCACCAACCAGGTAGCCCTGCGCAACCACAGCGCCAACACCGACGAAACTATAGCCCCTGACCTTATTTTTGGGGCCGATGGCGCATTCTCGCTGGTGCGCGGCGCGCTGCAGAAAACCGAGCGTTTTAACTACCAGCAAAGCTACCTGGAGTATGGCTACAAAGAGCTAACGATACCTGCTGCCGATGGCGGTGGCTGGCTACTCGAAAAGAATGCCCTGCATATCTGGCCACGTGGAAATTTTATGATGATCGCCCTGCCAAATACCGATGGCAGCTTTACCTGTACCTTGTTTTTCCCTTACGAGGGCGAGCGCTCGTTTGCTTCCATTAAAACAGATACCGACCTGCTCAACTTTTTCCTAGAAGTTTTCCCGGATGCCGTACCGTTAATGCCTGACCTGGCCCAGGATTATTTCTGTAACCCGACTGGCTCGCTGGTAACTATAAAGTGTTTCCCGTGGAGCTATGAGGATAAAGTGTTGCTGATCGGCGATGCCTGCCACGCCGTAGTACCTTTTTATGGCCAGGGCATGAATGCCGGCTTCGAGGACATAACCGTGCTGGACAAAATGATGGAGACATTTGATGGTGACTGGGAAACCTTGTTTAAAGCTTTTGAACGCAAACGCAAACCCGACGCCGACGCCATCGCTGACCTGGCCGTGATGAATTTTATTGAGATGCGCGATAAAGTTGCCGACCCTAACTTTTTGCTCCGCAAGAAAATAGAAACCAGGATCAGCGAACAGTACCCTGACAAGTGGCTTACACTATACGGCATGGTTACCTTTTCCGACCTACCATACTCCTATGCCCTCGAAACCGGCCAGATACAGGACAAGATCATGCAGAAGATCATGAAACACATCAACACCATCGAGGATTACAATAAACCTGAAGTGCAGCAACTGCTACAGGAACAGCTGGTACATAAAGAGAAACTCAAAGCCTACCAAAGTCAGGAAGTATAGTCAGAGTTAGTTAGGCCTCGTAGCGTCCGGAGATGCCAAGAGCGTCCTGGCTACGAAGCTATAGTTATTGGTACAAGACACTCCGAGGTTTTGCAAACGCTCGGAGGTCGTTTGAGGTGGGCTATAGTTTTATAGTTACTTTTTACCTCACCCCAGCCCTCTCCTTTTAAAGAGGGCCCCTACCCCCAAAACAGCAGAGGCAGCTTTTGCTTTTCTGTTGTCATCCTGTAAGGATCTTGTGGAAAGATACGTTAAGCCTTCGCTATAACACACCCCTGCCCCTCTCAAGAGGGGAATTTCTGCTGTAGCTATAGTTGACTTTATAGTTCTATAGTTACAACCTAAAAGCGGACAGGTCGCGACCTGTCCCTACGGAATTATTACCCCAATCAATTTCGAAGCTTACCGTGTCCAACTATAGATATAGGTCAATAGTAGAAAGATCGCAGTCTTTGGGTTGAGCGCCTCGAGAGGTTCCGGTGCCGCAAGGCATTGCGACGTAGGAGCAAAGGAAGCGAAAGCAGCGATCAATCCAAAGACGGGGCCTCCCGGCCGTGAGGGCACCAAAGCTATAGTTGAAACGATGGGTCAGTAAAGCTCCTAGGAATACAAGAAGTTTGAAAGGATAGCTTGGTTCGGATTGTTAACTATAAACAGAGATAGATTTCTCCTAACGTCGAAATGACAAATGTGAAACTATAGAACAATAGACACTAGCAGGAGCTGCGCACGCTGCCAGGTCTAAAACTATACTTTACTTTACAGCTTCAGCTGGCTTAACCGGTGGTTGCAACACTTCGCCACAATTACTGCAAGTACGCTTCTGTTCATCATCCCAGAAATTACCCATAATAACTGGCAGCTGCTTTACTATATCGGTTACTTCGGTAAAGTCTTCGTGTAGTTTGTTGCCGCAGTTCTCACAGAACCACATAAAGCCATCCTTTTCCCCTTCGCGGCGGTAACGCTCTATTACCAGGCCTACTGTGTTGGCAGGGCGCTGCGGTGAGTGTGGCACGCGTGGTGGCAACAGGAAAATCTCCCCTTCTTTTATCTCAATATCAACCGGTTTGCCATCCTCTATGATCTTTAGTACTATGTCGCCTTCTACCTGATAAAAGAACTCTTCGCTTTCGTCGTAGTGGTAATCTTTGCGGGCATTAGGGCCGCCAACTACCATCACAATAAAATCGTCGTTGCCTTTAAATACCTGCTGGTTGCCTACCGGAGGCTTCAGTAAGTGGCGGTGTTCGTCTATCCATTGCTTAAAATTGAAAGCGCGTTGTATGGCCATAGTTTGGTTTAGTTAGGTTGATACTTGGAAGGTACGCAAAAGCTGGCAAAAATGGTAACCTATAGCTATGCGATGCTAGTTTAAAGCCTTTTGCGTACATTTAGCCTATGAACCTGAATCTACAAAACAAACGAGCTATAGTTTGCGGCAGCACGCAAGGTATTGGTAAAGCCATAGCTATAGAACTGGCACAACTTGGGGCCAACATTACCTTAGCTGCCCGCAACGAAGAAAAATTACAAACAGCACTGCAGGATCTGGATATAAGTCAGGGCCAGAAACACGATTACATTGTAGCTGATTTCTCGGATCCATATAACCTGAACATACAGGTGCAGGCTTACCTGAGCCAACAGCCAATAGTACATATACTGGTAAACAACACCGGCGGGCCAGCTGGCGGACCAATTACTGAAGCTATTTCGGATGCGTTTATGGATGCTTTTAACCAACATTTGATCGCAAACCATTTGCTGGCAAAAGCCGTGATTCCGGGCATGAAAGAAGCGAAGTATGGCCGTATCATCAACATCATCAGCACATCGGTAAAGCAGCCGTTGCATGGATTGGGCGTATCTAATACTATTCGCGGAGCAGTTGCCAGCTGGGCTAAAACGATGGCTAATGAGCTCGGCCAGTTTGGTATCACCGTGAACAACGTGCTACCAGGCGCTACCCGCACCGGCCGCTTAGAATCCATCATCGAAAATAAAGCAAAGAAAACTGCTTCCGAAGTTGATGCCGTGGAAGAAGAGATGATGAAGGAAATACCAGCCCGTCGTTTCGCCGAACCCGAAGAAGTAGCCGCTGCTGCTGCGTTTTTAGCTACGCCTGCTGCTGCTTACATCAGCGGAATAAACGTGCCGGTGGATGGTGGCAGAACGGGGTGTTTGTAGTTGCTAATTATTGAAACTATAGCGTTACAACTAATTCATCATTCATAATTATCCATTATTAATTACCCAGTAGTGCAGCACATACATAACTACATAAACGGCCAGTTAGTAATGCCTGTGGCCGGGCAGTATATTGATAACTATAACCCGGCGCTTGGCGAAGTATACTCGCTAATACCTGATTCGGATGAGCAGGATGTGGAGCAGGCAGTACAGGCAGCGTTGGCAGCTTTCCCGGCTTGGTCTAAAACGCCGGCCGAGAAACGCGGACAGATTATGATGCGCATTGCCGACCTGATAGACCAGAACCTGGACCAACTGGCCGAAGCCGAATCTGTAGACAATGGTAAGCCGTTGAAACTGGCAAAGTCGGTGGATATACCGCGGGCAAGCAGCAACATGCGTTTTTATGGTGCGGCCATTCAGCATTTTGCTTCGGAGGCGCATTACATGGAAGGCACCGATGCCATTAACTATACGGTCCGTCATCCGCATGGCGTAGTGGGCTGCATCTCGCCCTGGAACCTGCCGTTGTACCTGTTCACCTGGAAAATTGCCCCTGCCCTGGCTGCCGGTAATTGTGTAGTTGCCAAGCCATCGGAAGTTACACCTATGACAGCTTACCTGTTGTCGGAAATCTGTATAGAAGCTGGATTGCCGGCAGGTGTACTTAACATTGTGCACGGCTACGGGCATAAAGTAGGCGCGGCCATTACAGCACACCCGAAAGTTCCGGTTATCTCGTTTACAGGTGGAACCGCTACAGGCAAAACTATAGCTGCAACGGCTGCTCCGATGTTCAAAAAGCTGTCGTTGGAGTTAGGCGGCAAAAACCCGAACATCATCTTTGCGGACTGCGATTTCAGCAACACCCTACACACAACTATACACTCATCGTTTGCCAACCAGGGCCAGATCTGTTTGTGCGGCTCCCGTATTTTTATAGAGCGCCCGCTGTACGAGAAGTTCCGGGATGCTTTTGTGGAGAAGGTAAAGGCCATGAAAGTGGGCGACCCGATGGAAGAAAGCTCTAAACTTGGTGCAGTAGTATCAGAACAACACATGCAAAAAGTGCTTTCTTACATTGAACTTGCCAAACAGGAAGGCGGAACTATACTTACTGGCGGGGAACGCGTGGCTGTAAATGGACGCTGCGAAAACGGCTGGTTTATAGCACCAACTATAGTTGAAGGCCTGCCTTACAACTGCCGCACCAACACCGAAGAAATATTCGGCCCGGTAGTTACGCTTATGCCCTTTGATACCGAAGAAGAAGTGATTCAATACGCTAACTGTACTGACTATGGCCTTGCCGCCACCATCTGGACAAACAATTTACAACGGGCACACCGCGTAGCACATCAGGTACACTCCGGCATCATCTGGATAAACACCTGGCTCCTCCGCGACCTGCGCACGCCATTCGGCGGCATGAAAAACTCTGGCGTTGGCCGCGAAGGTGGTTTTGAAGCGTTGCGTTTCTTTACCGAGCCTCAGAATGTTTGTGTGAAGTTGTAGAGGAATTCTGTCTTTTTATCTCAAGTGGCTCTGTTTTATCCAGATACATATCTTTTAACAAAATATACTATTGGAGAAACTGTCCCCTTGAGGAGACAATTCTACTTATTACCTTCCCGCTAGCGCGAGTTTGTAGCTCGTGCATTTAACTTTTTTAGAACTTTTAAATTGGCACGAGCTACAAGCTCGCACCAGCAAAATGTAGAGCAACTTACTCTTTCACAACATTATACTTCTAAATCAAACTTATACTTTACCCTTCCTTACTTTTCTCCGTACCTTTGCGGCATGAAGTATAAAAAAGCAAAACGGTTCATTCTGTTACGTGACCGGCTAAACTACCCGCTTCGGTTTAACCCGTTCGTGTTTAGCAAACTGTTCTTTTTGTGGGTAGCTGTAGGGGCTATTGGCGGTATTATAGCCGGCTCTTACTGGATCGTGCTCGAGCAATTACTGCATTTCTTGTCTCAGTTTCAGGGGCTGCTTGTTATACCTTTAATGGCTACGGCGGGCTTGCTGGCAGGTCTTATCATCCACAAACTCGGCGACCCTGGCGAGATGGACCTGATCGTGAATAACATCCGTTTTAAGGGCGGCAAGCTGGAACCAAAGAATAACCCGTCCATGATCTTATCGTCGTTGCTGTGTATTGCAAGTGGTGGCAGTGCCGGCCCGGAAGCACCCTTGGTACAGGTTACCGGCTCCACCGGCTCCTGGATTGCGCGCAAGCTTAAATTTAAAGGCGAGGACCTCCGCTCATTAACTATAGCTGGTATGGCTTCGGGGTTTACAGCACTGTTTGGGGCTCCACTGGGCGGCAGCTTGTTCTCTTTAGAAATTCTGCATCACCGCCACGTGGTTGAATATTACCAGGCACTTATCCCTGCCTTTGTAGCCAGCTGCTCCAGCTTTGTCATTTTTATATTGATCACACATATCGGTATCGGGCCTACGTGGGAATTTCCGGTTTATAGTACGCCGCAGCTAAACGATTTCTTTTATGCCATGCTGTATGCGTTGGCAGGTACGGCAGTTGGTTGGCTTTTCATTTTCACGGTTCGCCAGAGCAAGTCCTTATTTAATATGGTGCGTATGCCCATTTATATCCGGATGGCGATAGGTGGCTTGCTTGTAGGCACCATTGCGTATTATATGCCGCTTTCCCGCTACTTCAGCCACGACCAGTTATCTATACTTCTGAAAGAAAGCTTTTCGGTGGAGTTCCTGGTTACCCTGCTGATCGCGAAGATATTTGCTATTAGCTTTACGGTAACATCGGGCTGGCGTGGTGGTTTTATCATTCCGCTGTTCTTTGTAGGCGCTATTACGGGGCTAATTATCAACTCCCTATTCCCGGGCCAGAACCTGCCGCTTATACTGGTGAGCTGCATGGCTGCCATTAACGCCTGTGTTACGCGCACACCCATTAGCACTATTATCCTGCTTTCTACTTTAACCGGTTTTCATCAGTTTATACCTATTATGTTTGCCAGCTTAACCGGGTTTTTCCTGGCACCTAAAACACCACTTATAAATGCGCAGTTAGGTGTAAAAAGCAGCGAACACGAGTAGAAGCAAAGTATAGGTTTAGCCTTTTTAACTGAGGAGCGTACTGTAAGTATAACAAGCATGTTCTGAAGGTAACTATGGCTGACCATACACAGCTAGCGACACTGCCATTTATACTTACCCAACTTGGGGTAAGTGAGGAGGAACTTTATGCGCAGCAAATAGATGTACAGGAGCTATTCGCCATCTATAGCGACTACATCAACCGGCTGGACGAACTGGAAGGTATAGCCGCGCTGGTTGCCAACACCCTGATGCGGCAAAAAGATGTGCATGCCGTTCGCCACCGGGTAAAAGAGCCGTTGCATTTGCTCAAAAAGATCATCCGGAAAAAGAAAGAGTACCCCGACAGAAACCTGACCACTGCTAATTACCTCGATTTTATAAACGACCTGGTTGGCGTGCGTATTCTGCATCTTTACAAAGATAGCT
The DNA here is from genome assembly GCF_010119545.1 of Pontibacter fetidus. Taxonomy (GTDB): domain Bacteria; phylum Bacteroidota; class Bacteroidia; order Cytophagales; family Hymenobacteraceae; genus Pontibacter; species Pontibacter fetidus. Next base: position 11,961 of record NZ_JAAEAA010000013.1, on the reverse strand, counting down.
GGCAGGATATAGGTAATTATATACAGCAAATGTGGGAACTGAAACGCCAACCTTACGCCTATGTAAAAAAGGAGCACACCTTACAGGGCGTACAGTTTGCAGCCAGCAACTATAGAGTTTTGGTTAACCCCAGGGGCTACAAGGCTGAACACTATATTATTAAAACGCAACCCCATAAGCAGCAATACCTCGCCGAGATACAAGTAAAAACGCTGTTTGAAGAAGGCTGGAGCGAAATAGACCACTGCATCCGCTACCCCGACCACACCCCCAACGAACTACTAAACCGGCTGCTATGGCTGCTAAGCCAACTCACTGCCAATGCCGACGAGATGAGCACCCAGATACGCGCTCTGGCCGAAGAATTTCAAAAATTTAACCCGCATTTACTGCACCATCCGGAAGTAACAAACGCGCAACTTCGTAGCCACATAAACAACCTGCCCGTTGATGAACAGGAAAAGCAATACCTATACAACTGCCTGGCTAAAATAACGGAACCTTAAACTATAGTTGCGCTATTTTTTGTCCGGTACCAGGTTATGTGCTGCCAGTTTCCATTGGCCGTCCAGCATTTTCCATACTTTCAGGTAATGGCCGGTTTCTATCTTTTCGCCTGAGCCGGAAGTATAGCTGCCATATGTATAGGCCATGTCGGCCGCCGGTGAGATATCGTGGCCCAGTGTAGTGTAAACTATAGTTGAGGCCGGCTCTATACGCAGGTCTTTATACTTTACAGGATACGCCCCATGACGATAGATCAGTGTTTCAGTATGGTAGGGCTGTAATTTCTGTGCATCTATAGTTAGCAGCTCTTCTTTTGCGCCTTTGGAGGTTTTGCTTTTGGTAACTATAGCTGGCTGGTATACTTCCTGTTTTATCAGTTCCGGCGAAAACGAATTGCCCATATCTACGGCTACTTTCCATTGCCCATCCGCTTGCTTCTTCCATACCGATAAATAAAAGCCTGCGCCTACTGGTTTAGCATCTTCTGGGGTAGCTTTGAGTTGGTAAGGCCCGGTTGTATAACCCCAATCCAGGGAAGCGGAAATATCGGCGTAGGCAGGATACCAGGTTAGTAAGGCTTTGGTTGCTGGAGCTTCGGTGTGCAGTTTTTTACCGTTAGTTGGCGTTGGCGCAAATACAATTCCATCGTCGGCCATGTTCTCCACAAATGCCTGGTGCAAGCCTTTCTTTACTGATGTAGCCGCAAAGTTACGTTCGGCATTGGCAAGGCTTTCCAGTGCATTGTCGCGGGCGGGGTTAGTTGCCTGAAATGCACAGATCAAAAGTGGCAAAGCCAGCAGGATTGATAATTTCATAGTTTAGAGAGGATTAGAATGTAGCTTTAACAGAGCATAAATATAGCAGATTAAACAACACCTTATTGTTGCAACTACTTAGAAATACGCCAGTTACGCTTTAATAGCTACTACAAATACACTCACACCAACTGGGTAATTCACCTTGGTCAGCAACTTATTCTCTAGCTTAACCAAATTAGTAAGTATACTGTTAACTATAGTTGGCAGTTGCTGCAGGTCATCATCTGGAAGTGCAGACTTTGATGTTACGCTATTCTGTAGTTTGCGTACCAGCAACGTCGGAAAGTATAAACTGAAATTCCAGTACGATGCCCGCTTTATATTTAGCCCAGCCTGCGCAACTATAGTTTTTAATTCCACTTTGCTATAGCGCTTGAAATGATGGTTTACTACATCATGATTACTCCACAAATGCTGAAAAGCCGGAACAAACACAATTAGTTTTCCTCCCGGTTTCAGTACACGTGCCCATTCCTGCATTGCTAGTTTATCATCTGCAATATGTTCCAGCACATCAGAAGCAATCACCAGATCAAAAGTAGCATCAGGAAAAGCAAGCTTTGCACCATCCATTACGCTTATACATTTCAAGCCCCGTTCATTACCTAAGGCTATAGCTGTTTCGCTTACATCTATACCGGTAAGGTTAGTAAAACCAGCTTGTTGCAATTTTAGCAATAAAGGCCCCGCAGAGCACCCAACTTCAAGTATAGCTGTGCTGGCCGACAGGTTAAGCTCATTAATTATACTATAAACCATGTGCCGCCGACTCCTGAACCACCAGTGCTCTTCTTCCAGGATATGATACTTTGCTTCGTAACGTGCATCCATAGTTTGCTAAATAAAAGAGCCTCCCTGAACAGAGAGGCTCTTCAAATTTATATTTTATTTGCTTACTGGTTAACTTCAGTTGACTTAATCAGTTTGCGCTCCAGAAAATCAGTCATCATCTTGAAACGGTGCAGCGAGGTAATGCCCCCACCTACACCGTGGTTACGGTTCGGGTAGTAGAAACTTTCGAACTGCTTGTTGGCACTTATCAGGGCATCCTGCATGGCTACTGCGTTCTGGAAATGTACGTTATCATCGCCGGTTCCGTGTATCAGCAGCAAGTCTCCCTGCAGTTTATCGGCAAAGAAAAGTGGTGAGTTATCGTCGTAGCCAGCTGCGTTATCCTGTGGTTTTTTCAGGAAACGCTCAGTGTAAATGCTATCGTAGTATCTCCAGTTAGTAACCGGGGCAACCGAAATACCAGCTGCAAATACACCGTTACCTTTCGTTAAACCCAGCAGCGTCATATAACCACCAAAGCTATGGCCCCAGATACCAATTCTGTTCTTATCAACATAACTCTGGTTACCTAGCCACTTGGCAGCTTCAATCTGGTCTTCAATTTCATACTTACCCAGGTTGGCATAAGTCACTTTCTTGAAATCAGCACCACGGGCACCTGTACCACGGTTATCTACACTTACAACTATAAGGCCTTTGTTAGCCAGCACCTGGTACCAAAGGTAGTTGCTTCCGCCCCAGCTGTTGGTTACCGTCTGCGACCCCGGACCACCGTATACAAACATTAGCACAGGGTATTTTTTCTTAGGGTCGAAGTCAGTTGGCTTTATCATCCAGCCATTCAGTTTGGTACCATCAGCTGTGTTCATGGTAAAGAACTCCTGCTTGGCAATGTCGTACTGGGCCAGCGTATTTTTAAGCTTGCTGTTATCTTCCAATACCTTTATCAGCTTACCATCCTTGGCTGTATGCAGGCTAACTGTAGTTGGTGTATTAGCTGATGAAGCATAATCCAGGTAATATTTAAAGTCGGTACTCATGTTAATGTTGTGCGTGCCGGCTTCGGTGGTCAGGCGCTTTTTGTTTTTGCCTTTGCTGCTGATGCTGTACAGGTGGCGCTCCAGTGGCGATACCTCCGTTGACATAAAGTATAAACGGTCGTTCTTCTCATCAAAACCTACAAAGCTGCTTACCTCCCAGTTGCCTTTTGTTATCTGGCGTACCAGTTTGCCATCCATTTTGTACAGGTACAGGTGGTTAAAACCATCTTTCTCTGAGCTATGGATAAAATGCTTGCCATCTTTCAGGTAAGTCAGGTCATCGGTGATATCAATGTACGCTTTGTCTGTTTCCTTTAAAACCACATCTGCTTTACCGGTAGTTGCGTTAGCATGCAGTATCTCCAGAGTGTTCTGCAAGCGGTTCATTTTCTGGATAGATACCAGGTTCGGGTTGTTGGTCCATTTGATACGTGGGATGTAGATATCTTCCTCTTTGCCCGTGTCCATCTTTACGGTTTTGCCACTGGCCACATCATACACCGATACCTTTACTTTTGAGTTCGCCTCGCCAGCTTTCGGGTATTTGAATTTATAGTCCTGCGGGTATAGTTCGCCCCACATCTGCATGTTAAACTCAGGTACGCTGGTCTCATCAAACGTATAGAATGCGATCTTCTTACCATCCGGCGACCAATGGAAGCCCTGTGCAAAAGAGAATTCCTCTTCATACACCCAGTCCGCATACCCGTTCATGATGGAGTTATACTTGCCATCTGTCGTGATCTGCGTTTCTTTCATGCTGGCCAGGTCAGTTACAAACATGTTGCCTTCGCGGGCAAAAGCTACACGCTTCGCATCCGGCGAGAACGTAGCATATAGCTGCTTGCCGCCATCGCTTAGCTTGGTCAGTTTTTTTGAGGCGATATCGTAAATGTAAAACTCAGCTTTAGACGAACGGCGGTAGATCGGCTCTGTTTCTGTTGAGAATAACACCTTTTGCTCATCCGAAGAGAACGTATAGTTATCGAACTGGATAGGTGCGCTGCTGCCGGCCGGCTTCAGGTTTTCGCCTTCAATAATGGTGCTTACCGCTTTGCCGGTAGTTACATCATACTTTACAATGTCGGCTACTTTGTTCTGCTCATCAGCTACGGTAGAGCTATAGTACTGGCCGTCTTTCATCCAGTTTACACCATAAACCGACTGGGCACGGAATGTACCTTTGCGGTAGATATCCTCCAGGGTGATTTCTTTTTTCTGCTGCGCCTGCGCCACAAAAGCGAAGCAAAGCAACATGGCAGCTAAAAGGTTTGATCTGAGTTTGATATACATGCGAATAGTTAATTGTTAGTTTAGCTCCCCTAATTTAGTTGATTATTATTGTTATGCCATAGATTACAGCTAAAACCGCAACTATAGTTAACCAAAGTATAAATAAAGCTTTAAAAGCAAAAAGCGCCAGCCCAGGAGACTAACGCTTTTTAAACTGGAAGTAAATTTTAGTTAGAAGTTCATCCCAACTGTAAACATTACATTGGTTTGCTTATTGTCGAGGTCCACTATCGGGTTGCCTTCGCCATTCGCAAATGTGTAAGGCGAATACAGGCTGTTGCCGGTTGTGCGGGCATAGGCTACATCGGCATAGTATTTCTGCAGGCGAACGCCGGCACCTAAGGTAAGTGTGTTTGTTTTTGCATCAAAAGCGCTGTTCTTGTACGGGCTCTCGGAGATGGCATAACCGCCACGCAACCTAAACACTTCGTAACGGCCTTCGGCGCCAATCCTATAGTTCATCGCCGACTTATAAGTCTCGTTAATGCGACTGTTCACGCCACTAAAGTAGCTGCCAAAACCACTACCATCTTCGTCTTCGGAAAAACGCATGTTACTATAGTCTACAAATTCGGCATCGGCGGTTACAAAGCCATACTTCCCTAAAAACACTGCCAAGCCCGTATTTGCCCGGAAAGGAGTTGTAAGGCTATAAGAGAACTCGCCCGGCATTTCGGCTGCGCTATAGTTGTCTGAGCCCAGGTCGGTGTTAATGGTCGTGTACATAGAGCGGTCATAAGTTTCGGTAAAGGTATAGGCCGTTGGGGTTTGGATGCTTACACCAAAGCGTATGGCATCTATCGGCCTTACAATAACCCCAACTTTCAGGTTTACGCCTGCTCCTTCGGTCGTAAATTCATCGCGCAGCTCCAAGCTATAGTCACCATCCGATTCTATCACATCAGCTTCTCCCTGCACTTTGCGCTTTCGCTCTATAAAATAACCAGACTCCCGGAAAATGCGCTCCTGCGTAAAATTAGAGGTAACGATGCCTAACGAAGCTCCTAAATAAATTTTATCTCTGAAGCTTGTGCCAAAGGCAAAGTCTATCTGGTTCTGAGAGCCGCGACGTTCCATTTCTTCAAACTGGTCAATGTCGCCTACGCTGTAAAGTGCTATTGCTGCAGTCGTGTCTTTTCCATACACATCCTTAAAATCGAATAGGTAGGTACCGTAGGCCAATCCTTCCAAGGAATAAAAATCGCCATACTCGTCATCCAGGTCGGCTTTTGTGCGGCCATTCAGGTTTGCCTGTTCTGCAAAATAGTCAACTATAGTGTTGGGTGGCTGCACGGTGCCATTATAGCTGAAACGCTGGTTAAAATTGCTAAGACGTGTGATGCTTACACCAAATGCTGTTCCGCGCCAGTCGCTGCCGTCCGAGTCGTCTTTACGGTTACTGAACACAACGCCCCCCTGCGGCAGGTTTACTGTGTTGCGCTCGTCAGGCGTAGTGTTATCCATAAACCGGGAAGTAGTGCTGTTGTTGGTAAAGCCCAGGCTTATGTTGGCCTCCGACCTGCGAAACATGCCCAGCCCTGCCGGGTTAACAGACATCGTAGAAATATCGGCGCCAAGTGCTGTTTGCGCACCGCCAATACCTTGTATGCGGGCAGAACCCTGCAAGGCCTGACGGGTGTAGCGCAAAGCATCTTCCTCGTTCTGAGCCAAAGCAGTTCCGCTCCAGCCCAGCAGTAGCGCCAGGCTGGCAGAGAGTAGCTTCTTCATTTTCATGTGGTTCGTTTACTGAATCGGTTTTAATTGCCCCTTGGCGGTCGGCCGCTGCTACGGCTTTCGCTACTGCTGCTGCGGCTCGGCGTCGGTTCTGAACGGCGGGTTTCGCGCTGCTCCGGTGCCCTGTATTCGCGCTGCTCGTAACTACGCGTGGTCTCACGGCGAGGGGCGCTCTCACGTGGCCTGGTTTCGGTGCTGCGTTGCTCCTGGCGGTACTCGCGTTGTGGTCTAAATTCGCGGGTTGGGCGCGGCTCGGTTGCCGGGCGGGTAACTGGTTGCTCACGCTGCTGTTCTTGCTGCGTTCTATCAACGCGGTCGCGGGTTGGCCTTGCTTCGCCGGTGCGCGGTCTGTACGTTTCCTGGCCCGGGCGGTTAGTTATTACTTCTTTACGGTCTTGTGTGGCAGGCCTTGCGGTGCGCTCGGTGGTTCTAGCTGGGCGGCCTTGCACAACGCGCTGCTCTGTGCTTTCGGTTAAGGTGCCTCGTTCGGTGCGGCCGTTACGCTGTGTACGCTCTGTTACCACACCTCCACGTTCGCCACGCGGACCATACTGTACTTTGCGCGGGTTAGTATAACGCGGATAATCATACACATAACGGTTGCCGTAATAGCCGCCATAATAGTTATTGTAATGCGGGTACCATGGGTTATAGTAGCGACCATAATAGTATGGGTTATAATAGCGGCCATAGTAACCACTACCCCAGCCAATGTTATACACCACAGCTATTGTTACCCCACTTCTGTAATAAGGCCTGTATGCAAAAGGGTCGTAATAAAACGGATCGTAATAGAATGGGTCGTAAAAAGGATCGGCGTAACGGTAACGTGAGTAACGGTCGTAAGAACTATAGCTGCTGTAAGCCGGGTAAGAAGTATACGCCCAAGAAGGATCTACAAATGAATAGTTAGGACGGTACCAGTTATCGCGAGGGTCGTATTCGCGGCCATCATAATACTCATCGCCATAATAATTATCAGTAACAGAAGAGCTTCTTTCAGAATATTCCGGGTTAGGCACGCCTTCTTCCGTTACCGTTCCGGATTGCTGCTCCGTTTCGCCGGTCTGTGTATATGCCTCCTGGGCTGGCTGCACATATTCTGTTTTGTCTGCGGTGCTATAGTACATATCATCGTACTCCGTAGACTGCATGGCGGTAGGGCTGCTGCAACCAACTACAAACAAGGCCAGCGCCGGCGCTATCGTTAAAATTGTAAACTTTTTCATGACCTGCTGATGTAAAACTCCTTCTATATCAAAGATATAAACACAATGGCGCAAAACCTTATCAATAGTATAATATATTAACGTAATTTTGGGCAGTATTGATGTCTAAACTATAGTTGACTCAGAAGCAATTATTATTCCAAAAACATCTTTAATTAAGGATATACAATAAATAATTTTAAAAATGAGCAAAGGGCTACCAAAAAGAAGCGAAGATTACTCCTTATGGTATAACGAACTAGTGAAAAAAGCCGGGCTTGCCGAGAACTCCGCAGTGCGTGGTTGTATGGTTATAAAGCCTTACGGTTACGCCATTTGGGAGAAAATGCAGCGCCAGCTGGATGATATGTTTAAGGCCACCGGCCACCAAAATGCATACTTCCCGCTGTTTGTACCCAAAAGCTTGTTTGAGGCCGAAGAACAGAATGCCGAAGGCTTTGCAAAAGAGTGTGCAGTTGTTACGCATTACCGCCTGCAAAACGACCCGGACAAGCCAGGTAAATTACGTGTAGACCCGAACGCTAAACTGGAAGAAGAGCTGATTGTTCGACCAACTTCCGAAGCCGTTATCTGGAACACCTACAAAGGCTGGATACAAAGCTACCGCGACCTGCCTATATTGGTAAACCAGTGGGCCAACGTAGTGCGCTGGGAAATGCGTACACGCTTGTTTTTAAGAACTGCTGAGTTTTTATGGCAGGAAGGCCACACCGCACACGCTACCGCCGAAGAAGCCATTGCCGAAACTGAGCAGATGCTGGAAGTATACGCCACCTTTGCCGAGCAATACATTGCCCTGCCGGTTATACGTGGTATAAAAACGCCAAACGAACGCTTCGCCGGCGCCCTGGAAACCTATTGTATCGAAGGTATGATGCAGGATGGTAAAGCATTACAAGCGGGCACCTCGCACTTCCTGGGTCAGAACTTTGCCAAGGCATTTGATGTGAAATTTGCTACAAAAGATGGTGGCCTGGAATACGTTTGGGGTACCTCGTGGGGCGTTAGTACGCGTTTAATGGGCGCCCTGGTTATGGCCCACTCTGATGATGAAGGTTTAGTGTTACCTCCAAAACTGGCGCCAATACAGGTAGTTATCGTTCCGATCTATAAAGGTGATGAGCAGCTGGCACAGATTAGCGAGAAAGTGCTCCAACTGAAGAAAGAACTGGAGGCAAAAGGCATCAGCGTGAAGTTTGACGACCGCGATACCGAACGCCCAGGCTTTAAGTTTGCTGAGTGGGAATTGAAAGGTGTGCCGGTACGTATCGCTATCGGAGCCCGCGACCTGGAAAACGGCACCGCCGAAATCGCCCGCCGCGACACCAAAGAGAAAAGCTCGCAGCAGTTCGACAGCCTGGCCACTTACATACCTGCCTTACTGGATGAGATACAGGAGAACATCTATAACAAAGCCTTAAACTATAGAGAAGAGCATACTACGAAGGTAGACAGCTACGAAGAGTTTAAGCAGGTTCTGGAAACCAAAGGTGGATTTGTACTTGCTCATTGGGATGGCACTCCGGAAACCGAAGAACGCATTAAAGAAGAAACCAAAGCAACTATACGCTGTATTGCATTAAACACCCCTGATGAAGATGGTGTAGATATGCTGACCGGTAAACCAAGCAAGCGCCGCGTTTACTTCGCAAAAGCCTACTAATTGTTGATTGGCAATTGCTGATTGATAGACTGGCAAACTATAAAAGCGCTACTTTCCTGGTTGGAGGGTGGCGCTTTTTGTTTTTTGTCTGAATGATGATTACCAGGATTGAAGAATTTACAAGATTTTAAACTTAGCAGTGTGCGCAGTTCCTGCTAGCATCAGGGCTATAGTTCTATAGTTGCCATGGTCCAACCGTTCCTACCCTCAGCGCTATGCTCGCTACCCTCGAACTTTCGTTCTCGGTAGTCTAAGGAGGGAAGTTTTGACCTCACCCAGCCCTCTCCTTTTAAAGAGGGCCCCTACCCCCAAAACAGGAGAGGGAGTTTTTCTGCTACTTTTTCATTTATCATCCTGGAAGGATCTTGTGAGAAGGGGGAATTAGCCTTTACTATAACACACCCCTGCCCCTCTCAAGAGGGGAGTTTTTACTGCCTTTGCTATAGTTAGAGCTATAGTTTCATAGTTACAATCCACGAGGCGGACAGGTCGCGACCTGTCCCTACGAAACTATAGTTAAGATCAATTTCGAAGCGAGTAAAATCAAACTATAGAAGAACTATAGCTATGAGAAATATCGCAGTCTTTGGGTTGAGCGCCTTTGACTTGTTGCGGTGGCGTGAGCCAATCCGAGGCACGAGGATAGCAAGAAGGCAGCAGCGCGATGCCCAAAGACGGGGCCTCCCGGCCGTGAGGGAGCCAAAGTTAAGTTGAAACGATTGTTACCTAAAGCTCCCAGGAGTACAGGAAATTTGAAAGGATAGCTTGTTTAAAGTTGAAGTAAACAGAAACTATAGTATGAGATAGATTTCTCATAATGTAGAAATGACAAAAGGGAAACTATAGTTTGAAACTATAAGCTCTTGTATGAAATCATCTTAAAAACGTAAATATCAATTACTGAATCAACTATAACAATTAGCAGATGTATCTAAAAACCTCTATATTTACCTAACAAGCCACTTGCTATGCTACTAGACTGGGTAACTGTTATTTTACTGATCGTGATCGGCCTGATCCTGATTATCGTGGAACTGGTTTTTATACCGGGCACTACCCTGATCGGTATACTTGGTTTTGTGCTGGCTGGCATCGGCATCTGGATCGGGTACGCGGCGTTGGGCACGACAACCGGACATGTTATACTCGGGTTATCGGTGCTGACGGCCGGGGTGGCATTCTTTTATAGTTTCCGGACGGATGCCTGGAGCCGGTTTGCGCTGAAAGAAACGATAGACAGCCGCGTGAACGAAGATTACCAACACAACCTACAGATAGGCGAAACTGGCCTGACCGTATCAGCACTTCGTCCGCAGGGCACAGCACTTTTTAACGACCAGCACCACGAGGTGCAAACCAACGGAGAATTTATTGACCCCAATACCACTGTACGCATTACCAAATTAAGCCAACATAAAATAATAGTAGAAGCTGTAAGCTAAGCCAAATGGAAAACGTATCCGTTATTTTTCTGATTGCAGGAGCCCTCATCCTGCTCATGATCTTTTTATATTTTGTACCAATCAGTCTCTGGATCACAGCGCAGTTCTCGAACGTGCGCGTAGGGCTCTTGGAACTGGTATTTATGCGCATCCGTAAAGTGCCGCCAAGCCTTATCGTAAACTCGATGATTAACGCGACCAAAGCAGGTATAGCCGTAACCACTTCAGAGCTTGAAACCCATTACCTGGCAGGTGGCAACGTACCTACTGTTATCAAAGCCCTTATTTCCGCGGATAAAGCCAACATTCCGTTGTCGTTTAAGCAGGCTACAGCTATAGACCTGGCCGGCCGTAACGTGTTTGAAGCAGTAACCACTTCGGTAAACCCGAAAGTAATTAATACACCAAACGTAGCCGCCGTTGCCCAGGATGGTATTCAGCTGATTGCCAAAGCGCGTGTTACAGTTCGTGCCAACATTATGCAGTTGGTAGGTGGTGCCGGTGAAGAAACGATACTTGCCCGCGTTGGCGAAGGTATCGTTACCTCTATCGGTTCGTCTATCTCACATAAGGCTGTACTGGAAAACCCGGATATGATATCGAAGCTGGTGTTGCAGAAAGGATTGGACGCCGGAACTGCTTACGAAATACTTTCAATTGATATTGCCGACGTGGATGTAGGCGAGAATATTGGTGCCAAACTACAGATAGACCAGGCAAACGCCGACCTGAAAGTTGCTGAAGCCAAAGCCGAAGAGCGCCGCGCTATGGCCGTAGCCGTAGAGCAGGAAATGAAAGCCAAAGCACAGGAAGCCCGCGCCTCCGTAATTGCAGCTGAGGTTGAGATTCCGCAAGCTATTTCAGCAGCTTTCCGTAGCGGCAACCTGGGTATTATGGATTACTATAAAATGCAGAACATCCAGTCTGATACTGATATGCGTAACTCCATCGCTAACCCGAACCAGGGCGGACCAGCTAAACCAAGAGAGTAATTTAAAGATAAACTATAGTTGAAAAAAGCCGGAGCAGTCTTGTGTTCCGGCTTTTTATTTTTGGCTGGATCAGGATTTACAGGATTAAATAGGTTAACAGAATTTGAGTGTTTGCTCCAGTTGAGATTATAGTTTTATAGTTTGTATTATTTAACCACTCCTACCCCTCCTTGTCTAAGGAGGGGAGTTTTTAAGCCTTTGCTATAGCTGACTTTATAGTTTTATAGTTACAGTTGTTCATCCCCCTGCCCCCTTCAAAGGGGCAGGGCCGTTAAGTTCTATTTTTCGTAAACTAATATGTTTAGGAAAGGGGGAGCAGATGCGAAATAGTGAAGTAAGTTTACTAGCCTGTCTGCGTGAGGTACCTGATTTTCGTCGCCCGCAAGGCCGACGCTACCCTCTGGCTGAGACACTGTGCATGATGGTGATGAGCATCATGAGCGGTTGTTGT
>NZ_JAAEAA010000012.1 GCF_010119545.1 Pontibacter fetidus | reverse complement strand
CGCCTGGCTTTTTAACTATAGAAAATGCGTGGTCAGATATGAATACAAAGAAGAAAATTTTAAAGCATTTATTTTGCTGGCATGCATGCTTATCCTCCTAAAACCATTTATGAGATAGCTTCTAGTAAAAAGTGCGATATCAGCCATGAAACTGATGGCTAAAAACAGGATTAAAGCAGGAGTACAGAAAGGCACGATTTAGTGCCGGAAACCGTAGAAAATGCTTACTCCGAACTGCGGAAATTTGTGCATTCATGTCCTTCAGTCAATAACCGGATATTTTGCGGTAAAACATGTATAGTCCGTATGCGGAAATAGCCCCATTTACCCCTTAAAACTATGCCGCGGAATTAACTAACTTGCGGAACTGAAAATGTGTGCGGAAAAGCGTGTAACTTTTTGTAACAGGCTTTCCGGCTACGGAAAAATGTTCCGCAACTAAACGTGATCCTACCTGTTGCGGAAAGTTCCGACGAACAATCTTTTTCGCCATCGGTTTCCGTCTGCGGAGTAATCAATTCTACGGGAATTCCGGGCACTACATTCAGATTATTTCTCCGCTAAATTACCGTTTTTGCTCCGGCTAAACTTGTGGTAGGTTTTGTAACTGTTTCCGTTGTACTTTTTTGTGAATTTGAACTGCACAATTATAAAGCCACATGAAAAGTGCAGAATACTTGTTTTTCAAGCTTTTTTGCGGAAACACGGAAACTGCTGTTTTTGCCAATTTTCCGTTGTTAAAAAATAGTTGTAACTCATTGTAATATCGTTAGTTGCGTCAGTTTATTACTGCTCATTTTAGCTGTTGCTCCGGAAGTGTGGTGCGGACAGTGATTTTACTTATTCCGCACGATCTTTCTGAAGATTATTGTTTCCGGCCTATTTCCGCATGTAAAAATACCTGCTCCGGTTGCTCATTTCGCATGTTTTCGGCAGCTTAAAAAGTGAGTGTAACTAATTGTGCGTACGTAACTTAGCTGTCCGCAAACTTTCCGCAAAGACGCTGATTTTAACAGCTCTTACGGAAACTACACGGTCTACTGCAAAACCCGCATCTCCGGCTCGTCTTTTCCGTTTCCGCAATCTGTAATAACACTTCTAATATCGCGCCTGCGAGCGCATGATGCGCCCGTACATGCGTGCACGCGAGATCCGTTTTCAAGTTTTTTGAAGTTAACACTTTGCTTACCTTACCTGCTGTTTCAACAACTGAACTGGCTTAAGAAAATATTTTATCCTGAAATAAAACAAATATTACAAAGTTGTTGTATAGTGTATTTTAAATATTACCTTTGGGTAAAATACAGTATTTAGATACCCAAGATGGAAGAGACAGCACTACCGGAAACAAGCACAGATGATTTTGCTTTGCAGCTGGACCTGCAGGAAATGGAGCAGCTACCCGAGCTGTATGAAAAGCTGCGCGAGCCAATTTTTTCGTTAAAGCAGACGGGTATAGCGCCTAAACTCTACGTGGACTGGAAGAAAGCCGGACTAGCCCCCAAAACCGAAGAGCAGGCCTGGACTAAGCTCAGTTTTCTGGAGTACCTGTGGCTCAAGATGGCCAAAGAACTGCGCGAATTGGGGCTGCCGCTGGCACGGGTAAAAGCCTTGCGGGATTACCTGATGAATGTACAGGAAATACCTGCTGATGCGCTTACGCCGGAAATGATCGCAAAGCTCCGAGAAGAGTTGATCAAATCGATGCCTGCTAAACAAGCTGAAGCACTGATCGAAGAATACCGCAATGGGCAGGTACAAGCGGCCCAGGCAAACTATGGCATTCAATTTTCGCTGCTCGAAACACTGGTGTATGCTGCCCTGTACCGCAAGCAGGAAGCCGGTATTCTGATCTTTCCGACAGGCGATCTGGTGCCGTGGCTGGATGAGATGCAGGGCATAGGACCAGAAGGGCAGGTGCTACTGTCAAGAACGCATGTGTTTTTATCTATTACCCAGCACCTGGCGGCTTTTATCCTGGATGCAGACAAAGCCGATTACATTCCGCGACTCTCGCTGCTAAGTGAAGAAGAGTTGCAGGTAGTGCGGGCTATCCGCAACAAAAGCTTCCGGCAGGTCACCATCACCTTTGATGAAAAGCGACAGATCACGTTGCGCACTACAACAGACGGTATGCTGGATGAACGAATATCAAAGCAACTGATCGAGACGCTGGCCCTGAAGAATTACCAGTCGGTGGAATTAGAAAACCGTGGGGGCTCTAAGCTACGCTTTACCAAAGAACACCGCCACCGGATTTAGTACTTAGTTAGTACCTTCTTATAGTAGCTTACTCTTACCAGGCGCTGATCTGGTAAGAGCCAAGGGTAGCGGTTACCCCGCACCCTAACGTAATAGCCCGCCTTGGTACCGGTCGCCCCGGACTTATGGCACTGGCAAACACAACAGTGAAAACCTTAACCCCAAAACCAAAACAGAAAACCCAAAGAAAAACCAGTAAACACAAACAAGCACAGCCAAAAGGCAAAGTAAGCGCTGCTAATGCTGTAGTACTTGACGAAACACCGGAACAGCTGAGCGCTTATGATAGCTACTATAAGCAGCTCTCAGAAGAAGTAGAAAGCATAGAGCGCCATGTACACGAGCTACGGCAGACACCAGGGCTGGAAGATTTAACTGAAGCAGAAGCGCAGGCACAGGTAGATTTTATGCTGCGCTTTTCAGCCTGGATTTTCAACCAGCACTTATCAGAACAGTGGATGGCAACTATAGAGGATGAAGATTTATTACCTAAATCAGCCAAAGTATCTAAAGTACAAAAGCCAAAAGGCAAGAGTAACAAAAAAGTAACAAAATCACTTTCCCGTTAACCCAGGTAGAACATGAAAAAGCAAACCACCGCAGCTGTGCTTGAAGTAACTAAAGCTGCACCTAAATCGAAGAAAGCAGCTAAAGTAGCTAATGCAACAACTTCAAAAGCTAAAGCTAAAACCAAGGCTGTCGAAAGTAAGACCACACCAGCTAAAAAACCTTTAACACTTCGGGCTGCAACAGGGAAAGGGAATGACCTAAGCATCTATGCCAGACCACTACAGAAAAGCAGCAAGAAAGCCGCGCCACGAGGCAAGGTAGCTATTATCTACACCCGTGTGTCGACTAAAGAGCAAGCCGAGACAAATCAAAGCTTATCTACCCAATTAGAGCGCTGTACGGCTTATGCGGAGCGCCACGGCTACCAAGTAGTAGGCAAGTTTGGCGGCACCTATGAAAGTGCCAAGTCTGACGAGCGCAAGGAATTTCAGAAAATGCTCGAGTTTGTAAAGAAAAGCAAACTGCGCGTAGGCTACATCATTGTCTACTCCCACGACCGCTTCTCCCGAACCGGTTCTTCAGCTATTGGCATTGTGGACGAGCTGAACCGCATGGGAATTGCTGTAGTCGCGGTAACCCAACCTGTAGACACCATGACAGCATCGGGTAAACTGCAGCAGGGTATTCAGTTCCTGTTTTCGCAGTTTGATAACGACCTACGCCGGGAAAAGTGTATGACAGGTATGGAAGCCCGCGTCAGACGTGGGTTATGGGTAGGCAAGGTGCCGATGGGCTATGATAAGGTCATTGTGGGTAAGGACATGGTCTTAAAGCCTAATAAGACAGGTAAACTAATTCGTCTGGCTTTTCAACTCAAAGCAGAACAAGGGCTGAGTAATACAGACATTCTCAAACGCCTGAAAGCGCAAGGCTTGGTATTATATAACCAGACTATCACAAAACTCTTTAAAAACCCCTTCTACTGTGGTTTGATCTCTCATGGATTACTGGAGGACGGCGAAGTAGTAGAAGGGCAGCACGAGCCGCTAATAACGCGCCAGATGTTCTTAAAAGTAAATGGTTTACAGGCGCAGAATGCGCATGGCTACACCCAGGTCAAAGAAGACGAAGAATTGCCTCTGCGTCATCATATCAAGTGTGGTAGCTGTAAGAAGCCTTTAACAGGCTATGAGATGAAGAAAAAGCAAATCCACTACTACAAGTGCAATACCATTGGCTGCAAGTTGAATAGAAATGCCAGTAAGCTGCATAACCTCTATGAAGGCTTTTTAGCTGAGCTGGAAGTAGATCCACGCTATTTGCCGAAGCTAGCTGAGATTATGGAAGAGACTTATTATAAGTTAACAGAAGAGAGTAGAAGTGAAGAAAAGCGCTTGAACACGCAGCACACCGAACTGAAAAAGAGATTAGACGTACTAGAGCGACGCTACGCTTTTGGTGAGATTGAGAAAGAAATGTTTGTCAGGTACAGTTCAGAACTAAAGGCAGAGCTGCTGGAAATAGAGCAGAATCTGGAAAAGTGCGCTGTAGGGTTATCGAACCCCAAAGAGTTCATTAAAATGGGTTTAGAAAAAGCGGTAACTATCTCACAAGCATGGAGTAAAGCAAATGTGCAGTCAAGAAAGCAGCTGCAAGCGATGATGTTTCCCGAAGGCGTGTATTTTGATCGTGAAATGGAAGGTTATCGAACCACAAGGGTAAATGGCTTTTTCGCCCTTTCCAGCCAGATACAGGGGTTTTTGGCTCAAAAAGAAAAAGGGAAAAGCGATCAAAATAATCACTTTTCCCTTTCAGTAGTCCGTAGGGGAATCGAACCCCTGTTGCCAGAATGAAAATCTGAAGTCCTAACCCCTAGACGAACGGACCGTGCAATTGCTGTATTGCGGTGCAAAGATAGGAGTCGTATTTTAAACTGCAAACAGGCTTGTCTAAATTTTTGCGTCTTATACTATAAGCAACTGCAAATCAGGCCTAAAAATTTAACATCACACTTACAAAAGGCTGATTAAGTTACAAAAACCAGAATTACTCGCTCTTTAAAGATACGACCGGGTTGGCTAAAGCAGCTTTTACAGCCTGGAAACTCATGGTGAGTAGTGCAATTAACAGTGTAGCAATGCCGGCCAGTATAAATGGGGTATAGGTAAGCGAAATACGGTAAGTAAAGTCCTGCAACCAGATATTTATCAGGTAATAAGCAATAGGTACAGCAAGCACAAAAGCCACCAATACCAGCTTTACAAACTCTTTAGAGAACAACACCGTGATGCTAAAGGTCGAAGCCCCTAAAACTTTGCGGATGCCTACTTCTTTGGTGCGTTGTGCAGCCATAAAAGCTACTAAACCATACAAACCAATGCAACCTATAAAAATGGCGATTAGGGAGAAAATTTTGAAAAGTGTATTTTGCCTTGCTTCATCCTGATAAAATTCTGCTATCGTATTATCCAGGTACTCATAGTTGAATACATAGTCCGGATAAACAGTTTCCCATACTTTCTCTAAATGCTGTAAGGCTTCTTTTTGCTGGGTCATGTCTATTTTGGCTGATAGTACACTATAGGCGTCCGGGTTTTTGGTCATGATGAGTGGTTCTATGGGCGATGCCAGGGATGCCTGGTGAAAATCTGACACTACGCCAACTATAGCTCCTGCATACTGTTTGTCGCCAAGTGCAAGGTATTTGCCTATAGCATCTTCCGGTGTTTTAAGCCCGAGTTTACGACGCATTGTATCGTTAATGACCATGTGGTGGATCGAGTCGCTTTCAGGGTAAGCTTTGCCAGCCAGAAACTTCATGTCGTACAAACTGAAGTAAAGTGGATCTACAAACTTTTTATGCGTCTGGAAATCGGCATCTTCAGCGGCATGGTTAAAATAGAAGTTACCATAGCTGATGTTGCCAGAGGTTGGGGCATCGGATGCAAAACTTACCTCCCGTATAGCAGGGTTATTTAGCAGTTCCTGGCGCAGAGGCTGAATTTTACGACCTGAGTCTCGTGGTAAATAAATGTTTACTACAGCTTCCTTGTCGTAGCCCAATGCTTTGTTACGGAAGAAATTCATCTGCTCATTTACTAGCAGGGTACAGATAATAAGCACCTGGCAAATGGTAAACTGCATTACTACCAGCACCTGACGTAGGGATACACCGCCCAAACGTTGAACGCTCATGCGGCTGCGCAATGCCGTAATAGGCTGGAAATCAGACAATACAAAAGCAGGATAAAATCCGGCAAAAAGCGTTACCAGTATTGTCTGAGCTACTAAAAACAACAACAATATTTTATCACTAAGCAAACTAAATGTGATCTGCAGGTCGAGGAGCGTATTTAAATAAGGTAGCGCCAGTTCCGTAAAAATAACTGAAAGGAATGTTGCACATAGCACGATCAAAAGGGTTTCGCACAGAAACTGAATGACTAGTTGAGAGCGGCTGCAGCCCATTACTTTTCGTACACCAACTTCTTTTGCACGCCTGATAGCCTGTGCTGTTGCAAGGTTTATAAAGTTGATACAAGCAGTAAGCAGCAAAACGATACCAACTATAGCCATTGCAATAATAAGTTCTTTAGCAATGGTTGTCTGGGCAAATGCACCAAAAAAGCTGGTATTGTAATGGATGTCTTTTAACGGCTGCAGCAGGTATTTAAGTGTGTGACCAGGGCTTTCGCGCTCTACATGTTCTTTTACAAACTGGTTAACCGATGCTTCGGCCGTGGTTACAGGTACATTTTCCGGCAGCACCACAAATGTCTGGTGATCGCTGGATAAGTTGCCCCAGTCTATTGGTAATGTTTTTCGGATAGTCTCATAAGAAACCAGCATTACAAACGGAAACTCGGTATTGCCGGGCATATCTGGCATCACAGAAACCACCTTTAGATTATACTGGTTATTATATTTAATTATTTTGCCAACCGCATTCTGGCCCGGAAAGTATTTATCGGCAAGCGATTGTGTAAGAACCACCACATTAGGCGCTGCAAATTGCGATCTGACATCTATAGGGCCGGTATTAAAATCAAAAACATCAAAAAAACTTGGCTCAACAAACCCAATGTTATCATCAACCAAAAATTTTTTACCGGTGCCAACAGTATTAGACGGAATATTGATCTGAACACCCACATCACCTTTTACCTGTGTAATAGTTTCGAAGCCTAAGTTGCCGTTGCTTTGCATATTAGCAGTTAGCGGAAAATGGGAAGCAGGGGTATTGAAATCATTTTCGGGGAAAGTAACAACTAATCTATAGATTCTGTCGGCTTTGGTGTGAAAGCTATCATAACTGAGTTGGTACTGAATAACCAGGAAAAGCAGGATGCTGCAGGTAATGCCCAGCGCCAGGCCGGCAATGTTCAGGATGCTGTAACTCTTGTTACGAAGCAGCGAGCGGAAGGCGGTAAGGAAGTAGATCTTAAACATAGTTTTATAGTTTGAGTGCAGAGTTGGTTGTTTCAGTTTTGGATTAGCATAGATTTACTGGATGAGACTATGCCAAGTGCTATGCCAAAACTATAAAAGCCGCTATATGCTTAATTTGTCAAACTATAGGTAAGCTCACTGTCCATTGCCGGACACTATTTGTCCATGCGTGGACAGCAGGTACTATTTTTTCCGGTTAATTTCACATAAATTACATAAGTATAAGCCTGGCACAATATTTTACTGTGCACTTTAAAGTATAAACTATAACTATGGAAAATAACCTGGGCCGCATCCTGGTAATCGATGACAACGAGGATGTGCTATTCTCTGCAAAAATGCTGCTGCGCAAATATGCCCGAGAAGTAGTGATGGAAAAGAACCCGAAAAAGATCCCATTCCTGCTCACCAACGAAGAGTTTGATCTTATACTGCTGGACATGAACTATAGCCAGGATATTACCAGCGGGCAGGAAGGTTTTTACTGGTTGCAGGAGATACTGAAATACGACCCCTCGGCAGTGGTTATAATGATAACGGCTTTTGGCGATGTGGAAATGGCTGTGCGCGCTGTAAAAGAAGGCGCCACCGATTTTGTACTAAAGCCCTGGCAGAATGAGAAACTGATCGCTACGTTATCAGCTGCATCCAAACTGCGCAACTCTTACAAAGAAGTTACCCAGCTAAAAGAAGTAAACCGCACCCTTACAGCCGAGCTCAATACCTCTCCGGACATAATTATGGGTAATAGCACTGCC
This sequence comes from Pontibacter fetidus, assembly GCF_010119545.1. Lineage (GTDB taxonomy): Bacteria > Bacteroidota > Bacteroidia > Cytophagales > Hymenobacteraceae > Pontibacter > Pontibacter fetidus. The sequence goes on along the minus strand of NZ_JAAEAA010000012.1, from coordinate 129,756 downwards.
ATGCAGCAATTGTTTTCGATTATAGACAAAGTTGCCCGAACCGATGCTGATATTTTGCTGCTAGGCGAGAACGGAACCGGAAAAGAAGTAATTGCCAGAACCATACATCAGCGCTCGGCGCGGGCCGACAAAGTTTTTGTAACCGTAGATATGGGAGCCGTAACGGAGTCGTTGTTTGAGAGTGAGTTGTTTGGCCACAAAAAAGGCGCGTTTACTGATGCCCGCGAAGACAGGATAGGTAGGATAGAGGCTGCCAACGGAGGTACCTTATTTTTAGATGAAATTGGTAACCTGAGCCTGGCTATGCAAGCCAAATTACTGACTGTGCTGCAACGGCGTGAAGTGATACGGGTGGGAACAAATAAACCTATACCAGTAAATATCCGGTTGATTTGTGCTACAAATATGCCACTGAAAGAAATGGTACAACGCAACGAGTTCCGTCAGGACTTGCTGTACCGCATTAACACTGTAGAGCTTAACCTGCCGCCGCTGCGTAACCGCCTCGATGATATTCCGATATTTGCAGAACACTTTTTAGGCATGTATGCCCGCAAGTATAAACAACCCTTAAAGCGCTTAGCCGAGAGCGGACTGACTAGGCTGCGCCGCTATGGTTGGCCGGGCAATGTGCGCGAACTGCAGCATGTTTTAGAACGTGCCTCTATTATGAGTGATAACCGTGAGTTACAGGCTGATGATTTTTTCTTTTTAGCTGAATCGGAAGTTTCGCAAACTATAGCAACGCCTGATACCAACAACTCCCGGAGCCTGGATGAACTGGAGCGTGAAGCTGTGCAGCGGGCCCTGGATAAACATGATGGCAACATCTCAAAAGCTGCCAAAGAACTGGGCTTATCGCGGGGGGCGCTGTACCGAAGACTGGAGAAATATGAGCTTTAGAAACTATAGGCTACAGTTGTTGTTGCGCATCGTGTTGCTGGGTGCGTCTATTTATGCGTTGGCTATAGTTGGGCCCGGCCAATATTACCGGGGCACATTTCTGGGCTTGCTCGTTTTTATAGTGTTACAGATCATCCTGCTGGTTTATTTCCACGAGCGCACCAACCGCCAGTTTCTTCGTTTCCTGAACTCGATTAAATACGACGACTTTACAGAGAATTTCCATGTGACCGGCGAAGGAAAAGTGCAGAACCAACTGGCCCTTGGGCTAAACGATGTTGTGAAGAAATTTAGAGAGGTGCGGGCCGAAAAAGAAGCACACCTCCATTATTTTGAAGTGATCGTGCAGCACATCGGCATTGGTATTATTACTTACAAGCCAACCGGCGAAATTCTGATGCTGAACAATGCAGCCAAAAAACTGGTACACCTGGCGCAAGCCCAAACTATAGCCGACCTGCAAAAAGTAAGTCCGGAGCTTGTGCTAGGCCTGCAGCAACTGGAGAGTGGCGAGAAAATGCTGGTACCAGTCCGGCAATCGGGGGAGCAGGCCAACCTTACGGTACATGTCATGGAACTTTCGCTGCTCGGCGATAAGGTCAGGCTGGCATCTATCCAGAACATACAGCGGGAACTGGAAGAAAAAGAGATGGAGGCCTGGCATAACCTGATAAAAGTGCTTACGCATGAGATTATGAACTCTGTAACACCAATTGCATCGCTCTCTGCGAGCGCATCCGAAGAAGTGAGCAGCTACACCGACACCGACGCCGAGGAAGTAACTATACTGCGGGAAGAACTGGACGATGTACGCAAATGCCTGCAAACGATAAGCCGCCGCTCTGACAGCCTGATCCGGTTTGTGAACGACTTCCGTAACCTGACATCCATCTCTGTTCCGCAGAAAAGTGTATTTAAAGTAGGGGAGCTGCTGCACGAAATTAAAATGCTGATGCGGGAACAACTGGCATCGCAAAAAGTGCGCTTAACCGTCGAGATTCCGGCTGAAGACATTTTGCTTTCTGCCGACCGTACCCTGATAGAACAGGTAATGATAAACCTGGTGAAAAATGCGGTGGAAGCCGTACATGAAAATGAGAACGCAACTATAACTTTGCAGGCCTACCTGGATGAAAGAAGCCGTGCCAGGCTGGTGGTAAAGGATAACGGGCACGGGATGACCGAAGAGGCGATGCAAAAGATATTTATTCCCTTTTATACCACCAAAAAAACCGGATCCGGTATTGGTTTAAGCCTGTCGCGCCAGATCATGCGTTTGCACCAGGGTAACATTGCTGTTAATTCTAAATTAGGTGAGGGTACCGCTTTTATGTTGAGTTTTTAGAGTACCTGTAGTTTGAGTTTTGTAGTATGAGTATGCCGCTTGCAACGTTCAAACTATAGCCTAACTATAAATTAGCTCATCTGCGTATAGTAGTATAAAGCACCACCACCATGAGCAAAGTTGTAACAGTTAGCGCCGAGCAGCCCAACGGTTTAGTGGCCAACATACAAATGGGAGAGCAGCGGTTTACTATTGATGAAAGCGGCCTGGAGAAAGGTATTGATACGGGGCCTACACCGTATGATTACATTTTAAGTGCGCTTGGGTCTTGCACGGTTATTACCCTGCACATGTATGCGCAGCGCAAGCAATGGCCCTTGCAAAAAGCTGAAGTATCACTAACCCACGAGCGCATTTATGCTACAGATTGCGCACAATGCGACGACCAGGCGGCCAAAATATCCCGAATCATTAAAAAACTGAAACTGATAGGTGAGCTTACACCGGAGCAGCGCCTGCGCCTGGAGATCATTGCCTCTAAATGCCCGGTTCAGAAAACCTTGCAGGCCGGTATCGTTATACAAACAGAACTGCTGCCTGCTTAAAACTATAGTTTGCATCTGCTCCCGATTTCGGTATATTCGTAGAGTATAACCAGCGTGTCAGCAACTATAGTGTTGTTGCAATTCTTACTATGTTCAAAAAAATCATTCCCCTTTTTGTGCTTGCTTTTACGTTGCTGAGTGCTTGTGTTCCCTTGGAGGAGCAGGCACAAAGCAGTAGTACCAGTCAGCAAAGCCAGCTCCGTTACGAAGACTATATCTATAACCCAGGTATAAAATCGGTGCAGTTTTACCAGGCGACCGGCGTACCCGAAGAAGTGCTGGAACCGGCTGTAACATCATTGCAACAAGGGCAACCCATCATACTGGAGTTCGACAGGCTGAATGCCGGACCACAGCGCCTGGTAGCAAAACTGATACACTGCAACTATAACTGGACACCCTCTAACCTCACCGAAACGCAGTACCTGAACGACTTTAACGAATACTTTATAACAGATGTACAGAGCTCAGTGAACACGCGTGTGCCCTATGTGCATTATCGTTTTAGGGTGCCTAAAGTAAAAATGAGCGGTAACTATGTGCTGGAAGTGCGTGAAGAAGGGGGCAACCTGCTGCTGTCTCGCCGCATGCTGGTTTACCAGAACCTGACTACCGTTACAGCAAAGCTAGGCCTGCCGGCTGGTCCGTCGGGGAGGCAAACACGGCAGCCCGTAGAGTTTAATGTGTTTTACCAGGACTATGAACTGGTGAACCCTGCCATGGAAGTAAAGGCTGTTCTGCGCCAGAACCATCGCTGGGACAATGCTAAAACTATAGCTTCGCCAACCTTTGTGCGCGACCACCTGAAACGCCTTGAATATGTGTTTTTTGAGCCTAAAGATAATTTCCTTGGCCTGGCAGAGTACCGGCCTTTCGATACCCGAAGCGTGCGTTATAATGGCATTGGCGTGAGTGATGTAAACGTACAGGCTAACCCGATAGAAGTATTTCTGCAGATTGATAAGAACCGATCTGGCGATGTATATAGCCAGGAACCTGACATTAATGGCAAGATGCTATTTAACAACCGCGAGTACGGCAACGGCGACGTGAACAGCGACTATACCTGGGTAGATTTTGAACTTAAAGCTTCTGAAGATCAGACCGGCGAAGTGTACTTGCTGGGTGCATTAACTGACTGGAAAATTAGACCGGAAAGTCGTATGAAGTATAGCCCAGAGCGTCAGGCTTACAATGGCAGGTTACTTTTAAAGCAAGGCTATTATAACTACCAATACGTGCTGCAGCAAAACCAAACGATAGACTATAGTTACTACGAAGGCAGCCACTTCCAAACCGAGAACACCTACGATATCCTGATCTACTACCGCCCACCCGGCTCCAGAGCTGATTTGTTGATTGGTTATGAAGAAATTTTGTTTAATAGAAGGAGGTAGTGATTTTAGCATATTACACTTACGTACATAATGCAGATAAGCGTATGTTGTCGTTTATGCTATAGTTAGAAAATATTTAATATAAAATCTTTCTTTAAAGTTACCATTATGGTAACTTTTTTGTTTATTTTTGAGTTTTATAATAAAAAGTGAGAGTAATAGCAAAACGGACACTGCGGGATTTTTGGGAAAAGCATGCTGATAGTGAGCAACAGCTAAAAGCCTGGTATAACGAGGCAGAGCAGGCGAATTGGACATCCCCGAACGACATAAAGAAAGATTACCCTTCAGCAAGCCTACTGGAGGACAACGGAATGGTCTTCAACTTCAAAGGCAATAATTATAGGTTAATCGTCAGAATCAACTACAAGTATGGCATTGTTTGGATAAGGTTCATCGGAACGCATGCCGAATATGACAAGGTTGATGCTACTAAAGTTTAAAGAACAAGAAATGAATATTAAGCTAATAAAAACAGAAGAAGATTATCAATTGGCCTTGCAAAGGCTGGAGGAAATATTCGACGCGGAGCCTGACACTCAAGACGGCGATGAACTGGAGGTGCTTTCGTTCCTGATTGACTCCTATGAAAAGGAACACTTTCCGATTGAAGCACCAGACCCGATTGAAGCAGTAAAATTCAGAATGGAGCAACTCGGAATTAAGCAGAAGGATTTAGCCCAAGTGCTGGGTTTCAAGAGTAGAGTAAGCGAGGTATTGAATAGAAAAAGAAAGCTCACGCTGGAAATGATAAGGAGTCTGCATAAGACCTTGAATATCCCTACAAACGTGCTTATTCAGGAATACTAAAAGAAGAACACTTTTTTAACACTGTATATACAAAATATACAAACCCCTTGCTCTGCTGCGGGCTAAGTATATACTAACCGTTAATTTACATTATCTTATAATGTCAAGCATTCAGAAAGCCTATAACAGTTGGGCATTTCAGTACGACACCAACCAAAATAAAACACGCGATCTGGAAGGCATTGCTTTGCGAACTATACTTTCAACTATAGATTTTGAGCGTGTACTGGAAATTGGTTGCGGAACCGGTAAGAATACTATCTGGCTTCAGGAAAAGGCGCAACACGTAACAGCGGTAGATTTTTCGGAAGAGATGCTGGCGAAAGCGAGGGAGAAAATTGCTTCAGATAAAGTCCAGTTTAAGCAAGCTGATATTACTAAAGAATGGTCTTTTGCAGATGGGAAGTATAACCTGGTAACGTTTAGCCTGGTGTTGGAGCACATTGAGAACCTGGATCACATTTTCAGGAAGGCCGCGAATGCCTTAGTTAAAGGTGGTTACGCCTACATCGGTGAACTGCATCCATTCAAACAATACTCCGGCAGCAAAGCCCGCTTCGATACTGATGAAGGCCGCGAAGTGCTGGAATGTTACACGCATCCTATTTCAGAGTTCACGCAAGGAGCCAAACAACATGGTTTTATAGTTTCCGATATCAACGAATACTTCGATGACAACGATCGCACCCAAATACCAAGAATCCTGACGATACTCCTGCAAAAAGTATAAACAAAAAGGGCAGCCGTTAAGCTGCCCTTTTCTATATCTTAAAAGTATAAATTACACGTTGAAACGGAAGTGCATGATGTCACCATCCTGTACCACGTAGTCTTTACCTTCTACAGCCATTTTACCGGCTTCTTTAATCTTAGCTTCAGTTTTATATTCCTGGTAATCCTTCAGTTTAATTACCTCGGCACGGATAAAGCCTTTTTCAAAATCTGTGTGAATTACACCAGCAGCTTGCGGCGCTTTCCAGCCTTTACCAATCGTCCAGGCGCGAACTTCTTTAACACCAGCCGTAAAGTATGTAATCAGGTTAAGTAAGCTGTAAGATGCTTTTATCAACTTGCTCAAACCAGACTCTTTCAGGTTATACTCTGCCAGGAACATTTCCTTTTCTTCCTCGTCAGTCAGCTCAGCAATTTGCGCTTCAATAGAAGCAGAAATCAGAACAACCTGTGCATTTTCAGCCTTCACGTGCTCTTCCAGTGCCTGCGAGAACTTGTTGCCTGTGTTTACAGATTCCTCGTCCACGTTTGCGGCATACACTACCGGTTTCGCAGTAAGCAGGTTTAAGTCGCTTACTGTTTCTTTATCTTCGTCGGTTGCATCTAAACTTCGGGCGTTAAAGCCTTGCTCCAGGTGTGCTTTATACTTCTCAAGAGTCGCCAGTTCTTTCTTCGCTTTTGCATCGCCGGCTTTGGCAGAACGCTGCACTTTCAGCATCATTTTCTCTATTGACTCAAGATCCTTAAGCTGCAGCTCGGTATCTATAATTTCTTTGTCAGAGATAGGATCAACTTTACCGGCAACGTGCACAATGTTAGGGTCTTCGAAGCAACGCACTACGTGAATGATAGCATCTACTTCACGGATGTTTGCCAGGAACTTGTTGCCCAGACCTTCACCTTTGCTTGCACCTTTTACAAGCCCGGCAATGTCAACAAACTCGATTACGGTTGGCAACACACGCTCCGGGTGCACCAGTTCTTCCAGTATCTGCAGACGATCATCGGGCACCGTAATTACACCCACGTTTGGCTCAATGGTACAGAAAGGGTAGTTGGCAGATTCTGCCTTGGCGTTAGAAATAGCGTTAAATAAAGTTGACTTACCTACGTTTGGCAAGCCCACGATGCCGCATCTTAATCCCATGTATCTTTAGTAGTTAATTTCAGGGGGCAAAGATAAGATTTTTTATGGATTGGTTTATAGTTGGTTTTTCTCATTTATCATTTCAAGTGATGTGAGAACTCAGACTCAGCAGTTATAAGACCTAACCGTGTGCGCAGCTCCTGCTTGTGTCTAGGCCATAGCTGGTAATTTGTCATTACGAGCAAAGCTGAGGAATCTTATGTGTCCTATAGTTTAAGCCTGTACTTCTTAGCCAAAAGCTATCCTTTCAAACTACTTTTATTCCTGGGAGCTTTACTCGCCTATAGTTCTATAGTTGGCTTGGCTCCCTCACGGCCGGGAGGCCCCGTCTTTGGGCATCGCGCTGCTGCCTTCTTGCTATCCTCGTGCCTCGGATTGGCTCACGCCACCGCAACAAGTCAAAGGCGCTCAACCCAAAGACTGCGATCTTACTCATAGCTATAGTTCTTTTATAGTTTGAACTGTCAGCTTCGACATTTATCGTGGTTATAATTCCGTAGGGACAGGTCGCGACCTGTCCGCTTCAAAGGCTGTAACTATAGCACTATAGTTTGTGGAATAGCATCAGCAAAAATTCCCCGCCTTAGACAAAGAGGGGTTAGGGGTGGTTGGACTGCTATAAAAGTATAGCATCAGCTATTACAAGTCTTGTCCCTTCCGGGCCAGTTGAGTCAGGAGACTCAACATCATAGTTAGTCACGAGTCAGGAGACTCGCGCCAGCTATATTTGTAATCACAGCAACTATAAAACTATAACCGCAACTATAGCAACAGCCAGAATAGCTCCGCGCCTTGGACTACCGAGAACAAGAGTTTTAAGGTAGCGAGCGCAGCTTTGGGTAGCCCGAGTGGTTGGACAAACAGTAGCGATGGAACGATATTAACAATTATAGCAAAACCCCAATCCTGAGAATCATTTAATTCTAGAAATCCTGATTCAGATATATAAACAAAAAAGCCTGTAGCATAAACTACAGGCTCTGTTTTATAGTTATAAAGTGGGAAGGTAAATTATTCCCACTTCAGTTCTTCATCAAAAGTTGCGGTGGCTGTTTCAGAGAAATGTTCTGTTGCAGGTTCTGCTGTTTCAGCGGCTTCCAGGGCGGCAAGTGCTTCTTCGGTCAGCAGTTCAGATTTTACATGATCTATAGTGCCTTGCAGGGCTTCCATAAATTTCACAAAGTCTTCTTTATAAAGGAAGATCTTATGCTTCTCATAGGAGAAGGTCTCGTCTTTAAACTTTCTTTTACTCTCCGTAATGGTCACATAAAAGTCGTTTGAGCGAGTTGATTTCACATCAAAGAAATACGTTCTTTTCCCGGCTCTTACTCTTTGGGAATAAATTTCTGCTTTTTCGTTGTTCTCTTCCACCGTTTTTAGACGTTAAATTCAACTTTATGAACCTAAAAGTAACATATAGAATTGATATATAAAAATTTTTGAATTTAAAATTGATTTAATTTTTTTCTGCTATATTTGGCACCGGACCAAACTAGTAAATCATGAATTTATGTTCAATTTTACTACTATTCCTTCTATCATTTTCATCGGCTAACACCCTGTACACGGCCAACGGTAAGGCCTCTTACTACTCAGACCGCATGCAGGGCCAGCGCACTTCTAGTGGTGAGCGATACGATAAAGCCAAGCTTACAGCGGCCCATTCTTCGCTTCCGTTTAATACCCTAGTAGAAGTTACCAACAAGGCAAACGGTAAATCGGTTATAGTTAAGATCAACGACCGTATGCCCAAAAGCCGCCACTCTATTATCGACCTCTCCAGGGCTGCAGCCAAAGAAATTGATCTTATAAGAGCCGGGGTGGGCAGTGTAACTATAAGAGAAGTAAAACCAGAAGAAGAAAAGCAACAAGACGTGCCATTTGTCGTTTCAGAAACAAAAACAGACAAGTCTAAATAGCATGTAGCCCATGAAGCAGCCTCTCACCCTTGCCGACGTTCAGAAGTTCGAGAACATGGAGTTTCTGGCAAAGCAACTGGTGGAAGGCTTTATTACCGGGCTGCACCAATCTCCTTACCATGGTTTCTCGGTCGAGTTTTCGGAGCACCGCCTGTACAACAGCGGCGAAAGCACCCGCCACATAGACTGGAAAGTTTTTGCCCGCACCGACAAGCTTTTTGTTAAGCGCTACGAAGAAGAAACTAACCTGCGCTGTCACCTGCTGCTGGATGTGTCGCCGTCGATGTATTACCCCACCGATACGCATGGCAAGATCAAGTTCAGTATACTTTGTGCGGCGGCTATTGCTACACTTTTGCGCAAACAGCGCGATGCAGTAGGGCTGGTTACCTTTGCGGATACCATTCAGCTTCAAACACCGGTTCGCTCCACGGCTTCGCACCTGCACACACTTTTAATGCTCCTGCAACAACAGCTAGAGGCTACACCTACACGTTCTGGTACCGAAGTTCCGGGAGTCATTCACCAGATCGCGCAGCAGATCCCGAAGCGGTCGCTGGTCATTATTTTTAGTGATATGCTGGGCCGTAACGAGGATATAGATACTACTTTTTCAGCACTGCAGCACCTAAAGCACCAGAAACACGAAGTACTGATTTTCCATGTGATGGACCGCAAAACCGAAGAAGACTTTGAGTTTGCTGAGCGACCTTACATTTTCGTGGATGTGGAGACAGGGCAGGAACTGAAATTGCAACCATCGCAGGTACGCGACAACTATAAAGCTTCCGTAGAGAACTATAAACGCGAGCTTGCGCTAAAGTGCGGCCAGTATAAAATAGATTTCGTGCCCGTTGATATCAGCGAACCTTTCGATAAGGTTCTGTATAGTTACCTAGTAAAGCGTGCAAAGGTGCGGTAGCCTAACTATAATCCTGCAGCCTTATTATCTTACCATCTCTGAAAGTAAACACAGACTTTCCTTTCAACTTTGCTTATCGCCGGCTTTCATTCAGTTTGGCAAATCTATAGCAAGTATAGCTGTATAGTCTATCTGCACTTCTGCGGTAGTATCGGTTATAGTTAGCTGGATAATCTTCTGCTCGCGTTGGGTAAAGTATTTGGTGGCTTCTACTGCCTGCTGTTTAAAGGCATTAATTTTGAGTAATCTCTCCGTTGGAGTTGTTTTCAAACTACACCTCCAGGTGCAGCTGTGAGATCATACCTTCAACATCAAAATTGTTGTAGGCTTTAATGTAGTTTTCTATAGTTTGTTGGATGGTGGAATTGGGCATTTCTATAACACTCTTGTACAAACTAGAAGTTTTAGGGTTAGATCTGCTAAGTCAAAATATGAAACAATAAAATGAATATTAGTGCATTTTAATTTCTTCTACTTCTGATTCCCTTACATGTTGAAACGGGCGAAATTTACCTTTAGTATTTAATTCTCGAAGAAGATAATCATAACCTAAATTAACATGAGTGGGTTGATGAAATGGAGAAGCATCGAGACCTGCATAGGGAGTTTCTGAGTTAGCAATAATCTCAAACATTTTATTAGGTTGAGACTTCAAAATAACCATAGTACCAATTTTATACTTTTTCATATTTTTATATTTTCAATTAGTCTTAACTCTATATTTATCTAAATTTCCCTCCATTCTAGCAATATGTAAATCAAGGTCAACACTTGAACAAATTTTAATTTGAAAGCCATTTTCTTCAGTAGCTATAAAACCGAATTCACCTTGCTTGTAGAAATAATGATATTTTATTGCTTTAACATAAGTGCTTTTATATCGAAGAGTATTGACAGCATTTTCATAGGATGCTCTATCACTGAAGTTCCAAGTGTAATCCCATACTTTATTTGTAGGAGCGTATCTTATAAATAATCTATTGGAGTATTTACCTAACCAATCATCACTAGACTGAATCTCGTAAACAACTAATCCTTTCCAGTAATCATTTGGCTCACCAAATTGAGCACTTATTTGTTCAGAAGATTTATACAATAAATTTTGTGAGTAACTATATTCAGACCCAAGAATGAATAATGTCAATAATATTACTTTTCTCATCATATTATGATTTTATACTTAAGGTTTACTATAAAGTAACCTATTGCTATATAGTAAATTTTTTAAACAAATTATATGTTTTATACAGTTTTATGAATTTATAACTATAAATCTCTACTTCGGCATATTGTCCAGCGACTGCCACAGGTACTTGCTGGCTATAGTTCGGTAAGGGCGCCAGTTCTCGGCTAGCTGCTGCATGCGCAGGCGCAATGGCTTGCCAGTTTCCTCCAAACTATAGTGTCGTTTCATAGCATTCTGTATCCCCAAATCATCCACCGGAAATACATCGGGCCGTTCCAAAGCAAACATCAGTAGCATTTCTACAGTCCAGAGGCCAACGCCTTTTATCTGGGTCAGGTGAAGTATCAGGGCTTCGTCTTCCAGGGCATCTATCGTTGCGTGGTCCAGGTTGCCGGCCGCGGCAAAAGCTGCTACATTTCGTACATAGCCAATCTTCTGGAAGGATAAGCCCACACTGCGCAACATCTCATCGGTAGCAGCCAATACAAGTTCAGGGTGCGGGTAATTTTCCGGGAAAAACTCAGAGAAGCGTTTAAATATAGTAGCTGCCGCTTTGGTAGATAGCTGCTGCGAAACGATAGCGCTCAGCAATTTATAGTATAAGTCTTCGGATTTAGAGGAGGTGAGAGGCCGGCCTTGTGAGATGATAGTTGCCAGGATTGGGTCTTTGCCAAGTATAGCCATCACTTCCAGAGCAGGAGTAGAGTTATTCATAGTTTTATAGTTAGGTAGCATTAATTGTCATCTCGACGCAAGGAGAGATCTATTTAAGATGCTTTTGTGATCTAAAATAGATTTCTCGCATCGTTCGAAATGACATTATTGAAATGTTAAAATAAAAGTAATAAACTACCCTTCTTAGACAAGTCGCAAATCCCGAGCTTGTTTCGGTGGAGGGGCAGGGGTAGTTGGATTTTTATAGTTACAGCGACTTCAGCACTTTCAGGGTATGCTCCAGCATCTCATCAGTCACATCCAGGTGCGTTACAAAACGGATCATCTGGGGACCAAACGCTGAAACCCGGATGTTTTGCTCAGCCAGTGTATTGATAAAGGCCGCGTCGTTATACTTCTGGTTCAGTTTAAAGATGACAATATTCGTCTCCACCGGTAATACACTTTCTACATAGTTCATCTGCAGCAGTGTTTCTTCCATCAGCTTTGCTTTGCGGTGGTCCTCTTTCAGTCGTTCGATGTTATTATCCAAGGCATAAATGCACGCTGCTGCCAGATAACCCGCCTGTCGCATGCCTCCACCAAAAACTTTTCTCACTCTACGGCTTTGTTTAATAAATGCTTTGCTGCCAAGCAAAACCGAACCAACCGGGGCACCCAAACCTTTACTCAGGCAAACCGAAATGCTGTCGAAGTATAAACCATAGTCTTTAGCGTTCTCACCGGATGCTACCAAAGCATTAAATACTCGGGCGCCATCTAAATGCAGCGCCAGGTTATTGCGCTTGCAAACCTCCGAAATAGCTGCAATCTCTTTTATAGTATAATAAGAGCCGCCACCTTTGTTACAGGTGTTTTCTAAAGCAACAAGTTTGGTAATAGGGTGGTGCAGGTTATCAGGGCGGATGTTGCCTTCTACCTGTTCCGGTGTCATTTTACCGCGTTCGCCGTTTACAAGCGCCACCGACGCGTAGGAGTTTGAGGCAATACCGCCACCTTCGTACTGGTAAATGTGTGCCGTTACATCACAGATCACTTCAGTAAGCGGGCCGGTATGCACTTTTATAGCGATCTGGTTGGTCATGGTACCGGAAGGGCAGAAGAGGCCGGCTTCCATGCCAAACATAGCGGCAGCTTTGGCTTCCAGGGCATTTATAGTTGGGTCTTCTTCGTACACATCGTCGCCAACCTGGGCTGCAAACATGGCCTGCAGCATGTCGGGTGTGGGTTTTGTAACGGTATCTGAACGAAGATCGGTAATTTCTGTCATGAACTTTTGTATAGGTAAAACTGAATTTGATTCTGGAAATACTTTACTTTTCAAAAATAATATTTTACTTTTGCCCTTCAAATTTAATAATTGCAACGATGGGAGTTACTAGACTTAAAAGAAAAGACCGTAAAAATAAGGCAAGAGCAAACAACAAGGTTGCTAGAATTAAGCAGCTATTGTTAACACCAGTTATCAAGAATGTTGACATGGACGAGCTACGTGCTCAGTTCGGTGAGGCTCCAAAAAACAAGCCAGCAGAAGAAACTTCAGCTGAGTAGTTTTTTACGGCAAAGTAAAACCATCTGCCTGCCAACGCTGTGAAAGCTTCGGTTGGCGGGTTTACTGATAGATTTCAAAGTGTGCTTGCCCCGCAGGCACGCTTTTTTTATGCCCTTTTGCCAAGCTCTATCACCTGCAGGTTCTCCACTTTACCGCTGTTAATGTCAAAGCGCATCATAGTGCGCATCGTATGGAAGCCGTGTTTGCCAGCCGCGCCAGGGTTAAGGTGCAGCAGGTTATTCAGGTTTTTATCGGTCATCACTTTCAGGATGTGCGAGTGGCCGGTAATGTATAGTTGTGGCGGGCTTGCCTTGATCTCGTTCCTGACATCCGGGTGATACTTGCCCGGATAACCGCCAATATGCGTCATCATCACATCCAATCCTTCCACTAAAAACCTGTTAACTTTAGGGTGCACTTGCCTTATAGTTGCATCATCAATATTCCCATAAACACCACGCAACGGTGCAATCTCGTTCAGCCTGTCTGATACCTCTATACTTCCGAAATCCCCAGCATGCCATATCTCGTCGCAGCCAGTTAGCAATCTTATTATCTGGTCGTCGAGGAAAGAGTGGGTATCTGATATCAGGCCTATTTTCATTTCAGGGCTTTGAATTTTATGATGTTTTTGATTTAATGTGAAGTTAAGGTTTACGAGGTGTTTTTGCGAAAGTATAGTTTAAGTATATAGTTTTAAGTTGTCATTCCGAGCGAAGTCGAGGAATCTTATATATCCTAAATTATCTTTTTTGTCATTTCGAACAAAGTCGAGAAATCTTATATGTCCTATAGTTGAAGTTCTTACTAACCTTAACCAAGCTATCCTTTCAAAGTTCCTGTATTCCTGGGAGCTTTACTTACCCATCGTTTCAACTATAGCTTTGGTGCCCTCACGGCCGGGAGGCCCCGTCTTCGGGCATCGCGCTGCTGCCTTCTTGCTATCCTCCTGCGTCGGATTGGCTCACGCCACCGCAACAAGTCAAAGGCGCTCAACCCAAAGACTGTGATCTTTCTACTATTTACTGCTTAACTATAGTTTGAACTTGTAAGCTTCGTACTTTTTCTCGTGGCTATAATTCCGGAGGGACAGGTCGCGACCTGTCCGCTTCAAAGGCCGTCACTATAAAACTATACTTAAACTAAAGTAGTAGCAGAAAGTCCCCCTTTGAAGGCAGGGCCGTTAAGTTCTGCCGAGAACTATCCCCTTGAGGGGATTATAGGGGTGTTATTCAGGACCAAAAAGCTAATTGTTAGCCAGTTTTAAATTCACCCGCTAATACAAACACCCCTCTGCGCTCCCCTCAAGGGGAGAATTTGCTAGAACTTAACGGCCCTGCCCTTTGAAGGGGGCAGGGGGATGACTAACGCCAACTATGAAACTATAAATCTAACTATAGCTATAGCAGCAATTCCCGTCTTGAGAGGGGCAGATAAGTATTATAGTAATGGCTTAACACATCTTTCAACAAGATCCTTCCAGGATGACAAAAAAGTAGTAGATAAAACTCCCTCTCCTGTTTTTAGGAGAGGGTTGGGGAGAGGTAAAACAAGGGCAGTTGGATAACACGAACTATAGAACTATAGCCACCGCCTTTGCCTGTCCCTCGCGGGCCAGTTGCATCTGGAGATACAACACCATAGTTAGTCACGAGCGTGGACGCTCGCGCCAGCACTACGAACTATAAAGCTATAGTCATAAACTCCCTCTCCTGTTTTGGAGGTAGGTGACCCTCTTCAAAAGGAGAGGGTTGGGGTAAGGTAAACCCCGCCAATCCTGTAAATCCTGATTCAGAAAAAAAGGAGACAAAGCCTGAACCTCATCTCCTTTATTAGTCATTCCTGATAACTTATTAATTTCCCCACGTTTCTGGAGACTTTCGCCATTCAGCTAGGGCCGCCATCGCCGATTCCTGGATGTAACCGTTTGCAACGGCGGCTTCGGTTAGGGCACTATAGTTGCTCAGGCAGTGCAGGGTGATGCCTGCATTCTGGAAATTCTCATCGGCCTGGGCAAAGCCGTAGGTAAAGATGGCAACCATACCAACTACTTCGCCACCTGCTGCGCGCACAGCTTCAGCAGATTTTAACGAGCTGCCACCTGTCGAGATCAGGTCCTCCACCAGCACTACTTTCTGTCCCGGAATCAATTTGCCTTCAATCTGGTTTCCCATGCCATGTTTCTTAGGCTCAGGGCGTACGTACAGGAAAGGCATCTCAAGCAGGTCGGCTACAAGTGCACCCTGCGCTATACCTGCAGTGGCTACGCCGGCAATGGCTTCGGCTTCCGGGAAATGTTTTTTGATGGTTTCCGCTAGCTGTTGTTTTATAAAGCTGCGTATATGCGGAAAAGAAAGGGTAACACGGTTGTCGCAGTAAATGGGCGAGTTCCAGCCAGAGCTCCACTTAAAGGGCTTTTCTGGGCTTAACTTAACGGCTTCGGTTTCCAGCAGAAACGAAGCTACCTGGTGTGCTGTCGTCGTAGTATCCATGCGCCGAAATTACAGAATTATTTATCTTTTTTGGTCGCTGTATTTTCTATAAAATGATTTATTTCTTATTTGCGTAAAATTACGCTCAAACAGAGCACCTACTACATGAACGTTTTCATAAACGATATCCCGCTTATCTTAAAAAGATCGAACGAAAAGGTCTACCGCCACCATTACGACCTGGTGCTGGACGCCGACGACCATTTTACATCGAAAGACCTAGTGGGAGATGTGCTGATCAAGGATGCGGACATGATGCTGATTGACCGGTTGGTGCGCCTGATGGAGGTAAAAAAGCTGAAAAAGCTAAACTCATTAACACTGGTTACCAATAAAAAGAAGCGCCTGATCGATCACCTGAAAGATCAGTTCAAGATCGTAAAAGCGGCCGGTGGACTTGTGGTAAAAGACGAAAAGATTCTGATGATCTACCGCTTGGGTGTCTGGGATCTGCCAAAAGGTAAGCTGAACAAAAAAGAAGGAGCCAAAGAAGGCGCCCTGCGCGAAGTAGAGGAGGAGTGTAATATAAGTGTTGAGCTGGTAGAAAAGCTGCCTAAAACCTGGCACTCGTATGCTTTTAAGGGCAAGAAGATACTTAAGAAGACATCGTGGTACGTGATGAACTGCACCGATGACAGCCTGATGAAGCCTCAGGCCGAAGAGTTTATAGAAGAAGTACGCTGGATGACCCCGGAAGAAGCCCTGGAAGTGTTACCGAAGGCTTATACTTCTATTGCTTTTATTGTGCGCCACTACCTGCAATCGCTGAAGTCGGGAAAGGTATAAAGTCGGCTACATCGCCGCCAAACCGGTGAATTTCACGGATAATAGAGGAGCTGATAGCGGCCAATGGTGGCGAGGTGATCAGGAAAACTGTTTCGAGGTCGGTGTTTACGTGGCGGTTAGCCTGGGCAATGGTGTTTTCATACTCAAAGTCAGTGGTGTTACGCAGGCCACGTAATAAAAACCGGGCACTAACTTCGCGGGCGTATTCTGCTGTCAGGCCTTTGTAAGCTGCTACAGAAACTTTAGGCTCATCTTTAAACAAACCTTCAATGATCTCTACCATCTGCTCTACAGGTATGTAGCGCTGTTTGCTGCTGTTATTCCCGATGGCAATAATTATCTCATCAAACAACCGCGTACCACGCATCACCACATCCAGGTGTCCGTTTGTAAAAGGGTCGAAAGAGCCGGGGAAGAGAGCGATGCGTTTTGCCATTAGAATTTGAGTTGTAATTGAATTTATAGTTCACTTTTAATGCATTGTAATAGATTTCTCCTTACGTCGAAATGACAATTGAAAAGTACTTGTTCATCACTCTTTCTTAATTAATCATTCGCAAAGGTGTAAACTATAGAGCTCAAAGTAACGGTGCTCGAACAGGTCGTCGAATTTGTAGGAGTAGCCGATGTCTTGTGGTTTTTTGCCGAACTTAACCTGACGGATGTATTTCTGCATGATCGTGAACAACGTGGCGTCGTGTGTAATGTCGCCCCAAACGGTTATAGTTTCCTGCTCCGGGTTCATTTTCTGCTCCTGCATTACAAAGATGATGTAATAGATAAAGTCTTCAGGGCTTTGGTACTGGAAAATGTTGCAGAATTGCAGTCCATGTGCATCTACTACCAGTATAGTTACATAACTGCGCTCCACAAAAACATACATGCTACGGGCAGCGCTTCGGCCGGTCTGGTGCAATATACTTTTTATCAAAGAGCTGGTCTGGTGCACAAACTGTATAGTACGCTCCGGGAAAATCTCTTGTAATGTATCTTTAATTACACGCTCCACGGCAAAAATATTAACAGCTTCTAGGCTGCTATGGCGGTAAGAGAGTACATCGTCAAGTTGCGGGTTCAGGTTGCTGTGCAGGCGCAGGTAATCTTGCTGATGAGCCGGGTCGTATAGTGTTTCGGGTACCAGGGTAAAATGCTGGTTGCTTACGGCTACACGCACTGTTTTCCAGCTTTGCTCCTGCAACAGCGGGTTTTCGCGGGCAATAAGCTGCAGTTGTGCCGCTGCCTGTTCTGGCGTAAATACCGTTATCAGCTCATAATCTTCCAGCACTACAAACTTATTTCGCTCCACATCAGCTACAGCCAGTCGTATACTTTTCCGGGTGATGGAAACGTAAAGGTTACAGTTGCTGGCCGCAGAAAGCGCAAACGCTTCGTCCTGAATTTTGTGCGATAGCCGGAAGTTGGTGCTGGTCGTGTTCAAAGTATAAAGCTGGTGTAGTAGGGCCGATTAAAGGGCTATGCAAGTATAAAAAAAATATAGCATTTCTACTGCACGAAATGATGCGGCATGCTCATCAGGTCGTTGAAAGAATACAGGTGATGCAGGATGCTGTGTTTATCCGCCAACGGTATTTCCCTTACTTCGTGCTTGGTTTTCCAGGTTACTTCTTCTATCAGTTGCATCTCCGGGGTAGCTTCCGGGTCGGTGCCTTTGGCTATAGTTCCGCCAACGGTGTGCACTTCAAAAAACAGCTCAACGGCTTGCAACGGTGGCTTCAGAAATTCATTTACAAACAGGAACCGCACAACTTCTACTTCCAGGCCGGTCTCTTCCAGTACTTCGCGTTTCAGGCAATCGTCAATACTTTCGCCAACCTGCAAACCACCGCCCGGTGGCGCCCAGAATGCTTTGTTTTTTATAGTTGACTGGTGCCGGACCAGTAGTATTTTATCATCTTGTATGCAGATGCCGCACACCCGCACGCGAACTTTATCGGCGTAGGCAGCAGCATTTGGGTTTAAAACTGACATAGTTTGTTTAGGCGTGGTATTGGTGGTATTTTTGTAAATATGATTCAAACATTTAACCCCGATTTCGAAGCCGACATCCGCAAAAAACTGGAACGCCAGGAGTTCATGAAACTGATGGGCTTCGAAGTTACGAAAATTGAGGCAGGAAGAATAGAGGGCGAGCTAAAACTGGAGCAGCGCCACAAGCAACACAAAGGTTTTACGCACGGCGGCGTTATTGCCACCCTGGCCGATATAGTTGCCGGATTTGCTGCCGTCAGCCTTGTTCCCAAAGACCACCATGTAGTTACTGCCGAGATAAAGGTTTCTTACTTTCACCCGGGTGTAGGCGATAAATTGCTGGCCAAAGGCTACGTCATAAAACAGGGCCGAAAGCTCAATTTTTGCGAGGCCGAAGTGTACGTGGTAAAGGATGAAGCAGAACCATTGCTGATCGCAAAAGCTTCGACAAGTATGGCAACTATAACGCCCGAGGACCTAAAACTCAGAGAAAGTAAAAGTTAGAAATTTTGGAAGTTAAAAGGTTAGAAAGTTAAACTATAGCTATAGTATAAGTTGTTAGTTTATACATGGCGCAAACGGCTTCGTTCGTGTCAAACTATAATTGGCCACTAGCCCAGTTGAGTTACAAACTAAACACCATTATTTGACAGGGGTTGCAAACCCGCGCCAGCAAATGTTATTGAATCATTAATAATTCTTAATTCATCATTCATAATTATACACAATGCGTCCGGTAGAAGTACTGCGTCAGAATTTTCCGTTTGAGCCCACCGAGGACCAGGCGAAGTTGTTTGCCAAGCTGGATGAGTTTATACTTTCCAAATCCGAAGAGCGACAGGTGTTTATGCTGAAAGGGTATGCCGGTACTGGTAAAACTACGGTTGTTACCTCGCTGGTTAAAATCCTGAACAAGTTTGGATATAAGTATGTGCTATTAGCGCCAACGGGTCGTGCTGCCAAGGTAATGAGTACCTACAGCGGAAAGCAGGCGTTCACTATCCATAAAAAGATTTACCGGCAGACGGCTAATCCATATTCCGAAGGGCTTGCTTTTACGCGCATGCCTAACAAACTGGAAAACACCGTTTTTATAGTTGATGAGGCTTCCATGATCTCGGATGAAAGTGGCTTTGGCGAGAATGGTTTGCTCATGGACCTGATGAACTATGTGTTCGATAAAAAGAACAACAAACTTCTTTTAATAGGCGATACAGCTCAGTTACCGCCGGTTGGCCAGGCACTAAGCCCTTCATTAGACTCCGGTTACCTGAAACACAATTTCCGTTGCCAGGTGCAGGAAATAGAGTTGAAACAGGTTATGCGCCAGGCCGAAGCTTCGGGTATACTGATGAACGCAACACAACTGCGCTCGCAGTTAAACCTGGAACAACCAGATATTAAACTGTTTACCAAAGGCTGGAAAGATATTTTTAAGATGACCGGCGAGAAGCTGGAAGATGGCCTACGCTATGCTTATGATAAGTTTGGCGTGGAGAATGCAATCGTTATCTGTAGGTCTAACAAAGTGGCGAACATGTATAATCAGCACATCAGGCGCAGCATTTTCTTTACTGAAGATGAAATAGGGGTGGGTGATTACCTGATGATCGTGCGGAACAATTATTTCTGGCTACCAAAAGATTCGGAGATTGGTTTTATGGCTAACGGCGACTTTGTGGAAGTTACCAAGATCATAAAGTATGAAGACCTGTATGGTTTCCGGTTTGCAGATGTGCGCGTCAGGTTTGTAGATTACCCGGATGCAGAGGAATTGGAAACGAAGATAATGCTGGATACCCTGCATACGGATGCACCAGCTTTGCCAACAGACCAGAATAAGAAATTATATGATGCCGTTTTGCAGGATTATATGGATATACCGAATAAACGGGACCGTGCAAAGGAGCTAAAGAAGAATCCATATCTGAATGCATTGCAGGTGAAGTTTGCGTATGCCTTAACGTGCCATAAAGCGCAGGGCGGGCAATGGCAGGCGGTGTTTGTAGAGCAGGGTTACCTTAAAGACGATATGGTAAACCAGGAATTTGCACGATGGTTATACACTGCGTTAACCCGTTCATCAGAAGAATTATACCTGCTTAACTTTAACGCACAATTATTAGCCACTTAACGAACTAAAACATTATCTTGCTACGTTCTACAAACAAATTATCTACCTATACCGTAAGAAGCCAAATAATCCTTTATATCATGAAAAAAATTCTCCTATCGTTCGCAATTGCAGCAATAACTGCAGGTGGCGCTGTTGCACAGCAGCAGCCTAGAAAACAACCTACTGCTCCGCAGGCGCAAGCAAAAGCTGGCCCGGTTATCTCTTTCGAAGAAGCCGAGTACAATTTTGGTGATATTTCGCAGGGCGATGTAGTAGAGCATACGTTTAAGTTTAAAAACACTGGTACACAGCCGCTTGTAATTGATCGCATTGACGTTACGTGTGGTTGCACTACTCCAACCTGGACTAAAGAGCCAATCCTTCCTGGCAAATCGGGTACGGTAGTGGCTAAATTTAACAGTGCAGGCAAGCTGGGTAACCAGAAAAAAGCGATTACAGTACACTCTAATGCAGGCGAGCCTACCAGCGTGTACATCGTAACAAACATCAAAGAGAAGCAGACAGGCAGCGCTAAAAACTAAGACACCTTCTTTCTCTAATACAAAAGCCATCCGATCCGGATGGCTTTTGTTGTTTTAGAACCTTTACATTTTTGCTTATCGTTATAACGACTTCAGAATGGCATAGAACAGGGCACCCCAGCCAACTATAAGCGCCGTACCGCCAATGGGAGTAATAGCCCCAAGCCAGGTTATACCCGTTAAGCACAAGGTATAAAGCGAACCTGAAAAAATAAGTATTCCTATAAAGAAGCACCATGCCGCTACCTGCAACGCCGGACTTTCGACTTTAAATAACAACAGACCAACAGCCAATAACGCCAACGTGTGGTACATCTGGTACTTAACGGCAGTCTCAAAAGTATCTGTGCGGTTAGTGGCCTGTAACATGGGCCCCAACGCATGCGCACCAAAAGCCCCGATCATTACAGAAAGTGCCCCGAAAGCACTGGCTAAAAGAAGTATAGTTTTCTGAGTCATGAGTAATAGCTATAGTTATTCTTCGTCGCCTTCCAGGGCCTCGATCAGTTGCTCTTCAAACTCGCTTAGGCTATCGTACTGCTCAAAGGTTATGGTCTTTTCACACTGCTTCAGTTCCTGTACAACGTCTAAGGCAATATTTAACGGGTCAACTTCTTTGCCTTGCAGTTCCGGCGTCCAGTTGGCGCCAACAAGTAGTTCATCGCCATACATACCCACGCACCAGTTCTCCAGAAATTCAGCAACAGGCAGTGCCTCGGGCTGGTAATTGGCCCACTCATCAGCAGCACAGGCTTTAGCACTTTCAGCATCAGACCAGAAAAGTATCACTTCGGTATCTTCAAACTCGTTGGAGCTTGAAGTAGCCCAGATATCTCCTTCTGATAATCCCCATACCTGTTCGGTAGCCACTACCTGTTGTATAAACCTGCGATAGTTGGCTTCCTGGTTTGCGTTTTGCTCTTGCATTATCGTATATGTTAGTTTTTCTTACTTATTATAGTTTCGTGCGCCAAAGATACCACTTCCTACCCGAATCATGGTACTGCCTTCCTCCAAAGCCAGCTGCCAGTCCGATGTCATACCCATTGAGATGTCCTTAAAGTCAGGGTTGGCGAAGAAGAATGTCTCCTTTAATTGTTCAAAGTAGGAGTGCAGCTGCCGGAATTCGTTTCTTAATTTACCTTGATCATCGGTGTTGGTGGCAATGCCCATTACCCCCGTTATGCGGATATAGTGCATGTTCCGGTACTCGTCTGATTGAAGCAGCGCTACCGCTTCGTCGTAGGTCATGCCAAACTTGGTTTCTTCGTCGGCGATGGAGAGTTGCAGCATGCAGTTAATGGGTGTGGTACGGTTGCGTTGCTCCGCGCGCCTGTTAATTTCCATCAGCAGTTTAAGGCTGTCTACTGACTGTATGGTATCTACAAAATCAGAGATATACTTTACCTTGTTCGTTTGCAAGTGCCCGATCAGGTGCCACTCGATATCGTGGGGTAATAGTGCGTATTTATCCACCAGTTCCTGAACTTTGTTTTCGCCAAAAATGCGGTGGCCGGCATCATACGCTTCTTTTATGGTTTCAACGGGGTGGGTTTTGGTAACAGCTACCAGGCGCGCCGGTGTGTTTTTCAGCTGTTCATCAAAGTAGCGTATGTTATCTGCAATGTGGCTCATAGTTTTATATTTCGAATTGTTGAAGGCTAAATCTACAACATCAATCAACTATAGGTTTATAATTCTTAAAGTATAGTTTTATCGTTACTGTTTAACTTACCTTTAACCAAGATCCTTTCAGGATGACATAAAGGAAGTAATGCTGAGCGTTGAAAAGCGCAAAGTAAAGCTTCTCTACAACTTTTTAACTTAAACCTTTCTAACTTTCTAACTTTCTAACTTTCTAACTTTCTAACTCGTCCTTCTCTAACTCCTAAACTCTCTAACTACAACTTAGTCTTCCAATACATTTGTTACAAAGGTATTTTTCAGCAGCATCCAGCAAAGCAGCAGCAGTAGGGCCCACTTTAAGTATACCTGGTAATAATCCTTGGTATCCCGGAAGCGTTTTTCACTTACTTCTGTTTTCTCGAGGCGGTTTATACTTTTAAACACCTGTTGCAAGGCATCCTTGCTATCTGCCCTGAAAAACTGACCGTTACTAATTTCAGCTACGTCGCGCAGGCTGCTTTCGTCTAGTTTGGTATCTACAAAAAGGGTTTTCCCCTGATCGTCTACGGCATAAGGCACTTGTCCGTCTTTACCTATCCCTATGCTATAAAGTTTTATGTTAAAGCCTGTGGCCAGTTGGGCTGCCATTTGCGGATCCAGGCTACCGGCGGTGTTCTCGCCATCACTTATAAGTATAACCACTTTACTTTTGGCTTCTGAATCCCGCATACGGTTGGTAGCAACGGCCAGCGCGCTACCAATGGCCGTACCATCATTTTCGATCATCTTAAACCCAATGGAGTTTATACTTTCGCGCAGCAGCTGGTAGTCAGTAGTTAGCGGAGCAAGAGAATAGGCATCGCCGGCAAAAACCACCAAGCCTATTCGGTCTTGCACACGGCCATTTATAAAATCCAGGGCTACTTCTTTGGCGGCATCCAGGCGGTTTGGTTTTATATCCTGTAACTCCATAGAGCCCGACACATCCAGGGCAAGAATAATATCAATGCCTTCGGCGGTTTGCTCTACCTGCTCGTTTATGCGTTGCGGCCGGGCCAGTGCAACCAGAACCAGCATCACAAAAAGTATAAAAAGGAGATCAGGTATAAAGCGGAGCAGGCTGGTCCATTGCCATTGTAATTTGCCATCAAACATGGCCACGTTCAGCTTGTTGCGGGTATTCAGGGTAAACAGCCACTTCAGCAGAAACAACAGTGGTACCACCGGCAATGCATACAGCACCAACGGAAACACCCAGTCGAAACTTCGGAGCGTACTAAGACTGAACCATTCCAGGCTCAGCCAGTCCAGCATGTCGTCTGTTATTTTTAGCATTCTTAGTTATCTCTCGTCTGGCTTTATACCTGCTTTTGGCAAATTTGCGCAGCAGGAGCAGGGCTTCTTTGGTTTCGGTATCAGCTTCGGTTAGCAGGTTGCCGTAAATGGCTTTGTCGCAAAGGCGCAGGGCGGTGTTTACCTCGTCGTTGTTATCGTAAAATTCTACAATCTCTTTGGTTGTGAAAGAGTTAATAGCGCTTCGTTCCAGTTTGGTCAGGTAGTTTTTCCATAGCGAAACAGCTTTTTCCATACTTTGCGAAACACCTGTCTTTACAAAGCGGTCTACGTGTGCATTGTACCGGGAGGCAAAGTATAGGTGGTCTTTGCGCAGGCGGTATAGTTTATACTTTGTTTTTATAGTTTGCCCGAATATCAGCCAGATCAGACTAAAGAACAAACTACCCACCACTAACCATAACAGCAGCACAGGCCAGTTAAAGCGTTTTTCGACAGCAACCAACTCTGTTTCCGCTTTAAACTGCAAAGGCTCATTTACTTTTTGTACCAGTTCCTGAAGTATAACCCGGCTGCTGTCGCCGTTTACGCGCACGGTATCTTTGCCCTGCAACACAAGAACGGGCAGCATCAACGCTTGCAAAGCTTTTGTATCAAATGTCCGTAGGGTATAAACTGCGCTGTCTGTACTTATGCCGTTTTTAGTTACTGTCGGATAAAAGTCCTTACGTACCAGCTCGAAAGGGGAAAAGTTATAGTTAGTGCCCGGTAAAATCACTTCCAGTTTTTCGGGGTGGCGATGCACCAGCGTGTATGTAACCGGTATGCCTATTTTAACAGAGTCGGAACTGAACGCACCAACCGGGCGCAACACCTGTTGGGCCAAAGCCAAAACAGGCAACGTAAGTATAACTATAGTTGAAAGTAATTTACGCACTTCGTTTGGTTGTTTTATTGCGCAGCCTGAACAGGTTTACCAGTTGTGGCACATAGTCTTCGTTGGCTTGTATGGCCAGGTAGTTAGCCTGGTACCGGTGGCAGATGCGCATCAAATTTTCCTGGTTCTCTTTGTACTGCGCAAAATATTTTTTCTGAAATTCTTCTCCTGAGGTGTTCAGCCACACGGTTTTCCCGGTTTCTTTATCCAGCACGGGCACTATGCCCATACCCGGCATTTTACGTTCTCGCACATCTACCAAGTGTATCACTATAAGGTCGTGGCGGCGGGCCAGCATCTGCAGCTCTTTCTCATAGTTCACATCTATAAAGTCCGAAATCAGCAGGATAATGCTGCGGCGCTTTATGATATCGAGGGTTAATTTTATGCCTGCAGCCAGGTTGGTTTTTGCGGATTTTGGCTGTAGTTCCTGAAGCGCTTTAATAATGGTATAAGCCTGCTCAATGCCTTTGGCTGGTTTTATGTATTTCTCTTTCTGGTCTGAGATGCAGATAATACCGATCTGGCTCTGCTGTCGGGCTGCCGAAAGTGAGAGCACTCCACAGATCTCTTTGCCTACGTCTATTTTCTGCTGTTTACCTGTACCTATAGTTTGCGAAGCACTCACATCCAGCATCAGGAACACCGATTGCTCTTTTTCTTCGCGGTATGTTTTTACAAAAGTGCCGTGACCTTTGGCGCTTACATTCCAGTCTATAGCGCGCACGTCGTCGCCGTACTGATAAGCGCGCACGTCGTCAAATTCCAGCCCTGAGCCTTTAAACACAGAGTGGAAATCGCCTTGCATTTGAGTGGTAATTGCCTTTCTTATCCGGATCTCGTACTTTCGTAGCTTTTGAACAAGCTCATTCATACCCTTGTTGTCCTGGTGTGAGATTTTAAAATTAGGACATATTCCCGTAATTTACATCCGTGAAACGACTTTTCTATACACTTTTTTGCCTTGCCTTGCTTAGCTGTGAGCAGCAGGAAGTAGCTACTAAGCCAGCAGACATCATTCCGGAAACTAAAATGGTGCAGATACTGGCCGATGTGCATATCATGGAATCACTGATAGAATCCAATGTCAGCTTCCCGGATACGGCAGTGATGGTATATAACAAGGAACACAAAAACATCCTTAAAAAATATGGCGTTAGTAATGCGCAGTTTACCAAGTCGTATGGCTACTATGGCAAAAACCTGGAGCAAATGGACAGGCTCTACGAAATAGTGTTAGATACCTTAACAGCCCGCGAAGCAAAGTTGCTAACTAAAAAAGGAAGTGCACCTGTGGCAGAAGATACGCTGCAACGCAACATTCAGGTTGACACGAATGGAGTTCCTTCTCGTAAGGGCAGGAGGCTGGGCCGCCCAGGAGATGTGCTGATGAATGCGCCGCAGGAGGTTAAAGAAGATATGTAACCAGCTTTAGATAAGTTTACTGCCATTTGGTACTTTGGCAGCTGGCTGTGCAAGCACAATGTCTTTATTTTCGTCTTCAAAGCCGGTTACCAGCACTTCTGATATATATTTTCCGATCTGTTTTTTACCGAGGTTTACAACACACAGCACCTGTTTGCCAAGCAACATTTCGGGTGTATAATGTTTGGTTATCTGGGCGCTCGATCGTTTAATACCTAAAGGCCCCAGGTCTACGGCAAGTTTGTAGGCCGGCTTGCGTGCCTCCGGAAATTCGTTTACCTCTACTATAGTTCCTACCCGTATATCGGTTTGTTCAAATTGCTGCCAGGTTATCGTTTCCTGTGCGTTTTCAGGTGCGTACATAGTTGGTAAGTGTCGTTAAATTTCCTTTTTCCAAATATAGTATAAATGTTAAAACCTGCGGCATGCCTGTTGTGCTATGCAATGAGCGCTGTGGTTTACCCTGCCCAACTATAGCCAAAGCAACATAAGCATTTGCGCTTCGTACTCCTATGCAGTCTTATTAATGTAATATAAAGGGCAGTTTCAGCTGCTTATAGATCACGCGCCCACATCATTAAACTATGAAAAAAGAATCCGGAGCAAGCAAGTCTGTTTGGGTGGATGGTATTTCGATGCCTGTTACCCACGAGCTGCAAGATAATATAACCTGCGATGTATGTGTTGTAGGTGCTGGTATAGCTGGTTTAACTACGGCTTACCTGTTGGCTAAAGAAGGTCAGAAAGTGGTGATACTGGAAGCCAAAGATACCATTTGCAGCGGCGAAACCAGCCGTACCACTGCCCACTTGGCCAGCGCCCTCGATGATGGATTACCGGAGCTTATCAGGTTGTTTGGCGTAGATGGTACACGCTTGGCCGTGCAAAGCCACATGGCGGCAATAGATAAGATTGAAGCTATTATAAAAGATGAAAAAATAAGCTGCGACTTTAAACGCCTGGATGGCTACATGTTTGCCAACAGCGAGGAAGAGCAAGAGCAGCTGACCAAAGAACTGGAGGCAGCCCACCAGATTGGCTGGCGCGATGTAGTGTTGCGCAAAGCTGCCCCACTCGATACGCTAACCCACCTGCCTTGCCTGCAATTTCCTAACCAGGGCCGTTTTCATGTGCTAAAGTATCTGTCGAGTCTTGCTACGGTTTTGTTAGATAAGGATGTACGTATCTATACTTCGAGTAGGGCAGTTGAGTTCAGGCCGGGTGCTGTGGCTACAGTGGTAACCCAAAATGGACATACTGTTTCCGCTAACAGCCTGGTAGTGGCCAGCAACACACCCGTAAACGATATGGTCACCATGCACACCAAACAGGCGCCTTACCGCACCTATGTGGTCGGGGCAAAAGTTAGAAAAGGTACCGTACCCGATGCCCTTTACTGGGATATGAAAGACCCTTACCATTATGTCAGGATTCAGGAAGCAGGAAAAGAGGCTGGCGAAGATGCGGATGATTTGCTTATAGTTGGTGGCGAAGATCACAAGACCGGGCAGGATGACCAACCGGCCAAACATTTTCAGGAATTGGAGCACTGGATGCGTGAGAAGTTTCCGATGGCTGGTGATGTGGTATATCGTTGGTCGGGGCAGGTGTATGAGCCGGTTGATAGTCTTGCTTTTATAGGCCGTAATCCCGGAGACCCTGAAAATGTATACATCGTTACCGGAGATTCAGGCCACGGCATGACCCATGGAACTATAGCTGGTATACTGCTGACAGACCTGATTATGGGGCGCAAAAACGAATGGGCCACCATTTACGACCCGGCCCGTGTAAGCCTAAAAACAGCCGGAGAATTCCTGAAAGAAAACCTGAATGTAGCCGCACAATACAAAGAATACCTGACAGGTGGGGAAGTGGACGACCCAGCGCAGGTAATGCCGGGCACGGGTAAGATTATGCGCCGTGGCACTACCAAAATCGCTGTGTACTGTGACCAGGATGGTGTGCGCCACGAATGTTCTGCTATTTGCCCGCACATGGGCTGCGTTGTAAGCTGGAATAACGTAGAAAGCTCCTGGGACTGCCCATGCCATGGCTCACGGTTCGATGCATTTGGTAAAGTGATTACCGGCCCCGCCACACAGGACCTGGCACCGCCGAAGTAGTTTGGGAGTTTAAGAGTTTGGGAGTTAAAGAATTAAGAGGGACTCTGAATTTTCTAACTATAAAGTAAAAGAGCAACTATAGAGATCAGATCTATAGTTGCTCTTTCGATTTTGCAGAAGCCAACTTCCAAACTACTTAACTCCTAAACTATTTAACTAGCTCTCCGTGCCATTGTTGGTGTTTTCACCAACAATTCTATTAGCCAACTTTTTGTGCATGCTGGTGAAAACACACAGCAAGGCCATGAGATATTGGTTTTCAAAAACCTAAACAGCTTAACTATAGAAAACAGGTTTCTAGTTGCTCCTTCGATTTTAAAAGAAGTTAACTTTCTAACTCCCCAACTCCCAAACTCCTAAACTCCCCAACTTTCTAACTCCTAAACTTTTCCAGCTGCTGCAAGCGATGCGCTATAGTTTTAGCCCATTCAGCAGACACCCGGGCATCTAGGCCATGTTGCGAGGCCTCGTCGAATTTATCTTGTTCCGCTTTCCAGTCAGCAAAGGCGTTTTTTACGGTTTCAGATAGTTTAGAATTAGCCTCTGGGCAGGATGTGCCTAAGGTTACTAGTTTTTTGCGAAGCAGGCGGGCATGTACCTCTGTCAGGTCGAAGTGCAGTTGTTCGTGTTGCAGTAATTTTTCTGACATTTTATTTTTAGACCACGACTCAGTTGCCAGGAAAACACATTTAACACGGTAACTGAATTTGTTGGATGCACAGGTAGCATCTACAGCAAGGTTGGCGGCAGTTATGGCATGGTGGGGGTTAAGCGAATCAGGTTCGGCCTTAAAATCATCCCAGGTCAAGCGCCGCTCCGGCGACCAGGTTATTTGCCCTGAAACAGTGTTTTTGTCTTCTGAAACCGGAAGGGCAGCAGTTGGCCAAAGGTAGCCCAGCACCAACGACAGGAGAAAGTTGTAAAAGATCATCTTGGCTAAAAGATTTATACTTCCCGCTTAACAGCAATGCATACCGAATAGTGCCGGATAATTGTACTTTATGTTGTAACCAGTTGATTAGTAAGTTTCCGGAACCGGAAGAATAGCAATATGGCGGCAACAGATAAACCAACCAGCAGGCCTGCCCAAACCCCGTTTACGCCAAAACCAAGCTTAAACCCAAGCACATACCCCACTGGCAAACCGATTAC
The DNA here is from genome assembly GCF_010119545.1 of Pontibacter fetidus. Classification (GTDB taxonomy): domain Bacteria; phylum Bacteroidota; class Bacteroidia; order Cytophagales; family Hymenobacteraceae; genus Pontibacter; species Pontibacter fetidus. The sequence continues at coordinate 100,139 of NZ_JAAEAA010000012.1, read as the reverse complement.
CCAATATGCAATAAGCGAAATTACCCCCGGGATGCGCACATCTTCCAGGCCTCGCAAAGCGCCAAGCCCCACTACCTGCACACCATCCGATATCTGGAACAATGCTGCAATTATCAGCAGGGTAGAAGCGATCTGTATTACATCCTGGTCGTCGATGTAAAGCATCGGGATAAAGCGATTGGCGGCCACCATCAGTAGTCCGCTGGCCATCATAAAGAGGGCCCCCATAGCAAAGCTGCTATTACCTGCCATTTGCATACTTCTATAGTTGCCCAGGCCTTTTTGGTTGCCCACGCGTATAGTCGCGGCCGCTGCAATGCCACTGGCCATCATGTACGTTACCGAAGCCACATTTATCGCAATCTGGTGCGCGGCAAGCTGCTTGGTGCCCAGCCAACCGATCATGATAGCCGAAAAACTGAAAGCCCCCATCTCAAAGATCATCTGACCAGAAATAGGCAGGCCAAGTTTAAAAATGCGGTACATGTGGATGACGGACAGATGACGCAGGCGCAGGAAATGGCGGAAAATTTCGAAACGTTTGGCATACAGCACCCAGCCGGCCATCATAATAGCCATCACAACACGCGAAATAAACGTTGCCCAGGCCGCACCGATCATCCCCATTTCCGGGAAGCCCAGTTTACCCCAGATCAGCAGGTAGTTAAGTACGATATTTAGCAAATTGGCAACTATGGTGATGTACATCGACTGTTTGGTGAAAGATAAACCTTCGGCAAACTGTTTGAATGCCTGGAAGATCATGAGCGGCACCATAGAAAAGAACAGTACATTGATGTATGGCGTAGCCAGCTTTACAACCTCTGCTGGTTGGTTTAGGAACGAAATGTAAGGCGACGCAAAATAACCCGCCAGAAAAAGCAGGATGCCAAGTATAAAGTTCGAGATAAGGCCATTTAGAAGCAGCAGCGAGATGCGTGTATAGTTCTTACGGCCTTCGGCGGCGGCAATTAGCGGGGTTATGCTAAACGAAACACCCAGCCCAAACACCATGGTTATCATAAAGATGCTGTTGCCCAGCGATGCAGCTGCCAGTGGTACGGTTCCGATCTGGCCTACCATCAGACTATCGAACACGCTCACCAAAATGTGGCCCAACTGGCTGAGCACCACTGGGTAGGCAAGCGTGAAGTTTTTTGCAAAATGGTCTTTGTAGGCTTCCGTATTCATAGCATCTCCGTAAAGGAGTGCAAAATTAGCGCTTTTTACCGGAAGCTATACGTTAAACCGATTTATACTTTCCTAAACTATAGTTGTGGCTTTAATTGTAACAGCGCCTCTCTTAACCGAACCATGGCCTGCTCCAGAACAGGTTGCTCTACCGCAAACGACATGCGCACATGACCTACGCCTCCAAAGTTATCACCATTTACAACTACAAGATTATGTTGCTGTTGCAGGTAATTACATAAAGTTTCGGTTGAGTTTATAGTTGCGCCGGTCGGGGTTCTGGTTCCGATGTAGTGGCTCAGGTCCGGGAAGAAATAATAGGCTCCATCGGGGACGTAAAACGAAACATGGGGTATTGCCTCCAGGCCTTTTTGCATGAGTTGCCGGTTTTCCTGTAATACCTCCAGCATGGTGGCTATAGTTGCTTCCTGGGTCTGTAAAGTGGCCAGTGCAGCCTCCTGTATAAACATACTAACCCCGGAAAAGGTACTGCTCTGGAAATCTGTGCTTTGCTTTATAATCGCTTCAGGGCCCACCACAAACCCAATGCGCCACCCCGACATGGCAAAGTTTTTAGAGAAGCCGTTAACAACTATAATTCTTTCCTGCGGCCCCGGGCAGGCAAGGGCAGAAGTAAAAGGCTTGCCGTAAGTATCAAGGTCATAAATCTCATCACTGATCAGGTATAGGTTCGGGAAATCGTGCAGTAGCGTAACGATAGCTTCCAGTTCGGGTTTACTATAGATACGGCCGGTCGGGTTTGCCGGGTTAGTGAGTAACAGGATGCGGCTTTTCTCGGTAAGTGATTTTCGTATTGCTTCAGGATCTAACCTATAGTTTTGCGCTAAAGTAGTTTCTATAGTTACCAGTTTGCCTTTGCTGTATTTCAGCAGCTCATTAAACCCAAACCAGGCAGGTACAGGTACTACTACTTCATCGCCATCGCGCAATAAAACCGAGAACAGATTAAACAAGGCCTGTTTGGTGCCGGGCGTTACCAGTACCTGCTCAGGCTTTATGGCAATGCCTTGGGCTTGGTATCGGTTGGCAAGGGCATTGCGGAGATCAGCTGTTCCTTCGGCGGGGCCGTAGTAGGTTTTACCAGCGTGCAGGGCGGCAATGGCAGCGTTTATGGCAGGTTCGGGGCTTTTAAAATAACTTGCCCCGGAGGCCAGGTTCAGTTCGGTCATGTCAGGTTACAACGTATAAAACATCGGCAAAATAACAGTTTTTATCCTGAAATATATGCTGTATGTTAAAGCCGGCCTCGTTCCCTATCGTTTCGGCCTGTTGTAATGTAAATTTATAAGAGCTTTCGGTATGGATAGCTTCCCAGGCATGAAAGTGAAAAGTTTGTTCTGTTGCTTTTATAGTTACATTTTGATCCTGCTGGCTTATCAAAAAGCTTTTCATTACGCCTATCTGCGGGTCGTACAACGCAAAGTGCCTGAACTGGTCTGTTTCAAAATTGCCACCCAACTCACGGTTTATGCGGTGCAGCAGGTTTAAGTTAAAATCGGCGGTTACACCGGCAGCATCGTCGTAGGCTTTAAGTATGGTTTCGGGGGCTTTGCACTGGTCCATGCCAATTAACAGCATATCACCAGGTTGCATATGGGAGCGCACCTTCTGCAGAAAAGCACTACGTTCGTCCGGGTTAAAATTACCAATGTTTGACCCCAGGAACAGCAACACCTTCCGGCCTGGTTTATTTGTATCCAGCCACTCCAGGGCATCAAAATAATCGCCTACTACGGCATGCGCCTGTAACGCAGGTAATTCTGCCTGCAAATGCTCGCACAGTTCCGTCATAGCATCTCCCGAAATATCGACAGGCACATAATCAAAATCGGCTTGCTGCTGTAAGAGCTGTTTAAGTATGATTTTAGTTTTGGTAGCATCTCCGGCACCCAAGTCTATCAAATGAAAGTTGCCCTTTGCAGCCAATTGCTCCGCTATAGTTTGCTGGTGCGTGGTAAAAACCTCGTGTTCGCTGCGGGTAAGGTAATACTCAGGCAATTGCATAATCTTTTGAAACAAACGGCTGCCCTCGCCATCGTAAAAGTACCGAGACGATAACTGCTTTTGTTGCTGCGTTAAGCCTTTTTTCACATCATTTGCAAAGCGGGCAGTTATACTGTTTTTACTTTCCGGAGTGCTCAGGTCAGTTAGTTGTATGGTGCTTGTTGTTGGTGTCATGTAGTTTTATGTTGTAGCCAGCCTGATGCCTGTGAACTGCCAGCGTTTGTCCGGGTGAAAGAAGTTGCGGTAGGATGTTCGGATATGGTCAGAAGGCGTGGCACAGGAACCGCCGCGCAACACCATCTGGTTAATCATGAATTTACCATTATACTCGCCTAGCGCACCTGGGGCCATAGAGAAGCCAGGGTACGGATGATAAGCACTATAGGTCCATTCCCAAAGGTCGCCGTATAGTTGCTGTATTCCGTTTTGGTCCGGTTTGGCAGCTGTTGGTTCCAGTATACCGGTATCTGAAAAGTTACCATTTGCAGGTGGATAAGCCTGTGAGGCCGCTTCCCATTCAGATTCGGTTAGCAGGCGTTTACCGGCCCAGTTGGCGTAAGCATTTGCCTCGTAAAAACTGATATGGCTAACCGGCGCATTCAGGTCCAGGTCCTGCAAGCCGTGCAAACTATAACGCTGCCATCTGTTGTTCTGTTTAACCCAGTAAAGTGGTGATTGCCAATTAGATGTTTTGGCTAAGGTAAAGCCTTCGTCTAACCAAAATCTGAAGTCCGTATAGCCGCCAGCTTCCATAAATTCCAGGTATTCGGCGTTAGTAACCAGCCTGTTCATCACCTTAAAATCAGGTATTAACACCTCATGCACGCCCAGCTCATTGTCAAAGCAAAAGTCCGAACCCTGGCAGCCTATTTTATATATTCCGCCGGGCACTTCGTGGTAAGTAGCAGGTACATATTGCGTTTTTTCAGAAGTTGGGGCAGAACTATAAGCAGGTAATAGTGGGTTTGTGCTTAGAATGTATTTTATGTCGGTCAGGAGCAGTTCCTGGTGTTGTTGTTCGTGCTGCATACCTAATTCAAGTATAGGCAGCATCTCAGCAAGTATAGTTTCGTTAGGGTTCTCCAGTAAATTGCCCAGCTGCTCGTTCACATGGTTCCGGAAAGTATAAATTTCGCGCAGGGGTGGGCGGGTTAATGTACTGCGCTGGTCGCGTTGCACACGGTTGCCTACGCTATTGTAGTATGAGTTAAAAAGGTAACTATAGCTGGGATGAAAAACTTTATAGTTGGGCAGGTAAGGTTTCAGCACAAATTCTTCAAAAAACCAGGTAGTATGCGCCAGGTGCCATTTCGGGGGGCTCACATCTGTCATCGGCTGTACCACCGTATCTTCGGGTTCCAGCGGTTTACAGATAGTTTCTGTCTGAGTTCTGATTTTTTGTAACCTGCTCTGGAGCGATGCCAAACTGGTGCTTATGGTTTTCATAGGTTTGTTGGTCAGGGTGTTATAGTTGCTGGTCTGGTAAACTGAAAACCTGCACGCGCTTTAAAATGTTTATAGTTCTGCGGCTACTTACGATGAATCCGGTAGCTTTGGTTTACTTTGTATCATACACCAATCAGCAATACAATGGCGCTACAATGCTCTTTTATACCTTATACGCTCCATTTTAAGTTTGATGCCCGTACCTCCCGGGGTGCTATTACCCAGCACCAGGTATATTATATTAAACTCTGGGATGCTGCTGCCCCAACTATAGTTGGCATAGGAGAATGTGCGCCGCTGGCAGGCCTAAGCATCGATCATCGGCCGGATATGGAGCAGAAGCTGACAGAAGTTTGCAAACATATAAATGCTTTACAACCTGAAACTATAGAACTGCCTGCGTTAACACAACAACTGGATCTGCACGGGTGGCCAGCCTTACGATTTGCTTTAGAAACAGCGTGGTTTGATCTAGTAAATGGTGGGAACCGACTTATCTATAACAATGACTTTATTAGCGGTAAAACCGGCATACCCATAAACGGGCTGGTTTGGATGGGCGATAAAGAGTTTATGCAACAGCAAATTACCCAGAAACTTGCCCAGGGCTATAGTTGCCTGAAACTTAAAATCGGAGGCCTCGATTTTGCAACCGAACTGGCATTACTGGAACGCATCCGCGAAGCGGCATCTGAGCAGGAACTGACCATCCGGGTAGATGCCAATGGCGCTTTTACTCCGGACGAGGCGTTTAAAAAACTGGAGCGACTAGCCAGGTATCACATCCATAGCATAGAGCAACCCATAAAGCAAGGGCAGTGGCAGGCAATGGCCGAGTTATGCGCCTATAGCCCTGTGCCTATTGCCCTGGACGAAGAACTGATAGGAGTGCAGAATAGTGAAAGGCAGCAGAAGATGCTGGATACTATAAAACCGCAATACATTATACTTAAACCCACATTGGTTGGCGGCTTGGAGGCCAGTGCCGCCTGGATCACGCTTGCTGAAAACCGCAACATTGGCTGGTGGATGACCTCAGCACTGGAGTCCAACATAGGGCTGAATGCGATAAGCCAGTTTACAGCAAACTATAGTTTAACGATGCCACAAGGCCTGGGCACCGGGCAGCTATACCATAACAACATTCCATCGCCGTTACAAATAGAGCAGGGCCAGTTGTGGTATAAACCGGAGCAGGAGTGGAGTGAACTATAGGCTATAGATACGTTTCCAGCAGCAACTTTTTAACTTCCTCCATGCCGGTGCTGGCTTTGTCCTCAATCAGGTGCAGGTTGGGGCGTTTGCGTACGTTTGGCAATTTGGGGTCTACCACTATAACCGGCACATCCTCCGGTACAAGGTCCACTAGTCCGGCAGCGGGGTATACTACAAGCGAGGTACCTACCACCAGAAAAATATCAGCCTGCAAGGTTTCTTCCATTGCTTTTTCCATCATGGGCACAGGTTCGCCGAACCATACTATGTTTGGGCGTAGTTGTGAGCCGCGTTCGCATTTGTGGCCTTTGTTCAATTGCCATCCTTCTATGGGGTAAACCAGTTTCTCGTCTAGGGTGCTACGGCTCTCGAACAGTTTGCCATGCAGGTGCAACACGTTAGTAGATCCGGCGCGTTCGTGCAGGTCATCTACATTTTGGGTAATAATGCGCACTTCAAAATGCTTTTCAAGGTCAGCAAGTATCGTGTGGCCGGGGTTAGGTTTTACGGAATGGGCATTTTTACGACGTTGGTTATAGAACTCCAGTACCAGTTCGGGGTTTTTGCGCCAGCCCTGCGGCGAGGCTACTTCCATTACATCATACCCTTCCCAAAGCCCGTCGGCATCCCGAAACGTAGCAATTCCGCTTTCGGCACTTATGCCCGCGCCCGTTAGCACCACCAGTTTCTTTTTCATTTATAGTTAGTTAGTAAAGCAAAATACTATGTACGATGCCACATTTACAATTGGTTTAGCCCTACGCTGTTCGTGTATTTTTCTGGTAAAACTAAATTTTCGGGACATTGAAGCTGCTTAAACATAGTGAGTATTATATATACTGTGTTTAGAATGTTTGTAATTATTTTAATATGAATGCTTGCATATTTGAATACAGCCCTTTAAATTGCAGTATATCATTTTAATAAAATTATATAATTTTTAGGGCTTTCAGGGCCAGTTAAAAGTTAAGCTATGTGGGAATTATACTTGCATAAGATTGGTTTAAGCTGGCATACTTCTTGGTCTTATCGTTTAAACTTAACTTTTAGCTAATGTTAGATCTTCTTAATTTTGTTGCCCTTTCCGGTGTCTTCAATGTTTTGTTCTTCTGGTATGCCTCTACCAAAATGAAATCCAAGGCTGACCCTGTAAAAACGCTTGTAGTATCTTTTGTATTTTCTATACCACTTAGCTTTCTGCTGATAGGTGTTTATACTACCATGCTGATTTATGCTGCTAAAAGCGGTGCCAACGAAGATGCCATGTGGGAATACATGGAACAGGAAGAATTACAATAACAAAAGCTTAACTCACGCGCTCCTTACCTAAGTTAGTTTTATAAAAAATCTCAAAGCGACGACCAACCGGTTGTCGCTTTTTTGTTTACTGTATTTTTGCCTGAAATTAGGTTATCCGGTTTAAATAAGAGATAAAAAGATCTGCGTTTTTATGGCTATAGTTTAAAAACAAAACAGCCGGCTTTGTAAAAACCGGCTGTTGTAATCAGGTATACTTCAATTTATCAGGCAGACTCCAGAATCTGGAAGAGTTCATCCAGTTTAGGTGTAAGAATAATTTCGGTACGGCGGTTCTTTTGGCGTGCCTCTTTCGTCTTGGCAGTCTCGAGTGGCACATACAGCGAGCGACCAGATGGCGTAACGCGCTCCGGCGAAACCCCTGCATCGGTTAAGATCCGGGTAATCTCAGTTGCACGCAATACGCTCAGGTCCCAGTTGTCCTGCATGCCTACGGTGCCCTTAGCAACCGGTACATCATCGGTATGGCCTTCTACCACCACGTTCACATCCTGCTGTTCTTTCAGCACCTGCGCCAGTTTTTTAAGAGCATCTACGCCTTTCGGGTCCACTTTAGTAGAGCCGGAGTTAAACAGTAACTGCTCTGCCAACGATACATACACTTTGCCATTGCGCACATTCACAGTCAGGTCTTTATCGTTAAAGCCAAGTAAGGCATTGCTTACACGGGTACGCAGGTTTTTTACAGCTTTCTCTTTCTCATCCAGTATGCGCTGTAGTTCGGCCAGCTTCTGTTCACGGGCTTTCAGGTCGGCGTTCAGCTTATCTATCTGCGATTTGCTCATATTCAGGTTTTCGCCCAGCGTTTTCCCTTCTTTCAGGGCTTGCTGCAGGCTGGCCTGGTACTCAGCTTTCTGCTTTTCCAGTTCGGCACGTTCCTGTTCCAGTTGTGCTTTCTGTTGCTCCAGCGATGCTTTTTCACTTTCCAGGGTTTGCTTTTTCTGCTCTAGGTCTGCTTTGTCTACTTCCAGTGCGTTTTTGCGGCTCAGCAACTCTTCGTATTTCTTTTTAGAAACCACGCAACCAGACAACGACATACTTGCCAGCAGTATAAAAACCGAAGCGCGTACAAATTTCTTTTTCATATCATCAGAACTATAAATGGCTAAAAAGGTAACTCAACAAATATAGCAAATTATAGATAGTAAGGTGGCCGCAGACAAGGTTTTACCTGCATTTTTAAAATAAAAAAAGCGCTTGCAGGAGGCGCCTTTTCATATAAGAAGGTATAATATACTTATTCTGATTGATCGGGTGTGGTAGCGTTTTTGAAGAAGCCCTGCGGGTCGGGCATTTTCTCGGATAGCTGCAGTAAAAAACTATAGTCTACGGCTGCCATATTTAGCTCGCGGCCTTTGTGCAGGTATGTCCAGGCCTGGCTATAGTCGCAGTTAAAGTAGTTTACCTTTGACATCGTAAAATATGCAAACGCATTGGTAGCATCGGTTGCTATTGCTTTCTCTAAGTAAGTGGAAGCCTGTTTTAAGGTTTTTTTCTTAGGTTTCTGCTCGTACAGGCTAACATAACAAGTGCCAAGGTCGGAGTATAGCAATGAGCTTTTAGGGTTTAAGGCAAGTGCTTTCTCATAATATCCAACTGCTTCAGCAGGGTTACCCTTAGCCACTGTTACCAATCCAAATGCCCAGTAGGTATCGCTGTTGTCGGGGTTCAGGAGCCAGGCAAGGTTAAATCGGTACATGGCTGTGTCAGTTTGCCCTTCGTTCAGGTACTCCCAGCCGCGGTCCATAAAAAAGTTGCTGGCCTCTTTGCGCGTCGTAAAATTAGCGTCGCAGCTGCTCAGGAATTTCTGGTCGCGTAGTTGCTGCTCCTCTGTCTTGGCTGTTTTACCAAACATCGGAAGCACTTTCGGGTCTTGTGAGGTGGTTTGTTCCTGTGCAAATGTAAACGTTGCGGCCAGCAGGCAGGCAGCTACGGTACTCAATAATCTTTTCATAAACGGGGTTGGTAATTTGTGATCCGAAGCTATTAAAGCTCCTGCATTAAAAATAGAAGTTTATACTTGATTTAGCAAATACACCAAACCAGTGAGCAAGCTATAGTTACCGGCACGAAAAAAATAACTTTAGACAATTGGCGATATTATTCTGACAAGTTTCGTATATTTGATAAACGCATGACTTATGGCACACGCACTTACAACTCTAAACTATAGCCTGATCGATGACCGGGATATTTTTATGCTCATCAGCACGGTGCGCGAAGGTATAAAATATGCCTCATTCCAAACGATTGCCGATAAAAGCCCTTTTAGCCTGACCGAGTGGTCTAATTACCTGCACCTGTCTGAGCGTACTTTTCAGCGCTACAAAAAAGAGAAACGCACCTTTGACCCGCTGCACTCTGAAAAAATACTGGAGATAACGCTGGTGTATAATAAAGGCGTGGAAGTGTTTGGCGACCAGGCAAATTTTGATGCGTGGCTGGAGGCAAAAAACATTGCCCTTGGCGGCATTAAACCTAAGGAACTACTGGATAGCACCTTTGGTATTGGCATGCTGCGCGATGAACTGACTCGTATAGAGCACGGCGTACTGGCATGATCGTGTACCGGTTAAGCCGCGCAAGGTTTGCCAAAGACCTGTCGGGGAGAGGGGCTGAGCTGGCGGGTGGCCGCTGGAATAGCAAAGGCACTGCCATACTTTATACTTCAGATTCCATTGCGCTTTGTACCGTAGAGGTTGCCGTACACATGCCTCTCGGTATCGTTCCTTTCGATTATCAGCTTGTTCAGATTGAAATACCGGATGGTCTGGAAATTGAAAAGCTGCCCGAAACGATGCTTCCCGAAGACTGGAAATCTTTTCCGCACAGCAATGCTACACAGGTTATAGGGGATAAGTTTATAGCTGAGCAGCACGCGCCCATCATTAAAGTACCATCTGCGGCTGTGCAGGGCACGTTCAATTACCTCATCAACCCGCGCCACCCCGATTTTCAGAAAGTAACTATAGTTGGTATAACGCCATTTGAGTTTGATAAGCGCCTTTTTGTGAAATAATTATACCTGGCAAGCTGGCAGCAACCAACTATTGGTTATCGTTACAGATAATAGGTGTGGCCCATTTTGGCTATAGTTACCGGAAACTTAAGTTCGTCTTTTATTTTCATGCGTAAGGCTTCGCTGGCCTGTGCTTCGCCGTGGTTCAGAAACACCTGCAATGGCGCTTCTTTAAAATTACCCAACCACCAAAGCAAATCGGCCTGATCTGCGTGTGCCGACATAGAGCTGACCTGGCGTACTTCGGCTTTCACTTTATAGTAGTTGCCGTGTATCTTTATTTCGTCGGCACCGCTGCGCAGCAAATTGCCCCGCGTGCCCGGCGCCTGGAAACCAACCAGCAATACCGTGTTTTTAGGGTCCTCCAGCAGTTTTTCGAGGTAGTATAAAACGCGGCCACCTGTTACCATACCGCTGCCGGCAATCACTATTTTGGGGCCATGGGTTTCGAGCACACGCTGACTGTATTCCGATTTCCGGATAATGTGTACGTTGCGCATCATGGTCTCGCACTCGGCCTGGCTCAGGTTATGCCATTCGTGGTAGTGCAGGTATAGTTCCGATACATCAATGCCCATCGGCGTATCCAGGTAAACAGGCATGGGTGGTATACTGCGTTCGTCTCGTAAGGTGTTCAGTATCAGGAGTAGTTCCTGGGCTCGTTCTACAGCAAAACTCGGGATGATCAGCACGCCGCCTTTGTTATAGGTATGCGTTACAACTTCCTGTAGTTCCTGGTAAGGCGATACGTCGCTGTGCAGCCTGTCGCCGTAGGTTGACTCCATGATCACGTAATCGGTTTCGTGCAGGCGCATCGGTGGGTCCATGAGCAGTGGCTGACGCTGGCCGATATCACCTGAAAAAACAAAGTGCCGGCCCTGGCATTTTACCTCAACTATAGCCGACCCCAGGATATGCCCGCTGTTCCGGAAACAGAACTTAAAATCTTCGTTAATAATCACCCACTCGCTATAGTTGTGCGTCTCGAACAGCGGCATGGTGCAGGCTACATCATCAAGGTCGTAAAGCGGTTTGGCCGGCCGATGAATGGAATAACCACCCCGGTTGGCTTCTTCAGCATCTTCCATCTGTATACGTGCACTGTCGTTCAGGATGATCCTGGTAACATCGCGGGTAGGTTCGGTGGCGTAAATTGGCCCGTCGTATCCTCTTTTGGCAAGTACCGGCAAATAGCCGCAATGGTCCAGGTGGCCGTGGGTAAGTATAATTGCATCAAGGTCTGGAATGCTGAGGGGGGGCTTTTGCCAGTTTAAAAGGCGTAGCTCCTTAAGCCCCTGAAAAAGGCCGCAATCGATAAGCACCTGGTGGCGCTCTGTTTTTAGCAGTATTTTTGAACCGGTAACGGTGCCGGCACCACCCAAAAACTTAAGCTGAACGGGAGTTGATTCTGGTTGCATACGCAGCTTGCTGAGCTAAAAAGGATACCCGGAAGTTCAGGCCCGGACAATACCTGTACCTTAAAACCTGGCGCACCAAACCCTGCTAACTGCCTCAACTATAGAAGCGCCTTTAAATTACCATAACTTACAGAAAAGCCAGGAAATGAGCAACTGTTCGCTTAAGTGTTAGGTAATCTCTCCAAGAAGAAACTATAGTTATTAATGATGTAGCGAAGATCAGAAAGTGCGGCCACTGCCTGGCAGGTAGATTTGTAAGCCTAAACTTATCGACAAACCAGTGGAAGAATCATTGCTGACATCGATGTTCGCATTGCTGCGTATCAGGTTCAGCATGCCTTCCAGAGCAACGTTTGAGGCCACAAAATGCGCATAACCGGCACTAACGCCATATACTGCATCAAAAATGGCATCGCCTTCGCTGTCTTCCATAGAGCTACCTGCAAAACCAACTATAGCTTCGCCAAACCAGCGGTGCGTAGGGGCTGCGCCCTCCGGAAAATAGTAACGAATAAAAGGAGTTAGGCCGTAACGGAAATCTTCGCCGCCATCATACGCTATAAATCCTAACTGCACTTGTGCCCCGATGGCTGCATTATCGGATATAAAATAGCCTGCCCGCGGGTTGATGTCGAAGGTAAAAGTTTCGGATTTAAAGTTGTGGCCGATGTTGGCTATGCTGGCACCTACCAGCCAATTGCCTTTAGCTACGGCCTCGCCGGCAACAGCTGCTGTAGTTTGTGGTCTTGTTAACTGGTCATCTTGGGCCAGCGCGCTAAAGGAAAGTGTTGTAAAAAATAACAGAAGTGTAAAAACTGATTTCATAGCTTATAGTTTTAATGGTACAAAAATGCAGAGCAGGTTAACTATAAGTTTAACGTTTACAGGTAGTTATTGTTTAAACATTGTCTGTAGGAAGATAGTGAGAATTTGGTGTGAGAACCCGGATAAAGGTGGGGTATTGGCCTTGTACTTGAAATTGAAAAGAAGAAAATGGTATAAAAAACAACGGGGCCGCACCTCTGATCAGTATGCAAGCCCCGTGTTCGTCTTTAACTAAAATCTTTAGGCTATATGTGCTTTGCAGGGCCCTTTGTAGCGAATAAACAGATGAATCCAGATGCTGCGGGACAACCTGAAGTTGATAGGCAACAAGGCAACTACAGAAACGACCAGCGCCACGATCATCATGGATAAGGTTACTTCTTTAACTATAAAGCTCAGGGCTATCCAGACACCAATAAAAATGGCCGTACTAAACGCATAGCTCACAAACATGGCGCCATAATAATAGCCAGGCTCGGGCTCGAAATGCTGGCCGCAGCAGCTGCACTTCTCGTTCATTTGGGAAAACTTACGGAAATTATACAGCGTGCCTTCCGGAAACATGTCGCCTGTGTGGCAACGCGGGCATTTGGTGTTTACTATACTATAGAATGAAGAGTCTTTCCAGGCCATAACTATGTCATTTACTTATGCAAAGTTACCTGTCTGCTATAAGTTTTAACTGTACTGAAATGACGTTATACTGTACAAATTATACTTTAAAGAAAAGATTAACTATGGGTTTGCCTGAACTGCTCCGGCGTTTGGCCGGTATGTTTTTTAAAGAACCTGAAAAAGTACGCATTATCAAAATATCCTAGCCCAGCAGCAAGTTGGTTTATTGTTAAGTTAGAGTGTACCAGCAACCTTTTCGCTTCCAGGATAACCCTGTTCTGAATGAGTTCGGTAGTTGTTTTATCGTAAGCGCGCTTGCAGGTTTCGTTCAGTTGTTTTGCTGTAACATGCAGTTTGTCGGCGTAAAACAGTACCGGCTGGTGCTCTTTGTAATGCTGGTCGATCAGGCTGTTGAGCTTTGTTAGAAGAGGCAGTGAAGCCGTTGATTCGTGGGGAAGTTTGTGAGTGCTATGATATAAACGGGCAAGCTGTATGAGAATAATATCAAGGTAATCGCGTAGCAGATCGTCTTTTAAAAATTGCTGGGCCTGATGTTCCTGTTGCATCACGTTTATGCTCAGAAGTATAGTTGTCATGTCAGTAGCTTTAACCTGCAGGTAAGGCACGCGCAGTGCATGCTCGAAAAACGGAAAGCGCTGCAACTTCTGAAGCGGGAACCCGAGCAGGTAAAACTCTGCGGAAAAGAACAGAATGTAGCCATTGGTTTGTTCTGATAATTTCCAGCTATGCACCTGCCCTGGTGTAAGAAAAAAAACGGAGCCCGGCGCCACCAGGTATTCCTGGAAATCGATGGTATGTGTGCCCGAGCCTTTTGTAAAAAACACCAGGATGTACGCATTGTGCTTATGCGGTTTCTGTATAAAAAGATGATTCTGCAGATGTGATCTCAGGTCGCTCAGGTAAATATACTTATCCGGCTTCCGGGCAGCGCCAAAATCCTGTATCTCATAAATAGGCAATTGTTTGTCGGGCATATGCTTCGCTTACAAGGTTAACGTGCACAGATGCCTTTATACGGGCACCACTGACACACTTCCAGATCTTTCGTTTTCCGGATAGGCTCTGCCGGGTTCAGCATGTCCTGAACTATAGATCTCAGCAATTCTTCCGAAGCAACTATAAAATCCTTTGGCTGCCCATCTTCGCCCACAAAATTAAACTCCGACGACAGTACGTTTTCATCAATATTCCTAAATGATATAATGCCCGACTTTGCTGCTATAGTTGCCGGATCGAGTGGGTGGTTGCCAACTATAGTTTGGGGCGCTTCGCGGAGCTGGCGCTGCAGAATGTATTGGTATAGCCACAGTTGGCGCGGCTTATCAAAGTCTTTTGTTTTGGATGATGGAGCTCGCAGATCGTCGGTTTTTACACGTAGCTTGTTTGCTTCTACCTTCCCTGTTTTGTAGTCTATCACGCGCACTTCGTGGCCGGTCATGTCGATGCGGTCGGCTTTACCGGCAATGGTTACTTCCAGCAGTTCATCGTTTAGTTGCACCGGTAGTTTGGCTGTCAGCGAGTCTTCCAGGCGCAGGATGTAAAGCGGCAGTTCGCTGGAGTTTTTGAGTGTATTCAGGTATTTCTGCAACACTTCAATAGCCACTTTCAGCAACAGGTAATTCATGCCGCGCTCGGTAGTAGCACCGCGCGTGGTATGGTCGAAAGCCATTTTTACCTGCTTTGGCAGTTCCAACAGCATCTGGTCTATGCTCTCGGCAACTATAGGCTGCCCGCTTTGCTCATACGGTTTAAAGAAATCTTCCAGCACCTGGTGCACTACGGTACCAAACTGTGCCGAGTCTACCTGTTCTTCCACTTCATCCACTTCCTGCATTTTAGCTATCCTGCTGAAGTAATATTTAAGCGAACAGTTAATGTAGGTGTTGAGGCTGGAAGGGTAGAGGCCACGCTGCAAATCACGTTTTATCTGCTCCAGTGTAGCTGTGTCTTTTTCTATAACGATGTCTTCATCATAGGCCTTGGTATCTTTTTGCTCTACTATGGCTGTTAAGTCGCGGAACGTGATGTTGCTGTTGCGCAGCGCCAAGTCGTTTTGCAGTTGCAGTATAAACCGACTTTTTTCCCCGGAACCGTAGGTATCAGATGGCAGCACGTAGAGCAGGTTTACCCGTTTGGCACGCTGCAACAGGCGGTAAAAGTTGTAAGCCATTGCGCCTTCGGTTTCAGCATACGTCGGCAGGCCAAATTCCTTCAGCACATCATATGGCATCAGCGAGTTATGCTTTTTAGGAGCCGGCAGGGTGTTCTCGTTTACCGATAAAATGATCAGGTTTTCAAAGTCCAACGCACGCGTTTCGAGCATACCCATGATCTGCACATCCGAGATCGGCTCGCCACTGAATGGCAGGCGTTGCTGCGTTATCAGTTCGTACAAGAACTTCCGGAAACTGCGCACCGATATCTTCTGCTCGCGGCAATCGAAGATCGTATCCAGTCGCTTAACTATAGTATAGAAGGTGTAGAGATATTCGGTCTCGATGGTGTTATGGCCGTGTGTGTATACCTGGCGGAGCAACTCGATCAGGTCGTACATGGCCATTATAATATCATCGCAGTCGCGCCAGGTGCGGAACAGCGTTTCGAAAAGCGGGTGGTGCTTGCCCAACTCCAACAGTTCCTGCGCCGTTATCAGCACTTTGTTCTCCGAAACTATAGTGTCCAGTACCTGCTGTATCAGCCCATGAAATTCAGCCTGGTCAGCTTGCTCGTTCAGGTAGAGTTCGTAGCGGCGGATGAACGGGTGCGTGAGCAGCTTGCTAACCGATAAATGGTGGTACTGGTATACTTTGTAGCCCGTGTCCTGTAGTTGCGTTACCCCGGTCAGGTGCACATCGAACAGCAGATCCACCAGGTTGAACAGGGGAGTGCCCTTAAAGCTCAGGCCCATGGTTACGTTATAGTTTGGCACATCATCCGGAATAGAATGCAGCACGGGCAACAGCAACGTTTCGTCGGGTAAAACGATAGCTACCTGTGCGTGCTTGTCTTGTTCACGTATTTCCTGCAGCAGCTGCCCGGCCAGTTTGCCTTGCATGCTGGCGTTGGCCACACCAATTACATTTATCTTTTTCTCATCGGTCAGCAGCATGTTCTGTTGCCAGCGCCACTCCGGTAGTTTCCAGCCGTTTTTATACTTGCGCAGAAAGCTGCCCGCCCTGTTAGCGGTGTTCTCTTCCATGTAGAAATCATCACTGTCGAACAGTACTTCCGCCTTGTTGTGACGCAGCAGTGCTTTAATGATCTTTTCTTCGGATTTGGTCAGAGCATTCAGGCCGATAAAAATGAACTGGTGGCAGGTGGATTCCTGAACTATAGCATCTATCTCGTTCGCTACTTTCCGGAAAGCCATGCCCGTATAAGCCTGCTTGTTTTTATTCAGGTGCTTCTGCAGGTTATGGTAAGTCTTCTCGATATTCTCCCACAAGCTAAAGTATTTGCGCATGGCCGGCGACATGGTCCAGCCCAGGTTGCGGGGTTCCCAGCGCTCCAGCGCCTTTGCTTCGCTCAGGTAGTCGAACAGTTTTCTAGTTTCTACTAAGTTCTGGTCTATCCGGCTGAAATCGTCCAGTAGAGTGCCTGCCCAGGTAACAAACTGGTCGAAATCGAGCTTCGGGTCCTGCTCGCGCATCAGGTCGTATAGTTCGAGCTGCAGGTTAATCGGCTCCACCACATCCACCTTCGCCATTTTGCAAATAAAGTCTTCCATAGAAGATACTTCCGGTGACCAGATAGGCTCGGTAGCAGCCTGTGCCAGCGCATTTTTAAAGAAAAAGCTCGCCCTGCGCGATGGCAACACAATGCACAACTCGCTGATGTTCTCTTTATACTTCTCGTAAATGTATTTCGCGGTTAGCTCCAGGAAGGTCTGCACGGGCTTAATTTTGAATGACGGAATAATTGAATGAGTGATTGAGAATAGTTATCGCTTAGTGTATACTTTCGGTATTACCGCTGGCATCAAGTGGCATAAAAGGGTTATAAGCAATTTCCCATAAGTTATCATCCGGGTCAGCGATGTAGCTGCTATACCCGCCCCAGAAAACTTTTTCAGGTTGCTTGAGAACTGTTACCCCTTTAGCTTCCAGCGATGCAACCAGTTCATATACTTCTTTCTCAGAGCGAACATTATGCGCCAGCGAAAATCCCCTGAAGCCATTTCCATCTGCTGGAACACCAGCATCATCAGCTAATGATTCCTGGGGAAAAAGTGCCAGTTGTATGCCGTTTAGCTGAAAAAATACGATGCTCTCGTTGCTGGTTTCCAGCGGTTTCCAGCCAAAAGTATTGATATAGAAATCCCGTGAGCGCTGTAGGTTTTTTACGCCTAAAGTTATGAGTGTTATGCGTTGTTCCATGGTTTTACCTTCCCCTAACCCCTTCCTTTTATAGAGGACCCCTACCCCCAAAACAGGAAGGGGAACTGGAGTTATGTTTTATAGTTGTACTTTATTCTATTTGCTATTTAGTTTTTGCTGGCGCGGATCTGTGATCCGTGCCTTACTAATGGTGTCGGATTTGAAATCCGACTGGGCCAGAGGCCCAACTATAGTTCGACACGAGCGAAGACGCTCGCGCCAGGGGAATTGAGATGTCAAAATGCCAGTCCCAATTGCGCGGCGGGTTTATCGCCGTATTGCCATTCCTGTACTTCTTGTGTCTCGAAATAATAAAGCACGCACCTTACATTTTTGTAACCTAACTGCCGGAAACGCACGGCATAGTGGTCCAGGCGGTTGCGATGTTCGGGCTCGGGTGGCGGAGTTTTGAACTCGATTATAGTTACCGCTTCGCCATCAAACACAATGCGGTCTGGTTTGTAAAGGTACGCACGGGCATCCAGTACTTCTTTTTCCTGCTCAATCGCTACTCTGTCAGAGAAGTAGGGAGCTATTTTCGGGTGCTGCACAACTTCGGTTAACAGGCGGTGTAATTCCGGTTTGTCGCGCTCGCTGATGATGCCTTCGTAGCCCATCTGGCGCAGCACCTGATTTACTTCCGGTGCAAACGTAATGCGCGACAGAGCATAATGTAGTTTGCGGTTTACCTGGCGCTGTCGTTGCTGCGTGGCAAAATCGAATACGTTGTTGGCGTGCTGCTTAATCTTCAGGCGTTGTTCCCAGTCGGTTGTTACCAGGTGCTTCAGCTCAAACGTGTCTTCTTCTGAACTATAGTTTGTAGCTGTGGCCGCTTTGCCTTTTGCCAGTTGGTAACAGAATTTGCCCGGTTCCCATAGTTCTTTTTCCTTTAGATACTGATACAGCAAAGGGCTCACATTCTTAACTTGGCTATCCAGCTTCGGCATCTTTTCTTCCACTAACAGGTCTTTTGCGTTACCGATCAGGTATAGCCTGTCGATAGGGCGGGTAAGGGCCACGTAAAGCATGTTCAGATTTTCGATAAAGGTCTTCTCTATCTCTGTTTTGTATTGCTCGCCCAGTACGGTGCTTTCTAATTTAGAACCCACGTTTACAGCCACACTTCGGAGCTTCCCGGTATAAGTAACTTCTTCGGGCAACTGACTCCAAAGCAATGACCCACGTTTAGGCTCCGTGCTCCAGTCGGCATACGGAATAATGACAACCGGATAGGCAAGCCCTTTGGATTTGTGGATGCTGGTGATGGTAATGGCATTCCGGTTTTTGGGCGTGTTGATGCTCAGCTTTTCCTTCTGCACATCCCAGTAAGCCAGAAAGTTGTTGAGGTTGTTGCTATACTTTAAACTATACTCCAGAACAAGGTCCAGGAAACGGAAAATATATTCACATTCGTTATTATGGCCCAGCAAATTAAAGATGCGGATCAGGCGCTCGGTCAGCTCATAAATGGACAAGTTACCGGTGTTCTTTTCGTCCAGGGCAAAACCAAGTTCGCGAATGTAGCTATAGAAAACGGCTGCATCGGCATTATTTGCAATCTCAGCAATCTGCTGCGTTACTTTCACGTCCGGTACCTTCTCCAATGCTACCAAATGTATCAGGTACAAGGCTTCCGATTTAGCCAGCGCATCATTCGGCCGGTTAAATACCCGGAACAGCGCAATTACCAGGTTCACTACTTCGGCAAACTGAAGCGAGAGCGAATCCTGGGAGATGATGTCGTAACGGAGTTCTTTCAGGAAATTGGCGATCCGCTTGCTGTTCTGGTTGGTGCGGCAAAGGATAGCCATGTCGCGGAGTTGGTAACCTTCGTTCAGGGCATTTTCTACCAGGTGCTGCACCAGGTTTAGCATACTTTCATCGTAGCTTATTTCCTGCTCGTGCGTGTACTTCGGGTATAGTTCGTTGGTGCGGCTGCAGGTGTCCAGGTTATACTTTGTGTTGCTGTCGCCTTCGTAAGTAAATAGCACCTGTATATGGCCGCCGGTATTGTTCGGGTCCGGAATTTCCTGCGTAAAATCTTCGTCGTAAATAGACGTGAACATACCGAAGCCGCTGTGCACTTTGCTGGCAAACGTAAAAATGTCGTTGTTAAAGTTGATGATCTCGGCGCGGCTTCTATAGTTCTTTTTCAGGTTGGCCGGCTGCAGCACTTCATTGTTCAGCGTTTCGTAGCGCTCTTTTATGAGCTGGCTATGCCTGCGCTTCTCGTATAGTTTGGCCGTATCCATTTTATACAGGTGCAGGATCTGTTCCATCTCGCCGCCGCGCCATCTATAGATCGCCTGCTTCGCATCGCCTACCACCATGCTAAAATGTCCTGATGCCAGCGCATTCTCCACTAACGGCAACAGGTTGTTCCATTGCAGCACCGACGTATCCTGAAATTCATCGATCAGGATGTGGTTATACTTTTCGCCCAGTCGCTCATAAATAAACGGTACCGGCTCTTTCAGTACAATATCTACAATGCGCTTGTTAAACTCCGAAATGTGTACCGTGTTCTTGTCGCGCTTAATTTCCTGCAGGCATTTCTCCAGCTCGTTCAGCACAGATAGTTTGTACAGGTGCGGAACTATGGCATTTAGCAAAGTATAAATGCCGGCATATTTTTCTTTCCGCTCTTCCAGTTCCAGGTAATATTCCGAAAGCTGTCCTTTAATACTGTCGATCTGGTTAACTGTAAAGCTGTTCTTTTTAGCTGATGCGCTGTACCAGCTGTCGTTCTCTACCGTTTTGCGGGCGTTGCTGTTGCTATAGTTCAGATCTATAGTTTTGAGCCAGCGGTAGAAGTAACCGTAAATGCCGTTCTTGCCGTAGGAGAGGTCTGCCGCATCCAGGTTAGCTTGTTCAATTAAAGTCACTGCCTGGCTGGCAGGTTCAACTATAGCTTCCTCGATCTGTTTCCTGGTTTCGCGGAGCTCGCGCTGCACATCCCTGAAATCTTCCAAGGTCAGTTGCTGCAGGTCGGTAATGGCTTCGTATACCTGTTCGTTCAGCAGGTTGCGGGCAAAGTCGGCCAGTTCTTCGGTTAGTTTGCTCCAGCTTCGGCCTTCGCTGGCTTTTTCCAGTATAAACTGCTCCAGCGTTTCGGTAAGCAAATCGCCTTTCTCATTCTTTACCTTGTCCAGCAGCAGCGATACAGCCGTGTTTAGTAGTGTGTTCGAGTCCAGGTCTACTTCAAAGTTGTGCGGTATGTTCAGCTCTCGCGCAAAGGCCTGCACTATTTTATTTACAAAGCTGTCAATAGTACTTACACTAAAATCAGCATAGTTGTAAAGCACCTGCCTGAAAACCAAACCAGCTCTTCTTCTTACTTCTTCTTTATCCAGCGATGGGTCTGGGTAATCAACTTGTAGTTCTTTGGTTATTTCTTCCAGCAGGTTCTCGCTTTTCTGCTTTGCTTTTTCAGCTAAGATAACATCATTAAAGCCACGCAAAGCGCCCAGTATACGCTCCTTCATTTCGGCAGCGGCATCATTGGTAAACGTGATGGCCAGTATCGATCTATAGTAGTCCGGGTTAGGGGAGTGGAGCGCCAGTTTCAGGTATTCTTTGGTTAGCGCATAGGTTTTGCCCGAGCCCGCAGAAGAGGAGTATATTTTAAAGACAGATGCCATGGAAGTCTGAAGTATAGCCAGGGTTAAAGATACACTTTTGGCGGTCGCTTTGCCAGCATTTGCAAGCTTGTAACTAAAGTAAATGGCTATGTTACTGAACACAAAAGATATAAAATAGAAAGGCTGCCTGTAGGGGAGGCAGCCTTCTTAATCTATAGTATAGGTAGTTTTAAGCGAATACAGGTTCTTCTACACGTTCCTCGGCTGTTTTTGCAGGTATGGCAGTGTTAGCACATACATGGAACATGATGCGGGCCATCGAAAGTACATAATCTGACATGATGCAATGTTGCTGCTCCATGCCTACTAATACTTTGCTGCTTCCCAGGTTAAATTTGCTTAGCTCCAGTACCTCATCAAAGTTCTGACGCAGCATTTTCAATGCTTTAAAAGAGGGTTCGTTATAGTACATCGGGATAACCTGGCAAACGGCATAACTGCCTTTTGCGCGTTCAGCTTTTAACATCTGGCACAACGACTCGGTGTTTACCTTATCCAGGTCAGAAATAATTACAAAGAAAACGCTTTTGCGGTCAGAACTAGCTTTGCGGGCAGGTACACTACCTACCAGCATGTTACGGCTCACAGAAGAAGTGTGTGTAAAGGCATCATCCTTCAGAATTTTGTTGTGGATTTTAAAAGCCAGTGCACCAGAAGCAATTAGATTAAAGTCTTTGCCTTGAGTTGAAATTTTTGTAAAATGTAACATAAGTAGAGGACTAAGGGGTTTAAGGTTTTGTTTAATTGATTTTGCTGTGATTACTGCAGTTGTAGTGTTGCAGCACTAAACGCATTAGCTTCTGTTCAATAAGGCTTGTAGGTTTGGCGGTATAGGTGGTCCCGGGTTAAGGGTAATATTATGTTGGCATAAAAGTCAGGTTTGTGTCGTAAGTTTTGTATACTACGGACAGTGGTGTAAATATTTTCACTGAATGTTGCTATTGATGGTGAATCACACTGAATTTTGGGTGAATAGCCTAAATAACGGGATATAAATAAAAAGGTTATACCTATATGGTTTTAAAAGTAATAAAATATAGTAAAATAATTACATGTAAGACTTTGCTATAGTAGCTAATGTTTCAACTTTTAATATATAATTTTTAATATATAAAGCAGATGGTATTTAAATGCCGTATAGCCGGTGTTTTAAAAGCATTAGCAAATCCCGGAAATTAGCCGTACCTTTGCACCCGATTTGGAATAAGTCTGATTTACTGGTATAACTGGCAACGCCACAATTGGATAACCTTTATTGTTTTGTTTTAGGATACGTATCATAGGGATAATTAAAAACAGGCTGCTCCAGAGAGTTATATACAGTAATAAAAAATTAGATGAACAAAATCAGATTTGATGAGCTTCCACTTTCCCCGGAAGTTCAGCGAGCGATCGCAGACATGGGCTTCGAAGAGGCCTCCCCAATCCAGACAGAAGCAATTCCGGTAGTTTTAGAAGGTCGCGACATTATTGGCCAGGCACAGACTGGTACCGGTAAAACCGCTGCCTTTGGTATACCAACTATAGAAAGTATAGACGAACGCGATAAAAGCGTACAGGCACTTATACTTTGCCCAACCCGCGAACTGGCCATACAGGTTGCCGGCGAGATTCAGAAACTTATCAAGTATAAGCCAAACATCAGCATCGTGCCAATCTATGGTGGCCAGTCTTACGACCGCCAGTTGCGCGCCCTTAAGCAAGGTGTTCAGATCGTTATAGGTACGCCAGGCCGTGTAATGGACCACATTGAGCGCGGTACGCTTAAGCTGGACAAGATCAAGAAAATTATCCTGGACGAAGCGGACGAGATGCTGGACATGGGTTTCCGTGACGACATCGAGTTTGTGCTTAGCAAAATGCCGGAAGAGCGTCAGACCATCCTGTTCTCAGCTACTATGTCTAAGCCGATTATGGACCTTACCAAGCTTTACCAGAAAGATCCGGTATTAGTGAAAGTGGTGCATAAAGAGCTTACCGTTACTAACATAGACCAGGTATACTTTGAGGTGCGTAACAGCATGAAGCAGGAAGTGCTTTCGCGTGTGCTGGATATGTTTAACATGAAGTCGGTGGTGATCTTCTGCAATACCAAGCGTATGGTGGATGAACTGGTAACAAGCCTGCAAAGCCGCGGTTATTTAGCTGATGCCCTACATGGTGACCTTAACCAGAACCAGCGCTCTAATGTGATGGGCAAGTTCCGTAATGCACAACTTGAGATACTGGTAGCTACTGATGTTGCAGCCCGTGGCCTGGATGTGGAGAACGTGGAAGCCGTATTTAACTACGACCTGCCGCAGGACGAAGAAGCTTATGTGCACCGTATTGGCCGTACAGGCCGTGCAGGTAAATCAGGCAGAGCTTTTTCTTTTGTATCTGGTCGTTCGGATATGTACAAGCTGAAGGATATCATGCGCTATACAAAAGCCAATATTCAGCTACAGCAGGTACCTACTTACGAAGACGTAAACGAGCTGCGCACCAGCATGTTCCTGGATAAAGTGCGTGAAGTACTGGAAAAGGGCAACCTGACCAAGCACATCACAACGATAGAGAAACTGGTTAACGAAGATTATACTTCGCTTGAGGTAGCTGCGGCTTTATTAAAAATGAGCCTGAAAGAAGCTAAGGTGAAAGAGGCTGGTAAAGAAGCTGAAAAGGGCCTTGGTTTCTCTAAAGAAGGTTTTGACAGACTGTTCATCACGATCGGTAAAAAAGACCGCGTTCATCCGAAAGACCTCATCGATTTACTTTCAGCAAATGCTGATATCCCGGCATCTAAAGTAGGCGACATCGACCTGTACGACAAGTTCAGTTTTGTGGAAGTACCAACCGAATACACGGCTAATATACTAGAGAAAGTAGGTCGTATAGAGGTGGATGGCCGCATGGTAGTTGTTGAGAAATCTGACAAAAAAGGCGCTGGCAAAGAAGGCGGTGACCGCGAAGACCGTGGTGGCAGAGGCCGTTTTGGTGGTGGCGACAGAGACCGTGATCGTGGCGACCGTGGTGGTAGCCGATTTGGTGGCCCACGTGGTGGCGGAGACCGCGACCGTGGTGGCGACAGAGGTGGCAGCCGCTTTGGCGGTGGCGACCGTGACAGAGGCGGAGATCGTGGAGGTAGCCGTTTCGGTGGCGACCGCGACAGAGACCGTGGAGGTGAAAGCCGTGGCTTCCGCAGAAAAAGATTTTAATCAATCGTAACTTTCGCCTCTAGCAGGCGTATATATAATCATACAGCTTTAGAAGCCTAAAAACTTCATTAACTGTTAGAATAAGCCGACTTGAAACGTCGGCTTATTTGTTTTATAGGGTTTTTGAAATATTTTTCAGATTATTTTCTGCAAAGTATAACCTTGCTGCAAAGCGCCCCGTAAAAGGAGTATCATAAAAAGGTTGGAAGATTAACTGACTGCTTCTGCAGTTAGATATGAAAAGGGAAACATCAGACGGATGTTTCCCTTTTTGTTTTTATGGCTGTTTATACTTTTACATCCCCATCTATACTTCTTTAGGATAATTGTTATATTAGCTAAATATTATATCTTGTGTGATATAGTTTTAAAGTATAAACTATACTCTATACTCCATTCATAATGCAGATAGTGGGAGTAGGTACTCCTGCTATACTATAGTTGTATGGTATTAAAATTATGAATAAAACTCTCTCAAAATCCTATGTATATTTTGCTCTTCATGGTGATGACTTTGAACCGAATGAAGTCACCAAAGAACTTGGAATAGAACCAACAGACTCATGGAAAAAGGGAGATAAGGGGCAGTATATTGCTAATCAGAAATACGCTTGTTGGAAGTGGTCAACTGAAAAAGGAAAAGAAGCCATATTCATAGACAACCTTGTAGATGAAGTGGTAGAGAAACTGAGAGACAAAGTTGAGATTATCAACAAGCTCAAAGACAAGTACCAGTTATCTTCTGTACTTGAAATTGTGATGTACATTGATGTCAATCCAGAAGTGTCAACGCCAGCTTTAGGACATAACTTGAAAACTATAGAATTTCTTTATCAGACGCAGACTGTTACTGATGTAGATATTTATAGATACGATTCAGCAGAAACAGAAGAATAACAACCATACAACAAAGTATAGCAGTACTGCTGCGGCGATGCCTTGCAATCTGCTATACCAGCACGTTGGGTATAAGCAATAGATGCAAAAACTTGAACCACTACTATATGAAAACATTGACTTTACACTTTTTCTCCTGCTTATATTTCTTTCCTTTTCATGTAAGAAGTTACTTGTCAATCCGAAAGATAAGCTTCCTCCAGCTACACAGGTGGGTAAAAACACCTTTGGTTGTGTGATTAATAAGGAGCCATACATTGCAAGCGAGACAATTTTCGGGCATGTTTCACCTGTGAGGGCGACCTATTATCCATCAGGTAAGGAAACCCAAAAGGAAGCGTATTTAGTCATACAAGGTATAGATGCTCGCTATGATTTACCCATAGCAGGAGATTTAGGTATACAAATGGTTGGGGTGACTGGTGAAGGAACTTACCAGTTAATAAGTCAGAAATGTGAAGAATACTATAAATGTGACCACGTCTTCTATTTTAATAGCGATGATAACACAACTTACGAAGCTACCTCAGGTAAGTTAGTTATTACTAAGTTTGATAAGGTACAGCAAATAATTTCTGGAACATTCGAATTCGAAGCTGCGGCTAGCAATAATAGAAAGGTAAAAGTTACAGCAGGTCGCTTCGATATAAAGTATAGTGTTTACTGAAATCACACTTCGCTAATAGGCTCAAGCTTTACACTAAACATTAACAATCCAACTATAAACTCAGCATGCCGAGATACATTTCAATCTTGCGAGGCATCAATGTGAGCGGCCATCGCATGATCAAGATGAATGCTTTAAAAGAGCTTTGTTCCAGTCTTGGCTTCCAGAATGTACAAACCTACATCCAAAGCGGTAATATCGTTTATCAGCATAAAGAAGGAAGTACAAACGAACTAAGTCATACCCTGAAAACTGCAATTGAACAATCGTTTGGATTTGACGTACCGGTTATCACTTTCACCCTTGATGAGCTAACCAAAATTGTAAATGCAAATCCTTTTCTGAAAGACAGTTCTAACCAGGCTGAATACTTTCATGTAACGTTTTTGTCCGGTAAGCCTGAAGACTCAGCTTTTGAAGAAATAAAAGTTGGTGATTATAAAAATGACAAACTCGAACTTATTGGGGAGGCCATGTATTTATATTGCCCCGATAGCTATAGTAATTCGAAACTGACCAATAGTTTTTTTGAAAAGAAGCTAAAAGTATCGGCTACAACCCGCAACTGGAAAACAACTAATGAGTTACTTCGGATAGCGAACAGCATTACAGTTTAATGGCCCAAAGTAAATCTTTTGATTACATAAATTTTTACCAATAATATCATTAAGCGTTACCCACAAAAAAAGGAGCCTGAGCTCCTTTTGATATTTTAAAGTATAAAGATCTATACTTCGCCTCTTGCTTTATCGCGTAGCGCCCGGATATGGTCGTGAGCGTGTTTTACGTCTGCATACTGTTGCTCCACAATCTGCTTCAGGTTACCTGGCAGGTTGGCCTGGCGGGCTTCTTCAAACGCTTTAACGGCATAATCTTCGCCCCGCTCACATTCTTCCAGTATACGCTTTCTGTCTTTCGAGCTGATGGCCGATTTAATGTCGATCCAGATGCGGTGCACGGTTCCTTCCAGTGAGCTCGACTCGTCATCGGTTTTGCCCATCTTGTGTAACTCGGCCTGTAGCTCTGTGATCATGCTGTCGCGTTGCACGGCATATTTCAGAAACAGTTCCTTCAGGTCTTTGTCTTCCACATCTTCGGCGGCAGTTTTGTAACCTTTAGCGCCATCTTTACACCTTTCTATCAGGTGGTGTACCGTTGCGTATACTTCCTTATTGATTTCCATAGTTTTAAATATTTAGTGACTATATGCGATATTACTCATATCGGGAAAGGAAGGTTACTTTAGTACAACTATAGATGGCTAGCCATTGCTGTACCAGCCAGGTAGCCGGTCGTCCAGGCAGACTGGAAGTTAAAGCCACCGGTAATGCCATCAATATCCAGCACTTCGCCGGCAAAGTATAAGCCAGGGTGTAAGCGGCTTTCCATGGTTTTCATATTCACTTGGGCCAGGTCTATGCCGCCGCAGGTTACAAATTCTTCTTTAAACGTGGTCTTGCCTTTCACATCTACAGCCATCCGCAGCAAAGCCTCAACCAGCTTATTGGTGTTTTTAGCGGGCAGCTCAGCCCAGATTATATCTACCGGAATTTCAGCTATAGTTGCCAGTGCTTTCCAGAGGCGTTGCGGCAGGTTAAAAAGCGGGTTGCTGCTAACTACTTTTTTTGGATGCACCTGCCTGTAGTGCTGCAATTGTTCGCGCAGGCTTTCTTCGGTATAGGTTGGTATCCAGTTAATGAGAGCCGTGAAACTATAGTTTTGGTCATGAAAAATACGGGCGCCCCAGGCCGATAATTTAAGTACCGCCGGACCACTATAGCCCCAGTGCGTAATCAGTAAAGGACCTTCGTATTCCAGTTTCTGGCCGGCAATGCGCACTTTAGCCTGCGGCACCGATATGCCCATCAAATCCTTCAGCGGGTTGCCCGGCACATTAAATGTAAACAACGATGGCACCGGCTCCTGTATCGGGTGGCCCAGTTCGCGCAGCCAGTCGTAGCCTGTCGTTTTAGGGTTACCGCCTGTGCATACCAGCACTTTATCAGCCTTAATTTCGGAACCGTTGCTTAACCTAAGTATGAACTGAGCTGTAGTTGTATCGGTAGTGATGGCTGTTACCCCAACACCGGTTTTTATAGTTACACCTGCTTTACGGGCCTGCTGTAACAGGCAATCAGCTATCGTTTGCGACGAGTCTGTAACCGGGAACATGCGGCCATCGGCCTCAGTCTTCAGCTTAACGCCGCGCTGCTCAAACCACGTCACAGTTTCTCGGGCACCAAATGCTTTAAAAGCCTCTTTCAGGTGTTTGGCTCCACGAGGGTAATGCTGTGCCAATGGCCCGGGCAAAAAACAGTTATGGGTTACATTACAACGGCCGCCACCCGATACCAATACTTTAGCCAGCAATTTGCTTGTCTTTTCTAACAGTATAACTTCTGCAGTAGGGTTAGCTTCCGCACAGGTAATCGCACCAAAAAAACCAGCTGCCCCGCCGCCAATTACTACAATTCTAGATCTCATTGTTAGTTGTTAGTAGTTGATTGTAGTTCAGGTTGACAGATTTTAACAATCAGCAAGCAATAACCAGAAATCAGACACAAAGATACTAAAAGAACTGTATGGGGTTTGGGTGATGAAACAGGTAAGGCAGGTCTTCTTTCAGTTTCTGGTTGCTGATAAGCTTAAAGTTGGTTTTATCCATTACCTGGAAAGTGGGCGGTTCCAGGCCCAGGGCCAGCGCAGCGGCCGGGTAAAAATCTTTCCGCATGGGATGTTCATCGGCACAGGCATTGTACACCTGGCCCCATTTTTCCTGTTCTATAATGCGGGTAAGTATAGCGATGCAGTCTTCCCGGTGGATGAGGTTAACCGGGGCATCGCCGTTGGCTACACCTGTTTTGCCAGCCATAAACCGGCCCGGGCTGCGGTCTTCGCCTACCAAGCCGGCAAACCGAACTATAGTTGTCAGCCATTCTTCCCGCTCCCTGAATAGGTTTTCGGCCTGCAGCAAGGTATAGCCGGGGTCAGTTGGTTTGGTTAGGGCTGTATCTTCTTCAGTTACCATGCGGTTCAGGTCGTTGTAAACGGAGGTAGATGATGCGAACAGTACCTTTTTAACCGGGGCATCGAGCAGGGCTTTCAGTAGTAGCTGTAGTTGCTGCAGGTAACCAGCCCCATTGTCAGCGCGCAGCCTTGGCGGGATGTTAAGCACCAGGCAGTCAGCTTCTAAAAAATCAGCAAGTACAGCTTCATCTACTTGGCCCGGTTGCAGATCGATAAGAGAAGGAATGATGCCTTTCTGGGCCAACAGGTCGAGCTTGGCAGGGGAGGTGGTAGAACCTTTCACGGTTTTGCCTGCTTTAACCAATGCTTCGGCCAGCGGTAGTCCTAACCAACCACAACCTAATATACTAATGTCAGCCTTCGGGCTCATGCGTTGTTTTTATAGTTTATAACAAAAGTACCAGCATCCTGTTACAGCTTCCGGAAGCTATAGTTGCCGGGCAATGTAATATGAAAGCAAATTAACACATAAATGCTGTATGATGTTATAGTTATTGGCTCGGGCTTTGGCTCGCTTACCGCTGCTGCCTTGCTATGCAAGCATGGGTTAAACGTTTGTATACTGGAGCAGGCTAAATACCCGGGCGGCTGTGCTACCTCGTACAAACGCAAAGGCTATTGGTTCGAAACAGGTGCTACTACACTGGTTGGCTTAGACGAATATATGCCGCTACGTTATTTGCTTGATGAAACCGGTATCCGAATTCCTGGCCTCCGTAAACTGGAAGTACCCTTGCAGGTACATTTGCCAAATGGATCTATAGTTACCCGCTACCAGGACCTGAACCAGTGGATAAGCGAAGCGGAGCGTGTATTTGGCAACTATAACCAGCGTGCATTCTGGGAGCATTGTTATAAGGTAAGCAAGAAGGTCTGGCAGGTATCGTTGCGGCAGCGCAGTTTCCCCTTCTCTACTGTCAGCGATCTTTGGCAGGCGGCCAGGGCATTCCGGCCGGGGCAGGCAGCATTATTACCTGCCGCATTTCAAACGATAGAAGACCTGTTAAGGCACTATAACCTGCAGCACAATAAGCTGTTTGTGGATTTTGTGAATGAACAGTTGCTGATAACGGCCCAGAATTATATGGGAGAAGTAAATGTGCTATTCGGAGCCACGGCTTTATGCTACACCCTTTACAGCAACTATTATATAGATGGCGGATTGATAAACTTGGTGCAGCCGGTGGTTGATTTTTGCAAAGCCAAAGGTGCAACCATACACTATGGCCAGGAAGTAACAGGTATTATACCTACTACCAGCGGCTACAGGGTTACAACTACTAAAACTAACTATAGTTCGCGCTTTATCATTAGCGGCATACCTTTAAACAACACCATGGCGCTTTATAACGATGAAAAGGTGCGTAGCCGCCTGCAGCGATACATCCTGCCATCGGAGAAACTGAACGGGGCTTTTACTATGAGTCTGGTCTTAAAAAAGCATGAAAACAGAGAAGTGCTCCATCATCAGGTACATATACCTGGCGGGTTGCCGGTTACGGGTAGCAAAAGCATTTTTATCAGTTTCAGTCACGCTTCGGATAACGAGCGTTCGCCGGAAGGTGAGGAGGTAGCCAGCCTCAGTACACATCTACCAAACCCCGGAAATACTTATGTCGATAATAAACACCTTATAGAAAAGGCTATACTAAACAGACTGGCGGAGGAAGGGCTTGTGCTGCCACAGGATATCATCAGTTATCAGTCTGCCACGCCGGGCGCCTGGACTTTCTGGACTAAAAGAGCATTTGGGGCCGTTGGCGGATATCCGCAGTATAAAAGCCTGAAACCCTGGCAAATGAAAGATGCCCGCCTCGACCATAAAGGTGCTTATGTTTGCGGCGATACCGTTTACCCCGGCCAGGGAATTGTAGGTGTATGCTTAAGCGGCATTATAACTACTCAAAAACTTCTCCGGGACCATTTCTAAAGCTTTTTAAGCCTTCCATTACTATTTTGCGAGAAGAGCATTATAGTATAGTTAGTGATATAATATTCTTGCACATTTCAAGAAGGCCTAAGCAGAAAATACCAGTTTTGTAATATTGGTGTTGTAACACAATTGTGTTGGAAGAGGTCAATGTTAAAACATGTGTTTGTGCTTGAGGATCAGGTAACTATAGTCAGTTAAACTATAGGGGTAGGGGCGTAGCACAATTAAAAGAAGTTTCTCAAATATTTAGAAAATTTAATATTAAAGTAGGTTACAATTCATACGTAACTGCCATCTTTAAATATTAATCAACCTAAATATTTAAATGAAAAAATCTTTACACCGCGTATTGTATCTCGCCTTAGCGGGCCTGATGCTTGTGTCCTGCTCAAAGGACGATGTGCAACCAGATTCGAATATCAGAGACCTGGGCACGATTGCAAAAGTAGTCAACGCTACTGCTACCAAAGATAATAACATGGCAATGGGTAACCCGAGCGGTGCCGGAACCAGTTATTCTAATTACCTCATTAACAAAGCCCAGTATTCGATGTCGTATAACAGCTACAGAGGTACACCAAACTGGGTTAGCTGGCACTTGAGCAGTGCCTGGGTAGGCAGCACACCACGCCAGGACGATTTCCGTGCTGACAACTCGTTACCTACTGCTTTTTACCGCGTAACTCCCGCTGACTACACCGGCAGCGGCTTCGATCGCGGACATAATTGCCCGTCAGCTGACAGAACTCTGACCGTTACTGATAACTCGGCCACGTTCCTGATGAGCAACATGATTCCGCAGGCTCCTACCAACAACCAGCAAACCTGGGCCAACCTCGAAAATTACTGCCGTACCCTTATTAACCAGGGCAACGAACTATACATTATTATGGGGCAGTATGGCATTGGCGGTACCGGTAGTGCTGGTTATAAAGAAACATTGGCAGGCGGTAAAGTTACGGTACCTAACCGCATTTGGAAGGTTATAGTTGTGTTGCCGAACGGCACCGGCGATGCGGCCCGCGTAACCACCAGCACGCGCGTAATTGCCATCGATACGCCTAACTCCACATCTATCAGCAGCAGTTGGGGAACTTACCGCACTACTGTAGATGCGATCGAAGCAAAAATGGGCTACAACCTGCTTTCAAATGTATCCTCTACAGTACAGACAACTATAGAAGCGCGTGTGGATACAGGCCCGACACAATAATTACAGATCCAGTTACAAGCAAAACAGCCCGGTTACCTATAGTTGCCGGGCTGTTTTCTTTTCAGGTCTCTACCACTACTGTTCTTAAGCCGGCAATGTCGCCATCCGGGGTTTTGCCTAGAATATAAGCGGTTATACTTATCTCGTCGGCTTTATACACTTTCACATCCTGTAGCAATGCTTCCAGTTTTTGCTGCAGTTGGGTAAAGCGGTCTGCCTGTTGCTTTCGTTCCGGGCCGTCTTCGGGATATACCCGCGTCATGTTCCTGAAAAAGTAGGTCAGTTCTTCTGTTTTTATCTCAGAGCCACTCGATTTGCCAGCCAACGATGCTACTGTATCCTTATTCAGGGGCAGGTTTTGTGTGTTCTCGAAGTAATAGAACTCAAAAGGGCTGTCGGTTTCACTCAGCATGAGCAGGCCATCGTAAAATGGCTTCAATTCATTTTCTAATTCTTCTTTGTTCATAGTTTAAGTGTAGATTTCAAAAAGTCATACATTTTCAGCAATTACCAGTAAGGTTACTTATATTTAACAAGCACCTTAGGTGCAGCTATTATACGAAGCTTCTAAAACTTAAACCAAAATAAATGATGAAGGCAGAACCAATGCTGAAAGATGGTGCCCTGCAAGGCAAGACCATGATCGTAACCGGTGGCGGCACCGGACTTGGCCGCTCTATGGTTAAATATTTTCTGGAACTTGGCGCAAACGTAGTGATCTGTAGCCGCAAACTGGATGTATTGGAGAAAACTGCCAACGAACTGATGCAGGAAACCGGCGGACACGTGTTGCCTATAGCCTGCGATGTGCGCAAGTATAACGAGATTGAAGCCATGCTGCAGGCTACCCTGGATAAGTTTGGTAAAGTAGATGTGCTGTTAAACAACGCGGCCGGCAACTTTGTAAGCCCCACCGAGCGCCTGAGTCATAAAGCCTTTGATGTAATAACCGACATTGTATTGAAAGGAAGCTATAACTGTACACTGGCCCTGGGTAAGCACTGGATAGAGCAAAAGCAACCGGCAACTATACTTAACATTGTCACGACCTACGCCTGGACAGGCTCTGGCTATGTGGTGCCCTCGGCGTGTGCCAAAGCCGGCGTGCTGGCCATGACGCGCTCGCTGGCATCGGAGTGGGCAAAGTACGGCATCCGCTCCAATGCTATTGCCCCGGGTCCGTTCCCAACCGAAGGTGCCTGGACACGCCTGTTCCCGAAACAACTTGCCGATAAACTAGACCCGGTAAAGCGCATACCGGTTGGCCGTTTCGGTGAGCACCAGGAGCTGGCAAACTTAGCCGCCTACCTTGTTTCTGATTATGCGGCTTTTGTGAATGGCGAAGTGGTAACGATAGATGGCGGCGAGTGGCTATATGGAGCCGGCGAATTTAATGCGTTTGATTTGATACCTCAGGAAATGTGGGACGCTATGGAAAAGCAGATGCGCGGCAAAGGGCAATAAGCACCCAGCTATAGTTTGCTTATGGTAACAGAAAAGCAGCGGCACGCAACCGCTGCTTTTGTTTTTTCAAGGGCTATAGTTCTATAGTGTTTATTCTTTGCTATAGTCAAGTATACAGGTACTCAGACATTCTCATTTAGCAGTGCATTAACCTGTGGCTGTGGGTGTGTTTTTGAACCTGTTACTGGTACTGATACGGATAAGGGCTTTGCCAGGTCGCGGTAGCCGGTTAAGCTATGGAAGAGTGCCGGAGCATACTGCCTTACCACCCGCGACACAAGTATAGCCAGCAAAATAGTAAGTATAGGCGCCAGCAAATATACCAGCAGCACCGTGGCCTGTTGCTGCACCGGTATAAACAGGAGCAGTCCTTTTTTTATGAAAGACAACAACGGCTCATGAAAGGTATAGATAAAGAACGGAGATACCGAAGTGGTAAGCCATTTCCTGCTGTCGAAACCTGTTGCATCAATGTAGCTGCTTACGGTAAGCCAGATAGCAAAAATACCTACCAGTATGGCCAGTTTGTGCAACAACATCAGCAGCATCGTGTTGGGGTAATTTATGAAATTGAGCTGCGTTCTGAAAAGTACCATTCCAAGCCAGTTTACCAGCGGTATCTGGAAAGGTATTTTGGTAAGTTTTACGTTCAGGCTTTCGGGCAGCTTTGCCAGGTAACAGCCTACCGCAAAAAAGAACAACGAACCAGATGTAAAGATAATGAAGTCAAGATCCAGCACCCAGCAAATCAGCAGTGGTACTAAAAACAGCAATTTCAGGTATCGCACCAGCAACCATACTACCGGGCATAACAGCACGAGCATCATCAGGTCTCTCATAAACCATAGTTGGTAAGGAATGGGCTCTATAAACAAGGTTATAACCCACTGTCTGAACGACATATCGCTTATAATATGGTGTGTAAAATGAGGCTTCAGAAATGGTATGAGCTGTAGTACAAAGTATAAAACAATGCCGTAAACCGACCAGAGCAGGAAAGGGATAAGCATGGTTTGGATGCGTTTGCGGTACTTGTAGGTTATTACAGCTGTTGTTAGCTTAAAGCGCGCAAACAGCAGAAAACCTGAGATAATAAAGAACAACGGGGAGGCAACCCGAGCTACCCCCTGAGAAATAAAGTCCTGGAAAAAGCTGTTGTAGTTTTTATGCATGGCCATTGCACCGGCATACCCGTTCAGGTCAAAAGTATAGGCATGCACAAACACCACCATAATCATGGCAATCAGTGATAACAACCTGAGTTTAAGTTTAAGCCATTCGTCTGAGATCACACTTCGCAGTTTAAAAGTTGATAGGAATAAAAGGAGAAAATATAAGGATTTGCTTATATACGAAAAGCTTCTATGAAGGATATGAATTTTATTGACAAAGTCGCTTTACCTGTTATAGTTTGCTTTTTATTTCCAACAACTATAGCTTTTCAATAAACCTATCGTTTCGGTAAAGGGCTTTTGCAGTGCAGCGTGGTTTGTAAATATTCGGGTAGGGGCACTCAGAACCGTACAGACGTCGTATCTTTGCGCGTATACATCAATAAACCAGAACGTAAACATGTCATTTTCTGCGCTCGGCCTCTCTCCATCGCTACTTAAAGCTGTAAAAGAACAAGGCTATACTTCGGCTTATCCTATTCAGCAGCAAGCTATACCTGTTGTTTTGCAGGGGAAGGATGTATTGGGTATTGCGCAGACCGGGTCTGGTAAAACGGCTGGTTTTGCCTTGCCTATATTGCAGTTACTGGAGAAGAAAGCTGAAACTAAAAACCGGTTTGTAAAAGTGCTGGTGCTGGTGCCTACCCGCGAACTGGCAGTGCAGGTAGAAGAAACCTTTTATAACCTGAGCATCCATCTACCACAAAAAGTAAAATCGTTGGCTGTGTATGGCGGCGTTTCTATTAACCCGCAAATGATGAAGCTGCGCGGAACCGATGTGCTGATTGCCACACCCGGCCGTTTGCTTGACCTGGTAGGGCAAAATGCGGTAAAGTTATCGGGAGTGGAGGTACTGGTTTTGGATGAGGCTGATAAAATGCTGAACCTGGGCTTTAAGGAAGAGATGGACCGTATTTTTGACTTACTGCCAGCCCGACGACAGAACCTGCTGTTTTCGGCTACGCTGGTCGGCGACGTAGAAACTATAGTTGCCACTCAGCTACATAATCCTGTAACTATAAAAGTAGAAACCGAAACGAGTGTCCCCGATCTGATTGACCAGGTGGCGTACCAAGTTGCAGCCGAAAAGAAAGGACCTTTTCTGCGCTACCTCATCAACCACGAAAACATGCAGCAGGTACTTGTCTTTGCTTCCTCTATCCGGACGGCAGATAATATTGTGGGCAAGCTGAAGAAAAACGGTATTGAGGCCGCTGCCCTGCATGGCGACAAAAGCCAGGGAGCCCGCACCGAAGCTTTAAAACAGTTTAAGGCCGGTAAAGTACGCGTACTGGTGGCTACCGACCTTGCCTCGCGCGGCATCGATATCAAGTTTCTGCCTTATGTTATAAACTATGAATTGCCACGCTCCCCAAAAGATTACGTACACCGTATTGGCCGCACCGGTCGCGCCGAAGCATCCGGAAAAGCCATTTCTTTAATTACACCCGAAGACGCGCATCACTTCAAGATCATCCAGAAAAAAATGGGTAAGCAGGTAACTAAACTCCCGACAGATGAACTTGATTTGCAGGGGATGTAAGTTTAAGTAAGCTTTGATATAGTTATTTGCTTGATACAAAGGTTTTTACATCGGAAGCAAAGCGCTGGGGTTCTTCTATATCGGGGAAGTGGGCGCTGTTATGGTACAAGTTAAGGCTGCTGTTTGGTAATACCTGTTTCAGGGCAAGACCGGTGTGTAGCCCGCCGTTTTTATCGTAAATACCGCTTATCAGTAAAGTTGGCGTCTGTAACCCGTTAGCCTTTTGTACTAGGTCGGCTTTGTTGTGCTGGATGTATACTTTCGCCATGAGGCCGGTGTTCTTTAGTTTGCTTTCCTGCCATAGTTGCCTGTTTAGGCGGGCTTTCTCCTGGCTCACAAACAGAAATTTATCTACTATAGCAGTATTTGCCAGGTTCCAGACGTTGCCATACTTTACCTGCAAGGTAGTGGTGTCCTTTAGTACCTTTTCGATACCTGACCTGAGTGAGCTGTCGCCGATAGCGTAGAAGCCCTGTATCTGTACCAGCATATTTGCCGGCGATAACTCAGCAGGGGAGGACAGAATTAGTTTTTCGGTATGGGTGGGGTGGGCAATTGCATAGCGCAGCGAAAGCTCAGCACCAAAAGAGTAACCCAGCAGGGATATTTTCTCAGTGCCCAGCGAGTCTCTCAACGCATCCAGGTCGCTGATCAGGGTTTGCATGGCATAGTCAGTGGGGTCTTGCGGGGCATCGCTGCGGCCGCAACCGCGCTGTTCGTAGTAAACTATAGTTGCAGCTTTTTCAAGCTCCGGTCCGGCTGTTCGCTCAAAGGTATAGTTGTTGCCACCCGGGCCGCCATGCACAATTACAAGTGGGGTGGTGTGGTGCTCGCTTCCGGCTATTTTAACCCAATGCCTTACGCCGTTTAAAGTATAGTAGTGCTCACCGTCCTGTAATTTGGCAGTATTAGCTTTTACAGTACTTTTACTTTGTGGCTTTGTACAAGCCAGCAGCACTAAAAGAATCAGGAAACTATAGACATATTTCATGGGGAGGTGTTTCACTAAGGTTTGATCTTGTATAGCATTTTACGAATATAAATATAAACTATAGATTTTCTTTTATCCTAGTAGATTTAAATACTGTACAAAAAAAGCCCCACCTATACTTTAGGCGGGGCTTTTAGTAACTATAAACTATAGTTGTGCTTAGTTAACTTCAGCAGCTTCTTTTTTCTTCTTTTTTGCAGCCTTCTCCAGTTTGCGTTTCTCTTTTTTAGAAAGCTCTTTTGTAGAAGAAGCAGATTTACGGCTATCTACCTGTGGCAGGCCAGATGTGTTATCGGTTACCAGCGTCATCTCTTTTACAAGGTGACCGGCACCGGCAAATTTGTCAATGATGAACAGCACATAACGGGCATCAACGGCAATGTTGCGCACTTGGTCCGGGTTATAAGCGATGTCGCTCATGGTGCCTTCCCAGTTACGGTCAAAGTTAGTACCTATCAGCTGGCCGTTAGCGTTTATAACCGGCGAACCGGAGTTACCACCTGTCGTATGGTTCGATGCGATGAAGGCAACGGGCATTTCACCGTTTAGGCCATACTGGCCGTAGTCTTTTTTCTCATATAGGTCGCGCAGTTTTTCCGGTATCACGTAATCTTCTACGCCGGTCATAGCTGCTTTTTCCATAATGCCTTCCAGGGTAGTGTAGTAGTTGTAAGTTACGCCATCCAGCGGCTCGTAAGGCTCTACTTTACCATAAGCTACACGCAGGGTAGAGTTAGCATCCGGGTAAAACTTCTTGTCCTGCTGCATGGCACGCAGGCCTGTCATGTACGTTCTGTACAACAGGTTCAGGTTGTCGTTTACCGAAGTATAGGTTGGCAATACCTGTGTTTTATAGTGCGTGTCAATTGCGTTGGCAAGTGCAAAGGCCGGGTCGTTTTTAAGCGCATTTGTTTTACCAGCTTTCACATCAGCCAGCAGCTTTTTAGCACCAGCTTCAGAGGTCAGGTTTGATTTGCTGTATACTTCTTCGGCCATTTTAGTGAAGTCGCCTTTATACTTGTTACCTGCTGCTCTTACTGCTTCCGGAAGTAATTTTTTGTCCAGGTCGTTGTAATAAAGGCCCATCAGCGCAGCAAACACCTTTTTATCAGTTGGCGCATTGTAATCTTTAAAGAAACCGGCAGCACCGCGCTCTAATTTTTCAGCTTCTGCTGTAATTTCAGCCTGTGGCGCTTTGCTGTCTATTAGTTGCTGTAGTTTAGCGTAACCTGTAGCATAGCGAATCAACTCAATACCGTTAGCAGCTTCCATAATGTAGTCACGCGAAATTGTGATGCCATCCAGTGCTTTATAGTTCTTGTCAAACTCAGCCATCAGGTTACCATAGTGTTGCTTACGATTTGGGTCAGCATTTACCCAGTTTACGAACTGGCTTTCCAGTTGCTGCTTTTTCTCGATGGCATTGGCCTTGCGCAGGCCGCGGTTCTCACCAATCCATTTCTTCCAGTAGTTAGCAATACTGGCATACTTGGCTGCATACTGAATACGCACCGCATCCGAAGCTTTCATGTCCTTATCCAGGATCTGTAATTTGGTATCGCGTATCTTGATCTTGGCTGGGTTAGATACTTCGTATACTTCCTTAATGGCATGCGACGTCAGGTACTCGTTGGTACGACCCGGGAAGCCGAACACCAGCGTAAAGTCATTCTCTTTTACGCCGCTTAATGAAATAGGCAGGTGGTGCTTTGGCTTGTATGGTTTGTTGTTTGGCGAGTATTCGGCGGGCTCGTTGTTAGGGCCGGCATAAATACGGAACAGCGAGAAGTCGCCGGTATGGCGTGGCCACATCCAGTTATCCGTATCACCACCAAACTTACCGATCGATGACGGCGGAGCACCTACTAAACGCACATCTTTATACGTTTCTGTGATGTACATGTAATACTCGTTGCCATAAAAATATGGCTTTATAACGGCATCGTAATGCGTGCCGGCCGTAGAAGCCTGGCGTACCTTGGCGATATTTTTCTGGATGATGGCTTCACGTTCCGCTTCGGTTTTAGCGGCATCAGCGCCGGCTAAGATCTGTTTGGTCACGTCTTCCATGCGCACAATAAAAGTGGCAGTAAGGCCCGGGTTTGGCAGTTCCTGCTTTTTATCCATGGCCCAGAAGCCTTTGGTCAGGTAGTCGTTTTCTACGGTGCTGTGCTGTTGTACCTGCCCGTAACCGCAGTGGTGGTTAGTTAGCAAAAGACCTTCCGATGAGATCATTTCGCCGGTACAGAAGCCACCAAACGATACGATGGCATCTTTCAGGCTCGATTGGTTTACACTATAAATGTCTTCGGCAGAGAGCTTCAGGCCCTTCTTCTGCATATCAGACTCGTTTAGCTGTTTTAAAAGCATAGGTAGCCACATGCCTTCGTCGGGGCGGGCAGCGCTTATACCTATACTTAACCAGGCAGCAGCTATAAATGCAAAAATGCGTTTGCTGATCATGAGTGAATGTATAGTTTTGAAAAGTTTGATTGCCTGAAATTAGTCTAAAGTTGGGAAGAATGGAAGTTTGGGAGTTAAAGAAGTATGAGTTTAAGAGTTATAGAGGAAAGAGGTGGGAAAGTTAGAAAGTGATAATTGGTACTAGGGAAGAGTAGTAAGAAAGCGTTAGTGGGTAAGAGTTGGTGAAGTTAATTACACTATAAATATAAAGGCCACTACATTCTTGTACCGGCCTTTATACTTCTCTAACTCCCAAACTCTCTAACTCATAAACTACCTAAGGTTGGCTCTGCGGTACGGCCTTCTTCCCAGGCCCTGAAATTGGTGATCTCTTTCTGGAAAGCATCTATAAACCAGGCCATTAAACTAATGTCGTCCATTAAGCCTAAAATAGGTATAAAATCAGGGATAAGGTCGATAGGGGAAATAAAGTAGAGCAGTACACCAACACCAACCAGTAACGACCGGTTCGAAACAGCACGGTAGCTACCATTGGCATAGGCTCTCACTAACCGGATAAAGGTCTGCATGATCTCTTTTATCTGGGTAAATCCGCTTTCAGAGCTGTTGGTGTCTATTAATTTGGTATAGGCATTAGATAGGACCATGGCCAGTTTGGCAGGTTTGCCTAATACGCCGCCAGCTTTCCCCAGAAACTTTCGGAATAGGGCATGCTGCGACAAACGCAGTCCTTTTTGTATTAAATCCTGTAACATTGTTTTCTATAGTTTGTGTTTGTTGCCTTACTGTACGGATTTATAGTTTTAAAAGCTGCTTTTAATGGTTTTGGCAGGTATCTTTAATAACTGTAAAATATATATGCCTTTGCTATTGACTTGCACTAGCTACTTGGTTTAACTTAGAGAATAAAATCAGATAATAGTACAACAAACTAACGCTTACTTTCTAAGACCTTTTTATGAAGCTATTGTATGGTATAGCCGCGGTGCTGGTGGTGCTGGCGGCCGGTTTGTTTGGATATGCTACATTACTGCCTAAACAGGCATTCGTAAAACAAACGATTCTAGTTAACGCATCGCCTGAACAGGTTTTCCCGTTTATAAACAACCCCACCAACTGGAAACGCTGGTGCGCCTGGAACAAAACTTACGACCCAAGCCTGATTTATATGTATGGTGGCCCGGTAAGCGGAGTTGGGGCCAGGCAAAACTGGAACGGCGATAAAACCGGAAACTGGCACATGGTTTTTACAGAAAGCACCGATAACAACAGCCTTGTTTACGAACTTAAACAGGCTGACCAGGCCACAAAATCTACCGGAAGTTTTACGTTAGAAAAAGCAGACAACGGCACATTGGTTACCTGGCAGCAAACCACCCCGCTGCAGGACAACATACTGGAACTATACAAAGGTGCTTACCAAAACTATAAAACTGAAAAGCAGATACGGGAAGGCTTAACCAACCTGCAGGCACTTATTCAGGACACGAAAAACACGACCGCAAAAAAATAAAACTATGGCTTTAACCATTAAGAAACCATCTGATACCGAATTCCCGGTTTCGTACCTGCCCTATGTGAGCCAGGTACCCGAAAACAAGGAAGTGCTCGATATTTTAGAACAGCAGGTTACCGAACTACAACAGTTGTTGGCAACTATAGATGATGCCCGTGCCGAAGAGGCCTACGCCGAAGGCAAATGGACTATAAAAGAACTGGTACAGCACATGATCGATTCGGAACGTGTTTTTGCTTACCGGGCACTTTGCTTTGCACGCGGCGAACAGGCCTCGCTGCCAGGTTTTGATGAGAACCTATATGCCGAAAACTCAATGGCTAACGACAGGCAGTTAAAGGATATTTTGGACGAGTATGAACTGGTAAGAAAGTCAAACCTATGCTTGTTCCGCAGTTTTGAAACAGCAGTGTTGGACAACGTGGGT
This sequence comes from Pontibacter fetidus, assembly GCF_010119545.1. Classification (GTDB taxonomy): domain Bacteria; phylum Bacteroidota; class Bacteroidia; order Cytophagales; family Hymenobacteraceae; genus Pontibacter; species Pontibacter fetidus. Next base: position 58,559 of record NZ_JAAEAA010000012.1, on the reverse strand, counting down.
ACAGCCAATAACAAGCACATCACACTTCGTGGCCTAATTTACGTTATAGCCGGCCACGAGCGCCACCACCTCAACATCCTGAAGGAGCGTTACCTGAAACAGTAAGAACAACTATAAGTGAAACTATAACACAAAAGCCGCAGCTAACTATAGCTGCGGCTTTTTTAGTGAAAAGATACTATCAACTCTACAAGACACTGTGAGGTCATTTGTAGAAGAAATCAGAATGTACTGCTTCTCTATATTTCTAACTCTCTAACTCTCTAACTCTCTAACTCCTAAACTATAACAGTTCATTTGCCAGGTTTGCAAGTTCAGACCTTTCACCTTTCATAAGTGTTACGTGTGCATAAAGCGGGTGATTTTTAGCACGATCAATCAGGTAAGATAAACCATTGCTTTGCGAGTCGAGGTAAGGAGTGTCTATCTGGTAGATATCTCCGGTAAAAATTATCTTAGTGTTTTCGCCGGCTCTGGAGATGATCGTTTTAACCTCATGCGGAGTCAGGTTCTGGGCTTCATCCACTATAAAAATAATGTTTGATAAACTACGGCCCCGGATGTAAGCCAGCGGCGTGATCATAAGTTTTTCCAGCTCCACCATGTCACGTATTTTCTGAAACTCTTTGCTGTTCTCCGCAAACTGGTTCTGTATGTACTTCAGGTTATCCCAAAGGGGCTCCATATACGGGTTCAGTTTCGATTTTATGTCGCCGGGCAGGTATCCGATGTCTTTGTTGCTGAGTGGCACTACGGGGCGTGCCAGGTAGATCTGTTTATAGTCGCGGCGCTGCTCCAGGGCGCTTGCCAGTGCCAGCAATGTTTTACCTGTACCAGCCACACCTTGTATAGAAACCAGTTTTATATTCGGGTTAAGCAAGGCGTGCAGGGCAAAGGTTTGTTCGGCGTTGCGGGGTTTAATGCCAAAAGCGTTTTGCTTATCTACTCTTTCCAGCAGTTTCTCTGAAGCGTTATAATAGGTAAGGATCGAGTTTTTAAAGCTCTTTAAAATAAAAAAGTGGTTATCGGCAGGAGGGGAAGGCATTACTTTTTCTACTTCACTCACGCCTTTTTCATACAGGTCGTTAATGATGTTGGCCGGTACATTTTCCAGGGTGTCGTTGCCGGTATAAAGGCCTGCCACATCCTGTATCTTGCCGGTTTCATAATCTTCCGATATCAGGTTCAGTGCCCTGGCTTTCAGGCGCAGGTTAATATCCTTTGTTACAAGCACCACTTTGCGGTCGGGTTGTTCCTGCTGTATTTGCAGCGCCGAGTTAAGTATGCGGTGGTCGTTTTTATCGCCAAATACTTTTACGGCATCCAGAGTGGTACTCTCGTTCATAATCACCCTGAAATTGCCTTTGGTCTTACCATTCAGCGGTAGCCACTCCTGTAGCTTATGCTCGGCAGACAGCTTATCTATAAACCGGATAAACTCCCTGGCCTCGAAGTTCTTGATGTCGTTACCTTTTTTAAAATTGTCCAGTTCTTCGAGCACCGTTATAGGTATGGCCACGTCATGCTCCTGGAAATTCTGGATAGCGCTGTGGTCGTAAAGGATAACGGAGGTATCGAGCACAAAAACCTTGCGTTCAGTGTCTTTTAATTTACCGTTGGTGGCAGGTTTGGGTACACGTACACTGCTGGTAACTTTCGGTTTTGTATCGGTTTTGGTGTTTTTATTTTTCGAGGGCGTTTCGTTTGCTTTTGGCATAGGTTGCTCTTGGTTAAGGGTGAAAACCAATATTGCTGCACACGTTGGCAGCAAGTGTATAGCTCCGGGATGCTGAAGGTGAGCTATTAGCTGGTTGTACGTTAAAGCAGGGCAGGAGGTAATGCCTTTTATAGCCTTTTTGCTATAGTTTGATCATTTAATTTTTCAGTAACTATAATTGGATTTACAGGTAATTGACCATGAGGGTGTTAGCAAATGAAGATACTTGTGTGGTTAAGTAAAATTTTATACCTTTTACAATTGCTGCATCCTATACAACTATAAAACTATGAGAAAACATATACGTCGGGCGCTATTTGTATTGTCACTGTCGGTATTGCCCCTGGCAGGCTTTTCGCAGGTAGCAGTGCCATTTAAAATAAAACGCTGGTATCTGCCTTTCCAGGTAAATAAGTTTGATAAGAATAAAGAGTACCATGGCCGCTGGAAGATCTATATAAATGACGACAAAGACCTGATCCGGAACGGACGCTTTAGACATGGCAAAGAAGTAGGAACCTGGCGCTATTATTACCCAAGTGGTGGCCTGTACATGAAAGAGAAGTATACCCGGAACTCTCCGGTAATACAGGTGTGGCGCTACCACGAAAACGGAAACCTGTCAAAATCCGGCTCAGCCAAACTATACCGCGATGCTACTATGGCGCATTATTACTGGGACGGAGACTGGCAGGTATACGACGAGCAGGGCAACTTTATCAAAACCGAAACTTATCTGAAAGGAAATTTACTCAGGTACAAAGACTAGCTCAGGGTATAATAATCCTCCTTTTCTTTATCGTGCAGGCGCAGGTAGCCGTGTAGCACCAGCTTAACCAGTATGCGGTAAGCCCGCCTTTCAGATAGGTTAGCGGCTTTCATGTATTGTTTAAGTGTTAGCCGGGGTTGGGTCTGCAATAATTCCAGAGCAGCGTTTTCGTGCCGGTCCAGGGGGATGCGCTCGTATTGGGGTTGTTCGTGTTGCAGCACTTTGTTTACCATTTTGCTGGTTTGCACGCTGGTGTCTTTTACGCGTACATAACCGCGCCAGTCGTCTTCTTTTACTTTGGCAAAATGGGGTTTATGCGGGCTCTCCGGTATAGTTACTTTTAAAACCGTATGGTGGTCTGCTTCCAGTTCCTGGTAGGTTAGCGTTACCGGTGGGTCGCAGTAAAAGGTGGCAGCCAGGTGCAGGGTATGTTTTTCTTCTTCAGGGTCTACGCCGCAAATAAAGCCGTTGTCTTTTACACCTATAAGTATAACCCCGCCGCGGGTGTTGGCAAACGACACCAGGGTACGTGCAATTTTTTCGGGTTGGGTAACGCGTTGTTTAAAATCAACCTGGTCGTTTTCGCCCTGCCATATCAGGCGCTGCAGTTCATCCATGGGTGTAAACTTGGGAGTTTTTGGCATAGCTATAGTTGCGGGTAGTGTACTGTATACTTACGCGAAAGGTTAAAAAGCAGTAAGCATAAAAAAAGCGGGCTTTCGGCCCGCTTTCCTGTTATAGTTGGTTCCCTTAGAAAGGAAGATCGTTATCTGCATCAGATGAGTAGAAAGTAGGAGCCTGCGCCTGTGCTGGTGCAGATGCAGGAGCGCCACCAAAGTTACCACCGCCGTTCGCTGCTTCAAGTCTCCAGGCCTGCAGGTTTGTAAAGTATAAGGTCTCACCGTTTTTCACAAAAGGCTTGCCTGATAAGTTAAAGGAAACCTTTACTTCCTGTCCTTTCTGGAACTGGTCAAGCAGGCTGCATTTATCCTGCGTTAGCTGGAACTTAGCGTACTGGGTATAAGAACCATCCGGAATCTCGAGTACGAACTCGCGCTTTCTGAACTTATCGCTAACCTGGTTTTCCGCGAAAATTTCGTGCAGTTTGCCTTGGATATCAAATGACATAATTTCTGTATTTTTATTTTAGTAACTAAAAACAAAGGTACTAAATTCCGGTGTGATTTAAGTGTTTTTCTGGTGAGTAAATGTACTTTTTTTGCAAACTATAGCCTTGCCCGAACTGTGACCTGATTGCACCGTAAACCAAGAAGAATTAAATTAAAACAAACTATAATGGGTAATTTTTCTATTGCCATCCATGGTGGGGCTGGTACTATTACGCCGGCTTCGATGACCCCAGCGCTGGAAGACAAGTATAAATCAGCGCTTCATTTTGCATTGGAGCGAGGTACCAAAATACTGGCGGCAGGCGGCAAGGCTCTGGATGCCGTGCAGCAAACCGTAGAGGCCCTGGAGGATACGCCATTATTTAATGCTGGCAAAGGCTCTGTGTTTACAAAACATGGCATGCACGAGATGGATGCTGCCATTATGTGTGGCAAAACACTGCAGGCGGGTGCGGTAGCCGGTGTTTACAGTATACGTAACCCCATAGGGCTGGCAAGAGCTATACTGGAGTATTCAGACCATGTGTTTATGAGCGGATATGGTGCCGAAGAGTTTGCCCGGAAACAAAACCTGGCTTTCGCCCCGGAAGAATATTTCTTTGATCCGCTGCGCTACAAACAATGGAGCGAAGTGCGGGACTCGGATGTGTTTATGCTGGACCACACGGCCGGCGACCATAAATTCGGGACTGTTGGAGCTGTAGCCATGGACCAGGAAGGTAACCTGGCTGCTGCTACCTCCACAGGCGGCATGACCAATAAAAATTATAACCGTATTGGCGATACCCCGGTTATCGGGGCCGGTACATATGCCAACAACCACAGCTGCGCAATTTCCTGCACCGGCCATGGCGAGTTTTTTCTGCGGGCTGTGGTAGCCTATGATGTTTCGTGTTTGATGGAGTATAAAGGACTGACGCTGCAGGAAGCCTGTGAGAAGGTAGTAATGGATAAACTGGTGCGGTTTGGCGGGGAAGGCGGACTTATAGCCGTAGACGGATCAGGGAACATTGCCATGCCGTTTAATTCCGAAGGCATGTATCGGGCATGCAAGGTTAGTAATAAGCCAGCTATAGTTGCCATCTATAAAGAGGAAACCAAACTCGTCAACTCAGACCAACTATAGTTAGCGTTGGGTAGCCTGCAGCACGCTTTGCTGCAGCGCTTCTTCATCTTTGTAAAACGACCGGGTGCTGATATCATAAATATTGCCTTTGGCCAGTACGTGCATCTGTAAGCCCTCTATGGAGATGGGGCGGCCCGGTGCCACATGGTGCACGTTGGTATACCCTACATCGTGCCCGTCAATAATTACGACCAGGTTAGAGCCAATTGTTTCAATCAGGTCGCCCTCTGTAATCAGCACGCCGGTATCTTCGCCCAGGCCAATTCCTATCGTTTTAGGGTGCATGGCAACAGCTTCTATCAATCGGCCAAACCTCCCTCGTATCACAAAATGCGAGTCTATGATAACTCCCTCTATAAACCCAAGTCCATGTGAGATTTTAACAGAGTCCCGTAACAGCGAATCTGAAATGTTTCCGCCTTTGATCATGATCTTAGACATGGCCATAGCCCCGGCACTGGTTCCGGCTACTACAAAAGGTTCTTCGTAGTAACGCTTCCGGATTATCTCTAAAAATTCTGTTCCTCCAAAAATTTGCGTTAACCGCGATTGGTTGCCACCGCTCATCATAATACCATCAGCTCTCCGGATCCGCTCCAGGTATTCCGGTAGCAGGGCATCTTCATCGGTTTTAATGTGCATCAGGCGTGCATTCTCTATACCTAAAATACCGAAAGCACTCATGTAGCGTTCGCCTACTTCTTCAGGAATAAGCGAGGCGGTGGTAATAACTTCTATGTGTGGTTGCTCTACCGGTATTTCTTTTAAAAACCGCTTCAGAATGCCTAGTTCAAAAAAATCAAGGTAATACTTTTTCTTAGACTTAGGGTTAGGGTAAGTGCCTTTGTCCTCGTTTCCACCAACTGCTATAAGTTTTCCTTTAGGTTTTTCCACGCGTTGTATTCTTTTAATCTTTTTAACTGCAATGTTAGGGTTCCGGTTGCCTGTTCTATACCAGCAAAGTGCCCGATAACTATCAAACAGTACCGTTCCTATACTTTTTCGTTGCAAAAAGCGGGCTAAAAAATTGTATGCCTTTTGAGGACTAGCTGATTATAGTATACGCACGTATGATAATATATATAATGTTATATGCTGTATACTTAAATGTAGTTAATTGGGCTGTTTCACTAAATAAAATTACAATTACGCTAACCCTCCGGTCAGACCCGCGTATAGTATTCCGACAAGCTCGCAAGAGTATTGTATGACGCTAAACCTTTCCAAGCTATGAAACTTAACAACTTAGAGGATCTGCTGATCCACGAATTGAAAGACATTTACAGTGCTGAACACCAGATTACCAAAGCACTGCCAAAAATGATTAAAGCTGCTGCATCTAAAGATCTGGTAGCTGCATTTGAAGAACACCTGGAAGTAACCAAAAACCAGATAAAACGCCTCGATAATGTTTTTAAAATGATGGGGCAGAAAGCTGATTCGGAACATTGCAAGGCAATGGAAGGCATTATAAAAGAAGCTGAATCGATGATGGAGGAACGCGCTGATAAAAGCGTGATGGATGCAGCCCTGATTGCCAGTGCACAACGCGTAGAACATTACGAAATTGCAGCTTATGGCACGGTTTGTACCTATGCCAAGCAATTAGGTATGAAAGATGTGGAAGCCGAACTGGGCGCTACCCTGGATGAAGAAAAGAAAGCAGACCAGATGCTGACCATGGTGGCTGAAAGAAGCATTAACCTGAAAGCTGAACATAAAGGCACCAGATAAAAACATAAAACTCTGTAGTTTCGCCGGGCTCCCCAAGCAGGTCAGAATGCAACAGAGTACTCATAAAGAAGCCCGACCGTAACTGGTCGGGCTTCTTCTTTTAGCTATAGTTTATAATTAATTTTTCAGCAATTCGTCTAACGTAACAGTAGATACAGCATGGTAGTTAGGTCGCGCTTTGGCATAAATGTCCAGCGCTTTCTTTTTACCTTCCGGGGTTGCTACCAGCGCTTTATATATCGGTACCAGGAACTTGCGCCGTCCAACATTGGTCAGGAAGGTTTCAAGAGCTTTGTCGGCGGTTATATAGTTGTTGTTGATGGCATGTATGAACCAGGCGGCCAGCACTTCGGAGTTACCAGAGTTGGTAAAGTTAAAGGCTTTGTCCAGGTCCTGCATCTGTTTTTCGGTCATTTGATCAGGCAGCATGCGTATAAAGTGCAGCCATTCGTGGCTCGACCAGTCCTTCGTAGTTAATTGGGCTGCAGGCTTTCCATTTTTCCAGGCCTTATAAGCTGCTTCTACCTGCGCAAATCGTTCCGATGTTGGTTTTACATGGCCTTCCGGTAAACCGGCAGTATACACCCATCCTTCAATATTAATTTTCTCGGCCAGTTCAGCATCCCCTTTTATCAGTTCTGTTCGCAAAAAGTCCAGGAACTTATCGGTTGTAGTGCTCTGGAAAGCAAACGTGTTAAAGTATTTATTCACGAATGCATCAAACTTTTCGCGGCCAACAGCCATTTCGATGTGGCGCAGAAACAGGTTTCCTTTTTCGTAGGCAATATCGGTCAGTCCTTCGTCCGGGTCGCGACCTTCCAGGTCCAGCTTCAGGCGGGTGTCTTCACTTTCTGTTCCCAGTTCTTCCAGGGTATTGGTCAGGTCCTGGTAACCTAAAACGGCCAGCATATCAGCATACGATTTACCATACAGCTCTTCCATAATGCGGCGCTCAAAGTATACGGTAAAGCCTTCGTTGAGCCAGAAATCGTTCCAGGTGGCATTGGTTACCAGGTTACCGCTCCAGCTATGGGCCAGTTCGTGGGCAATTAAACTGGTAAGCGAGCGGTCTTTTGCCAGTACAGTTGGCGTTACAAAGGTCAAGCGTGGGTTTTCCATGCCACCAAACGGGAACGACGGAGGTAGCACCAGCAGGTCGTAGCGGTCCCATCTATACTTGCCATAGATCTTTTCGGCAGCCACCAGCATTTTATCCATTTCGGCAAACTCGTAGGCTGCTTCATCTATAGTGGCAGGCTCAGCATAAATTCCGGTATGTGGCCCAACTTCCCTAAAAGTTAGGTCACCTACTGACAGCGCCATCAGGTAAGACGGTATGCGTTGCTCCATTCTGAAAGTATAGATGCCTGAACCGTTCTTTTGGACAGGGTTTTCGGCGCTCATTACGGCCAGTAGTTCTTTTGGCACCTGTACGTTGGCGTTGTAGGTAATGCGTATGCCCGGGCTGTCCTGGATCGGGATCCAGGTGCGGGCAAGTATAGCCTGCGACTGTGTAAACAGGAACGGGTATTTTTTTCCGGCTGTCTGCTGTGGGTTCAGCCATTGCAGGGCAGCGGCATCCGGGGAGGTTTTATACTGTATCGTTACGCGCTTTGTATCCGGTTTTATAGTTACGTACAGCGGCTGGCCTAAAAATTTATCTGATTCGCCTAAACGGAAAGCGGTTTCTTCTTTGCCATCGCCGAGGTACACTTTCTCTATTTGCAGGCCGCGCGTGTCAAATATTATTTCGTTGCCTTTGGCCAGGTTCTCGATGTCGTAACTGGCGGTACCGCTTATCGTTTTAGAGTCAAAATTAACGGCAATGTCCAGGTTCAGGTGGCGGGCCACAGCTTTGGTAGGTTCGGCATAGCTGTGCACGTCTTCTGAAAGCTGTTCCTGGGCCTTTTGTGCAGTTGTCATAGTTTCGGAGTTAGTTGGGATTTGTGTTGTACAGGCGGTTAAGTGCAGGCTTCCGGCCATACCTAACCCAAGTAAATATTTCTGATAAGGCTTCATACGTAGGTGGTTACTTTATCGGGTAAGTTAATGATTTCAGGAATACCATAAAAACGGTACCAAAAGGGTAAAACTATAGTATAGCCTGTCATAAACTATAGTTTGAGCCAGACCATGATGCTGGATAAGGCTTATAACTTTTTATTTAAAGTTGGAGTACATAAAGCTAAATCATACTCCTTTCAATTAAAACATTCTATTTAATTGTATTTAACATAGATTGTTGTTGAACTATATAAACTGCGACTTAATACTGCACCAAATTAACAGCACATGAACCCTTATACTTATAAATCAAAAATACTATACCTGTTTGCAGTGCTTTTGCTCATGTCATTTACGGCCTGCAACAAATCCGGTGGCAATGGCAAAAAAGTAGGCGATTTACTCGGAATCAAAGATCTTCCGCAGGCTACTACAGATAGCTTATACATTAAAAATTATATCAGCAAGGTGCCGCAGTTTAAAGAGCATGCCGACCTGATGTACCTGTTTTACGGTGACCGTGATTATGCGCTCGGTTGGTTCCGGGACAATGAACTGGTGCCCGAAGCAAAGAAGTTTCTGGCAACTATAGACAATGCTACAAAAGAGGGCCTAGACCCGAAAAAGTATAAGCTGGTAGATTTTAATTCCCTCTTTAAAAAGTACGAGGCCATGGATGGACAGGACTCGGCACGACTGGAACTGCAGCAGCAAATAGATGTAGGGTTAACGGCGTCTTACTTCAACTATGCTTCTGACTTTTACCGTGGCCGCGTAAACCCCGGCGAGGTAGGCTCTATTGACTGGAACGTTAAGAAGAACAAGATAAAGCTGCATAAGGCGCTGGAGACTATACTGCAGGAACGCGAAAGCACTTACCCGTACTACGAATTTGAAGCTCTGCATAAAGGGTATATAGACCTACGCAACACCCTGCAAAAATACAGAGCCCTGCAGGAAAAAGGAGGCTGGGTGAAAGTGGACATCGGGAAAGCAAAAGCCCTGCAGAAAGGCGACACCGCTGCAGCCGTGGTACAGTTACGTAAACGCCTTAACCCGGAAGCACCGATTAATGTGAATGACCCTAAAATGCGCCTGTTTGATGATGCTCTGGTAGCCCAGGTAAAAGATTTTCAGCGGTTACATGGCCTGGACCAGGATGGTAAAGTAGGAGGTAACACACTGCGCATGATGAACGTGCCTGTCGATGACCGCATTCAGCAAATAATGATGAACATGGAGCGCTGGCGCTGGATACCAAAGCGATTGGTGCCTAAAAGCCTGGATCAGAAATATATCTGGGTAAACATACCGGAGTACAAACTATACATTTACGAAGACCCGGAAAACGACCCGGAGGCAGAACGCGCTTATAAAAAGACCTTCGAAATGAAGGTTATAGTTGGTAAAGAACTGAACTCTACGCCAATCTTCAGCGATAAGATGGAGTTTATAGTGCTGGCCCCTTACTGGAATGTGCCTAACAGTATTGTAGAAAAAGAGATTAAGCCTGCCATGCTGCGCAACATGGGCTACCTCGAGAGCCAGGATATGGAGATTGTAACCAAAGAAAAAGATCCTAAACCAATTTCCGCCTCAAGTATAGACTGGAGCAGCGTAACCGAGAAGAACTTCCCGTACATGGTACGTCAGCGGCCGGGGCCTAAAAATTCGCTTGGTTCGCTGAAGTTCCTGTTTCCAAACTCGTATAACGTATACCTACACGACACCCCGGCGGATGCATTGTTTAACCAGACACAGCGTGGTTTCAGCCATGGTTGCGTTCGACTGGAAAAACCTGTAGAACTTGCCAAATTGCTGTTAAAAGACATGCCGGAATGGGACGATCAGCGTATCCGGGAGACGATAGCAACCGGTGAGGAAGAATGGATAACGCTTCCTAAAAAAGTACAGGTGTACCTGGTATACTTTACCAGTTGGGTAGACGAAAATGGCGATGTCCATTTCAGGGATGATATTTACGGGCACGATAAAAAACTGGCCAGAGAGTATTTTGGCTAAGCCATACTATGAAAGTATAACATGAAACTACCGGCATCTATAGCATCTATTGCACTGGCATGTCTGCTGGCTGCCTGTAACAATACAGCGCAGCCAGAGGTAGCCAGCGAGGAAGCTCGTGTAGCAGATACGGCAGTTGCCCAGCAGGAACAGAAGCAGGATACTACCCTGCAGCCGGTAGTGGAGCTTATACTACGGGCAACCGGCGACACACCCGAAGACATGGCATTTGACCAGGACACACTGGAAGTAGAAAAAGATGCCTTTATAAAACTTTCGTTGGTAAATGAAGGAACCGGCATGACCATGATCCATAATTTTGTGCTGGTAACAGGAGGGAAGTATAAAGAAGCAGCTATAACAGGGGAGAACCTTGGGGCTACTGAAAACTATATTCCTAAGAGTAACTATGTGGTGGCATCTACACCTCTGGCACTTCCGGGCCAAACAGTTATTCAGGAATTTAATGCGCCCCCACCCGGCACCTACGATTTTGTCTGTACCTATCCTGAGCACTGGCCCCGCATGCATGGCAAGCTCATCGTAAAGTAAGGTATAACTATTGAAATTTAACTTCACCGCTTAGTGGTAAAAGCCACTAAGCGGTGAAGTTTTTTTATACCATTTATCTTACAGGGTTATTGCCATAATGCAAAATCAAACAATAAGGGATTGATGTTATTTAAAACGATCTTGAAGTTAGCTTTATTAAAATTGTAAACGATAGTATCTGATGGTTGAAACTCAGTTTAGGTAAGGCAGCGTAACTGGTTATAATTAAGTTATTTGCCCTATTGTGGATAACTCGTTTTATCCACAATAGGGCATTTTGCTAAATGACAATGTGGCAGAGCATTAATAGCAACTATAAGCTCACATTCAATTAGTTAAATAGCAGTTGAATAGATGTGAAACTATAGAAGTGCTTTATGGTAGCTGAATTAAGTCAATTTACAAATGTATATACAAATGTAAACTATAGTTGTTAAGTTGATGAAGGAGTTTTATAATACACAGTTAATTAGTGAATTATGTTAGTTATGATAACTATTCGTTTAATTGATTGTCCAGCATTTATAAACACGTTTTTGCAATTGAAATAGCAGTATGTTACATTTGTGATAGAAGTGTAAACAGGCTTATATGGTAGACAGAATCAGGCAATTGATAGAATTTACAGGGCTTTCTGTTTCTCAGTTTGCTGATGGTATTGATGTGCCACGCGCCATTCTGAGCCATATATTGGGAGGACGTAATAAACCCAGCCTGGATGTGATGCTCAAAGTAATAGCTGCCTACAGAAATATTAACCCGGACTGGTTGCTGCTCGGAGAAGGGGATATGCTAATAAAAGTAGCAACAGTTACAACCCAACCTGACTCATCAAACCCAACGGAAACTATAGTTGCCAAAAACCCGGAACCGGTAGCTAATATTGCCGCTGATATTGCAAAAGTGCAAAATGAATTGTTGTCTGAAAGCAATGGTTTGGAAGCAATGCCAACTGGAAAACAAGTAAAGCAGATCGTATTTTTTTATACCGATAATACGTTCTCCATTTTCGAACCCGGTTCATGATGAACTGTCCTTTTACCGAAGCAAACTATAGTTCGTGTTGGTTGTATTACAGGCTGTACTTTAAATACTAGTTTAGGCTGCCGGAACATTTATAAAAAAAAGGCTGTTCCTCCCCTTAGGATATATTGTGCTAATGCTTACTTTTACAGCACTATTCAAAATCATATGATGAAATTCTCAGCGCCAGACTGTATGAACTGCACTTCCCGGAAGCACTCGCTGCTGGGCTGCTGTAAAGGCAATGAGTTAGAAGATGTAACTGCTACTAAATCTTGCTTTACCTTTAAAAAAGGCCAGGTTATCTTTCATGAAGGTACGCGCCCTTCAGGTTTGCATTGCATAAATTCGGGTAAAGTAAAGGTTACCAAAATGGGCAGCGATGGCAAAGAACAGATTATTCGCTTGGCTAAACCCGGCGATGTGGTAGGTTACAGGGCCCTTATGGCTGATACCAATTACTCGGCTTCGGCGGTTGCCCTGGATGATGCTGTAGTTTGCTTTATTCCGAAATCTCAGTTCCTGGACCTGATAGCGACGAACAATGAGTTCTCTAGTGGCTTGATGAAACTGTTTTCGCGGGCTTTGGGTGAAGCAGAGGAGCGCATGGTGCAGATGGCCTATAAGCCGGTTCGTGAGCGCTTGGCTGAAGCCTTATTATTATTACAAAAAACGTATCAGCAGCAGAACGGAGAAGATAATTTTACGATCTCAATTTCCCGTGAGGACCTGGCATCTATAGTTGGTACAGCAAAAGAAACAACCATACGCCTGTTATCTGACTTTAAAGACGAGCAGATTATCACCACAAAAGGCAGCAGCATTACCATACTTGACCCGGAAAGATTGTTTAAGATCTGCCACCTTTACGATTAAGGATGGCTCCAGGCATAAAAACAAAAGGCAGGCTCAATAAAGCCTGCCTTTTCTGTTTCAGTATGTTTCACCATACCTTGTTCACCTTTACTAAAATTTAAAACAAAACACCTTTCTGCTCTAATGGCCTGCATTAAGTATAAACCTGTACTATAGCGGCCTGCTAACTATTTAGAACTATCGTTCCAATCTGCTGCTTCGCTATCTTATTTCAGCAGCGTTAACAGTACAAATGTCTATCAGTTTATAGTATTAATCAGTGATATCAATCACCCCTTAAAATGACACTCGTCATCATTTAAGGAGGAGCGGCATTCTACCTTTGCAAAAGACCATAAATAGAAATTGAGATGGAAGCCGCACTCCAAACCAATGTTCAGACATGCTACCACTGCGGGGATTCCTGCGTGGACGAATTGATTATTGCTGACGATAAAGCATTCTGCTGCACCGGCTGCAAAACTGTTTACGAACTTTTAGAAGAGAACAACCTCTGCAACTACTATAACCTGGAAGAAAATCCGGGTATATCTGGCAAAAAGTCCGTTTCAGAGGCTCGCTTTGCATACCTAGACGATGCCGGTGTAGAAGCTCAACTCATTCGTTTTAAGGATGATAACATCTGCAAGATTACGTTTTATACACCGCAGATGCACTGCAGCTCTTGTATCTGGTTGCTCGAGAACCTGTTTAAGTTAAATCCGGGAATTTCAGAATCAACAGTAAACTTCCTGCGCAAAGAAGTATCGCTGACCTATTTTCATCAGAAAACGAACCTGCGCGAGGTGGTTACGCTACTGGCCCGCATCGGCTACGAACCTGAAATTACGCTGGCCGATACGGACGGCAAAAAGACAAGCAAGCCAAACCGCGCCATCATCTATAAGTTAGGAGTCGCTGCCTTCAGTTTTGGTAATGTAATGCTGCTGGCCTTCCCGGATTACCTGGCCGTAACCGAAGGGTTGCAACGTACTTTTGGATCTTTCTTTGGTTACCTGAGCTTTCTGCTGGCAATCCCGGTTTTTGTTTATAGTGCACGGGGTTTCTTTACATCAGCCCTAGAAGGTATAAAGCAGCGCATGGTTAACATCGATCTGCCCATTGCTACTGGTTTGCTGGCTTTGTTTTTAGTGAGCATTTATCAGGTTACTACCGGTACCGGCCCAGGCTACTTCGATTCGTTCACCGGCCTGGTGTTCTTTATGCTGATCGGTAAATATTTCCAGCAAAAGACTTACGATACCCTTTCTTTCGACAGGGATTATACTTCTTACTTCCCGGTATCGGTAACCGTGCTTAAAGAGAATGGTGAGGAAGAAGCTGTAGCTGTGCGTAACCTGAAAGTGGGAGACCGCATCCGTATCCGTAACCAGGAGCTTATACCTGCCGATGCCATCCTGCTACGTGGCCAGGCCATGATCGACTATAGTTTTGTGAGTGGCGAATCGGAGCCTGTTGAGAAGGTAATGGGCGAAGTGATCTATGCCGGTGGTCGCCAGGTTGGCGAAAGTATAGAACTGGAAGTAGTAAAAGAAGTATCGCAGGGCTACTTGACCCAACTATGGAACGACAGTGTATTCTCTAAAAACGAGGAGCAAAGTGTTAGTACGTATGCCAACATTGCTGGCAAATGGTTCATCATCATTACGCTTATAGTGGCTGCAGGCGCGCTCATATACTGGGTACCGCGTGATATGGACATGGCCATGAAAGCCTTTATATCAGTGCTGATCATTGCCTGCCCTTGTGCGCTGTCGCTGGCTACACCTTTTGTGCATGGCCACACCTTGCGCATTTTCGGCAAGAACAAATTTTACCTTAAAAACACAGCAGTAGTAGAAACACTGGCTAAAATAGATACCGTAGTTTTTGATAAGACCGGTACGCTGACCGAGCCGAGTGCCGCAGAGCTAAACTATAGTGGTAAAGCACTTACGGCAGCAGAAGAGCAAAGCATCAGGTCTGTTCTCAGCCACTCTACACACCCGCTTAGCCAACGCATTTTTCAGAGCCTTAAAGGTGAAACGATAGCTGTGCAGAACTTTCAGGAGTTTACTGGGAAAGGGCTGGTTGGTGAAGTAAATGGGGCTATAGTTCGGGTCGGATCTGCTTCATATATAGGTGTTAATGTAAATGCAGTTAAAGATACACTTAAAACATCGGTGTATGTCTCAGTAAACGGTGTGATACTTGGCTACTATACGTTTTACAATGTTTACCGCCAGGGACTGAAAGACATACTGAAAGACCTGAGCGATAAAAAACTGGCTGTACTGTCCGGGGACAATAACCACGAGGAAGCAAGGCTGAAAGAGCTATTGGGCAGGAAAGCCGAACTGAATTTTAGCCAGAGCCCGGTGCAGAAACTGGAATACATACAGCAGCTTAAGAATCAGCACCACCAGGTAATGATGGTGGGCGATGGCCTGAATGATGCCGGCGCCCTGCGACAGAGCGATGCAGGTATTGCGCTCACAAACAGCATTACCAACTTCTCACCATCCTGCGATGCTATCCTGGATGCTACAGCTTTCGACAAGCTTAGCAAGTTTCTGAAGTTCTCCAAAACCACTATGACAATTATACTGGCCACCTTCGCTGTGTCGCTGGTTTATAACGTGATCGGGTTAACGCTGGCTGTGCAGGGGCTTTTCTCACCTATAGTTTCGGCTATACTTATGCCTATCAGCTCACTCAGCGTGATCGTGTTTGCAACTATAGCAGTAAACATTGCCGCGAAACGGGCAGGCCTTTGATCAAATTACTAATTCATAATTATTAATTAATAATTAAATAAAATGTACATCATCTTTTTAATGATCGCGGTGAGTGTAACGGTGGCAGGGGCTTTTCTGGGAGCTTTCCTGTGGGCAGTGCGCTCAGGCCAGTACGACGACGACTATACGCCGGCAGTACGCATGCTCTTCGATAACGAGGTACCTGCAAAGAGCAGTAAGAAACCGAAAGGAGAAAGCGCTGCTTAGCAATTTATTCTAAAAATAGAGAGCTGGTTGAGGCTAATGAATACTGCAACATATAGCAGAGAAGAATAATTCTGTATTCTCTCTAACTCCTCAACTCTTACTTCTCTAACTGTCTTGGCTGATATCAATCATTAACCGGAATGATATTAATCATCTTTTTCCGGGGTTCACTTCCGGAAATTTGTAGCCATAGTTCATAAAACTATAAATCAAAACAAATACAACACTTAAACAAAACGGAGGACACCGCACATGTCAACTAATGTAGCTGAAGTCTTAGAAAATGCGCCTGACAGGGTTGTACCAAAGGGTACGGACCGGGGAGTGACCGACACGTTCTTTTATGATAATAAGATCGTTCGGGATTTTGGTATAGCCACCGTGTTCTGGGGCATTGCCGGTATGCTGATCGGGGTGATCATCGCCTTCCAGCTGGCAAACCCTGACATGAACATGGGTACACAGTATACCACTTTTGGTCGCGTAAGACCGTTGCACACCAATGCGGTGATCTTTGCCTTTGTGGGTAATGCCATCTTTATGGGTGTTTATTACTCGCTGCAGCGCCTTTGCAAAACCCGTATGTATTCCGATCTGCTCAGCAAGATCAACTTCTGGGGCTGGCAGCTGATTATCGTTTCTGCCGTTATCACGCTTCCGCTGGGTATGACAACCTCAAAAGAGTATGCCGAGCTGGAGTGGCCGATTGACATTGCAATTACGCTGATCTGGGTTGTATTTGGCTGGAACATGTTTGGTACACTTGCCAGGCGTCGCGAAAAGCACATGTACGTTGCCATCTGGTTCTACATCGCCACCTTCCTGACAGTAGCCGTGCTACACATCGTAAACTCTTATGAAATGCCGGTTAACCTGTTCAAGAGCTACTCTGGTTATGCAGGTGTGCAGGATGCGCTGGTACAGTGGTGGTATGGCCACAATGCGGTTGCGTTCTTCTTAACAACGCCGTTCCTGGGCCTGATGTACTACTTCCTGCCTAAAGCTGCTAACCGTCCGGTTTACTCTTACAGATTATCCATTATCCACTTCTGGTCGCTGATCTTCATCTATATCTGGGCTGGTCCGCACCACTTACTTTATACGTCGCTGCCAGACTGGGCACAGTCACTGGGTGTGGTTTTCTCTGTAATGCTGCTTGCTCCGAGCTGGGGTGGTATGATCAACGGTTTGCTTACACTGCGTGGCGCCTGGGATAAAGTACGCGAAGAGCCTATCCTGAAGTTTATGGTGGTTGCCATCACAGCTTACGGTATGGCTACCTTCGAAGGCCCAATGCTTTCTTTAAAGAACGTAAATGCTATTGCGCACTTTACTGACTGGATTGTAGCACACGTACACGTAGGTGCCCTTGGCTGGAACGGCTTTCTGACTTTTGCCATGCTATACTGGTTGTTCCCACGTCTTTACAAAACTCAACTATACTCTAAGAAACTTGCTAATGCACACTTCTGGTTAGGTACGCTGGGTATACTTTTCTATGCGATACCAATGTACTGGGCAGGCTTTACCCAAGGCTTAATGTGGAAACAGTTCACAGCAGAAGGTACGCTACAGTACTCTAACTTCCTGGAGACTGTATTGCAAATTGTGCCAATGTACTACATGCGTGGTATTGGTGGTGTGCTATACCTGAGTGGCGTGTTCCTGATGGTGTACAACCTGGTTAAAACAGTTAAGTCTGGTACGCTGGAGGCTAATGAAAGAACTGAAGCGCCGGTAATTGTACCAACTGTATCAAACAACGCAGGTCACTGGCACTCCTGGATTGAGAAGCGTCCTACACAAATGGCAATTTTCGCTACAGTAGCTATACTTATCGGTGGTCTGGTTGAGTTTATACCTGCCTTCGTTATCAAGTCTAATGTGCCAACTATAGCCAGTGTAAAACCTTATACTTCGCTGGAACTGCAGGGTCGTGACCTGTACATTAAAGAGGGTTGCGTTAACTGCCACACACAAATGGTTCGTCCTTTCAGATCAGAAACAGAGCGTTACGGCGAATACTCTAAAGCTGGTGAATTTGTGTATGATCACAACTTCCTGTGGGGTTCTAAACGTACCGGTCCGGATCTGCACAGAGTGGGGGGTAAGTATCCTAACTCATGGCACTACCACCACATGATGGACCCAACATCTATGTCGCCAGGCTCTATTATGCCATCTTACCCTTGGCTGTTTGAGCAGGAAATAAACCAGAGCACCACACAGGATAAACTGCGTGTGCTGAAGCAACTGGGCGTGCCTTACGAGGATGACTACATCGCTAATTCTAACGAAGAGTTGATGAAGCAGGCAAAAGGCATCTCAGCTGACCTTGCCAAAGAAGGAATAGAAGTGAAGCCTGAGAAGGAAATTGTAGCCCTGATCGCTTACCTGCAACGTCTGGGTACAGACATTAAAGTGAAAACGGAGGAAGTTAAATAGACCAATGGCACCGTGGCAAAAGGCAAAAGAAAGAAGTCCTGGAGATAAGAAGTCTTTTGTCCTTTGTCACGGAATCTTGAAGTCATAAAAGTATAAGAAAATGTATAAGAATGTTTTGCAAGCCATAGACGGCATCGAAATATATCCGCTTATCTCGTTCAGCATCTTCTTTGTGTTTTTCCTGGGCCTGGTAGTGTATGTAGCCCTGATGGATAAAAAGTATGCACAAACGATGAGCGCCATTGCATGCGAAGATGAAAGCCAAGACACCACTTTTGATAGCGTAAGACAATGATCTCTGTAAAGAAAATACTAGGTAAAAGCAGCTTAGCCCTGGTGGCTGGTTTGCTTCTGATCGGCACGCCAGCGGTACAAGCGCAGGATGCTGTAGCGGGTAAAGCCATATTTGAAGGTAACTGTACTGCCTGCCATAGTATAGATGCTGATGTGGTTGGCCCGGCTCTTAAAGATGCGCACAAACGTCGCGGCGAAGAGTGGCTGGTGAAGTTCATTAAAAACTCGCAGGAACTGGTGCAAGCCGGTGACAAAGATGCCGTGGCCCTGTTCGAGAAATTTAATAAAGTGCCGATGCCGGCTTTTGGTACATCCTTGTCTGATGATGATATCAAAAATGTAATTGCCTTTATACAACAGGAAAGTGAAAAACCAGCTGCCGTAGCCGAAGCGCCAGCCACAGCGGCCACCGACTCTACAGCTACAGCAGCTACTGCCGAAACACAGGATGTCGCCTTTATGGACCTGCCGCCAGTGTTGCACTTTACATTTGCCCTGGCAGCAATCATCATACTGCTAATGGTGCTGGTAGTTGTGCTAATGTTCCGTCTGTTCATCCCGATGATGGGAGATACCATTTACGAGGAGGAGTTTCGTAATTCGTTTGCTGGTCGGGTATACTTCCTGCTGCGTGGCGATGCAACGCTTGTAACGGGTAAAGATAAAAATGAGATCCATTCGCACCACGACTTTGATGGTATACAGGAATATGATAATGACCTACCGCCTTGGTGGAAGATGATGTTCTATGTAAGTATTGTTTTTGCTGTCGGGTATATGCTGCACTACCATGTGTTTAAGACAGGATCGTTACAGGCTGAAGAGTATGAAATGGAAATGGAACAGGCCGCTTTAATTGCAGCTGCCACCCCAGACGACCCGAATGCCGTAACAGACTACAAACCATTGACAGATGCAACAGCACTGGAGTCCGGTAAAAAGATTTTCAGTACGAACTGCGCTGCATGCCACGGCCCGGAAGGACAAGGTACAGTGGGACCTAATTTAACGGATGAGTACTGGCTGCACGGTGGTGATGTGAATGAGGTGTTTAAGACGGTAAAGTATGGCGTGCCAGCCAAAGGCATGGTACCATGGCAGGGCAAACTAACCAAAGATCAGATCCTGGAGGTATCCAGCTACATCCTGAGCTTAAAAGGATCTAACCCCGCTAATGCCAAAGAACCGCAGGGCGAAAAAGAGTAGCGTATAATTTTTGAAAACGAGATGAGAGTTGCAGGTGCTAAACTATAGTGCCTGCAACTTTTATTTTGTACCTGCTCTAACTATAGCTCTTCAGTGGGCAACTATAGTACCTATAACTGACCACAATCACCTCATTCTATGACGTAGGTCATCTTTTTGGGAGGTCCAATTAAGGAAATTTGCAACAGTAGATTTTACGATTTCAGAGTACCGATTTTATACTTTCATTTAATCAGGCAGGACTAATCTCCGCACAAATTACCACTGCCATGGCAACTAAAATAAAACCAACCGATGAATTTCGGGACCACATCTCGACAGTAGATGAACAGGGTAAACGCGTTTGGGTGTACCCGCGCAAGCCGAAAGGTAAACTATACAACTATCGCAAATATGTCAGCTATTTACTGCTGGCCTTGTTATTTGCTGGTCCGTTTATAAAGGTAAATGGCTTGCCGCTGCTCATGTTTAATATTATAGAGCGAAAGTTTGTTATTTTCGGGGTGCTGTTCTGGCCCCAGGACTTTTTTATACTTGTTATTGCATTCCTCACGCTGGTCGTGTTCATCATCCTTTTTACGGTGGTGTACGGGCGTATTTTCTGCGGCTGGGTTTGCCCGCAAACTATTTTCCTGGAGATGGTATTCCGCAGAATAGAATATGCCATTGAAGGAGACTATACCAAACAGAAAGCGCTGGATAAGATGCCCTGGAATGCAGAAAAGATCCTTAAAAAGGGTTCTAAAACTGCTATTTTCCTGCTAATCTCGTTCGTTATCTCTAACCTGTTTCTGGCTTATGTAATTGGCATAGACGAACTGCAGAAAGTTGTTACCGAAGGGCCTTTTAACCACATGATCGGTTTCGGGTCGTTGCTGGCATTTACGGGTGTGTTTTACTGGGTATTTGCTTCTTTCCGGGAGCAGGTTTGTACTATAGTTTGTCCGTATGGCCGTTTGCAGGGTGTAATGCAGGATAAAAAAACCGTGGTAGTGGCTTATGACTATGGTCGAGGCGAACCGCGCGGCAAACTCAGAAAAGGGCAGGAGCGCACCGAAGGCGATTGTATAGATTGTAACCAGTGCGTGCAGGTATGTCCGACAGGTATAGATATCCGTAACGGCGCGCAGCAATTAGAGTGCATTAACTGTACTGCCTGTATTGATGCCTGCAACGACATCATGCGCATGATCGATAAGCCGGAAGGTTTGATCCGTTATGAGTCTGAAGAAGCGATTGAGAAAGGAACCAAATGGACGTTCTTCACTAACCGGGTAATGGGCTACACGGCGGTGCTGGCTATATTGCTGACCGCACTTACCACCTTATTGCTAACCCGCGACGAGGCCGAAGCCACTATACTGCGCACCCCGGGACAACTCTATCAGAAAACAGAGCAGGGGCATATTAAGAACCTGTACAACATTTCTGTTATCAATAAAACCAACCACGACATGCCGCTTACCCTAAAGCTGCTGGACAAGGAAGGAACTATAAAAGTAGTAGGAAACGAGCTTGTACTTCCGGCACAAGGCATTGTGGAAGCAGTTTTCTTTGCAGAGATAGCGAAGCAGGACCTGACAGGCATGAACTCCGAAATAGAGATAGGAGTGTACAATGGCAACGAGCTGATCACGAAAACCGATACTAAGTTTTTAGGGCCAGCCAACTAAGTCAGTAAGTTAAAACGTGTCTTTACCGGACATACTATAGAGATTATACAGATGAGATCATCAGATAAAAATAAAAGCTTTACACTTTGGCCTTACATGATTATAGTGGCGATGGTGTGTTTTATGGCCTACATTGCCATGTTTGTGTACAAAGCCATGAACCAGGATGTGGACCTGGTAAGCAAAGATTATTACGAGCAGGAAATTAAGTACCAGGACCAGATTGAAAAGGTAAAACGCACGCAGGCCTTAGGCGATGTGATGCTGAACTATAACCAAGAAGCAAAATCTATACTGCTGCAACTGCCTGCTACTTATAAAGAAAAAAGCCTGGCTGGTACCATTACGCTTTTCCGGCCGTCTGACGATGCGATGGATAAGAAGTTACCGTTGCAGTTAGGCCGCGACCAGAGCCAGTTGCTGGAAGTACAAGACCTGGAAAGCGGCGTATGGAAAGTGCGCGTGGACTTCAGCGATGGCAAAGAGGCATATTATTCAGAAAAAACCATTCAAATAAAATAGCCATGATCTGGGCAGGTTTTATTTTCGGGTTAGTAGGTAGTTTCCATTGTGTCGGGATGTGCGGCCCTATAGCAATGGCGCTACCCTTTGTCGGGAGCACCGGCTGGCGATACTATGCCGGCCGGCTCCTGTACAATAGCGGGCGTATAGTTACTTACGCTTTGCTTGGTGCTTTGGCTGGCGTATTCGGCGAGTCATTGCAAATGGCTGGGTTGCAGCAAACAGTATCTATCGTTTCTGGTATACTTATACTTCTATTGTTGGTTTTACCGGCTGCTGTTAAAGGTAAGTCTGCCAGTGTTTTAGGTGCCGATAAACTGATGGCCTGGGTAAGACGAAAACTGGGATATTATTTCCAGAAAAACTCGTTGGGTTCGTTGTTTATGGTTGGCCTGCTAAACGGCTTACTTCCTTGTGGTTTTGTATACATTGCCCTTGCCGGAGCTATAAGCGCGCCGGGCGTAGGAGGGGCCATGCTGTACATGGCTTTATTTGGCTTAGGCACATTCCCGCTGATGTTTATAGTTTCTTTATCCGGCAAACTCATCAGCTTAAAAATGCGTGGTATGTTTAACAGGGCAGTGCCTTATATTGGCATGACGCTGGCAATACTATTTATAGTTCGTGGCCTTGGTTTGGGCATACCGTATCTTAGTCCAAAGGTTATCGAAACCCAGGCGCATAAAACCGAAATGAGTTGCTGCAGTAAACCTGCCGTAGCAAGAGCAAAATAAACTATAAGCTGTAAGCCAACCTTACAGCTTATTTTTTTTAGAAGGTAACTATAGTTTACCCTATTCTAAACTGACATAAGTCATTTCCGTCAGTGACCATACTCACTGCATAGCCATAGCCTTACCTATAACTTTACGCTATACAAAACAGGGGAAACTATGGAAACAAATCAGGTAAAGCGGATACTGGTACCAATCAATTTTGATGAGGTAAGCGAAAAACTGCTGAAATACGCAGGTCATCTGGCAAAAGCTTTAGACGCAGAAGTGTTATTGGTACATGCCACCCAGTCCACCGATCTCACATTTACGCAACAGAACAGGCTGATTCAGGCACTTCGTACATTTGGCGAGCGGGTACTTTTACGGCACCATGAGACAGGGACAGGTTTTACCCGGTTTGAATGTCTTGTTAGGCCAGGTACGCTTCGTAACTGTATAAAAACTATAGTTCAGGATTACTACGTGGATATGGTGGTGATGGAAGCCTGCCCGGTGCCGGAAGGGGAGCAGCAGCTAGCCAACCACGCATCAGCTATAATGGAACTGCTGAGTTGCCCGGTACTGACTTTGCCTCTGCAAGTGCAATTTCAGAAATTAAACCACCTCGTTTTTGCTACAGATTTTACCGACCGAGATGTAAGTGTGCTGAAGCGCATTGCAGATTTTGTGAAGCAGGTAAATGCGCAACTAACTATGGTACAGCTGTATAGTGCCGCTGAACGTAATGCACGTGCAAAAATAAAGATGGCCATGCGCGAAGTACAGCTGTTGCTGGAAGGGTACGATGTAACCTATAAATTACTGGAAGAAGAGGACATGCTGGAGGGTATCAGTGATTTTGCTGAGCAGCAGGAGGCCGACTTACTTATACTGGCAACCCAGGACAATTACCTGATGCAGCGGCTTTTCAGTAACACATATGTAAAAACTCAGGCATACCATACCCAGATTCCGCTGGTTACTTTCAGGCAAGTTAAAAGCAAACCCTGTTCTGGTTGCTGCGATAACTGCAGAAGCAAACAAGCAGCTCAGCCGGAATTTAACAAGGAATTAGTCCTTGTAAATTAGTAACAATTATTTTTGCTTCGGCCATATACGTTATTTTTGCAGACATTTTATAACCCGATTATGTTATTCAGGAAGATGATTGAGGAGGGACAGGTTAAAGGAAACCATACGTTGGTTGCGCCCGATACCTGTTTGTTTGCAGCTGGCAACCCTAACCAGGAGTTATATTACCTGATAAGTGGTAGCGCACAAGTAACCCCGGTTGGTGGGCTGCCACGCACCGTACAGGCCGGTACACTGCTGGGTTTACCAGACCTGATGCATGAAACCTATAGTCAGACAGTAGTTGTAAAAGAGCCGGCTACGGTTATCTGTATTTCGAAGGAAGAGTTACAGCAAATGTTGCAGGTAGATGCCACCTTACGTTTATACCTGATACAGCAAATGAGCAAACATGCCATGCTTACTGCCGCCTCTTACGAATAAGTAATTTTTTTTAAGTATAAACGTATAGCCGCTGCCCATCAGCGGCTATACGTTTATATGGCGATATCTGCATCTACAACATTGCTTCGCCCCGTATAAGCCCAATATGAAAAAGGATATCCTGTCGAACAGAAGGAAGTTGCACAGCATCGTTTTTGAATCCGAAACGACCGCGGGAAAGACATTCGACATCATCCTGCTCATTCTTATCCTCGCTAGTGTCATCATCGTATCGCTTGAAACAGTAACCTACCTCCGCAGAGCGTATCTACCGCTTTTTCAAAAACTGGAATGGGCTTTTACTATACTGTTTACCTTAGAGTACCTGCTCCGGATCTATAGTTCTCCCAGGCCTTTAAAGTATATATTCTCCTTTTTCGGCCTCGTAGACCTGTTTTCTATTATCCCGACCTATTTAAGCCTTTTTGTAATTGGTGCCCAGTATTTCCTGATAGTGAGAGTGTTAAGGCTGCTAAGGATAGCCCGTATTTTTAAGCTCACGCATTTTATAAACGAAGGGAAAGTGCTGACCCGGGCACTGCAGGCAAGTTTTACCAAAATAGCTGTTTTTCTGGGTACAGTTCTGCTACTTGTGGTAATAATTGGGTCTATGATGTTTGTAATTGAAGGGGCAGCAAGCGGATTTACAAGTATACCTAAAAGTATTTACTGGACTATAGTTACCCTGACTACCGTAGGCTACGGAGACATTGCCCCGCAAACACCGCTTGGCCAGATACTAGCCAGTTGCGTTATGATTATGGGCTACGGTATTATTGCAGTGCCCACCGGTATCGTTACCGTAGAAATGACCCGCTCCGAAAAGCAACTGACCAATTCGGAGGTTTGTCCCAATTGCCAGTTGGTAGGGCATGTGCCCGGTGCTAAATACTGTTACAATTGCGGCTACCTCTTAAATGAATCTGCCTGACAAATACTTATAGTTCTAGTTAAAGTAATTTACTTAATATCAACGGCTATCTCTTTAATTACCTGGTTTATATGATCCGAAGTAAAGTTGACCAATTCCTTAGCTTTTGTCGGGTTGGTAACACAAGCTTCCTGATCTTCCAGTTCTCTCACTACCTGCTTTAGCTGTGTAATCCGTAAGGTATCTATCGTAGATTTAAGCTTATGAGCTGCCGCACTTACGCCTTCCCAATCCTCGGCCTGGGCGCAAGTTTGCAAGGTAGCTATAGTTTGAGGTGCAGTTTGAATGAACAGGTGTATCGTACGGTTTATAAATTCCTGGTTACCGCGTCCAAGCTTCTGTAGCATTTCAAGGTCGTAAAGTGGTGTTGCAGGTTGCGCTGGTTTATCTTCTGCTATAGTTGTCTTTTGTTTAGGTTTGATTTTGTGTGGCAGTAACGTAGCCAACTTTATATAGAGGGTTTCTTCCTCAAACGGTTTCGAGATATAGTCATTCATGCCAACGCTCAGGTACTTTTCTGCATCTCCTTTAAAGGCATTGGCTGTAAGCGCTATGATAGGTACACGGGCAATTTCCTGGTTAGCGTTAGCGCGTAAATGTAAGGTGGCATCAATCCCGCTCATTTCAGGCATCTGTATATCCATCAGTATAATATCATACTTACCGGTTTCTGCCATAGTTACAGCTTCCTGACCATTCTGAGCTACATCTACCTTAAACTGCCAGCCTTCCAGTATCGATTTGGCCAGGAAGATATTAATCTCGTTATCTTCGGCAACAAGCACATGCAATGGCTCCAGGCTGTCAAAATCAACCGCTGTTTTGGTAGTTTCTGATTGTTGGTTTTGAGCTGCTTTGGGGTAAGTAAGTATAAATTTAAATGTACTGCCTTTTCCTTCTTCACTTTCTGCCCAAATACGGCCGCCCTGCATTTCTACCAGGTTTTTACAGATGCTAAGCCCTAGTCCGGAGCCGCCATACTTACGGGTTATGCTGGAATAAGCCTGGGTAAAGCCTTCAAATATAATGTCCTTTTTACCTTCCGGTATACCTATGCCCGTATCAGATATAGCAAACTCAACGGTCAGTTCCTGCTCATCTTCATGCAGCACCTGGCAATGCAGCAGCACACTTCCTTCGTCTGTAAATTTAATAGCATTGTTCAGCAGGTTTAGCAATACCTGGTTCAGGCGGTAGGGGTCTCCGATAACAACCGGGCAGTTAACGTGCTCATTTTCCATCCGGTAAGCGATCTCTTTTTCCTCGGCCTTATAGTTCAGCGTATTGAACGTGTTTATAACAGCATCGCCAAGGTTAAACGGTATCTGCTCAAGGTCAAGCTTTCCGGCTTCAATTTTGGCTACATCCAGTATGTCGTTTATCACAACCAGCAGGTTCTCCGCTGACTGCTTGATAATTTTAAGGTAGTTATTTTGCGATGCATCGAGGTTGGTTTTCTGGAGCAGGCCGGCCATCCCTAAAATACCATTCATTGGGGTGCGTATCTCGTGGCTCATGTTAGCCAGAAAATTCTCTTTTACCTTTGCAGACTCTTCAGCAGCTTCTTTGGCATTTTTTAACTCTTTTTCTGTTTGCAATCGGTCCGTTATGTCCTGTGCCAGGCCTATAATGTAGGGCTCCAATCCGGGCTCCTCCACTTTATAGTTCTGGTAGTAAAGGTATCGTTCCTGTTGTTCTTTGTTCAGGATGCATAACACGCCCTCAACATTGTTCGAATCCTTAAATTTATTGATATAGCTACTGAAGTTTTCGCGGTGGGCTTCCGGGAAGAACGTCTTAAGGTCTTTGCCCAGCATTTCCTGCTCTGTATAGCCAAGTGTATTAACCAGATACGGGTTTACCGACAGCACTTTGCCTTGCATGTCGTGGGCGCAAATGTAGGCCTGGCTATAGTTTATCAGGTCTCTGTATTTTTTTTCGCTGCGAGCCAGGGCCTCGGCATTTTTTCGGCGCAAGGTTATATCACGGGCCGAAGACTGTATCTTGATCACATTTCCGTCGCTATCAAAAACAGGCTTCAGGTTCGTTTCTGCCCAAACTATACTTCCGTCTTTTTTAACCAGGCGGTGCTCTACGTTTGTGTTGGCCTTGTATTCCAGCACATCTTTAAACCCTTTCCGCAGGTTTTCATAATCATCAGGGTGAATCAGGCGCTGTGGTTTACTCCCAATAATTTCGGTTACCGCATAGCCTAGCATTTCTTCCGCGGCTTTTGAAATAAAAATATAGCGCCCGCTAAGTTCATGCAGGCTGATCACATCTTTAGAGTTATCAGATAGTAAGCGGTACAGTTCTTCGCTTTCTTCTAACTGTTTGCTTGCCAGGCGCTGTACCGTTATATCAGTAGAGATGCCAAGCACATTAACCTGCCCGTCGCTGGTAATTAAAGGCCGTTTGGTAGTTTTAAACCATAGCACTTCGCCATTTGGTTTTGTAAAACACTGTTCCGACACTACCTCCCGACGTTGCTCAATCACGATTCTGTCGTCATGGGTAAAGGTCTCAACCTCTTCGGTATTATTTGCAACAGTAATCGGGCTTACATTCAGTAATTCCTCAATGGGCTTGCCATAAAGGTTAGCTACTTCCTGGTTTACCAGTTTAAATTCACCATTCTGGTTTTTTACATAGATCAAACTCGGGCTGGAATCCATCACCGACCGGATAAATTCGTTTTGTTCCTTAGCCGCCTGTGTGGCTTTGCGTTCTTCTGTAGTATCCCGTATAATAGCCAGCACCTCGGTTGAGCTATACTTTATAATACGGCCCTCATAATAGTGTTTTCCGCTTTCCAGTTCCAGTTCGTATTCGGTGCGTTCAGGCTCACCGGTGCTTATCACCTTGCGCACGAGGGTCAGAATGTTTTCACATATTTCTTTGGGCAGCAGGTCTTGCATGTGGGCACCAATAACCCTGGCTTTAGGAACCAGTAAATGTTCCTGCTCCACGTTTTTCATGTCGAGGTATATGCCGTCCTCGTTTATGATGAACATGAGGTCAGGTATGGCTGCCAGTATAGCACGGTTCTTGGCTTCGCTTTTAACAATTTCCTGCTGGGCGTGCTTCAGGTCTGTTATATTCAGGCCATGCCCGATGATCATCTGTAGATCACCTTGCGCATCTACTACGGGGTTTAGTTTTCGGATATGGTACGATGCCTCGCCTTCCTTATTGATGATTTCCTCTTCAAAGGCAACAAACTTTTTGCTTGTATGCGCCAGGTGCAGGTGATGCGACCGGTTTGCAATACGCTCGAAAGGTACGTTGCGGTAGGTACAATATTCCTCATTTGTTTTCCCGATAATCCACTGGCGCAACGCCGGGTCCGAGACAGCAACCGGGTTTACAAAAATGTATTGCAGCTGGTTGTTATAAACGGCTATATCAGAAGGGATATGATTAAGTATAGCTTCGTAAAACTCCTTTTGCTCCACTAAAGCCTTATTCTTATTCCGGAGCTGGGTTACATCTTCGGCAGAGCCAATTACCTGCACCACCTGGCCGTTATCCTTGCGCTTAAAAATACTTTCGCGGCAGAGCAGGTTTATTGTTTCGCCGTGCTTGTTCCGTACCAGATACTCAATTTGCCGTATCTCACCATCCAGTGCCTGCGGCATGTTGTACAAGTGATGGTACATTTTAGGCAACTCTTCGGGCAGCAACAGCGACATAAACACATGGCCGTCCATTGCTTCAATGTCCTGTTTGGTGTAGCCCAGTACGGCCTCAATCTGTTCGTTCAGGTAAATGCTACGGTCCTGTTCCAGGTCGTAGATGTAAATGATGTTGGGTATGGTATGCGCGATGTTTCGAACAAAGTTCTGGCTTTCCTGTAGTGCCTGCTCGGCCTGTTTGCGTTCGGTAATATCGTTCAGGTAAATATTTACATAGCCTTTGTCGGAGAGGGGCACTATAAATAAAAGGTAATATTTACCAAGCAGGTGTGTTTCCAGGGTGACAGGTTTGCCAGCGCGCCAGGCGGTAGTAGCTTTTTTAAAGAACAAGCGTTTTAAGCCCAGTTTTCGAGAAGCCGGTATTTTGCCGAATAATTGTCGGCCAGCAGCATTCACAAATAATATATCGCCCTGCTGGTCAACCCGTATGATCGGATCTGGGTATTCTGCCTGCAGTTCGGGTTGGGATGTTGTTGTTGCAGCCGTGCCGGGCAAATGTAATGTTATGAGCTTTTGCTTCAGGGCATCTATTTCGGCGTCTTTTTGTTTGGCCAAACTTTCCGCTTCCTGCCGCGCCATACGCTCATTTTCCAACAACTTCAGCAGGGTTGCCGCATCCTGTAAAACTTCCATCTTCGCACTATTTGGATACAAAAATACGGATTTTAAACTGCCAATCTTTACATTTGTTTAAATAGCTGCTGTTTTATTTTTAGGGTTGTGTTGCCTTTAAGAAGAAGTAAGCAAGTTAGTGACTATAGTTGCTTATGGTCAGGTATTTAACTTGCTAACTATAACCAGGAACTTACTGGTAAACTATAGATTTAAATAAGCCGATAGCTGAAGTATAGAAATAGGTAAATTGCTATATGAGGACCCAGCGGTAAAGAGGCTATTTTACTTTTAACTCGTTGCTCTGGATCATGCGGTAGATTGTGGATTTACCAATGTCCAGTTTATCGGCTACCAGCAGGACGTTGCTGTCATATTTATCCAGGAAATACTGAATAATGCGGGTTGTATAGTTTTTCAGCGTCTGTTCTTTAGCCAGGAAATCTTTATCGGTATTGTTTGCCGAAAAATTAATGTCCTGCTCCTGAATCATTTCTTCGTCGGCCAGTACCATAGCCAGTTCCACCAGCGCCCGAAGTTCGCGCACATTGCCCGGGAACGAATAGGAGAGTAGTTTTTCCTGTGCTCCGGCTGATAGGTTTTTGCGCGGCATGCCGTTTTCTTTCGCAAAAGCATCCATAAAGTGACGCGCAAGTACCAGTATATCGCTGCGGCGCTCGCGCAAAGGCGGTAAATTAATTGGTAAGCCTAACAGGCGGTAATACAAATCCTCCCTGAAGTGGCCTTTTTTTACTTCTTCGGCCAGGTTTTTATGGGTAGCAACTATAATCCGTACATCCACCGGAACTATAGAATTGCCGCCAACTCTTGTAATTTCTTTTTCCTGAAGTACGCGTAATAATTTGGCCTGCAGGCTTATATCCAGTTCGCCAATTTCATCCAGAAAAATGGTCCCTTTATTGGCTTCTTCAAACTTTCCGATCCGGCGGGCAGTGGCGCCTGTAAAAGCTCCTTTTTCGTGTCCGAATAGCTCACTTTCAATCAGTTCTTTGGGGATGGCGGCCACGTTTACGGCCACATACGGTTGTTTTTTACGGGTTGAATTATAGTGGATGGCTTTGGCTACCAGTTCTTTTCCGGTTCCGGTTTCGCCGGTTATAGAAACGATGATATTGGTTTTGGTGGCTTTATCCATCAGCGAGAACACTTTTTTAATTGCCTCGCTGTTACCAATGATCACTTTGCCAAAGTCGTATTTCTGGCCTATTTCTTCGCGCAGGTGGTTTATTTCCTCGCGCAACGACAGGTTTTCGCGTACTTTATTAATAGTGTTCCAGAGTCGTTCCGGGGTTTCTTCGTCTTTAACAATGTAATCGTAAGCACCCTGTTTCAGCAACGCCACGGCGGTGGCTATATCTTCCTGCCCCGAAATAATAATGACCTGTATATCCGGGTTGCGTTCTTTTACCAGTTTCAGTACCTCGGCGCCGTTTTTATCGGGTAGCGAATAATCTACCGTAACCACGTCGGGCTTCTCGTGCAGGCTGGCAAAAAAGTCTTTTGCCGAATGGAATTTCCTGATGTCATAATCCGGGTTAAGCGAAAGATGATACTCCAGCAACTCGCTGTACCACACATCATCATCCAGAATGAAGATCTTGAAAGGGGTGTTCTTCATGTATTATTTACACACAGGTATACTTGCTAGCCAAAGATACTACACAAAAGTATTCGTCAAAAATTATTATGCAGACTGCTTTGCTTTAAGCTATCGTTTTAGGGTTTAAGAATAACACATTGCTGAACAAGGAATTGCAAACTATAGCATGCAGGTTATACTTTAATTGTTTAAAAAACAATATCTGGGTAAACTATAGTTGGCTTGCGTAACTATAGTTTACTATGTCGGTTAAGTATGAAAACTAAAGCTGGTTGCTAACCTACATTGATAACCTGGTAACGGGCACGCATAAACATAAAGATGCCGTAAAATAACAGCCCAATTGCCACAGCACCAAGCATGTACGATCCATACGACGAGCTCTCGAGAAACGCAAAGGCACTGCCGCTTCCGCCTGCTTCGTTCGGGTTTGCATGCAACGCAGCTCTCAGGAAAAAGTAGGCAATGATTAACCATACAATACCGCGGGCAATGTAGCCAATTTTACCTGCCCTGATCATCATGGCTTCTGCTTCGTGTTTTAGGCCGGCGCTTTGCACATGCTTTTTATACTTATCGGATAAGGCCAGGTAAATCTGGTGCAAGCCTGCAAGTGCCGTACCTACTGCAACTATACCAACCAGCCACTGCCCGAAAGGTTGCTGCAACAGTTCTTTAGCCACTGTTTCGCGGGAGTCGCCATTACCACCGCCACCATTTCCTAACACAAGCTTTGCGGCATAAAAGGCAAGTGCACCATACACAAAACCACTAAAGGCATACCGTATGCGTACCCCGATTCCTTTAGGATTGTCGCCTTTGTTTTCGGTATCTTTAAAAGCCTGCAGAAAGCGCCACACAGTATAACATAGCAACCCGATGGCAACTATAGCCAGCAGCACTCTGCCAAAATTCTGTTCCAGTATAAACTGAAAAACACCTGACTTGTCGGAGCTTTGCTCTGATTTGCCCCCTAATTCAAAAGCAGCCATAAAGGCTAGAATGCCAACTAAGCAGTAGACTATGCCTTTTGCTGTTAGCCCGAACCGGGCCATATTTTTTACCCACGCAGGTGGGGGAGTGGGAACGTGTTGTGCTATATCCATCGCGTATATATTCTGATTTTTTTAGCATACACGTAAACCCGGAATTTATGTTTGCTGCTTACAGGTTTTTAAAGCGCAGCATGGCTTCCTGGGTCAGGCGCTCGCGGTGGTCGGGGTGCGCAATGTCAATGAGTGCTTTGGCCCGCTGACGCAGGTTTTTACCATACAAATACGCTACGCCATATTCGGTAACTACATAATGTACGTGTGCTCGCGTGGTAACTACGCCACCACCCGGGTTCAGGAAAGGCGTAATGCGCGAAACTCCCTTGTGCGTAACAGATGGCAATGCAATAATTGGTTTCCCGCCTTTTGACAGTGCCGCTCCCCGTATAAAGTCCATCTGCCCGCCAACCCCTGAGAACTGGTAAGTACCAATAGAGTCAGAAACAACCTGCCCGGTAAGGTCTATTTCGATAGCACTGTTGATGGCTGTAACTTTATTGTTGGTTTTAATGATGGACACGTCATTTGCCACATCTGTACTGAGCATGGTAATCAGGGGGTTATCATCCACATAATTGTAAAGCGAGCGGTTACCGGCTATAAAGGCTGTGGCTATACGACCGGGTAAAAACTTTTTGTGTTCGTTTGTGATAACGCCGTTCTCGATAAGTGGTAAAATGCCGTTTGAGAACATTTCGGTATGGATGCCCAGGCCTTTGTGGTTTGTAAGGCTCCTTAGCACGGCATCTGGTATAGCACCGATACCCATTTGCAGGGTGGCTTTATCTTCTACCAGTTCTGCTACGTTGCGGCCTATGGCTTCTTCGGTTGCGGTAATGCGCCCACTATAATCTACTTCCGGCAATGCCTCATTTACTTCTACCAGCGCATCAAACCTCCTGATATGGATAAGTGCATCGCCGTGGGTACGGGGCATTTGCGGGTTTACCTGGGCAATTACATGTTTGGCTCGTTTTACGGCTTCACGGGCAATATCTACGGATACGCCCAGCGAGCAGTAACCATGCCTGTCTGGTGGCGACACATGAACTATAGCTACATCCAGCGGCATAATGCCCAACCGGAACAACTGCGGTATCTCACTTAAAAAGATAGGCACATAATCGCCGCGGCCGCTATTTACAGCATCACGCACATTGGCCGAAACAAACAGGGAGTTTATATAAAAAGAGCCAGCGTATTTTTCTTCGGCACAGGGCATTTCTCCAAAGGTGCTAATGCTTACCAGTTCCACATCGCGTAGTTCATCGGCGCGTTCGGCCAGTTTGCGTATCATGTATTGCGGTGTGGCTGCGCTGCCGTGTAAAAAAACTCTGTCGCCTGATTTAATAATCGATAACGCTGCTTCGGCGGTAGTGTATGTAGGTGTAGTTGGTGCCATATTTTCGGGATTACTTTCCAGAACTATACTTTATAGTGATGTTTGTAGTTTTATTTATTGCGTGCAAGCTATACCCTTGCATTAATTTTTAAAATGATAATCATCACCAATCCGAATTGATTGTTAAATTGACACCGATTTACGCAGATATTAACTATAGCTACCCGTATCTGCGTAACAGGCATAAAGTATACACCTATGAAAAAATATTTCCCGCTGCTCTTTTTGTGCTTGCTGTTGCTTAGCAGTTGCGTAACAAGCTCTATATCGTCTAAACCAAACAGCGTATCGGCAGAAGGAGCGAACACCACCGCCATTAAGACCTATGCCTGGTACCAGGACCAGCCTGAAGCCCCCATCGCCTACGACGAAGGTTATACCGCTGCGCTAAACCAGCACTTACGCAAAGCGATAGAAGAACAAATGCAGACAAAAGGATTTACGAAAGCTACCAATGGTAACCCTGACGTTTTAGTGGCCTATGATGTAAGTGTATCGGTGCCAGTAGAAAAAGATGTACCGGGTAGTTTTAGTGATGGCTTTGGCTATAGTTACGCCTACATGTCGGGGTACCGCTATATTTACGGGCACGAAGCATTGCCTGGTTACCGGGCCGTAGACCTGTATAAAAGCGGAACCCTGATTATAGACCTGATAAAACCGGCGACAGACGAAATTGTGTGGAGAGGATGGGCTGAAGGTGCGATCTCTAATTTTAAAGCCAACTATAGTTCTGTTAAAAATGAGGTAGCAAAAGTATTAGCTCCGTTAAAAAGCAGGAAATAATCGATAACTATAGTTGCGGCTGCTTTACTCTTCTTTCAGGTAATTGCCAAACCGGTACACATCATCCGGTTTACCTACTACATAAATCACGTCACCTTTTTTTATGACCGTGTGTGCATTTATATCCAGTATAGTTTGCCTTTCGCGTTTTATAGCGACGAGTGTAATATTAAACCGACCGCGCAGGTTAGCATCTGCCAGTGCTTTTTCAACTATAGAGCTATCGGAGGTATAAACGCGTAGGCTAGCTACTTCAATGTCGGGCAAGTCGTGCGACAGGTTTGTGATGGCGTTGCCACTGCCGGGTAAGCTTCGCAGCATATCATAGTTATCAGAGCGTATCAGTTGTGTGAAGTGCTCAATTTCATCGCGCGGCATCAGGTACTTGGATAGCACCCGGGTAAATATTTCAATAGACGTTTCAAATTCTTCCGGTATTACTTCATCAGCGCCAATCCTGAAGTTTTCATTCATTTCCTCAACAAAACGGGTCCGGACTATGATATGCACTTTGGCACTAACCTGGCGCACGGCTGCAATAATTCGCTTGGTCGCATCCGGGTCTGAGATGGCAATAACCACCACACGCGCTTTGTGTACATTTACATGCGACAGGATCATGGTATGTACCGCATCCCCAAAAAGTATAGGTTCGCCACGGTGCCGCTCTTTTTTAACGGTTACGGCATTCATTTCTATAATTGTATAGGGGATTTTTGCGAAGCGTGCAGCTTTGGCCACATTGCGGCCGTTTATGCCAAACCCTATAATTACAATATGGTCTTCCAGTTCGGGTAGTTCCTCGGATGGGGTATGGCTATAGTTCTCAAAAGGTATAGGTTCTGATTTGCCCAGTAATTTAAGACTGATAAAGGAAGCCATGCGGCGCGAGTGCTGTATAGCAAATGGCGTTAAGGCCATCGTGAGTAACGAAACCGACAGGAAGTACTGGTAAGTAACAGGAGTGAGCAACCCATAAGATAGCCCCGTTTTGGAAAGTATGAAGGCAAATTCACCAACCTGAAACAGGGCGATACCGGCAAGTATAGCTGTGCGAAGCGGGTACTGCAACAGGCGAGCTGCTACCGTAGCCACCAGTGTATTGATCAGGAAGGTACCCAAGGTAAAGAGCAAAACCAGGGGCAGGTGCGTGAGCAGAAACGACATATCGAGTAACATGCCGATCGAGACAAAGAAAAAACTGGTAAAGATCTCGCGAAATGGTAAAATATTACTTGTTGCCTGGTGACTATATTCTGATTCTGAAATGATAAGCCCGGCCATAAACGCGCCAAGCGCCAGCGACAGCCCCAAACTGGATGTTAGCCAGGCCACCATAAAGCAAATGGCTACAATAGAAAGTATAAACAGTTCTTTGCTTTTAGTTTGAGCCACTAAGTATAGCAGCCGCGGTACCAGGTATCGGGCACTAATTAATACCACAACTATAACCAGCAAGCCTTTTAAAAACATTAACAGCAGCTGGAAACCGATGTTATCTGCTTTACCGGTTAGTAGCGGTGTAAGCAGCATCATGGGCACAACCACAATATCCTGGAAAATAAGTATAGCCAGCACAATTTTACCATGCGGACTGTTAAATTCCCCGTTATCCTGTAGGAGTTTAAGCACTATAGCAGTGCTGCTGAGCGAAATCAGAAAGCCAATAAAGATAGATTGCCCCAGCGAATAATTGAGCAAGAGCATAACTGCAGTTGCCAGCAGTATAGAGCCCAGCACCTGGGTGGTGCCACCAATAAAAATGGTCCGTTTTATGAGAGCCAGCTTGCGCAGCGAGAATTCCATACCGATAATGAAAAGCAGCATGATAACGCCGATCTCCGCCAGTATCTCAATGTTGTGGATGTTGTCAACCAGGCTTAACCCATGCGGACCGGCAATAACTCCCGTAATTAAAAAGCCGAGTATAGTGGGCAACCTGAACCGCTGAAACGATAAAATTACCACCACGGCCAACCCGAGTATGATCACAACATCATCAAGTACCGGTATTTCCATAGTGGTGTATAGTTACAGCAGAGTTATAGTTTAGTTGGTGTACGGGAAAAAAGAAAACAAATTAAACAGGAGCATAGCAGGCATTACCTTTCACCACCCCATTCTGCGAAAAATTGTTCCAGGTAAGTCTCCATGTACCCGTGTCGTTGTTCGGCCATTGTTTTGGCTGTTTGGGTATGCATACGGTCTTTGAGAAGCAAAAGCTTCTCGTAAAAATGATTTATAGTTGGAGCAGTGCTGTTTTTGTAAGCTTCAAAGGTATCGTGTAATTCAGGCTTGATATCCGGGTTATATAGCTCACGGTTTTTGTGACCTCCGTAAGCAAACGTTCGGGCTATACCTATCGCGCCAATGGCATCCAGGCGGTCAGCATCCTGCACAATCTCGCCTTCTATGCTGCTCATTTCTGAAGTGGTACCGGCTCCTTTAAAAGATAACTCCTTAATTATAGTACAGACAGTTTCTATAGTTTCATCGGGTACTTTCAGTGATTGGAGCCATGCTGCAGCCATGCGCGGGCCAACTGTTTCGTCTCCGTTATGGAATTTGTGGTCGCCAATGTCATGTAACAGAGCGGCCAGTTCAACTATAAAAAGCTGTGCCGTTTCAGTGGCGGCAATCGTTTTGGCATTGTTCCAAACACGTAGTATATGCCACCAATCGTGGCCTGAACCTTCGCCGGTAAGCATTTTCTGAACGTAGGCTGCTGTTTGAGTTATGATTTGTTCCTGTGTAAGCATGGCTTATAATCTTACCCAAAACTGCTGATTTATAGATAAACCTACAAGTTTTAGTGATATCGTAGACAAGGTGGTTCTAGAGTGGCATGATTTACAGCCTGATACATTTTTGCTGCTGTCAATTCCAGTGCAAAATTTATAGTTGCTTTTGGTGATTTCTGATTTATGCTGTAGACTTGAAGGATGTTTGCCATTTCACTCAATTCAATTCCCAAAGTAATAAGGTTTTCTGCCCCAGATACACTTCACCGATGCATAAGGGTTAGTTTAATGCTGTTGGTGCCGTACTTTATGAGCTGTTTGTTCACTATAGTTCAGGCCAATGCACAAATACTTAACATAGAACGTGCCCGCATAGAACAGGATTCAGCTAATTACATGACCGGAAAAGCAGGGCTCAATTTTTCGATGTTTAACCGTAATGCCGGTAAGAATAACCCAAATAACTTTCTGCAATTAACATTTAACAGTGATGTGGCGTATATTTCTGCCAGACACAGTTACCTGCTGTTAAACTACTATAATTACCTGCTTATAAATTACGACAACAAAGAGCAACGCAATACGATTGCCAGTAATGGGTATGCCCATTTTCGGGTTAACTTATACCGCCAGCGCCGGCTATCTTATGAGTTGTTCACCCAACTCCAGTCAGACAGGGCCCGCGGCCTGGAATTGCGTACCCTGGCAGGAGCAGGAGTGAGGTATGCTATACTTCGTAAACCCAAAACCAACCTATACGTTGGCAGCGGCGTTATGCACGAGTATGAAAAATGGCAGTCGCCGGACGAAACGGAAGGGATAATTGAATCGAGTTTGCCTAAGCTTACCAACTATATCAGCAACAAAGCAGTTATAAACGACCACGTTACAACAGAGGCAATTGTTTATTTCCAGACAGGTTATGATACTAAAATTGATTCTTTTCGTAACCGTGTCAGCGGCGACATGAACCTTTTATTTAAACTTAATAGTACTTTGTCTTTCCGGACTGGGTTTAATTGTACTTTCGAGGATAAACCAATAGTACCTGTAACCAGGTTTGTGTATGCTATAACCAACGGTATACAGGTTAATTTTTAGTTTTTGCTATATAATTCCTTTATGATACATTAATTGGAAGAGATTTTTTAGTAATTTCACCAATTAGAATAACTATAAGCAGCTATAAAAGCGCTAACTCAAACTTAAACCTATAGTGTAGAAGCACTTTAAAATGCGAAACACCCTTTCTATACTTTTCGTGCTGCTGGGCGTACTACTGTTCGCGTCTTGTGTGCCCCAAAAAAGATTAGTTCTGCTACAGGATAAGCCCGATCCAAAAGATCAGTCCAAAGCAGATGAGCTTTTGAAAACATTTAACCTGCAACGCCCGGTTTATACCTTGAAGCCCGGCGATGTGCTTTCTTTAAAGGTACAGACCACCACACCAACCGAGTATAACTTTTTAGGCCAGGCAACTACAGCTACCACTACTTCCGATCCCGTATTAGAAGGTTATACTTTGGATACAGAAGGAAATATACTGATCCCGACAGTAGGAAAAGTAAACTTGCAAGGACTAACATTAGCTGAAGCGCGCCTTAAAGTAACAGAAGCCCTTAAGCCGTACCTCACCGACCCAACCGTAAATATGCGTTTCCTGACATTTCGTTTTTCTGTTATAGGGGAGGTGTCAAAGCAAGGCCAGTTTACGACCTACCAGGATGACATAAACTTGATGGAGGCTATTGCTAATGCCGGTGGTTTTACTGCTTATGCTAATCGGGGGCAAATTAAATTAGTGCGCTACGAAGCAGGTAAAGCAAAACTATATACCTTCAGTTTATTGGATGACAAAACTATCGCACAGGCCAATTTTTACCTGCAACCTAATGATATGATCGTAGTCGACCCGCTACCGGCTAAGAACATCAGGGAGAATTTAATTGCCAATGTAAGCTTGACATTGTCAGTTGTTTCGGCAATTGTACTCATTGTTAATCAGTTGGTTAGATAAAATATTATAAGCAGCCTAAGCTACTATTTCACTTGGAAAATAAAGTAAATCCTCAGGATGCAGGTTTTGATATTCAGAAGCTACTTGCAAAAGCTTTGCAGTATTGGTATTGGATATTAGCATCTGTTTTGATTGCAATTTCGATTGCTTTTTTGATAAATAGGTACACCATTCCATTATATGAAGTGAAATCCTCTGTAATGGTGGTTAAACCTGTAGATCAGGGAGCTTCTGCAGCTGCATTATTGTATGGAGCTGACGTATTTCAGGGTTCACAGGAGCTTTCCAATGAGTCAATCCTGATAAAAACAAAGGCTTTGGTAAAACAAACGCTTCAAAAGTTAGACTTTGATGTAACACATTACCAACAAGGGAATATCAAACTATCGGAAGCGTATAAGGGCGCTTCACCTTTCTCCGTAACTTTTGATTCCTCTTCAATAAATATTCCCTATGGTGTTCTCTTTAGATTTATACCATTAGATAATAATAAATATGAGCTACAGACGGAGGATCTAGCCTGGAATAATCAGTTTAGTGCTAAACAGTTTCTATCCGGATCTACATATACTGTAAATGGTTTTACCTTTACAGCTATTATAAAGAACAATATTCCAACAGAGGAACCAAACGAGTTATTATTCAGAATTAATCAGCCTGAAGAATTAGCTAATTATTATGCGTCTGCATTAAATGTATCAGAAATGCCTGGCGGCGCTTCTGCTCTTGTTTTAAAACTTTCGGGTACTACACCTGAAAAGGAAAAAGATTTTCTTAATGCTCACATGCAA
The DNA here is from genome assembly GCF_010119545.1 of Pontibacter fetidus. Lineage (GTDB taxonomy): Bacteria > Bacteroidota > Bacteroidia > Cytophagales > Hymenobacteraceae > Pontibacter > Pontibacter fetidus. Next base: position 18,603 of record NZ_JAAEAA010000012.1, on the reverse strand, counting down.
ACGTATGTTGAGCATAATCTTAATATTAAAAATACAAATGCAATTAATACGCTCAGTTTTATTGATGAGCAACTACAACAAATAAGTGATTCCCTTTACTTTATTGAAAGCAGGCTGGAGACCTTTAAAAAAGATAACTCAAGGCTGAGTCTAAGTAGTGAAGGAGGTAAGATTGCCGGAAATATTCAGGATCTTGAAAAGGAAAAGGCAGTTCTACTGGTTAATGACAGATATTATAATTACTTAAAACGGTATTTAAGGAACGATTCAAAAGAAGAAAATATAGTTGTTCCTTCAAACTTTGGAATAAATGACCCCGTTCTCAACCAACTGATCGGGGAATTTGTTAAAATCCAGTCTGATATTGAAGTTTTAAGGAAGAATGAGAACCAGGCCAATCCCATTTTGTCAAATGAATTAAAATTAAAACAGCGGCAATTAGCAGAACTGAGGTCAAATCTTCTTGAAAATATAAGAAGTATAGAATCAGCAAATAATATTGCTTTAAATGAATTAAACAAGCGTATTTCAGATGCTTCCGGGCAATTACAAAAATTACCAACTGCTGAAAGAAAATTAATTAACATCCAGCGTTTATATAGCCTCAGCGAAAACCTGTATGTTTTTCTAATGGAAAAACGTGCAGAAGCAGGTATAGCTAAAGCTGCCAATACGTCTGATGTTACTATCTTAACCGAAGCGCAGGTTTCTGCTCAGATTGCTCCAACAAGTTCTAAAAACTATACTACAGCGTTGCTGTTAGGCCTGGCTATTCCGCTGGCATTCATATTTGGAAAAGACTTTTTTAATAATAAAATCAGTACTGTTGAAGATATTAAAAAATTTACTGCTCTCCCTGTACTCGGGATGGTGGGACATAACAAAAAAGGTAGTTCCAGCCTGATCGATCAAAGCCCTAAATCTGCATTAGCCGAAGCTTTCCGTACAGTTAGGTCCAATTTGCGCTTTATGTTAAATGCGGATAATGAGAGCGGCAAGATATTCGTTATTACTTCTTCTATCAGTGGTGAAGGCAAAACTTTTTCAGCAAAAAACTTGGCGTATATTTTCGCAATCTCCGGGGAGCGTACTTTGCTCATTAATGCAGATATGCGTAAGCCAAATAATAACACGGATTATGGTGTTACCAGCAGGGTTGGTTTAAGTAATTTTTTAGCTGGCTTTGCTGGTTTAGATGAAATAATCCATCAGACCATCCAGGAGCATTTATCTATTCTACCTTCCGGAGATATACCTCCGAACCCATCAGAATTACTATTGAATAAGCGAATGGATGAACTGCTTCTAAAACTCCGGCAAGAGTTCGATTATATTATTATTGATACGCCGCCCGTTGGTATACTATCCGATGGCTTAGAGTTAATGCAACAGGCTGATGCTAATATTTATATGGTGCGTCAGAATTACACGTTAAAGTCATTCTTAACCAATATTCAGCAGCAATACGTGTCAGGGAAGATCCAGAATACAGCCATTCTGTTTAACGATGTTGATTATCGTAAATTAAATTACGGGTATGGCTACGGCTATGGCTACGGTTATGGATACTATGCTGATGATATGGAACATCAGCCTTGGTGGAAACGGTTTAGATTTTAAATTATATTTTTGATACCACCAATTTGCCTTATTCACCGTAAGGAGAAACCAAAAAGAGCAAGTATCATACAATTTTCAATATTTCTTAATTTACTTCTTTAGCAAGTAACATTATCATCCTTAATATGGAAAAAAACGCAAAGATCTACCTAGCCGGTCACAGGGGCATGGTAGGTTCGGCTATCTGCCGAAAACTACAGGCAAATGGCTATACAAATCTGTTAACTAAAACATCATCTGAACTAGATTTAAGAGACCAGAATGCAGTAGCTTCTTTTTTTGCGGACGAAAAACCTGATTATGTTTTTCTGGCCGCTGCAAAAGTAGGAGGCATTCATGCAAATAATACTTACCGTGCCGATTTCCTGTATGATAACCTGATGATTGAAGCCAATATCATTCATTCAGCGTACATAAATCAGGTTAAAAAGCTTATGTTCCTGGGTTCATCCTGCATTTATCCTAAGTTAGCTCCGCAGCCTCTTAAAGAAGACTATTTGTTAACCGGTCCCCTGGAACAAACCAATGAACCTTATGCCATAGCCAAGATTGCAGGCATAAAACTGTGTGAGGCTTACCGTGACCAATATGGTTGTAATTTTATAAGTGTAATGCCTACTAACTTATATGGTTACAATGATAACTATGATCTGAATAACTCTCATGTGTTACCGGCCCTGATCCGTAAGTTCCATGATGCCAAAGAATGCGGTGCGAAAGAAGTAGTTGTCTGGGGAACAGGCACTCCTAAGCGTGAGTTTCTGTTTGCAGATGACCTAGCAGAAGCATGCCTTTACCTGATGGAGCACTACAATGAAAAAGAGTTAGTTAACATAGGTACAGGGGAGGATATCTCTATAAAAGACCTGGCACTACTAGTAAAAGAAGTTACCGGTTTTGCGGGTGAACTGGTTTTCGATACCTCCAAGCCGGATGGCACACCCCGTAAATTAATGGACGTAAGCAAGTTACATAACACAGGGTTTAAGCATAAAGTTGACCTGCATGAGGGTGTACAACTCGCTTACCAGGACTTTAAAGAAAAGCATGCAACACACGAAATCCTTTAATTCAATAAAGTATTGTATTAAATATAATTTAAGTATAAAACCTTTACCTTAAGTATAAGTATAGAGCATCTTAGATATACTTATCCCTATTTTACATAATCAAATATAATGAAGACAGCCCTTATAACCGGTGTAACCGGACAAGACGGAGCATATTTAGCCGAATTATTATTAAGCAAAGGATATAAAGTTCACGGCTTAAAACGTCGTAGCTCTATGTTTAACACTGATCGTATCGATCACTTGTACCAGGACCCGCACGAAAAGAATATAAACTTTAAACTGCATTACGGTGACCTGACCGATTCAACCAACATCATCCGCATTATTCAGGAAACACAGCCTGATGAGATCTATAACCTTGCAGCCATGAGTCATGTGAAGGTAAGTTTCGATACGCCTGAGTACACTGCAAATGCTGACGGAATAGGAACACTAAGAATCCTGGAAGCAATCAGGATATTAGGCTTAACCGAGAAAACGAGAATTTACCAGGCATCTACGTCTGAACTTTATGGCCTGGTGCAGGCTGTTCCTCAGTCCGAGACAACGCCTTTCTACCCGCGTTCTCCATATGCCGTAGCTAAACTGTATGCTTACTGGATAACTGTAAACTATAGAGAAGCTTATAATATGTTTGCCTGCAACGGTATTCTGTTCAACCACGAATCACCGCTAAGAGGCGAGACTTTTGTAACACGTAAAATAACAAGAGCCGCATCCCGTATTGCCCTTAAACTACAGGACAAACTATACCTTGGTAACATGGATGCCAAACGCGACTGGGGCCATGCTAAAGATTATGTGGAAGCCATGTGGCGCATTCTGCAGCAGGACATACCAGAGGACTTTGTTATTGCAACAGGCGTAACAACGACCGTACGCGATTTCGTGAAAATGTCGTTTGCTGAAGTTGGCATCGAAATTGAGTATAAAGGCGAAGGTATTGACGAAAAAGGCTATGTTGCTGCCTGCAATAACCCAGAGTACCAACTGGAGATTGGTAAGGAAGTTGTTTGTGTAGACCCTAATTATTTCAGACCAACTGAAGTGGAGCTTCTAATTGGTGATGCAACAAAGTCTAAGACCAAACTGGGCTGGGAACCAAAATACGACCTTGCTGCCCTGGTAAAAGACATGATGCAGGCCGACATGGAGCTCTTTAAGCGTGATACGTACCTGATGGAAGGCGGCCACCGCGTGCTTAACTACCACGAGTAATCAGGTATATACACCTCTTTGCATCTTTAAGACCTGTAAGCGTTTTAATTTGCATTTAATATAATTATACAAATCCACCTTTACCTTTCCATCTGTTGGGAGTTACGCTAAACTGTACAATTCCCCTCCTGGGAGGGGTAGGGGTGGGTTTTCTGCTTATAATAGCGCAAATGATTTGTGCGTTACATTACTAATTACCCAAAAGGAATGATTAAATTTATACTCATTTTAGGGTAATTTTAACGAAACCGAATACCACCTTTTTTGATGAAAGAACAAGACGAAGACTGGACCCTGGTCATAAAGCCAAGCTCAGGTCTTTTTGATTTACAACTAAAGGAAGTCTGGCGCTACCGGGATTTGTTACAGATGTTTGTACGTCGCGATTTTGTAGCGGTTTACAAGCAAACCATTCTGGGGCCGATCTGGTTTTTCCTGCAGCCGCTTTTTACAACAATTACCTTCACGATCGTTTTTGGTAACATAGCTGGTATCTCCACCGACGGTATACCCGGACCATTGTTTTATATGGCGGGTATAGTTGGCTGGAATTACTTTTCTGAATGTCTTACTACAACTTCCAATACATTCATCCAGAATGCCAATATTTTTGGTAAGGTATATTTCCCAAGGCTGATCATACCCTTATCTATAGTAGTATCTAACCTGCTGAAGTTTGGCGTACAGTTTATCTTGTTCCTGGCATTGCTGTCCTATTTCATGTTTACTGGTGCAGATGTGCAACCAACCTGGGCAATGGTGCTGGTGCCTTTCCTGATCATCCTTATGGCGGCTTTAGGTTTAGGGTTTGGCATGCTGATTTCCGCCATGACCACCAAGTATCGCGACCTCAAATTCCTGATAACATTCGGTGTGCAGTTGGCTATGTATGCCTCTCCTGTAATTTATCCGCTTTCAACGCTTCCTGAAAAATATAAGCCTTTTATTTTAGCCAACCCTATGACAAGCATCATCGAAACTTTCCGTTATGCTTTTGTTGGAGAGGGTTCTTTTAACTGGATGTATTTAGGGTATTCTACTTTATTTGCTTTCGTTGTGTTAGCACTAGGTATTGTAGTGTTTAATAAAGTAGAGAAATCATTTATGGATACAGTTTAACCTTATGAGCGATACTGTTATTAAAGTAGAGAACCTGTCAAAGCAATACAGGTTAGGAGAGTTAGGTACAGGTACTATCTCTCATGATTTGAACCGTTGGTGGCATAAAGTGCGTGGTAAGGAAGACCCATACCTTAAAATTGGTGAAGTAAACGACAGATCTACTAAAGCTATAAGTAAGTATACTTGGGCACTTCGCGATATTAACTTTGAAGTTAAACAGGGGGAGGTATTAGGTATAATAGGGAAAAATGGCGCTGGTAAATCAACACTTCTTAAACTACTATCAAGAGTTACTGCACCAACTACAGGAACAATCAAAGCAAAAGGCCGTATTGCTTCACTTTTAGAGGTAGGTACTGGTTTTCATGAAGATCTGACAGGACGTGAAAACATATTTTTAAATGGAGCTATTTTGGGTATGACCAAATCTGAGATACGCACTAAGTTTGATGAGATAGTAGCTTTTTCTGGTACAGAGCGGTATATTGACACACCTGTAAAGCGTTATTCTTCTGGTATGCGAGTAAGACTTGCATTTGCAGTAGCAGCACATCTTGATCCTGAGATTTTGATTGTTGATGAGGTATTAGCTGTAGGTGATACTGAGTTTCAGAAAAAGGCTATTGGTAAGATGCAGGATGTAAGTACTAAAGAAGGTCGTACTGTTTTATTTGTTAGCCATAATATGGCCGCTATTTATCAATTATGCAATAAAGGTTTACTATTAAGTAACGGTCAATCCATATCAGAAGGTCCTATTGAACAAGTTTTAGATCATTATACTACTCTAACAAGTACTATGGTTTTGGAGAGCCAAATAAAGGGTAATTTAAATATTGAATTATTAAATATTGAATTATATACTAATTATACTAATAAATCTTCAAATGAATTTTTAATAGGATATCCCGCAGAATTTAAGTTAAAAATCCAAGCAAATCATTCAGCTCAAAATATAGAGATAGGGATTAACTTCAAGAATAATTTTGGAGAACTAATAAGTCATATCACTAGCCTAGATTCAGGTAGGACATTTTCTTTAAATGAGGGTGAGGTTATAGAAATGGTATTTAATTTGACAAGTATTGATTTTAGCCCTGGACTTTATTGGATTGATGTATTTATAATGGATAATGGAATTCTTCTCCATGGAATACATGATATTTTGTCTTTTTCTGTGTTGAACTCTAATAAGGTTAAAAGGCCAGGTGGTTTTCCTCAACATGTTAAATTATTTACTGAAGCAAACTGGAATATAATTTCTTTAACATGATATACGATTGTTTTATTTTTAATTCTGAGTTAGATCTTCTTGAATTGAGATTAAATTTCTTAGAAAACCATGTAGATTATTTTGTTCTAGTTGAATCCAAAAGAACACTTTCTGGCAATTCTAAACCACTTTTCTTTTATGAAAATAGAAGTAGATTTAATAAGTTTAAAGATAAGATAATTTATTTAGAAGCACCTCTAATGCCCAACTTACCTAGCTGGGAATATGAATATTTTCAAAGAAATTATATAAAAGAAGGTTTAAAAGAATGTCACCCTAATGATATAATATTTTTGTCTGATGTTGACGAAATTTTGAACCTGCCTACAATTTTAAGAGATGCTTGTTTTAAATTACCAATATTGATTGAGCTTCCTGTTTATTATTATTTTATTAATTTGAAATCAAACTGTAGTTATAAAGTTAACTTAGCTGCAAACTATAGAGACATTAAAAATATACCCATTGGCGACCGCAAAAGTTATTACAAATCAATAACTCAAACTGTTCTATGTACTTCTGATTGCAAAACAGGTTGGCATTTTAGTTATTTGTTTGGTTTTAATTTAGATAAGTTTATCGAAAAAATAGAATCTTTTTCACATCAAGAATTTAATAATTTATATTATCTGGATAAATCAAGGATATTAAGGTGTATTCAAAACGGTATAGATTTATATGAAAGATATGAGATAAATTATTCGTTTAAATCCAGTGAGGATTACGCTGAATTAAAACCTTTCATTCTAACTTCTGAATTAAATAATTTGGTATTTAGGCCAAGTTTATTTACTAGATTTAATCCCATAAATATAATTTTCAGGTTTAGGATAAAAACATTACCGCTCATTAGAAATATACCTTATACTTTAAATAAAATGTTATTAAACATACTTAAAGTAAACTTAAATAAAATGAAATATGGAATTAAAAGAGGAATATATAAATAAACCAGAATCATATTATTCTCATAAAAGGGTAGAATTATATCCTTTTATACCAGAAGGAATTAACAGAAGTGTTGATATAGGCTGCTCTAATGGTTCTTTTAGTTATAACATTAAGAATGTATTTAATATTGAAGAAGTATGGGGAGTTGAGCCAAATTATTTTTCAGCAAATGAAGCTAAGAGTAAACTATTTAAAGTAATCAATTCAGGAATAGAAGAAGCGATAAATGAATTACCAAAATGCTATTTTGACTGTGTTTTTTTTAATGATGTGCTCGAACATCTTATAGATCCAGAATGCATTTTAAAAAAGATAAAAGAAAACATTACAAAAGACGGGTTCATCTTTTGTTCAATTCCAAATATTTTACATTTTACTACATTATATTCTGTAGTGATAAATAAAGATTGGAAATATGAAAATGAGGGTATATTAGATAAAACCCACCTCCGGTTTTTTACTAAAAAAAGTATAATTAGAATGTTTGAGGAATGTGGGTATAAAGTCATAACTATTAATGGTATAAATCCTCACATGAATTCTAAATTACGAATTTTAAATTTCCTAACTGCGAATAGGTATGAGGAGATGAAATATTTACAATTTGCAATTTTGGCTACACCAATTATATAAAAAATAGAAGGTTTTGAAAGATCTTGCGATTGTTATTCCAGCTTATAAAGCTAAGTATTTGCATGATTGTTTAAATTCTATATCAGAGCAAACATGTAAAAATTTTACTGTCTATATAGGTGATGATAATAGCCCGGAAAATTTAAAGTCTATTGTAGATGGTTTTAATAATAGAATTGATTTAATATATTATAAGTTCGAGGAAAATTTAGGAAGTTATTCTTTAGTAAAGCATTGGGCTAGATCTATAAGTTTAACAATCGGAGAGAAATGGCTATGGTTATTTTCTGATGATGACTTAATGAGTAAAAACTGCGTTGAAAGTTTTTATAATTCATTAGTTACAAATCCAGATAGTAATTTATTCCGTTTTAATCTGAGAAAGATAGATAAAGATGGTAGAGAGATTGGGGAATTAATTCATTATACTGATGAAACAGGTTGGGAATATGCCTCAGCTTATGTTGCAGGTAAAAGGTTCTCAACTGTAGTTGAATATATATTCTCAAAATCTACTTATAACAACTGCAATGGTTTTGTAGAATTCCCGGCAGCTTGGGGAAGTGATATAGCTTCTTGGATTAATTTTTCAAAAGAAAGCAAGATCGTTACAATCCCAAATGGTCAGATTTATTGGCGATTAAGTGGTACAAACATTTCATCTAATTCTGGTTTTTTTAGAAATGAGAAATTTCAGGCTGATTATTTATTTGCATTATGGCTAAATAGTATTTCACAGAAATATTCTTTGTCTTTTAAAGTTACGAATTGGTATTTGAATAGACTGAGATTATCAGAAATGAGATTATCGCTGATTAAATCTTTAACTCACTCATTTAAGCTTGCAACAGGTTTTAAACAAAATCTTTTACTTATATTCCTTTACACTTATTTTTTCAAGAATTCAATAGGTATAAAAGTTAGATTAAGAATTGATAAAATCTTATACCCTAATTCTATGACTACATGCCTAAAGAAATTTTATTTATAACTCCTGATCCACCTGTTCCACCAAGTGGGGGGGGCAGGAGATCTTATCACCTTCTAAAAGCGGCTGCTAAGGCAGGTATTGTTGACTTAGTTGTTTTGTGGCGTTTATCCTCTGAGGCGAAGTCACTTTTAAATAACTTTGTACGTAATATTTTACATGTAAAGCAAAACCAATACGGTACTAAGAAAACAATATTAAGAAAGATTGCAACATTAGTCGGTATCTTATTGCCCTTAATCTTGTCCGATTATGAATTTAATTATCTTATAAATTATGTATTTGTAAAAGAGAAGCTTACTCATAGAGCTATTAGTTTTTGGTTAATAAATTGGTATCGATTATTAATTAAGCTTAGCTTAATTAATACTGTTTTGCCAGCCAGAAGCTATGAACGCTATTTAAATTTTCAACTTATCAAGCCTGAACTTCAAAAGTTAGTTAATTCAAAAACTTATGATTTAGTAATTATAGACTTCTCTTACATAGGGTCTCTTGTATTTCCTGTTATAAAAAATATTCCTTTTAAGATTGTCAATACACATAATATTGAAAGCCAGTTTTATAAGCAACTGCTATCAGAAAGTGACATTCATTCACAAAAATATAGGCATAAGCTTAATCTGGATTTAATGAAGCAGGTAGAAATTGAAACTATAAACAATGCTGATTTAGTTTTTACTTGCTCTTTAATAGATAAAAAAAAGTTTTTAGAATTAGCTAGCAATGCAAATATAAAAGTAGTCCCTAATGGAGTTGATATTAATTTTTTCAAAGCAGTTTCGTTATCAAAAGATGATGTTGTTGATAAGATAATTCTATTTACTGGTGATATGGGTTATAAGCCTAATATTGATGCTGTTATTTATTTTGCTAGGCAAATACTTCCAGATTTACTTTTACAAATACCCAGTATTTGTTTTGTGATAGCAGGCAGAAATGCAGCAAGCACTACAAAGTATATAAATTTAAATCTACCTGTAAAAATAATTGATTCTCCGGAAGACATGAGACCTGTTTACAACAGTGCTGATTTATGTGTTGTACCTCTAAGATATGGCAGCGGCACTAGGCTTAAAATATTGGAAGCTTGGGCTATGAACAAAGCGGTTGTGAGCACTACTATAGGAGCTGAAGGTTTGGATGTTAATGTTTCAAACATCACTTTGGCTGATACTCCTGAAGAATTTATTAATGCTTGTTTAGCAGTTCTATCTGATAAAGAATTAAAAGTTAAATTAGGTTCAGAAGGTCGTAAGACTATAGAAACTTCTTATAACTGGAAGCAAATTGAAAGTGATGTTAAAACTATGTTGCAAGAAATTAAATGAAAGTTGCAATAGTAACACGAAATGGTAATAATAGTCCGAAAGTATTAGCTTTAAGTCTTCAGTTTATGTTTTCAAAACTGAATGTAACAGCCGATATTTTAGAAATTTTTGACACGTTTGCTAGAGCCTTTCCACTTTTGTCTGAAACCAGGAATAAAGCTAAATTACACTTTAAACTTTATGAAAAGGTTTCTAATTTATTAAGGGACTATCGCAATTTTTCAAAATTAGGGGAATATAATTTAATCGTTTTTTGTGAGTGTACACCAAACGGTTTTTGGAGGAATTATTATAACATAGAGCATTTAAAAAAACTATATCCTGAAATGCCGTTAGCATTTTATGAGGTTTATTATTTAGGAAACGCTCCTACACAAATTGTAAAACTTACACAAAATAATGACCATAGTATTGAAAGGTATGACTGGCACTTTGCAGTTTCTGATGTAACAGAGATCAAAAGTAATCCAGATAATTCTTGGAGCAAAATTGGGTTAGATATTACATATACAGGATTAAGTCCCGTTATTAAAAATGAATTTATTGTAATCGTAGATTTTGAGCAATCAGGGTACAAAAAATTAAGACAAGCACAACTTGATTTACTTCATAAACTTAATATTAAATATATCTCTTTAGAGAGTAGGTACGAAATCCAGGAAATAAGAGAGATTTATAAACAAGGTGTAATATTATTATTGCAATCTCCTGAGGCATTCGGATTGCCAATAGCAGAATGTCTGGCCACTGGCTGTATGGTAGCCACACCAACAAGCGCTTGGCCCATGGCATGGCGAAAAGGTGAGAATTTGCAACCTGGTGGTGAAGGCGAGTTGCCGGATTGCTTTATTGTGTACAAAGATATACATGGGCTTGAGAATCAACTTTTTCGTCTTAAAAACAATTACGATCCTGTTGAAACGCCAAAAAATGTTTTTAACACGTTCTATAATCATTACCCTTATTTTTACGAAGGGGATCTTGATGCACTATCAAAATCATTAAAAGCCATTCTTAACAATTAAGTCTGTGGCTAAAATTTTACATATCATACCTTATCGAAACTTATACCCGCCTCAAAATGGAGGGGCTTTGCGTTGTTTTAATTTGCTTAAAGCTTTAGCTGCAGAACATGAAGTTGATGTAATAGTATTTCAACCAAAGGTGGAGTTTATTAAATCAGGTCCATTTTATTTACCCGAAAATGTAACCATTTATAATCCCATTAATAACGAGCCAAGCAGTTTACTTCATAGATTTATTCCTGACCGTATAGCTGATGCTATTGTTTACAGATACTTAGTACGTTCTTTAAAAGGGCCTGCTGATAAAACGCTACTAAAAATATACTCCATCCTAAGTCAATTATTAGATTCTAAGAATTATGACGTTATAATTTTCGAGCATTTACAAAGTATGATGGCAGCCAAATACATTAAAAAGAAGTTCCCGCATGCTAAACTTATATTAGATGCTCATAATGTTGACCATATACTATTGGCAAAAGAAGCTGAAACAAAAAAGCAGAGTGAGCTAATGTTACGTGTTATTAGAAGAACAAAGAAAATTGAAAGTTCGCTTAATGATTTTATTCATGCTTTTGTTGCCTGCAGTAGCAAAGATGAACAAATATTGAAGAATATCAATATGAAGGGTTCATTAAAGAGTACGGTCGTTCCTAATGGAGTTGATTTAGATCTAAAACCTTATCTTGATATTAAGAAGCTTGGTAATGGTATCATTTTTTGTGGCCACTTAGATACTGTGGCTAATCGCGAGGGTTTACTATGGTTTTGTAATAGCGTTCTTCCTTTGGTTATAGAACAAAGACCTGATGCATATTTAACAGTAGTTGGACAGGGTAACGAAAGCAAAGCATTTGACACCTTAAAAAGTAAGGACGGTATTGTTTTTACTGGGCGTGTAGATAGTGTAGTGCCATATTATTATGAGAATAATGTTGCAGTTGCCCCACTCACATTAGGTAGTGGTACACGTCTTAAAATTTTAGAAGCAATGTCATTGGGAAATCCTGTAGTATCAACTACCATAGGTGCCGAAGGCGTTGATTACCCGACAGGCACTATACTACTAGCAGATGAGCCAATTAAGTTTGCTGGTGCTATTTTAAAATTGTTGGAAGATGCATCACTTGCTGAAAAACAAAGAAAATTGGCAAGAGCGTTTGTAGAAGATAGTTTTTCCTGGAACAAGATTGGAGATAAAATGAATCACTTTTTAAAAAGCTTAGCAACAAATGAAAAATAATGATCCGTTGATAAGTGTTTTAATGACATCTTATAATCGTGAAAAATATATTGCTAAATCAATTGAAAGTATATTTGCTTCAACATATACTAACTGGGAACTAATAATACTGGATGATTTCTCTAAAGATCGGACTTTTGAAATAGCTTTAGAATATTCAGTTAAGGATTCTCGAATAAAAGCTTACCGCAACAAAGTAAATCTAGGCCAATTTAGAAACCGGAATGAGATAGTAAAGTATTCGAAAGGAGAATATCTTAAATACCTTGATTCTGATGACTTACTGTATCCTTATGGTTTAGAGCAGCTAGTTTACTATATGGAACAGTTTCCTGAAGCAGGTTATGGATTATGTTCTATAAAGCAGGATGATCAACTAATATATCCTTACCAATTAACCCCGGAACAATCTTACAAAGCTCATTATTTGCAGGGTAGAGGTATATTTAATAAAGCACCTTTATCTTCCATATTCAGGCGTAAAGCATTTACTGATATCTGTGGCTTTCCACACGAAGCAGTTTCTGGAGACTTTGCTATGTGGAATCACATTGCTTGCTATTATCCTGTTGTTTTGATGCCAGAGGGTATTGTATGGTATAGAGCACATGAAGAGCAGGAAATGCAGAAAACAAGAGATAATTATTTAGTGGAATTTGAATACCTTAAAGTTGCTGAATATTATTTAAAGTCTAATTATTGCCCGCTTTCTGAGTATGATAGGTTAACCTGTTTAAAAAACAATTATAAACAGCAAAAGAAGTTTATTATCAGTAAAACATTGCGGAATGGTTTTTTTGCCGGATTTAATTTAATTGAACATTATAATACTGAGGCGAAAATTAATTCAGCCTTTTAATTACACAGGAGTTGAACGACAATTTAGAAAACACCGATTATATTAATCTTTCATTCAGGACAAAAGTTTCTTAGTTACAAACTTTAATATGTTTCAAATTGCAGCTTTATTAATAAAGTATTTTGTCTTGAAAATAGCAAAGAATTTACAATGGCTTTTCTTATTAAACAAGACTATCCGGGGTAAAAATCTAAAACTTAGTTTCCCCTTTATAATTGAAGGTAAAGGAAAACTAAGTTTGGGAAATAATTCTAAGATTGGTAGTAATGTAAAATTTGGCATTGGGAAAGGAAGTAAATTTGAAATTAGTGAGAGTACTACAGTTGAAAATGGGGTAGCCATAGCTTTAGCTGATAATTCTTCTTTTTTTATAGGAAAGTTCTGTCAAATAGGGCAAAATAGCAGACTATATATACATTCTGATTGGGAAGTCCATTCTTATGCTAAAATCGCTTCAGCATGCTCAATATTTGCTCGTGAACCGCATACAAAAGGTAAATTAGTGATTGGGCAAGGCTCAAATATTGGAGATGCTTCTACTATTGATGTGTCTGACAATGTAATTATAGGAAAAGAAGTTGCACTAGGTCCAAGTTGTATCATCTATACCCATGATCATGATTACAAAACTGAATCTAACGCAGCTTGGAACGGCCCATTAAAATTAGGGAAAGTACTAATCGAAGATGGTGCTTGGATTGGTTCTAGGGTGATTATACTACCTGGTGTCAAAATAGGAAAGCGTGCAATTGTTGCAGCAGGCTCTGTTGTTACAAAGGATATTCCAGATGGCAGTTTATATGGTGGGATTCCCGCAAAATGTATTAAAGAAAATTATTATAAACAGGAGTAAATTTTGATAGCTTTATCCTTATACTGAATCAAACCTATATTTAGAAAACTTTTGGTTAATTTAATCTTATATTTTACAACTTGTCAAATATTATATTGCTCTATCTACTGAAATTTTAATAGATATAATTGGTTATCAATTATAATAAAGCTATTCTATATAAATATAACTAATTAAAATGAAAATTCGCTTTGCCATAATTGGTTGTGGTCGTATTGCCCGGCGTCATGCCGAACACATACAAAATAACGGAAAGCTTGTAGCAGTTTGTGATACAGATAATGCGAAATCGGAAGGGTTAGGCGCTCAGTTTCAGGCCGCTTCATATAGCTCGGCTGATGAAATGTTACAAGCTCAACAAAATAATATTGATGTAGTAGCAGTATGCAGCCCAAATGGTTTACATGCACAACATACCATACAGGCTTTGCGGGCAGGATGCCATGTGTTGTGTGAAAAGCCAATGGCTATAAACGTACACGATTGTGGTGAGATGATTAAAGAGGCGGAACGTGCAAATAAGCGGCTCTTCATTGTTAAACAGAACAGGTATAACCCACCTGTAGCTGCTGTAAAACATGTAATAGATGAAGGCCGCCTTGGCAGGATCTATAGCGTACAATTAAACTGTTTCTGGAACCGGAACGAGGCTTATTACGCCAATTCCTGGAAGGGGACTAATCAGCTTGACGGCGGCACTTTATATACACAGTTCAGTCATTTTATAGACTTATTGTACTGGATGGTAGGCGATGTAAAACAGGTACAAGCTTTTACCGGCAATTTCGGACATCAGGGTATTATTGAGTTTGAAGATAATGGGGTAGTAGCTTTACAGTTTTACAATGGCGTGATCGGAACTATAAATTATTCGGTAAACAGCTATGGCAAAAACATGGAAGGTTCCCTTACCATTTTCGGGGAGAAAGGTACAGTAAAAATTGGAGGCCAGTACCTGAATGAACTGGAGTACCAGCAGATAGAAAACTACGAAATTAAAGACCTGCCTGCCGGAAATCCTCCTAATAGTTATGGACAATATTTTGGCTCTATGTCGAACCATGATAAGGTTTATGCCAATGTGGTAGATGTGCTTTCTAATGGCGGTATTATAGCCACCAACGGCTTTGAGGGCTTAAAAACTGTTGAGATAATTGATAAAATATATACCCAGGCTATAAACTTAAAATGAGTTATATCAAAAAGGAAGTTTGTGTTAGAGATGTAACTTTCGGGAAAGATGTTACAATTGTAGAGCCTGTAAATATTTATGGTTGCACCATTGGAGACAATACTTTTATAGGACCATTTGTAGAGATACAAAAGGATGTAACCATAGGAAATAATTGCCGCATTCAATCACATAGTTTTATCTGTGAGCTTGTTACTGTAGGTAATGATTGTTTTGTATCCCATGGGGCTATGTTTATAAATGATTTGTTTGCTGGTGGCGGTCCCGCAAGAGGGAACAAAGCCTTATGGAAAAATACTGTAGTTGGTAATAATGTATCTATAGGTACAAATGCCACCATACTTCCAGTAACAATATGCGACGATGTAGTGATCGGGGCCGGTGCAGTTGTTACAAAGGATATAACAAAGCCTGGTATATATGCAGGAAACCCTGCCCGTTTAATTAAACTTTTATAAACATGAATGTACCTTTTGTAGATCTGCATGCGCAGTACCTGACCATAAAACCTGAAATTGATTTTGCTATTGAAAATGTTATCCGCGAAACAGCTTTTATTGGCGGTAAATATGTAAAGTCGTTTGAAAATGCCTTTGCAGAGGCTTACGGCGTAAAGAATTGTATAAGCGTGGCAAATGGTACAGATGCCATTTACATAGCCTTGAGGATGCTTGGAGTAGAACCCGGCGACGAAGTAATTACGGTAGCTAACAGTTGGATATCTACTTCTGAAACTATATCGCAGGCTGGTGCTACTCCTGTTTTTATAGACATTGACCCGGTACATTATACTATAAACCCTGACCTGATAAGAGATAAAATTACTGCGCGCACCAAGGCAATAATTCCGGTACACCTCCACGGGCAGATGGCAGATATTATTGCTATACAAGCTATTTGTGAAGAATACGGGTTATTTTTGATAGAAGATTGCGCACAGTCTCATTTTTCAGCTTTTGAGGGTAAATATGCAGGCACCTTCGGAGATGCTGCTACTTTTAGCTTTTACCCGGGTAAGAACCTGGGAGCTTACGGTGATGCCGGTTGTATACTAACCAATAATGATGCCCTTGCCGAAAAATGTCGTATGTATGCCAACCATGGTGCCCTGAAAAAACATCATCATTTAATGGAAGGTATTAACAGCAGGCTGGATGGAATGCAGGCAGCCATACTGGAAACTAAACTTAAGCATATACATTCCTGGACGCGCAAGCGTATTGATAAAGCTTCCCTGTATTCTAAACTTTTAGAGGATTTGCCAGGCATTAACCTTCCAACAGTAAGGCCGGAAACAGAGCACAGCTTTCATATATATGCTATCCGTACAAACTACCGTGATGAACTAAAGGAATACCTGGCGGAAAAAGGTATTGAAACAGCGATACATTACCCGACAGCATTACCTTTGTTGCCTGCATATGATCACCTTGCGTACAAGCCTGAAGATATACCGGTTGCATCTTGTTACCAGCATGAGCTTTTATCGTTGCCTTTGTATCCGGAGTTGACAGAAGAGCAACAAATGTATGTTACAGATGCGGTAAAGGAATTTATGCTTACAAATGCTGCGAAATAAAACCATACTGCTTATATCGCCTCAGCCCTGGGGCGATATATTCGTATCTAAACACCATTATGCAGTTGAGCTTGCAAGCAGGGGCAACAAGGTGA
This sequence comes from Pontibacter fetidus, assembly GCF_010119545.1. Lineage (GTDB taxonomy): Bacteria > Bacteroidota > Bacteroidia > Cytophagales > Hymenobacteraceae > Pontibacter > Pontibacter fetidus. The sequence continues at coordinate 1,548 of NZ_JAAEAA010000012.1, read as the reverse complement.
TATTTCTTAATCCCCCTAATGCGAATGCCCCTGTGTCTTTTAACTTATTAGATGTTGCGGCAAATATTCAGGTACTTACTTTCAGACCCTTCTTCAATATCTCATGGCGTTTTAAATTCAGACCTGTTTTTGATTTGCTTATGAGATGGCAGGTGAATAAGGTAATGAATTTTTTAGATCACATTATTGATGTAGTCTGGTGTTTTGATCCTAATATCTATAGCGATCTTAACTGGTTTGGCGCTAAGTATAATATATTCCACCCTGTAGATCCAATTGTTTATCATTATCAAGTTAAACCTGGTAATTCTGCGGATATTATTTTCTCGGTTTCTGAAAAAATACTCTCTGCTTATAAAGGGCTAACAACGCCAGCGTATTTTATTAACCATGGTGTAAGCGAAGTTTTTGCAAAATTGGCAAAACACAACCTTACTATTTTACAAAGCGGAAACTATAAGATAAAGCAAAACCAGCCAATTAAGGTAGGGTATGTTGGAAACCTGCTCAGGTCCGAGGTTGACAGGCCTTTGCTTTTACACTTAATTGAGAAACACAAAGATGTAGAGTTTAACCTTTGGGGGCCTTATACTTTTAACAATAATAACCTTGCAGGAGCTAATACTAACGATACTGTTTTATTTATTGATAAACTGAAGAATGCGCCTAATGTAATACTCCATGGCAAAGTTACTGGCAGCGATCTGGCTACGCAGATCAGCAACATGGATGTTTTTCTGTTACTATATAACCTGGCTCATGGCACATCTGACAGGTCAAACTCGCATAAGATTCTGGAGTATCTAAGTACTGGTAAAGTAATAGTATCTTATAAGATAGATACTTACTTAAACTATAGACACTTATTAGCCTTTGCAGATGAAGACACTCAGGAAAGCTTTAGCGCTAAATTTGAGGAGGTGATTACAAGTTTAGATTTTTGGAATAAAGCTGAATTACAAGAGCAAAGGGTGGGGTTTGTTTTACATAATCGTTATACAGACCAGCTCGATAGAATTTGTAGAGTTGTATTAAATAAGAATTAGTTGTCTTAAAAATCAATTACATGTCATCAGAAAGCTTAGATTTAACAAGGGGGGATTACTCTTTTTCTGAAAAATAAATGATATGCTTCACACTCAAACATAGGTTTTTGTGATGTTTGATTTAAAAGATTTTACTCACTATTGTAGTTAGAGAAAAGCTTTACTTTTAGTTATTGAATTAGTGAAGTAAGAAATCTAAACTTAATATAAAATCCTTATGGTAATAATTGCTTTTATAGTTTATCACCATATACAATATTTTTGTCCACAATATCTATGATTAGCAAATTCACCTAATGAAGATTGATAAAATTCTTATAATTGGTTCTTTTGGACAAGGAGCGCTTGAAAACTTTTATAGCGAATCATTTAAATTATTGAGGATACAAGTTTTCAAATATGATATTCAGACCCCATTTAGAAGATATTTAGGAACTTCTATTTTAAATAAAGTAGCCTACAGGTTAGGATTTTCTAATAAGTTCCTTGATAATATAAATGA
>NZ_JAAEAA010000011.1 GCF_010119545.1 Pontibacter fetidus | reverse complement strand
CCCGAAGGCCTCACCTGAGCCTGAAAATGTGTACACCACAGCAGGTACATCAAAAAACCTGTGAGCTAATGCCCACAGGTTCTCTAAAATCATCGTAAAACCTGTCAACTTATTTTAGGACGGGTCATAGTTTAACAACTATAGTTTACCTTTTCACAAACCGAAGTACCTGCCTCTCTCCTTTCCCGGAAATCAGCAACATGCTATAGTTACCCGTTTTAAGCTTACTTACATCCAATGTATAGTTGCGTGTTTTACTTATGAATTGTTGCTGGTACACCTGCTTCCCGGCCATGTCAACTATAGATATTGTATTTTCTTTTTCGGCAGCATCTAGGTACAAAATATCGGAAGTTATAGTTGGATAAAGTATAGCACTAGTCAGGGACTGCCACTTAACCGAAACTACTTTAGAATAAGTATAACTACCATCAAAATCGATCTGCTTTAACCTGTAGTATAACCCGCCAGATAAGGGGTCAGCGTCTGTGAAGGTATAATTGGAGCGTGTAGAACTGGTACCCTTGCCAGCTATAGTTGCAATACCTGCAAACGATTTGCCATTCTGGCTGCGCTCCACTATAAAATGTTTGTTATCTTTTTCGGAAGCAGTAGCCCAGTTTAGCACTACGCCCTGGTGTTGGGTGCTTGCTTTAAAATTTACTAACTCTACAGGCAATGGCGTTGGGCCGCTGGTTGTTTGGGTACTCCAGGTCATGCTAAAATCATCAATCGCCAGCCCATGGTCGTTTTCAAACTCATCCAGATCTTTCCAGCGCAGCATTACATAGCCTTTATCAGGAATTGTAACCGGAATAGAAACAGTTAAATAGCGTTTATTAGCAGTAGCATTTCCGTCCAGGGCACTACCGGTAGCATAAAATACAGGCCCCAGAAAATCGAGCTCCTTTACGTTTGTCCAGCCGGCATCGGATTTAGGCGAAAGGTTAAAAGCAGCAGCATCGGCACCTGTAGCATACCAAAACGACAAGGTATGCTGGGGCGTGGCAGGCCGGGCACTTCGCCATTGCTCACCAGTAAAGTTAATGTGCAGTGCAGTTATAGTTTGCCCAGTATTGTTCTGGATCAGTAATCCCCAGGCAAATTCCCCGACCGTGCTGGTAGCCGAAGCAATAGAACCTAAGGCGCGGTCGGTGCTTCCGGCCGGGCCAAAACTATACAAACCGCCCGCATTGTTTGAGCCCGTGCCTGCAGTTATAGTAGACGTAGCTGGTGCTGTACGGAAAAGAGACCATCCCGGGAAATACTGCGTGCCGTGCGCCCAGGTTCCGGTTCCGGAAAGCGGTAGTCCATCAAAATTCTGGGTATAGTTTTTAGTAAAAGGATTTAAGCTTACCTGCGCTACTGCATCACGGCAAAACAACAATACAATTAAAAGGCAGCAAAAAGTTATAAGTGTAAACCGGGTAAAGATTCCTACCATATACAATTAAGGTTAAAGCAATTATCCTGAACTATGCGGCAAAACAAGCCTGCAGAATTTTCAGCTTAACTTACAGCTTCTAACTATAGTTCAATTCATCTTTACCTTTTTAGATAAACATCTGCTTAGATTCCTAAACTATGGGCGTAGCTGGTTTTGAAATTTGACCAAGCCTTTCAGTTTAAAAAAACTATATTATATTTGAAAAAAACTATACTACAGTATGAATACGAAACTCCTGATGTCTGCCAGTGCTCTAGTTTTAGCTGCAATCGGTTTATTGCTTTCCTTTTTGCCGGATGAAATTTTGCAATATGCGGGCGTCAGTTCGGTTTTGCTGCTTCCGGTAATATTACAGTTACTTGGCGCTGCTTACCTTGGTTTTGCGCTACTAAACTGGATGGCCCGTGCCAACCTGATTGGCGGAATATACAGCCGGCCGGTGGCCATAGGCAACTTAATGCATTTTATAGTTAGTGGTTTGGCTTTGCTTAAAGCTGCTTTTGCAGGCCCCGGAAACATTGCACTTTGGGTAACAGGAGTGGTTTTCATCGGCTTTGCTATACTTTTTGCGAAAGTAACTTTTACACACCCCTTAAAGGAGAAGTCATCTAATCAGATGGTTTAGCATCCTGGCTATAGCTATAGTTCAGGCAATGCAGCTTACTTTTTTGTAGCATTTTCTTTTATCAAATCTAGCAGGTATAGTTTACCAGTTACGATGCCTTTATAAGGCAACGCAGTGCTTTATTTTCAATGGCCATCTTTCTCAACAAATTAACAAAGTAATTTATCCACAGAAATACTCCAATTACAGAGCCTGTTAGCTATTTTTCCACGAAACTTACTCATAGGATTTATTTTTTATTCCTAAATCTTCAAATTACCTTCGCAACCTAAACCTGCTAACTAACCATGACACACTTCGGAACTAACGCAGCTATCCGCAACGACTGGACACTGGACGAAATAAAAGCGATTTATAACAAGCCCGTGCTTGAGCTTATAGTTGAGGCGGCTAATGTTCATAAAATTTATCAGGCCACCGGCGAAGTGCAGGTATGTACCCTGCTTTCGGTGAAGACTGGCGGTTGCCCTGAAGATTGCTCTTATTGCCCGCAGGCTGCCCGTTTCCATACTGGTGTAGACGTGCATAAACTGCTGAGCCAGGAACAGGTGTTAACTGCCGCACAGCGTGCGAAAGATGGTGGTTCTACCCGTTTTTGTATGGGTGCTGCCTGGCGCGAAGTACGCGACAACCGCGACTTCGATAAGGTGCTTGACATGGTGAAAGGCGTAAACGAAATGGGCCTTGAAGTTTGCTGCACTCTGGGCATGGTAAACGAGTACCAGGCCGAAAAGCTGAAAGAAGCCGGCCTGTATGCCTACAATCATAATTTAGATACATCAGAAGAGAACTATAGCAATATCATTACCACCCGTACCTACGACGATAGATTAGATACTATTGAGAATGTGCGTAAAGCGGGCATCTCGGTTTGCTCCGGTGGTATCATTGGCTTAGGCGAGACCGACGAAGACCGCATCGGTATGTTGCATACGCTGTCTACACTGGTACAGCACCCGGAATCTGTTCCGGTAAATGCGCTGGTTCCGGTTAAAGGTACGCCACTGGAAAATCAGCCACTGGTTACGGTTTGGGAAATGGTGCGCATGATCGCGACCGCCCGTATCCTGATGCCGAAAACCATGGTTCGCCTCTCGGCTGGCCGCGAGCGCATGAGCGTAACCGAGCAGGCACTTTGCTTCCTGGCCGGCGCTAACTCTATTTTCACAGGCGAGAAACTGCTAACTACTCCTAACCCGGATTTCGACGCAGACAAAGCCATGTTCGAGTTACTGGGCTTAAATCCAAGAAAATCATTTAAAGAAGAAGGACAACCGGAGGTTGTTTAGACAAAAGACTCATTGACAAAAGACAATAGAGTTTTATTAATTTGATTTATCCGTTTTAAATCCTTTGTCCTTTGTCAAATAGTCCTTTGTCACTAAAACTAAAGCAAAAGCTGGCGGAACGGGCTGCGCAGGGCAACTTGCGTGCGCTTAAAACCACCACTGGCCTGACTGACTTTTGCTCTAACGACTACCTGGGCCTTGCCCGGTCAGAGAAGCTGCGGGAATTAATTCAGAGGGAAGAAGCCAACTATAAACATTTGCCTTTGGGAGCAACCGGCTCCCGGCTGTTATCCGGCAACCACCCGCTTTTTGAGGAACTGGAAACTATAGTTGCAGCTTACCACAAAGGCGAGTCGGCGCTGCTTTTTAATTCCGGTTACATGGCCAATGTGGGTTTGCTATCGGCACTGCCCCAGCGTGGTGATACCGTTTTTTACGACGAAGCCAGCCATGCTTCCATGAAAGATGGCCTGCGCCTCAGCTTTGCTAAAAGCTATAGTTTCAGGCACAACGATGTAGCCGATCTGCAACAAAAACTGAAACACGCTACCGGGCAGATCTATGTGGTAGTAGAGTCGGTTTACTCGATGGATGGTGATAAAGCCCCTTTGCAGGAATTGGCTATAGTTTGCGAAGCGCATAACGCCGCGCTTATAGTTGATGAAGCCCATGCCGTGGGTTTGTATAGTGATAATGGCGAAGGACTAACTGTAGCATTAGGTTTACAGGACAAAGTTTTTGCGCAGGTGATAACTTACGGCAAAGCCATGGGCAACCACGGTGCTGCTATAGTTGGCCCGAAGGTGCTGCGCGAGTTTCTGATAAACTATAGCCGCGCCTTTATTTACACCACCGGTTTGCCTACACACGCCTTGCTGGCTTTAAAGAGTGCTTATAGTTTGCTGCCTCAGTTACAACCCGAACGCGAACGTGTAAAACAGCTGGCAGCTCAATTATACGAGCAGTTAAATAACCTAAAAGGCATCCGCTGTACACCGGCGGATAGCGTGATACTTTCTGTTTTTACAGAGGAAAGTGCCCAGTTGAAACCTTTGGCCGAAAGCTTACAGCAACAGGGTTTTGACGTGCGCCCGGTCATGTCGCCGACGGTACCGAAAGGAAAAGAAAGATTACGTGTAATTGTACACGCTTATAATACAGAAGAAGAAATTGTGGGCCTCGTGCAGGCCATAGCCAACCACTTATGAAACGCTATTTTGTGACAGGCATCGGAACGGAAGTAGGGAAAACCGTCGCCGCTGCTATTTTAACCGAAGCTCTGCAAGCCGACTACTGGAAACCAGTGCAAGCCGGCGGACTTGATTTTACAGATACAGACACGGTGCGCAGCCTGGTTTCTAACCCTGTTTCTGTATTTCACCCCGAAGCTTACCGCCTTAAAATGGCCGCATCGCCGCACAAAGCCGCTGCCGCCGAAGGCCGTGAGATTGATGTGCTTGGCATTACCTTACCCGAAACCAGCAACAACCTGATCGTAGAAGGTGCCGGCGGCCTTATGGTACCCCTGAACAAACGTTACCTGATCTTGGACCTGGTGCAGCAACTGGGCCTGGAAGTAGTATTGGTATCGCGTAATTACTTAGGAAGCATCAACCACACGCTACTTACTGCTGAAGTGCTGCGCTACCGCAAAGTGCCGGTGGCAGGAATTATTTTTAACGGCGAAGAAAACAGCTCTACCGAAGACTTTATCATTAAATATACCGGCCTGCGTCGCCTGCCATCTATCCGTCAGGAAGCCGACTTCTGCCCGGAAACGATTGCCGGGTACGCCAAAGACTTTGTACCATACCTGTAATACCAAGCAGAATAGCCTATAGCTAAAACTCTACTAAACAACCATTTACCTTATTACATTATTATGAGCTTAGCCGAACGCGACCAACAGATTATCTGGCATCCGTACACGCAGATGAAAACAGCTGCTTTGCCAATTGCTATAGTTCGGGGCGAGGGCGCACTTTTGTTTGCCGAGGATGGTAAGGAATATATTGATGCCGTAGCCTCGTGGTGGGTAAACCTGCACGGACATGCGCATCCATATATCGCTGAAAAAGTATCGGAGCAACTACATACCCTGGAGCATGTGATCTTTGCCGGCTTCACACACCAGCCTGCCGTAGAATTGGCCGAAGGTTTACTGAAGATATTACCCGAAGGCCAAAGCAAGGTATTTTACTCTGATAACGGCTCCACAGCAGTAGAGGTCGCGCTTAAAATGGCGATACAGTACTGGGCCAACCTGGGTACTCCTAAAAAGAAGATCATCGCGTTTCGGGATTCCTATCACGGTGATACGTTTGGGGCCATGGCTGTAAGCAGCCGCAGTGCCTTTACTGCCCCTTTCTGGTCTTACTTGTTCGAGGTTGATTTTATAGATGTACCCGTTGCCGGGAACGAAGCAGAAACGATAGCACAGCTTGAAGCTCTGGCAATTTACGGTGATGTTGCTGCCTTTGTTTACGAACCCTTGGTTTTAGGCACAGCCGGTATGGTTATGTATGAACCGGAAGTATTGGATAAGCTTCTTGCGATCTGCCAGCAGCATAACATCTTAACTATAGCCGACGAAGTGATGACCGGTTTCGGGCGCACCGGAAAGTTATTTGCCAGCCATTACCTGCAAAACAAACCGGACATGGTCTGCCTATCAAAAGGCCTGACAGGTGGTACCATGGCGCTGGGCGTTACTACCTGCAGTAACAAAATCTACAATGCTTTTCTGGCAGATGATAAAGGCAAAACGCTTTTCCATGGCCATAGTTACACTGCCAACCCGGTTGCCTGTGCAGCCGGTATTGCCAGCCTGGCGCTAACTACCAGCCCCGAAACACAGCAAAACTTAGAACGCATCGCTACCAGACATCAGGCATTTGCAGAAGAGCTAAAGCCGCTACAGGGCATAAAGGAAGTAAGACAACGCGGAACCATACTGGCCATTGAATTCGCGGATGAGAGCACTTCTTACTTCAGTAACTTACGTGATCTGTTTTACAATTACACACTGGAGCAAGGGGTAATCCTTCGCCCGCTTGGCAACATCATTTATATCATTCCGCCTTACTGCATTACAGATACCCAGCTTGATAAAGTTTATCAAACTATAAAAGGCATGCAGAAGTTGATTGCTGATCGTTAACTGCTGCCTGCTATAGTTACGTTTGCCGGATTTGAGTTCGGCTACTTCTTACATCCTGATTCAAACTAAAATCACAGAAATCTTTTAAATCCCATTAATCTGCGGTTCTGGCGCCTTACTTTTGCATCAGTTTGGGAGCAGAGAAGAAACATATCGTTATCAAAGGCTGTGGGGCAATTTCCCCGTTAGGCCACGATCCTGAAACTATAGCACAAAGCTATGGTTCCGGCAAACCTGCTTTCAAAACTATAGTTCATCAGGGCAAACCTACGCCGGTTGCTGCGCTTCCATCTGAGGCTGAGGCCCAACTACAGCTACTCCTGCAAAGTAATCCCAACTATAAACAACTTGACCGCTCCGTATTGATGGCAGTATATGCCGCACGGCAGGCCGCAGAGCAGGCAGGCTGGTTGCAGCAGGATTTTACAGACCAGGATTTAGGTGTAAATATCGGATCGTCGCGCGGGGCAACGGGTTTACTGGAGCAGCATTACACAAACTTTCAGCAGGATAAACTGACCTCCGGAGCCTCTCCTACCACTACACTGGGCAACCTGTCGAGCTGGGTGGCGCATGCTGTAAATGCCGGTGGTGCACAGATAAGCCATTCCATAACCTGTAGTACCGCTTTAATGGCCATCGCCAATGCCACAGCCTGGTTAAAAGCAGGCATGGCCAAACGTTTTTTAGCCGGCGGCACCGAAGCCCCACTTACCGATTTTACCATTGCCCAGATGAAAGCCGTGGGTATTTATTCTAAACTACACGACCAGCCTTTCCCCTGCCAACCTTATGCATCTATAAAACAGAATACCTTTGTGTTAGGTGAAGGCGCTGCTGTGTTTGCTTTAGAAGCCGTGCCAGAGGTAGCAGTAAGGCCCGGAACTATAGTTGTAGAAGCCATAGGTTTAGGGTTTGAACCAATCAAAAGCAAAACAGGAATCTCTGCTGATGGCCTTAATTTTCAGCAAAGCATGCGCCACGCACTCAGCCAGCTTCCAGCACCCGACCAGCACATCGACTTGGTTATAACCCATACACCCGGAACTATAGTTGGCGATGGCGCTGAGCTACAAGCGCTTTCCTCCGTTTTCGGAACAGATCTAACTTCCCTGACTACAAATAAATTTCTGCTTGGCCATACCTTGGGGGCTTCAGGTAGTTTGAGTATGCAGTATGCGTTGCATATTTTTGAAAAACAGGCTATTGCATTGCCTGCCTATACATCTAATTTCTCTAATATTTCCGAAAGCTCAAAGTATAAACGAATCATGGTGAATGCAGCCGGATTTGGCGGAAATGCAGCCACTGTTATACTGAAACAAATCTAGGCTTATAGCAAAATAGCACTTCTTTAAGGTAAACTTAAGTTATAAGTATGCTATAGCCCAAACTACTCTTATAAAAAGATAGGGAAACATTTTTGTGTTAATTTTTTTTAGTGATATTTGCGCACCAATTGTAGGCTTTTTTTAATAAAAGCGTATCACTTAACACATAAAGTATCCTAGCAAATTATAGAATATGTGCTACTAAATTTTATAGCCCACTGAAAAATTTCTAGTTTTTACCTGTCTCCCCCTCCCTTTCAGAAAACAACAAAAAAGCTGTTACAACATTAGTTTTCAATTCCTTTTAGCCAAAATGAATAAAACTTTACTGACTGCAGTTTTCTGTAGTTTACTACTTTTTTGCTTTTTTTACCTGAGCCCACAATCCAAAGCGCAAACCCCTGGCCTCATTTATAAAATTGCTACGAATGGAGGCAACAAAGTTCTGGACCCGGACGGAAACGGATACGTTTCAAAAACTGCGCTTGGGTTTCAGTTGGTTGGTGGCAACAGGTTAGATGAAGGACCTGAATACAGCGAGATTCCTTACCGCCCTTTTCCTGTGTTTATGGATGAGCCTTTGGCTGACTTAAAAACAGGCGGTAGCTACGGCCACACCGACTTTGCCCCAAAGGTTTACGCCAATGGCCAGTTGGTTGGCTCCCCCATGGCTTCTTATTATGATGGTAAAAACTTCCTGTTCCGTATTCGTCTGGCTGGCCAATCTACGGCTTCAAAAGGCTATAGTATCCTTATCGACACAAACACGACATTAACGGGTACAGGTACCAATCCTGGTTTTGAATTTGAAGTATTGCTGGCTACCAACTTTGATGTGCGTATTTACGACTATAGAACTGTACCAACGGGCAACCAGATCTTTAGCGGCTCTGTAGATCAGTATTCTCAGAAGGCGATAGCGGGTTCAACAGGCGGCGGAGATGCAGATTACTTTTATGATTTCTATGTGCCCATGTCAGCTTTTGCAGGAGGTATAACCGAAGTTACTCCACTCCGCATGACCGGTGTAACAGTTACCAGTGCAAAGAGCGGGATTTTTGGTACAGCCTCCGATTTTGGTGGCGTTGATGATAATGCATACAGTGGTACTGCAGCTGATATCTGGAAAGAAGTAATAAATAACACGCCTTCAACTACGCCAACCACTATAAAAGACTTAGGTTTTACACCGGTTACAGCAACTGCACCAAAAGTAAATAACCCAATTTATACGAACAGCGCAGCCATTACTGGTTCTTCCATTGAAGCTGCAGGTTCTATAGTTACAGTCTTTAGAAATGGCGTAAGTTTGGGTACAACCTCAGTCGGGATAGATGGTTTCTGGAGCTTGTCTACTTCAGGTATAACCCTGGCACTAAATGATGCGATTACCGCAAAAGTAAAACCTAGCCTTGAAAATGAATCCCCGTCATCTGCTTCGGTAACAGTTACAAATCAAGTTCAGTGTAACACTGCTCCTCCTGAGATGTCATTAACAAATGCGAATAAGGGTTTTAAAGGCTCTACAACTGAAGCAGGCACAATTGATATTTATAGAGATAACTCACCTAATGCCGCTACATTAATCGCAACAGGAACATTTACAACAGCTACAAATTGGGAATTAAAGTTTGACAAATCAGGCAATTCCATTACGGCCGGAACCTATTATGCAGTATTTACTCCATCAGCAGCTGGTAGCTGTGCATCAGTTTCATCAAACCAGATTTGCGCGACAGGTGGTACAGGTAACGGATCTACTTCTGAACCTTTAAAACCAACTCTATCATCAAGCACGCTAACAAGCAGTACTTTAAGCTTAAGTGGTAATGGAGCCTATCCAAACTCAGTCATTATTATTTACAAAAATGCAGTTGAAATTGGACGTACTACTACATCATCTGTAGCATCCGGAGGTCGCTACACGTGGACTTATGTTTATACCATTCCAGCAAACCAGCAGGTATCAACCGGGGATGAATTTTATGCAAAGAATTTATTAACTTCTCCGTGTACAACACTTAGCGCTAAAACTACTTCTTATTTTGCTTCTGTAAATTCATCAGCCCCAACTATAACTGGAACTTACTGCGGAGAGACCACAACTGTAACAGGTACGTCTACTGAAGTAGCAGGATCAATTATTAAAGTCTATGTTGGCGCTACACAAGTTGGCACTACCACTGTCAATGCAAATGGCGCCTGGACAGCAACTATAACCAAACAATCATCCGGAACACTTACGGCTACTGCCACTGCTCCAAATAAATCGGTTAGTGCTGCATCAACAGGTGTAACTATAAACGGTGTCCCAAGTAGTACTGGCTTAATTATTACCGGCACCTCATCGGGCACAACTATTTACGAAGGCAGTACTTCTGTAACTGGTAATTACAATACTGCTAACGGATCTGTAATTACACTTTATATAAATGGACAAGCTTATGTAGATAGCAATGGAAATAAAATTTACGCATCTGTATCGGGCAGCACTTTTACGTTCTCTAACATATCTCCTTTCGAACTATATGCCGGTGCCAAACTAACAGTTTCTGTAAAAGCATCTGCCGGATCGACTTGCGAAAGCGCACAGTCTGCAGAAGTTATAGTAGCCTGCAACCCGGCAGCTACAACTATGACAGCAGCTTTTACAGCTGCTAAATTCTGTCCTAACACACCGGCTTATATAAAACTGTCTACTTCAGAAGCAGGTGTTATTTACAACATCTATAAAAAGAACGCTGATAATAGCTACATACCATTCGGTCCTTCTGTTTTAGGTACCGGTTCCGCCGTTACGTTACAATCTAATCCGGTTACAACCGTAGGAACTATAGTTCAGGTTAAGACTATAAAGGTAGGTGCTCCGTGTCAGTACACCATTGGCGGCGACATGACGGTAGACCTTTACCCGGAAGTGCCAAAAACATTTACTGTTACCGCAACTCCAGATAACTCGAACTGTGCCAATGTGCCGGTAACCATTACAGTGCAGGCTGCTGAAGCAGGTTACTCTTATCAACTGATCATCAATAACACCACAAAAGATAAAATTGGCAGCCCGATTGTCCCTACTGCCAACGGCAACATTTCTTTTCCTGCCCAGATCGTTTCTAAAACTACAGAATACGGTATTGTTATTACCAGTACTTCAACTGGCTGCGTTACAGAAAACACGATTCTTAAAACGATAACTATAAGCGGCGGCCCCGATGTAAACCGTACTGTTAGTGCAGACAAAACCAAAGTTTGCGCTGGCCCCACTTCATCAGCAACGATTAGCGTGGCAACTCAGGGCAACACTTTTACTTACAAGATTTACCAGGAAGGGAACGCTACTGCACTAGCAAGCTTTAACGGAAATAACAGCACCATTCCCACTACTATTTCTGCACCTTTTGCCACAGCTGGTATCAAAAACTTTTATGTTACTGTTTCAGAGACCAACGGCTGTTCTAACTTAGTGTTAACTCAAAAAGTAAGCATAACCGCAACCGATGGCACTGGCGGCACAGTAGCGGCGGGGCCAAACGCAACATCCTGCGGAAGCACCTACACCCTGGCTGGCAGCAACCCCACTCCCGGCTCCGGCCTCTGGACTATCGTTTCGAAACCAGCTACTGCCAACCCTGCTTTCTCGAATGCAACGCTTTATAATGCTAATGTCTCGGGCCTTGTTTCCGGAGATTATACATTTCAGTGGGCGGTAACCTCAAGCTGCACCAATGCAACAACTTATAGCACAGTAACTATAACAGTAAACTGCCCTGCAGAATATAGCGTCCGGAGCAATAAACCAATTCCGGATTATACGGACACAGAGGTTATAGCGACTGTAACTGATGTAGAGGGTATTAAATCGGCTCAGCTGATGGCAGGCAAAGGTGCACTACCACCCGGTGTTGACCTGAACACAACCAACGGCAACTTATGGATAACCGATAAAAGTAAACTGCTAAACAATAACTATAATTTCGTTATCAGGATAACAGATAATGCAAATAAGACTACGGATATACCGCTTGCGCTAAGATTTTTCACCAATAGTCTACGTCCCGTCGATATCACCCCACTACCTGTAGAACTGGTATACTTCACTGCCACTTCAAATAAAAAAGGTGTGTTGCTACAATGGTCAACAGCTTCAGAACGTGATAACGACAGGTTTGAGATTGAGCGCAGCCAGGATAATAAAAAGTTTGAAAAGATTGGCGAAGTAGCAGGGGCAGGTACCAGCAGCCGCTCTATAAAGTATAGCTTCAACGACACCAGGCCACTGCCAGAGATGAGTTACTACAGGTTAAAGCAGGTAGATTATGACGGCACACACGCCTATAGTAAGGTCATCAGTATCCGGAACAATGCCCTGTCAGAGAAAGCTATTTTACAGGCATATCCTAACCCGTTCTCTGATAAATTAACGATAACCATTACATCACCGGTTTCGGAGCAGGCTGTACTTACACTTTATAACCTGCAGGGCCGTAAGTTACAAAGTATGGCAATTGTCCCTGAAAAAGGTATAAACAACTACGAACTGAGTACGCAGCAGCTGTCCAGCGGAGTTTATATACTTAAAGTAGCAGGCAATACCACCGACGTAACTACCAAAGTCCTGAAAAAATAAAAATTTATAGTTTTAACTATAGTTAGAAAGGCTGGCCTGTTGGTCGGCCTTTTCTTTTTACGCATAACTATAACTGCCATTACAGTAAGCTCCTTACTTTTTATTAGTTTTGCACCTACCTTAAAATACAATTTACCTTTTTAGATGAAAGTATTAAAATTCGGTGGCACCTCGGTGGGGTCTGCTGATAGAATGAGAGACGTTGCGAACCTGATTCACAACGGCGACAGAAAGATTGTGGTGCTGTCTGCTATGTCGGGCACTACAAACAAGCTGGTGCAGATTGCTGAAATGCTGTACCAGAACAAAAATGAAGACGCGAATGCGCTGATTGATGCGCTGCATGATACCTATAAACAGGTTGTAGAATCGCTCTACACCACTCCGGAAAAAAAGAAACAGGCCAACGAACTGCTTTCCCATCATTTTGATTTCATCAGGGCTTTTACCCAGGACCTGTTCACGATACACGAAGAGCGCGCTATACTTGCGCAGGGCGAATTATTGTCTACAGCGTTGTTCCAGTTTTTCCTGGAAGAGCAGGGCATTCCGTCTGTGCTGCTGCCAGCTCTTAATTTCATGAAGATCGATGAGAACGAAGAGCCGGACGCCGCTTACATCGCCAAAAGTATCAGAACAGAGCTGGAGAAATACCCGGATACAAATCTGTTTATTACGCAGGGCTACATTTGCCGCAACGCTTTCGGGGAGATCGATAACCTGAAGCGTGGTGGTTCTGATTACTCTGCTTCGCTGATAGGTGCTGCTGTAGATGCTTCTGAGATCCAGATCTGGACCGACATTGACGGCATGCACAACAACGATCCGCGCATTGTTAAGAACACACACCCAATTGCCGAACTTTCGTTTGATGAGGCGGCTGAGCTGGCTTACTTTGGCGCTAAAATTCTGCACCCGAGCAGCGTGTTGCCGGCCAAGCAAAAAAACATACCCGTACGCCTGCTCAATACCATGCAGCCTGAAGCTAAAGGAACCATCATCCACGGCGAAACTTCTGGTGGCGGCATTAAGGCGGTAGCGGCTAAAGATGATATAACAGCTATCAAGATAAAGTCGGGCAGAATGCTACTGGCTTATGGTTTCCTGCGAAGTGTGTTCGAGGTATTTGAGCGCTACAAAACGCCGATCGACATGATTACTACTTCGGAAGTAGCAGTTTCATTAACGATAGATAACAACAAGTTTCTGAACGAGATTGTAGCAGAGTTGAAGGAAATAGGCCAGGTAGAAGTAGACGAGAACCAAACTATAATATGCGTGGTGGGCGACTTTATTGCTGAGAAAAGCGGTACCAGCCTGAAGGTATTTGAAGCCCTGCAGGATGTACCGATGCGCATGATCTCGTATGGTGGCAGCACAAACAACATCAGCTTACTGATAAACACATCAGACAAAGTAACGGCACTAACCAGGCTGAACGAGGGGATTTTTTAAGGAACGTGACCATGCTAAAACAACATTTACAGGAGCTGCAGCAGCAGGCCACTCCTTTTTACGTCTATAGTTTAGAGCTGCTTCGGCAAACGCTGCAACTTGCTAAAACCGAAGCTGCCAAGTATAACTACCACGTACATTACGCTTTAAAAGCCAACGCCAACGCGCCTATACTTGCCGAAATGCTGCAGGCAGGTTTTGGGGCCGACTGTGTAAGCGGCAACGAAGTGAAACGGGCCATAGAAGGTGGTTTTAAACCGGAGCACGTAGTTTTTGCCGGTGTAGGTAAATCTGATGCCGAGATAAACTATGCCCTGGACCAGGACATTTTCTGCTTTAACTGCGAGTCGAAACACGAGCTGGAGATACTGAACGAACTGGCTACAGCCAAAGGTAAAACAGCCCGCATTGCGCTGCGCATTAACCCGAACGTAAACGCCAACACGCACAAGTACATTACCACAGGCCTGGAAGAAAACAAGTTCGGGATTAATGCCTGGGAACTAGAAAGTGTGCTGGAGCTACTGCAAACCTTGCCTGCCATTGAACTGATAGGTATTCACTTCCATATCGGTTCCCAGATTACGGATCTTTCTGTTTTCAAAAATCTGTGCACCCGTGTTAACGAGTTCCAGGAATGGTTTTTATCGCGCAACATTACTCTGCCGCACATAAATGTTGGCGGTGGCCTTGGTGTAGATTACTATAACCCGGATGACAACCTGATTCCTGATTTTGAAGCATATTTTGGGTTGTTCAACCAGTTTCTGGAAGTGCGCCCGGGGCAGCAGGTACATTTTGAGTTAGGTCGGTCGCTGGTGGCACAGTGTGGTACGTTGATCTCGAAAGTGCTGTACATCAAAAAAGGCATTACGACCAACTTTGCTATATTGGATGCCGGCATGACCGAGCTTATTCGCCCGGCGCTATACCAGTCGTATCACCAGATAGAGAACCTGACCAGCGAGAAACCGGAAGAAAAGTACGATGTGGTAGGCCCGATCTGCGAGTCGAGCGACTGTTTCAGAAAGGCGGTTATATTACCGGAAACCAACCGTGGCGACCTGGTTGCCATTCGCACAGCCGGCGCTTACGGCGAAGTAATGGCCTCAGGCTATAACCTGCGCGAGAAAGCCAATGTCATCTATCTATAGTTTGCATTAACTATAAGCACAAAAGACCTGCTTCTGAATTACCGGAAGCAGGTCTTTTTGTATGAACTAAATGAGAAACTATTGCGCAAGTATAAAATCAGGGGTGGCATAAGCGATACCCTTCTGGCCTTTCAGGGCATTAGAGATATCCAGCGCATTTCCTTCCGAATTTTTATCTAGCTGTAACAGGTAAGTGCCCTCGCCCAATGGCCCTACCAGTTTAGTATTGTACCTGGCAGCCAGGTCGCGTAAAACGGCTTCGCCTCCTGCTTCCGTTTTCACCACTACTTCGTTGCTAAGCCCCACTGCCTGGTTATCGGCCATTTTAAACGAAGGTCCGGCATAGGTAATTGCTTTATCCTTGTTCAGTTCTGCTATAGCCTGTTGGGTTTGTGCGCAGTTAAGCCCGTTTGCTAAGCCCAACGTAAATATTAACCCGCTTTGGCTGGCCCGCTGGCTAAGTATACCAGTCAAGAAGCCATACTTTTTAAGCACATTTTCCCGCTCAGTTGGTGTCAGGTTTTTATCAAAAGCAACTACCAGCTGGTTTGTATGAATGGTGCCAAGGTCGGTGAGTTTAGAGCCGGAAAAGTAACTATAGCTCGGGCAACCGCCTGCTATTTTCATTGGGTTCAGGAGTTTCGGATCGAAACGTACATTCCGTATCGGAGAGACATTATCCTGGTTACAGCTACCAAGTGCAGCAGCCGTTAGTATAGTTATAATCAAGGGTAAAATCGTTTTCATATAGCATGTTCCTCAAGTTTCTGTAAATACTTGTTGTACGTACAGTTACAAGTTATAGTCGCGATTTTACGCCAGTATTTATACCGTAATTTCCAGAGGGCTTCCTTTATATAATCCAACAAAACAAAGGGCTATAGTTTATTACCCGTCCATTCTTCCCAAAACGCACAACTTACTTATAAACCGCTGCTTCTGTTTTGCTATAAATCAGTACCATTTCAACAACCTGCTTTGTGGCATTTTATAGTATAAACAAACATTTTTAGCCAGCTTAAACCGGCATAACTATAAGGCTATATTTACCGGATAATTAAAGATATGGTAAGTACTTTCCGAACTGTATGAGGAGCAATTATGATGTTGCGCACCAGCCAAATACCTGAATAGTGGAATCCTTTTTTAATGCTATAGTTCTGAGCACCACATGCATGCTACCAAAAACTGTCCCCCGAAGGTTGAATAACTATAGTTTAGGCTTTTGCCTTGGTTGTAAACTATAGGTTGCAAAGCGTATAATCCAGCGCAAACGATAACTAGCCCGAACATAGCTGTAACTTTGCGGTTCTAAGTATAAAGCAACCTCTACCCCACCTATGAAAATACTTTTGACCGGAGCAAATGGCTACATTGGCAAGCGATTATTGCCGGTGCTGATTGAGCAGCAGCACGAAGTAATTTGTATGGTACGGGACCCGAGACGTTTTGAACTGCCAGACACGCTGAAAGATAAAGTACAGATTGCCAAAGGAGATTTGCTGCAACCCGAAAGCTTAACCACACTGCCAACAGCTATTGATGCCGCCTACTACCTGGTACACTCTATGGGTGCCTGGGGCCACGACTTTGAGAAAGCAGAACAAGCATCGGCAGAAAATTTTGTTACGTACTTAAACACCACTTCGGCCAGACAGGTCATTTACCTGAGTGGGATCTCCAATGCGGCACATCTTTCAAAGCACCTTAGTTCGCGCCGGCATGTAGAGGATATACTGGACCAGGCAAAAGCTTCTTTAACGGTATTTCGGGCTTCTATCATCATCGGGTCAGGCAGCGCTTCTTTCGAGATCATCCGCGACCTGGTAGAAAAACTACCGGTCATGATTACGCCGCGCTGGCTAAATTCCAGGTGCCAGCCACTTGCCATCCGTGACGTTATTTTTTACCTGACTGCCGCCTTAGACAACTCAGCTTGTTACGAACAGCGCCTCGAAATTGGCGGCCCTGATGTACTTACCTACAAACAGATGCTGGAAAAACTGGCGGAGGTACGCCATCTTAAGCGTTTCATTTTTACAGTTCCGGTACTTACGCCCAAGTTATCGTCTTACTGGCTATACTTTGTTACCAGCACCAGTTTTTCCATTGCCCGCAGCCTGGTCGAGAGTTTGCGTAACGATACCATTGTGCAGGACAACCGCATTCACCACATCATTCCGCATCAGAACCTGACCTATGAAGAAGCTTTAAAACTGGCCTATGCTAAAATTGAGCAGAACATGGTTATATCCAGTTGGAAAGATGCCCTGGTAAGTGGTACGATGCGCCTTAATTATATGGATTTTGTACAAATGCCGGAGCATGGGTTACTAACTGATAAACAGGTCATTAAACTGGCCCAGGACCCTGAGGTAGTGCTGCATAACATCTGGAGTATTGGCGGTGAACGCGGCTGGTATAAAACTGATTTTTTGTGGGAAATACGTGGCCTGTTGGATAAAGTGGCCGGTGGTGTAGGGCTGAAAAGAGGCCGCAGGCACCCTTCCGAGATACAGGCTGGCGATAGTATAGATTTCTGGCGCGTGCTGGTAGCAGACCGTGAAAAAAGGCGTTTGCTGCTTTATGCCGAAATGAAAGTGCCCGGCGAAGCATGGCTACAGTTCAGGATTTATGACCAGGAGGATGGTGCGTACTTAGAGCAATTGGCGGCTTTCCGGCCCGATGGCTTAGCTGGCAGGTTATACTGGTATGCCATGCTTCCTTTTCATTACATCATTTTCCAGGGCATGATCCGTAACATCGCTACCTATAAACCGGAAGCTTAACCGCACGCCTAAGTATTAAAAGTTACAAATACATTAAATAATGCAAACTATAGGTTTTAAAATATAAAACTTAACCTATACTTGGTAGTATACAAGGCCAAGGTATTTTAAGTAAAGCCCGCAACTATACTTGCTGAAGTAAACCTGTAAATTTTTTGCCCTTTAAAAATAACGTTAACTTTGCTCTCCGACACACAAAACGCACAAATGGAGGCCATTAAAGAAACCAACTTTTCCTTTGCCGGACAAACCGGTTTTTACAGGGGCAAAGTTCGCGATGTTTATTTCTTCGGCGACAAGCTGGCTATAGTTGCTACCGATCGTATCTCTGCTTTTGATGTAGTGCTGCCACGCGCTATACCTTACAAAGGGCAGGTGCTGAACCAGATCGCCAGCCTTAACCTGAAAGCCACTTCCGACATTGTTCCGAACTGGGTAATTTCGTCGCCAGACCCGAATGTAACGATAGGTTTGCGATGCGAGCCTTTTAAAGTGGAGATGGTGATACGTGGTTACCTGGCAGGGCATGCCTGGCGCGAGTACAAAGCCGGCAAGCGTATACTTTGCGGCGTAACATTACCCGAAGGCCTGAAAGAAAATGACAAGCTTCCGCAGCCTATCATTACCCCAACTACCAAAGCCGACGAAGGCCACGACGAGGATATCTCGCGGGAAGAAATTTTGGCAAAAGGTATTGTAACTGAGGAAGATTACTTAAATTTAGAGAAGTATACACAGGCACTTTTTGCACGTGGCACCGATCTTGCAGCCCAACGCGGACTAATACTGGTGGATACTAAATATGAATTTGGTAAACAAAACGGCCAGATATTTCTTATTGATGAAATCCATACGCCGGACTCGTCGCGCTATTTTTACAGCGAAGGCTATAAGGAGCGACAGGAAAGGGGTGAGCCGCAAAAGCAATTATCGAAAGAGTTTGTAAGACAGTGGCTGATCGAGAACGGATTTCAGGGACAGGACGGACAACAAATTCCGGAAATGACGGATGAAGTTATTGAAAATATCTCTAAGCGCTATATAGAGCTATTTGAGGTATTTACGGGCCATTCCTTTGTAAAAAGTGATTATAAACAGGCACTGGAGCGCATTGCGCAAAGTGTTGAGCAAAACATTTTTAGTTTAAAAGATTAGATTTTTTAATGTATATTTTGGTACATTCGCATTTAAATCCTTATTGGTAGATCTATGAAGTACACGATTGATAAGAAAGAGAACTATACTATAATCACGATAGATGAGAAGAAGCTGGATACTTCAATAGCTCCGGACCTTAAGTCTGAGTTTGTGAAGCTGAACGCAGAGGGAATTACGAACCTGATCCTTGACCTGAACAACGTAAAATACACCGATTCATCAGGGCTTAGCTCTATCCTGATCGCAAACAGACTTTGCAATTCTTCTAACGGTTTGCTTATACTTACAAGCCTGCAGGACCACGTAATGAAGCTGATCTCTATCTCTAAACTGGAGTCGGTTTTAAACATTCTGCCTACTGTTGAAGAAGCCATTGACCGTGTATTT
Organism: Pontibacter fetidus; assembly: GCF_010119545.1. Lineage (GTDB taxonomy): Bacteria > Bacteroidota > Bacteroidia > Cytophagales > Hymenobacteraceae > Pontibacter > Pontibacter fetidus. The sequence goes on along the minus strand of NZ_JAAEAA010000011.1, from coordinate 119,794 downwards.
CTGCACGAGATTGAGCAGGACCTGACAAACAAAGAAGACTAAGTATAGCCGCCGGCCGTGGATTTCGAACTCAGGATATTGGGTAGTTCGTCGGCCACTCCCTCGGCAAACAGACATCATACCGCACAGGTACTTACCATTGGTAACCAACTACACCTGATTGATTGCGGTGAAGGTACGCAAATGCAGCTGATGCAATACAAGATAAAGCATCAGCGCATTTGCAATATCTACATCAGCCACCTGCACGGCGACCATTACTTTGGCTTAGCCGGTTTGCTCTCCACTATGCATTTGCAGGGCAGGCAATTACCACTTCACTTATTCGGCCCTCCCGGCCTTTCCGAAATCTTAAGTCTGCAGTTCCGCTACTCGGGCACTAACCTGAGCTTTAAGCTTATTTTTCATGAGCTGGATACAGCCTGTTACAAGAAGATATTTGAGGACAAGCTTATAACGGTACACACCATACCTATGGAGCACCGAGTGCCAACTTGTGGCTTTATTTTCAGGGAGAAGCCTAAGCCGCGGCCACTTATAAAAGAGAAGCTCCCGCCTTACCTAACGCCGCCGCAACTGGTGCGCCTGAAGTGGGGCGAAGACATAAAAGACGAACAGGGAAACCTTATACTTGCCAACAAAGACGTTACCCTTGACCCAAAGCACAGCCGAAGCTACGCCTACTGTTCTGATAGCCGCTATAAACCCGACCTGCTCCCCTACCTGCAAAACGTAGACCTACTCTACCATGAAGCAACTTTCCTGAGCGATATGGAGGAGCGTGCCAATCAGACCTTCCATAGCACTGCCCGCCAGGCCGCCGAAATGGCCGCTGCGGCACAGGTACGTCATTTGCTGCTAGGCCATTTCTCAGTACGCTACAAAGACCTGACCCCCTTACTTACCGAAGCACAGGAGATTTTCCCGAAAGCTGACCTGGCTACAGAAGGAAGCATTTTTAGCGTGGTAGACCAGCATCGCTAATGCTGGGTTATAGTTCCGGTTTTACTGTTTAACACGCTACCCCATATCGCAGAATACAGCGGGTTGATTTAGCCACTCAGAAAGCATAAATTTACTTCCTTATACACCTTGCATCAACTATAAAAACCCACAACATATGGGCACCACGGCAAACAACCTGGAAAAGAAGCGAACCACTTTATTCCTGATATTGAGTGGCATTTTCCTGAGTAATGCGCTGCTGGCCGAACTGATCGGGGTTAAGATATTTTCGGGAGAAGCTTTGTTGGGTTTGCCGGGGGCGCAGCTGGATATACTGGGCAGTAAACTCGATTTTAACCTGACTGCCGGAGTTATTATCTGGCCGGTCGTGTTTGTTACTACTGACATCATCAATGAGTATTTTGGTACACAGGGCGTGAAGAAGGTAAGTATACTTACGGTTATTCTGATACTGTATGCGTTCCTGGTGATAACTATAGTTACGGGTTTGCCGCCTGCCCAATTCTGGGTAGACCTTAACAGCAAAGATCCACAGGGCAACCCGTTTAACATCGACTATGCATTTAGCTCCATTTATCGCCAAGGGCTAGGCATTATTATTGGTTCGGTGGTTGCGTTTCTGGTGTCGCAGTTACTGGATGCTACGGTTTTCCATTGGCTACGCAGGTATACAGGCAGTAAAAAGATATGGCTCCGCGCGACAGGTTCTACCCTGGTATCGCAGTTGGTTGATAGCCTGGTAGTTTTGTTTGTAGCCTTTTACATGTTCGGCAATTGGTCGCTGGAGCTGGTGCTTTCGGTGGCAGCCATCAACTATATCTATAAATTTTCGGTAGCTATAGTTATGACCCCTGTACTTTACCTGGCGCATTACCTGATAGATGGTTACCTTGGCCACCGGCAGGCAGAGGAACTGATAGAAACCGCGGCTATAGAAAGTGAACAGTAAATAAAGATATGGTAAAAGTAGCAATAGCCGGTATCGGCGGAGTGGGTGGATATTTTGGCGGCAAACTGGCGCAATATTACCAAAACTCAGAAGAGGTGGCGGTATACTTTATAGCACGTGGCGAGAATGAAAAAGTCATCCGGCAGCAAGGTATATCTGTAGAAACTCCTTCTGAAAACTTTACTGCGCAACCCAGGCTGGTTACCTCTGACCCTTTACAGATTGGCGAAGTGGACCTGCTCATTTGCTGTACCAAAAGCTATGACCTGGAACAAAGTATAACGCAGCTAAAGCCCTGCATAAGCCATAATACGGTTATACTTCCGTTACTGAACGGCATCGACAGTTACGACCGGATCAAGGCTGTTTATCCTGAAAATGAAGTATGGGACGGCTGTGTCTATATTGTTTCGAGGCTGACAGCGCCCGGCCACATAACCGTCTCAGGCGACATCAATTCTTTATTTTTTGGTTCGGAGGAAGGCACGATCGCGAAACTAGAACAAGTATTGCAACTTTTTAAAGCCGCCGGAATTAATGCCACCTTATCCCAAAACATACAGCAAACTATCTGGGAGAAATACCTCTTCATCTCAACTATAGCAACGCTTACCTCTTACCTTAATGCCAGCATGGGAGCTATTTTAGAGAAAAAGGAAAGTATAGACCTGCTGCACTCCCTCTTGCATGAAATTATGCAAATTGCCAAAGCCAAAGGAATTATAGTTCAGCCAGATACCATACAAAAGATAACAACCAGGATGGCAAAGCTTCCCTACGAAACTACGTCTTCTATGCACTCCGATTACTTGTCAGGCAAAACCACAGAAGTTGATTCGCTTACGGGTTATGTTGTAAAGCTGGGAGAGCAATTACAAATACCTACGCCCACTTATACGCAACTCTACACTGCTCTTAAAGCCCGCGAAGCCCGGTAAATTCTAACATATGGTAAAAAATAATTGGCTAAAGTTTTTGATTGTTAAGAATCTTAGTCTATGTTTGCACCCCGATTAAAAACAATGACTGCACATTTAGCACATACACAAATTTTTATCACAGGATACGTTCTGCACGACCTGTAAGAGTACCCGGCTTACCCGCTTTGGGGCACACCTGCCCTACCTCTATTTTAAAATTTTGATGTTTATTTAAAAGGCAATCCTATGTTCAGAGGAATCGCTTTTGTGCTTTGCGGAGCGTGCAGCTTTGGTATACTTTCGACGTTCGTAAAATTAGCATATAACGAAGGCTTTACCTTGGGTGATGTAACTGGCACTCAGGTATTTTTTGGGTTGATTATTCTTTGGGTGATAGTACTGTTACGTGGGCTGATTTATGGCCGCGGCAACAGTGCATCGCTTAAGGAAGCCCTCCAGCTTATTGCCATGGGCACCAGCACCGGTTTGGTAAGTATCTTTTACTACAAATGCGTGCAAACTGTACCGGCCTCTATCGCCATCCTGCTGCTAATGCAATTCACCTGGATGAGCTTACTACTTGACTCTATCATAAAACGCAAACTGCCTACTTTACTGCAAATTGGTACTGTACTGTTGGTTTTACTGGGTACGTGTTTTGCAGGCAACCTTTTCTCAGGCTCTTTCCAGGATATCAGTTTACCCGGCATTGGATTTGGTTTGTTAGCTGCGCTCTGCTATACTTTCTTTTTGATGGTTAACGGATCTGCAGGTAATAACTTACATCCGGCTACCAAAAGTGCATTGCTGCTTACTGGCGCGTGCATCCTTGTATTTTCTATTTTCCCGCCGGTTTTCCTGGTTAACGGAGCCTTAGCAAATGGGCTGTTTAAATGGGGACTGGTACTTTCGGTTTTTGGTACAGTTTTGCCCCCACTTTTCTTTTCGTATGGCATCCCTAAAATTGGTCTTGGCTTAAGTGCTATACTTAGCTCTGCAGAATTGCCAGTGGCTGTTTTGATGTCGAGTATGGTGTTACAGGAGCAGGTTATTGCAGTGCAGTGGTGTGGAGTTATTCTTATACTCGCCGCCATAATATTATCAAATATCAACTCGCTTCGCAAAAAGCGTAACCCGGAACAGCAGCTTGCCGCCGCATAACTATAGTTCTTAACTATAAATTTACAGAGCCTTAACCTGTCTTAAAAGCAGGACTAGTACGAACTCTCTCTCGTCATCCTGCAAGTTGAAAATCCTGAACTTTTCAGGGTATCTTTCGGGTCAATAGCAATAGTTTATTTAACCTGCGACTAAGATCCTTTCAGAAAAGCAGTTAAATCCGGCGGCTACAACTATAGTTGGGTATCTACATTTTTGATGGGCAATTTCAGCTATTTCAGTTAATTTGCACCTTTAACACAATTCGCAAACTATGGCACGTTACCTTACCGGCATACAAAGCACCGGCCGACCGCACCTTGGCAATTTGTTGGGCGCTATATGCCCTGCTATCGAGTTTTCTAAAACAGCTGACCAGGAAGCCTTATACTTTATAGCCGACCTGCACTCGCTTACGACTATCCGCGATGCTGAAGTTCTGAAACACAACACGTATTCTGTTGCAGCGGCCTGGCTGGCCATGGGTTTAGATACGGACAAACATATACTTTACCGCCAGTCGGATGTGCCTTTTGTAACGGAGCTTGCCTGGTACCTGAATTGCTTTGCACCTTTCCCGATGCTGGCTAACGCGCACTCTTTTAAAGATAAATCGAGCCGTAGAGGATTGGCAGATGTGAACGCTGGCTTGTTTACTTACCCAGTTTTGATGGCTGCCGACATTCTGATGTACGATGCCAACTTTGTACCTGTGGGCAAAGACCAGATACAGCACCTCGAAATTACCCGCGACATTGCCAGCTCGTTTAACCATATTTACGGTGAAACTTTCGTGTTACCTGAAGCCAAAACCGATGACGCCATTATGACCATACCAGGCATAAACGGCGAGAAAATGAGCAAGTCGTATGGTAACATCATCGATATATTTGAGGCTGACAAACCATTGCGCAAAGTTATTATGAGTATAGTAACCGACAGCACCCCACTGGAAGAGCCAAAGAACCCAAACGACGATACTACTTTTGCTTTATATAGATTACTGGCAACCCCTGAAGATACAGAAACTATGCGCCAGAATTACGAAGCAGGCGGTTACGGGTATGGCCATGCCAAACAAGCGCTTTACGAACTTATACTTAGCAAATACAGCAAAGAGCGTGAGCTGTTTGCCTACTACATGAACAACCTGCCAGAACTGGATAAGAAGTTACAGGAAGGTGCCGAGAAAGCAAAAGCCATTGCCGCACCTGTGTTGCAGCGTGTCCGTCAGAAACTGGGTTACTAACCTATAGTTTAAGTCATAAAAAACAGGCAGCTGAGATTTTCAGCTGCCTGTTTTTGCTTTTATAGCCTGTTGATACCTAATAGCTTAATGCTATTGACTCTCCATCAGTAAATGTTGTCATCCCCCTGCTCCCATCAAAGGGGTAGGCCTGTTGAGTTGTAGCAAATTCTGCCCTCGAGGGGAGCGCAGAGGGGTGTTTGCAGTAGCGGATGAATTTAAAATTAGCTAACAATTGGCATTTCGGCCCTGAATTAACACCCCTATAATCCCGTCAAGGGGATAGTTTTCGGCAGTACTTAACGGCCCTACGCTTTAAAGAGGGCAGGTGGATGATTTACTCAAGGAGTGAAATCAAACAAGATTATTTTCTTACTTCTTCGTTAATGGTGCGCCTACTGGTATGCCGCAATCGTGGCCCGGCTGGCCGTGTGGCGGGTTAGTGCCGGGTGCTACACTTTGCTGTGCAGGTGCAGATGGTGTAAATGCTGGCACGCTTAAGTTTGGCTTAGGAGGCGAATTTAGTGGTGCACCTACCTCAATATCGCAGCGGTGGTTTGGCTCGCCATGCGGTGGGTTAAGGCCAACCGTAGTAGCTGGGGTTGTTGCCTGGTTTGGAATAACAGTGGCCGGTGCTGTAGCAGCAGGAGCTGTAGTAGTATTTGTTTCCGTTTTAGCAGCGTCGGAGCAACTCATTAGCCCGAAAAATAAAGCTGCCACTGCTATCTGCGATGTTAATTTCATGATGTATAGTTTTAAATGCGGAGTCTATTTTTGCACCTTACGTATAAAAACTATAACCGTACAACAGATGCTAAAACTAATATACAGCTAATTAAGCTAAAATAAATGGCATCGACCAGATGCTTCTACCTTAATGCTTTCTTAAGCCTAATAATTCGACAGGCAGTTATTTACTCCTGATAGACAACTCGATTTATTTTTTACTTCCCTTTTTAGCAGTTATAAACACAACACCAGGTTCAGCATGAGAGCCATAAATTGCGGTTGCTTTCGTCCCCTTCTCAGCTTTTATAGTTTCTACATCTTCCAGTTTTAAGTAGTTCAGGGCATCTATAGTATAACCTCGCCCGTCAACTATAATTAATGGAGAAGGATTTTGTGTGATTGGGAAGGATTCACTAACAACTGTTCTCCCATCTTTATCTTTTGTAATTGATGCTCCTATTTTACCTCTCTTTTATTGCTTGGCAAAGTCGTAAGAATAGCCAAGATCCGTTTTCATTATTACCGCTACTTTCTGGTATAGGTCTGTTTTCTCAGTCTCCTGTGCGAAAGTATAGGTTGCTGTGAGGTGTAACAGAAATAGTAGAATAAGTTTGTGCATGTGAATACAGATTAAAATAACGGTCACGTGCTTAAGATGCCGAAGCGTTAGCTGGGTTACTTAAGCATTATGTTGAACAATCGTTTTTCTATTTCTTTACTTTTCGCATGAGGACTTTAGCGTGCGTGCCGACTTCAATTTCAGTCGATTCTACTTCATAGCCTTGTTTCTTCAATTCTACAGTCATCGGAGGACAGCCGAAAAACCCACCCTTATACTTTCAACTTCAAAATGACCATGCGGGTCAGTAAAGCCGAAATCATTCTCATCATTTTGTTTGTACACATATACACTATCAATCGGCTCAAGTGTCTCTGCGTCAAGCACAGTTCCGTAAACATCTTGCATACAATCGCATGAACTTAGAAGAAATAGTAGGCTAAGTGATAGTGCTGTTCTTTTCAATTTCTATAATTATTAATGCTGCTCAACTATAGTATATACATCACTATGACTGTTATCTGCACTATAGCTGTAGTACAGATAAAATTTCTTCAACAGCTATAGATATACTAAATACAATATACCCAAAATCCACCACCAACCAACTATAAAAAAATTGCCGCACCCACCCTGGCATAAAGCCTTGGCAAGTGCGGCAAGCATAAATTTATAGTTTATAGTTCTATTCGGCAGTCCAGAGTACGCGCTCCTGGTCTGATAGTATAAGTAGTACACGTGGCGGGTTAGCTACCAGCACTAAACGCATCTCTACGCCCGGAAACTTATCCGACTCTACCCAAACACCTTCGCTTTCTTCGCCATCTTCCAGCTCTTTACCATCCAGCGAACTGGCAATGTAAGCGGTCGGCAACAATATATCTGCATCCGATTTTATTTTGCCGTGTACATCTTCCAGCACATCTTCCAGGTAGTCGCCGTATGTTTCGTTAAAGTCATCTTCCAGGTCGTGCAGCTCTTCTTCTATATCGTCGTAGCGCGCATCGTTGTAGTCCATCTTGTTCAGTTCCGATTTCTTCTCAAGTATGGCTACCAGGTCTTTATTCAGCGTATCTGCGTTCATAGCGTTATTCTGTTTTTTACAAAGTTGAAAACATGCCGTAGCAATTGCAAACATTAGCGCTTATAATTTGCATCAGGGTTCTGCCGTTTTTGATAAAACTATAAAAGGTGTATTTTTACGTAATACTTATTAAACTATACTTCAGACTATGACTACCAACACGCTAACTTCCGAAACCATAGCCAAAGATATACTTCCCCTGAACGGCACCGACCATATTGAGTTTTATGTTGGCAACGCCAAACAGGCAGCACATTTTTACCAAACCGCTTTCGGCTTTAAGCTGGTAGCCTATGCCGGCCCCGAAACAGGCGTGCGCGACCGTGCCTCGTATGTAGTGCAGCAGGAAAAAATTCGCCTGGTACTAACTACCGCTATTTACCCCGATTCTGAAATTGCCCAGCATGTGCACCAGCACGGCGATGGTGTTAAGGTACTGGCCCTTTGGGTTGATGATGCTGAAGAGTCGTTCCGTAGTACGGTAGCGCGTGGTGCCAAACCAGCTATGGAGCCTAAAACGATAACCGACGAATTTGGCGAGGTTAAAATGGCTTCTATCCATACCTATGGCGAAACCATCCATACCTTTGTTGAGCGCAAGAACTATAACGGTGTGTTTATGCCGGGTTATGTAGCGCGTACCTCCGAACTACAAGTAGAGCCGGTTGGCCTGAAGTATGTAGACCATTGCGTTGGCAACGTGGAGCTTGGCCGCATGAACGACTGGGTGAAATTCTATGAAGATGTAATGGGCTTTAAACTGCTGCTGACTTTCGACGACGAGGACATCAGCACGGAATACTCGGCTCTTATGTCTAAGGTAGTATCGAACGGAAACGGCTACATCAAATTCCCGATAAACGAACCGGCTGAAGGTAAGAAAAAATCGCAGATTGACGAGTACCTGGAGTTTTACCGTGGCCCGGGTGTGCAGCACATTGCTGTTGCAACCAACGACATTCTGCACACGGTAGCTGAACTGCGCCGCCGCGGAGTAGAATTCCTGAAAGTACCGGAAGTTTATTACGAAGACCTGATCGAGCGTATCGGCCACATTGATGAAGACATGGCTGACCTGCGTAAACTGAACATATTAGTTGACCGCGACGACGAAGGTTACCTGCTGCAGATCTTTACTAAGCCAGTAGAAGACAGACCAACGGTGTTTTATGAGATCATACAGCGCAAAGGAGCCAAGTCGTTTGGTAAAGGTAACTTCAAAGCCTTGTTCGAAGCCATAGAGCGTGAGCAGGCACTACGCGGTAACCTTTAAACTATAAACAAAGTATAGATGTCCGTGAATATTCGGGCATGATGCGTTAACCATACCTATCAGATCACACCGGTTCTTTCAGTTTTGCAAAAGGCACTGAAACGGCTGGTGTGATTTTTTGTGGGGATACTCGTGGTATTTGTTTTTGCTGGCGCGGGTTTGTAACCTGTGTCTTACTATCGATTTGTAATCCGACTGGACCCCGCTAACTACTCAGCTCTCGCTCGCGTCCCGCGAGTGTGCGCTATATTCGGCCTCTGGCCGTTTTAGTTTATATTGTTATGCAAAACTCTGAACTATAGTTTAACAACTTGGCGGGACGCTACAGGTAACTCACACTCGCGGGACGCGAGCGAGATCAGTTTAAAATTATTACCGCAGCAAACTATAGCTGCACTAAAACCAACTATAAATTACTTTACAATACATACTGTAAGATGATGATTGAACCAACTATACAACAGAAAATAAACGCGTGGCTTAACGGCAACTACGACCAGGCTACCAAAACAGAAATAAACGGATTACTGGAGCGCAACGAGCATGAGGCCCTGGCCGATGCTTTTTACCGCGACCTGGAGTTTGGTACAGGTGGACTGCGTGGCATTATGGGTGCAGGCAGCAACCGCATGAACCGCTACACCCTGGGCATGGCCACACAAGGCCTTTGCAATTACCTGAAGCAGAATTTCCCGGGCGAGCGCATAAAAGTGGCCATTGCCCACGACAGCCGCAATAACTCACCGGAGTTTGCCCGCATTGCCGCCGATATTTTCTCAGCCAATGATATTGAAGTATACCTGTTCCAGGCGCTTCGCCCTACCCCGCAATTGTCGTTTGCTATTCGCCATTTAGGTTGCCAGAGCGGCGTGGTCGTAACAGCATCGCATAACCCGAAAGAGTATAACGGCTACAAAGTATACTGGAACGATGGCGCACAGGTAACAGCTCCTCACGACAAAAACATCATAGCCGAAGTAAACAAGATCACCAGCATTGATGAGGTGAAGTTTGAGTCAAAATCAAACAACATTCACCTGCTGGGCGAGGAAATGGACGAGGCTTACATCACGAAAGTGCTTGGACTTTCTATTTCGCAGGATGCCATTAAACGTCAGCATGACCTGAAAATCGTATACACGCCGTTGCACGGAACTGGCATTACCCTGGTGCCTAAGGTGTTACAGCGTTTCGGTTTCAGTAATGTAACTATAGTTGATGAGCAATCGGAGCCAAATGGTAACTTCCCGACGGTGGTATACCCTAACCCCGAAGAAAAAGAAGCCATGACCCTGGCCCTGAACAAAGCCCGCGAAATAGATGCCGACCTGGTTATGGCTACCGACCCCGACTCTGACCGCGTAGGTATTGCCGTACGTAACCTGAAAGGCGAATTTATGCTGCTGAACGGTAACCAGACAGGTGCGCTTTTAATTAACTACCTCCTACAGGCATGGCAAAAAGCTGGTAAACTAACCGGCAAAGAGTTCATCGTTAAAACTATAGTTACTACCGACCTTATAAAAGAAATCGCAGAAAGCTATGGCGTAAAGCACTACGAAACTCTGACCGGCTTTAAATACATCGCTGAAAAGATCCGTGAACTGGAAGGCAGAGAAACCTACATTGGCGGTGGCGAAGAAAGCTACGGCTACATGATCGGTGATTTTGTGCGCGACAAAGACGGCATCTCAGCCTGCGCCCTGATCGCGGAAATGGCAGCTGTTGCTAAAGATAATGGCCAGAGCCTGTTCGAGATGATGGTAGAAATGTATACTAAGTATAATTTCTACAAAGAGGACCTGGTAACGTTTACCAAAAAAGGACAACGTGGCGCAGAGGAAATACAGCAAATGATGGCCGACATGCGTGCTAATGCTCCGCAAACTATAGCCGGCTCTAAAGTTGTAGAGATCAGCGACTATAAATTAAGTACCTGCAAGAATCTGGTAACCGGAGAAGAAAGTACCCTGGACCTGGAAAGCTCTAACGTGTTGCAATACCTGACCGAAGATGGCAGCAAAATATCTGCCCGCCCATCCGGCACCGAACCGAAGATCAAGTTCTATATCAGTGTAAATGAGCCACTGGCTTCTGCAGCCGATTTTGACGCTACCGAACAGAAACTTAATAACAAAATAGACCAGATACTGGTTGATCTGAAATTGAAGTAAGTACCTAGCAGCAGAAACGTAAATTGCTTTTCTGCTGCTTTTAGGTTTATAGTATAACATTTGCTTGATGCCTCGCATTGATTTAAGAAAAGAAAACGGAGATGTGTTTTGCTCGTTTGAGCGCATGCCTGATAATGCCTATACCTATGCGCTCTGGCAAGGCCGGCAAACTATAGACACCGTAAAGAAAGGGGGCAATTTTTTTGTGGATAGAATGCGTGAGCAATCCTGCTCTAAATTGCTGAACAGCCACAAAGAACTTATCGGGCCGTGGGATATGGCCAATGATTGGATTACCACAGAATGGACACCTAAAGTAATTGAGCTTGGTTTGCGTTACATGGCCCAGGTGTTGGCACCAGGCATCTATGGGCAAACCTCTTTTCACTTACTTCACCAGCGCATCGGCGATTTATTCGAAATTAAAATGTTTGATGATGAAGCATCTGCCAGCGCCTGGTTACTGAGCCTGCCAGATTAGTTGTAACTAGTTAATTGCAGCGCAGACCTATAGTTATAAAATCAAAAGCCCGCTCTGAATTTCCAGAGCGGGCTTTTGATTTTAATTATCCTTTAATCGGCCTTCGAGCTTTGCCAGTAACTGCAAAAACTGGTCAGACTTAAATTCTATACTCCTCATTCCTTCATGGGCTTTATCTATTTGCCCGCTGTTATATAAAGCAAACAGTTGTAGTGCAGTAGCATTCAGTTCATTATGCACACTGGCAAGTTCCTTTATCTCCGGCTCCTGCTCATACCGCACCCTACCTACCGCTGTAAACCACTGGCTTACGGGCCCGGTGCGCGAGAAAAAAGCTTCATCGTATATACCTCCGTATAAGACTGACCTTATTTTGGATTTATATAAAATGTGCTTTATCCTGAGCTGTTGAAAATCTATCTGAGCTAAATTCATTTACCGCTTCCCGCCTATTATACTTTTAAGCATCTGTATACTAAGCATGGTTCATTTCCTGCAGCTTTTTCTTAAAAAATACCTGATCCGTTACTTCATAAGCAAAAACAAGAATGCCTGTTATCTTATCGACCTCGAAAATGGCCTGGTAAATAAACGTAAGGTAGATCTCCTCCAGTTGGCCATCATCGTTCATGTCAAGCTTAATAGGCACTTCCTCGGCAATAAAATCCTTTCCCGTGTTGTAAACATTGTCCAGCAGTTTTATAAAGCCTTGTTCTATCACTTCCGGTAACGCCTCAGCAACACTCTTTCCTACCAGCTCGCGCTTCGGGAAGAGCATCTGGTATTTTTCGTTAACAAGTTCAAATCGATGCTCGGGGCCTTTAAGCACACAAAACATGGCGGGTGCCTGCATTATCAGCCTTTCCAATTTCTGGCGCTCGGTTTCTGCTTTTTCAAAAGCAAGTTGCACCTGGTCGGCGAGCATGGCCATTTGCTCGTTTGTTTCCAGCAGCTCCTGCACCAGTTTCCGGGTCTCATGTATATCCGTGGAGCTGCCAACCCACATAGTTACGTTACCTGCTTTATCTTTCATGGGCAGGGCACGGCATAAGTGCCAACGATAAACACCATCCTTATCGCGTTTACGCAATTCCACACGCATGGCTTCGCTGTTTTTTAACGACTGTTCCCATTTAGTAATGGTTGCCGGCATATCATCGGGGTGTATAACGCTGTGCCAGTTTGCCTGTAGCAGCTTATCAAGCGGAATGCCGGTGTATTCTTCCCAACGTTTGTTAAAATAGGTAAGGTTGCCTGTTCCGTCAGTTGTAAATATCAGTTGCGGCATAGCTTCAGCCATAAACTGAAACTTCTCGTAACTGGTTTTCAGGTCGTTTTTGGCTTTCTCTCTTTCTGTAACATCAGAAGTATGCTGAATGATGTACTGCACCTCGCCAGCCTCGTTAAGCACAGGTGTATGCGAAGCTTCCCAGTAACGTTCCTCATACGACCCATCCTGATTTGGAAGATCGTAGCGGATCACATCCAGCAGATCTACCTGTTTCGAGTTCAGTGCCTTGTCCAGCGACTTCCGGACAACGTTATCTTCATACGAAACATCTTTATCAGGATAAGCCTCCAACAGAAACTTCAGACCAAGTATATCCTCACGCTTGCGCATGGTTATCTGCAGGTAATAATCTGTGGCAGCTAAAATTTTATAACCGGGTTCCGGTGCTACAACTACCAGGGCTTCAGGTACTTTGGCAAACAGCTTTACAAAATCCATAATACAGAAAGGTATTAATTTTTAGAAGCAGAGGACTTTAAACATAGAAACAATAATTGGCTCTGCAACCACATGAAACGCATAAAACCCTGGTAAGTTCGGCATATTTGTCTTAATTATCCGGCTTATTTTTAACAACTTAATAACTAATTTGCTTTTAGGCTCATATTCAGTAATATGTATCCGGATGCAAAATGTAAAATAAACGCTCCCACGTGATGAATGATATTTTTGAAAGTATAGCTGCTGTTATCAGATCCAGAAGAACTGTAAAACCGCCCCAAATGTCTGGCGCCCGCATACCGGATGAACAGGTATGGCAACTGCTGTCATTAGCTGACTGGGCTCCCACTCACGGGCACACAGAGCCCTGGCGTTTTGTGGTGTATGCCGATACTAAAGTAACCCGGTTTTGCCAAAGCCATGCCGACTTATATAAACAGGAAACCCCGCAAGACAAGTACCAGCCAGAAAAGTATGAAAAACTGCTGCACATGGGTGATAAAGCATCGCATGTTATAGTTGCTTACATGCGCCGCGGCGACCTGCCTAAAATACCTGTGCTGGAAGAAATTGCTGCCACCTCCTGCGCCATTCAGAACCTGCTGTTGGGTGCTACAGCATCAGGCATTGCCAGTTACTGGGGCTCCGGCGGTATGGCGTACCACCCTGCCATGAAAGAAATGCTTGGGTTGCGGGAAGAAGACATCGTATTAGGCATTTTGTATTTAGGTTACTCAGCCAAAGAAGTACCAACCGGTAAGAGAAATGTTCCTTTAAGTGAAAAGGTTAAATGGATGTAACCTGGCTTCCAGGGTTGTCTGAACAAAGATCTACAAGATTATTGGATTAGCCGGTATAGGGTTAAGCTGTAGTTGAAGTTTATAGTAAGCTGATTTGCTAGCTAGTCTCCGGACTCGTGACTTAGTATGTTGTTGCGTATTCTGACGCAACTGACCCCGCACTGATAGGCTTGGTAGAAGCACAATAACTATAGTTCTATAGTTGGCAAACCCACCCCTATCCCTCCCAAGAGGGGAATTTCTGCCTTACCAATTTTCAAACTATAGTTCTATAATTACAGCCTTGCACGGACAGGTCGCGACCTGTCCCTACGAAATTATATTGTAGATCAATTTCGAAGCCTATCGGTGCAAACTTTAGTCAAAGGTCAATAGTAGAAAGATCGCAGTCTTTGGGTTGAGCGCCTCGAGAGGTTCCGGTGCCGATAGGCATTGCGACGTCAGGAGCAAAGGAAGCGAAAGCAGCGCGATGCCCGAAGACGGGGCCTCCCGGCCGTGAGGGCACCAAAGCTATAGTTGAAACGATAGGTAACTAAAGCTCCCAGGAATACAGAAAGTTTGAAAGGAAGGCTTGGTTAAAGTTGAAGCAACTATAATTCGATAAAGGACACATAAGATTCCTCGACTTCGCTCGGGATGACAAAAGAGAAACTATAGCAATAGACGCTATCAGGAGCTGCGCACGCTGCTAGGTCTTCAGTCAAAACAAGAAAATGACAAAGAGAAACTATAGAACACATAAGTTTTCTTAGCATTGTTCTGACTACAAACAGAAAGCGTCTTAAAAAAGAAAAGCCGCTGGCTTTTGGCACAGCGGCTAATCTACCTTTGGCTATACTTTTATACTTTAACCAATGCTGCTTAAACGCTAACATCGGCTGTAATATTGTCTCCTTAAAACGGCGGCTCTTCGTCGAAGCCTGAAGCCGGGAAACCTCCCCCACTCTTACCGCCATCATTCATGCGGCTGCCTAAACGAATCGATCCTGGTGTTTCAGCATCAAATGTACTGTTTGGCAATGCATTAAAGGTATTAAAACCATCACCACCAAAATCTGAGTCTAAGTTAGTAAACTTTGTGTATTTACCAATAAACTTCAGCTGCACGTTTTCGAGCGATCCGTTTCGGTGCTTGGCTATAATAACCTCACCCACACCGGCAGTCGGGTTACCCATTTCGTCTTCTGTAATACCGTAATATTCCGGGCGGTACAGGAAGCAAACCATGTCAGCATCCTGCTCAATCGAACCTGATTCACGAAGGTCGGAAAGTTGTGGACGCTTATCGCCACCACGTGTTTCCACGGCACGACTGAGCTGCGACAACGCAATAACCGGAACGTTAAGTTCCTTGGCCAGCATCTTTAATGCCCGCGATATCGATGCGATTTCCTGTTCACGGTTACCACCACCTTTGCCTTCGGCGTTTCCACTCATCAGCTGCAGGTAGTCGATAATGATCATCTGAATATCGAACTGGGCTTTCAGACGGCGGCATTTGGTACGTAGCTCACGAATGGAAAGCCCCGGCGTATCGTCTATAAAGATCGGTGCTTCAGTAAGTTTAGCAATTTTATGGTTCAGCTGCGCCCACTCGTATTCTTCCAGGCTACCCTTCTTTATCTTTTCAGAATCAAGCTCGGCTTCAGAAGAAATAAGACGGTTAACGAGCTGCAGCGACGACATCTCCAGCGAGAAAATGGCAACACCTTTTTTGAAATCGACAGCCGCATTACGCATGCACGAAAGTACGAAAGCCGTTTTACCCATCGCCGGACGAGCCGCCAGGATAATTAAGTCAGATTTCTGCCAGCCTGATGTTACACGGTCCAGGGCAGTAAGGCCGGTTGGTACGCCTGTTAAGCCATCTTCCTGCTTGCGTTTTTCTTCGAGTTCTTTAATTGCCGCGTGCATCAACGAGCGCATGTCGTCGAAATTTTTGCGGATGTTGGATTCAGATACTTCGTATAGTTTGGCTTCGGTTTTATCCAGTAGCTCAAAAACGTCGGTCGTATCTTCAAAAGCGCTCGACAGTACTTCCGATGAAATAGAGATCAGGTCGCGCTTGATGGAGTTTTCGGTGATGATACGAGCATGGTACTCGATGTTGGCCGCTGAGTTAACACGGGTAGTAAGCTGCGTAACGTAATAAGCGCCGCCTGCCAGTTCCAGTTCACCGAGCTCGCGCAGTTCGTGCGTAACCGTTAAAATATCTATCGGCTCCGACTTATCGAACAGGGCCAGTATTGCTTTAAAAATTCGTTGATGGGCTTCTTTGTAAAAGCTCTGCGGGCGCAGAATATCAATTACAGTTGTCAGCGCATCTTTTTCCAACATCAGAGCGCCTAACACGGCCTCTTCCAGATCCAGCGCCTGAGGTGGCTTTTTGCCAAGCTCCGAAATAGCAGGTGTCTTTTTCTGCCATCCGTTGCGTTGTCCCGCCGGGCGTACGTTCGTTTGCATTTCCTCCATAACCACAAATTTAAGATTTAACAGACAGAAGCAATCTTCATAACCCTGTTAATAATCCACAAGATATCCACAAAGTATCAACATATTAGTGTATAGCTATTTTTATTTAGCGTAGGTCTTCTAACTTTGTCTGTTTGCAATATTAATTGCCCGGAATATATGGAGAAGAAGGAATTACAACGCATCCACCTGATTGCTACTGGCGGAAGCATCATGCACAACCTGGCGCTGGCTCTGCACGACAAGGGGTTAAATGTTACAGGATCAGACGACGAGATTTTTGAACCTGCTAAAAGCAGGCTGTCTGCAGCTGGCTTACTGCCTGCCCAGGAAGGCTGGTTTCCCGAGAAACTGGACCAAACTATAGATGCCGTTATTCTGGGTATGCATGCTCGCCCTGATAATCCTGAACTATTAAAAGCACAGGAACTGGGTTTGCCTATCTACTCTTTCCCGGAGTTTATTTACGAGCAGAGCAAAGACAAACAGCGCATAGTAATTGGTGGCAGCCACGGCAAAACGTCTATCACGTCTATCATCATGCATGTGCTTAAAACGATAGGCCGCAAGTTTGATTACGCTGTTGGCGCTCAGATCGAGGGTTTTAACCGCATGGTAAAACTGACCGAAGATGCCCCGATCATCATTATAGAAGGCGACGAATACCTTTCTGACCCGATCAAACGCGTTCCGAAGTTCCACCTGTATCATCACCACATTGCTGTGATCAGCGGCATCAGCTGGGACCATATCAACGTGTTCCCGGATCCGGAGATGTACCGCGACCAGTTCCGCATTTTTGCTGAAATGACGCCAAAAGCCGGAACGCTTATCTATAACCAGGACGATGAACAGGTACAACTGGTAGCCGTACCTCGTAACCCTGCTGATATAAACTATGTGGGTTATGGCGTGCACGACCATACTATAAAGAATGGTAAAACTATACTGCACACGAAGAAGGACGGCGATATAGAAATTCAGCTGTTCGGGGAGCATAACCTGCGCAATATTAACGCGGCTAAGGAAGTGTGTAAGAAGATAGGCGTGAAAGCGCACGATTTTTACGCAGCGCTGAAAACGTTTAAAGGTGCCGCCAAGCGACTGGAGAAAATGGGCGAAACGGATACGACTGTTATTTTCCGTGATTTTGCTCATGCGCCATCAAAAGTAAAAGCAACTACCGAAGCCGTAAAAGCCCAGTATCCGCAACGCCAACTGGTAGCTGCATTAGAACTGCACACTTTCAGCAGCCTGAACAAGAATTTTATACCGCAGTATGCCGGTGCACTTGATAAAGCTGATGAAGCCATCGTTTACTTTAACCCGAAAACGATAGAGCACAAGCGTATGGAGATGCTCTCGGAGGATGAGCTGAAAGCAGCTTTCAAAAACCCTAACCTGAAAGTATTTACCGACTCCGAAGCACTACAGCAGCACCTGCTAAACTATAGCTGGCAGAATGCGAACCTGCTTTTAATGAGCTCTGGCAACTATAACAACATCAACATGGAGGCGCTGACTCAGGCGGTTCTGAAAGCATAACTTTATGAAACTGAACCTGAAACGCCCTATCGTATTTTTCGACCTTGAAACCACAGGCACCGACATCAGCAAAGACCGCATTGTTGAAATAAGTGTGCTGAAAGTAATGCCTGACGGCGAAGAGATCCTGAAAACCCGCAAGATCAACCCGACCATTCCGATACCACTGGAGTCGAGTCTGATACACAAGATCTACGATGAGGACGTGAAGGACTGTCCTACGTTTGCACAAGTTGCCAAAAACCTTGACCAGTTCATGAAGGGTTGCGACTTGGGTGGCTATAACCTGATCAGGTTCGATATTCCGTTGCTGGCCGAGGAATTTCTGCGTGCCAGCATAGACTTCGACCTGGACAACCGCCATGTAGTAGATGCTTGCCGCATATTCCATATGATGGAGCAACGCACCTTATCTGCCGCTTACAAATACTACTGCGACAAAACCCTGGAAAACGCCCACAGTGCCGAAGCCGATACGGTTGCAACCTACCATATTTTAATGGCCCAGCTGGACCGTTACCAGAATACTCCAATTGAGATAACAGAAGGCATTGAAGAGTATCCTGTACAGAACGACATAGCACAGCTGCACAAGTTTACGTTTCAGAAGACCGCTGACCTTGCCGGAAGGATAACTTATAATAATGCCGGCCAGGAGGTATTTAACTTTGGCAAACACAAGAACGCTATAGTTGAAGAAGTGCTGCAAAAAGAACCAACCTACTACGACTGGATGATGAAAGGTGACTTCCCGTTGTATACGAAGAAGATTTTGACCCGCATTAGGTTGAGAAGTATGCAAAGCAGCGTTTCGTAAGGTTTATATAGTTTTAAAAAGCTACAAAAGCTCTTCTGTCATTTGGTTGATGGGAGAGCTTTTTGTTTTATAGTTCGTGTTATCCAACCACCCTTGCCCTCTCCCGGAACAAGTCCGGGATCTGTGACTTGTCTAAGGAGGGGAGCTTTGCTTACCACTTTATATGTCATCCTGGAAGGATCTTGTGAGAAGATGCGTTAAGCCTTTGCTATAACACACCCCTTCCCCCTCAAGAGGGGAATTTTTGCTATAGCTATAGTTAGGTTTGTAGTTTCATAGTTGCCATTTCACCTCACCCCAGCCCTCTCCTAAAAACAGGAGAGGGAGTTTTTCTGCTATTAGTATAATTGAAAGGATAGCTTTATAGTCACAGCCTATCCAGGGACAGGTCGCGACCTGTCCCTACGGAAGTATAGCTATGATCAAAGTCGAAGCTTTCCGGTTCAAACTATAGTTTAGCGGTCAATAGCAGAAAGATCACAATCTTTGAGCTGAGCGCCTTGTAGATTTCTGGTGCCGTGAGGCATTTCGAGGAACGAGAAAAAGAAATGTACACCGCGCGATGCCCAAAGATCCCAGATCCCGGACTTGATTCGGGACGGGGTCTCCCTTAAAGAGGGCCCCTACCCCCGCCGTGAGGGCACCAAAGTATAAAATGAAACTGTAGGTGGATAAAGCTCCTAGGATTACAGGAAGTATGTAAGGGTAGCTTGGTTTGAGGAAGTAGAAATCTCAACTATAAGACAAATAAGATTTCTCGACTGCGCTCGAAATGACATAAGAGATTTAAGATACTATTATAAAAACAAAAGGCATCGCTCGTAAGCGACGCCCAATGCCATTCAACTTAGCCAAAAAATCTTTATCTGGATGCGCGGTTATTATCCAGGCGCTTAAGTAACATTTTAGTAAAATCGCGTTCGGCACGGTATAGTTTGATCAACTGCTTATTAGAAATTACACGAACGTATTTTGCTGCGTATTCCTGCTCCAACGCTAATTCTCTTTCGCGGGTGTTAAACATACCTTCAATGCGGGCTTTGGCTTCCTGTTCAGAAAGTTCATCAACATCCTGTCTGTAACCACTTCGGTACGATTTTAAGAGCTCACGGCGCTTCGTTTCATATTCGTTATAAATCGGCCAGAATTTCTGAGACTGCTCTGTGGTCAGGTCCATTTTATCGGTCAGGTAAGCAATCTTAGCAGACTCTACACGCTCGCGGCGCTCCTGCGATGACAGGTTATCCTGGGCAAAAGCGGAGTTTGCCGCAAAAGTCAGCGCACAGAAAAACAGTAAGAAAATAAAACGCTTCATGGTATGGGTGAATTAGTAATCAGTATCTCGTAGGTGATAATATTCAAGTTCTTCTTCAGCAGCTTTAGAGCTTACATTCAAAAACTCAGAAGGTAGCTCCTGCTGTTGTATCGCATTAAGTTCGGCAAGGTCAGCGCTTTCCAGAGTAGCGTAGGCACTCAGGTAATCTACAATTTCAGAATCATTTACAGCGGCCAGGTTAATTGCCTGTTGCTCTGGTTGTGATTTTAAACTTACATAAAACACGCCCACAAAAAGTAACAGCAATACAAAAGGCGCTATAGCTATCTGCAACTGCTGCCATAGTTTTACCGGCAACCATTGCTGTTGTGGCTCAGTGGCGGTCCGTTCCATAATGCGCATCGGCAGCCTGTCGAAGTAATCTTCGGGTACCTGGTACACATTGTGCTTTGGCAGGTCGTTAAGGGTAATATTTTTATGCTTGTTGTTCATTTCTAAGGGTTAGATAGCGTTAACCTCCAATAGTTTAATCCTGCTTCAGAAATTCTTCAATTTTTTTTACGGCCAGGTGATACGATGCCTTTAACGCGCCTACCGACGTACCCAGAATCTCTGATATTTCTTCATACTTCAGTTCGTCGTAATACTTCATGTTAAATACCAGTCGTTGCTTGTCAGGCAGTTTCAGTAAGGCTTTCTGTAGTTTGAGTTGTATCTCGTCGCCGGAGATATCGGCAGATGAATCTATTTTTTCGGCCAACTCGGCGGCAACATCATTTATAGGTAAAAAGAACTTGCGTTTTTTGCTTGACAGGAAGGTAAGGCACTCGTTGGTGGCAATACGGTAGAGCCAGGTATAAAGCTGCGCATCCTGCCTGAAATTTTCCAGGTTCTTCCATACTTTCAGGAACACTTCCTGGGTAAGGTCGTCGGCGTCTTCATGGTCGATTACCATCTTGCGGATGTGCCAGTATATTTTCTGCTGGTACTTGCGCACAAGTTGGTTAAAAGCCAGGTTTCGGCTGTCAGGGTTAGCGAACTTCTCTAATATTTCTTTGTCTTCCACTGTACAGTGTGGCGGTGATTCTTTTTAAAACAGAACAGGCTGCACTTTTAAAGTACAGCCTGTTAAATATAGTCAGATTATCGCTAACCTATTTATTTTTTCTGCTGATAGCGCGCTCTACGGCAGCTACAATGTCATTCTCCGTCAGGCCATACTTTTCCATCAGTTGGTCTGGTGTACCCGACTCACCGAAGGTATCATTTACAGCCACATACTCCTGAGGAACAGGTGAGTTAGAGATAAGCACTTGTGCTACGGCATCACCTAGACCACCAAAGCGGTTGTGCTCTTCGGCAGTTACCACGCAACCCGTTTTAGCAGCTGATTTAAGTATAGCTTCTGCGTCGATTGGTTTTATAGTATGGATGTTGATGATCTCCGCGTTGATACCTTTTTCTGCCAGAATGTGACCAGCAAGTATAGCCTTCCAAACCAGGTGGCCTGTCGCGAATATACTTACATCGGTACCTTCGTTCAGCATCAGGGCTTTTCCTATTTCGAATTTCTGGTCTGCTGGGGTAAAGTTAGGAATAACTGGACGGCCGAAACGCAGGTAAACCGGGCCTTCGTGATCCGCAATAGCTATAGTTGCTGCTTTGGTCTGGTTATAGTCGCAAGGGTTGATTACGGTCATGTGTGGCAGCATGCGCATCATACCCAGGTCTTCCAGAATCTGGTGCGTGGCACCGTCTTCACCCAATGTCAAGCCAGCATGCGAAGCGCATATTTTCACGTTTTTGCCAGAGTAAGCTACAGACTGACGGATCTGATCGTACACGCGACCTGTAGAGAAGTTAGCAAACGTACCTGTAAACGGAATTTTACCGCCAATGGTCATACCGGCAGCAAGGCCGATCATGTTGGCTTCGGCTATACCTACCTGGAAGAAACGCTCCGGAAACTCTTTCTGGAAGGCATCCATTTTAAGCGAACCGGTAAGGTCGGCGCACAGGCCAACTACATTTGGGTTGGTGCGGCCAAGTTCCAGCAAACCAGCTCCAAAGCCAGAACGTGTGTCTTTTTTCTCTGTGTATGGAAAATCTTTCATTGTATACTGTTATCTCTTAAAGGTCAGAAGTTGTTGGCTATACTTTATAGTTTAACCTGCTTATTATCTGTTAAAAATCTTTACGTTTGTAGTTGCCCCGGACCGTATCTCAAAATTCTGCACATCGGTAAACTTACTCGACTGCGCCGTTTTCATGCGATACACCAGTTTATATTTTCCGGGTTGCAAGGGTACTGTTACTTTGCTATTATTTTCAGGTATGTTGCAGAGCCAGCGTTGTTCACCGTTATCATCCAACATATAGATACTGCCATAGCCCTGCATCTGCGATGTAATAGCCAGCTGGCCGGGTACAGGTATAGTTATGGTTTTGGTCTGTCCTTGTTTCAGTTCTACATCCTTAAGATAAACGCGCGGCATGCTTAGCACTTCCAGGTCGTAGGTACCCACCAGGTATTTATGCTTCTCGCCAAAGGTTTGCACGTTCAGGGTTCGCATTTCACCTTGTGCCCTGACTATAGTTTGTAGCTGGCCGTACGGCGATGGCCCATCCTGGCGCAAGTATAAAATACCCTGCGGCGCTTTTACTTTGATGACGTTATGCCTGCCCGGTTTTATAGTTATGTTGCGATCAACCACAACCGGAGTGGTGTTCACTACCAGGTCGTAAGGCATTAGCGCATCAATTTCCAGCATGTCGGGCTTGCCTTTATCGTTCAGGTAATGCACAAAGTTATACTCAGGCAACCCTGTCAGGGAGTTCAGGAAAGTCATGTTCACGTTGGTTTCTATCGGGCGTCCATTTTCATCCTGCAGTTCTACGCTAACCGTTGTTTCGCTCAGGGTTTGGGTTACGATCTCGGTGAGCACGTTCTCAAACGTTTTTACATCGGCAGCATTAAAATACTGGCCAATACAGTTGAGCTGTTTCTCGTACTCCGCATCAATGCCAATCCCAATTACAAAAGGACGTAAAAAGATACGCTTCCTCTGCAAGGCAAGCGATACCGCACATGGGTCGCCGTTACAAGACTCGATACCATCCGTTATCAGAATCACCACGTTACGTGCCCGCGGGTCATCCGGAAAATCCTTTGCGGTTTGCTCCAGCGAGTACGTTATCGGTGTGTTGCCACGTGGGATGATCTGATCCAGCTTTGTTTTAACATTTGCAGCAT
Source organism: Pontibacter fetidus (assembly GCF_010119545.1). Classification (GTDB taxonomy): domain Bacteria; phylum Bacteroidota; class Bacteroidia; order Cytophagales; family Hymenobacteraceae; genus Pontibacter; species Pontibacter fetidus. The sequence continues at coordinate 96,360 of NZ_JAAEAA010000011.1, read as the reverse complement.
TATTTTCCGCAAACGGTACTTCCAGCTTGGTATCCTTGCAGTCGTTGCGTTCGCGGCCGTGCTGGTGCCCGTAGGCCCGTAAAGCTACTTCTACATTCTCGAAGCGGTCCAGTGAATCTACCAGTTCAGCCAGCAGGTTTTTAGCTACGCTCATGCGGTCGCTGTTCTCCCATTTGGCCATCATACTACCAGAGGCATCCAGCAGAAACAGGATGCGTGTTTTAGGCTTCGGCTTTTTATCCTGGGCAACGGCGGGGCCAGCTATTGCCAAAATCAGCAATAACATTACTACCCCTACCCTTTTAAACCAGAATGCCATAACCGCACGAAGTATAGAACTGAATGTATACCTGAAAACTATAGCTTAGTAATCCGATGCGTGTTTTACCATCAGCTGCTGCAGGGCAATTTCCAGCTGCTCGTCGTTTGGTGCTACGCCATGCCATTTGTGCGACCCCATCATAAAGTCAACACCATAGCCCATTTCCGTATGCATCAGTAACATAACCGGCTTACCTTTGCCAGTAGCAGCTTTTGCTTCGTCCAGGGCAGGCAATAAAGTCTCGAATTGATTTCCATTAGCCTCCAGCACGTGCCAGCCAAACGCTTCAAATTTCTTACGCAAATCACCAAGGCCCATTACTTCTTCCGTAGAGCCATCAATCTGCTGACCGTTTAGATCTATAGTTGCGATCAGGTTATCTACTTTGTGGTGCGCGGCATACATGGCAGCTTCCCAAACCTGGCCTTCTTCCACTTCACCATCACCCATCAGCACATACACCAGGCTGTTATCCTTGTTCAGTTTTTTAACCTGTGCAGCACCAGTAGCTACCGATAAACCCTGGCCTAGTGAACCTGACGCCACGCGTATACCTTCCAGACCTTCTTCTGTAGCCGGGTGGCCCTGTAACCTGGAGTTCAGTTTGCGGAATGTTGCCAGCTCTTTTACATCAAAGAAACCAGCACGTGCCAGCGTGCTGTACCAAACCGGGGAAATGTGCCCGTTAGATAAAAAGAACAGGTCTTCGCCCTGGCCATCCATGTTAAACTTCGGGCTGTAGTTCATCACTTTAAAGTATAGCGACACGAAATAATCGGTACAGCCAAGCGAACCGCCCGGGTGGCCGGAGTTTACAGCATGCACCATGCGCACGATGTCGCGACGTACCTGTGCTGCAATGTCCTTCAGCTCTTCAATGCTTTTGTTGTGTGGATTCACGGTATTAATGGTTGATTGATAAATTGTTTTATTGTTGCTTTCCGCTCTAACTATAAACTATAGTTCAGGGCAGGTTATGCTGTTCAAAGATACAAAAAAGCGCAGCCACTTTTGGAGTAGCTGCGCCCGTTAGGTTTACTTCAGAATCTGCCCGGTGTGGTCGGCGGTCTTTACTTTGGTGATGATATCCTGTATCACCCCGTTTTCGTCGATCACGAAAGTATAGCGCATCGTGCCCATATACTTCCGGCCGTACATCGATTTTTCCTGCCACACGCCGTACTGCTCTACTATCTGTTTCTCAGTGTCGGCTATCAGTGTAAAGGGCAGCTCATACTTACTGATAAACTTCTGATGCGATTTTTCGCTGTCTATACTTACGCCAATTACTTCGTAGCCTTCTTTTTGCAGGTCGCTATAGTTGTCGCGGAGGTTGCAGGCCTGGGCAGTACAGCCACTGGTATCGTCTTTCGGGTAAAAGTATAAGATCACTTTCTTGCCGCGGTAGTCGCTCAGCTTAACCGTATTTCCGTTCTGGTCTTTGCCTTCAAACTCCGGGGCCTTATCGCCGATGTTCAGTGTCATAGTTAATTTTGATATTTAGACTTTGTGACAAAAGCCAAAGGACCTCTCATTTTTCCTGAAATAGTCTTTTGTCCTTTATCAAACGGTCCTTTGTCAGATTTTGGTAGTGTAAATGGCTTCGTTTCCGGCAATGTCTTTTACCTTCAGAATCACTTCACCTGACAAAGGTACACTTTTATCGAGTTTTTCAGAGTAAATCAGCGCCTCTTTGTGCTCATATTTCATCAGTATCCACTGGCCGTTTACCCATGCATTAAACGACTGTATCCCTGACAGATCATCGCCGATCTTGAACCGGATCTGGGCAGGACTTTTACCGAGCAGTTTTATAGTTGGGGCTTTAGTATCCTGCATTACTTTAAACTTACCCATGTTTTTAGTGCTGAACGTAATGGCGTTTCCATTCCATTTTCCACCTGTAAAACCGCGTCCGTTGCCTAAACCCAGGAAGTATACTGCTGCTTTAGACAGATCTATACCTGTGGTGTCTACTTTTATAGTTACGTTTATGGCTTTGTGCAGCGGGGTATAAAAATCACCGATGGTTACCACGTCGCTATTTTTGCTTGTGTTTAAGTATAGTGTGTCGTAAAGCGATTCTTTGCCAAAATCAATGCTCAGGTAGTCGTTTTTATAGTTGACATCCACACCCGGCGGAATCATTTTTTCATAGGTAAAGCTCTTACCTACATTACAAAAACCTATCGAGTCGGGCATACCGGCACGCAGATCATACAAAGCTACCGATGCAGAATTAGCCATATAGCTTGGCACCAGGTCGAAGAGCTTGCCACTTACAAACAACTCTACATTGCGCGGGGTGCTGCTGGTATCGGTTGCGCTTACTTTCAGTATGTTGCCGATGATCTCATAGTTCATATCCGGCTTTTTTACTGCTTTGGCAAGTGTTTGGGTAAACACCGGTTTCTGGCCTTTCACTATAAAGCTGAGCGTGGTGGCATTATTATAAGTATCCTTGGCAACCAGCTTTACCTGGTATGTAGAGTCCGGATGCACATTAAAGCGGCCTTGTTTTCCATTGGCTTTGTAAAGCGGCAGGTCGTTGCCATAGTCTACAAATGCTTTCTGGAAGGTACGGCCATTGCGCTTATACATATAATAGTTAATGTGCTGCGATACCTGCCGCGACAACTCAAACGGCACCTGCTCAATCTCGTGGTTATAGATCGGTTTGTCGTTGACATACAGCGTTACTTCCTGGGTGCCATTTTGGTTTGTTGTTCCATCATAGCGGTCAGTTGTCTGTATCTCTAACCCGATCAGGCCATTGGCAAAAACCGTATCGGCTATGCTATAGTTGGTACCTACTTTTTTAGTCCTGTACTCGGCCCTATCGAATACATTATTGATGCGCGCATGAATGTTAAGCGGCAATATGCCCAGGCTGAAGATATCCGGTGGTGTGGTATCAATAATCTCAGCAAACTTATACTTCAGCGGGTTATACAGCCTGTCCTGGGCATCACGAATTTCAAAGTGCAAATGCGGGCCACCCGAGCCGCCTGTGTTACCGGATAAGCCAATAATATCGCCACGTTTTACCGGAAACTGGTCCTTATCAAAGAATAACTCCAGCTCAAAGGTCTGCTTCTCGTATTGTTTTTGCAGGATATGCGTGCCCAATGGGTCGCCAAACTTTTGCAAATGCGCATAAGTAGTCGTCAGCCCGTTTGGGTGTGTAATGTAAATAATGTTGCCATACCCATACGTAGATTGCTTTACCCTGGAAATATACCCATCGGCAGCCGCATACACATTCAGGCCTTCGCGCTGGTCGGTTTTAATATCCAAACCGCCATGGAAGTGGTTGGAACGTATCTCGCCCATACTCCCCGAAAGGTAATTTCGCTCGCCGGGCTTAATCGGGAACAGGAAATAACCGGGCGTAGGGGTGTAAGGCGGGTTATACTGGGCTGCCAGGTCCAGGGTGCTAAGTACGGCAAGTATAAAAAGCGGAAATATTTTATTTAACTTCAAAATCAAGCAGTTTTCTGTCTTCAACATAGCCTTCTAATCTGTCGCCAATTTTAACCGGGCCTACGCCTTCCGGGGTACCTGTAAATATAATGTCGCCTGTTTTAAGCGTAATAAAACGGGAAATGTAAGCAATGATGTCGTCGAAGTCGTTCATCATCAGCTGTGAGTTTCCTTTCTGCTTTGTCTCGCCGTTCACATCCAGTTTAAAGTTGATGTTCTTCAGGTCTGGGAACTGGTTTAAAGGGATAAACTCGGAAACCGGGGCCGATCCGTTAAAGCCTTTAGCCAGCGTCCAGGGCAGGCCTTTTGCTTTGGCTTTGCTTTGCAGGTCGCGGGCGGTAAAATCTATACCCAACCCAATGGCATCGTAGTATTTATGCGCAAACTTTTTCTCGATGTTCTTTCCTTCGCGGCAAATACGAAGTATAAGCTCCACTTCATGATGGATGTCGTTGCTATACTCCGGGTAATAAAAAGGCTCGTTGTTGCGAAGTATGGCTGTGTCGGGTTTAAAAAAGATGACAGGTTCGTCGGGTACTTCGTTCTTCAGTTCAGCTATATGGTCGGCGTAATTACGCCCGATGGCTAAGATTTTCATGTGGTGCGGAATAGATGTAAAGGGTTCTGTATTCCAAAAATAACGTTTCTAACGAATTGTACAGAAAAAAGTGATGAATTTATTGTGAACGCAGCAGCTATAGTTGCTTATAGGTACTAACTATCGCTTAAAGGCTTACCTGCGTACAGGTTTTACATTTCAGCATTGCACAACTATTGCCTGTATCCGAAACGTATAAATGTGCAGGTAATTGTCTTTTGGCGGGAGTACCTGATAATGAGAACATAACAGCTTACCCCGCAACTATATAGCAATTTCTGAATTTAATTAACGTTGGTTACACGGGCTATTCCTATTTTTGGTTCAAAATTTGAACTTGCGTTTGATAGCCATTAAAATTTAAAGATTATGTACAAGAAAATTATAGCCTTTACAGCAGCTGTATATATGATGGCTGCCTGTACTACGGTGCCGATCACGGGCCGCCGTCAATTAAACCTCGTATCTGATGCGCAAATGCAGTCGCTGAGCTACGATGCGTATGATCAGTTCTTAAAAGAGCACAAACTATCCAGAGATGCACAGTCTACAGCCATGGTAAAACGTGCCGGCCAGAAAATACAAAGAGCCGTGGAGCAGTATATGGCTCAGAATAACTTATCTGCTGAGCTGGAGGGTTTTCAGTGGGAATTTAACCTGATAGAAGACAAACAAGTGAACGCCTGGGCTATGGCTGGCGGAAAAACCGTAGTTTATACCGGAATTTTACCAGTTGCACAAAACGAAACAGGGCTTGCTGTCGTAATGGGGCATGAGATTGCGCACGCTATTGCCAAACACGGTAACGAACGCATGAGCCAGGCATTGGCACAGCAGTTTGGCGGCCAAACCCTATCGGCGCTGGCAGGTGCACAACCGGGTACAGCTCAGAATTTAGTGATGGCTGTTTATGGGGTGGGCTCGCAGCTGGGTATGCTAAAGTATGGCCGAACCCAAGAAACAGAAGCTGACAGATTAGGCTTGATATTTATGGCTATGGCTGGTTATAACCCGGAAGCTGCTATACCGTTCTGGGAACGAATGGAAGCCAAAGCAGGCGGACAGGCACCTCCAGAGTTTTTATCAACTCACCCAAGTGCCGGTACGCGTCTGAACAACCTGAAAAGCTTTATACCTGAAGCAAAGAAATATTACAGAAAATAACGCTTATAAACGTATCCACAACCTAACCCTCTATGTCTAAAATCACCCTTATGCGCCGTTGGCTGGTTATGCCGAGCAGCGCCCTGCTGGTAGTCTTATTTGCTATCGTGCTCCTTACAACAGGAGCCTGTACCCGCCGCGAGGCCTTCCCGGAAGAAAGTGAAGATCCGGATGAAGTAGCAGCAGACTCTGCAGCATACGACGGGCAATTACTGGCGCAGGTGGTTTTTGACAGTATAGATTACATTGTACCCACGCAAGACCTGATGCAGCCTTTTATTAAGGAGTTTGGCGACGGTACTGTGGTGGACAAAGTGATGATACGAAAGGTGCAGGAAACGAAGCAGGACAAAGCAGGTTACTACCTGGTAGGCATGGGCATACGCAACGGATCTTACCGCGCCATGGCCCTGCAACTGGATGTGACTTCGGATAACAGCTTATACCTAAGCAGCCAGAGTGATAAGTTTATTTGCGGTGCAACGGCCGGCTGTAGTTTCTGTTATTTTACCTTTTCGGGTAGCCAGATAACAGGTTGTGAATGCGAAAGCCGCGCGCCCGGTAACATGTGTGAACAGAAATCGAGTACGACCAACCAGCTGCTGAAAAATACACGTCTCCGGAATATGCGTGAGGGCGAATCGCGAAACCTGCATCGACTCGGTGTTTCGAACTAACTATAGCAGGGCTGCCAGTTTTGGTAGCCCTGTTTTGTTTTCAGAACATACTTCTATAGTTCACATTTAATTATTACTTAACATAACAAGCACACTTTTACAAACTATAGCCATGTAGCAACAAATAACAGTATATTTGTATAACTCCTACCCTACCCGGATACACTATGAAAAAACAGGCATTAATTCCTTCTCAGATATTTCTGGAAACAGAACGGCTATACCTGCGCGAGCTGAGCCCAGAAGTTTACAAACACCTGTTTACTACCTGCAACAGTTCCCGCATTGCCGAATACCTGGGCCTGAGTACCAGTAAAGATGTGGAAATAGAGTGCGAGAAGTATAACCAGGGCATGACCACGTACTTTTCAACTTTCCTGAGTTTTCATATACTGGATAAGCAAAGCGGCAGGGTTTTAGGGAAATGTGGCTACCATACCTGGGTGCCAACGCATCGCCGCGCCGAAATTGGCTACGAGCTTTACGCTGACGAAGACAAGAACAAAGGCTACATGACTGAAGCCCTGGGCGCTATACTTGCTTATGGTTTTGAGCAAATGAACCTGCATCGTATTGAGGCCTATATTGCAGCCTATAACGTGCCATCGGCAAAGTTGCTGAAACGCTTTGGCTTTACCGAAGAGGGCAACGCCCGCGGGCATTATGTAGTAGATGGCATTAACGAAGACTCGCTGTTTTTATCATTGTTGCAGCCGGAGTATGAGCAGCTGAAAAGCTCCTGGGTTGTAAAAGATCAGGCAATCCATAACGTATAGTTACCCATTGAAATACATTATCCTAAACAAACCTTACGAGGTACTTACCCAGTTTACCGACGAAACCGGCCGGGCCACACTGAAAGATTACGTAAAAATCCCGAACATTTACCCGGTGGGTCGCCTGGATTATGACAGCGAAGGAATGGTGTTGCTTACTGATGACAAGACCTTACAACACCGCTTATCTGACCCCAAATTTAAGATAGAGAAAACCTACTGGGTGCAGGTAGATGGATTGCCAACCGAAGAAGCGTTAGAAGAATTGCGACAAGGCATAATTATAAAAGGGATTAGAACCGCTCCGGCCAAAGCCCGGATCTTAGAACCTGAACCGAATGTCTGGGAGCGCTCCACTCCTATCCGGTTCCGGAAAGAGATACCTGCTACGTGGGTGGAAGTAAAAATATCGCAGGGCATGAACCGGCAGGTGCGCCGCATGACAGCTGCTGTGGGCTACCCAACTTTGCGCCTTATCCGCCCCAGTATAGGTCCGTTAACTATAGGCGACCTGCAACCCGGCGAGTACCGCGAACTAACCGCTGATGAAATAAGTAAGTTAAAAAGCCTGACAGCCGGTAGCATTTCCAAAACTCCAGCAAAAGCAAAAAGCAAAGGTGGCCGCCATTACGATAGTCGCCAGAACTCCAGCCGACCGAGGCCTTCTAAATCAAAAGATGATTTTTAGGAATTAACAGGTTGTAAGTTTTCAAAACCAAGAATATTGTCATTTCGAACTCTGTGAGAAATCTATTAAAGATGCATTTCGAGGTGTCCTAAATAGATCTCTCCTTTCGTCGAGATGACAGCTATAGCTTAAGTTGCTGGTATTGGTGTTTGAAGGAGCTAACTAACTATAGTTTACCGGTAATGTGGTTTACTATCTTTTCGGCATGTATTCTTGAGTTTTCGATAAACCAGACGCGGGTATCCATGCCGCCACACACGACGCCGGCCAGGTACATGCGGGGCATGTTGGTTTCCATGGTTTCGGGGTTGTGGGTTGGGTGTTTCAGGGCATCATGACTTAGTTCTATCCCCAGTTTTTTCAGGAATGTAAAGTTTGGCTGGTAGCCGGTCATGGCCATTACAAAATCGTTGGCTATAGTTACCACGCCGTCCGGCGTTTCGATATCCACTTCCTCTTCCCGGATCTCTAACAACCGCGAACTGAAATACGCTTTCACGGCACCTTCGGCAATGCGGTTTTCCAGGTCGGGTTTGGTCCAGTATTTTATGCTGCCAAGTTCCGGGTCGCGCACCACTATAGTTACTTCGGCACCTTTGCGGTAGGTTTCCAAGGCCACATCGGCAGCAGAATTGTTAGCCCCGATTACCAGCACTTTCTGTTTAAAATAGTAATGCGGGTCGTAGTAATAATGGCGTACTTTGGGTAGCTCCTCTCCTTTAATATTCAGCAGATTGGGGATGTCGTAAAAGCCGGTGGCAACTATAATGTGCTTGGCTTTGTAGTTGGCTTTGCTTGTGCTTACCAGGTATAGTTCATCAAGTTGAGGCGAAACGGCCAGCACTTCCTCAAACAAATGCAGGTTCAGGTGTCCGGTGTCAGCTACTTTGCGGTAATATTCCAGCGCTTCGGCACGGTTTGGTTTAGGGTGGATGCTCGGAAACGGATAACCGCCAATCTCCAGCCGGTCGGCGGTAGAAAAAAAGGTCATGTTGAGCGGGTAATTAAAGAGTGAGTTTACCACACAGCCTTTCTCAACTATAAGGTAACTAAATCCCGCTTTTTTGGCTTCCAGTCCGCAGGCCAGGCCAATGGGTCCGCCCCCGATGATCAGTATATCCAATGTTTCCAACTACAGATTTTTTCTTTCAACAACTATACGCAGGTAAGGTTTATAGTTTCGGTTCAGGGGCAACCAAAATTCACCTGCCGTATTATAGTTTCCACCCTGCTGTTTGGTAGTTCTGCCATAATATTGTAAAGACATCCAATCAAAAAGTAAAAATATCTTGACTTTTGTAAAACAAACCTTACTTTTGTAAAGTATACTTTACTAAAAACTATAAACTCATGAAAACACGTTATCTTTTCCCGAACCGGTATAAGCTTATCGGATGGTTACTGCTAGTGCCAGCCTTATTGCTTGGTATTGTGATGATAGTCTCTGACCAGGATTTGTTTACCCTGGATGCGACAGTTTTTGCCCTATACGACGACGGGATTTTTGAACCTGACAAAGCATTTACCCTTACCCGTAATAACATAGCAGACGAACTGGTGGCCATTGTTGCTATAGTTGGTGGTTTGCTGGCAGCTTTTTCCAGAGAGAAAGACGAGGACGAATACATTGCCCAGATCAGGCTGGAGTCGTTGCTTTGGGCCACGTACATTAACTATGGCTTCCTGTTATTTTCTGTCTTGTTTATTTACGGGTTGGCGTTTTACCAGGTGTTGCTCTTAAACATCCTAACGTTATTGCTCATCTTCCTGATCCGGTTTAATTTTATACTTTACCGCAGTAAAAGTGCCGCCTACGCATCATGAAAAATACGTTAAAAGTGCAGCGCGCCATTCATGACCTAACGCAGGAAGAACTGGCTAAAAAAATTGGGGTAAGCCGGCAAACTATAAACGCCATGGAGCTAAGCAAATACGTACCCTCTACAGTGCTGGCCCTTAAAATTGCCCGCGTGTTCGGGCAGAAAGTGGAAGATATTTTTACCCTGGAAGAGGCCGACTAACGACAAAAACCTATAAAAACCAGACCAACTATGTTTGCTACCAGCCCTACCCAGGTGTTAAGGATAGCCCCTGATCTGTATCTGCGTCCTGCTACCGTAGCCGACGCACAGGCCTTGTTCAACATTATAAACAGCCAGCGCCCTTACCTGCGCGAGTGGCTGCCTTTTGTTGACCTAACCCGCCAGGCCTCTGATACTGCTTTATACCTGCAAACAATTACTAACAGCACTTCCGATAAGGCTTATGTTATAATAGTAGACGAAGCTGTTGCCGGGTTAATAGGGTTTAAAGGGGTAGAATATTTTAACCGGAAAGTGGAAATAGGTTACTGGCTAAGCCAACACCAGCAAGGTAAAGGTATTATGCAACGGTGCTGTAAGCGGTTGCTGCAGTATGCTTTTGATGGAATGAACATGAACCGCGTGCAGCTAAAAGTGGCCCCAGAAAACTATAAAAGCCGCAACATACCTATAAAACTGGGCTTTACGCTGGAGGGCACTGAACGCGAAGGCGAACTACTGAACGGCAGTTACCACGACCTGGAAGTGTATAGTTTGCTTAAAAAAGAATGGCAAGCGCAACAGCTTTAAATTTTAACATCAGAACTGCTGGCGCTTAAAAGCAGTGAAACGGGCCGCATGTTTTCGTGTTTGTCGGCAATAAGCTTAAGTATAGCCAGGAACGGGATGAACAGAATCATGCCGGAAGCTCCCCAAAGTATACCGCCCGCAACTATAGCCAGCAATGTAAACAGCATATTAACCTGCAACCGGTAACTCACTGCCCACGGAAAAATAAGGTTAGCCTCTAAATACTGCACAACGGCAAACACGATTACCACCCCGGCCGGGTACCACAGCGAGTCGTAGGTTATCCAGGCGACAGCCATTGGCAGAATAGCCCCTATGGTAATGCCCACATAAGGTATAAATGTGAGGATTGAAGCCACCACCCCGAAAAACAGCGCATGCGGCACCCCCAGCAAAAGCAACCCGATCGTGTTTAGGGTGCCAACTATAGCATAAACGATAGCCATGCCTTTTATAAAATTATAGTAGGTAGTAATGGTTTCGTGCAGGATAGTTTTGATCTTATGATGCTCTGACCTTGAGAATAGCGAATAAAGTGCCCGGGCCAGCTGCTCGCGGTTGTACAATATAAGCGCTACATATAACGGGATAAGCACCAACAGCACCACCGATACCACCGAAGTATACAGTACATTCTGCACCATGCCCAGCAAATTGGCCGCTATGTTATTTCCCATACTTTCGAGCCAGTTGGTTTGCCGCGCCACTTTTATGCCCAGATTTTGCTCCAGGTGCAGGCTTAAATCCTGTAGAGCAGTAGCCAGTTTTTGTTGCAGGTTAGGCCATTCTTCTACCAGGCGCATCAGTTGGTTAACCAGCAGCCAGCCCAGCCCGCCCAAAAGTAACAGCAACACCAGCAGGCAAACCGTTATGGCAGCCCAGCGCGGCATTTTTTTAAGCTCCAGCCAGCGGCAGATCGGGTACAGCACAAAACTGATGAGCAGCGCAAAACTCAGCGGCACAAACAATGAGCGCCCTACATACAGCACAATGCCCAGCAATACGGTGTACTGCAGCAATTTTAGCCAGTTTACCTTAGTGCTTGTATCCATAATAGCTGTATATTAGATTTCTGTAATGCCGGTGAGGCCAAAACGTAAGCAAATTAACAACCTTTATTAACCAAACAATAACCAACCGCTTCTATGAAAAAAAATCTGATATTGTTGCCTGCCATACTTTTGTGTGCTGCGGGTAGCACTATAGCCCAGAACCTGAAACCCATAACCCAGGAAAAAGCAACCCGCATTGTAAAAACCCTGAGCTCCGACGACATGATGGGCCGCGCCTCTTTTACGCCCGGCGCCGACAAAGCAGCTGATTTTATCGCCGGCGAGTTCAAAAAATCAAAACTGAAATACCTGCCTGGCACCAACAGCTATAAGCAGACCTTTACAGTATACCGCGTTACGCCAAACCAATTACAGGTAGCCCTGAACGGCGAAAAGATAGCTCCTGAAAACGTGTTTGCCAGCACCAACTATAAAACCTTAGACTGGAAAGCCAACACCAACGAGCGCAGAATTATACCTATAACCGAAAGCGAGAATGCCCGCGACGCGATGATGCATGTGTACCGCATGGAGGAAGATGCCATTGTGCTGGTACACCCGAAACACGCAGCCACTTTTGCCAATTACCAGCGTTACATGAGCCGTGGCGGTATAGTGCAGGAAACCGGCAAAGGCGCCAGTAAAGTATTTATACTTACCGACCAGGCCGGTCCAACAGACTATGACATCACCATCGAGAACAAGATAGAAGCCCTGCAACTTACCAACCTGGCAGGCATGATCGAAGGCAAACGCAAAGACGAATTTGTCGTTTTCTCAGGACATTACGACCACATTGGTACCCATAAACCGATAGATGGAGACACTATAGCTAATGGTGCTGATGATGATGCCTCGGGTACAACGGCTATGATGCTGCTGGCAGATTTTTACCAGAAACAACGCAAACCAGAACGATCGATCATTTTTGTAGCCTTTGCTGCTGAAGAAATAGGCGGTTACGGTTCCAGGTATTTTTCGGAGCAGCTTAACCCGGACCAGATCGTAGCTATGTTCAACATCGAAATGGTAGGCAAGCCTTCTAAATTCGGACCGAACAGCGCTTATCTTACGGGTTTCGAGAAATCTAACCTTGGCGAACTGATGCAGAAACGCCTGCAGGGCACTGGCTATAGTATCCACCCAGACCCATATCCGAAGCAAAACCTTTTTTACCGTTCCGATAATGCTACCTTAGCCCGCCTGGGCGTTCCGGCGCATACCATTTCATCCGTAGAAATAGACAAAGACGAAACGTACCATACTGTAAACGACGAATTTGAAATGCTAAACATGCCCCATCTTACCAGCATGATCAAAGGGATAGCGCTAGGCACTTATGATGTGGTTTTCGGTAAAGCCACACCAACCAGAGTAGATAAGGCGCAGGTACAGTAAAGACCAGTTTAGAAGCAGTTTCACGGATACATGTTTTTGCCCCAACTATAGTTTGAGATAAGATTGATGCATTTTATCATTTGGAGAGACGCAGGATATTGCGTCTCTTTTTTTGCCCGTAACCTTCCAGTTTATCTTAAAACCTGCTTCAGATAGCCCTGTTTCATACCTTTTAACCCCAGGCGCTGTCTTTTTATAGTTGGCTATCGTACAAATAAAGCGGGAGAAGGATTTTTTGTTGGCAAGATGGTAAAACTTTTACGCGTACTGGTGCTACTCCTCTGCACGCTGCCCGCCCGGGCACAGGAACCAACTATAGCCTGGGGCCCCGAAATACCCCAAAATGCCCGTAACCTGAATCAGCTACAGATAATAGGCACAGGTTCTCACAATTCCTTTTACACCCTGTATTCCGAGAACAAACAGCTTACCCTGGAGCGGTACGACCAAAACCGACAACGGACCTGGGCAGTAGCCATTGTACCCCAGGGGCCAGACGGCAGCCAGGCCGAATTTGAAGAACTTGTACTGCTAAACCAGCAGGTATACCTCATTTCGTCGGTAAAAGTGAAGTATAAAAAAGACATTTATGTGCAACAACTGGATGTAAACGGAAACTATATACCAGCCATACACCTGCTGGCAAGTACCGTTCCGGATGCAAAAGTTTATGCACAAGCCAAAGAAGGGCGTTTGTTACTGGTGCTGCAACAGCAGGAAGATCCTCAGCAAACTTCCGTAGCCTCGTACATAGGCTCTTTTAAGCCCCGCTGGACCCAAACCATACCTGTAAAAGGCGAAATTGAAGACATGCATCTTTCAGAAACCGGCACAGCTTTTATCCTTACCAAACTACCTGCAACAAACTCCCCGGAGGCCGCCTTTTACCTGTATCGGTTTGAAGGAAGAAATGGCAGAAGCAGCGACCAGCCAATTGGCAGCACTGCCCAGCGCCCTTTACAGGCAAAAATGGCAGCCATTAATGGCGATGTGGTGGTGGCGGGCATTACCTCACCGGCGCCTTTTGTGGCCAGTTTGTTACCCGAGCCAACCGGTATTTTTTACTATCGCTTTCCCAAGGGCCAGTTCCGCCGATACCAGCTCCACTACTCCCCCCTCGATAGCCTTTTTCTGCACAACTATAAATTTTACAAACCCGACTCAGACCATAGCCAGCGCCTGCGCCACCTGCAACTAAAACAATTACTGCCTATGGCCGGCAACAGAGTGGTGCTGCTCGGCGAAGTATACAACCTGGTCGGGGATCCTAAAACAGGCAGCCACCACACAGACGATATACTGGCCATTGCTTTTGCCTCTAACGGGCGGGCTATTTATACCACCAGCGCAAACAAACACCAATGGGGGCAGGCAAACCAGGTTCGGCTGGGCTCTTACCTGGCCACTACTATCCAGGACTCGGTTAAGCTCCTCTACCTCGATTTTGAATACAACTATAACGAGCAGGATCAGATTAGTATGGCAAGCCCGCGTGCTGTGCTTAAAACACCGGTGGTGGTAACTATAGATCTGTCCGGAAAGCAAAAAGTGAGGCCGCTGCATCATTCCCAGACCGGCCGCCATCAGGATTTTTACCTTGTTCCGCGGGCGGCTTACCAGGTAAGTAAAACAGAGTTTATAGTTCTCGGGTCGGGCAAAGGCTACTACAAATTCGGCAGGCTTACATTCTGAAGTAATAACTATAGTTGTCTAAAACCATTCCTGTACTTCCATTCCCTTTTCTAAGCTAATTCGCTATCTTTGGTAAACAACTAATCAATCAATTTCACCCTACCATGAATAAACGTACTTATCTGAGTATGTTCCTGGCGGCCGCGCTTGCTTTACCTTGCAGCACTGCCCTGGCACAGGACAAAAAAGATGACAAAAAATGGAAAGTGGACGCAGCCCACGGCACCGAAAAAGAAGTAACCGTAACCACCGACGAAGGTACCTGGATGAGCCTGGACGTAAGTCCGGATGGCAAAGAGATCGTGTTTGACATGCTTGGCGACATCTATAGTATGCCAATTTCGGGTGGCAAGGCAAAACTACTGCGTAGCGGTCGAGCTTATGAAGTGCAGCCACGTTTCAGCCCGGATGGCAAGTTCATTTCCTTTACATCGGATGCAGGCGGCGGCGACAACATTTGGATCATGAAGCGCGATGGTTCTGGTGCAGAGCAGATCACTAAAGAAACTTTCAGATTGTTAAATAACGCAGTCTGGACCCCGGATGGCCAGTACCTGATCGCGCGCAAGCACTTTACCAACACCCGTTCGTTGGGTGCCGGCGAAATGTGGATGTACCACCGCACAGGCGGTGCAGGTATACAGCTCACCAAGCGTAAAAACGACCAGCAGGATGCAGGTGAGCCATTCGTATCACCAGATGGCAAGTATGTGTATTACTCTGAAGACATGAGCGGTGGCTCTACGTTTGAGTATAACAAAGACCCGAACGGCCAGATTTATGTTATCCGCAGAGTTGACCGTAACACAGGAGAGATCGAGAATATAGTTACCGGTAACGGAGGTTCTGTTCGCCCGACTATCTCCAGAGATGGTAAGCACATTGCGTTTGTGCGTCGTGTGCGTACCAAGTCTGTGCTGTTTGTGCAGGATTTGAAAACCGGCGAGCAATGGCCGTTAACCGATAACCTGAGCAAAGACCAGCAGGAGGCCTGGGCTATCTTCGGCGTATATCCTTCGTTTGCCTGGACTCCGGATAACAAGAGCATCGTTTACTGGGCAAATGGTAAGATCAATAAAATAGATGTTGCGAACCAGAAAGTAACCAATATTCCTTTCGAAGCCACCGCTACGCATTATGTTTCAGATGCTGTTCGCCACGATTTCAGCAAGAATGGCGGTGTTTCTCCAAAAGAGTTTACAGCTAAAGCTATCCGCCACGCCGTAACATCTCCGGATGGTAAGATCCTGGTATTTAACGCGGCTGGTCATATCTACAAAAAAGAGTTGCCAAACGGCAAGCCGGAGCGCATCACAAAAGACGCAGATTTTGAGTTCTATCCATCGTTCTCACCAGACGGAAAGTATATCGTTTACTCTACCTGGAACGACGATAACTATAGTGCCTTGATGAAGCTGGACATCCGTAAGAAGAATGCCAAACCAACTAAGCTTACATCTGAGAAGGGTTTCTACACCAACGCGTCGTTCTCACCGAACGGTAAATTTATAGTTTACAACAAAGAAGGCGGTAACAACCATATGGGTTATGCGCATGGCAACGAGCGCGGTATTTATTACATGACTGCTGAAGGCAAAAACCCTACTTTCGTACAGAAAAACGGTTCTTCGCCACTGTTCAACGCTGCTTCTGACCGTATTTTCTTTACAGCAAATGCCGGTGATAAAGCTGCCTTTAAGAGCGTAAACTTGCAAGGCAAAGAAGAGCAGACACACTATACTTCCAAGTATACCGACCAGTTCTACCCAAGCCCGGACAACAAGTGGATCGCATTTGTAGAGTTGTTCAACGGCTATGTGGCTCCATTCTCAACTAACGGTTCTGGTTTAGACCTGAGCGCTGAAACCAAAGCAGTTCCGGTTGCCCGCTTTACTAGAGATGCCGGTACAAGCATACACTGGTCTGGCGACAGCAAAAAAGTGAACTGGGTACTTGGCGATGAATACTTCTCTAACGACATCAAAAACCGCTTCTCGTTTGTAGAAGGTGCTCCTGAAAAGTTACCTGCTATTGACACAACAGGTATGAAGATCGGCCTGGAGCTGAAAACTGATACACCGGAAGGTAAAGTAGCTTTCACGAACGCGCGCATCATTACCATGAAAGGTGACGAAGTGATTGAGGGCGGAACTATAGTTGTGGATGGCAACCGCATTGTGGCTGTCGGTAAAGGTGTTGCCATACCTAAAGATGCCAAAGTGATTGATGCAGCCGGCAAAACGATTATGCCTGGTTTAGTGGACGTACACGCGCACTTAGGCACGTTCCGTAACGGTATGAGCCCGCAGAAGCAATGGTCATACTATACGAACCTGGCTTACGGTGTAACTACCACGCACGACCCATCTTCTACTACCGAAATGGTATTCAGCCAATCGGAAGCCGTAAAAGCTGGTGCGATGGTTGGTCCGCGTATCTACTCTACAGGTACAATCCTTTACGGTGCCGATGGTAACTTTAAAGCTGTAGTTAATAGCTTGGATGATGCCCGTTCGCACTTGCGCCGCCTGAAAGCGATTGGTGGTTTCTCGGTAAAGAGCTATAACCAGCCACGCCGTGAGCAACGCCAGCAAATTATACAGGCTGCCCGCGAACTGGACATGACCGTGGTACCAGAAGGAGGTTCTACGTTCTTCCATAACATGAGCATGATCCTGGATGGCCACACGGGTATTGAGCACAACATACCGGTTGCCCCACTTTACAAAGATGTAGTGGAAGTATGGAAAGCTTCGCAAACAGGTTACACACCTACCTTAATCGTGAACTATGCCGGTAGCTCCGGTGAATATTACTGGTACCAGAAAACCAATGCCTGGGAGAAAGAGCGTTTGTTGAAATTCACGCCACGTTCTGTAGTAGATGGTCGCTCACGTCGAGTTACCTTAGTGCCAGACGACGAGTATAAGAATGGCCACATCCTGACTTCAGAATCAGCGAAGACATTAACTGATGCCGGTGTAAAAGTGAACCTGGGTGCCCACGGACAATTACAAGGTTTAGGCGCACACTGGGAACTATGGATGCTGCAGCAAGGCGGTATGACCAACCACGAAGCACTTCGCGCCGCCACCTTAAACGGTGCTGAGTACCTGGGTATGGGCAAAGATATCGGCTCCCTGGAAGCTGGCAAACTGGCTGACCTGATTGTACTGGACAAAAACCCATTGGAAAACATCCAGAACTCAGAGCATGTGAAGTACACCATGGTAAATGGTCGCCTGTACGATGCCGCAACTATGGCTGAAACCGGTAACTATAACAAGCAGCCAGGCAAGTTCTGGTGGGAAAACAGCCGTACCGCCACCGCATTCGACTGGCACGAAGGCACCGACACCCGCTTCGAAGGTATAGCTGGTGAGCATTGCACCTGCCGCCACTAAGAAGTAAGTTTTATACTATAGCAAACAGGCTGCTCCGGTTGGAGCAGCCTGTTTTGATTTATAGGTAGCAATCATGGCGCGAGCGTCTTCGCTCGTGACGAACTATAGTAGGGGCCTCTGGCCCCTTTTGCTTTTTGTACCCGATAATACTCTTCTGCGTACTTAGCAGCATGTCTGAAAAGTATAAAACATATCCTGGAGGTACATTCTTTGTAACCCTAAGCGTAGTGGGCTGGATTGATGTATTTACCAGAAGAGAATATGCTGATGAGTTAGTAGACAATCTGAATTATTGCAGTGCACACAAAGGATTTCACATTTATAGTTACTGCATTATGCCCAGTCACTTGCATATGATTTGTTCGGTAGATAAACTTAAATTGAGCGATGTTCTTCGAGATTTTAAAAGCTATTCTGCTAAGCGTATCTTAAATATGATTGAGAATAACCCAACTGAAAGCAGGAAAGAATGGTTGTTATACTTATTCAGGTTCTTTAAACAAAGTATAAGGCACAACAAAGACTACCAATTTTGGCAGCATCATAATCATCCGATAGACTTAACTGATGCTAAAATATTCCAGCAAAAGATAGATTATATTGAACAGAATCCTGTTGTAGCAGGTTTGGTAACAGATGCGGCTTATTATACTTTTAGCAGCGCGAATCCGGATAGTTTAGTTAAGTTAGCTGAAGTATAAGCCGTAGGATAAAATAAAAAGGGGCCAGAGGCCCCTGCTATAGTACGTCACGAGCGTGGACGCTCGCGCCATGTTCCTAAAACCAGCAATTATTTCACTGCAGCCAGCACTCGCTTGATCAACTCATTCGGGTTGCCGTTGTGCCAGCGCCAAACTATAACTATGTCGTGCTCAGGGTCTATCCAAACAGTGTTCTGGCCGGCGCCTAAGGCTGCGTAGCTAGTGGTTGGGGCATCAGGCCAGGCTTTGCCTTCAGTGTTCAGCCACCACAGGTAACCGTAATCCGGGCCAACAGGGCCACGGGAAGTGGTTGCTTCTTTTACCCATTTTTCTGAGAGTAGCTGTTTGTCCTTCCAGCGGCCGTTGCGCAGGAACAAATAACCGAAGCGGGCTTCGTCGCGGGCACTTATCCAGAGGCCGCCACCCCAGCGCGTGCCGCCGCTTACCGATGGCATTTGTTTGCCGTTTATCTCAACTATAGAATTACGGTAAGGCACCCACTTCCAGGTTTCAGAAGCATCAATCGGGTCCATTATTTCATCTTCCAGTACTTCCGGCAAAGGCTTTTCCCACAGGCGCAGCAAGGACAGGGCAAAACGGTTAATGCGCACATCGTTGTATTCATAAAAACTGCCGGGCTCCTGTAGTTCGCGTGGTTTGCGCTCTCCACGGCCAAAGGCTTCTTTGCCTACAAAGTCATACTTTTTGCCCCACATTTCTCCTTCCCACTCACTGGTCTGGCGCGCGTGGTGCTCCCAGGTTACTTTGCTGTTAGGCTCCGAACTATAGCCGCCATCCTTCACATACTTTGCTACCGGGTCATTTATACTTTTAATCATGCCGTGGTCTATAGTTAAACCAAGTATAGTTGACAGGAAGCTCTTAGCTACACTATAGGTTGGGTCGGCCGCTTTGGTATCGCCCCACTCTGCTACAATGTAACCGTCTTTAATAATGATGCCGTTGGTGTTGGCACGTGTAGCTGGTAACGGCCCCAGCGGCTCACCGAAGATATCTTTCTGGGTTGAGAAGTCTTTTTCAATCTGGGTCGTTTCCTGGGTTTTTGCCCACTCAATAGCCTGCTGCAAAAGGACTGCATCCATCCCAAGCTCATCAGGCTTTTTTACCTGCCAGTTATCGCCTTTGCCCGGATAGTATACTTTTGATGTCGCAGATTCACTTATGTTTGTAGTGCTTTGGTTCTGCTGACCGGTGCACGCGAAGAGCGCAAGTATAAAAAGCAGGTAGAGTTGGTTTCTGAATTTCATGGGTGTTAAGATAAAGTCTGCTAAAAATAAGGACAAGTAGGATGAAAGCAAAAGCGGCCACCTGTTTTGCAAGTGGCCGCTCCAGTTTATAGTTTAAACTTCCAGCACAAAGTACGGAATAGGCTTTTCGAGTTTCTGCAGCAACGGTTTGGCTACGTTAAAAACTTTTACGCCTTTAGCTGTGGCGCCTTCCAGGGTACCGACGTGTGCATGTCCATGGAAAGCAGCCAATACCTGTCGTCGTTCCAGCGGCTCAGCCAACCTCGACGATCCCAGGAAAGGATAAATTGCTTCCGGTTCGCCTTCTATAGTTGCTGCAATGGGAGCATAGTGTAAAACTGCGATTTTCTCTACCTCCGGGTGTTCTGTTTCCAGGCGCGAGAGGGCTCCGTCCAGCTTCAGCGATTCGTCTACGGCTTCCTGCACAAACTGCTTCATCATGGGTTCGCCAAACATGGCCAGCATAGCACGATTAAAACCACCGCCAAACCCTTTTACACCGGCAAAGCCCACGCCTTCCAGCACAATCATATCGCCATCCAGCATATTTACACCGGTCTGGGCCAGCAATTTTCTTATCTCTTCCTGCTCATTCTGGTCATAGTCATGGTTACCTAGCACGGCAACTACAGGTATAGAGCAGGCACGCAGTTCTTCAGCCAGTATTTCGGCTTCGCTGGCACGGCCGTGGTCGGTCAGGTCGCCGCAAAGCAATAGCACATCCGCATCTGCCGACGCTCCTTTAAAAAACTCTACCCATTTACCTTTATCCGTTTCGCGCACATGTATGTCACCTATAGCCGCTACACGGGTTTTTTTCTTTTTTTTATCCATCAGCCTAAATGGTTTTTATGGTAACCACTTTATACTCCCACTCCGTTATATCGGTTTTGTATTGGGTCTGGTCGATGATCGGGCCGCGGCACACTTTCTCTACCGAAGCGGGTAATTCATACTGGTGCTGGGCGCGCTGCATCAGTTCATCAAATAACCAGCGCGGAATGATGTCGCGGTCGGCGGGGTACACAAACTGGAAGTTGATGATCTGGCTGAAAAGCAGTTGCCAGTGCTGATCCATTCTCCTGAAAAGGCGCTTCCAGTCCAGTTTATGACCATACTTCAGGAACAGGTGATTTACATCGGCACCATCATAACGTTCGCGGTTCTGCACATATATCTTACACCAGATTAACTCCTCAGGGGCCAGAAACTTTACCGGGATTCCGAAAACTTTACCTTTCACAGCGTGCTCGTACCACGAGTCGTCCACAGTACAGATGTTGTTCACAGTGTCAAAAATGATATCGATGTAATAACCGTTCTGAAACACTTTGGCCAGCCAGCGCGCATCCGTAATTTCGGTCTGGTAGCCTTTGTCGTTCAGGTATTTCAGGTGGTACTGGTACTCGCTTGGCTTACAGAAAATGTCCAGGTCTTTCATGTCGCGCACAATGCCGGTGTACTCATACATGGCATAGCCGCCACCCAGCAAATACGGCGTTGGGCTATCTTTCAGCAGGGTAAGGGTTTGCTTATAAAAGTCGTTGGCAATTTCCTGGTTGTTGGTAGCAGTTTTAGTAGATACTTTGTTGCCATTCACCACAACTTTCTCTTCTTTTATTTTCTTCATATAAGTTTGATCCAAAAAATTAGAGTCTTATTGTACTATTCAGGTCTTGCCATAGGCAGGATGCACAACAAGTGAGTAGCTTATTTACTTATTTATGCAAGAATAGTTGTTGCTTAATTGCAGGGAGGTGGTTGATTTTCAGCTGAAAGTAGTACAAAAAAGTTCTTTTACCTTGGAGGTAAATAGTATGTCCCTGAATAGCTTCTGGATGGCTAGCTATGTAGGATGTCATTTCGAAAACAATGAGGAATCTGGGTAGTATTACCTTGCAGCATGCGCAGCTACTGCTAGTGTCTTAATACTATTTTGTCATCCTAACCGCAGTCAAGAGATTTTATGATTCCTATAGTTGAAGTACATATCTGCTTTAACCAAGCTATACTTCTATAGTTGCTTCCAATCCTGGGAGCTGTACTTGCCTATTGTTTTATAGTTTACTTTGGTGCCCAGAAGGTGGGAGTAGGATTTGCTTTAAAGGAGAGTGCTGCAGTGAGGTAAATTACACGTAAGAGCTACGCGCGATTTAAGGTCTAAAGATCCTGCCAATCCAAACAACGCCCGAAAATCCTGGTTCAGACAATTAAAAAGGAGATAAAGTATAACCTTATCTCCTTTATCCTGTTTTTTATCGCTCAAAAAGTCTGACCTACCAGCCTGAGTTTCTCCGCTTACCACCACCTAACACACCGCCAAGTATAGATCCCAGCCCGCCAGAACCCATACCGCCATATCCGCGTCGTCCGTTAAGGCCGCCAAGTATAGAAATAATAGAACCAAGGCCACCACCACTTCGCATTCCGCCACCCATCATACCGCCGCCCATGGCGCCGCCAAGCAAACCTCCTAAAAGGCCACCACCCATGCCGCCCATGGTGCCACCTCGCCGTCGCATCAATCCAGACAGTACAATTGGTGCCAGTATGCCCAGCATACCAGTTACCATACCTGGCGAAATGCCAACATTTTTAAACATATCGCCGAAGCCGCTTTTGCTCATAAATGATTGAGAGGTTGGGTCTTCGCCCTGCTGTTTGGCCTCGTCGGCTTTTTCCACGAACTGCTCTAATATACTGTACTGTTTCTGGTCGACACCCAGGTAGTCGGCCACATCCTGAATGCGCTGCTGCTCATCGGAAGTATACTGCCCGTCGGCTTTGGCGAAACTGATGATATCGGTTACAAAAGAGAATTTCAGCTGGCTTTTCTTCAGCACATCCAGGCACTGCTGCAAACTGATCTGTGATGGGTTTTTGGCGATCTGAGCTACTTCCTGCTGCAGGTTTTCGGGTAGTTCAGCGGCTTCGCCCATCAACTTTAAAAACTGCAGTTCTTCTTCGCTTGCCTTCCCATCAGACGATGCCATTGTGGCCAATGCCCCAAAATAAGCCCCTTTTTCTTCTTGTGAATAATCTTTTAATAAGGTGGTTTGTTCCTGTTCCATAGCTTTTGTATTAGTGTAGGTATGTAATAACGGCTGCTACAGAGGTTGGTTAATGTAAACTATAGTTTGCCACATTTACAGACAGGGTTATAGTTAGCGCGGGCTTAAGCATAAAAAATCCCCGGCCATAAACTATAGCCGGGGATTTACATGTAGCCAAAGGAGTTATTAGTTCATAGGTACTTCCATCAGCAGGAGCTCTGCATCCGAAGTAGCTTTTATAGTTATAGTTTCGAAATCTGATATGCCCATACCGTCGCGTTTGTTCAACTTTTCGCCATCAATCTCTAAGTCACCTTCCAGCACAAAAGCATACACGCCGTTGCCGGACTTGTGCAGTTTATAGTCCTCTGTAAAGCCTGTTTTTAAACTGCCCAGCGTAAACCATGCATCCTGGTTTATCCAGATACTCTCGGCTCCTTGCTCCGGCGATACCACTGTTTGCAGCTTGTTCTGGCGGTCAGCGGGGTTAAAGGTTTTCTGCTCGTAGCGCGGTTTTATGTTTTGCTCTTTCGGGAATACCCAGATCTGCAGGAAGTTTACCTGGTCTGTTTTAGAGTTATTGAACTCCGAGTGCGTTAAACCGCTACCAGCCGACATGATCTGCACGTCATTGGTCTGGATCACTTTTTTATTGCCGGTACTGTCCTGGTGCGCCAATTCGCCTGATAACGGAATAGAAACGATCTCCATGTTATCGTGGGGGTGTGCGCCAAACCCCATACCAGGCGCAACTATATCATCGTTTAGTACACGCAACAGCCCGAAGCCCATGCGCTCAGGGTTATAGTAGCTTGCAAAACTGAAAGTATGGTGCGAGTCGAGCCAGCCGTGGTTAGCGTGGCCCCTTGTTTCTGCTTTATGAATTATTTTCATGCTCATAGTTAAGTTATAGTTATAAAGATTGCCAGGTACCGTTAAATACTAATTCCTGTAATGGTTTTCGGTTGCGCGGTGCTTCTTCGCGCTCTTTCAGGGGAGCAGATAGTGTTTCGGGTTCGCCCTTATAGCCTAAAGCAATCATGGTTACAGCCTCAAACCCATCCGGGATGTTAAGCATCTCGCGGGCCGCATCGGCAATGAAACCACCCATCATATGCATGTAAAGACCAAGCTCTGTAGCCTGCAATGCCATGTTGGCTGTTGCGATGCCTACATCGTGCCAGGCGTGCCCGTTTTTCTGATCGAAGCTGCTATAGTGTGTTTTAGCAACTGAAAGCAAAAGTACGGGTGCATTTTTAGCCCAAACCTGGTTTGCTTCTACCAGGCAGCTCAGCAGTTTTTCGTAAGCTTCAGGATTATCTTTGGTAGCGTAAATAAAGCGCCACGGCTGCTCGTTCATGGCGGATGGAGCCCAACGAGCAGCTTCCAGAATTGCTTCCAGTTTCTCCTCCTCTACTGGTTGGCTATCAAATGCACGCGGACTCCAGCGCGACTTTATCAGTTCGTTTACTTCTATTTTATTTTCTACTGCTAAATTGCTCATATCAGCTTATCAAATTCTATTACGTCACAAATTTAATGTACATACATTTAATGTACAAACATAACATAAGAATTGTTTCAGAAGTTCCTGTTATTTGATGTTGGGTAGGAGTATGCTTTGTTGTGATGGCTGGTATCAGAATGACAGGTTTTCACCTCTTCCCAGCCCTCTCCTAAAAACAGGGGAGGGAGTTCTTTAGCTATTCATACGCTGGCGCGAGTCTCCAGACTCGTGACTAACTATGATGTTGTATCTCCAGATGCAACTGGCCCGACAGGGACAGGTACGGTAAGGACGCTGGCTATGATTCTATAGTTCGTTTTATCCAACCACCCCAGCCCCTCTCCCGGAACTGTGACTTGTCTGAGGAAGGGAGCTTTTTACCTCCTATAATTTCTGTCAACCTGAAAGGATCCTATTTTGCAATAACATCCCCCTGCCCCCTTCAAAGGGGGACTTTCCGCCTTTGTTATAGTTGGATTTATAGTTCTATAGTTTACGGTATTGAGC
Source organism: Pontibacter fetidus (assembly GCF_010119545.1). Taxonomy (GTDB): domain Bacteria; phylum Bacteroidota; class Bacteroidia; order Cytophagales; family Hymenobacteraceae; genus Pontibacter; species Pontibacter fetidus. The sequence continues at coordinate 71,458 of NZ_JAAEAA010000011.1, read as the reverse complement.
GGACAGGTCGCGACCTGTCCCTACGGAACTATAGCCACGATCAATGTCGAAGCGAGTAGTTTCAAACTATAGCTATAGGTCAATAGTAGAAAGATATCAGTCTTTGGGTTGAGCGCCTTTGACTTGTTGCGGTGGCGTGAGCCAATCCGAGCGCAGCGAGGATAGCAAGAAGGCAGCAGCGCGATGCCCGAAGACGGGGCCTCCCGGCCGTGAGGGCACCAAAGCTTGAGATGAAACTATAGGCTAGTAAAGCTCCCAGGATTACAGGAAGTATAAAAGGATAGCTTAGTTAAATCATGTATAGTCTTGAACTATAGAAATAAGATTTCTCACTTTGTTCGAAATGACAGAAAGAGGAAACTATAGAACATATAAGTTTCCTCGGCTAACGCTCGGGATGACAATGGAGAAATTATAAACCAAGCTTTTTAAGCGCTAACAAGCACAGGGCAACCGAACCCGACACATTTATCTCTCCGCGCATCACCATACTTTCCACTTCATGTAGCGGCACGTGCAGCACTTCTATACTTTCAGATTCGTCTAGGTCTTGGGTGGCGATGTGGCGGGCGTTACGGGCCAGGTAAAAATAGATTTTATTGGTGTCTTTGGTGGGGTTATCAATTACTTCCAGCACCAGTTCCATGTCATCAGAGGTATAGCCGGTTTCTTCCAGCATTTCGCGGCGGGCAGCTTCCAGTGCGTTAGTTTCATGGTCGTCTATCACGCCTCCCGGCAATTCAATAAACACATTTCCTGCGGCGTGCTTATACTGGCGCACAAAAATCACCTGGTTATCTGCAGTTACCGGAAAAGTAAGTACCACATCGGGGCGCACACTTACATAATAATCATCCAGCACTAAGCCGTTGGGCAGTTCTACTTCGTCGCGGCGCAGTTTATACCACTTTTCGTCCACCACCATTTCTGAGTTTAATACTTTCCAGGGTTGCGAGTTGTTAGGAGTTGCAGGCATAAGGTATTTTACGGATAACCGGATTGTAGCAGTTTGGCGGGCAAATTAACTAAAATCCGGCTATCCTGGTAAGCAGAGGGAATTAATAAACCGGTACTTCGTTACGTATAAGCTGGCTGTAAAGGAAAGAATAATCCTGGGCCATTTGCTCTGCGGTGTAGCCATGCGAGCGTTTTACGGCACGGCAGGCCATGATATTGCGGCAAAACTCATCTTCTATCAACCCAAGTATAGTATCGCGCACATCGTCGGCACTGTTTGGGTTGGTATATTTGGCAGCATTGCCCCATACTTCGGCCAAGCTTTCGGTTTTGCCAACTACCAGCGCACACCCCGACATGGCAGCCTCTAAAATAGACAGCCCGAACGGCTCGTAACGTGCTGGCAATGCAAAAATCGAAGCCCTTGAAAGCCAGTCGGCAATTTCGTTGTTGGTAAGCTTACCCAGGAAATGCACATTCTCCAGCTCTATCGTCTGGCCTGTTTCCGGATGGGTATTATCGCCGGCAATGTAAACCGGCCACGGCAGGTCGGCGGCAATATGGGCCAGTGTCGAGATATTTTTGCCTTCGTCCCAGATGCTGCCCATGCTAAAAACGAACGGCTCTTTTTTGCCAAATTTAAAATGCTTTTGCGCACGGCCGTTGTACACCACACTGCTTTGCTTAAATGGCCCGTATATGTCTGCGGCTTCATGCATAAGCGCCTGCGTGGTTGCCACTACTACATCACTCGATCTCAACCCTTTAGTTACCAGCTCTCTGTACCTGTTCCACTCCTTTGGGGCCTCGGCCTGGTTTACGGCACGCCACCACGACACAATGCACGAATGTATCACTACCACAACTGGTTTTGCCCACGGCAGGCTGGCATGCACCATGCCATTCAGGTGTATCAGGTCAGGCTGTATTTCGTCGCGGAGCTGTAACAGCCACTCACCTGCTTTATCTGTATCTTCTCCGGCGCTGTCAGTCCATTCAGGTCTATAGTTGCTTTCGTACACCGTCAGGTTGGGTATAGCGGCTGCATCGGCGCGTTGTTCCTCAGTTAGCGGTGCGCCAGTGGTTGCAAGCGCTACCGAGATGCCGGCCGGTGCCAGTGCCCGCGACAGTTCCAGCGAAAATACCCACACGCCACCAAGCGTATCAGCTGTCATCAGAATTTTAGAGAGTTGCTGTGTTTCCATAAATGTGTTTCCTGATTATAGTTTCCTGTCGCTGTTAACGAGATAGTAGTAAAGCTTAACTGCCTTAGACAGCAGCATGACTAAATCATTAACAACAGTGTTTTTCGTTTTATCCGGAGCCCATAAAAGCAAGTGCAGCCCCTTGTGCAGGTGGCGTATAAGCTTCTGAAGGCTGTTTGTTTATTATTAAGTAAGGCTTCTCCGGAAACTTGTGCCAAAGCAGGTGATGCGGATGACGTACCTGCCAGCATGCGCGATTAATTTCCGTGAACACTCTTACGGGTATCGTTCTGTTTCTGTTGGAGTTTGCGCCATTTTTATAAAATTTTATTTCGGGTGGCTGCTACCTGCCGCTGCTATAGTTATGGCCGGGCTGCTTGTGTAAGTAACTGCCTTGTTATAGCTTGCAAGCTATCGCTGTTTTTAAACGCCGCCACCATGAACTTTGAACAAGACCTGCACCTGCAAAACGGCCATGTACTGTTACGCCCGCTCCGCGAGCAAGACCTGGCAGCATTACAAACTATAGCTTTTGATGCAGATACATGGCGCTGGACTGTTACAAAAATTGCCTCGCAGCAAGACCTCGATAACTGGATGCAGGCAGCCCTTACCGACAGGCAAAAACAACAACGCTACACCTTTGTAATAGTAGATAAAGCCACCGGCAGGCTGGCCGGCAGCACGGCTTTGGGCAACATAGCTATAGTTGACAAACGACTGGAAATTGGCTGGACCTGGGTGGCTAACGATTTCAGAGGGACCGGCCTGAACCGCCAGTGCAAGTTTCTGTTGCTGCAATATGTTTTTGAGGTACTGGGTTTTGAACGCGTAGAGCTGAAAACAGATGTACTGAACCTACGCTCCCGCCAGGCCATGCGCAAAATAGGTGCTACCGAAGAAGGCACCTTGCGCAGCCATACCTTAATGCACGACGGCCGCCGCCGCGACACTATATACTATAGCATCCTGCGCCCGGAGTGGGAACATATCAAAAATTCAGTGTTTAAAGAACTGACAAGCGGCACACAACTATAGTTATACCGTATAGTTGGGCAGCAACAACCGGCTATACTTTGGAACACCGAATCCCGAACCGCATTTTTCTCATCAGGCATGCAAAGCCGCAGGTGGCAGGCAAAGGTATGTTCAGCGCTGCCGGCGCCCGCCAGTACATTTCTGATTACGATGCGGCCAACATAGAAGCATTTATACTTACCCACGAAGCTATCCCTTACAAGCAAATAACCAAAGTACACTGCAGCACACTGGTCCGGTCGCAGCTTACGGCCAAAGCTATTTTTGGAGAAAACGTACAGCTGGTTATCGATGCTAACTTCCGTGAATTTGAACGCAAAATATTCTCTCTCCCCTTTCTGCAGTTGCCTATAAAACTATGGTTACTTGGTGCCCGCCTACTCTGGTTTCTGGGGCTTAACAGCCGTGGCATCGAAACATTTAAACAAGCCCGCCAGCGTGCCCGCACTGCCGCCAAACAACTGGCCGAGGAAGCAAACCGCGAAACAATTGCTGTGCTGGTAGCGCATGGCCTGCTTAATTTTTTTATCCGGAGAGAGCTCAAACGGCTTGGCTGGCAGCAAACCATTAAAGAAGGCAGCGGCTTTATCAGTGTAAATGCATTTGAATATAACCCAGACGAAAGTAGCTCTTAAAAAAATCCAGTCATAATGTTAATATAATCCTGTACTGTACGTATAGCAGTATTACTATGCCCATACCTACCAATTTACATCGCCCTGAAAGACAATTACCTATGAGCAACCTAAACTTAATTACCCATGAAAAAACTTATACTAGTAATGATTATCTGCGTCTGCGTGGTTGCGGGCCACGCCTGGGCACAGGCTGTTGTCGTGACCGGCAAGGTTACTTCCGCATCTGATGGCACGGCGCTGCCCGGCGTAACCGTACTAGAACGGGGTACCACCAACGGCGCCACAACAGACAACGCTGGTAACTATAGTTTATCAGTGCCTGCTAATGCCGTGCTGCAGTTCCGGTTTGTTGGGATGGTTACCCAGGAAGTTCCGGTTAATGGCCGCTCAACTATAAATGTACAGCTCCGCTCCGATGAGCAGCAATTAGGCGAGGTGGTGGTAGTAGGTTATGGTACCCAGGAACGCCGCGAAGTAACCGGCGCTACTGCCAAAGTAACCTCCGAAGAACTGGAAAACCTGCCTGTGGTTGGTGTAGACCAGGCCTTGCAGGGCCGCGCAGCTGGTGTGCAGATCTCCCAGAACTCAGGTACGCCGGGCGGCGGTATCAGCGTGCGGGTACGGGGTTCTTCTTCTATTTCGGCAAGTAACCAGCCTTTGTATGTAGTAGATGGTGTGCCACTCACAACCGGCGACTATTCTCAGCTGGGTTACGGTGGCCAGTCTGTTAACGCCATCGCCGACCTTAACCCGAACGACATTGAATCTATTGACATTCTGAAAGATGCTTCTGCGGCGGCTATTTATGGTTCGAGGGCAGCAAATGGTGTGGTTTTGATCACGACCAAACGCGGTTCTTCCCGCAAAACTCAGATAAACCTGAATGCCTATACCGGTTTCCAGCGAATGTGGAAAGAGCCAAATTTCCTGAATGCTGATGAGTATAGCGAGATTATGCTGGAAGCCTATGTGAACGATGGTTACCTGGAACCCGGCTCTACTTTTGAGGACTGGCTGGACTGGTACTATGGCGGCGTAGACTTTACCCCAACCAAAACCGACTGGATAGACGAAGTAACCCGCTCGGCTCCTATCCAGAATTATGAGATATCCCTGAATGGCGGTGACCCTAAAACACGCTATTACCTGTCCGGCTCTTACTTCGACCAGGAAGGCATTGTTATCGGTAGCCGTTACCAGCGCTACTCTACCCGCCTTAACCTGGACCACGACGTGAACGACAAACTATCGTTAGGCACAAGTATACAGCTAAGTCGCTCCGACAACAACCGTATTGTTAGTGATAACACACTTTACGGACCATTTGCCAACGCGCTGGCAGCTTCCCCTATTTTCCCGGTGTATTATGAGAACGGCGAGTATACCCGGCCCAACTACTTTTACACAAACCCGATAGCGGAAGGTACCGAGAACGACGACGAAACACAGAACATGCGGGGCATAGGTAACCTGTTTGCTAATTATGAATTTGTGCCCGGCTTGCAATGGCAGGTAAAAGGCGGTATGGATGTGCTGAACATTGATGAAAGACGCTATACTGCAACCAACTACCCAGGGTCTTTTGCTATACCTACAGAGGGATCTGCCACCAATGCTACCACTACAGTTACTAAACGTCTACTGGAAACAACGCTATCTTTCAATAAGCTTTTAAGCGAAGATCATAATATTTCCACAGTAATCGGGGCTTCTAATGAGCAGAACAGAATAAAGGCTTCTTTTGTAACAGGTCTTGGTTTCCCGGATGAGCGTTTCCGTTTCGTAGGCAGTGCTGTTCGGGTAAATGCGGGCTCTAACACATTGGTCGACAATGGCCTGGTTTCCTTCTTTGGTAGGGCCAATTACTCTTTTAAAGACAGATATTTATTAGGTATTAACTTCCGTGCCGATGGTTCATCGCGTTTTTCAGAAAATAACCGGTATGGCTACTTCCCATCTATATCGGTAGGCTGGAGGCTGATAGAAGAAAGCTTTATGTCTGATATAAATGCGCTGAGCGAACTAAAACTGAGGGCATCTTATGGTATTACCGGTAACCAGGAAATCGGAAACGATGCTTTCCGGGGACTTGTAGTGGCAGGCGCCAGTTACATAGACAGGCCAGGTATAGCTTTATCCCAGATTCCGAACCCGGACCTGAAGTGGGAAGAAACGCAACAGTTAAACATTGGTGCAGATGTCGGCTTTTTGAGTAACCGCGTTAACCTTGCTCTCGATTATTATATCAAAAAAACAACCGACCTGCTGTTTAACCGGCCTATACCAACACAAACCGGTTTCGCGAGCTATGCCTCTAACATCGGTTCTGTGGAGAACAAAGGCTTTGAACTGGCACTCAGCACTATAAACTTTGATGGCTCCGGCGGCGACTTTAACTGGACATCTGATTTCAACATCTCTTTTAACCGGAACAAAGTAACAGAACTATACCAGGGACAGGATATTTTCTATGGTTTTGGGGGTAACTCGCTGGTGCTGCGCGAAGGGGAGCCGATCGGTACCTTTTATGGTTTTATCACGGATGGGGTGTATAGTTCTATCGGCGATATTCCGGACTCCAGGCAAGCGCAGGGCGCCCAGCCCGGTGACGTAAACTTCCGCGACATTAACAACGACGGCATTATTACAGACGAAGACCTGACCATAATAGGCGATGCCCAGCCTGATTTTGTAGGGGGTTTCACAAACGTGTTCCGTTACAAAGGCTTCGACCTGAACATATTCCTGCAGTTCTCGAAAGGCAACGAGATTGCTAACCCAGCCCACCAGTACCAGCAGCACCTGGGCAACGATTTCCTGGATGATAACATGCTGGATTTAGTTCTGAACCGCTGGAGACAGGAAGGAGATGTAACAGACGTGCCAAGAGCCACTGTAGATGACCCGAATGATAACAACCGGAGCAACTCCTCCAGGTTTATTTACGATGGTTCTTACCTGCGCTTTAAAAACGTAATGCTAGGCTATAATCTGGCAAGTGAATTAACGCAACGCTTTAGTGTAAGAAGCCTGCGGGTGTATGTACAGGCACAGAACCTGTTCACTTTTACCGATTATCCTGGCTTTGACCCTGAAGTGAACTTTGCCGGAACATCCAATACAACCCTGGGAGTTGACTTTTACACGTTCCCGCAGGCACGCACGATTACATTTGGTATTAACCTCGGGCTTTAACCAGAACTTAACTTAGCATCACCATGAAAAGATATTCATACTTATTAATGCTATTTCTTGGCCTGAGCATGTTCTCGGGCTGCGAAGACACACTTGACATTGACCCGACCACCGGGGTTGACATTGAAGAGGCCATTACTGATGAGGTAAGCCTGAACAGAGCTGCCTTGGGTACCTATAGTGCCCTGCAGGATTTTGATTACTATGGCCTCCGCTACCTCCTGTACCAGGATGTATATGCCGATAATATGCAGCACCGCGGTACCTTTACTACAGACGTTGAAGTATCGACCCGCGACATAAAGGCATCGAACCTGCAGCTTGCCAGTACCTGGGCGGGTATTTACACCACTATAAACCGGGCGAACATTGTTATAAGAGGGGCCGAGCAACTGGATAACATTGAAGAGGAAACCCGGAACCGTTACATTGCCGAAATGCGCTTTATCAGGGCACTGGCACACTTCGATTTGTTGCGGGTTTTTGGCGGAGTTCCGGTAATTACATCTCCTACCACCACCATCCCCGAAATACAAAACGTAGCAAGGTCATCAGAGGCGGAGGTATATAATGCCGTAATTGCAGACCTGCTTTTTGCAGAAGAAAACCTTGGAAATGCGATCAGTAATGCCCCGTACCGTGCTTCGTCGCTGGCTGCCACAGCCTTGCTGGCACGTGTATACCTGCAGCAAGGCAACAATGCCGCCGCCGAAGCAAGTGCCAATACTGTTATAGAAAGCGGTCAATTTGAACTGCTTGAGAACTTTAGCGACCTGTGGGTGAGGGAAGGCAATGCCGAATCGATCTTTGAACTGAACTTTACTCCTTACGATGCCAACGGGTTGGGCAGTGCATCAGACCCACGTACAGGTGGTCAGAAGTTTTACCTGCGTCAGGCATTTTTCGATGAGTTTGCCGCCTCAGCAGCCGAGGGCGATTTACGTTTTGAGCAAACTACCCGTTTTGAGGGCAACCGCAACCGCCTGCTGAAGTACGAAGATGTATCTGAAAATGCCGACAACGTACCTATCATACGCTTAGCTGAAATGTACCTGATCCGAGCAGAAGCACGTGCCCGTCAGGGAGCTGCACTAGCTCCCGCCGATCCGCAGGTGATAAGTGATATAAACATGATCAGAAGACGCGCTGGTTTAACTCCTGTAGTAGTACTGACCAATGCACAGGCTTTGCAAGAGATACTGGAACAGCGCCGTTTTGAGTTTGTAGGCGAAGGCATGCGCTTTATGGACCTGAAACGCTACAACCTAACCTGCGAACGACTGGGTTTCTGCGAAGCTGACGGCGAGGATTTCCGTAACCTTTGGCCAATACCACTGCAGCAGATAGAAGTAAACCCGGAACTAGATCAAAATCCTGGTTATTGATACCTATAGTTAGTGCAACTATAGTTGTGTTTTAAATTAAAAAAGGCTCCTGGGTGTAGGAGCCTTTTTGTTTTCTTATCTATGTAGTATAACGGCAGATTATTAATGTTTAGTATTACCTATTATAGTTTTATATTGCAGTACACCAACCTATAGTTTTATTTATGAGACAAACTTACACCCTTCTGTTCTCTCTCAGCCTGCTTTTATACATCCCTGGTAAAGCATTTTGCCAGAACAATGCAGCAGCTACACCTCAGAAAACCATTTATGAATATGTAGAAAAGATGCCAAGCTACAATGGTGGCCAGGAGGCGATGCTAAAGTACCTTTCAGGTAGTATACCCTACACCAATACGCAGGTACAAGGCATGGTAGTGGTTAGTTTTGTAGTTGATACCAACGGAAGTGTAAACCAGGTAAAAGTGCTGAAAGGCCTTGATCCAAAACTGGATTCGGTTTGTGTGCAGTCGGTAAGAAATATGAGCGGACAATGGACGCCGGGTATCAATAATGGCAAACCAGTTCCTGTTCGCTATACATTGCCGGTTAAGTTTAATAACAGTGGTTCGGGGTCAGCTACACCTAAAGATGCAATGCCGGAGTTTATAGGAGGCCGTAAAGCGTTTGAGAAATTTATGTACCAGAAAGTTAAGTACCCACGCGGCGCTAAAAAACACGGTACGGTTTACGTCTCTTTCATTATAAACGAGGATGGCTCCCTTTCTGATTACAAACTTAAAAACCACCTTGAGCCTATACTTGATGAAGAAGCGCTAAAGTTGGCAAAACTGACGGAGGGCAAATGGATGCCAACGGAAAAGGATGGTAAAAAAGTAAAAGTACAATACACCATGCCTGTCGTGTTCTAACCTAACTATAGTTTATACTGCATAACAGAAACGCCCCGGCTATAGTTGGCCGGGGCGTTTCTGTTCTAAACAACTGCAAACCTTAAAAATCCCATTCATTCAGCATCGAGATGGCGTGGTAGGCGGTCATATCAAACTGGCAGGGAACCACCGATACATAGTTATTTACGATTGCCCACTCATCCGTATCCTCCCCTTTATCATAGTTCACAAAGCTGCCCGTCATCCAGAAATAGCGGCGGTTACGTGGGTCCAGGCGCTCATCAAACTCTTCCTGCCATTTGGCGTGTGCCTGGCGGCAAACTTTAATTCCTTTTATAGTTTCTTCACTCTTCTTCGGGAAGTTTACATTCAGGGCGGTATGTTCTGGTATCTGGTGTTTCAGCGCCTGCCGGATGATCTCCTCTACAAAAGGCCGGGTATGCGAAAAATCAGCTTCGTGGCCATAGTCGCAAAGCGAGAAACCAATGGCGGGCAAACCTTCAATAGCTGCCTCAATAGCCGCCGACATAGTACCCGAATACAGTACGCTTATACTTGAATTGGAACCATGGTTTATGCCACTTACAACTAGGTCGGGCTTGCGTTCTTTCAGTACATGGTGCTTGGCCAGTTTTACGCAGTCGGCCGGCGTGCCCGAGCACTCGTAGGCTTCAATGCCCAGGTCGTCGAAAGCGATAGACTTGTCGAGGCGCAGGGTGTTGCCTATAGTTATGGCGTGGCCCATACCCGATTGTGGCCCGTCTGGTGCTACCACTACCACCTCCCCTATTTGCATGGCTACTTCTACTAAGGTGCGTATGCCCGGGGCTGTTATGCCGTCGTCGTTCGATATGAGGATGAGAGGTTTAGCCATTTTAATAATTTTTAGTTGAGGTATAATAAAATAAACGAATTTCTTTTTCGTGCTAATATACAACAACCTGATGCAGCCCATCAAGGTTTAAGAATATTTTAATACAACTATAAAGCAAGACGATGTTACTCAAAAATATATTTTACGCAATACTGCTGGGGGTGGGCATGGCCGCCTGCCTCTCGCAGAACGAAAAGCAGAAAGAGGGTGAAACGGCCGCATCCGTGATAGAAGAAGCTGTAACTGAAACCCCTGCTCAACCAACAGCACCCTCACCCGAGCAATTGCAAATAGGCCCTGATCGTGTCGGTTTTGTAACGATTGGCCAGGATATTAAGCAAATGCGCCAAAACATTCCGTCCGGATTTTCTATTACCGACACTACGCTGCAACAGGAAGGCATGCAATCAACGGCCTACATCATTCGCCCTGAACAACAGGCAAAAGGCTTTTTAGTAGAGCAGCAATGCGATACTGACTGTAAGGTATGGCGGCTTAAGGTTACATCAGAAGAGTACAAAACTCCGAAAGGCATACATGTGGGCGCTACCTATGCCCAGGCGCAGCAAGCACACCCAATAAACACCGTAACCCTGGCCGATGGCGGTTTGGTTGCTGTGGCCAAAGAAGGCGGGATTACGTTTGTATTGAACGCCGAACAAGTGCCCGCCGCACAGCGCGGGAGGCTAACACCTACTACCGTTCCGGCTGATACGCGGGTAAAGGCCATACTTATATATTAGCCGTTTGTAATATTTGCGGCAAATTTGTATTATTGCTGCATGGCTATTTTCCGCTCCCGATATAAGTATAAAGACTTAGGATTGCTGATACTGCGCTTTGGCATAGGTCTTATGTTCGTGCTACATGGCTGGCCCAAACTAACGGGCGGTCCTGAAAAATGGGAACAGATTGGTACAACTATGCAACTGCTGGGTATCGATTTTGCACCGGTTTTCTGGGGTTTTATGGCCGGCTTTGCCGAAGTAGTTGGCGGTGCCCTCATAATGCTGGGCTTCTTTTTCCGGATCTCCTGTGGCCTTTTGGTAATTACCATGCTGGTTGCCAGCATGCGCCACATGACAGCCGGCGATGGTTTCGCCGGATATTCGCATGCCCTGGAAGCAGCCATTTTATTCCTGTCGCTGATGTTTATAGGCCCGGGCAAGTATAGTTTAGATAAAGTTATTTTCCCGTCTAAAAAAGACCGCAGAATTTACTAATTCATCTTTTCCAGCTCTTTATTGCTGCTTCTCTAGATCACGAATTTACTGACCTGTAACGTCTGAAGGCCCTACGCTCGTCTTTGCTATAGTTTCCCATTTGTCATCCTGAGCATTCTTGAGACGAGAGTCGAAAAGAGCCAGCGTAGTTGTGAGAAATTTGGATAGTATAGTTTAAGTATACCTTCCCGAGCGTCATTCCGAGCGTTAGCCGAGGAATCTTAAGTGTCCAATAGTTAGAGTATTCCCTTTCCGAGCCAAGCCTTTCTTTCAAACTACTTTTATTCCTGTGAGCTTTATTTAACTATAGTTTTATAGTTCACTTGGCTCGCTCCAAGCCCGCGAGGGCTCGTCTTTGGGCATCGCGCTGCTGCCTTCTTGCTATCCTCGTTCCTCGGATTGGCTACGCCAACGCAACAAGTCAAAGGCGCTCAACCCAAAGACTGTGATCTTTCCACTATTTACCTGCAACTATAGTTTGTTCTTACTCGCTTCGAAATTGAGCGTGGCTATAGTTTCGTGGGACAGCCTGCGCCTGCCTGTTCGTGGTTTGCATGTCCTTTGTTGTCAACTAATCAAAGACCATACTTCAGATGCGATCAAACTATAGTTACTTCCATGGATTTCTACTCTGAAAAAGCTTAAATTACCGCATCAATACTTGCTAACTACACACAACCTATGCTCACCACACTTCTTTTAGCTGCCCTGCTCACTACAGGCGCACCCGATAAAAAACCGGACCTGAAGACGCCCTATGAAAAAGGAAACGGCAACGTAACCGCCACTTACGACCAGGCCATCGACTGGTACAAAACCTTCGATAAAGCATACGACGAAGTAAAGATGGTGCCTTACGGCTACACCGACTCCGGCCGTTTGCTGCACTTGGTCATCGTTTCTACAGACAAGGATTTTGACCCGGCCTCTATCAAACAGAAAAACAAGCGCGTACTGCTAATCCAGAATGGCATACACCCAGGCGAGCCGGAAGGAATTGACGCCACCATGATGCTGGCACGCGACTACCTGCAGGATAAAAGCAAGCGCAAGCAGCTGGATAACGTGGTGCTGGCCATTATTCCGGTTTATAACATTGGCGGCGCCCTTAACCGCAACAGCCATACCCGCACCAACCAGAACGGTCCGGAAGAATATGGTTTCCGGGGCAATGCCCGCAACCTGGACCTTAACCGCGACTACATTAAAACCGATTCGCGCAACGCCAAACTGTTCCACCTCATTTTCCGCGACTGGGACCCGGATGTGTTTATGGATAACCACACTTCCAACGGCGCCGACTACCAGCACGTGATGACGCTGATCGCTACGCAGCACAACAAACTGAACCCGACGCTGGCTGAGTACCTGAACAAGAAAATGGTGCCAACGCTTTACACCCAGATGAAGCAGGACAAGTTTCCGATGGTGCCGTACATGAACCACGCAGGCGATACGCCCGACGAAGGAATTATCGGGTTTATGGAGTCGCCACGCTATGCTACCGGGTATACAGCTTTGTATAACACCATTGGTTTTGTGCCGGAAACCCACATGCTGAAGCCCTTTGACCAGCGCGTAAAAGCAACCTACAAGCTGATGGAGAACATGATCGAAACGGTGCACCGCGATGCAGATGAGATCGGGAAACTGCGCGCCAAAGCCAAACAGGAAACCCTGCAGCAACAGCAATATCCGCTAAACTGGCAGCTCGACACCACAAAAGTTGACAAGATTCCGTTCCTGGGCTATGCGGCTAAGTATAAACCAAGCGACGTGAGCGGCCTGGAACGCCTGTACTACGACCGCAAAGCGCCTTACAGCAAGAATATAAACTACTACAACACCTTTACCCCGACAACTATAGTTGAGAAACCGGTAGCGTATATTATACCTTTTGCCTGGCACGAAGTAATTGACCGCCTGAAAACCAACAAGGTAGACATGCAGCAGCTTACCCGCGACACAACTATAACCGTTGACACGTACTACATTGCCGACTACAAAACCAGTCCGCGCGCGTACGAAGGCCACTACCTGCACACCGATGTAAAAGTGGAGAAACGAACCATGCAGCGCCAGTTCCTGAAGGGTGATTACGTGGTGTACCTGAACCAGGAAGCCAACCGCTTTTTAGTGGAGACCCTGGAACCACAGGCCGTAGATTCTTACTTTGCCTGGAATTTCTTCGACTCTATGCTGATGCAGAAAGAGTACTTCTCGAGTTATGTGTTTGAAGACCTGGCTGCCGAGTACCTGAAGAAGGACCCGGAGCTGCGCGAAAAACTGGAAGACCGCCGAAAAGCTGACCTGGAGTTCGCTAAGAATGCCCGCGCACAGCTCGATTTTGTGTACCGCAACACGCCGCATTACGAGTTTACGCACAACATGTACCCGATAGGCCGCCTGATGCAAAACGTAAAACTTCCGCTATAAACTATAGCAACCAACTATAAAAAACAGCTGCCGGTGGGCAGCTGTTTTTGTTTTATACTAGCCTGCTGAATCAGAAGTATTTACACAGGTTTTAATATCCTTTTATAAACTTCTCCCTCCCACTCCGGTTATAGTTAAAATTCTTTTTTTAGGAACCAAAACATGGAATCTCAGCGTTCTTACCTATATTGCATGTACATACATTAAATTTACTTACATATAAATGACACTTATTAATCATTTGAACTGGCGTTATGCCACCAAGCGCATGACCGGAGAGCAGGTACCGCAGGAGAAGATAGACTACATCCTGGAAGCAACCCGCTTATCTGCCTCCTCTATGGGCTTACAGCCATACACCGTGCTGGTTGTAGAAGACAAGGAACTACGCACACAGATACAGAAAGTAGCTTATAACCAGCCTCAGATCGTGGAGGCATCGCACCTGTTGATTTTTGCCGCCTGGGATAAGGTAACCGAAGCCGATGTAGACGCTTATATGCAGAATATTGCCGAGGTACGCCAGATACCGGTAGAATCGCTTGCTGATTTTAAGGGTAGCCTGATGAACTCTGTGGTGAACCGCACGCAGGAGCAGCAGTATGAGTGGGCAGCCCGCCAAACCTATATTGCCCTGGGCACTGCCCTGGCTGCCGCTGCCGAGCAGGGTGTGGACGCCACGCCGATGGAAGGCTTTGCCCCGGATGCGCTGGATGAACTACTGAACCTGAAAGAAAAAGGACTGCGCAGTGTAACGCTGATGCCGATCGGTTACCGTAATACTGAAGCTGATTTCCTGGCGACTGCCAAAAAAGTACGCCGCGAAAAAGAACAACTTTTTGTGAAGCTGGCCTAAGTACCAACAACTTTTTTATAGTTTAAAAAGCTACCCTCATGGGTGGCTTTTTTGCTTTTAACCGTAGGCCGACCTGTTTATAGTTTGATATCTGAACAACTAAAACATCCTTCTATCACTTCCTTCGTTTAACGGCATAGTACAAAAGCAGACAACATGAATAAGCACAACGGAGAACTGGAGATAGATGAGGATGCCCCGTTCGAAAAAAGATTCTGGACAGTGCAGCGCATTGGCTGGTTAATTATGTTGTTGGTAATACTGGCGGCTATGTTTGGTTTTACAGGTCGTGGCGGGTTGTCAGGCATCAACAAGATCAAAAAAGCTTCTCAATCCCAATCCCTTGTACTGGAGTATGACAGGTTTCAGCGTTACCAGGTATCAGATAAGCTGACGGTTAAACTGCAACAGCTGCAAACAACAGCTCCGACGATCACTTTTAGCAAAGTTTTTTACGAAAAAATCAGGGTAGAGCAGGTGGTACCGCAGCCGGAAAAGGTTGAAATAAACGCAAACGAGATTACATATACCTTCAGCATCAGCCAACCGAGCGGTGATGTTATTTTCTACACAAAACCCATGCACGCAGGCTCTCTGGAAGTAATGGTTAAAGGGCCAAACAACGAGCGTGTACCTATATCAATGTTTGTTTACCCTTAGCCTGTTTTAACAATGGATACTATATTCAGAGGTGCTATCATTTATATTTTTCTGCTTATCATTTTCAGGATAAGTGGCAAAAGAACCTTATACGACGCTACACTTTTTGATTTTGTGTTGCTGCTTATTATAGCGGAGACAACACAGCAGGCGCTTTTAGGAGACGACTTTTCTATCGTTAACGGTCTGTTGCTTATCATTACCCTGATATTCATGGATATTTGCTTGTCGCTGATAAAACAGAAATTTAAGTCCTTCGGGAAAGTGGTAGATGGCACATCGCTTATACTGCTTGATAATGGAAAACTGCTAACCGAACGCATGAAAAAGGAACGTGTGGACGAAGGCGATATATTGGAATCGGCCAGGGCGCTGCATGGGCTGGAACACCTGAGTCAGATAAAGTATGCCATTCTGGAAAAGGACGGAAAAATCACCATCATTCCGAAGGAAAAAGCCAGCTAAACTATAGCTACCGGTTACAACTATAGCACAAACTAAAAAGCCACCTGTAACGGTGGCTTTTTAGTTTGTGCTGCAATCTATTTCAGCATAGAGGCGGTGTTTGGGTTCGAGAGCAGTTCGCCGAACAATTTCCAACGCTTGTCGGGATTATTGTCGGTGCCGCCGTTACGCTCGATGTAGTGGCGTACCAGTTGCTGGCCCAGGTTATAGTTGATGACGTAGCTGCGGTATTTATCCATAAAACGGGTGCGTTGCAGGGCTTTGTCTGGGGCATACAGGTTATATTTTACCAGCATATCAGCTGCTTGTTCACGGGTAATTTCACCATTCAGGTAAAGCCTGGCCGCTTCGTTTCCGGCAAAATCCAGCTGGCCGATCAAATCAAGTACTGCATAATAGCGGTCGGCTTCAGCAGCATTCAAACCTGCCAGCGGAAACAGCACTTCTTTCTCAAATTGTATTCTTTCCTGCGCCGGGAAAGCCACATCAATGCCATAGTTGGCGCTGCCTTCGGCTATCAGGCTTTGCGGCGAAAACAGTGGATAGATCGAGTATTCTTTCCAGCCCTTTTTATCAACTAAGTTCTGCTCCAGCAACACATTGAAGACGTGATGGCCCGGGTAGCCTTCGTGTGCGGCCAGGTCTATGGCGCGCTCAATATAGATCGGAAAATCGGTATTGATCTGGATTAAACTATAGCCTTTACCTTTGTAGTAGTTATACCCCGACCAGGCCTTATCGGTCACGAATTCTAATTTAAAATTTTCATGTACCGGCAGTTTATAGTGCGCTTTGGTACGGTTGCGTGTTTCGGCAATGGCGGCTTTAAAAACGGTATCCAGCTTCGTTTTCGGTATTTCAAACTTAGCTCGGTACGCATCCCAACGCGCAGCTATAGTTCCTTTACCGGGCAGTTGCCTATCTATGGCTGTCAGGATAGAGTCGAAGTGGGCAAGTTCGTATTGCGGGGGCTCGGCATCGTACAACAGCCTGGCTTCCTCATCAAAACTATAGTTCTTGCCCTGCATCATCTGTACTTTGGTAATAGCTGCGATGATCTGCTTTTTAAACATAGCCAGCCGGCGCTTTTCGTCAGTAGCAAGGTTGGCTGTATCCTGAGCCTGCAGTTGTGCCTGTATAGCTTTAAACTCCGCTAAAAATTCATCGGCTGGCAGCGAGTCAGAAGGTTCGCCGGTTGGTTTCCATTCTTCGGGGCCATAGTAGGCGTCCACTATATCGCTGTCGTACTGGCCTAATTTAAGCAAAGCTTTTACGTAGCGCTCGGCCAGTTGATCCATTGTAGCTACGTTTGCGGTCTCGGTTTTGGTAGATGTGCAGGCCCAGCAGGCAGTAAAGAGTACTACAAACAGCAATGCTTTTTTCAGAGTTTGCATATAAGGTGAGCTATAGTTGTATAAGGCAAGTTATGGTTGTTAGGGCAGGAAAGAAAAATTCTGATTTGGATTTAGACTTAGCTGCAAAATCTGTCTGCCAGGCGTCGAAAAGCTTCTGCAAAAGAAGACCTCACAGTGTTCACAGAACCTGTGAGTGTCTGCTACAAAAGGCTTCTGCTACGTAGCGAGACTCTCACAGGAGCTTCGCACGCTGTGAGGTCTTTCAGTTTATAGTTCTATTTCGCCAGTTAAATACGTAACCGCTTTGCCTGTGATCTTCACACGGTCGCCAAGGTCCTCGCAGGTTAAATTGCCCTGCCGTTTGGATAGTTGTCTGGCTGTAAGCACCTGTTTGTTCAGGCGTTTGCTCCAGTAGGGCGTAAGCGTAGTGTGGGCCGAGCCTGTTACCGGATCTTCCACGATGCCTACCTGCGGACAGAAAAACCGCGACACAAAATCCACGTCCTTACCCGGCGCCGAAACTATAACACCACGCGCTTCCACCGAATTTACCAGGTTGGTATCCGGGTTAAAGCCAGCCACATCGTCTTCCGAACTATAGATCAGCAGGTAATCAGTTTTGCCTTTGTAGGTTTCCTGCGGTGCTTTACCGAATGCTTGTACCAGGGCCTCAGGAGTCTCAGCTGCTTCATACACATCTGTCGGAAAATCAAGGGTCAGTAAGTCCCCGTTCCGTTGCACCCGCAGCAAACCACTGCGCGCCGAGTTCAGGTTTATAGTTTCGGATGGGTGGCTATAGTAGTTGAACAGCACATACGCCGCTGCTAGGGTGGCATGTCCGCACAGGTCTACTTCTACGGTCGGGGTAAACCAGCGTATTTCATAATCATCGCCGGCTCTTACTACAAAGGCGGTTTCGGCCAGGTTGTTCTCTGCACCGATGTTCTGCATGGTTGCATCATCGAGCCACGCATCCAGTACGCACACTGCCGCCGGGTTGCCGCCAAATACTTTATCTGTAAAAGCGTCTATCTGGTATAGTTTTATCTTTGCCAAGGTTGGTTAATGAGTAATGAATAGTTAGTAATGATTAATTGTCCTGATTTTTGAGTTATTTACTTAATAAGAGTTCGACAAACTATAGTTACATGTTACCTGCTAATACTTTGCCGGTTGGCCAGCTTTTGGCAGTGATTTCTTGATGAACTCGCGCAGGTCGTCGTTGCTTTTTACCAGGTCTTCTTTGCGCAGGTACATCATGTGTCCGCTTCGGTAGCCTTTCCAGTCCAGGCGGTTTTTCAGTTTGCCGCTTGGGTCTAATTGCCACATGCTGTATTTGGAGTTAAAGTAATCGGTAGCGCCATCGTAATAACCGGCCTGGAACAACACGTGCAGGTACGGATTCTGGGCCATGGCCTGTCGCAGGTTTTCGCCTGTGCGGTCGTTGCTGCGGTTCCAGGGGTGTACCGGTCCGAACATGTTATACTTCAGGTCAGTTTTGTATTTCAGTTCGTCGCGCAGGTACATGTTTATAGCTGGGGTAAAAGCGTGCAGCCAGGCAGTTAGTTCGGCGTTAAAGTCTGGGCGGTCGCCGGCATCCTGTCGGTCTATGCCTTTGTAGCGCGAGTCGAGGCGGCCAACAGTGTAGCCCTCGCCGCGTAGCAGTTCTTTCCAGAAAAAGTTGGTAGGCACATCCAGGTTATAGTTCAGAATACTTTGTTCGGTGATGCCGGCATAGCGGGCCATTTTAGAAGCGATCTCTTTTTTACGCGTATCTTCTATAAAGCCACCCTGCACTATAGCCGGAATCAGCTGGTTGGTAGTAAAAGCTTCTACTTCAGGTAGTAATACATCCAGGTCCTTTTGCTGCAGGTCTTGTGGCAGTTTTTTATGATACCAGGCAGTTGCCGCAAAGTATGGCAGGCGCAAAGCTGCATCAACCGGGCCGCTGCGCTCAATCCCTAAATCCGTAGGCGATACCAGGATCACCCCGTTCAGGTACATCCAGTGAGAGTTCTGTAGTTCCAGTGCCAGGCCCGAAACGCGCGTTGTTCCGTAGCTCTCCCCTATCAGGTATTTAGGTGATGCCCAGCGGCCTTTGCGCGTTACAAACGTGTTTATCCATTCGGCTAGGTATTTCAAATCGGCATTTACCCCGAAGAACTTCTCCTTCATTTTATCTTTATCCACGCCCTCGGCCATGCGCGAGTAACCTGTATTTACCGGATTTACATACACAATATCCGCCACATCCAAAATCGATTCCGGGTTTTCGCGGTAGCCGTATGGTTGCACCGGGTAGCCTTCGTCATCAATATTTAGCAAACGCGGGCCGGTGTAGGCAATGTGCATCCACACCGAAGCTGAGCCAGGACCGCCGTTAAACGAAATGACCAGCGGGCGGGTGGCGCGGTCTTTTATATCCGAGCGTTCATAATAGGTGTAAAACAGGCCAGCAATCGTTTTGCCGTTCTCGTCCCAGACAGGCTGCATACCGGTAGTGGCATTATAAGCAATGCGTTTCCCTTTTATAGTTACCTGTTGTTTAGTGGTAACCGCCGAGTCGGGGTTGGCGGCACGCTGGGCCATAGTTGGTACTATAACTGCTGTTAACAGCAGCAGGAGTAAAAGTTTTTTCATGGTAAGCTTACAAAGGTGAATGCAAAAAAAGCCTGCAACCAGCAGGTTAAGCAAACAATATAGTAAAAACACTTTAGACTTGCCTGCTACTGCAAACCGGGAGGCTAAAACTCATCCTTTTTTATAAAGGATACACCCGATCAGGTCCGGGTGATCATGCACCATGTCTTCTTTGTTTGCTTTCCTCTGAAATAAACTATAGATGAGAACACTCAAAAACAGCACACCAACTATAAAACAAAAAACCTATATTTGTTTAGCCTGCAACCGGGCTTTCACTAAAAAGTATACTTGTGGCTATCGTTTTAAGTATAGACAACCTTTCGAAAAAATATGGCAGCCTGACCGCTGTAGACCAACTTACCTTGCAGGTAGAAGAAGGCAGCGTTTATGGTTTGCTGGGCCCCAACGGCAGCGGAAAAACAACTACCCTGGGTATGGTGCTGGATGTGATACGACCAAGTAGTGGCAGCTTTTCGTGGTTTGGAGAAGGTATAAGCAAAGCAACCAAACACCGCATTGGGGCTCTGCTCGAAACACCAAATTTTTACCCGTACCTTACTGCCAAACGCAACCTGCAGGTAATTGCCGATATTAAAGGCGCCGACCACCACAACATAAACAAAACACTGGACCTGGTAGGCTTAGCCACGCGCAGCAACACCACCTTTAAAGGCTTTTCGCTGGGAATGAAGCAACGGCTAGCCCTAGCTGCCGCCCTGCTAAACGACCCCGAAGTGCTGGTACTGGACGAACCAACCAACGGCCTGGACCCACAGGGCATAGCCGAAGTGCGCGACCTGATCCTGCGTATTGCCGACCAGGGTAAAACCATCATACTGGCCAGCCACCTGCTGGATGAAGTAGAAAAAGTATGCACACACGTAGCCGTACTGCGCACCGGCAAACTGGTAACAAACGGCCCGGTAGGTAATATTTTGTCTGCAAAAGAGCAGCTTATAGTTAGCGCTGATGAGTTGGCGCCGGTATTACAACTGCTGGAGCGCCTGCCTTATGTAGCCCAGTTTAACCAGGAAAAAGACTATGTGATTATAACCCTGCAGGAAGGCTACAGCAGCACCGACCTTAACCGCGATATGTTTGCGCAGGGCATTGTGCTGTCTCAGTTGGTAGCACGTCGCAAAAGCCTCGAAAAACAGTTTCTTGAGATTATCAAATCCTAATACTGATGAACTTACTCCGCACCGAGTTTCGTAAAATAGCACCTTACCGCACGTTTTGGGTTATACTGGGTATTTATGTGCTGCTTATGCTACTTATTCTTTATTCCAGCACCAGCGTCGAGATAAATGGCAAAGCGCTTGGCAACGAAACTTACCAGTTTCCGGGCCTCTGGATGCGCCTGACCTACATCGCCCATTTCTTTAACCTGCTATTGGGTATACTTGTAATTGTGCTGGTAACCGATGAGTATAGTTACCGGACTATAAGGCAACAGGTAATAGACGGGCTTTCGAGGGCTGAAGTGGTGCTTAGTAAATTTTATATGGTAGTTACACTTGCGGTTTTCAGTACGGTGTTTTTGCTGGCGCTGGGTTTATATTTTGGCCTGCTCTATAGTTCAGACAAGTCCATCAACTCCATGTTCAGCCAGGTAGATTACCTTTCGTATTATTTTGTGCAGGCTGTGGCTTACATGAGCCTGGCTATGTTTTTTGCATTTCTTATTCGTAAAAGTGGCCTGGCTATTATCGCTTTTATTGCCTACACAAAAATTATAGAGCCACTCATCCATTTTAAACTGCCGGACACCCTGGATAAGTATTTCCCGATGAAAGCTTTAGACAGCCTGACGCCTATGCCCGGCCAGGAAATTTTTGACCAGTTGACCTCCCCAGTAGAGCAACTCTCGCCAGCATGGGCTGCCTTACCAAGTTTGTTATATATTGGCCTGTTTTTGCTGCTGACTTATCTTCTGCTTAAAATCAGAGACCTATAGGGTGTTGTAATAATGCACGATTGCGATAAAGTCTTGTGGTAGCTCGAAACTAAGCTTTTGTTTGCGGGCGAAATCTTTAATTATCGTTGCTTTTTTGCCGCAGTAATTCAGGAAATCCTTCCGCACTTTTTGTAGCGTTACCACCTTGCCTTCGGGCTCCATTACATAAAACACAGGCTTTATCTGGTCAGCAAACTGCCCTCCTATGGGTATGCCTAAAGGGTCGTATGCGTTGGTATTTCTTATTTCGGTCAGGTAAGGGTCCAGGCCGCGCCTGCTATAGCTTTCGCGCATAAGCAACGTAACATTTCCCTGCAATATCTCCTCAAAAAAAGTAGGCTTCTTAAAGTCTGAATTTTCACGGCCCTGGTCCCAGTATACACTTTTAAACAGGTGTTTGCGGTTGTTATATTCATCCGAAACCAGGAACTGCGTTACATTTACCGGCGATAAAGAGCTTAAGGTACTATCAGCGTGCAACACCGTTATAATATCCTGTGACCGATAAAAGGTAACCGCCCCCTCCACCACCTCGCCGGTGGTCAGCGTAACCAAACCTCTGGGCCACTGTTGTATGTCAATTTCTTCTCTTGTCTGGGCTTGTAAGGCTAGGCTACATAACAAACTTATAGTTACAAGCAGCACTTTTTTAAAGTATAGATAACATTTCATAGGCTGTCCTTAATTTTCAGTTCCGGAACTACACACTGCCTTTTTCTATACTTTAACAACTCTTTAGCGGCTTTAAAAAGTATACCTTTTCTAAAAAATGATATAATTATTTAGGCAACACACAAAAAATAAAAGCCAGTGTACTGCTACACTGGCTTCACTATAATCTGTTTATAATTAACGGCTTATCTGTTAACTATAGCGCTCTTCAATATTTCGTGGCCCAACTTGTCGCGTTTTGTGGCCAGGTATTTCTGGTTGTGTTCATTAGGGGCTATCTCTATGGGAACATTTGCCACTACTTCCAGTCCGTAACCTATAAGGCCGGTACGTTTTTTAGGGTTGTTCGAGATTAACTTCATTTTGGTAATGCCCAGGTCACGTAATATCTGTGCACCAACGCCATAGTCACGCTCATCCATACCAAAGCCGAGTTCCAGGTTTGCCTCCACAGTGTCGCGGCCCTGCTCCTGTAGTTTATACGCCTTCAGTTTATTGATTAAGCCAATGCCACGACCTTCCTGGTTCATGTAAACGATAACACCCTGTCCTTCGCGTTCTATCATGCGCATCGCCTCGTGCAACTGTGGTCCGCAATCGCAACGGCACGACCCGAAAATATCGCCGGTTACGCAAGACGAATGCACACGTACCAGCACCGGCTCATCTTCTGCCCAGGTGCCTTTTACAAGTGCCAGATGCTTAGCGCCATTGCTGCGCTGCGTAAAAGCATACAGGTCAAAATCACCGTAATCTGTTGGCAACTGCACGGCAATTTCGCGCTCTATCAGGCTTTCTTTTTTCAGGCGATAGGCTATCAGGTCTTTTATAGAAACCAGCTTCAGGTCGAAGCGCTTGGCTACGTGTACCAGGTCCGGCAGGCGGGCCATGGTTCCATCTTCGTTCATGATCTCGATCAGTACACCGGCAGGCGCCAGTCCGGCAAGGCGGGCAAGGTCAACAGCTGCTTCGGTATGGCCGGCGCGGCGTAACACACCTTCTTTCTTTGCCTTAAGCGGGAAAATATGGCCCGGTTTGCCAAGCGAGTGCGGATCTGTGTTTGGGTCTACAAGTGCCTGTATGGTCTTAGCTCTATCCGATGCTGAGATACCTGTTGTGCAGCCATGCCCGATCAGGTCTACCGACACGGTAAATGGTGTAGCGTGCAGGGCAGTGTTACGGCCAACCATCAGTTCCAGGCCAAGTTCTTCGCAACGCTCTTCGGTAAGCGGTGCACAAATAAGACCACGGCCATGCGTCGCCATAAAGTTGATGATCTCGGGCGTCACCATCTCGGCAGCGCAGATAAAATCGCCTTCGTTTTCGCGGTCATCATCATCTACCACAATAATAACTTTACCCTGGCGGATGTCCTCAATCGCATCCTCGATCGAATCGAGCTTTATAGGTTCTGTGTTTGTATTCTCCATAAAATATTTTGCGGGATAAAGCACAGCGTTAACTGCCTCAGGCCCTGCTTTTTGAAAACTTATTGCTTCTACTTATCATAACTATAAAAATCGGGGCATTGTTCAAAAGCCATGCACCCCAAACTATAGCCTGCCAAGCAGCTATTCGGAAAACTGAACAAAGGTAGAAAGAAAAGGCCTTCTCTAAAGGAAAGATGCTAATTTTTATAGTTGCTGCGCAGGTTTACCGTTTCAGTGCTATACTTGTACCCATGAAATGCTCTGTTATAGTTGCCAACTACAATAATGCTACTGTCATAAGGCAGGCATTGCAATCTATTGAACAACAAACCTATACCAACTGGGAAGTTGTTATAGTAGACGACGGCTCCACAGATGACTCGCTACAAACTATAGAATCGTATTTAGCTACAGTTCCGGACAGGACTAAGTATAATTTTATAGCTTTTGCTGAGAATAAAGGCCAGCCCACAGCCAAGCACGTGGGGGTTACAAATTCTACTGGAAAGGTTGTGGGTATTTGCGATCCCGATGATGCCTTACATCCCGAAGCGATTGCAAAAATAATGCAAGCACATGCGTTAAACCCTGCTGCTAGTATCGTTTTTACGAACCTTTACAGGTGCAACCATACCTTGAAGAACTGTGTAGCCGGCAATGAAGCCGGAGCAATTATGAATTCGAACCTGATAGATGATAAAGTTTCGGCTTTTGCTACCTTTAAGCGATCTGCTTACGATAAGACTACTGGTTTCAGCCCGGAGTTTAAGCTGGCCAGTGATAAAGACTTATACTTTAAACTGGAGGAAACAGGCGACATCATATACGTAGCCGAGCCTTTATACTTTTACCGTGTCTGGCCAAAAGGTGTATCACAAGGTTTTGATAACTATGTGCGTTCAAGAGATTATAGATTGCTTGCCATTGAAAAGGCAGTGGCTCGCAGGAAAGTGAGCGGAATTAAGGTACCAGAACAGAAAGACCTGAATAAATTACTTTCAGAAATACACCTACTGCAGGCGGAAGGCCTTATTTATTCCGAACAGAGGCTGGGCACCAAATTTCTGAAACACCTGGGCCTGGCTATACTATACAACCCGCTCGGAAGTATAAACCGGAAGATAAAAGCTGCATTTATACTTAGCAGAATAAAACGAAAACTGAAAAAACAACTATAGTTTTACCTGTTCACAACAATACCAAGCAAGTCGCCGAGCTGTTTATAATATGAGCTTAAGTTCATGATGAGCTTAAGCACTCTGTCCACTTCGGTAGGGTCGGTTACCAGGCGTAGTTTTTCGCTTTCCTGTTTCAGCAGCAGTTCTGCATTTCTGCGTTTCAGGCGCATTACGGCTCTTTCAGCACCATACGGTAACAGGTCAGTTTCGCGGGGCACAAACACATGGTGCGTTTCCCAGTTCGGGCTAAGCTCGTAGGGCTCCGCTAACAGCGAAATCGATTCTGTTCTGATCTCTTCCTTTGGAAAAGTAATAAAATCGTTTGCTGTGGGAAGTACACCTTTGTTAAGTCTCTCCTTTACAAAATCAATGATCTGAATATAAAGCGGGGTTACAAACTCAATATCATCAAGCTGCTCCAACATGTACTGGCTGGTGGTGATGCCGTCTTCCAGTTCCTGATCAGGATAATGCAGGATCATGCGCACAATTTCGCGTTCGTAGCGTTTGGTCACTTCCAACTCCGGTACTTCCTTTTCAGGCTCCGGTACTATAGGTTGTGGTGCGTATGCTTCGTGGTTGCCGGCTTTTTGTTGTTGCTGGCGCTCCTGCAGGTGCATTTTGTTGTATTCCGATATCAGAACCTGCTCATCGATATCGAAGATAAGGCTGGTGCTCTGGAAGAAAACCGAACGCTTGATAGAATCCGGAATCTTTGAAATAGAAGTTACGATCTCACGTATTGCTTCGGCTTTCTTTACCGGGTTACCTTTGGCTTCTTCGGCATAGATGCTCGATTTGTAAGAAATAAAATCCTGAGCATTAGCTTTTACATAGGCTTTAAAAGCCGTGTCGCCTACTTTCTGAATATAAGAGTCCGGATCCTCGCCTTCCGGAAACGTAACTACCTGCACGTTCAGGCCCTGTTCCAGGATAAGATCAATACCGCGCAAGGAGGCTTTTATACCGGCCGCATCGCCATCATACAACACCGTAATATTATGCGTATAGCGCGCAATCAGCTTTATCTGGCCTTCGGTAAGCGAGGTACCAGACGACGAAACCACGTTCTCGATGCCGCCCTGGTGCAACGAGATCACATCCAGGTAACCCTCCACCAGGTAGCACATGTCCTGCATGCGCATGGCCTGCTTGGCCTGAAACAAACCGTAAAGCACATTGCTCTTGTGGTAAATTTCAGACTCTGGCGAGTTAAGGTATTTCGGGCTTTTTTTATCGTTTGATTTGAGCGTTCTGGCACCAAAACCAACCACCCTACCCGACACATTATGGATCGGGAACATGACACGCGCCCGGAAACGGTCGTAACGCTTATCATCTTTAACTATAGTTAGGCCAGTAGCTTCTAAATAATGTTGTTTGTAGCCTTCCTTTAGGGCGGCATCGGTCAGGTCACTCCAGGCTTCTACACTATAGCCCAGCTCAAACTTTTTTATAGTTGCCGCGCTCATACCCCGTTGCTTCAGGTACGACTGGCCTATACTTCCTTCTTCGTGGTTAAATAAATTGTGCTGGTAATGCTTATTCGCAAACTCCGAAACGATAAACAGGCTGTCGCGCTCGCTTTGCTCCTGGCTGTATTCGTGCGTTTCTTCCTCTGGTACTTCTATGCCGTATTTTTTGGCAAGGTGCTTTAAGGCTTCCGGAAAACTGGCGCCTTCCACATCCATAATAAACTGCACTGAGTTACCCGCCTTGCCGCAACCAAAGCACTTGTAAATGCCTTTAGCCGGTGATACAGAGAACGATGGAGATTTTTCGTGGTGGAAAGGGCAACAGGCCCACATGTTTTGCCCTTTCTTCTTCAGCGAAACATAATCGCCTACCACCTCCACTATATCAGCCTGGAGAATAATCTGGTCAACGGTTTCTTTCGGAATAAGGGACATGGTACTACACTTTTGCGGGATGACAAAGATAACAGATACTTCGAATTTCGGACGAGCTACAGCGTGAATTTAAATTTGTCAGAACTATAGTTTGATGCAGAACTCAGCCAGGTTAAACATTATCAGCTTTGACTTGTAATTAGTTAAGCTATGGGACCAAATTCAACCTCCATAGTTGAGTTGCCCACCAGGCTTAGGATAGTTCCCTGTTCAGTCACGAACCTGAATTTTCTGTTTCAAAAGTGACAAACATCATCGCTACATCGGCCTGCATCTGTTGTATTTTGTTTGTATCTTTGCAGCAGAATTGAGCGCAAGCTTCATATTACAACTATGGCAATTACAAAAGAAGATATACTAAAAGCCCTCAGCTATGTAGAGGAACCGGATCTTGGCAAAGACCTGGTTACGCTTAACATGGTGGAGGACGTGCAGGTTGATGGTAAAAATGTAAGCTTCACCGTTATACTTACTACTCCGGCCTGCCCTCTAAAAGATATGATCCGTAACGCCTGCGTGCGTGCCATCCATACGATGGTGGACAAAGACGCAGAAGTTACCGTGAACATGACCTCGCGCGTTACCACTGCCCGCACCGATAATGCTTCTGTAGTAGGCGGCGTGAAGAATATTATTGCTGTGGCATCCGGTAAAGGCGGTGTAGGTAAATCTACGGTTACCTCTAACCTGGCAATTGCCCTGGCTGAAACCGGCGCACGTGTTGGTTTGATCGATGCGGATATTTTCGGACCGTCTATGCCAACGATGTTTGGTGTGGAAGAAGAGCGTCCGCGCATGATACAGGGTGACCACGGTAAAAACTACATTGTGCCTGTCGAGAAGTACGGCGTTAAAATGATGTCGATCGGTTTCCTGACTCCTGCTGATGGTGCTGTTATCTGGAGAGGCCCAATGGCTAGCTCTGCGTTAAAGCAGTTCATTTCGGATGTAGACTGGGGCGACCTGGATTACCTGCTGATCGACCTTCCACCGGGAACTTCGGACATTCACTTAACCATGGTGCAGGCCCTGCCGGTAACAGGTGCGGTTATCGTTACTACCCCACAAAAAGTAGCCCTGGCTGATGCCATGAAAGGTTTACAGATGTTCCGTCAGCCACAGATCAACGTACCGGTTTTGGGTGTAGTTGAAAATATGGCGTATTTTACGCCTGCCGAGCTTCCTGAAAATAAATATTATATTTTTGGCGAAGGTGGCGGTAAAGCACTGGCAGACAAATACGAAGTGCCACTTTTAGGTCAGATACCGCTTGTGCAAAGCATCCGCGAGAATGGGGATGCCGGAACTCCGGTGGTTTTACAGAACGATTCTCCGGCTTCCGGTGTTTTCAGAGAGTTGGCCCAGGCTGTGGCGCAGCAGGTTTCTGTTCGCAACGCAACTTTAGGCAAAACGCAACCCGTAGAAATTAAAAGCTAACAAAATATGGCAGCTAGTAACATAGATCAAGATTTCCTGAACCGTATAGAGGGTGCGCTGGACCAGATCAGGCCGTACCTGGAGGCAGATGGTGGCAACGTGAAAGTGCTGGAAGTAACCGACGATATGGTGCTGAAGCTGGAACTGCTTGGTGCCTGCGGCTCCTGCCCTATGTCTACCATGACGCTGAAAGCCGGTGTAGAGCAATCTGTGTTAAGAGCCATTCCTGAAATAAAGGCCGTAGAAGCCATTAACCTGACTCCTATTAACGGCTAAAACTACCGTTGTTTATACTTTGAGCAACCCTGATCTCTTCGGAAGTCAGGGTTGTTTCTTTTTTACCAGTGATGAAGGGGATTTATCTGATTTTACAGAATTAGTTTGGTGGCTGTAGTTTTATGGTTAACCATTCTGCTGCTGGCTCGAGTTTCCTTACTCGTGACTAATTTTAGGGTTGAATCTCCTGACTCAATAGGCCCACAAGGGACAGGCTTGGTAGTAGCGCTGGCTATAGTTTTATAGTTACTGTAGTCCAACCACCCCTAACCCCTCCTTAGCTAAGGCGGGGAATTTCTTCTGCCTTAGCCAGTTTATTAGCTATAGTATCATAGTTACAGTCCACGAGCAAGACAGGTTTACCTGTCCCTACGGAACTATAACCACGATCAATCTCGAAGCGAGCAAGTTTAAACTAGAGATAGCGGTAAATAGATGAAAGATCGCAGTCTTTGGGTTGAGCGCCTTTGACTTGTTGCGGTGGCGTAGCCAATCCGAGGAACGAGGATAGCAAGAAGGCAGCAGCGCGATGCCCAAAGACGGGGCCTCCCGGCCGTGAGGGCACCAAAGCCTAATTGAAACGATAGGCTCATAAAGCTCCCAGGAATAGAAGTTTTTGAAAGAAAAGGCTTGGTTCGGAAGGGAAGTAACTTCAACTATAGGACATATAAGATGCTTTGGCTGCGCTCAGGATGACGATGGAGAAGCAGTTGACAATAGCCCAGACGCTAGCAGGAACTGCGCACGCTGCTAGGTCTTTCGTTAAAACCTAGTTTATCACTTTGTTCGAAATGACGAGAGAAGAGCTGTAAGAAACATAAGAGATCCTGCGGCTATCAAGAAACCCCAAAAAACTACACCAACTATAAATCAGCTTTCGGCAACCAACAATTAACAATCGCCTTTCCCTTCCGTATCAAAATAACTATATTTGCCTATATTCTTTCAACACAGCACTATGTTAAAAGCCAACGACCCAGCCCTGCATTCCTGGATAGAAATTGCGCCGAACAGCGATTTCCCGATACAAAACCTCCCATTTGGTGTTTTTGAGACCGACGACAGAGACCCGCGCGTTGGTGTTGCCATAGGCGAATACATACTTGACCTGTTGGAAGTTGGCAGGCTTAACTTTTTTGAGCTGATCGACATTGATCCGAATATATTTCACAGGCCGTATCTGAACGATTTTATTGCATTGGGTAAGCCAACCTGGCGTGCTGTCAGAAATCGGGTATCTGCTTTGTTGCGCAACGATAACACCGAAATTAGCGGCAACAGCAAGCTGATTGATCAATGCCTGGTAAAGCAAAGTGATGCCCACATGCTGATGCCAGTAAAAGTAGGTAACTATACCGATTTTTATTCCAGTATAGAACACGCCACCAACGTTGGCACCATGTTCCGCGACCCTAAAAATGCCCTTCTACCCAACTGGAAACACATTCCGATCGGGTATCATGGACGGGCATCATCTATAGTTGTTTCAGGAACCGACATCCGCAGGCCAAATGGCCAGACCAAAGCGCCTGATGCCGAATTACCAACGTTCGGTCCTACCCGCCTACTCGATTTTGAGCTGGAAGTAGCGTTTATTACCGGCAAAGAAACCAAACTGGGCGAAAGCATAACTCCAAACGAAGCCGACAACTATATTTTCGGACTGGTGCTGTTCAACGACTGGTCGGCCAGAGATATGCAGACCTGGGAATATGTACCACTGGGTCCGTTCCTGGCAAAAAGCTTTGCTTCTTCTATTTCGCCGTGGGTAGTTACCCTGGATGCCCTGGAGCCCTTTAAAGTAAAAGGCCCTGTGCAGGACCCAAAACCATTGCCCTACCTTGAGTTTACAGGCAACCATAACTACGATATTAACCTGGAAGTGCTGATTAAGCCCGAAAACGGGCAGGAAAGCAGCATCTGCCACTCCAACTATAAATACATGTACTGGAACATGAACCAGCAGCTGGCCCACCAGAGCAGTAACGGCTGTAACCTGCAGATAGGCGACATGTACGCATCCGGAACTATAAGCGGCCCCGAGAAAGGTTCTTTTGGCTCGATGCTGGAACTGACCTGGCGCGGCACGCAACCTATAAAACTAGCTGACGGCACCGAACGCAAATTTATAAACGACTACGACACCGTAATTATGCGCGGCTACGGCGAAAAAAATGGTATCCGTATCGGATTTGGGGAAGTGAACGGAAAGGTATTGCCAGCCCTTTAAATGACGATTCTGATTAGAACTATAAACTATAAAACCACTGCTAAACCGGTGGTTTTATAGTTTATAGTTACTGGTTATTTTTCTTAATCACTTTAGCTGGAACTCCAACAGCAGTGCAGTCTGGTGGTATACTATTTATAACTACTGCTCCGGCACCAACTATAGCATTTGTACCTATCTTAACTTGCTGAATCGTTTTAGCTCCTACGCCCAGATAAACACATTGGCCAATTTCAACATTGCCTGAAATATTTGCCCCCGGCATTACAGCAGTACAAGCACCTAAAGTTACGTCATGCCCAACCGTGCATGCGCTACTCAGTAAAACATGTTTACCAATTTTCACATTTACGGTAATGATGTTGCCAGCCATTATAATGGTGCCTTCCCCGATCACAACATCTTTACCAAGTACAGCCCCCGGATGAATAAGGACCGGATAATTTAGATTAGGATTATGTATTACAGAAATTATTCTCTGTTTAATGGTAGGTTCACCGATGGCAAAAACTACACTTAGAGCGCTTTTGTGCTTTTTCAGATCATCAGCATTTCCAATTACTTTATAGCCAAAAACTTCATCGCCTGTTGCCAGGCCATCATCAAAGAAGCCTATCAAATCCCAGGTTAATTTTTTGGAGTTTATCTGCTCTATAAGCATGGCAACTTCTCTACCTAAGCCTCCGGCCCCGAAAATGGCTATTTTATTCATGCGATATTTCTGGGTTACCTTTAAACTTTTGCAAAGGCTCAGGCCCGTTTATAGTTATTTCGTTTGCAGTTAACACTTTCCTTATAGTTAGGAGTAAAATCTTGAGGTCAAGCAAAAATGACATGTTATTAACATACCACACATCATAGGTAAACTTTTCCTGCCAACTAATAGCATTCCTGCCGTTTACCTGCGCCCAGCCAGTTATACCGGGCTTTACTTCGTGCCGTCTGCGCTGAATTTGGTTATATAAAGGGAGATATTCCGGTAGTAACGGTCGGGGGCCAATAAGGCTCATCTCACCCTTCAAAACATTCAGCAACTGAGGCAACTCATCCAGAGAAGTATTGCGGATAAATTTTCCGATAGTAGTTACACGCTGGGCATCTGTCAGTGAAGATTCACTGGCTTCAGCGCGTTGGTTCTGCATTGTTCTGAACTTTACAAGCCGAAACGTCTTACCATCTTTACCGGGCCGGGCCTGCACGAAGAATGGGTTAGTACGGTACGTTACCAAAAGCAGCAAGGTGAGTGTTACAAACACAGGCAACAGCAAAACCAATGCTACCAATGCCAGCACAAAATCCAGTGTCTGCTTTATATACTTTTTATACATATGCTCTACTTCTAGCTATAAAGCCTGCTTTACCAACTATAAGTTTATACTATAGATTAATGGCAAAGCTATAGTTATTCCGAAGATAGTTAATGTTTAAATTAAGCCCAACCTGACTTAAACTATAATTAGCCACTACATACTTTTGCCCGCTGACACCATTCGCCGTATATTTGAATCAAGCCACACGGCACTACATCATAAACTATAGTTATTTCATGGCCTATAAAACCATAGACCCACGGGACGTTAAAACTGCTGAAGTACATGCCTTGTTGCTTGGAGCTATTGCCCCGCGCCCGATAGCTTTTGCCAGCACTACCGACCTGGAAGGTAATGTAAACCTGAGCCCTTTCAGCTTTTTTAATGTATTCAGTGCAAAGCCACCAATTTTGGTTTTCTCACCTGCCCGCCGTGTACGTGACAACACCAGCAAGCATACGCTGGAGAATGTAATGGCTACAAAGGAAGTAGTGATCAACATTGCCAACTTTAATATTGTAGAGCAGATGTCGCTGGCCAGTACCGAATATGACCGTGGTATAAACGAATTCGTAAAATCGGGGTTAACGCCGGAAGCATCTGTGTTGATTGCACCGCCGCGCGTGCAGGAAGCGCCTGTTTCATTCGAATGTAAGGTAAATGATGTAATAAGTTTAGGTCCGGAAGGCGGTGCGGGTAACCTCGTGATCTGCGAAGTGCTGCTGATGCATATCAACGAAAACATTCTGAATGAAAACGGGAGGATTGACCCGTATAAATTAGATGGAGTAGCCCGTATGGGTGGTGATTATTATCTGCGCGCTAACGGCGACTGCATTTTTGAACTTCCAAAACCGGTAAAGAACAAAGGTATAGGTATAGACATGCTGCCTGAACACATCCGCAACAGTGCTATACTTACCGGTAATAACCTGGCCCGACTAGGAAATTCGGAAACTATACCTAATCACACAGAAGTAGAAGCCTTTAAAGCAGAGCCTATAGTTGCGTATACATTAAATAAGTATAAAAATGACCCTGCTATACTTGCACAGGAACTGGAACTGCTTGGCAAAAAGCTTTTAGAAGATAATCAGGTAACCGAGGCCTGGAAAGTATTATTGCTACGGGAACAGATGTAGAAGTAGTAACTATAAAAAGTAAAAGCCCACTTTAAAAGTGGGCTTTTACTTTTTATAGTTATTCTAAAATCTCGTAAGTAATTTTAATTTCTTACAGCAATCATTAAGCCCAGTTCCTTATAACGCATACCAAATTTTTTGGCGATCTGGGCGTTGGTAAGGCTGCCTTTATAGATGTAAACTCCACTGCGGTAATGTTCGTTGGTAAACAGCACTTCGCTCACACCGCCATACTTCGATATTTCGGTCAGGATTGGCGTAAAGATATTGCTGAGCGCTGAAGTGGCTGTGCGCGGAACACGGGATGGAATATTCGGCACGCAGTAATGAATAATATCATACTTGCGGTAAATTGGCCGGCTATGCGAGGTAAGTTCTGAAGTATGGAAACAACCTCCCTGGTCAATACAGACATCAATAATAACAGAACCCGGTTTCATTTGTGCCACTACGGCTTCTTCCACCATGCAGGGCATTCGCCCGTCTTCAGCCACCAGCGCACCAATTACAACATCAGCCTGCTTTATTTCGTGGTACAGCACAGTTTTGTCTAAAGTTGAGGTAAACAACTGTGTACCCACATTATGCTTCAGGCGGCGCAGTTTATAGATGTGGTTATCAAAAACTTTTACTTCGGCACCTAAGCCTAACGCTGCTCTTGCGGCATATTCAGCTACCGTGCCTGCGCCTAGTATAACCACTTTGCTTGGCGGCACGCCTGTAATACCGCCAAGTATAATACCGCGCCCTTCGTTGCTTATACTTAGATATTCGGCTGCGATCAGCATTACAGTGCTACCGGCAATCTCGCTCATGGCCCGCACTACAGGCTTGGAGTCCGATTTATCGCGGAGCAGTTCGAAGGAAATAGCATTTATCTTTTTACGCTGAAGCGCATTGATGTAATCTGATGTCAGGCTGCCGAATTGGACTGCCGAGATAAGTGTTTGCCCGGGGTGCAGGTATTCAATTTCGTCGTAGGTCGGAGGTGCAACTTTCAGAATGATGTCGGCGTCGTATACTTCCTTGGTAGAGTAAACCACCTTCGCGCCTGCTTCCGAAAAATCGTTATCCGAATATTTGGAAGGGCTTCCGGCTCCGGCCTCTATCCAGATGGTATGGCCGTGGTCGGTCAGTTGCTTAACTGCATCCGGGGTTAGGCCAATGCGGTTCTCCTGGAAAGAGGACTCTTTAGGGATACCGATGAAAAGATTCTTTCGGCGCTCCTCCACCGCCAGCATCGACTCTTTTGGGTAAAGTGCCTGGGCAGCTGCTATTTTTCCAATTTCTACGGCGAATCGCTCCGTCATATTACACCTTATTTATCGTCATGGTACGCACCTCGCTGTTTGCGTCGGGCTGTAACGTTACAAGCAGATAATGCTCTGGCAGCAAATTCGGGATCATAGAAGGCCACTCGATCAGGCAAATGTTACCTGAATCAAAGTATTCCAGCGCCCCGATGTTCAGTGCTTCGCGCTCATCGCTTATCCTATAAAAATCGAAATGGTAAATAAGTTTCCTGGTTTCGGTTTCGTACTCGTTAACCAAGGCAAAAGTAGGGCTGCTTACATTTTCCTGCACACCCATCTGGCGACAGAATTCCTTTATTAAAGTGGTTTTACCAGCACCCATCGGGCCTTCAAAAAGTATAATAGGTTCTTCGCTGGCTGCTTCCAGTAGCATTGCCGCTGCTGCAGGCAGGTCAGCCAGCGATGTCATTTGTAAATGAGCTGTCTCTACTCCGGTATTATACATTTTTAGGTGTAAGCGTTATAAACGGTATAATGCATTCTTCGAGCGATACCCCACCATGCTGAAACGTGTCTTTGTAGTAGTTCACGTAGTAGTTATAGTTGTTCGGGTACGCGAAAAAATAATCTTCTATTGCAAACACAAACGTAGTAGAAACATTGGCCTTTGGCAAGAAAAATCTCTCCGGTTTACGCACAGTAAATACATCTTTGTCCGTGTATCCCAGGTTTTTACCGTGTTTGTAGCGCAGGTTGGTATTGGTCTGGCGGTCGCCGATGATCTTGAAAGGTCGTTTCACTCTTATAGTTCCGTGGTCGGTGGTGATGATCAGGCGGCCTTTTTTCTCTGCGATCATCTTCAGCGTATCGAATAGCGGCGAATGCAGGAACCACGACTTAGTAATAGAACGGTAAGCCGATTCGTCTGGAGCAAGTTCGCGCACCATGTTACTGTCGGTGCGGGCATGCGACAGCATATCCACGAAGTTGTAAACTATAACATTCAGCTTATTATTATCGAGGTTACTGAATTTGCTGAGCAGGTCTTTGCCGGCGGCTACGTTGGTAATTTTATGGTAACTATGCTTGTCGGTAACGCGGTTTTGCTGAAACTGTATGTCCAGAAACTCGGGCTCGTTCAGGTTTTTGCCTTCGTCTTCGTCGTCGCTTACCCATAGGTTCGGGTATTTTTTAGCGATATCGTTTGGCATCATCCCCGAGAAAATAGCATTACGGGCGTAAGCCGTTGTGGTCGGAAGTATAGAATAATACATTTCCTCCGAATCAACGGTAAAGTAATCATTAATAATCGGCTCCAGCACTTTCCATTGGTCGTAGCGCAGGTTATCGATCAGCACAAAATAAACCGGCCTGTCCGACTCCTTCATCATCGGGAAAACGCGTTCCTTAAATATCTGGTGAGACATTAAAGGAGCATCATCACTTTCCTTATTAATCCAATCTTCATAGTTATCCATGATAAACTTAGCGAAGTTGGAGTTTGCCTCGTCCTTCTGCATGTTTATCACATCGGCCATACTTTTGTTCTCGGTCTCGTCTATTTCCAGTTCCCAGTATGTCAGCTTTTTATAGATATCAGCCCACTCACCCGGGCTCAATCGCTCGCCAAAGGCCATACCCAACTGGCGGAAATCGCGTTGGTAACTTTGGTTTGTCCTCTCCGATACAAGCCGTGTTTTTTCCAAGGCCTTTTTAACAGAAAGCAGGATCTGGTTCGGGTTAAGCGGCTTTATAAGGTAATCAGTAATTTTTGCACCGATAGCTTCTTCCATAATATGCTCTTCCTCGCTTTTCGTGATCATGATCACAGGCATGGCCGGGCGTATGGTTTTGATCTCGTTCAGCGTTTCCAGGCCACTGATACCAGGCATGTTCTCATCCAGAAAAACCACATCGTAAGGCTGTTCCTGTACTTTGTCGATGGCGTCGGTGCCACTGTTTACCGGTGTAATGTCGTAACCTTTGTCTTCCAGGAACAGAATATGGGGTTTGAGCAGGTCGATCTCGTCATCGGCCCATAAAATCGTATATCTTTGCATAGTTTTATTTAGATAGATTGCTAAACTGCTTCATTGTTAATTTGTTGTATACATACTTTGCATACAGGAGCATTTACTTTATAGTTTGTAGCGGGCAATTAAACGCTTGACGCACAGCTACCTATACTTACGAAAAATTACTTGCTAAAGCGTATATGCTTAAGAAAGAGCTGATAAAGTATCGTTTAAGTTTTGGTAAAACACTAATTCAACCATAAATCAACTTAACTATTCGGTAATAGTGAACAAGAAAAAAATCTTTAACGACCCGGTATACGGCTTTATAACAGTTCCGTCTGAGCTCTTGTTCGATATTATCGATCATCCGTACTTTCAACGTTTGCGCCGTATTAAACAGCTTGGACTTACCGAAATGGTTTACCCGGGTGCGCTGCATACTCGTTTTCATCATGCTTTAGGTGCCATGCACCTCATGAACACAGCCCTGCAAACCCTGAAAAGTAAAAATAACGAAATTTCTGACAAGGAATTTGAAGCTTCGCTGATTGCTATACTGTTACACGACATCGGCCACGGCCCTTTTTCACATGCCCTCGAGACGGCTATATTTAAAGAAGTACATCACGAGCATCTGTCGTTGCACATCATGCATATGCTTAACGAAGAGTTTGGCGGAAGATTGAGCCTTGCCATCGATATATTTACAGATAAGTACGAACGCAGGTTTTTCCACCAACTGGTTTCGAGCCAACTGGACGTAGACAGGCTTGACTACCTGAACCGTGATAGCTTTTATACTGGGGTGTATGAAGGCAAAATAGGCGCAGACCGCATCATAAAAATGCTGGATGTTGCCAATGATAAGCTGGTGGTAGAAGAGAAAGCAATCTATAGTATAGAGAACTTTTTAGTAAGCCGCCGCCTGATGTACTGGCAGGTATACTTACATAAAACAGTGATCAGTGCCGAAAATATGGTGCTTCGCGCCGTACAACGCGCCCGACAACTTTTACAACAAGGTATAGACGTCCCAGCCAGCACTTGCTTAAAATACTTTCTGGCTACCGACCTGACTATGCAGGATTTTGTGAAGGATCCAGGTATATTGGAGCGCTTCGTAAGCCTCGACGACCACGATATTTGGAGCGGCATCAAGCAATGGGCTTCGCACGAAGATCCTATACTTTCTTACCTTTCCAAATGCATCCTCAACCGCAAGTTGTTTAAAGTGATTATCTCTAACAAGCCTGTTGATGAAGAAATGATGCTGGGCATCAGCGAACTGATACAGGAACGTTTTAAAGTTGCGGACGAAGACATTAAATACCTGATGATAGCGGGCAAGATCAGCAACAACGCCTACCAATCTGAAGGCCAATCTATAGATGTGCTGACTAAAGCAGGATATATAGTCGATGCTGCCGACGCCTCAGACTTACCAAATATACAGGCTCTCAGTAATAAGGTGGAGAAATATTATGTGTGTTACCCAAGGGAAGTAGCCAACTAAAGACTTTTATTTCCAGACATGGCAGGGTGTTTAGCTCCTACAAGTGACTGGGATATATAGTTCAACTGCTTCTCTACTGTCATTTCGAACATCGTGATAAATCTATCTCAGACTATAGTTATTCTTTTGTCATGTAGAGCGCAGCCGAGACATCTTATATGTCCTATAGTTTGCTTCTCTACTATCTGAAACAAGCCTTCTCTTTCATAGCCACTCTTCATCCTGGGAGCTCTACTCACCTACCGTTTCAATCCATCTTGGGTGCCCTCACGGCCGGGAGGCCCCGTCTTCGGGCATCGCGCTGCTGCCTTCTTGCTATCCTCGTTCCTCGGATTGGCTACGCCACCGCAACAAGTCAAAGGCGCTCAACCCAAAGACTGTGATCAAGCTCGATAGTTAAGCTATAGCTATAGTTACTGTAACTACTCTTAGCTGTGGCTGATCGGTTTTCTCGTAGCTATAGTTCCTAAGGGACAGGTAAACCTGTCCTGTTCATGGACTGAAACTATAGAACTATAGACCAGAACTACAGTAAGGACAGAAGTGTACCCTTGAGGGGACCATAGGGGTGTTAAAGCAGCCACTATGAAACCATAGCTCTAACTATAGCAGTAGCAGAAACGGCTCCCCTCCTTGGATAAGGAGGGGCAGGGGTGGTTTAAAACCGCAACTATAAAACTATCTACTATACTACGTTCCCTTCACTCCTTTCAAGACAAAAGCAGGAAACATCAACTCTAGATTGCACACAAGCCCAAACCATCATAATTATAATAGAAAGCAGGAGCTTTTTTAAGCAGGATTAAGTTTAAATCTATAATCTAAACAACTCTCATTACAGTGAATTTAATGTCGTACCATATTCCTGCCCGTTAACTTTTTATTAAGTTTGCACCCCCTAAGCGCTAGCGTTTTTGAGATTTTGCTATAATTTTACATCATGGAATTTACTGTTCAACAGATAGCTGACCTGCTACAGGGAGAGATAGAGGGAGATAACTTAACCAAAGTCAGTACGTTAGCCAAAATAGAAGAAGCACAATCAGGTGCTCTTGCTTTTTTGTCTAACCCGAAGTACGAACCTTATTTATACACAACCGGTGCCAGCGCAGTTATAGTTTCTGATAAACTGGAACTGAAAAAGCCTGTATCGGCAGCTCTTATACGCGTTAGCGATCCTTATAGCAGCTTCTCTACCCTGTTACAGTATTACCAGGCCGCATTACTTGCCTCCAAGACCGGCGTGGAAGAACCTTGCTTTATCGGTAGCGGCAGCGAGATCGGTGAAGACCATTATCGCGGCGCCTTCTCTTACATTGGCAATAATTGCAAAATTGGTGCAAACGTGCGCATTTTCCCGCAGGTATATATCGGCGACAACGTAACGATCGGAGACAATACGACTATTTTTGCAGGTGCTAAGTTATACTCCAATACTATAGTTGGCAGCAACTGCACGCTTCATGCAGGTGTGGTGCTGGGGAGCGATGGTTTTGGCTTTGCGCCTCAGCCGGACGGATCTTACAAAATGGTACCACAGATTGGCAATGTAGTGCTGGAAGATGACGTGTCGATCGGGGCGAATACGACAATAGATTGCGCTACCATGGGCTCTACTATTATCCGCCAAGGCACCAAAATAGACAACCTGGTACAGATTGCACATAATGTTGAAGTTGGTAAGCATACTGTTATTGCGGCACAAACCGGTATTTCGGGCTCAGCAAAAATTGGCAACCACTGCGTTATTGCAGGTCAGGTAGGTATAGTTGGGCACATCACTATAGCTGATAAAACTACGGTCGGCGCACAATCCGGTGTAGGTAAGACCATTAAAAAATCAGGCACGATTATACAGGGCTCCCCTGCTTTTGATTACAAACAGAACCTGCGCGCCCTTACTGTTTTCAGAAAATTACCCGAGCTTCAGCGCGAAATAGAAGCACTACGCGATAGAATCTAACCCTTCTGTACTCCTGCCCTGCCATAATGGAAAAATAATATTGGCAAGGCCCGATATAAAACCTTAAGTTTGCGGTAAAATGGCTGGCTGTTAAAGTAACAATTTAAACTATAACCGCTACAGCACTTGCTAAATGCAGGCTCCAGACAAGAATAGAATAGTAAATGAACTATAAACAGCATACCATTAAAGCTCCGGTAACAGTTTCCGGTATTGGCTTGCACACAGGCGTTGTGTCTAACATGACCTTTACGCCTGCTCCCGCAAACCATGGCTACAAATTTCAGCGCATCGATTTGCCGGGCCAGCCTATAGTTGCTGCCGATGTAGATAATGTGGTGGACCTTTCGCGTGGAACTACGATAGAGCAGAACGGTGCACGGGTAAACACAGTAGAGCATACGCTTGCTGCTTTGGTAGGCCTGGAAATAGACAACGTACTGATTCAGCTGGATGGCCCGGAGCCTCCGATCATGGATGGATCTTCTATTGAGTTTGTAAAAGCTTTAATGGAAGTTGGTTTACAGGAGCAAAATGCACTTCGCAACTACTTTGAGCTAACCGAAGGCATTACTTATAAAGATGAGGCCCGCGGTGTTGAAATTGTTGGCTTACCGCTGAACGATTACCGCCTGACTGCTATGGTAGACTATAACTCACCGGTTTTAGGTAGCCAGCATGCCTCTATCACTAATATGAACCAGTTTGAGAGAGAGATCGCGCCTTGCCGCACGTTCTGTTTCCTGCACGAACTGGAAGCCCTGCACAAGCAAAACCTGATAAAAGGCGGAAACCTGGACAATGCCATCGTTATAGTTGACCGCGTGGTGAACGATGATGAGCTGTCGATGCTGGCTGAAATGCTGAACAAGCCAAAGGTAGAAGTTAAAGAAACAGGCACGCTTAACAATACGGAACTTCGTTTTAAGAACGAACCTGCCAGACATAAACTGCTTGACCTGATGGGCGACCTTGCCCTGATCGGCAGACCTATAAAAGGCCAGATACTGGCTGCACGCCCTGGGCACGCGGCAAATATCGGCTTTGCCAAAAGAGTTAAAAGAGCCATACAGGAAGCATCTATCCAAAGCGTACCGGTTTACGACGAGAAGAAGCCACCTGTAATGGATATAAACCAGATCACGGCTACCCTTCCGCACCGTTACCCATTTCTGCTTATTGACAAGATCATTCATCTGGATGAAAATACGGTAACCGGCGTGAAGAATGTGACGATGAACGAGCCTTTCTTCCAGGGCCACTTCCCGGGCAACCCGATTCTTCCGGGCGTGATCCAGATTGAGGCAATGGCGCAGACGGGGGGAATTCTGGTACTGAATACAGTCGAAAATCCTGAAGATTACTGGACTTACTTCCTGGGTGTGGACAAATGCCGCTTTAAGCGCAAAGTAATTCCGGGAGATACAATCATCTTTAAATGTGAACTGCTGGCTCCTATAAAACGTGGAATTGCTAAAATGAGTGGTCAGGCTTTTGTTGGTGGCCAACTTGTAATGGAAGCAGAAATGTCGGCAAGTATAGTTAAGAAAAACGCATGAATCAGCCATTAGCATACATCCATCCGGAAGCTAAGATAGCTCACAACGTAGTGATCGAACCGTTTTCTACCATTTATAAGAATGTAGAGATCGGTGAAGGCACCTGGATTGGGCCGAACGTTACGATAATGGAAGGCGCCCGCATTGGTAAGAATTGTAAGATCTTCCCTGGTGCGGTAATCTCTTCTGTGCCACAAGACCTTAAATTCGCCGGCGAAGAAACCACTGCCGTTATCGGTGACAATACCGTTATCCGGGAGTGTGTAACTGTTAGCCGTGGAACTATAGATAAAATGCGTACCGTAGTAGGCAGTAACTGCCTTATTATGTCGTACGCGCATATTGCCCACGACTGTATAGTTGGCAATAACTGTATCGTTGTAAATGCGGTGCAGATGGCCGGCCATGTAGAGATGGGTGATTTTGCCATTATAGGCGGATCAAGTGCAGTACACCAGTTTGTGAAGATCGGTGCTCACGCTATGATCTCTGGTGGTTCGCTGGTTCGTAAAGATGTTCCTCCTTATGTTAAAGCTGCGCGTGAGCCACTTACCTATGCTGGTATCAACTCTATCGGGTTGCGCCGCCGTGGTTTTACAAGCGAACAGATCAACGAAGTACAGCAACTATACAGAATCCTGTTTATGAGCGGTAACAACACTACCGAAGCTCTGGACAAGATTGAACTGGAGATGGCACCAAGCAAAGAGCGCGACGAAATAGTAAATTTTGTGCGTAACTCTGGCCGCGGTATTATTAAGAGCTACATCGGTAAAGATGCAAATTAACCTAAGCAATTTAGGTAAACGATACAATTACGAGTGGATTTTCCGGAACCTGACCTACACATTCGAGTCAGGAACCTCTTATGCTATACTTGGGCATAACGGATCCGGGAAATCCACTCTTCTTACTGTTATATCCGGTCATAACCTTCACTCTGAAGGCGAAATAAACTATAAAACCGGCGGCAAAGATATTCCTGTCGAAAAAATCTATAGTTCCCTTTCCCTGACAGCCCCTTACCTGGAACTGGTTGAAGAATTCTCGCTTCTGGAAATGATTGGGTTTCATACCCGTTTCAAGCCACTTCGCCAAAACCTAACTGCTTTGGAGCTGATAGACCGTATGGGCCTGCAGAAGTCGAAACATAAGTTTGTGAAGGATTTCTCTTCGGGCATGAAGCAGCGCCTGAAACTGGGACTGGCCATTTACTCTCAATCTGAATTATTGCTATTGGACGAGCCCACCACCAACCTGGACCAGGAAGGTGTAGCGTGGTACCAGGAACACGTGGCACAGAACAGAAGTAACCGCTTGATTATAGTTGGGTCCAATATTTTGCATGAGTATAGTTTCTGCGACCAGCACCTGCGTATTTCAGACTATCATGTGGTGCCAACAGCCAAACGCAAACTATAAAGCGTGCAAAATTGCTGATGGGCTATTAATTTTAAGGTAAGCTTTCTACATTTGTAAGTATAACAAGCAGACACCATGGGAAGAGCATTTGAATTTAGAAAAGCCCGCAAGTTTAAGCGCTGGGATAAGATGTCGAAGGCATTTACACGCCTTGGGAAAGAGATTGTGATGGCCGTTAAAGAAGCCGGACCAAACCCTGAAACAAACTCGCGTCTGCGCACGGCCATGAATAACGCAAAAGGCGTTAACATGCCGAAAGACCGCGTGGAAGCTGCTATTAAACGTGCTTCGTCTAAAGAAGAAAAAGATTACGAAGAAGTTGTATACGAAGGCTACGGCCCGCACGGCATCGCTATTCTTGTAGAAACAGCTACCGATAATATCAACCGTACTATTGCCAATATGCGCGTTTACTTTTCGCGTGCTGGTGGTGCCGTAGGTAAAACCGGTTCGCTGGACTTTATTTTCACCCGCAAAGGCATCTTTAAAATTAACCCGGAAGGAGTTGACATTGAAGAGCTGGAACTGGAACTAATCGACTTTGGGGCGGATGACATTTACGAGCACGAAGGCGAGATTATAGTGGAGACTGCCTTTGCAGACTTCGGACAGATGCAGAAAGCATTAGAAGAAAAAGGACTGAACGTAATCAGCGCAGAACTGCAGCGCATACCAAACACCAGAACCGAACTTACCGACGAACAGGCCGAAGAAATAGAAAACCTGGTTGAGAAGATTGAAGAAGATGACGATGTGCAGGCCGTTTACCATAACATGGCTTAACGTATCTCAAACTATAGTTTACTTTTAAAAGCTGCCTTTAGGGCAGCTTTTTTGTCTATTAACTCATGCTACAACTCTCTAAACTTTCTAATTTATAACTTTCTAACTTTAATAGTTCCATGGGTAAAGATCAGGCTCCTGGGCTCCGCGGGTTTTCATGTGTAATGGGTGCACAGCATCTGTTTCATCGAAGTAAAGGAATGCATCGTAGCGCTGCGGAATAATAGTGGGTACATAGTTACCATAGGCTTCGAACTTGGCATCGTAAACTACACCTATAGCCCTGTGGCCTATCCGGCGTTGTGCTAAATCATCTATGTGCATCAGGTCTCTGCTCAGTATAAGTTTGTTTTCGTCGCTTATGCTATGCAATATTTCTTCCCAACTACCGGGTTTTGCAGGCGGCACTTCCATTTTCTGCATCGGTGCACCCCACGATTTACTTGCGATTACATGTCCCTGGTAAGTA
The DNA here is from genome assembly GCF_010119545.1 of Pontibacter fetidus. Taxonomy (GTDB): domain Bacteria; phylum Bacteroidota; class Bacteroidia; order Cytophagales; family Hymenobacteraceae; genus Pontibacter; species Pontibacter fetidus. The sequence goes on along the minus strand of NZ_JAAEAA010000011.1, from coordinate 27,152 downwards.
CCGAAACCAACAAGCTTTACCTGTTCATTTCCATATCGCTCACGCGCCAGCTGACCAATATTATACATGCTATCATCTGCCATATCGGTAGCGCGGGCATCACCAATGTGCGTGTTATGTTCCCAAACTATAGCTTTTGATTCCGGTCCGTGTAGTTCCAGCAGCCTGTCCAGCGTATCCATCATGTGTGCGTCGCGCACGTTCCACGATTTGGCTCCGCCCTGCACCATGGCCCTGTAGTATTTTTCGGCGTTTACAGTCACCATTGCATTTTGGCGGGTATTAAAGTCGTGTTCCCGATCTCCGGTATGTATCGGAGACTTTATAATGCGCTGCAGCATACCGATCACTTCATCTTCACAATCGGTGCGCACAAATGCAGTTGCCCGTGCATATTCCTGCGGGTCTCGGTTAAAAGGCTCAAAACAGTTCATGGCAGAGCGAGCTGCCTCTATTGCTTGTCCGTCGTTCTTTTCCAGGTATTTAAGTACCTGTTCCAGCGACTCCCACAAACTATAAACATCCAGTCCGTAAAAGCCAACTTTCTGTTCTGTACTGCGGAGGTGGTTTACATCCCGGATCCATTCCATCAGGGCCGCAACTTCCCAGTTTGCCCACATCCAGGTCGGCCATCTTCTGAAAACCTGCAGTACATCGGCAATCTTACTACCTGAGTTCTGGTATCCTTTTACAAAACGATTCACTGCATAACACTCGGGCCAGTCGCCTTCCACAGCTATAAACTGAAAACCTTTTTCCTGGATCAGCCTTTTTGAAATGGCCGTGCGCCAGGTGTAATATTCGGAAGTACCATGCGATGCTTCGCCTAACATCACGATGCGGGCATTGCCTACTTCTTCAATCAGTTTGTCAAGGTCTTTGTCTCTGGTAAGCGGAATGTAAGCGATCTGTTTGTTGTCCATAGTCTGGTAGTGTTTGGGGCATGGAGGTAACTATAAATTTGCTGTATTGTACTAACTTAAAAGGGTTTATGTTTTAAAAAACAAGCCCGCTCTACCAAAGGGCAAAGCGGGCTTACCAAACTATAGCTGGTATTGTTTATAGTTACGATTGGTTCTCTTTTGTAAATACACGACGAAGCAGCTCTGTAGTGCGTGCAATCGGGTTTTCACGGATCTTCAGTTCTTCGTCAGCAACCAGCAGGAACAAACCATCAATCGCTTTCTGGGTAGCATATTCGTCCAGGTTCGGGTTTACTTTTTGCACTAGTGGTATCTGGTTATACTGGTTTACCAGGTCTGCATAATATTTGGTAGCATTCGTTTTCTGCAACGATTGCTGTATAACCGGTTTAAAGGCATTGGTAAGCTGTGTGGATGTCGTGCGCTTCAGGTATTGGGTAGCGGCATCTTTATCGCCTTTCAGAATATCCCACGCATCCTGTATGGTCATCTGCTTTATGGCGCTCACGAAGATCGGTACGGCACTTTTAGCAGCATCTTCGGCTCCGCGGTTCAGGGTCATTACAAAACGGTCTACTTCGCTGCCAAAGCCAACTTTACGTAACGTGTTCTCTACGCACTGTACTTCAGGCGGAAAAGGAATGCGGATAAGGGAGTTTTTATAGTAGCCATCTGTTTGGGAAGCTTTTCCGGCTCCGTTCTTAATACCTACTTCTAGGGCCTGACGTAATCCTGATGCAACTTCGGACTGGGTAACAGGAGCGCCAGTGGTTGTGCCGGCTAAAACGCCATCAACGGTTTGCTGCACCTGTGCGGCCGTACATGCGCTGGCACCCATGGCCAATGCAATAAAAGAAGTGTAGAGTAATTTTTTCATATCGTTATAACATCTTTAACTTAGAGCATGTTTATAGTTCGTTTTTGCAAGCGAAAATTAGATAGAAAAGGTTCTGACGAAATGTTTTTTGAGCCGCATAGCAGCGCTACGTGGCGATAAAAAGATAAAGTCAGGTTCTTTTATAACTAATTTGCAGCGCAAAGTATGAAATATAATCATGCTCTTCACGTGGTTTTAAAACCCAACGCACAAATCAGACCAAAAAATATGGAAGCGGTAAACGCAGAGATCATCACCATCGGCGACGAAATATTATACGGCCAAATAGTTGATACCAATTCCGCATGGATGGGTACGGAACTCACGAAGTTAGGGATAAAAGTAAAACAGATGACATCTATTTCTGACAGCGCAGCTCATATAACTGCCGCTTTGGATGATGCAAAGACACGTGCCGATATAATACTGATAACCGGTGGCTTAGGCCCAACCAAAGACGACCTGACAAAAGATGTACTGACTGCCTACTTCCATACATCCCTTAAATTGCACGAACCATCGCTGGCCGATATTGCAGCTATTTTTGAAAAACGCGGCATTGAAGTAACGGAACTGAACCGGCAGCAGGCTTTTTTACCTGAAAGCTGCACCCCTGTTCGTAATGTATTGGGCACCGCGCCGGGCATGTGGTTTGAGCAGGAAGGCAAAGTTTACGTATCGATGCCGGGCGTGCCGTTTGAGATGAAGCGCATGATGACCGACATTGTGCTGCCTAACCTGAAAGCGCATTTCAAAACGCCGGAGATCATTCATAAAGTAATTCAAACTATAGGCATCGCCGAATCTATACTTGCTGAGAAGCTCGAAGAATGGGAACTGGCCTTACCACCGCATATCAAACTGGCTTATTTGCCTTACCTGGCCGGTGTACGCCTGCGCCTGACCGGAGCCGGAGACGATGCAACTATACTGGAACAGGAACTACAAACTGAAGTTGAAAAGCTCTCTCAGATCATACCGAAGTATATTTTTGCTTACGGCGAAGTAAACCTGGAAGAAGCAGTTGGCAATCTACTGAAGGAACAACACCTAACTATAGCTACTGCCGAAAGCTGCACCGGCGGTTACCTAGCGCACAAGTTTACCAGCATACCTGGCAGTTCGGCTTATTTTATGGGAAGTATAGTGGCCTACCATAATGATGTAAAAATACGTGAACTGCATGTAAATCCTGAAACCCTGCAGCAGCATGGCGCCGTAAGTGAAGCCACTGTGCGTGAGATGGCCGAAAATGTGCGGAAAAAATTCAACACAACTATAGGTGTGGCAACTAGCGGCATAGCCGGCCCCGATGGCGGAACTCCTGACAAACCCGTAGGTACGATCTGGATAGCCTATGCGGATGAACATAAGACAGTTGCAAAGCTGCTGAACTATAACAAAAACCGCCTGCTCAACATCGAATATACAGCCCTGGTTGCTTTAAACCTTATCCGGCAAAGTTTGGCTGCAACCGTTGATGAATAGGGTAAAATCCTTAACTTTGTTTCAAAATTAGACATGTAGTATATAGATGTTAGATAATAGACTCTTGGATAAGTAATGTTGTTCAGGGTCTTTAAATCTAGTATCTGCTACCTGATATCATAGAAAATCAACTATAAAATATGGCACTTGTAGAAATGGTTATGCCCAAAATGGGCGAGAGTATCATGGAAGGTACCGTTCTGAAATGGCTCAAAAATGTGGGTGATACCATAGAGCAGGATGAATCGGTGCTGGAAGTTGCTACTGATAAAGTAGATACAGAAGTACCTGCTATTCAGGGTGGTATTCTTAAAGAAATACTGGTACAGGAAGGCGATGTGGTAGCTGTTGGGGCTCCTATCGCAATTATTTCTACAGGCGGTGATGATACTGCTGCTCCTGCCGCGCCGGCTGCTGCTGAAACTCCTGCCGCTGCTGCGCCACAGGCTGCTCCTTCACAGGAAACTGCAGCTACTACCGGCTCTTCAGTTGCTAAACTGGATCAGCCTGCTTCCGGTCGTTTCTACTCTCCGCTGGTGCTTAACATTGCCCGCGAAGAAGGTATCTCGATGCAGGAACTGGAATACGTACCGGGTACCGGCAAAGAAGGCCGTGTGTCTAAAAAAGATATAATGACTTACCTGGAAAGCCGCTCTGGTGCGCCTGCACAAGCTGCTGCTCCACAGGCGCAGGCTGTACAGCCACAAACACAGGTACAGGCTCCGGCTGCTGCGCCAGCTCCTGCTGCACAACCACAAGCTGCTGCACCACAGGTTAAACCGGCTGCATCATATGGTGGCAATGTCGAGATGATCGAGATGGACCGCATGCGTAAGATGATAGCTGACCGCATGGTGGACAGCAAGCGTATTTCGCCACACGTTACTTCGTTTGTAGAAGCCGATGTAACCAACATCGTGAACTGGAGAAACAAGTGGAAAGATGTATATAAGAAGCGCGAAGGCGAGAACTTAACCTTCACTCCTATCTTCATCGATGCCATTGCGAAAGCGATCAAAGATTTCCCGATGATCAACGTGTCTGTAGATGGCGGTACTATCATCCGTCACAAAGACATTAACATTGGTATGGCTGTAGCGTTGCCAAGCGGTAACCTTATCGTTCCGAATATCAAGAACGCTGACCAGCTGAACCTGAATGGCCTGACCAAGAAGGTAAATGACCTGGCAAACCGTGGTCGTATAAACAAGCTGACGCCGGATGATCTGGCAGGTGGTACGTATACGGTTTCAAACGTAGGTTCTTTCGGTAACGTAATGGGTACGCCTATTATCATGCAGCCGCAGGTGGCTATTATGGCTGTTGGCGCTATCAAAAAGAAGCCTGCTGTTATCGAAACTCCGGAAGGCGACCTGATCGGTATCCGTCACTTCATGTTCCTGTCGCACTCTTATGATCACCGTGTGGTAGATGGCTCGCTGGGTGGCATGTTCGTACGCCGTGTTGCCGATTACCTGGAGCAGTTTGATGTGAACACTACGATCTAAATTTAGACAATGGATCTTTTGACTTAGGACAAAAGACAACTATAAAAAGAAGGCCTGCTGCAGCAATGTGGCAGGCTTTATTTTTGACTATAGCTTAAGACATATCTTTTTGCTAATATTAAAAGTATAAACTATAGCTGCTTTAGGTATAGCGGCGAGTATAAACTATAAAACTATGAGAAATATATTACCCTGGATCTTAGCTGCCATTTTCCTGTTTGCTGCTATTTACTTTTACTGGCAGAAGAACGAAGCTGAAAGCAGGCAAGCCATTGCCGACAGACAGATTGAAAAAATTGATAAAAAACTGGAACAGAAGGATGAAACCGTAGACTCATTGGAAGAAATGGTTTTGCCACCTGATACCATGGAAATGGTGCCTCCGGGCGGTGCAGCCTTTGTAGATGAGCTGGGTACACTGAGCGAAAGCGATGTACAGAAACTGCAACGTAAAGGGCTGAAATCTCCTGAGACAGACCTGATGAACGATCTGAACCGCAAACAAAGTCAGCTTATACCTGCAAAAGGTACGATGGGCGGTACCATGGTCATCCGCGACAGCCGTATTTTAAACGACCGCTACGCACTGGCTTACTATGAAGATGGCCACAACGGTGGTTACATGCTTCTGAAGTATACAGTGAATAACGGAACTATAAACTGGACGGTGGTAGATAATTCGAAACTATAGCATAAACTAAACCCAACTTTTAGCCCATGAAAATAAAACTTACTTTCCTGTTTTTGCTGCTTTGCTTGGTAGCAAAAGCACAAAGTGTTTCGCCTGATAACCGCATTGTGGTTCTTGGCCATGCAACTATAGATGTGCCTGCCAACCAGGTAAAGTTTGTGGTAACTCTTTTATCTATCGATTCGGCAAGCGTGGATAAAGTTTACCAAAAACACCAGCGGCAGGAAGATAGCATGGTAAAACTGCTTAAGGAGCTCCAGATACCAGCCAAGAACATAAATTACTCGCTGCTGACAATAAGCCAACGGCAGGACTATAATAACCGGCAGCGCATAGTTTACTTTGCCGGCTATCAGACCGTTATTTTTACGCTGAACGAGCTAAGTAGATTTACGGAAGTACAAAACCGCCTGATCAAAGATGGTTTTACAAGCTTCAGGAGTAGTTTTACTTCTACAGAGATGGAAAAAAGGCAGACCGAGGTATTGGAAAAAGCCATTGAAGTAGCTCGTGCAAAAGCTGATGTAATGGCTAGAGCTGCTAATAGGCAAGTAAAGCGCATCTCTAAAGTAGCTGATACCGAAGACACTGACCCTGCTTTCCAGAATTACCGGCAATCCGGGATACTAAACGAAGTAGTTGTAAGAGGGCAGTCGTCAATGAGCAATTTAGTAGATGAGTTTCCGCAAACAATTCCGGTATCAGCTCAGGTAAAAGTAGTTTTCGAACTGAAATAACAGCACGAAATTTGGGGAAGGAAGTATAAACTATAAAACTGATACAAATGCTGTTCATCCAAACGATACTTCCTTTACTTTTTATACTTCTGCAGGCACAAGGCGGTAATTTTGCGCTTAAGCAGGATTTAGAGAAAGACTTAAAGCAACTTAGCAGCACCTCCGTTTTCATCAGCGATAATACGTCTGCTACTCCATCGCTACAAACTATAGCTCAGGATCTGCAGTTGTTTGGTGTGGTAGCAACTATAGAATTAGGCAACAGCAAGTATAGCCAGCAAACCCAAGACAACTATACAATACAGCAATGGAAGTTCCCGGAAGGCAACATTAAGGCCCTTTACCAGATCGAGACAACTATAGCCCTGGACACCGTGGTTACGCAACGTTACCTGGAACGAGGCCCAACCCAGCACCGCATTCAGAATAAGTTTACGTTTCGAGCTTATGCCATTTCTACCTCAGCTGGGTCAGATCATTTTTATTACTTAACAGAGGCTGAACAAGGTCTTTTAGAATATAGGATTGGTAACCGCCTGGTACAGCTCAGTTACCCAGAACCGAAAGAAGGGTTAAACGATATATTACCTAAAGTGGAAGATGCATTTAGTGCAGTTTTAAGTGCTGTGGTGAAAAATTAAAGCTATAAAGCTGTATCCAGCATTTCTTAAAGTACCGGCAAGTTGCTATCTTAAACGCTTTATTTCCAACCTTCTACTTTATGAAACACATTTACCACAATCTGTGCGTGCGTCTGCACGTAGTAGCAATTCTTTGCCTTTTAGTTTTTACACAGTGTACTACCCCGCAACTATCACTACAGGAAGGAAAGCGCATCGAGCAATTGGGGGTTTGCCTGGTATTTGCTGACAGTGTCGCTCCCGAATTTAAAGAGCAGTTTGAGACCAGCCTGGATACCTATATCCGGAAGTATAACACCCAAAAACACGCCTATAAGCTTACCGAATGCCAGGATGAAGGATCGGTGCAGATAAAAGTGGAAGATGTATCTTATACAACTTCAAAACAGCGGGCAACTGGTATAGCCGTTAGTACAATCGGGCTGATAGGTGTACCTACCCTTATGGTTTCAGCAGGATTGCCTTTTTATGCTTTCTTTTACTACTTCCCTACCAACCAGACATTTACAACACTTGCCCTGAGCCGGGACCTTGCACACCCAACTATGGGAATGATGAACAGAGTGTATACCAGTGGCGGTATGTTTGGCAGCGACGAAAGACAGCGCCTGCGCCATTCCAGGAAATTTGAAAAACACCTAGATGCTATCTTTATAGAACTGGAAAGAAGCTATGCGCGCACATCCCGTAAAGCACCCAAAACTATAGAAACAACTGCAAGTACCAACTAACCTAAAAAACCAGCGGCTGCTCTCTTTTGGAAAGCAGCCGCTGATTTTTATAGTTAAGCTATAGTTTATAGCGAAGCTAAACTTTGTTCTATAGCATTGATCTTTGCCTCGGCATCCGCCATTTTCTTGCGCTCGTTGGCAATAACCGACTCCGGTGCACCACTTACAAAACGCTCGTTACTCAGCTTTTTCGTTACCGACATCAGGAAGCCTTTCGTATACTCCAACTCCTTCTGCAAACGTTCGCGCTCAGCCGCTACATCAATATTACCTTCCATCGGAATAAAGAACTCATCGCCGGCCTCTACAAAGCTAATAGCACCTTCCACGTTATCCTGCACAAAGCTGATCTCGCTAATATTGGCCAATTTGCGAATGATGCTCAGGAACGGCTCGTATCCATCCTGGTTCATTACTTTTATAGACAGGTCAAGCGCTTTTGTCTGTGGGATGTTCTTTGAGTTACGGATGTTTCGGATGGCAGCTACAACTTTCAGTACGCTGTCCATACGCGCATTCAGGTTCTTATCAAACGTATCCTTCTTCGGCCACGCAGAAACAATCAGGTATTCTTTTTCTTTGCGCTCTTTCAGGTCGTGCCAGATCTCTTCTGTAATGAACGGCATGAACGGATGAAGCACTTTCAATACTCTTTCAAGGAAAGCTGTTGTAGCATCTAATGTTTGCTTATCAATTGGTTGTTGGTAAGCCGGTTTGATCATCTCCAGGTAATTTGAGCAGAAATCATCCCACACCAGTTTGTAAACCGCAAGCAAGGCATCCGAAATACGGAACTTCTCGAAATGGTCTTCAATCTGAGCAAAGGCTTCGTTAAAGCGCGAATCAAACCAATTGATAGCTGTTTCGTTCGGGCAAGGCAGATTCTCATCTACTTCCCATCCTTTTATCAGGCGGAAGGCGTTCCAGATTTTGTTGCTGAAGTTACGGCCCTGCTCTACCAGTTTCTCGTCGAATAGTAAGTCGTTACCAGCCGGTGAGCTGAACAACATACCGGCACGCACGCCGTCGGCACCATATTGGTCAATAAGGTCCAGCGGATCTGGAGAGTTACCCAGCGATTTCGACATTTTACGCCCCTGCGCATCACGCACAATACCGGTCAGGTACACATTGCGGAACGGCATCTCGTTACGGAACTCGAAGCCAGCCATGATCATACGTGCCACCCAGAAGAATAGAATTTCAGGGGCAGTTACCAGGTCGTTGGTTGGGTAATAATATAGGATGTCCTTGTTATCAGGATCTTTAAAACCATCGAAAACAGAGATAGGCCACAACCACGACGAGAACCAGGTATCCAGTACGTCTTCGTCCTGGCGTAGGTCAGTTAGTTGTAAGTCTGCGTTTCCGCTTTGCTTGCGGGCTATTTCAAGGGCTTCTTCTTTGGTTGTAGCTACTACAAACGTGCCATCCGGCAGGTAGTAAGCCGGGATCTGCTGGCCCCACCATAGTTGGCGGGAAACGCACCAGTCGCGCACGTTTTCCATCCAGGAGCGGTACATGTTCTTGAACTTAGGTGGGTGCAGGCGGATCTGGTCTTCCATTACAGACTCCAGGGCCGGCTTCGCCATTTTATCCATTTTGCACCACCACTGCATCGACAAGCGCGGCTCAATTACAGCGCCTGTACGCTCCGATGTCTGCAGCACACTTGGGTACTCTTCTATCTTCACCAGCAGCTCGGCTTCCTGCAGGTCTTTTACGATGTTGCGGCGGGCAGCAAAACGATCCTGGCCCACATATAGTTGGGCTTTTTCGTTCAGCGAGCCATCGTCGTTCAGGATATCTATAGTTGGCAGGTTGTGCTTCTGGCCCAGTTCGTAGTCATTCAGGTCGTGGGCAGGCGTTACTTTCAGCGCACCCGTACCAAAATCTATACTTACATATTCATCAACTATAACCGGAATCTCTTTGCCCAGCAGCGGAATGCGTACCGACTTGCCGTGTAAGTGTGTGTAGCGCTCGTCGTTAGGGTTAACCGCCACAGCAACGTCGGCCATAATCGTTTCAGGGCGTGAGGTTGCAACCGTAATATATGTTTTTTCAGCGTTGTCAGATACCACTTCATATTTCAGGTGGTACATCTTCGCCATCGTTTCTTTCGGAATTACTTCTTCATCAGAAAGAGCCGTTTTACCTTGCGGGTCCCAGTTAACCATACGCACACCACGGTAGATTTGGCCTTTGCGGTACAGGTCCACAAACACTTCGATAACGGCAGCAGACAGATCTTCTTCCATCGTGAAACGGGTACGGTCCCAGTCGCAGGAGGCCCCTAACTTTTTAAGCTGCTCCAGAATAATGCCGCCGTACTTTTCTTTCCACTCCCAGGCATATTTCAGGAACTCGTCGCGCGTCAGGTCTTTTTTCTCGATGCCGCGCTCTTTCAGCATAGCCACTACTTTGGCTTCGGTAGCAATAGAAGCGTGGTCGGTGCCCGGTACCCAGCAAGCTTCTTTGCCCTGCATACGCGCACGACGAATAAGTATATCTTGGATCGTATTGTTGAGCATGTGGCCCATGTGCAGCACGCCAGTTACGTTTGGCGGCGGAATGACAATGGTGTAAGGCTCTTTTTTGGGGTTAGGCGTAGAGCGGAAGAAGCCACGCTCCATCCAGCTGCTGTACCACTTTTCTTCTACTTCTTTGGGACTATATTTCTTTGCTATCGACATCGTATACTTGTTTTTGCTGCTTAAAGCGCTAAAAGGCAAAAATAGGGAATTTAGATGTAATTGTTGATTGTCTGAATCAGGATTTACAGGATTAAAAAGGATACAGAGGATTCAAAAATGCATGTCAATCTGTAACAAACCAGTTGAAAGAGAGGTTAAGCCATTACTATTGTCTCACAAGATCCTTTCAGGATGACAATAAGTAAAGTTGCTGCCAGATTAAGTAAGCGTTAGAATCCTGTCTATCCTTTTTAATCCTGTAAATCCTGATTCAGACAATCTGCAAACTATACTTCATCAGCAAACCCTGCAAACCATACTGAGAAAACTTTGCTTTTTTAATGGTGTTGATCTCGGGGTCTATATCAAAACTATAAGCGGATGAAAGATCTGCATCGGTAAGGTTAGTATAGTTGAAAACAGCGCGCTCCAGGTCTGTATTATCAAAAACAGCGCCGGTAAGGCTGGTATTTGAGAAATCCACACCTTTAAGGGAGCACTTTATAAATTTGGTTTTAGCCATTTTCATCTTAGCAAACGAGGCATAATCAAGCAGGCAATTCTCAAAATACACTGTAAACAGGAAGTCTTCGCATTCGCTATAGTTAATGCCTGTAAGCTTACATTCTTTAAACTCCACATGGTTTATAGTTGCGTGGCTAAGTTTGAGCATGGCCAGGTTGCAACCTATAAACATGCAGTCGGTAAAGCGCGAGCCGGAAAAGTTGCTTCCCGAAAAATCGCAGTTCTTAAACGTACAGTTCTCAAATTCGCGGTTCTTTACATCCTTGTTCGGGTAAACGATCTTTTCAAAAACTTTATTTTCGTGTAGCTGGCCTTCCATAGTCTGATATTATAGTTGCTTTAAATTTACGCCCTTACTGCGTGTTTTCACCAGCAAGCATCAGCTGCCAGATAATTTGATTGTTGGTGATAACACCAACAATGGCTTCTTTCATCCTTTACAAACTGAAGACTCTAATTAAGCTCATAGTTTCTAGTCAAAAGTAAACAAAAAAACCTGCCCTTGTAAGGCAGGTTTCTTTGGTAAACCATAGTTAGTGCTTACGCTTCCTGGTGTAACCAGGCTTTTTTAGCAAGCAGTTCTTCTTCGGTTTCGCGGTAATCCGGGTCGTCAACGCAGCAGTCTACCGGGCAAACAGCTGCGCACTGCGGCTCTTCGTGGAAGCCCATGCACTCGGTGCATTTATCAGAAACGATGTAGTAAAACTCATCTGAAATCGGTGGCTGTGCTGCATCGCCGGCAATAACTTCGCCGCCGTCGATCTCCACTTCTTTCAGGGCAGTACCCCCACCCCATGTCCACTCGGCACCGCCTTCGTAAATAGCAGTGTTCGGGCACTCTGGTTCGCAGGCTCCGCAGTTTATACATTCATCGGTTATCATTATAGCCATAATCGTATCTCCTGTATATTTTTTATACTTTTGTATGTCGTGTTTCTAAGCCGCAAAATTAGGAACAATAAACGCCTTTTCAAATAAAATTTAACAGCCATACCATATACGCCATGACACTAGAGAACAGGATTGAAGCTTTTGTAGAACTGGGCAGGCAGCTAAAAAGCCTGACTCCGGAAGACCGACAAGTATGGGCGCGCATGGCGCAATCTCGTAACCCGTGGTTTGATGAAGAAAACGTATCCTGTGCCCTTCATGGCATAACGCAGATGCTTGAGGAACAATACCTCCGCGAATGGCTTTACCCTTATCATCTTAAACAGGTTACACCTAAAAAAGTTGGCGTGGTGATGGCCGGCAATATCCCGATGGTCGGTTTCCACGATTTTCTGTCTGTTTTGATGAGCGGACATTACCTGCTGGCAAAACTAAGTACAGACGACCAACCCCTGATGCGCCGACTGGCAGATATGCTGGTAGGCATAGAACCGGCTTTTGCCAACCAATTTGAGTTTGTAGAGATACTGAAAGAGGCCGATGCCATTATTGCAACCGGATCTGACAACACGGCTCGCTACTTTGAATATTATTTTGCCAAGCGCCCACACATCATCCGTAAAAACCGCACCAGCATTGGCGTACTTACCGGCCACGAAGAAGCTGACGACCTGAAAGCTTTAGGCGAAGATTTCTTCAGGTACTACGGCTTAGGTTGCCGCAATGTGTCTAAAGTGTTCGTTCCGGAAGGCTATACGTTTGACAAGTTTTTTGAAGCTAACCAGCATCGCAGCAACATTCTTGACCACCATAAATACCAGAACAACTACGACTACAACAAATCTATACTGCTGGTAAACCGCGAGCCACACTTCGATAATGGTTTTATGCTGGTGCAGCCAAGCACCAATATGGTCTCCCCTATTTCGGTATTGTTTTACGAAACGTTTAACTCACTGACAGACCTACGCGAAAAGCTGGAAGCTATTAAAGACAAAACACAGGTTATCGTTTCGGCACACGGCTGGCTGGAAGGCAGTATACCGTTTGGCCAGGCTCAGTGTCCGATGGTTTGGGATTATGCCGATGGGGTAGATACCATGGCGTTTTTGCAGAAACTATAGTTTAGTTCTCCGATAACTATAAAACAATACAGCCTGACGAATTTCTTCATCAGGCTGTATTGTATTAGAAAGTATTGATTTATTTAGATCCTATCCAAAGTCTTCCTGATCAGGCTATCCACTACTTCTTCGGCATTTTTAGCGAACTCCTGGGTAATGCGGTTGGCAACTATAGCGTTGAGCGACAGCATTTCGTGACCTAGCAGGCGGCCCATGGCATAGTAGCCGGCAGTTTCCATCTCGAAGTTGGTCAGTTGGAAATCGCAGACTTTAAAGTTCTGGTAAACCTGGAGCAGGTTTTGGTTACGTAACCCACCACGCAGCACACGGCCCTGCGGAGCATAAAAACCAGGGCAGGTAAGCGTGTTGCCTGGTACCATGTCAAAGGCGATTTTGTCGATCAGTTCCTTAGACCCCGGAACGCAATACGGTGTAAAGCCTACGCCTAACTGCTCTTTCAGTGTTTTGGTAATACTCTGCTCATCAGCGGTTTGCTCCAGCGGGTAAAACTCCATCAACGAGTCCAGGCCCACGCCATAGTGCGAGGCTACGTGGCTGCCCAGCGGAATAGATTCCTGCAACGAACCGGATGTACCAACCCGCACTATTTTCAGCTTAATCTTTTCTTCGTTTGGCTCGCGGCTCTGGAAGTCAATGTTTACCAGTGCGTCCAGTTCATTCATCAGGATATCAATGTTATCGGTACCCATCCCTGTTGAGATCACAGTAAGGCGCTTGCCTTTGTAGTAGCCCGTGTGCGTTATAAATTCACGCTTCGCTACTTCTATCTCAATCTCATCGAAGTACCTGCTGACCATGGCTACACGGTCCGGGTCGCCAACAGTGATAATGGTATCGGAAATATGCTCTGGTAGCAGGTTAAGGTGGTAAACGGTTCCGTTTTTATTGATGATCAGTTCTGATTCTGGTATTACTGCCATGGTTTCTAACTTAGAGTTTCAGCAAATAAATGCTATCTAGATGTATACTTTATAGCTACTTTATAGTTAGCTCCGAAGTATGAAGTATAAAGTAATCGTGGCAAAAGTAGGAAGCTTGCCGTACAAAAGCACTGATAATTGTCAATTCTTATGACAATGTAATGGAAGTATAATCTTATTGGACTGTTGTACCTGAAATACGGAAGTTGTGCTACTCTTTTTTTCGGTGTAAAATCTTTTACTTTTACTTACTAGCAAACTATAACTAAATGAAGCTTTTACTACTATTGGTGCTAATGGCAGGTATAATTCCGGAAGTACAGGGCCAGCAACGCAAAAGGGCCAGGGACTATGGCGTGAAGATCGGAGTGCTGCCAACCGGTAAGTATAACGCCATTACGGATGTGCCGGGCGTAAAAGTAGGCCATACCACCCTCATCCAGGGCAGCAACATCCGAACAGGCGTTACAGCTATACTTCCGCATGGGGGCAATATTTTCCAGGATAAAGTTCCCGCAGCTATTTATGTAGGCAATGGGTTTGGCAAGCTGGCCGGCAGCACGCAGGTACAGGAACTGGGCAACCTCGAAACACCAATCATCCTTACCAATACCCTGAGCGTAGGCACCGCCATGAACGCGGTTATAAACTATACTTTAAATCAGAAAGGTAACCAGGAAGTAAGATCGGTAAATGCTGTGGTTGGCGAAACAAACGATGGGTATCTGAACGACATACGTGGCAGGCATGTAACAGAAAACCATGTGCTCGAAAGTATAAAACAAGCTAAAACAGGAGAAGTTACCGAAGGAAATGTAGGGGCTGGCACAGGCACGGTTTGTTATGGTTTTAAAGGTGGTATAGGTACCGCTTCGCGCAAATTACCAGCAAGTGTAGGCGGCTATACGGTTGGGGTTTTGGTGCAGACCAACTTTGGCGGTGTGTTACAGATTGATGGCGTACCCGTTGGCGAAGAACTGGAGCACTATTTCATGATGCAACAAATTAAGGACAGCGCCGATGGTTCGTGCATGATCGTGGTGGCTACCGATGCACCGCTGGATGCCCGCAACTTAGAACGACTGGCAAAACGGGCCCTGTTGGGTATGGGTAAAACCGGCGGTATTGCCGCTAACGGCAGCGGCGATTATGTAATTGCGTTTTCTACGGAGCCAACTATACGCGTGCCTTATAATTCTGAAAGCAGCACACAAACCGCCACCTACCTCATCAACGACGTTATGTCTCCGTTGTTTTTGGCCACTATAGAAGCTACCGAAGAAGCAATCATTAATTCTTTGTTTGCTGCAGAAACGATGAATGGCACTGAAAATCATAAAACAGAAGCCTTGCCCATAGATAAAGTTGTTAAGATCCTAAAGAAACATAATGCCACCAAACGCTAACCTCCACGCCTATATCAACGGCAACATTCAGCCTTACGGAGAGGCTTTCCTGCATATCAGCGACCTTTCTATTCAGCGCGGGTACGGGGTGTTCGATTTCTTTAAAGTGCAGAATGGCAGACCTGTATTTCTGGCAGACTACCTGAAGCGGTTTTATGAATCAGCACGGTTAATGGAGCTAACTGTACCCCTTCCAGAATCAGAACTTACAGGTATCATAAACGAACTGATAACTATAAACAACCTACCACTTTCGGGTATAAAAATGATACTAACGGGCGGCTACTCCGACAATGGCTACGACCCCACAGTGCCAAACCTTATTATACAGCAGCAGCCACTGCAACTACCAACCCCGGAAATGATTGCGCAAGGTATAAAAGTAATTACCCATGAGCATGTACGGGAGCTACCCAGCATTAAAACCATAAACTATACGATGGGTATCCGGCTGATAAACAAAATTAAACAGGCTGCTGCCAGCGATGTGTTGTATCAGAAAAATGATGTAGTCTCAGAGTTTCCGCGCTGCAACTTCTTTATCGTAATGCAGGACAACACCATTGTTACACCACCTGAGAATGTATTGCTGGGTGTAACCCGGAAAAATGTGTTAGCGCTTGCTGCCCGGAAGTATAAATCCGAGGAACGAACTATAACTATAGCCGACATTGCGCAGGCCAAAGAAGCTTTCCTGACCAGCACAACAAAGCGCATTTTACCTATTGTTCAGGTAGATGATGTAGTGATTGGCAATGGCAAACCGGGAGCAATTACTCAGGAGCTGTTACAGGATTTGATTGGATTGGAGAAACTGTAACTATAGTTAAAGGCTTGCTCTAAAGTGAAAGGTATCTTTATCCAGTTATTTGCCAGCGCTGATCTGTGATCCACTGGGCCGGAGACCCAAACTATAGCTCAAAACCAAGTCGGCATAAAATAAGAAAAGCGTGCCCGGTTACGAACACGCTTTTCTTTGCTTTAGAGAATACACTATACGTGTACGTCGTTTTTCTTCTTGCGGTTGAATCCTTTTAACGGATTATAGCCATTCATTTCCTTTTGGTAATAGCCTGTGCCGTCGTAAGGGCGCTTTTCAGGGTGGCCTTTGCACTCGGTGGAGCAGGCTCCTTCCAGTTCCCAGCCACACTTCTCGCAAATGGCCACGTGCAGGTTACACACTGGGTTGGCACAGTTTACCATACGGTCGTCTTCGGTGCCGCAAACGTAGCACGTTGATATCACTTTCGGGTTAACGGAGTTCACATCCACAGCCACACGGTTATCGAACACGTAGCACTTGCCTTCAAAGTCCTCGCCACCGGCTTCTTTGCCATATTTAATGATACCGCCATGTAACTGGTATACATCTTCAAAACCCTGCTCCAGCAAAAATGCGCTTGCTTTCTCGCACTTAATACCGCCGGTGCAGTAGGTAAGTATTTTCTTGTCCTTGTACTTTTCTTTCAGCTCTGCTACCTTCTCCGGAAACTCACGGAAGTTCTCGATATCCAGCGTTACGGCATTCTTGAAACGGCCTACATTGTACTCATAATCAGAGCGAACATCCAGCACCACCACATCGTCCCGGTCTTTCATATCCCGGAATTCTTTTGGCTCCAGGTGCTTGCCGGTGCGGGCATTTGGGTCTATGTGTAACAGGCCGGAGTGTACGATCTCGGCTTTGGTACGCACGTGCATTTTGGTGAAAGCATGCGCCTCCGACTCGTCCACTTTAAAGTCGATTTTAGCGAAGCGCGGGTCGGCATGCATGATTTGCATGTACTTTTCACAGTCTTCTTTCAGACCGGACACGGTGCCGTTCAGACCCTCTTTTGAAACGATGATACGGCCAAGCAGATTCAGCTCAAGGCACATTAAGTGATGTTGCTCACGGAATTCTTCCGGATCTGCTATCGGGGTGTAGCAGTAGTACAGTAGTATGCTGTAGGGTTTGTTCATAACGGCTTAGTTTCAGCTAAGTGTTTTTAATTTAAATTGTTTAATTGTTAATGGTTAAATTGTTGGATTGCTGAATTGAAACGTACTTTTAACAATTTAACAGTTTAGCAATTTAACCATTCAGGCTACAAAGCTATAGTTTACTTTATTGCGCTGAAATGACTTTCATCAGTTCGGGTAAATAACAGCAACTATAACTATAAAAGTTTACTTAATGGCAGCGGCCGGGTTACCGAAAACAGTGGCTTTGGCCGGCACATCGGCCACTACAACCGAGCCTGCACCTACACGGGCATTTTTACCGATTTTTACACCGCTAACTATAACCGCACCTGAGCCAATGTAAGCACCTTCTTCTACTTTTACTTCGGAGTTAATAATGGCACCCGCACCGATCTGTACAAAGTCAGCGATCTCGGCATTGGTATCAACCAACGCTCTGGACTGGATAACACAGTTGTCGCCGATCTTAGCATTGTTGTTAACAATAGCACCAGCCGCTACCATGTTGCCATGGCCCAGCCAAGCGTACTCCGACACAGCACTGAATTTATGTATAGCGTTTACCGGAACAACCTTGTACTCGTCCTTCAGCATGTTGATCAGGCCTTTGCGGGCAGCCGAATCTTCAACAGCTACAAACACGTCGCACTTTTTGCCGATCAGTTTCAGAAATTCACCATCCTCGGTGCTGCTCATTACCGACACATTGTTGATCTCCTGTTGCTGCAGGTCTTTTTTGTCGTCGAGGAAGCAGTACACTACCACGCTGTTGCTGTTAAAAATATCTAAAGCGGCGGTTCCCAGTTGCTGGGCACCTAATATGATCACAGGATTCTGCATAGCTTATCTAAAATAAGGCGCAAAGGTACGAAGAAGTGCGGGAGATTGAAAGTGCCGGAGATTGTCGGGTTTTTGTTGCGTAAAGTAACCATCTTCCCGTTTTTGTCATTTCGAGCCGAAGAGAAAAATCTATTTAGAATATCAGGATAGATCTCTTCTGTCGTTGAGATGACAAAAACTATATTTTTCCTGTTGTCATATCGAGCGCAGTCGAGACATATTATGTGTCCTATAGTTGATCTCTTTCCTGAACAAAGCCTTCGTTTCAAACCACCTGTATTCCTAGGAGCTTTAGTTTCCTATCTTTTCAAACCAACTTTGGTGCCCTCACGGCCGGGAGGCCCCGCCTTCGGGCATCGCGCGGTGTACATTTCTTTTTATCGTACCTCGAAATGCCTTCGGCACCAGAAATCTACAAGGCGCTCAACCCAAAGACTGCAATCTTTCTACTATATACCGCTTAACTATAGTTTAAACTTGCTCGCTTCGAAATTGATCTTAACTATAGTTTCGTAGGGACAGGTCGCGACCTGTCCGCCTCATGGACTGTAACTATAAAACTATAGCTTGAATATTGGCAGTAGTAGTAAAATTCCCCTCCTTAGACAAGGAGGGGTTAGGGGTGGTTGGACCACGCTAACTATAGAACTATAATCCTAGCTATAGTTTTACCTGAGTTTCGCCAGCTGCCGTTGCGCAAACCTGTTTTGCAGAAGCAGATATACCAGGAACGGCAGGAAAATAATACGGTATCGGCTGAGCGTACCGAAATTGGGTGTGCTGATACCTACAACGATCGCCGAAGCAACTATAAACAGGACCAGAATAATGTGCCAAAGTTCGATTTTCTGAAGCCATATTTTTGAAGAAGCTGAAACGATAGCTATAGTTGTAAGCACTGCCAGGAGCAGATTTTCGAGCCCGAGCAGCAGGTATAAAACCTCTGAAGATTCGCCGATGAAAGGCCGGTAGATGGCACTAAAAAATGCCTTGGGAGCGTTTAAAACAATAGATGCCAGGGTTGGTTGCAGCGAACTATAGTGCAGGTGGGGCCTGCCTAACGATAGGGCAAGCAATCCCTTATACGTTTTAAACAGTTGTTCGGCAATAAAATCAAAGCTGAAAATACCACTGATCTGCCATACGGTAACTATAGCTAACGCCATAAAACCTGCCAATATCAGCAATTGCACTTTTAATGCCTGTAACGGTTTTATAGTTCGTGAGAGCACTTTAAGGACCAGGTAACAGGTTAGCAAACTCAGCAATAGCGCAGCAAAAAATATCTTAATCTTTACAAACAGGTACAGCTGCAAGGGCAGTAAAAGCCACGTAACTATAGTTTGTTTTTGCCCATGCGCCAGTTGCAGCACAGAAGCCATTACCCAGCACATACTCCCCATCAGTACGGCATCTTTCAGCAAACCCGAGCTCCAGAAAACTACAGACGGGAAAAACAACAGCGCCAGTATAGCCGCCTTTTTTGTATCCGGGAAAACGAAGGAGAGCGTAGCTGCCAGCCTTGCCATGCCCCAGAAACTGAACAACGAAAAGTATAGCCCGATCAGGTAATAGCTGCTACCCGTAAGTAAGTTAAACAGGCTAAGCACTTTGAGCAGAAAAAAGGAATTGGAGAAATCAGCGAACTGGGTAAAAGGCACTGTGGCCCGAAAAGTCTCGCTCGGGAATTGGTTAAAGAGCAGAAGCCGCCAGTAAGCACCCGAATTTTCATGAGCCAATTGAGTTAGCTTTTGCGATGCGTTAAAGTAAGTTATAGTATCGCCTTCGCCGTAGTAATGAAAATATAAAACGCCTAACAACACACCACATAGCAACTTTAAACCTAATGCAGGCAGCATGTAGGGTTGCAGTGCTTTAGCCCAGGCCTGTTTATGCAGCTGCAAGCCCAGCCCCAGCAGTAACAACACATTCAGCAGGTATAGCAGCGGCATCACGGGCGGGAAAGCAGGTTTTCTTTTAGAATTTTATTACCTATAGCACATTGCAGGCAGTTTACCGGCTGGCAGTAGTTTTTGTAAAGCGATAGCGCCGCCTGGTTATCGGCTGCAGTTTTAGCTTTCCAGCCCAGTTCCTCATACAACCGTGTTATTTTATTAGAGGCTTCTTTTACTTTCTCGAGCAGTTCGATGGCTTTTTCGAGGTGTGCCCGGTTGCTGGTATGTTGGCTGTAAGCGGCCAGCAACGGAACAGCCACATTTATGATCAGGTTATGTGCGCTGCCTTTGCCCATGGTATTTGTTGCCTTGGCAGGCTCCGGTGTAAATGTAAAATGCTCCTGCCAATACTCCGAAACCTGAGCCATAAACAAAGCTTCGTAGTGTTTTATAGTTTGGGCCTCTAGTATAGCCGTAAAAAAACTTTGCCGGTTTGCCAGCACTGCTGCTAATTGCGCCAGCCGTATAGTCGGGAAATTGGCCGGGCGCATGCGCATAAAATTCCAGTGGTGGCGCTGCATGGTGTTGTCTCCTAAACTATACTTATGGCTCAGGAAATTATACTCTTTTGCCAGTTGCTGTGCATATTCTGTATCAGCATCACCTATAAAACCAGCCTGGCCAAACAACAATGCCTCCAACTGAAAAAGCTGCCGGTGTTTACGAACTATAGTTGCAGGCAAGGCCGCAGCCAGCCGTTCCATGGGTTGCTGGTTAATCTTAAATCCGAATCCCTTGAACAGCACATGATAGGCCGTGGCTTCCCAGTCGTGGTTATAGTTGGTGTAGCTTTGCAGCACTTCCTGGCCTTTTTGCTCCAGGCGTTCGGTCAGGGCACGGCCCAGCATCATGGTTTTGGTAATTTCGGGCACAGCCGGCCACACGTTGGCGCATGGTATAGTTGCCCTCGACCGTTGCAGTTGCTCGTATGTATAAACCAGCGTGGTATCAACCCGGTCTTTCAGTTCCAGCACCGGAATTGTAGTTCCATCTGTCCGGGTAATAGGTACATCGGCTTCCCATACTACATGCAGTATTACCTGGTCGTATTTCTGGTCGGTTTGGTGGTTGTGGCGGCGCCAGTCCGATGCCCGCAAATGTATCTCCACGCTACCCGACCATTCCACATCACTTATCCGAACTATAGCTTCCCTGAAATCGGGGCCGGCATCGGTGTTATAGTAGCCAGTGCGCATTACCTGCAATAGCTCGCCTTCCGTAGTTGCCAGGTCGGTTTTACGGTAGTATTGGTGTTGCCAGATGTAGTGCAGGAAATCTTCTTTCATGAATTGCGCCAGCCCAGTGCAGAGCAGACTTCTAAGATAAGCGCAAATCAGCAGAAATTAAAAAATACGGATAGGCGTGGGCACCAGGTAGCGTTGTTCGCGCATTTGCTGATGATGTTTAAAGCCCTGTTTTATGTTATCAGCTACATCCATTTTCGGCCCTTCAAAAATAGATTTATAATAGGCAGGCAAGCTTCCCAGGTCAGGTTTAACTATAGGCTTATCCGGCAGATTCAGGTCGCGGACGGCTACTTTAAAATCCTGCTGGGTGGCCCATGGCATTACCTGTACTTCGGGTAGCTGTTTTGCAACCTGCCTGAGCCGGATGCTGGTGGTGTATTTTTCGGGTGCATTTGTTTTGGGAATGATGATGTATTGCTTCTCGAAGCCCAGGGCCTGGAAAACCACGCTGTCGCCGGCCAGAACTGGTAGCGTAAAAAAGCCGCCTTGCCTTGAAACCGTTCCGCGATTTGTGCCCGGCACATACACGGCAATTCCTGCCAACCCTGCAGCACTATCAGCAGTTACCACCACACCCAAAAGCTGCACCACAGGTAGTTGCTCTTGTGCATTGGCACACTTCGACCCAACTATAAACATAACTATAGGTAGTACGCTAAACAGAACTGGCTTTTTCAGGGTGCTATAGTTTTAAAGGCCCAACGTATAGTTACTGTCTTACGGTTACGTATGTGGATATACGCCCTCCTACACCTTTGTTCCATTCCCCCAGGCTTACTTTCCGGGCAAAATAGCTACCACCAAAAGCAGCCCCAAAGGCAAACAAAAACTTTCCTGGGTGGCTGGGCTCAGGCAAATACTCAAACCCTACAAAAAAGTCTTCATCAACCGTAATGCTATAGTTTTCCAGATTTACGGTTACCCAGCCCTCTGTCATAGGCAGGCGTTTGATGATGCTCTTTTCTACTATCCGTTTGCCTGGCAAGCCATTCACATTTTCATAAAAATTGATGCGCATGTTAGCAGAATCTATTTTACTACTGGTCAGTTAGAGTGTAACAGAAAGTATATCCGAAGGCTTATCGTTTAGCTTTATAAGCTTGGCCATTTCGGAGATGTCGTTGGCATTTTGAGCCTGAGAGGTACCATAGATGAAAGGGTGACGTATGGTTGTTCCAAACTTTTTGATCTTAGCGGTTTTGCTTTTTACTACCACTTCACGCAGACTGGTTGTCTTTTCCGTTAGCGCAAATTCCGACAGCTTACCGTCAACTATAGTTTTAACCGGAACAGCTAACTCATTAAACCCGACTGCCGAAAAAGTGAGCGTATCAGTAAGAGAACTTTGCTGAAGCTGTAATGTAAAGGTGCCGTATATAGTTGCTGCCGTACCAATGCCTTTCTTTTTGATGCCGATATTAACGTAAGGAACCGGTTCTTTGCCGTGCAGCACGTTGCCTGTTAACACTATAGTTTGGCTGTGCGCCGTGAGGGATAGAAATAAAAAGGTAGCAGCAAGTAGTAATCTGTTCATTGCTAAGTGTGGGAGGTTTGGGAATTAACGCTCCTTGTCGGCTGCAAAGTATAGTTGTTCCTGAATATTTAACGATACTTATAAAAGGTAGGCTTTAAACTCAGAAGTGAGTTGGCTTAGTGTGTCATTTCGAATGCAATGAGAAATCTGAATTATTTTAAATCTGTAACAGATCTCTCACGTTGTTCGAGATGACAAAAAACAAAACTATAGTTTCAGACTTCCAACGCTTCCCTGTCCCAGTTTGCCAGCTTTGCGGCGGCCTCGTAGGTACTGCGCAGGAAATCTAAAAGCATTGCATCCGGGTTTTCAGCAGTCCGTACAGCCTCATACGGAAGTATAAACTCACCTAAGGTTTCATGGAAATAAGCTGCATTGGGTTTTACTTCGGCGGTCCGGTAGCCTTCCGGTTCGGGGTAAATATAACTATAGAAAGCGGCTTCGGGTAGTGCTTCGCTGCCGGGCCAGAAGCCAGCGCTGCTCACCTCATGCGAGTACGCTTCCTGCGCTACCCAATCGGGCAGGCCGGGTACACCGCCCGGGTGCCTGGGTGCCGTGCGCCCCGAAAACCGCGAAACAGCCAGGTCAAAACTTCCCCAGAAAAAATGTACCGGGCTACACTTGCCCCTAAACTCGGCCCTGAACTGCGTTAGTACCCGCTGTGCCTGTAATAAAGCTTTGTGCAATGCAGCTGCCTGCTCGGGGTTGTAGGTTTTATGGGTTTGGTCTTCGTCGAACGGTATAGGATTTTCGAGCTCGCAGGGCACTTTATAGATAGCTACATGTATGCCCAGTTCTGCCAGTGCGTGCATTGCTTTTTTGTAAAACTCGGCCACCGACATATGCACCAGTGCCAGGTTGCGGCTTTGCCCGGTACTGGTCTTTATACTTAACCGATGCTGCACCAGGTCCAGTTCTATCTGAAAATGCTGTTTATCGTCAGAAAGGTCGCCTGTGCTCAGCCCGGTTGGGGTTACTGAAAGCGTTACGTGCCAGGCGTGGTTAACCCAGGGCTGCGCTTTCAGTTTTATTTTGCCAAGTATCTGCGACCAAAGGTGAAGTGTTTCGAGTGTATCTTTTGATGCGTGGTAGTTAAGTTCAGGCCAGCCGGTTTTCATAGTTCTGCTATAGTTAATGGTGCGTTTTTACATTAACGATAGTCGCAATTTAAAGTAACCCAAGCAGGGAAGTAAATAACTGAAGACCAGCAACTATAGAACTATAGCTACTAACTAAAGCAAGGTGGCAATTCCTCTCCTGGGAGGGGGTTAGGAGTGGTTGGACCACTAAGGAAATATAGCTTCAGCCTTTGCCATTTTTGTCCCTCAAGGGCCAGTCGAGTCTGGAGACTCGCGCCAGCGAATTTTTGAAGTACAATAGAACTATAGCTTACTTTGCAGACTCCGGGCGATATTTAAGCTGCAGGCCTAGCAGGAAATTTCGTAGTATCTGGTCTTTTAGTGGGCGGTAATGCTGGTGGTCGGGCTTCCGGAAAAAGGCACTGAGCTCCGATTTGCTTAACCGGAATTTTACCAGGTCCAGTACATCCAGGATGTCTTCGTCTTTATAGTTGAGCGCAATCTTTAGCTTACGCAAAATGATGTTGTTGTTCAGGCTTTTTTCGGGCTTTGGTTGCTCGCCTTCTTTTTTGCCTCGTTTCTCGTTTATAAAACCATTCAGAAAAGCCGCCAGGTTTATGTCAACCAACTTCTGAAATTCTTCATGGTCTTCCGGCTTCATCCAGTCGCTTATTTCGGCGCGGGTTACCTCTTTGCCACCCGATGCAAAAAGGGCCATCATTTTATCGTCATTCAGATCGAATGTATAGCGTAGGCGGCGGAGTATATCGTTGTTGTTCATGTTTATAGTTGCTTTTGCATGCACACGCTGTTTTCAACGCCTGCATACTGCCCATAGTTCGGGATTACGGTATAGCCGCTGTTTTTGTATAGTTCTATGGCTTCGGTTTGTTTCTTGCCTGTCTCTAAAATAGTAGCGCTATAGTTCAGCTCATTTGCCCACGCTTCCAGGGCGCTCAGCACTTGCTTTGCTATGCCTTGCCTTCTGAAATCCGGGTGCACGAACATGCGCTTTACTTCGGCTATAGTTTGGGTGTAGGGTTTTATAGCGCCACAGCCTGCCGGTTCACCATTTTGGTACGCAACTATAACTTCGTTTATACTATCTACTTTGTTAAACTGTGCAAAAAAAGCGTGGTCGTCGCCATCGTTCTCCTTCAGGTTCTGGTCCAGTAAAACGATAAGGCTCCGGAAATCGGGGTTATCGGGAGTGGTGCGGGTTAGGGTTAGCATTGGTTTATATTATAGATTCTCACCCAGGTATTTTCCTAAATAATTATTGCCTGCTTGTGTCAGATGTAAGTTATCTGTATGATACAAACCTAATCCTTCGTATCGTGCCAGATCATCAGCCAGCTTCACATTATTATAGATCTGCACCAATCCCAACCCGTGTTGTTGCCCATCAGAATAAATGTAGTTAGCATCTGCGTTATCAATTAATTTTCTAACATCCTGTACCCGCTCCGTAATTCCTTTTTCTGCCCTTCCAATGTTTACAATACGTATAGCCGGTATCTCTAAATCCTGGTTAAGCCGATCGATAAGCGAGAACATACCGCGTCTGACATTTGCAATAGATTGGGTTCCTCTGGCATCATTCACACCAAGCACTATATAAACTACTCTCACTTTCTTTGCCCCGAAAGTTTGTAAAGCACTTTTAACATTCTCTAACAAAGGCTTATACAGCGAGCCGGTCTCGTACCAGTTAACATTATCATTGTGTGGGTACCACTCTGCTCCTCCAAGTGCTCCTTCAATCAAAATCGTGTTTTTGCCTGTCTTCTGTTTATAGGCAATAGCATGGCTTGGATGCCACGACCCGAGATTGGCTGTTTTAGTATCTGTATTTGTAACTGTATACAACGAGCTGCCATCCCACTCTAAAAGTGCTCCATCCGGATCAGGTCCTTTCTTACCGTCGCGTTCGTTTGTACCATTGGCAATAGAGTCGCCAATTACAACTATAATTTCAGCATTATTATTTGTCGTGTAATCTTTCTGTGGCGGAGCAGGAATTGGGGCAACCTCGGGTGAAGTACATCGTGTGAACCACAGCTGAACCAGGATTAGCAGGAACGCAATGACCCGATGTCTCTTTTTATAAGAAGAAACCGAAAAAAATATATTCATTTAATTATAGCAGGTAAAGGATTCTTAAGTATCAACTATAGTTTCCCCTACAAATGCTGCACGTACTGTTCTAGGTATTGCTCCATTTCGCGTTGTACTTCCTGGGCTGCTTCGCGGGCTTTTTCGGCGAAGTCGCGGCCGGATGAAGCGTAGATAATAGCGCGGGAAGAATTGACCAAAAGGCCGCAGCGCTGGTTCATGCCCAGACGCGATATCTCTTCCAGGCTTCCGCCCTGTGCACCAACACCAGGCACCAGCAGGAAGTGATCCGGAACAATAGCACGTACGCGCTGCACATACTCAGCCTGCGTAGCCCCAACTACATACATCAGTTGTCCGGCTGTGCCCCAGGTAGAGCTTTCGCGCAACACCTGCTCCCAAAGGTATTCTTCGCTGCCATCAGCCAGGCGCAGCATCTGGAAATCCTGGCTGCCCGGGTTTGATGTTAACGCCAGCAAGATAACCCATTTGCCACCCTGCACCAGAAACGGCTTCACCGAATCAGAACCCATGTAAGGTGCTACGGTAACCGAGTCGAAGTTCATGGTCTCGAAAAAGGCACGAGCGTATAGTTCAGAGGTATTGCCAATGTCGCCGCGTTTGGCGTCGGCTATGGTAAAGATCTCCTGCGGAATGTGGTTTATCGTTTTCTCCAGGCTCACCCACCCTTTCGGCCCTTGCGCTTCATAAAAGGCAATGTTTGGTTTATAGGCCACGCACAGGTCGGCAGTTGCATCTATTATCTGGCGATTAAACTCAAAAACCGGGTCCTCAAAATCCAGCAAGTGTTCCGGTAACTTTTTAGGGTCGGTATCGAGGCCAACGCACAGGTATGATTTCTTTTGCAGTATCTGCTCGAATAGTTTTTCTCTTGTCATGGCGGTAGGTGGGTTAGGTCTGTACAAATGTAAGCGTTTAAGCCGTGGTGTAAAAACCGATTTTATAGTTCGTTTGGAGGTGGTAAAATCATCAGCTATAGTATCAAACCACCCCTGCCCCTCCTTATCCAAGGAGGGGAGTTTCTGCAAGCTCTTTAGTTGGAGGTTATGTTTTATAGTTACAGTTGTTCATCCCCCTGCCCCCTTCAAAGGGGCAGGGCCGTTAAGTTCTATTTTTCGTAAACTAATATGTTTAGGAAAGGGGGAGCAGATGCAAAATAGTGAAGTAAGTTTACTAGCCTGTCTGCGTGAGGTACCTGATTTTCGTCGCCCGCAAGG
>NZ_JAAEAA010000010.1 GCF_010119545.1 Pontibacter fetidus | reverse complement strand
CTATTACATTTGCAGCTACACAAACGCAGATGCAGCAATGCTGGCAGCAGCTATCCGGGGGCATTGGGGAATTG
Organism: Pontibacter fetidus; assembly: GCF_010119545.1. GTDB lineage: Bacteria > Bacteroidota > Bacteroidia > Cytophagales > Hymenobacteraceae > Pontibacter > Pontibacter fetidus. Next base: position 144,797 of record NZ_JAAEAA010000010.1, on the reverse strand, counting down.
AAAACCGGGTACATTGGGAGAAAGATGTCACGTTAAAGGAAGATAAGAACGGGGTCCGCAAGGGACAGGCACCGGAAAACCTGTCCCTATTGAAAAATATAGCCTTGAACATCGCCAGAAAATGTAGCTTCCACTCTATGAAGGATGCGATCACAGCTTTTGCCAACAAAATAACACTGATGGCTAAATACATTAGAACTTAACGACCCTGCCCTCTCAAGAGGGGTATAAAATTTCTCACTCGATCTTCTTACCGGCCATTGCCTGCTTAATAGATATCTGCATAACACGTTCTGCAAATGGACTTGTCTGCTCTTCCAGTGTATCTACTGCTTTAAGTATAGAATCTTTATCACCACTAGGCAATACATTTTTCAGATTCTGCACATTGGTTTTGGTAAGTTCAATTTCTTCAGAGGTCAGGTGTTGGCCATTTTTCTCTATAAAGCGCTCTACCTGGTAAATCATTTGCTCAGCGGTAGTACGAGCCTCTATTACCATACGGGTAGAAACGTCTTCTCTAGCGTGCGTGATCGAGTCCATCAACATCTGTTCTACCTGTTCATCTGTCAGGCCGTACTGTGGCTTTACTTCTACCTCCTGGCGCACACCGGAGCGTAGCTCAATAGCTTCCACTTTCAGAATTCCGTCCGCATTCAGAATAAAGTTCACGTCCACTTTAGGGAAGCCCGCTGGCATGGCTGGTATGCCTTTCAGGTCGAACTCTGCCAGTTTACGGTTCTCTTTCACCAGGTCGCGCTCGCCCTGGTATACCGAAATTTTCATGTTCACCTGACCATCTACAGATGTGGTATATTGTCGGCCTGCCTTGGTTGGTATTTTAGAGTTTCTAGGGATAATAGAGTCCATCAGGCCTCCCATAGTTTCGATACCCAGCGTAAGCGGCGTTACATCTAGCAGCAGAATATCTTTACGGTTACCAGCCAGTATGTCGGCTTGAATGGCAGCTCCCAGGGATACAACTTCATCCGGATTAAGGGAGTTATTGGCTTGCTTTCCAAAGAAGTTAGATACCGCTTCGTACACCATTGGCACACGCGTAGAACCACCTACCATGATCACAGCATCGATCTGCTCGGTCTGTAGTTTGGCGTCAGCCATGGCCATGCGGCAGCTTTCTATAGTTCGGGCTACAATTGGAGCAATCAGCGTTTCAAACGTATGGCGCTCTAAATGGCAATCTATAGTTCCGTTTATAGTTCCGGTATATACAGGCTGAGAGCTCAGTGTTCTTTTAGCTTCCTCGGCTTTCAGGCGCAGCTCCTGCTGCAGGTTCTTGTCTTCGTTTACCGTATCAGCAATAAGCTGGTTTTCCTGAATCCAGTGGTTGATAATGGCTCTGTCAAAGTCATCACCTCCCAGGTAAGTATCGCCGTTGGTAGAGAGCACTTCAAAAATGCCCTGGTGGATGCTCAGGATTGAAATATCAAATGTACCGCCACCCAGATCGTAGACTGCAACGGTTTTCTCTTCGTCCGGGTCAATGCCAATACCATAAGCCAGCGCTGCCGCAGTAGGTTCGTTAACTATACGCAGTACTTCCAGACCAGCCAGTTTACCGGCATCGCGGGTTGCCTGGCGCTGCGAATCATTAAAGTATGCTGGCACGGTTATAACAGCACGATTAACTGGTGTTTTCAGGGAGTGTTCTGCACGTTCACGTAACTCCTTCAATATCTCCGCCGACAGCTCGATAGGTGAATAAAACTTATCTCCTACTCTGATCTTTACCAGGCCTTCGCTGTCATCGTCGATGATCTTATAACCAAAGTAATCTTTGTGCTCACCAACATCTTTATACGACTTGCCAAGCAGGCGCTTAACCGAGTAAATAGTATTGGCCGGGTCAGTGGTCAGGTAGTCTTTAGCTTCAGTGCCAACTATAGTTTCGCCGGTTTGGGTAAAATGCACTACCGACGGCACAATTGTTCCGCGGCCCTGGTCATTTATAGCGATGGGTGTTTTATCTTCAGGATGGATGTAGGCCACCAGACTGTTGGTTGTGCCCAGATCTATACCTACTATAACTTCTTCCTGCTGAATGGAGCCAGTAGAAAGGTTTATTGCAACTTTTGCCATAGTATCTATACTTAGGTGAGGCCGCAAACTATAGTTGCAGCACATTGGCGCAAAGTTACGAATTATTTAGGCAGGGAGTAAGGGATAAGTTTAATCAGAATCTGACGAGTAATTTATAGATGTAAAGAATTACATTTCTATACAAATCAAAAGCTGTTCATAAGAACAGCTCCATTTTAAACTATAGAATCTTAATTATAGCCCTACTCTTCTTCCTTAGGCACTATAATGAAAACGTCTTCATTCGGGCGCTTCATCAGGTATTTTTCGCGGGCGTACTTTTCCAGCAAATCAGCATTTCCCATCAGGGCTTTACGGTCCTTTTCCACTTCCTCCATTTTGTGCACATAGTCTTCTCTCACATCTTCCAAATCGCTCAACTGTTTGCTCATCTGGTACTGCGTTACAAAGTCGTTAGAGTCGAAAAAGAGCATCCATACCACAAACAAAGCTGTTGTGATAAAGTAAAAGCTGCGGAAAAATTTAGGGATGCGCTTGATCATAGGAACACGTGGGCTAAAAGTACTTACACAAAAATAAGGCTGTGAGTCATATAACCCACAGCCTTAGCCATAAATATTTTCTGATATTGGATTTTAGAACTTACGGCCCGGATAGTAGGCAATTTCGCCAAGCTCCTCTTCAATACGAAGCAACTGGTTGTACTTAGCCATACGGTCAGAACGCGAAGCAGAACCAGTTTTGATCTGGCCTGTGTTAAGCGCAACTGCCAAGTCTGCAATCGTGTTATCTTCTGTCTCGCCCGAACGGTGGCTCATTACGCTCTTATAACCATGGCGCAAACCTAAGTTAATAGCGTTTATAGTTTCCGTTAGCGTACCGATCTGGTTTACTTTTATTAGGATAGAGTTAGCAACGCCCTGATCGATGCCTTGCTGCAGACGCTTCACGTTAGTAACAAACAGGTCATCACCAACCAGCTGCACATTCTTACCTATAGTTTCAGTAAGCTCTTTCCAGCCAGCCCAGTCGTCTTCTGCCATACCATCTTCAATCGAGATGATCGGGTACTTCTCCGTCCACTCTTTCCAGTAGCTTACCATGTCCGAAGACGAAAGCTTATCACCGGTAGATTTTTTGAACGTGTAAAGACCTGTAGACGCATCGTAGAATTCAGAGCTAGCCGCATCCATGGCAATCATCATATCGTCGCCTGGCTTGTAACCTGCCGCTTCAATCGCCTGCAATACCACTTCAATCGCCTCCACGTTAGACGCGATGTTTGGTGCAAAACCACCCTCATCACCTACGTTCGTAGAAAGGCCTTTTTTCTTCAGTACATTCTTCAGGTGATGGAACACTTCAGAACCCATGCGTAGCGCTTCGGAGAATGAAGGGGCACCAACCGGCATGATCATAAATTCCTGGAAGTCGATCGCGTTATCCGCGTGGCTGCCACCGTTCAGGATATTCATCATCGGCACTGGCAGCGTGTTCGCATTTACACCACCTACATAGCGGTACAACGGCATATTCAGCTCCTGCGCAGCTGCACGAGCTATTGCCAGCGAAACTCCAAGTATAGCATTAGCACCCAACTTGCCTTTGTTATCAGAGCCATCCAGTTCGATCATGATCTTATCCAGCAGGTTCTGGTCGAACACCGGGAATCCAATAAGCTCTTCAGCAATCGTGTCGTTTACGTTTTTAACAGCCTGCAGTACACCTTTACCCATGTACTTGCCTTTGTCTCCATCACGTAGCTCAACTGCTTCATGAATACCGGTAGACGCACCAGATGGTACAGCAGCACGGCCAATTACACCAGTTTCGGTAATTACATCAACTTCTACTGTAGGATTGCCTCTAGAATCGAAGATCTGTCTGGCTTTGATATCAGTGATTAAGCTCATTAGTTGTTTTGATCTATAGTTTTACTTGATTTTTACTTTGCTCTAATAATGCCACGAAGTCATCAAATAGGTACTCCGAATCGTGTGGCCCCGGCGACGACTCCGGGTGATACTGTACGGAGAAAGCCGGCTTTGTTTTCATACGCATTCCCTCAATGGTATTATCATTCAGGTTAATATGCGTCACTTCAACTTCCGGATGATTTCTCACCTGCTCCGCATCAACCACAAATCCATGGTTCTGGCTTGTAATTTCGCTCCGACCGGTAATCAGGTTTTTAACTGGATGATTTAAGCCTCTGTGCCCGTTATGCATTTTGTAAGTAGCAATTCCGTTGGCTTGGGCCAGTATCTGGTGCCCCATGCAAATACCAAACATTGGTTTAGCCTTAGCCAGTATCTGTTTTACACTAGCTACAGCCTCTTTTGTAGCCGCCGGGTCCCCAGGCCCATTCGATATAAAATAGCCATCCGGGTTCCACTTCTCCATTTCTTCAAAAGGAGTGTTATAAGGGAACACCTTTACTTCACAGCCACGCTGCATAAAATTGTTAAGGCTATTTCGCTTTACACCTAAGTCCAGTACTGCTACTCTAAACTTAACATCTTCCGGTTTAAGATCATAAGTTTCCGAAGTGCTTACCCTCGACGAAAGCTCCAATCCAGCCATAGATGGTACTTCAGCCAATCTATTACGGAGCTCATCGATATCAGTTATCTCCGACGAAACTATAGCATTCATAGCACCCTTATCACGGATGTGTCTTACAAGAGATCTTGTATCAATTTCACATATACCAACAATTCCTGCCTTCTCGAAGTACTCCTGCAAAGAGCCCTCAGCGGTTTTTCTGGAATAATGATGCGAGAAATCTTTACAAACCAAAGCACTTATCTGCACACGGTCAGATTCTACTTCCTCAGTCTGAACTCCATAGTTGCCCACATGCGAAACAGTGTTTACAACAACCTGCCCATAGTATGATGGATCAGTAAATATCTCCTGGTAACCAGTCATACCGGTATTAAAGCAAAGCTCACCACCTGATGTACCAATTTTACCTAGGCTTTTTCCTTTATAAACTGTACCATCCTCCAACAGTAGGATAGCTTCTGTAGCGGTATGTTTTTTCATTTTAAGATTTTTACAAAAATAAAAAAGGGACACGACTTACGTCATGTCCCTTTAAAATATTTTAAAGATTCAGCTTATTCAGCATCTTTAGCTTCTTCTGCAGTTGCATCAGTTTCAGCTGCTTTAGGAGCTTCTGCAGCACCTTCAGCTTTCTTCTTAGCACCACCAGCACCACGACGACGAGTTTTCTTCGCGCCAGCTGCTGCACCAGTAGATGCAAGCATATCCTCGTTGTAATCTACAAGCTCAATAACACACATTTCTGCATTGTCACCAAGACGTAGACCTGTCTTAAGGATACGAGTGTAACCACCCGGTCTGTTTGCAATCTTTGCAGATACCTCATCAAAAAGCTCCTTTACAGCTTCCTTCTCCTGAAGGTAAGCAAATACAGTTCTTCTTGAATGTGTAGTATCGTTCTTAGATTTTGTAAGAAGTGGCTCAACATACTTACGTAACGCTTTAGCCTTAGCTACTGTAGTAGAAAGACGCTTGTGCATGATAAGGGAAGCAGCCATATTTGACAGCATCGCCTTACGGTGAGCAGCAGTTCTTCCTAAGTGATTATTTTTTTTACCGTGTCTCATTATTTTGAATTGTGCACGGGCATACCGTCGATCAACCTAAATGGGATCGGGAATTATGCCGTAAGTTATTATTCTTCTTCTAATTTATATTTAGAAAGGTCCATTCCGAAAGTCAGGCCTTTATCCTGAACAAGATTCTCTAGTTCAGTAAGCGACTTCTTACCAAAGTTACGGAACTTCATCATGTCAGAGATATCCAACTGTACCAGGTCACCAAGTGTTCTGATGTCCGCAGCTTTTAAGCAGTTATAAGCTCTAACTGACAAATCCATATCCTGAAGTGGAGTCTTCAGAACTTTGCGCATATGCAACAGTTCTTCATCAACAACCTCTTCTTCTTCTGGCTTAGCAGTTTCGAAAGTCATGGTGTTATCAGAGAATAACATGAAGTGCTGAATAAGAATATTTGCAGCGCCTTTGAGAGCCTCCTCTGGGTGTATTGATCCGTCAGTTTGAATTTCTAACAGAAGTTTTTCGTAGTCAGTCTTTTGCTCAACACGAGTGTTCTCAACACTAAATTTCACGTTTTTAATTGGCGTGAAAATAGAGTCAATAGATATAAGACCGAAAACCTGGTCAGCAGCTGGCTTGTTTTCATCAGCAGGCACGTAACCACGTCCCTTCTGAATAGTAAGCTCAACTTCTAATGAGAGATTTTTATCCAGGTTGCAAATCACTAGCTCAGGGTTCAATACTTCAAAGCTTGAAGTAAATTTACTGATATCTCCGGCATAGAAAGTATCTGCACCATTGATCATTACAGTGATTTTGTCATCAATAACTTCGCTGATCTTCTTAAAGCGAACCATTTTAAGGTTCAGGATGATGTCAGAAACATCCTGCACCACACCTTCAACGGATGAAAATTCGTGCAGTACACCAGGTATGCGAACGCTAGTAATAGCATATCCTTCAAGTGAGGACAGCAATATTCTTCGCAGAGCATTACCGATGGTTACACCGTAACCTTTTTCAAGCGGCTTGAATTCAAATAAACCATGAAAGTCGTCGGCTTTTTCCATTACAACTTTCTCTGGCATTTGAAATGCTAATATTGACATACTTGCAGTGTTAAAGGTTAAAAATTGATTATGCTGCTTACTTAGAGTAAAGTTCAACGATTAACTGCTCCTGGATTTTCTCCGGGATCAGGTCACGCTGAGGTGCAGAAATAAACTTACCAGCCATTTCAGTTGCGTCCCACTCTAACCAGCTAAACTGTCTTGCATTACGAACAGATAAACTTGTTGTAATTGCCTCAAGAGATTTTGACTTCTCTCTAACAGCTATAACATCACCAACTTTTAAGCTATAAGAAGGTATATTAACTATACCACCATTTACTGTTATGTGCTTGTGCAATACAAGCTGACGTGCTGCTCTACGAGTTGGAGCAATACCTAAACGGTAAACTGTGTTGTCTAATCTTGACTCAAGAAGGATCAAAAGGTTTTCACCTGTAATACCACCTTTTCTGTGAGCTTTATCAAACAGGTTAGCAAACTGCTTTTCTAATACACCATATATGTATTTAGCCTTTTGCTTTTCAGCAAGCTGAACTGCGTATTCAGACTGCTTCTTACGACGGCCACGGCCGTGCATCCCCGGAGGATATGCTTTCTTTTTTAATGCTTTGCTTGGGCCGAAAATCTCTTCGTTGAATTTTCTCGAGATTTTGCTTTTAGGACCAGTATATCTTGCCATTTTATTTAATCTACTTTAAAATTAAACTCTTCTGCGTTTTGGAGGACGACATCCGTTGTGTGGTAATGGAGTAACATCTTTTATAGTTGTAACTTCAATACCTGAATTTTGCACAGTACGGATAGCGGACTCTCTACCTGCGCCAGGGCCTTTAACAAAAACTTCAGCTTTACGCATGCCAAGGTCATAAGCAACCTTTGCGCAATCTGAAGCTGCCATCTGTGCAGCGTAAGGAGTGTTCTTTTTAGAACCTTTGAAACCCATTTTACCAGCAGAAGCCCAAGATATTACTTGACCTGCATTGTTGGTTACTGAGATAATAATATTGTTGAAAGAAGCCTTGATATGTACCTGGCCAGTTGCTTCCACAACTACTACACGCTTCTTAGCTTTATCTTTTCTTTTCTGAGCCATGATCAATTAATTATTTAGAAGCTTTCTTCTTGTTTGCAACTGTCTTACGCTTACCTTTTCTCGTACGAGAGTTATTTTTGGTACGCTGTCCACGAACTGGTAGACCTTTACGGTGTCTTAAACCACGGTAGCAACCGATATCAAGAAGACGCTTAATGTGCAACTGAACTTCAGATCTTAAAACACCTTCAGTCTTGTGCTCAGAAGCAATAATATTTCTGATCTCATTGGACTCATCTTCAGTCCAGTCTTTCACCTTTTTGTCAAGATCCACCCCGGCTTTGGTTAAGATAGATTTTGAAAGATTACGGCCTATACCAAAGATATAGGTTAAAGCGATCTCTCCTCTTTTGTTATCCGGAATATCAACTCCTGCTATTCTTGCCATACTTTTTTAATTATCCTTGTCTTTGTTTGTATCTTGGATTTTTTTTGTTGATCACATAAAGTTTCCCCTTGCGGCGGATAACTTTACATTCAGCACTTCTCTTTTTTACTGATGCTTTAACTTTCATTGTATTTATTTATATCGATAAACAATCCGACCTTTTGTTAAATCATAAGGAGACATCTCAAGCTTCACTTTATCGCCCGGAAGAATTTTAATATAATTCATTCTCATTTTTCCAGAGATGTGAGCAATTAACTGATGCCCGTTTTCAAGTTCTACACGAAACATAGCATTTGATAACGCTTCTATAATTGTTCCGTCCTGTTCTATAGATGACTGCTTGGCCATTTATAAGTTTTTAGCTTTTTTTATATAATCAAAAGTAGTCAATACTTCTGCTTTACCTTTTCTGATAACAACCGTATGCTCAAAATGAGCAGAAGGTTTTTTGTCCCTTGTTCTTATAGTCCATCCATCATCCTCCTGAACAACATTCTTAGTTCCGAGATTGACCATTGGCTCTATTGCTAACACAAGGCCTTCTTGTAATTTTACACCTTGCCCTTTTTTTCCATAATTAGGAACTTCCGGTGCTTCATGCAAATTTCGGCCTATACCATGGCCAACCAATTCTCTTACAATGCTAAAACCATTTGCCTCAGCGTGCTGTTGAATAGCATTGCTTATATCTCCCATTCGGTTTCCTGCAACAGCCTTTTCAATTCCTTTATAAAGACTTTCTTCAGTTACTTGTAGAAGCTTAATGACATCTTCTGTAATGTTACCCACACCATGGGTATAGGCAGAATCACTATGATAACCTTTATAAAGTACCCCGCAATCTACAGAAATAATATCACCATCTTTTAACTGGTATTTCCCAGGGAAACCATGTACTACTACTGCATTTGTAGAAATACATAAACTATAAGGGAAACCATTATAGTTCAAAAATGAAGGTTGACCACCAAGATCCTTAATAAACTCAAATGCTCGTTTATCAAGTTCAGCTGTAGTGATACCCTCCTTTATAAGAGAAGCTATTTCGCCATGGGCTTTGCCTAATATCAAAGCACCCTGGCGAATTAGCTCAATTTCTTCTTCAGTTTTGTAAAATATCATTTATTAAGATACCATCGCAATATTTTCAGTTCTCCCTCTTAACTTACCTGACTTCATCATACCATCATAATGACGCATTAACAAGTAACTTTCGATTTGCTGAAGAGTATCTAATACAACACCAACCATAATTATTAGTGATGTTCCTCCAAAGAACTGAGAGAACTCTCTTGTAATACCAAACATCATTGCAATTGCAGGGAAAATAGCAACAAGAGCAAGGAATATAGCGCCTGGCAGAGTAATTCTGGTTAAAATAGCATCAATGTACTCAGAAGTTGCTTTACCTGGCTTAACTCCCGGTACAAAACCACCACTTCTTTTCAAGTCTTCCGCAATTCTATTAGGATCAACACTGATCGCAGTATAGAAATAAGTGAAAATAAGGATCAAAAGTCCAAATACTAAGTTATACTGCCAAGAAGTAAAGTCCGAGAAAGTAGAACCTATATAGTTAGCAGTTTCGCTTTGATCAGCCCATAAACCAGCGATCATAGAAGGCAGGAACATTAATGACTGGGCAAAAATAATGGGCATTACACCAGCAGCATTTACTTTAAGAGGGATAAATTGACGCTGTCCACTGTATAAAGAGCTACCACCAACTTGTTTAGCATATTGTACTGGTATTCTTCTAATAGCCTGAGTCAGCATAATAACAGACATGACAACAAAGAACAATACTGCTAATTCAAACAAGAATAGTAAAGCGCCATTCAATTGTTTTGATAAGAATTCGGCTGCAAGTGCTCCAGGGAATCTGGAAACAATCCCTATCATAATCAGCATAGATATACCATTACCTATACCTTTATCTGTAATTTTCTCACCAATCCACATACAGAAGATAGTACCTGCTGTAAGTACGATCATCGATGTAATTGTGAATAAGGTAGTATTGATAGCAATAGCTTCAGCGTTGATTGTGGCAACAAAGCCTACAGCCTGTGCTAAAGTGATAACAATGGTAAGAACTCGGGTGATCTGGTTGATTTTTTTTCTACCGGACTCACCCTCCTTCTGCATTTTCTGAAAATAAGGGACAGCAATTGTTAATAGCTGTAGTACGATCGAAGCTGATATGTATGGCATGATACCTAAAGCAAAGATGGATGCATTGCTAAATGCACCACCTAAGAAAGTATCTAACAAGCCAAATAAACCGGCAGTGTTAGCTTTTAATTGATTAGGATCAACACCAGGAAGAACAACATAAGAACCAAGTCTGAATATTGCTATAAAACCGATTGTATTGAGTATTCTAACACGTAGATCATCAATAGCAAATATGTTCTTTATTGTTGTTAAAAACTTCTTCATACAGATTAGATAGCTACTATTTTACCGCCTGCTTTTTCAATGATAGATGTAGCTGTCTGAGAGAAAGCATGAGCATGAACCTCAACTGCTTTATTTAACTCACCTCTACCCAATATTTTAACTTTGTTGCTTTTAGAAACTAATCCATGTGCTTTGAAGAAATCAAAGTTAAGAACTGTTTCACCAGTGCTCTCTGCTAAAGACTGTAGAACATCCAGGTTGATAGCTTTGTATTCAACGCGGTTTATGTTCTTAAATCCAAACTTAGGAACACGTCTCTGAAGTGGCATCTGACCACCTTCAAATCCTGATTTTTGTGAGTAACCTGAACGAGACTTAGCACCTTTATGACCTCTTGTAGAAGTACCACCTCTACCAGATCCGGTACCACGGCCAAGTCTTTTTCTAGACTTAACAGCTCCTTCAGCAGGTTGTAATGAATGTAAATACATTTTATTGCTCTTTTACTTCGATCAAATTCTGAACTTTGTTTACCATACCAGCAATCTGTGGAGTATACTCTACAGTAACTGATTTATTGATTTTGCCTAAGCCTAAAGCTTGAATAGTAAGCTTCTGGTTTTTAGGTCTGTCAATAATGCTTTTAACTTGTGTTATAGTTACTTTCGCCATGACATTAACCATTAAATACTTTCTGTAAATTAACTCCTCTTTGCTGCGCAACTGCTAATGGATCACGCATTTTTGCAAGTGCATCAAACGTCGCCTTAACCACGTTGTGTGGGTTAGATGAACCTTTTGATTTGCAAAGTACGTCTTTTATTCCGGCACTTTCAAGTACTGCACGCATTGCACCACCTGCAATTACACCTGTACCGGCAGCAGCTGGCTTAACAAGCACATAACCACCAGAGTACTTACCTTCCATTGGATGTGGAACAGTGTGATGATATAGAGGAACCTTAACAAGATTCTTCTTAGCATCATCAATACCTTTAGCAATAGCATCAGTTACTTCGTTAGCTTTACCTAAACCATAACCTACAACTCCATTACCGTCACCTACCACAACTATAGCAGCGAAGCTAAATCTTCTACCACCTTTAACAACTTTGGCAACTCTGTTAATAGCTACTACTCTCTCTTTTAGCTCGATTTCGCTAGCCTTTACACTACGTATATTGTTCTTCAACATAATATTTAGAATTTAAGGCCAGCTTCTCTAGCTCCGTCAGCCAATGATTTAACTTTTCCGTGGTATAGGTAACCTGATCTATCAAATACTACTTCCGTAATACCTTTTTCCAGGGCTTTTGAAGCAATTTCTTTACCTACTTTAGAAGCAGTTTCAACATTTGCTTTTGTAGCATCATCTAGTTTTGCTGATGAAGCTGCAGCAAGTGTTACACCAGCTACATCATCAATAATCTGTGCATAAATTACACGATTACTTCTGAAAATAGATAGTCTTGGTTTTACTGATGTACCAGCTATCTTTCTTCTGATGCTTTTCTTAATTCTTGATCTTCTTTGTACTTTATTAGCAGACATGATGATGATTATTTAGATGCTGTCTTACCAGCTTTTCTTCTTACAACTTCACCAACAAATCGGATACCTTTTCCTTTGTAAGGCTCAACCTTACGTAATGATCTGATTTTAGCAGCTACCTGACCTAAAAGTTGCTTATCATTACTTTCTAAAGTAATAACAGGTGCTTTACCTTTTTCAGTCACAGCAGTCGCTGAAATCTCAGATGGAAGAGATAAGAATATGTTGTGTGAATAACCTAATGAAAGCTCAAGTATCTGACCCTGCATTGATGCTTTATAACCAACACCCACTAGCTCTAGTTGCTCTTTATAACCTTCACTTACACCAATTACCATATTATTGATAAGTGATCTGTAAAGGCCATGCATTGCTTTGTGACGCTTCTGCTCAGTTGGTCTTTCAACTATAACCTGATTATCCTCTGTTTTTACAATGATATCAGCATCAACTAATGTAGTCAAAGAACCTTTAGGTCCTTTAACTGTAACTACATTTTTATCATCAACTGAAACTTCTGTATTGTTAGGCAGGTTGATTGGCAATTTTCCTATACGTGACATTGTCTATCCTCCTAATTAGTATACATAACATAATACTTCGCCACCAATATTCTGAGTGCGTGCTTCCTTGTCAGTCATCACGCCTTTAGAAGTTGATATAATGGCTACACCTAAACCATTCAATACACGAGGAAGCTCTTCGCTACCTGCATACTTACGAAGACCTGGCTTACTAATTCTTTCTAACTTAACAATTGCTGATTGTTTTGTTGAAGGATTGTATTTCAGAGCTATTTTAATGGTTCCCTGTACTTCAGAGTCTTCGAACTTATAGTTCTGAATGTACCCTTTATCGTACAGTACTTTTGTAATTTCCTTTTTAATGTTGCTAGACGGTATTTCAACTATTCTGTGGTTAGCTTTTATAGCATTACGCACTCGAGTTAAATAATCTGCTATTGGATCTGAGTTCATTATGAATGACTTAAATAATGATCGCTTTTTTCTAAGCGAGCCGCAAAGATAATTATTTTTTCTTTATCTATAGTATAGATATCGGAAAAATTACCAGCTCGACTTTGTTACACCAGGAATTTTACCTGCCAGAGCTAAATCTCTGAACAGTACACGCGAGATGCCAAACTTTCTCATGTAACCACGTGGTCTGCCAGATAACTTGCATCTGTTATGCAATCTGATAGGAGATGCATTCTTAGGTAATTTATCTAAGCCTTCATAATCTCCCTTAGCTTTCAATTCAGCTCTTTTAGCAGCATATTTTGCTACAGTTTTCTGTCTTTTAAGCTCTCTTGCTTTTATTGCTTCTTTCGCCATTGCTGTTACTTTTTAATGTTTGTGAAAGGCATTCCAAAAGCTTTTAACAGTTCATAACTTTCTTCATCAGTGTTAGCTGTTGTAACAAAAGTTATGTCCATACCACTTATGGATTTAATTTTATCAATGCTGATCTCTGGGAAAATGATCTGCTCTTTAACACCTAAAGTATAGTTACCTCTTCCGTCAAAGCCTTTATCACTTACACCTCTGAAGTCACGTACACGAGGAAGAGCAATAGTAAGAAGTCTGTCTAAGAATTCATACATTTTCTCACCTCTTAAAGTAACGCGTGCTCCGATCGGCATACCTTCACGAAGCTTAAAGTTAGATACAGACTTTTTAGCGATTGTAGCTACAGCTTTCTGACCTGTGATAGTCGTAAGCTCTTCTACACCAATGTCTACTAATTTTTTATCAGCTACAGCAGAACCGATACCTTTGTTAATGGAGATTTTAGTAATTTTTGGCACCTGCATTACGTTCTTATACTGGAACTTTTCTTTCAGGGCAGGCACTACCTCCTTCTGATATTTTTCTTTAAATCTTGCAGTTGCCATCTTAGATTACTTCTCCTGTTTTTTTAGAGTAACGTTCAGTTTTGCCTTGGCTATTTTTTCTCTTGGCAGTCTTGATGGTTTCACCAGACTTTGGATCAACTATAGCTACATTGCTCGCATGTATAGGAGCTTCAACTTTAGAGATACCACCCTGAGGATTTTTAGCACTTGGTTTAGTATGTTTCGTTACCAGGTTCAATCCTTCTATTACTACTTTATTTTTATCTGTCAATACAGATGTGATGCGGCCTGTCTTACCGCGCTCATCACCAGCAATTACTTTTACCGTATCGCCAGTTTTAACATGAAGTTTTTTCTTATTCATCTTTTCTGTGAATTAGGATTTATAGAACTTCAGGGGCAAGTGAAACAATCTTCATGAATTGTTTTTCACGAAGTTCACGAGCTACTGGACCAAAGATACGCGTTCCGCGTGGTTCATTGTTCGCGTTAAGCAGTACAGCTGCGTTATCATCGAAACGAATATAAGAACCATCTTTTCTTCTGATTTCTTTCTTCGTTCTAACTATAACAGCTTTAGAAACTGTTCCTTTTTTAACGTTACCAGAAGACAAGGCAGACTTTACAGTTACAACAATACGGTCACCAATAGATGCGTATTTCTTACCTGTTCCACCAAGGACACGGATACAAAGGACTTCCTTTGCACCACTATTGTCAGCTACAGTTAATCTTGACTCTTGCTGTATCATCTTACTTAGCTCTTTCTATAATTTCAACTAAACGCCAGTTCTTGTTCTTGCTAAGCGGACGAGTTTCCTGAATACGTACCGTGTCACCGATATTGCATTCGTTTTTTTCGTCGTGTGCCATGAACTTTGTTGACTTGTTAACAAACTTCCCGTAGATCGGGTGTTTCATTTTGCTCTCAACAAGCACAGTGATAGATTTGTCCATTTTGTTGCTAACAACCTTACCACTTCTTTCTTTTCTAAGATTTCTCTCTTCCATTTTGTTTAAGTATTAAGAGTTAGCTTCAATTTCACGACGACGCAACTCAGTATTTAGACGTGCTATTGTTGCTTTAGACTCACGAATTTTCATTGGGTTTTCCAATGGAGATATTGCATGAGCAAAACGCAGGTTCTGCATGTTGGTCTTCTCAGTGTTAAGCTTCTCTTGTAGTTCCTCTAAAGACAAAGCTTTTATTTCTGAATTTTTCATATTACTACTTCTCAACGTAATCTCTACGTACTACAAACTTTGTTTTAACAGGTAACTTCTGTGCTGCTAAGCGTAATGATTCTTTAGCAACATCAAGAGATACTCCATCAGATTCGAACATAATCGTACCTGGCTTAACCACGGCTACCCAATACTCTGGAGAACCCTTACCCTTACCCATACGAACCTCTGCAGGCTTTTTCGTAACTGGCTTATCAGGGAAGATTCTGATCCAAACTTGTCCTTCACGTTTCATTGCTCTTGTCATCGCTATACGGGCTGCCTCTATCTGACGGCTAGTGATCCATGATGCTTCAAGCGATTTGATTGCAAACGATCCGAATGAAATGGTGCTTCCTCTGTGAGCAAGACCAGTCACACGACCTTTTTGCATTTTTCTATATTTAGTCCTTTTCGGCTGTAACATTTTCTAAAACTCTATAATGTTAACAATCAATTACTGACGACGCTTATTATCTCTGCGTTTTGGAGCACCACCGTCTGTTTTCTTGCGGTTACCTCCTGCATTGCGTCTGTCACCTCCCTGTGAAGATGCTCCTGGTCCTTTGCTTTCTAATCCAGCATTTGGAGTCAGATCTTTCTTACCATATACTTCACCTTTAAATACCCATACTTTAATTCCAAGCTTACCGTAAACAGTCTGAGCTTCAGATAAAGCATAGTCAATATCAGCACGAAGTGTATGAAGTGGAGTTCTTCCTTCTTTATAGTGCTCAGTACGCGCCATCTCAGCACCGCCTAAACGACCTGAAACCTGCACTTTAATACCTTCAGCACCTACACGTAACGCAGAAGCAATTGCCTGCTTCATTGCACGACGGAAGGAAATACGTGCTTGTAACTGTTGAGCGATAGACTCGCCTACCAGTTTAGCATCTAACTCAGGACGCTTAATTTCAAAAATGTTGATTTGAACATCTTTGTTTGTAAGCTTCTTAAGTTCTTCCTTGATCTTGTCAACTTCCTGTCCACCTTTACCGATAACAACACCCGGACGAGCAGTGTTAATAGTAATTGTGATACGCTTAAGAGTTCTTTCAATGATAATTTTAGAAATACCGCCTTTCGGGATACGAGCTAAAATATATTTTCTGATCTTCTCATCTTCAACAAGCTTCTCAGCGAAATCTTTTCCACCATACCAGTTAGAATCCCAACCTTTGATAACTCCTAGGCGAAAACCGATCGGATTTACTTTCTGTCCCATATTCTTACTTATTGGCTTTTTTAGATTTCTTAGATTTCTGCTCCAGTTGCTCTTCAGTCATGCTGTCAATTACCAGAGTTACATGGTTTGATCTCTTTCTGATGCGGTATCCACGGCCCTGAGGAGCCGGACGAAGACGCTTCAGCATCTTTCCTTCATCAACAAAGATCGTTTTAATGTACAGGTTTGCATCTTCAATCTGAGCATCTTCATTCTTTTGCTGCCAGTTTGATAAAGCAGACAAAAGAAGTTTCTCTAGCTTAGCTGCACCTGAATTAGGCTCAAACTTAAGTATACCTAAGGCTTTTGCTACGCTTTTACCGCGTACCATATCTGCCACTAATCTCATCTTACGCGGAGACGTAGGCACATTATTTAATTTAGCTACTGCTTCCATGGTTATCGCTTGCCTTTATCTTTTTTAGCTATGTGACCTCTAAAGTTTCTTGTTGGTGCAAATTCACCAAGCTTATGGCCTACCATGTTTTCTGTTACATAAACTGGTATAAACTTATTACCATTATGTACAGCAAATGTATGACCTACGAAATCAGGAGAAATCATTGATCTGCGCGACCAAGTTTTGATAACCGTCTTTTTGCCGGCATCGTTCATCGCAACTACTTTTTTCTCGAGCCTATAGTCAATATAAGGCCCTTTTTTTAATGATCTAGCCATTTATTTTTTCTTTCCTCTATTAACTATTAACTTTTCAGAATGCTTGTTTGTGTTACGGGTCTTAAGACCTTTCGCATATAAACCTTTACGTGAGCGTGGGTGACCACCTGAAGATTTACCTTCACCACCACCCATAGGGTGATCGACTGGGTTCATCGCAACACCACGTACTCTTGGACGTTTACCTAACCATCTGTTACGACCAGCTTTACCAAGCTTCACGTTCATATGGTCTGAGTTAGAAACTGTACCAACAGTTGCATAGCAGTTAACAAGCACCATTCTCAATTCGCCAGATGGCAATTTGATTGTAGCATATCTTCCTTCACGAGCAACAAGCTGAGCATAAGAGCCCGCGCTTCTAGCAAGAATTGCACCTTGACCAGGCTGTAACTCAATGTTGTGGATGATAGTACCTAGAGGAATATCAGATAAAGGAAGGCAGTTACCTATTTCAGGAGCATTACCTGGACCCGAAACTATAATAGAACCTACCTGGATACCAGTTGGAGCAATGATATAGCTCTTCTCACCGTCTGCATAATAAACTAATGCAATACGAGCTGTACGGTTGGGATCGTACTCGATTGATTTCACCGTTGCAGGCACGCCATGCTTCGTTCTTTTGAAATCAATCATTCTGTACTTACGCTTATGACCACCGCCCATATAGCGCATAGTCATTCTACCTGAATTGTTGCGTCCACCAGATTTTTTTAGAGGTGCCAACAAAGATTTTTCAGGAGCTGTTGCCGTTACTTCATCGAAGGCTGGCGCTACTCTAAATCTTTGACCTGGTGTTGTTGGTCTTAACTTTTTTAAAGCCATTTTTGATTAATTATATTCCGCTATAAAAATCGATCATTTCACCTTCTTTCAAGGTTACTATTGCTTTTTTGATCAGGGATGTACGACCTGTAACCGCACCAGATTTGGTATATTTGGTTTTAGTCTTACCAATTGATCTCATGGTTGCAACGCTTGTTACAGTTACACCATAAAGCTTTTCGACTGCCTTTTTGATTTCAACTTTATTGGCTTTCTTCTCAACCTCAAAAGCATACTTTCCTACTTCGTTCATGGCAGTGTATTTTTCCGTCACAAGCGGTCTTTTAAGTACGTTCATTACTTATTGCTTAAGAGGTTTTCAATAATATTAACAGACTCTTCAAGTAATACTACTCTTTCTGCATTAAGCAAGTCGTAAGTATTAAGATCTGCAGCTGTTGCCACTTTTACTTTAGGGATGTTTCTACCTGACAAAACAATGTTCTGATCTACTGATGGTATCACAACCAGCGTTTTACCTGTAGATTTAATGTTGTTAAGTATAGATATAAACTCCTTAGTTTTTGGTGCTTCTAAAGAGAATGACTCTAATAGAGCAACTCTGTTATCTTTAGCTAACTGAGAAAGAGCAGATACTCTTGCCACATTCTTAAGCTTCTTGTTAAGTTTGAAGCTATAGTTTCTTGGCTTAGGGCCAAACACTCTACCACCACCTACAAATAGTGGCGACTTAATGCTACCAGCTCTTGCGCCACCAGTACCCTTTTGTTTTTTGATCTTTTTGGTAGATCCGGCTACTTCGTTACGCTCTTTAGATTTATGAGTACCTTGTCTTTGATTAGCCAGGTACTGTTTCACGTCAAGATACATTGCATGCTCATTTGGCTCAGCGCCAAATACAGCATCAGAAAGAGCGATCTTTCTACCTGTATCTTCACCTTTAATATTCAATACAGAAAGCTCCATTTTATTTCTCGATTAAAACGTAAGAGTTTTTGGCACCTGGTACAGAGCCGCTAACTACTAAAAGATTTTTATCAGCGATAACTCGCATGATTGTCAGGTTTTGGATAGTAACTCTGTTACCGCCTGTTCTACCTGCCATTCGCATTCCCTTGAATACTCTTGATGGCCAAGAACATGCACCAATTGAACCTGGGTGTCTTGCCCTGTTGTGCTGACCGTGCGTCTGACCACCAACACCAGCAAAGCCATGGCGTTTTACAACACCCTGAAAGCCTTTACCTTTTGATGTTCCTACCACATCAACAAACTCACCTTCAATGAAAAGGCTGGCGTCAACCACATCTCCTGCATTTAATGACACACCTTCTGCATCAAATTCTGCAACCTTTTTCTTAGGAGCCGTATTAGTTTTCTTGTAATGACCAGCTTCTGCTTTTGTTACTCTTTTCAGCTTCTTGTCACCGAAGCCAAGCTGTACTGCAGCATAGCCATCGTTCTCTACCGTCTTCACCTGAGTAACAACACACGGTCCTGCTTGAATAAGCGTTACTGGTATGTTTTTACCATCTGGTGTGAAGAGGCTTGTCATTCCGATTTTTTTACCGATAATTCCAGGCATTCAACTTGTTTTTTATAGATGGATACAATATTATCACCCCATAGCTTTAGCTAAGGGAGTGCAAAGTTAAGAAAAATAAATATTTCTTAACAACTCTTCTGTAAAATATTCTTAATCAGGTCATAAAAAAAGAGAACCATATTGCTATGGTTCTCTTTTTTTATTGGATTGTGAGTTTATCAAACTTTGATCTCTACATCAACACCGCTTGGTAACTCTAGCTTCATTAGTGCATCTACTGTTTTAGAGCTAGTTGAATAAATATCTACTAATCTCTTGTAAGTACATAACTGGAACTGCTCACGAGACTTTTTATTTACGTGTGGTGATCTCAACACAGTAAATTTATCTTTCTCAGTTGGAAGTGGAATCGGACCACTAACTATAGCTCCTGTTGCTTTTACTGCTTTAACGATCTTCTCAGATGACTTATCAACTAAATTGTGATCGTAAGACTTTAATTTAATTCTTATTTTCTGATTCATTTTTGTAACAACTATTTAGCTGATGTTCCTTTAATTTTGGCAATGATGCCATCTGCTAAGTTCTGTGGTACTTGCTCATAATGTGAGAAAGTTAAAGAAGCTGTAGCTCTACCTGATGTTATTGTACGAAGGTCAGTAACATAACCGAAAAGTTCTGATAACGGAACATCTGCTTTTACTACAGTTGATGTACCTTTTGTATCCATACCTTTCATGATACCTCTTCTTCTGTTCAGGTCACCTGTTACAGGACCTGTGTACTCATCTGGAGTAACAACATCAACCGCCATGATCGGCTCTAGAAGTTTAGGAGCACACTGCTTACCTGCTTCTTTGAAACCTTGACGCGCTGCTAATTCAAATGATAATGAGTCAGAGTCAACATCGTGGAATGAACCATGGAACAGACGTACTTTCATTGAATCGATAGGGAAACCGGCAAGAATACCGTTCTTCATCGCTTCTTCGAAACCTTTCTGTACAGCTGGAATGAATTCTCTTGGGATAACACCACCTACAATAGCGTTTTCGAATTCAAGACCCTGCTTACCATCTTCACGTGGCCCCATCTCAAATACGATGTCGGCAAACTTACCACGACCACCTGACTGCTTCTTGAACACTTCGCGGTGCTCAACCTTCTTAGTGATAGTTTCTTTGTAAGCAACCTGTGGAGCACCCTGGTTCAATTCAACTTTGAACTCACGCTTCATACGGTCAATGATGATCTCCAGGTGTAGTTCACCCATACCTCTCAGGATAGTCTGACCAGTTTCCTCATCAGTATTTACCTGTAGCGTTGGATCTTCTTCCACAAGCTTAGCGATTGCCATACCCATTTTATCAGAGTCAGCCTGAGTTTTAGGCTCAATTGCATATCCGATAACCGGCTCTGGGAACTCCATAGATTCAAGAACGATCTTATGGTTCTGATCGCAAAGCGTGTCACCAGTTTTGATATCCTTGAAACCTACTACCGCTGCAATATCACCAGCTTCCAATCTTTCGATCTGGTTTTGCTTGTTGGCATGCATCTGGAAAATACGCGAGATACGCTCCTTGTTATTTGAACGCGTATTGAACACATAAGAACCTGACTCAAGAACACCTGAGTATGCACGAACAAAGCAAAGACGACCTACATAAGGGTCAGTAGCAATTTTAAATGCTAAACCAGCAAATGGATCGCTTGCTGATGGTTTTCTTGCTACTTCAGCATCCGTATCAGGGTTTGTACCTATGATGCTTTCTTTGTCCATCGGCGATGGTAAAAGGGCCATTACATAGTCAAGCATTGTCTGAACACCTTTGTTCTTGAAAGAAGAACCACAAAGCATCGGAACAATTGCCATATCTATAGTTGCAGCACGAAGTGCAGCTAAGATTTCAGCTTCTGTAATTGAGTTAGGATCTTCGAAGTATTTCTCCATCAAAGATTCGTCGTACTCAGCTACTGCTTCAAGAAGTTTCTCTCTGTACTCTTCAGCTTCCTCCAACATATCATCCGGAATAGGAACCTCAGTGAAGGTCATACCTTTATCTGATTCATTCCAAACGATACCACGGAAGTTTACTAAGTCAACAACTCCTTTAAAGTTATCTTCTGAACCAATAGGTAACTGTAAAGCTACAGCATTGCTGCCAAGCATTTCTTTCACCTGCTTACAAACAGCAAGGAAGTCAGCACCCGAACGGTCCATTTTGTTAACGAAACCAAGACGAGCAACTTTATAGTTGTCAGCAAGTCTCCAGTTCGTTTCTGACTGAGGCTCTACGCCATCAACAGCACTGAAAAGGAACACAAGACCATCAAGAACACGAAGTGAGCGGTTCACTTCTACAGTAAAGTCTACGTGACCTGGCGTATCAATGATGTTGATATGGTAATCGTTGCCTCTATATGGCCAGTTTACAGTTACAGCCGCAGATGTGATTGTAATACCACGCTCCTGCTCCTGTTCCATCCAGTCAGTTGTAGCTCCACCTTCGTGTACTTCACCTAACTTGTGAGATTTACCTGTATAATAAAGAATACGCTCAGTTGTAGTGGTTTTACCAGCATCGATGTGCGCAGCAATACCAATATTTCTGGTATATTTTAAGTCTCTTGCCATTACTAGAATCTAAAGTGTGAGAATGCTTTGTTCGCTTCTGCCATTCTGTGCGTATCGTCTTTTTTCTTAACGGCAGCACCTTCACCCTTAGCAGCTGCAATAATTTCACCTGCTAATTTATCTTTCATTGTCTTCTCACCTCTCTTGCGTGAGTAGGAAATCATCCATTTGATTCCCAGAGATACTCTGCGGTCCGGACGAACCTCAGTCGGCACTTGGAAAGTAGCTCCTCCTACACGACGGCTTTTAACTTCTACACTAGGCATGATGTTATTCAATGCCTTCTTCCAAGTTTCAAGACCGTTTTCTTTTGTTCTTTGCTCTACTAGATCTACAGCATCATAGAAGATACCATAAGCAACACTTTTCTTGCCATCTACCATTAGGTAGTTTACAAAACGTGTTACTAATGTTTCTTTATATTTTGGATCTGGAAGGAGAATTCTACTCTTCGGCTTTGCTTTTCTCATTGTATTAAATGCTATTTATTATTTCTTTTTACCTTTTCCGGCAGCTGCTGGCGCTTGTCCTGGTTTAGGTCTCTTAGCACCGTACTTAGAACGTGACTGAAGACGGCCGTTTACACCTGCTGTATCCAGTGCACCACGTACGATGTGGTAACGAACACCTGGAAGGTCTTTTACTCTACCACCTCTGATCAGAACAATTGAGTGTTCCTGTAGGTTATGTCCTTCACCTGGTATGTAGGCGTTCACCTCTTTACCATTTGTTAATCTTACCCTTGCAACTTTACGCATTGCAGAGTTTGGTTTCTTTGGCGTTGTAGTATATACTCTTGTACATACTCCACGACGCTGCGGGCATGAATCCAAGGCTGGAGACTTTGACTTTGAAGTCAGTTTCTCTCTGCCTTTTCTTACTAATTGCTGTATAGTAGGCATTTACAATCTGTTAATTATAGATTTTTCCACTTTAATTTTTGGACTGCAAAGGTATAAAAATCACTTTGCAATTTCAAAATTTTAATTATTTAATTATTAGCATCTTATGCTTCACCAACTGTTCCTCCGAAGTTCATCGGGAAAGACGGTGTTTCATTTGCCTGCTTGATATCACCAAAGCTACTTTCGTATTTTTTGATGTTATCAGCCAGAGCTGCTAATAATCTCTTAGCATGCTCTGGTGTGATAACAACTCTTGATTTTACTTTTGCTTTAGGCAAACCTGGCATCAGACGAATAAAATCAATAACAAATTCGCTGCTGGAATGAGCAATCATAGCTAAGTTGGCATACTGCCCTTCTGCTACCTCTTCCGTTAACTCAATGTTTATTTGATTCTGGTTTTGCTGTTCTTCTGCCATGTTATACCTTATTTATTTTGCAGTGCCTGCTGTTTAGTTTTAGCTGATGTTCTTTTAGACTCTGTCAACGAATCGTACTCTTCCTGGCTACCCACGATCAGTTTCTGATACTCTTTCAATCCAGTACCAGCCGGGATCAGGTGACCAACAATTACGTTCTCTTTCAGACCTAACAGCTCATCTGCTTTACCCTTAATAGCTGCTTCGCTCAGTACTTTTGTAGTTTCCTGGAACGATGCTGCTGAGATAAAGCTTTGCGTACCTAATGATGCCTGCGTTATACCTTGCAAGGTTGGGCGAGATACTGCCGGTGACGCATCTCTAACCGTTACCAGTCTCAGGTCACGACGCTTCAGACTTGAGTTTTCATCACGTAAACGACGTGCTGTAACTATCTGGCCTGGCTTCATCGTAGCTGAATCACCTGCTTCTTCAACAACTTTCATATCGATGATGCGGTCGTTCTCTTCCATGAACATAATCTTATCCACCACCTGATGTTCCAGGAAGCTAGTATCACCCGGATCAAGTATCACTACTTTCTGCATCATCTGGCGAACCACGACTTCAATGTGCTTGTCATTGATCTTCACACCCTGCAGACGATATACTTCCTGTATCTCATTTACCAGGTACTCCTGTACTGCACCCGGTCCTTGGATATTCAGAATATCTGTAGGCGTTATAGCACCATCTGATAATGGCATACCTGCACGAACGAAGTCATTGTCCTGAACGAGGATGTGCTTCGAAAGTGGAACCATGTATTTCTTCTTCACGCCATCTTTCGACTCAATGAAGATTTCACGGTTACCACGCTTCACGCTACCATATGTTACAACACCATCAATTTCAGACACAACGGCCGGGTTAGAAGGGTTACGCGCTTCGAATAATTCGGTAACTCGTGGCAGACCACCCGTAATGTCACGTGTTTTACCAATTGCACGAGGTATCTTCACCAGGATATGTCCCGCTTTGATTTTCTCGCCATCTTCCACCACGATATGTGCACCAACCGGAATGTTATATCCTTTTGATTCACCATTCTTAGGATTTACAAGTATAGCCGGGTTCTGTGTCTTATCTTTTGTATCGATAATAACTTTTTCACGGTAACCTGTCTGCTCATCTGACTCCTCACGGTAAGTGATACCTTCAATGATCGACTCATATGCAACTGTACCATCAAACTCTGAAAGTATAACTGCGTTATATGGATCCCAGCTACAGATATTATCCCCTTTTTCTATAGTTTGACCATCTGTTACAGTCAGGAATGAACCATAAGGCACGTGGTTAGAGATATATAGTTTGCCAGTATTTGGGTCGACTATTTTCACTTCACCGGAACGTCCCATAACTACTTTCACTGGTTCACCTTCGTTGTTGATCGTGTCGATTGTACGCACGTCTTCATACTCGATCTTACCAGAGAATTTAGCTTTTATAGTTGCTTCTACCGCAATGTTAGATGCCGTACCACCCACGTGGAATGTACGTAGTGTCAGCTGTGTACCTGGCTCACCAATTGACTGAGCTGCAATTACACCTACTGCTTCACCTTTCTGCACCATAAAGCCTGTTGCCAGGTTACGGCCGTAGCATTTAGCACAGATACCACGCTTAGACTCACAAGTAAGTACCGAACGGATCTCTACAAACTCAATAGCTGTGTTTTCAATATCACGTGCTACTTCTTCTGTGATCTCTGAACCAGACTCAACTATAAGTTCATTCGTAATTGGATCATAAACATCGTGTACAGTTACACGACCAAGGATACGCTCAGACAGAGACTCAACTATATCTTCGTTATCCTTAAGTGCACTAACTTCCAGACCACGCAATGTACCGCAGTCTTCCTCGTTCACAATCACGTCCTGCGACACGTCTACCAGACGACGAGTCAGGTAACCAGCATCCGCCGTTTTAAGAGCCGTATCGGCAAGACCTTTACGAGCACCGTGTGTAGAGATGAAGTACTCGATTACATCCAGACCTTCCTTAAAGTTAGAAAGGATCGGGTTTTCTATAATTTCACCTACTGAACCCTGTAATGATTTCTGAGGCTTCGCCATCAGACCACGCATACCACCCAGCTGACGGATCTGCTCTCTTGAACCACGGGCTCCTGAGTGCATCATCATGAAGATAGAGTTAAAGCCCTGATCTTCATTTTCCAGACGACGCATTAACGTTTCAGTAATTTGGTTGTTGATACGTGTCCAGATATCGATAACCTGGTTGTAACGCTCGTTATCTGTGATCAGACCCATCGAGTAGTTTTGCCATACAGCATCTACATCTTTCTTAGCCTGCTCAACCAATACTTCTTTCTCTGCCGGGATATTGATATCACCAAGGCCCATTGACAGACCGCCTTTGTAAGCAGACTGGAAGCCTAGTGTTTTGATATCATCCAGGAAGTGAGCGGTACGAGCCATACCTGTCTCTTTGAACACGCGGGAAATTACCTGCTGAAGTTTTTTCTTCGTCAGTAATTCATCAATGTATCCAACTTCTGCAGGAACGAATTGGTTGAATAATACACGACCAGCTACTGTTTCTGTTAATTTATTCTCAATTTCCCCTTTCTCGTTTTTCACGTTAACACGCACTCTAATGTGTGCATGCTTTGAAAGGCGACCTTCGTTGATAGCAATAATAACTTCTTCAGGAGAATAGAAGCTCATACCTTCTCCTTTGATAGTTTCGTTCTCTGTGCTACGCTTTCCTTTGGTTACATAGTATAAACCTAGAACCATGTCCTGAGAAGGTACTGCAATTGGAGCACCGTTAGCAGGGTTAAGGATGTTGTGCGAAGCAAGCATCAGCATAGAGGCTTCCAAGATTGCAGCAGGTCCAAGTGGAACGTGCACCGCCATCTGGTCACCGTCAAAGTCGGCGTTGAATGCCGTACACACAAGTGGGTGTAACTGGATTGCCTTACCTTCGATCAGTTTTGGCTGGAATGCTTGTATACCAAGTCTGTGTAGTGTAGGAGCACGGTTAAGGAGTACCGGATGGCCTTTCAGCACATTCTCCAGGATATCCCAAACTACAGGGTCCTTACGGTCTACAATTTTCTTAGCTGACTTTACAGTCTTAACTATACCTCTTTCGATCAGCTTGCGGATGATGAACGGCTTGAAAAGCTCAGCTGCCATGTTCTTAGGCAGACCGCACTCATGAAGCTTCAGTTCAGGCCCAACCACAATTACCGAACGGCCAGAGTAGTCAACACGCTTACCAAGTAAGTTCTGACGGAAACGTCCCTGCTTACCTTTCAGCATATCTGATAGTGATTTCAGCGCACGGTTACCTTCAGCACGAACAGCGTTCACTTTACGTGAGTTGTCGAACAGGGAGTCTACCGCTTCTTGCAGCATACGCTTCTCGTTACGAAGAATTACTTCAGGAGCTTTGATCTCGATCAGACGCTTCAGACGGTTGTTACGGATGATAACACGACGGTAAAGGTCGTTCAAGTCAGACGTAGCAAAACGGCCACCATCTAACGGAACAAGCGGACGAAGTTCTGGCGGGATAACAGGCACCATGCGGATGATCATCCATTCAGGTCTGTTCTCAATTCTTGTTGCAGCATCACGGAATGCTTCTACTACACGAAGACGCTTCAACGCCTCAGCTTTACGCTGCTGCGAAGTTTCGTGAGCGGCGGCATGACGAAGCTCGTATGACAGGTCATCAAGGTTCGTGCGCTCCAGTAACATCTGTAATGCTTCAGCACCCATTTTCGCGATGAACTTATTTGGATCATTGTTATCCAACATCTGGTTCTCACGTGGTAGCTTGTCAACCATATCCAGGTATTCATCTTCTGTCAGGAAGTCCAGTGTATTTACACCGTCTTCTGCCAGAATACCCGGCTGGATAACTACATATCTTTCGTAATAGATGATCTGGTCAAGCTTCTTAGTTGGTAAGCCTAACAGATAACCAATTTTGTTTGGAAGAGATTTGAAGTACCAGATATGTGCTACAGGAACAACAAGCTCAATATGGCCCATACGCTCACGACGCACTTTCTTTTCAGTTACCTCTACACCGCAACGGTCGCAGATGATACCTTTGTATCTGATTCTTTTATACTTTCCGCAGTGGCATTCCCAGTCCTTTACAGGTCCGAATATTCTTTCGCAGAATAAACCACCCATTTCAGGCTTATAGGTTCTATAATTTATGGTCTCAGGCTTAACTACCTCTCCGTTGGAACGCTCCAGAATTGACTCTGGAGAAGCCAAGCTTATCGTTACTTTTGAGAAGTCCTGAGTTAGCTTTTTGGTTTTTGCAAATGCCATATTATTCTAATAATATCGATACAACTTATTTGCTTTACAGCTATGCGTTTTTATAAAGTAAGTTAAGCGCTCCGGATTTCTCCAGAGCGCCTGTACTTTATTACTCCAACGTTATCTCTAATGCCAGACCTCTTAATTCGTGAATCAATACGTTGAATGATTCCGGGATATTTGGTTTTGGCAACACATCGCCTTTTACAATCGCTTCATAAGCTTTCGCACGGCCGATAACGTCATCCGATTTAACTGTAAGTATTTCCTGCAGCACGTTAGAAGCACCGAAGGCTTCCAGTGCCCACACCTCCATCTCACCGAAACGCTGACCACCAAACTGGGCTTTACCACCCAATGGCTGCTGCGTAATCAATGAGTATGGTCCGATAGAACGAGCGTGCATCTTATCATCAACTAAGTGACCTAGTTTCAGCATGTAGATTACACCCACTGTTACCGGCTGGTCGAATCTATCACCAGACAAACCATCGAATAGATAAGTTCTACCAAATCTTGGCAGCCCTGCTTCTGTCAACTCGGCAGAAACCTGCTCTTCTGAAGCACCGTCGAAGATTGGAGTCGCGTATTTACGACCTAATCTTAAACCAGCCCATCCAAGTACAGTTTCATAGATCTGACCGATGTTCATCCTCGAAGGTACACCAAGCGGGTTAAGCACAATGTCCATCGGAGTTCCATCTTCCAGGAATGGCATATCTTCGTCGCGAACGATACGGGCAACTATACCTTTGTTACCGTGACGACCAGCCATCTTATCACCTACTTTCAGCTTGCGCTTCTTCGCGATGTAAACTTTAGCCAGTTGCACGATACCTGCCGGTAACTCATCTCCTACTTCCAGTGTGAAACGTTCACGCTTAAAGTGTGCTGAAATGATATTACGACGCTTGGTATAGTTCTTCACCAACTCCAATAGCATGTTGTTGGTTTTTTCGTCGCTTGTCCAGTTCTCAAGGATCAGATCCTTGAACATATTCACTTCTTCCGGAACGGCATAGTTGCTTTCATCCTTGTAAGGATTCTTCTCAGGGAATAAAGCTTCTACGATGTTCTTTCTGCTGAACTTAGAACCTTTTGTTAAGATCTCATCGCCAAACTTGTGCTTGATACCCTGTGTCGTCTTACCTTCCAGTAAGTCAACTAGTTTATCAACCATTACATTTTTAATAGCGATTAGGTCTCTTGAATATTTAACCTTAAGTTCTTCAACCTCTTTCTTAGATTTTGCTCTAAGGTTTTTATCCTTCTTAGGACGAGAGAACAACTTAGTTTCAATAACAACACCATTCAGTGATGGAGGCGCCTTAAGCGAAGCATCTTTCACATCACCGGCTTTATCACCGAAGATGGCACGAAGAAGTTTTTCTTCTGGAGTCGGATCAGTTTCCCCTTTAGGAGTGATCTTACCAATCAGAATGTCTCCTTCTTTAACTTCAGCACCTATTCTGATGATACCATTCTCATCCAGGTTACGAACTGCCTCTTCGCTAACGTTCGGTATCTCAGAAGTTAATTCTTCTTCACCACGTTTCGTTTCACGAACTTCCAGTTCAAACTCCTCAATGTGAATAGAAGTAAATACGTCATCGCGTACTACTTTTTCAGAAATAACGATCGCATCCTCAAAGTTATAACCTTGCCAAGGCATGAACGCAACCTGTAAGTTACGGCCTAGTGCTAGTTCACCATCGTTAGTTGCATAACCTTCGCACAATGGCTGACCTTTAGTTACACGCTGGCCTGTTCTCACAAGAGGAGTCAGGTTGATGCATGTGTCCTGGTTAGTTCTGCGGAATTTGATCAGTTTATAAGTTACATATTCAGCATCGAATGAAACCAGTTTCTCTTCATCGGTAAGGTCGTATTTAACAACGATCTTAGTTGAGTCTACGAAATCAATTACACCGTCGCCTTCAGCTATAACCAGCGCTCTTGAGTCAATGGCTGCTCTTCCTTCCAGACCTGTACCAACTATAGGAGCCTGTGGCTTCAGAAGTGGAACTGCCTGGCGCTGCATATTCGAACCCATCAGGGCA
Organism: Pontibacter fetidus; assembly: GCF_010119545.1. Classification (GTDB taxonomy): domain Bacteria; phylum Bacteroidota; class Bacteroidia; order Cytophagales; family Hymenobacteraceae; genus Pontibacter; species Pontibacter fetidus. The sequence goes on along the minus strand of NZ_JAAEAA010000010.1, from coordinate 114,977 downwards.
CGGTTAGCATCATCGTGCTCAAGGAATGGAATCATTGAAGCCGCTACAGAAACAATCTGGTTTGGCGCGATGTCCATGTATGTATAAGTAGATGGTTCCTCTACTGGGAAGTCACCTTCGAATCTACCTTTTACTCTATCGTTGATGAAGTTACCTTTCTCATCGATCACAGCGTTAGCCTGAGCAATGTGGTGCGTATCTTCTTCCTCAGCAGTCAGGTATTCTACTTCACCGGCCACGTTAACTATACCGTCAACTACCTTACGATAAGGTGTTTCGATAAAGCCCATGTGGTTTACTCGGGCATGAACGCATAGTGAAGAGATCAGACCAATGTTCGGACCTTCAGGAGTCTCGATAGTACAAAGGCGACCGTAGTGTGTATAGTGAACGTCACGTACCTCGAAACCGGCACGCTCTCTAGAAAGACCACCTGGCCCCAGTGCAGATACTCGACGCTTATGCGTCACCTCTGCCAGCGGGTTCGTCTGGTCCATGAACTGAGAAAGCTGGTTTGTACCGAAGAACGAGTTGATCACAGAAGAAAGTGTACGCGCGTTGATCAGATCAACCGGCTTGAAGTCTTCGTTATCTCGAACGTTCATACGCTCTTTGATGGTTCTGGCCATACGTGCCAGACCTACACCAAATTGTGCATATAACTGCTCACCTACTGTTCTTACACGACGGTTACTCAAGTGGTCAATATCATCCACTACCGCTCTCGAGTTGATCAAGCCGATCAGATACTTAACGATCAGAACGATATCGTCATTCGTTAATACCTTCGCTTCCCAGTTAGTATCTTTACCTAGCTTTTTGTTGATTCTGTAACGTCCAACTTCGCCTAGGTCATAACGCTTATCAGAGAAGAATAGCTTCTGGATAATATCACGGGCTGTCTCTACGTCTGGCGCTTCAGTGTTACGCAACTGACGGTAGATCTGCTCTACTGCTTCCTGCTCTGAGTTTGAGTTATCTTTCTGGAGTGTATTATAGATGATGGCGTAATCAGCAATGTTTACATTCTCACGGTGTAACACAACTGACTTAACACCTGAGTCAACTATAACATTGATATCATCTGCCGTTATCTCAGAATCACGCTCCAGTAATACCTCGTTACGGTCAATAGAAACTACTTCACCAGTATCTTCATCTACAAAGTCTTCTGTCCATGTCTTTAATACACGGGCAGCTAACTTTCTACCAACCGCATTTTTAAGGTTTGTTTTGTTCGCAGGCACTTCTTCCGATAAACCGAACAGGTCAAGTATATCCTTGTCTGTTCCGTAGCCTATGGCACGTAGAAGTGTTGTTACCGGGAACTTCTTCTTACGGTCGATATATGCATACATTACGTTATTAACGTCTGTTGCGAATTCAACCCAAGAACCTTTAAAAGGAATAATTCTGGCAGAATATAGTTTAGTACCGTTAGTATGCTTGCTCTGAGCAAAGAATACACCTGGAGATCTGTGCAACTGAGATACTATAACACGTTCAGCCCCATTGATAACAAAGGAGCCTTTCTCAGTCATGTATGGTATATTACCCAGGAAAACTTCCTGCTCGATCGTCTCAAAGTCCTCGTTATCCTCATCATTACAGATAAGACGAAGTTTAGCTTTAAGTGGAACAGAATAAGTTAATCCTCTGTCAATACTTTCATCTACAGAATATTTAGGGGGATCAACGTGATAGTCAATGAACTCCAGAACGAAGTTCTCACGCGAATCGGAGATCGGGAAGTTCTCAGCAAATACTTTGAACAAACCTTCCTGTGCTCTATTTTCAGCTGCTGTTTCCAACTGAAAGAAGTCACGGAACGACTGTAACTGAACATCTAAGAAGTCAGGATAGTCTATTACCGGAGTGATAGAGGCAAAATTTATACGCTCTGTCGTTTTATTCTTAGCCAAGGCCATGGAAATTTAACGTTTACAATAAGTTCCGAGCTACCAAAGCTACGCTTAGCTATTGGCAAAAAAAGGATTCATATTTGAATCCGTATACAAACAGGAAAAGACCTGACTAATCCGCCAGGTCTACCTGTTCTCGATATGTTGATAAAGTGAGATTATTTGATCTCCACTTCAGCACCAGCTTCTTCTAAAGCTTTCTTCAGTGATTCTGCTTCGTCTTTAGCTACACCTTCTTTAAGAGGCTTCGGAGCAGCATCAACTACTTCTTTAGCTTCTTTCAGGCCAAGACCTGTAAGTTCTTTAACAAGTTTAACAACTGCTAGTTTAGATGCACCTGCTGATTTAAGGATTACGTCAAAAGAAGTTTTTTCTTCTGCAGCAGCTCCACCTTCAGCAGCACCACCACCAGCAACCATTACTGGAGCAGCAGCAGCTGGCTCGATACCGTATTCGTCCTTAAGGATTGTAGCTAGTTCGTTAACTTCTTTCACAGTTAAGTTTACTAACTGCTCAGCGAATGCTTTTAAATCTGCCATTTTTATTGAAATTAAAAGTTACTTATTGATTACGTTTTTAAAAAATTATTCTTTTTCAGATAGAGTTTTAAGAATTCCGGCAAGTTTGTTACCACCACCCTGAAGGCCAGAAATAACATTCTTAGCAGGAGACTGAAGTAATGCAATTACATCAGCGATCAGCTCAAACTTAGACTTGATTGTTGATAATGTATCTAGCTGGTTTTCGCCAACATAAATACCGCTATCAATAAAGGCACCCTTTAAAAGTGGAAGCGTGTGACCTTTTTTCCTAAAGTCTTTGATAAGCTTTGCCGGAGCATTGCCTGACTCAGTAGAAAACAGGATACCTGAAGAACCTTTTAATACTTCTGCAAGTGCAGATGTATCAGCGTCCAAAGTATCTAAAGCTTTCTTAATTAATGTGTTCTTGTAAACTTTGTATTCCAGGCCTCTATCGAAAGCCATTCTCCTGAATTGGTTGATACTTGCAACTGTCATAGTAGAAGCATCAGTGATATAGAAATAGCTAGTGTTTGCTAACTTTTCGCTCAGGTCTTGTACAATTATCTCTTTTTCTTCCCTGGTCATTTTCTTAGATAGTTGCGTTCTTATCAACAATTACGGCCGGGCTCATTGTGCTAGACAATGTTATGCTCTTTATGTAAGTTCCTTTCGCTGAAGATGGCTTCAGACGGTTGAGTGTAGCAATTACTTCTGCAGCGTTTGCAGCGATCTGCTCTGGTGTGAAAGACACTTTACCAACACTTGTGTGAATGATACCAGTCTTGTCAACTTTGAAGTCGATCTTACCTGCTTTTACTTCTTTTACAGCTTTCGCTACATCCTGAGTAACTGTGCCAGACTTAGGGTTTGGCATCAGGTTACGAGGACCTAATACTCTACCTAAACGACCAACTTTAGCCATTACAGCAGGCATAGTGATAATCACATCCACATCTGTCCAGCCTTTTTCGATCTTCTGAATATAGTCATCAAGACCTACAAAATCAGCACCTGCATCTTTCGCTTCCTGCTCTTTGTCAGGTGTTACTAGTGCCAGCACTCTAACCTCTTTACCAGTACCATGCGGAAGGGTAACTATACCACGTACCATCTGGTCTGCCTTGCGAGGGTCAACTCCTAAGCGTACATCTATATCAACAGAAGCATCAAACTTTGTAAAAGTGATATCTTTTACAACTGAGGCTGCATCTGTCAAAGAATACTCTTTTGTTAGGTCAGCCTTAGCTAAGGCCGCTTTCCTATTTTTTGATATCTTCGCCATTATCCTCTAACTGTTATTATTCTTTCCACGGAGCAGTACCAGAAACTGTAATACCCATGCTTCTCGCTGTACCTGCTACCATTCTCATGGCAGACTCCAGTTTGAATGCATTCAGATCAGGCATTTTCAATTCTGCGATCTCCTTTACCTGGTCCCAAGTAACTGAACCTACTTTGTTACGGTTTGGCTCTTTTGAACCTCCCTTAATTTTAGCAGCATCCATTAACAATACAGGAGCAGGTGGCGTCTTAACAACGAAGTCGAAGGACTTATCTGCGTACATTGTAATCAATACTGGTAACACCTGGCCTGGTTTATCCTGGGTTCTGGCATTAAACTGCTTACAGAATTCCATGATGTTTAGACCTTTAGAACCAAGTGCAGGTCCAACCGGTGGCGATGGATTCGCGGCACCTCCCTTTATCTGAAGTTTCAGATAACCTTTAATTTCCTTTGCCATTATTTATTTACTACGATTCTTTTTCTACTTGCATGTAATTCAGCTCAACTGGTGTATTTCTTCCGAATATTTTCACCATAACATTAAGCTTCTTACGCTCTTCAAACACCTCTTCCACAGTACCTGAGAAGCCGCTGAACGGACCATCCATTACTTTTACAGTTTCTCCAACTATAAATGGTGTATCCAGTATTTCAGCTTGCTCTTCGGCTTCGTCTACAGTACCCAGTATTCTGTTTACTTCTCCCGGACGAAGTGGAACTGGCTTTTTGCTTGCATCTCCTGTACCCGAACCAAGGAAACCAATAACACCTGGCGTACTGATAATCAGGTGTTCCGCCTCGCCGTGGCTTAGGTCAGCATTTACAAGTACATAACCAGGAAAGAAATTTCTTTCTCTGATTCTTTTTTTACCACCACGCATTTCATACACCTTCTCAGCAGGTATCAAAACTTGCGGCACATACTCACCCAGGTTGTGGCGTAATATCTCGTTTTCGAGATATGCTTTTGCTTTTTTCTCCTGCCCACTAACGGCGCGTACTACATACCATTTTAAATCAGCCATTGCTTCTTATTAAAACTGGTTGTAGAACCATGTTAGCGATGAATCAAAAACAAAGTCCATTGCACCTACTACTAGAGCAAAAACTAAAGAACCTATCAATACCAGCACAGAGCTATTCTGTAACTCTTTAAAGGTAGGCCAAGAGACTTTGTCTCTCATTTCTTCTACCGTTCCGTTTATGTAGTCTTTAACGTTGCTCATCGTATTAAATGCCTGAGTTATTAAACTTGCACGGGTGGAGAGACTCGAACTCCCAGCCAATGGTTTTGGAGACCACTACTCTACCAATTGAGCTACACCCGTAAAAAAATGCACTTCATTATTGAAATGGAGTGCAAATTTATTCAATTGTTTTTTAAAAACAAACCCGTTCCCAATTTTATTATCAGGAACGGGCTGCTTAAGTATAATTAGTCTAAGATCTCAGTTACCTGACCGGCACCTACTGTTCTACCACCCTCACGGATAGCGAAACGAAGACCTTTTTCCATTGCTACTTTGTTGATCAACTTCACAGTGATCGTGATGTTGTCACCTGGCATAACCATTTCTACACCTTCTGGAAGGATGATCTCGCCAGTAACGTCTGTTGTTCTGAAGTAGAACTGTGGACGGTATTTGTTAAAGAATGGCGTGTGACGTCCACCTTCTTCTTTAGAAAGAACGTAAACCTCAGCTTTGAACTCCATGTGAGGCTTAACTGAACCTGGCTTACAGATAACCATACCACGACGGATATCAGTTTTCTCAATACCACGAAGAAGTAGACCTACGTTGTCACCAGCTTCACCTCTGTCAAGGATCTTACGGAACATCTCAACACCAGTAACTACTGATTTCAAGTTTTCAGCACCCATACCCAGGATCTCAACTGGCTCACCAGAGTTGATTACACCACGCTCGATACGGCCTGTTGCTACAGTACCACGACCAGTGATTGAGAACACGTCCTCAACTGGCATTAGGAATGGAAGGTCAACAAGACGAGCAGGAATTGGAATCCAGCTATCAACTGCATCCATTAACTCCTCGATAGTTTTTACCCACTTCTCATCACCGTTCAAGCCACCAAGAGCTGAACCCTGAATTACCGGGATGTTATCGCCATCGAAATCATAGAAAGAAAGTAGTTCACGGATTTCCATCTCAACAAGCTCAAGAAGCTCTGGATCGTCTACCATGTCCACTTTGTTCATGAACACTACAAGCTGAGGAACACCTACCTGACGAGCAAGAAGGATGTGCTCACGAGTTTGTGGCATTGGACCATCAGTTGCAGCAACCACAAGGATAGCGCCGTCCATCTGAGCAGCACCAGTAACCATGTTCTTCACGTAGTCAGCGTGACCTGGGCAGTCAACGTGTGCATAGTGACGGTTCTCAGTAGCGTATTCTACGTGTGACGTATTGATAGTAATACCTCTTTCTTTTTCTTCAGGAGCGTTATCAATTGAAGAGAAGTCGCGTAGTGCAGCCAGACCTTTTTTAGCCAATACTGTAGTAATGGCAGCAGTCAAAGTTGTCTTGCCGTGGTCAACGTGACCGATTGTACCGATGTTTACGTGCGGTTTGGAGCGGTCAAATGTTTCTTTAGCCATTGTATGATATAAAATTAAGGTTAAAACGTTTAAGTTTAAGTTGTGCTCTTTAACACGAACAGACTTAGAGCCAACGATGGGAATTGAACCCACGACCCCTTCCTTACCAAGGAAGTACTCTACCCCTGAGCTACGTCGGCTTTTACACTTTCCTAAATCTTAAGTTATACTAAAAAGGAAATCCATATACATGAAATTCCTTCCTGCAAAAACCCGTAAGATTTAAAATCTGTTCTATTGAGCGGGAGACGAGGGTCGAACTCGCGGCCTATAGCTTGGAAGGCTATCGCTCTACCAACTGAGCTACTCCCGCTTTAAAACTTTAAATGATTGAATAAGTGAAGGAGCAAACAAAATTACGTTCCATTCATTTACTCAATCATTCAGTTTGTGGGGAGAGCAGGATTCGAACCTGCGAAGTCATTACAACAACGGAGTTACAGTCCGTCCCATTTGGCCGCTCTGGAATCTCCCCAAACGCTAAAATTAATCAGCTTTTCTCCTTAAAACTTTTGCGCCAGATGCGCTGTTCGTTCTAAGGAGATGCAAAATTAAGCGCTTTTTTATTACAGTCAAATAATCATTCAAAAATAATTCAAAAAATTTGATGCTTCTATTTTACAATGCCTGTTTATACATCTCTATCAGGCGTTTATCTTTTTCAGCAGCTTTAATTTTTTCTAATCTTTCTTTCACCTCCGGCTTGTCCGACATCACCATTAAGGCCTGGAAGGCTGCCATGCGCACATAATACAGGTTATTATTTTGTGCTATATCAGTTAACAAGTCTATAGTTTCAGGGGTGTTTGTGCTGTTATTGCTTGCCAGGTATGCCCCGAAGCTTTGCAATATGTAATACTTGCCGCTGCTTTTGCTTGTCTTTATCTTATCAACAAACCAGTTATACTTTTCGGGTCCGCCCTGCAAGGCATAGAAAGAAGATAATGCTATAGTTACTTCTTCGTTATCCTCTTTCTCAAACTTACTTAACTTCTGCTTGGCATCTTCAGCTCCGGTGCCAGCATACGCAATTATACCTGCAGCCACTACCTGGTAAGAGCTGTCTTTCAGGGCTACATCATATATGCTTTTATACTTATCCGTTCCCCAGCCTGCCAGTGTAAGTATAGCATCCGCTTTTACCGAGCCTTTCTTATCTTGTCTGGCCATTTGCTCGACCTGCGCAACTATAGCCGGGTTGGCATCGGGCTTTACATCTGCCAGCGCATTCAAAGCTATACTCCGGATAAACCAGAAATCATCTTTCAGCGCATCCTGTATCACCTTTAGTTCTGCTGTCGGGTTCTCGCCTAGTTTGCTTAGCGCCTCATACTTTGCCAGCATCTGCTTGCTGTTGTAAAACTGATAGCGTAGTTCTTCTGCTGATTTTTCATGCTCTATTACGCCCAACAGTTGCTGATCACCATCAAATAGAACCAGTTGTGGCTGTGCTGCTACCGGAATGGAAAACGTCTGCGAAGCTTTTGTGATCTCGATTGGGTGTTCTGTTCTTTTACCACCAGTCCAGACTGCTACTTTAAGTGGTAAGCGGTAAACAGGCATATAGGTCGTGTCCTGCAACTGTTGTACCTGTATGCTGAGTTGGCCATTCTGGTAGGTATGTGCTACTTTAAGTTCCGGATGACCAGGCTTCATAAACCATTGGTCAAAGAACCACATCAGGTCCTCGCCGGTCACTTCTTCAAAAGCCATTCGCAGTTCCGCTACTTCTACATCTGTAAATTTATTCTGCGTCAGGTAACGGTTAAGGGAAGTGAAGAAAGCTTCGTCGCCGATATACTTGCGGAGCATATGCAGTACGCGGCCACCCTTGGCATACGAGTGACTGTCAAACATATCTTCCCTATCACCATAACGATAACGGATAAGCGGCTCCCGTTTGGTTTGTGCTTCCTCCAGGTACTGGCTCATTTCATTCATTTGCGCGTAAGCTGCTTCGTCGGCGCCAAACTTATGTTCTGCCCACAGGTACTCGCTATAGTTTGCAAAAGACTCGTTTAACGGCAGGTTGGCCCACGACTCTGTGGTTACATAATCGCCGAACCACTGATGAAAGAGCTCGTGTGCGATGATGTTGTCCCAGTTCTTATCCAGCAGTTCGCGCTCATTCAGTTGCAGGTCTTCCATAAAAGTGGAGGCGGATGTATTTTCCATTGCACCGGACACAAAATCGCGCACTACCACCTGCGAGTACTTTGCCCACGGGTAGTTTACACCTAACTTTTTAGAGAAAAACTCCATCATTTCCGGAGTATTACCGAAGATCTTTTTGGCTGTACCTTTATAAGCTGGCTCTACATAATAGTTAACCTCCAGATTACGCCATTTGTCTTTTATCACGGCAAACTCCCCTATGGCCATCATAGCCAGATATGGGGCATGCGGCAGCTCCTGTTTCCAATGCTCGGTTTTGGTGCCATCTGCGTTCTGGCGCGAAGACATAAATGTACCGTTAGAGAGCGTGGTGTATTTCTTATCGACGTTGATGTAGATGTCCTGCGTCATGCGCTCGTTAGGTGCATCTATAGTTGGAAACCAGGCAGAGCTTGCTTCGGTCTCCCCTTGTGTCCATATTTGGGTTGGCTTATTGGGATCCTGGCGGAGTGGGTTTATAAAGTATATGCCTTTGTTTTCTGTGATGGCATCGCTTCCTTCGGAGGTCAGTTCGTTAGGCTTCGCGGTATAGTCTATCTCAATGGTATACTTGTCGTCGCGGGTATAAGTCTTTCCTAAATCTATCGTTAACTTTTGTCCATCATAAGTATACTTCAGCGGTGTGCCGTCATACCCTTTCATCAGGTTTATACTATGGATATCAAAGCCTTTCGCGTCCAGCACTAATGTTTTCTGCGGGTAAAAGTATGGCTTTAAGGTAAGCTCGGCTATTCCATTTAGCTGCTGTTTCTGCCAGTCGAAGCTGACGCGCAGGGTAGTGTGCAGCAGGTCATGTTCTTTGGTCCGGGATGGATTGAAGGCATGTTGCTTGGGTGCCCAGACAGGCACATCGCCTTTTGCCGTAGCAGCCTGATTAGTGCTTTTGTTATTTTTTGAGGCGTTGGTTGCTTCTTTATGGGTAGCGCAGCCGCCTGCAAATGCCATTGCCGTTGCCAGGCCAACTATGCTCAGAAAGCGATGATTCATGATGGGATGTTTTATTTTTGACTTCAATTTCTAAAATTACTCTGAGAATTCAACTATCTTTAGGCTCCAAAACCAGAAATAAGAGATGCTGCAGGTAAAAACCGCTAACGACAAAACATGGCAGGTTGACATACAAAAAGATGCTATTCTTCTCAACGAAACTCCTTTCAACTGGGATATCACACCAATAGGCGCCAACACCTACCACATTATTCACAACTATAAATCTTATACTGCAGAGCTGGTACAGGCCGATTATCAGGCTAAAGCTTTCACGTTTAAGATAAACGGAACTACCCATACGGTAAGCGTTAAGGACCAGTTCGACCTGTTGCTGGATAAGCTGGGTATGAGTAATGCCAATGCCCAGAAAGTGAATGATGTAAAGGCGCCGATGCCCGGACTTATACTTGAGATTAAAGTACAACCAGGCCAGGAAGTAAAAAAAGGTGACCCGATCATGATACTGGAGGCGATGAAAATGGAGAACATCCTGAAGTCGCCGGGTGATGGTGTGGTAAAAGAGATAAAGGTAGCCGTAAAGCAGAACGTAGAAAAGAACCAGGTTCTGATCTTATTTTAATTTTTTTGTGTTGCCAACCGGGCAGCACGTCTGCCGCCCGAAACACAGTAGAAAGTATCCATAAACTATACAAACTATAGATCGTGAAGTATAAGAGAATTTTGTTAAAGCTAAGCGGTGAGGCGCTAATGGGTGAGCAGCAATACGGTATCGACTCTGAGCGGTTGATGCAGTATGCGCAGGAAATTAAAGAGGTAGCAGCGCTGGGTGTAGAAGTGGCAGTAGTTATCGGGGGTGGTAACATTTTCAGGGGCGTGCAAGCCGAAGAAGTTGGGCTGGACCGCGTACAAGGCGACTACATGGGTATGCTGGCTACTGTTATTAACAGCATGGCTTTACAAAGTGCTTTAGAAAAATTAGGTGTTTATACACGTTTGCTTTCCGGGCTTAACATACAGCAGGTGTGCGAACCTTACATACGCCGCCGTGCAGTGCGCCACTTAGAGAAAGGCCGCGTGGTAATTTTCGGTGCCGGTACCGGTAACCCATACTTCACAACCGACTCTGCGGCTAGCTTACGCGCTATTGAAGTAGAGGCTGAGGTAGTTTTAAAAGGAACACGCGTAGACGGCATTTATTCTGCCGATCCGGAGAAAGACCCGAATGCTATTTTCTACTCTGACATTTCGTTTAAAGATGTGTTTGAGAAAGGCCTGAACGTAATGGACATGACGGCTTTCACGCTTTGCAAGGAAAACGACCTGCCTATTATTGTATTTGATATGAACACGGCAGGTAACCTGAAGCGCATTGTGCAGGGCGATAAAATTGGTACTCTGGTTTCGATGGACGAGGCGGTGTAACCAGGCCAAAAGTATAAAGTGATAAAATTTAGTATTTTTGCAACCACAACGATTAACTATAGTTTAACAAGAATCTTAAGCTACAATTGATATGACGGAAGAAATTCAGTTTTACCTCAGCGAAGCAGAGGAGTCTATGCAGAAAGCAGTACAGCACACTGGCGCAGAATTAACAAAGATCAGAGCCGGCAAAGCATCTCCTGCTATGGTAGAACACCTGAAAGTTGATTATTATGGAACGCCAACTCCACTTACGCAGGTTGCAAATGTTGCCACTCCGGATGCACGTACCATTCTTATCAAGCCTTGGGAAAAGAACATGCTGGGCGAGATCAACAAATCTATTAAGAACAGCGACCTTGGCCTTAACCCGCAGCAGGAAGCCGATGCTATTCGCCTTAACATTCCGGCACTTACAGAAGAACGCCGTCGCGAACTGGTAAAACAGGTTAAAAACGATACAGAGTCTGGTAAAGTAGCTATCCGCAACATCCGTAAAGACGTGAACGACTCGCTGCGCAAACTGCAGAAAGAAGGCACTTCAGAAGATGCTGTGCGTGACGCAGAAACCAGAGTACAGAAAATGACGGATGCTTATATCGTGAAAATTGATGAACTGCTTACCAAAAAAGAAGCAGAGATTATGACGATCTAAGTATAGCTCAACTATAATTTTAAAGGCCCCGCTGTGTCAAACAGCGGGGCCTTTTGTTTTGCCTACTTATGCGTACAACTGCTGTTAAACTGCAATTTCAACTACTGCATCCTAAACCCGTAAACAGGTGTAAACTATAACTCTTATAACTATGGAAAGATTTTATACAAAAGCACTTGCAGGTTTACTGATACTTGTGTTCCCGTTTATAGTTGGCTGTTCCATTATTGGTGGCAATAGCTACTCCAGCGACCCCAACATACGCAAGCAACAGGAAGAAATAGAACGCCTTGAATCAGAGCACAAAGACCTGAAGCGTTTAGCAGATGAGGCCATTCAGCGGGAGAAAGCGGCCAAGGCCAGGTTAAAAGCTGCTGAGCACGAACTAAAAGCCATGAAATCGCAGTTGGATGCCAATTAAAGCGACACTGTGTTTTGAATTGCTAAAGACAACTATAGTTTTTGCTTTTAGAAAACGAAAGCAAGCATCGAAGTAGAGAAAGCTAGTATAGTTAAAAAGCCTGTCACTTTACGTAACAGGCTTTTTAACTATAGTTTACTTACTGGTACAGCTTATGGACCTTGATGTATGCAATCACCTCGTCGGGCACCATGTACTTTATGCTTTTCTCTTCCCGGATACACTGCCTGATAAACGTAGCTGAAATATCCAGAATAGGTGCTTTCACAAACTTCATGTTCGGATAAGTAGCTATTTCTTCCAGCACAGAACCGGAGCGCGGGTACACATATACCTGATGATATTCCAGGATGCGCTCGTAGTTCTTCCACTTCGGAAACAAGGCCAGGTTATCCTCCCCCATGATCAGCACAAACTCATAACTCGGATACTTCTCCTGCAAATAGGTAAGCGTATCTATCGTATAGCTTGGCTTGGGCATACTGAACTCGATGTTCGATACACCCAGATTCGGATTATCTGCAATAGCCAGTGTTACCATGTGTAGCCTGTCGAACTCGTGCAGCAGCGTATTGCTAGGCTTAAACGGGTTTTGCGGCGACACTACCAACCAAACCGTATCCAAGTCGGTGTTGGTGGCCATGTAGTTGGCAAGAATCAGGTGGCCGGTATGGATCGGGTTAAAAGAACCAAACAGTAGCCCTACCTTCATACTATGGCCGGCTCTGACTTCAGGAAATCGTTTACCAGTTTTTCGGCTTTGGCGCAGGCAGCTTCCAGGTTGTCATTCACTACCACCTCGTCAAACTGATCTTCAAAGCCCATCTCAAATTTAGCTTTAAAAACGCGACTGCTGATACTTGATGCCGAATCGGTGTTGCGGGCTTGTAAACGGTTGGCCAGTTCCTCAATAGAAGGTGGCTTTACGAAAACGGCAAGTGCTCTTTCTTTGTAAAAATGCTTTATACTTAATCCTCCTTTAACGTCTACATCCAGTATGGCGTGTTTGCCACTTTGCCAGATGCGCTCTATTTCTGATTTAAGTGTGCCATAAAAGGCGCCTTCGTATACTTCTTCCCACTCCACAAATTCATCATTACCAATCCGTTTCTTAAAATCTTCCGGGGTGATAAAATAATAGTCTTTTCCGTTTACTTCGGTGCGGCCACGCTTGTCGCGGGTGCAGGCAGATATGGAGAAGCCTAGATTTGGGTTTACGCTAAGCAGGTGCTTTACAATGGTGGTTTTACCGGCACCGGAGGGCGCCGAGAAGATAATGATCTTTCCTTGCATCAGGGTGTTTAAATTGTTTCCTGTATTTTGGCTTTAATGGTCAGTGCCAGGCTCTCGGGCACTATAACACGCTTGAGGTGACCACTAATAAGGCTTTTAAGGAGTTTTTGCTTCTGATGGTTCTCGAAGCAGCTCACGCATTCTTCAAGATGGCTATTAAAGAAGCTTTGCTCTTCTGCAGACGCTTCCCCGTCTACAACTGAGTCCAGCAGGTCTGCCACTTGCCCACACGCTCCATCCTTCTCATCGGCAGGTTCTTTCTGATACATTTCCGTAAATTTCGATTCCATCTTAACTCAACTCTTAAGTATTTTACTAACTGTTATAACCCATAGTTTTAGCGTATTTTTCTAGTTTCTCTTTCAAGGAGTTTCGCGCGCGGTGCAACCTGGATCGTACAGTACCAATCGGGATGTCCAGGATCTTGGCCATTTCCTCGTAGGTAAACCCTTCCAGGTCACAAAGTATAATCACAGTTCTGAAGTCTACGGGCAGGGTATTTAAAGCACTGGCCACTTCATCTCCTATCAGGTCCTGCACACTTTCGGAGCGCATGTCGGTTGTTGTGGCCACGCCATTATCCCCTTCTACGTCTTCGGTGTTATAGTACCCTTCTACTTCGCTATAGTCTACCTTAGCGGGTTGCTTGCTCTTTTTCCGGAACTCGTTAATAAATGAGTTCTTCAGGATTCGGAACAGCCATGCTTTGGCATTAGTTCCTTGTTCAAAGTAGTCAAAGAAGCGGTATGCCTTTAAGTAGGTCTCCTGCACCAGGTCGTTCGCGTCGTCCTCGTCTAAGGTGAGTCTGTAGGCAAAGTTGTACAGAGGATCCAGCACGGGCAGTAACTCGGCCTCGAACCTGGCATCTTTTTCCTCTTTACTCAATTGTTTACCTGTTTGCTCGCTCATCTACGTATGGTTTATACTATCAGTAAAATCCCTCAATGGCGTATTATACGCAAATATAGGAATTTAAATTACATACCTCTCTTGCCACTTCAGGGTTGCACTATCTAAGCCATACTATCAGCAGGCAGGTATTTAACTGCCATATACGCATTTAACGTGCACATTGCTCATATTTTGGCCATACTTTTATACTATAGCACTTTATAATCTTTACTTCTGCTGCAGCCTGATGTTAAAAGCTATAGTTGTTTCTTGTACTTTTGCCAAACTGCTCCTAAAATTATACCTGGCAGTAAACTGTAAACAGGCATGCGTATACTTCAGTTGGTTTCGGAAAAGTCGTGGCGCGGTGGCGAACAACAGGTAGCTTACCTGCTGGAAGAATTGCGCCGCCTGGGCATAACCTGCCATGTGTGCTGCCGCAAAGGCTCTGCTTTCGAGGAGTATTGCAGGCAAAATGGCTTTCCGTATATCGCCCTCTCTTTCAATAAAATCTTCCCGATACCTACGGCGCTGCAGTTAAAAGATTACATTAACAAGCACCATATAGAACTTGTGCACATGCAGGCCAGCCATGCGCATACAATTGGTGTATTAGCGCACAAACTAGGAGCCAACTGCAAACTGGTACTTAGCAGGCGTGTCGAGTTCCCGATTGGGAGTAGCTTTCTATCGAAGTATAAATACAATTACCATGGCATAAAACGGATCATTTGTATCTCGGAAAGAGTGCGCGACGTACTGGCAAAAAGTATAAAAGACAGCAGCAAATGTGTTACTGTGTACAGTGGCATTAACCTCGATCGTTTTAAAGACCTGCCAACTATAAAAACAGATTATCTGCGCCGTACTTATAATATCCCGGCCAACAACCTGCTCATTGGCAATATCTCAGCGATAGATGTACACAAAGATTACTTTACCTTTCTGGAAACAGCAAAGCTCCTGAAAGAAAAAGGCGTAAAGGCTACCTATTTTGCTATTGGCACTGGTAAACTAGAGCAGGAAGTAAAAAAATATGCCACT
The DNA here is from genome assembly GCF_010119545.1 of Pontibacter fetidus. Taxonomy (GTDB): domain Bacteria; phylum Bacteroidota; class Bacteroidia; order Cytophagales; family Hymenobacteraceae; genus Pontibacter; species Pontibacter fetidus. The sequence continues at coordinate 99,771 of NZ_JAAEAA010000010.1, read as the reverse complement.
GACCTTGGCCTGTGGGAGAATGTGGTGTTTACTGGGTTCCTGAAGAATGTACACCAGGTTATGCCGGAACTGGATATGTTTGTTTTTACAACTATAAAAGAGGGCCTGGGAACAACCGTGCTGGATGCATTCGCTAGCCGCGTGCCTGTTGTGGCCTCTGCTACGGGCGGCATACCCGAAATGGTAGAAGACGGCGTAACCGGTATGCTTGCCCCTGTTAAGCAACCAGCAATTTTTGCAGAAAAGGCGTTACAGCTTATAAACAACCCTGACTTAAGAAATGCTATAGTTGCAAATGCAAGCCAGCGGGTACGCAAATTTGCAAAAGAAGAAACAGCCCTGCATACACTTGCCATTTACAAGGATATACTATCTGTTCACTAATTTCCGGAAACCTTTTCTTAAACACCTACTTTTTCAGAACATCTCCGTAGTACAATAAACACTTGCAAAAGTTTAATTAATCTAACCTGGTTATAGTTGCCCTTTGGTACTTCTCCAGCTTTGCCGGATTTGTTGTATGCGCCTTATTTGTTTTTTGTGCTTCTGGGTGGTTACCGGAAATGCTGTACTCGCGCAGCAGTATAATTTCCGTAACTGGACTATAGCAGACGGGTTGCCGCAATCTAATGTTGTAGATATTATACAGGACCAGCGCATGCAACTATGGGTGGCCACACTCGGGGGCGTCAGTCGCTTCGATGGTAACACCTTCCATACGTACAACAAGCAACAGGGCCTGGCCAGCAATACCACCACCTGCCTTTTCCAGGATAGCCGCAACCGCATCTGGATAGGAAGTGCCGACAAAGGACTAACCCGATTTAACGGCGTCAGCTTTACTGTACTAAACACAAACCACGGTCTTCCGGCTGCAGCTATAACAAGTATAACCGAAGATAAGCTAGGTAAACTATGGGTAGCAACTGATTCGGGAATTTACGTCTGGAGTGGCAAAAAATTTAACAGGTCGCCTCACTTTCCGGCACAGCCCTACCAGGTTATCTTACCCGGTGCAGGTGGTGCTATGTGGGCCGGTAGCAAAAACAAAGGGCTTTATAGATTACAGCAAGATAAGCTCCAGCACTTCACCAGCGAAAGCTATAGTTTACCATCCAACAATGTTACAGTTATCTACGCCGAGCCTGGCACCGATAACGTATGGGTGGGCACCACAGAAGGGCCTGCTGTAGTTACTGACGACAAGGTAACTACACTCCCGTTACCACCTTCCGTTACCGATGCGGCTGTTTCAGATTTTGTAAAAGATGGGTATGGCAAAATGCTTATAGGCCTACAGCAGAGTGGTATTTTAAAGATCGACGGCGATGAAATAAAGCACCTGACCAAAGCAAATGGCCTAACCTCTTTGCATATTACATCGCTGTATGTAGATAAGGAGAATAACATCTGGATAGGAAATGAAGGCTATGGTTTGCAGCAATGCAAAGCGCAATGGTTTCTGCACTTTTTTGAACTGGGAGATATAAAAGACCCAAAAATTACGGCCCTGGCCCAGGATACCAAAGGACGCCTGTGGTTTGGCACCGATAACGGAGATGCCGCTTACATGCAGAATGGTAACCTGACCATGCTGGAAGCTAAAGTATGGCCGCCGGGCACCAACCTGTATGGTATGTGGGTAAAGTCAGAGAAGGATGTCTGGGTAAGTACAAGCCAGGGAATTTGGAACTTAGTGCCCGGCAAAGCCAATCATTATACTACCGCACAAGGGTTGCCCTCTGATGAAGTATATACTATAATTACTGATACACAGGGCAGGTTATGGGCTGCCACCTCTACAGGCGTAGCATACCTGCAGGGCAATACGTTTCATGCGGTACCGGTAGCGGGCAACTATAGTTTTACCAAGGCTTACCATCTTTTCCGGGATGGGCAGAACAGAATTTGGGTGGGTACCGATAACGGCATTTACCGGGTTAAAAATAATCGGTTAGAAAAAGTTAAGCTGCTAAAACAACCTTTCGCCGGAGTTATGTCTGTTGCTGCAGATAATAACGGGTGGCTATACTTTGGCGGCTACAACTATGGCCTGCTGGCTTACCACGAAAAAACCGGCAAAGCAAAATTGTTTACCTCTGCTAACGGCCTGCCCAACGAAGGTATAAAAACCCTTTACACCGACCGAAGCAACAACCTATGGGTGGGCACCAACAACAATGTGCTTAAAATAGACCTGCCTTACTTTCATCAGACCCAAAAGTTGAGGTTCAGATCCTATGGCGGCGAAAATGGTTTCAGTGGATTTGAGGTATCGAACAACGGTATTACCCAGACGCCTGATGGGAAAGTATGGTTTGGTACTACCCGAGGGCTAACCCAGTATAACCCCGAAATGGACCGCATCAATACAGCCTCGCCGGAGCTGATGCTCACGGATATTAGCCTGTTTATGCGCCCCACCAACTGGAAAAAACAAGGTTTTAAAACTGATCCGGCAACCGGGTTACCCGTTAACCTGCGCCTCCCTTTCAGAAAGAATCACATTACCTTCGATTTTCAGGGGATTAGCATGGCTGCACCTGCCGGGGTGAAGTACAAATACAAGCTAACCGGCCACGACCAGCAATGGTCCGAAACTACCGACCAGTCTTTTGCTACATACGCCAATTTAGAGCCGGGCACTTATACGTTTAAATTGAAAGCACAGAACAGCGATGGCTACTGGACCCAGAAACCGCTGGCTTATAAGTTCTCGGTTATACCGCCGGTATGGCGGCGCGAGTGGTTTATAGGCATTTTGCTTTTGCTGGCTACAGGTATAGTTATAAGTGTTGTACGGCTGCGTGAAAAGAGCCTTGTTAAAATGAATGCCCTGCTGGAGATGCGTGTAAATCACCGGACCCGGATGCTGGAGCGCAAACACCGCGAAAAAGAACTGCTGCTGCAGGAAGTACACCACCGCGTAAAAAATAACCTCCAGATCGTGATCAGTTTGCTTAACCTGCAGGCCCGCCATATACAAGACCCGGCCACCAAAGAAGTTATGCAGGCCATACGCAGCCGGGTACGGTCTATGGCGTTGCTGCACGAGCGCCTTTACCGCCATAACAACCTTGAGCACATTAACCTGGAAGAATATTTCAGGGAGATATGCGAAAGCCTGTATGCCGCCTATGGCGTGTCAGAAGAAAACGTAACCCTATACCTCAAAATTCCTGATGTAACTATAGACCTGGATTCGGCAATAACACTTGGGTTAATTGTGAACGAACTTATCTCTAACTCGTTAAAATATGCATTTCAGGATGCTGCCACCGGCAAGCTAGGGATAGAACTCCACCAACTGGAAAATGACCATTACCAGCTGATGGTATGGGATAATGGCATTGGCGCTGCTGAAGGGCTTAACCAACAAAAATCTTTCGGTTTACAACTTGTGGCCTCGTTAACTAAAAAGCTTGGCGGGGAGATTAAATATGAAAATAACAATGGCACTAAATTTATATTATATTTTGTTTTGCCATCATAAATTAAAAAATCACGTATGTACCTAATGCTATGACTAAACCTAAAATTCTCATATCAGAAGACGAAGTAATAATTGCAGAGGATATTGCTGCATGCCTGGAGGACATGGGGTACGAGACGTGTGCCATAGATACAGGAGAAGATACGATTGATATGATTCGGGAAACCCAACCCGACCTTGTATTGCTGGACATTAACTTAAAAGGCAATTCGGATGGCGTGGATATTGGCTCCCGCATCAAAGAAGAGTTTAACATACCTTTTATTTACTTGACAGCCTATGCCGACAAATCTACGATAGACCGCGCTAAGAAAACCGAACCAGACGGGTTCCTGGTAAAGCCTTTCGACGAAAAAAGCCTGCGCTCTACCATCGAAATAGCTTTATACAAGCACGACCACCTGAAGCTGAATGGCAACGGAAACGGGCATAGCAAAGCCACCCCGGACGATGCTGTGCAAAAAGAACCGGAGACTTCGCAGGATTACATCTTTGTTAAAGTAAAGCACCGCATTATTAAAGTAATGTACAGCGACATACTTTGGGTAGAAGCCTATGACAATTATTCTTTTATTGTAACTTCTGATCAGAAATACCTGGTAAGCTCTACGTTAAAGGATATGGAACACAAGCTGCCATCGCATAATTTTGTGCGTGTGCACCGCTCCTACATCGCCAACCTGGATAAGGTAGAAGCCCTGGAAGAAAATGCTGTTTTGTTCAGTAAAGGCGAAATACCAATCGGCAAGTCTTACAAAAAAACGCTGATGTCGCGGTTTAACATACTATAGCTATAGTTACTAACTATAGTTGCTGCTAAAAACAAAGGCCGGTGCATTGCTGCACCGGCCTTTTATAGTTTCAAGGGCAAAGCCTATACTTAGTATCTATAGTATTCCGGCTTAAACGGACCTTCTACTTCCACACCAATGTAGGCAGCCTGGTCAGGCGTAAGTTCATCCAGCTCCACACCAATTTTACCTAGGTGCAGACGGGCTACTTTCTCATCCAGGTGCTTAGGCAACGTATATACTTTATTTTCATACGCCTCTGCGTTTGTCCAAAGCTCCAGCTGCGCCAGTGTCTGGTTGGAGAAAGAGTTAGACATTACAAACGACGGGTGACCTGTAGCACAACCAAGGTTTACAAGGCGGCCTTCAGCCAATATAATCACATCCTTACCTTCGATGTTGTAGATATCTACCTGCGGCTTTATTTCGTCTTTTGTGTGACCGTAAGCACCGTTTAACCACGCCATGTCGATCTCGTTGTCGAAGTGGCCGATGTTACAAACGATAGCCTTATCTTTTAATGAACGGAAATGCTCTTCTGTGATAATGTCTTTGTTACCGGTTGCCGTAACTACAATGTCAGCTTCTTTAATAGCATCAGCCATTCTTTTAACAGCAAAGCCATCCATAGCAGCCTGCAGCGCACAGATCGGGTCGATCTCGGTAACTATAACACGGGCACCCGCACCACGAAGCGAAGCAGCAGAACCTTTACCAACGTCACCGTAACCAGCAACTACAGCAACTTTACCAGCCATCATCACATCTGTAGCACGACGGATCGCGTCTACCAACGACTCTTTACAGCCATACTTGTTATCGAACTTAGATTTTGTAACCGAGTCGTTTACGTTAATGGCAGGCATAGTAAGTGTTCCGTTCTTCATGCGCTCATACAGGCGGTGCACACCGGTAGTAGTTTCTTCTGAAAGGCCTTTGATGCCCGGAGCCAACTGCGGATAAACATCCAGCACCATGTTGGTCAGGTCACCACCATCGTCCAGGATCATGTTCAGTGGCTTGCGGTCTTCACCGAAGAAAAGGGTCTGCTCAATACACCAGTCAAATTCTTCGGCAGTCATACCTTTCCAGGCGTAAACCGAGATACCGGCAGCAGCAATAGCAGCAGCGGCGTGGTCCTGGGTAGAGAAAATATTGCATGATGACCAGGTAACTTCAGCACCCAGTTCAACAAGCGTTTCGATCAGCACAGCTGTCTGGATCGTCATGTGCAAACAACCGGCAATGCGGGCTCCGGCAAGTGGCTTGCTTGGGCCATACTCCTCACGGATGGCCATCAGGCCTGGCATCTCAGCTTCAGCCAGTTTTATCTCTTTGCGGCCCCACTCAGCCAGCGAAATGTCTTTTACTTTGTACTTCAGGAATGTATCAACCATTTTATCTATTTTTTCAGATGAAAACTCAAAAATACGGATTTTGTTACGCAACATCAATAATTTGTTAACTATAACAGGTACAGCCAACTATAACTGCATAAAAAACGCCTGCTGTGGGGCAGGCGTTTTAAAGTTAACAAACCAATATCGTGCTATTTTGGCGAAACGTTAGTAATGATCTCAGCACCAAGTGTATTGGCATTGCCTTCGCGCGGTGTAGCAAAACCTTTCGCATAAATAGTATAAATACCACCACTCACCAGCGACACGTTAGCTACTTTAAGAGCCTCAGCACCACCATCAGAAACCAGCACACGCAGGTTATACACGCCAGTTGGCACTTCCTTAAACTCCGTAGCTTCCCGGAACATCACATCATCAAACAAAATGGCCTCGTCTGTAGAGGTAGCAGCAGTTGCTGCAATGTCTACCATGGGCGCATCCGGAGACAGGTGTATGAAACGCACTTTTGCAGTACCATTAGCCGGGGCTGCCAGGTCATCTTCTACTACCAGTGGCTCAATATCATCATCTGCCAATGACCCTGTAGCAAAAATGCTATAGTTCATATCTTTGGTAAAGGTTAACATGCCGTTTATAACGGAAGTCTGTGTACCGGCTGCGTTTACTTTTATGTTTCGCTCGCCGGCCTCCACTGCCAGGTAACCTGTATTAGACGGGTAATTGAGAGCCGATGTGTTTACTTTTTTGTCATCAACCAGCAGGTCTACGCCCGGTGCATCAGGCGATGCGTGCACAACCATTACTTTTGCTTCGCCCATCGAGCTTGGTGGCAGGTCATCGTCTCCGTCTTCGTCGCAGCTTACTAGCATTGCCGCTGGCAGTATGGCCAGCAACATTAATTTCATCCAATTCTTCTTCATAGCGTAATTCGTTTAAGTAATAATTTAATATCCACAACCATATAACTTGATTGCGAAAATTTTGTTTAATCTTTTTTAAAAAAAGTTTAACAAATTATAAACAGGCACCGCACAGATTAATACACTATTTTTGCTGCACAGTCTGAAGATAACGCCCGAAAACCTGGCTGCAGTATGCGTATTTATACAGAAACCGAAAAACAGTTTATAGTTGAGCACCTGCACGAGCAGCCTGCTGCACTTATGCTGCAAGCCCGCCGTTATCCCCAGCTGCCAGTTGCCGAACTGGTGCAACAAATACAGGCGCGCCAGAAAGCTATGACTAAACTCCCGCGTTGGGCTGCAAACCCGGAGTTACGTTTTCCGGCAAATATTTCGGTAGAGCAGAGCTCGTCGGAGGCTACGGCAGCTTTTAAAGCAACTTTAGTTAGCGGTAACTTATTGGCAGACCTGACAGGCGGTTTTGGTGCCGACAGCTACTACTTTTCGAAAAGCTTTGAGAAGGTGGTACACGTGGAACAAAACCAGGAATTGTCTGAGATCGCAAACTATAACTTTGGGGTATTGGGTGCGGCAAACATACAAGCTATAGCTACCACGGCTGCGCAATTTTTAGACAGCTTTACCGGCCACGCCGATGTGTTTTACCTTGACCCCGCCCGCCGTGGTGACCGCTCCGAAAAACTGCACCTGTTACAGGACTGCGAACCCGACATTTTAAACTTACTGCCGATATTGCTGCAAAAAGCTGATAAAGTGTTGCTGAAAGCTTCACCGATGCTGGACATTGACCTGGCTATAGCGCAGTTGGGGAAAGTGGCTAAGGTGTGGGTAGTAGCCGTGCAGAACGAGTGTAAAGAGGTTTTGTACCTGTTGCAGCAAAACCCGCCGGCCCAGATAGTCCGCGAGGCTATTAATATAAAAGCCGATGGAAGTATAAGCACTTTTACTTTTACAAGCGAGCACGAGCAAACTATAAACCCGCCTTACTCCGATCCGCTGGATTTTGTGTATGAGCCAAACGCCGCTATATTAAAAGCCGGTGCTTACAAAAGTTTAACACAACACTATAATGTAAGCAAACTGCACCCTAACAGCCACCTGTATACTTCAGCTATAGTTGTGTCTGACTTTCCGGGGAGGATATTCAGGTGTGTGGGCACAAGCCGTTACAACAAAAAAGAGCTGCTGGCCAGGTTACCTCATAAGCAGGCCAATATCACGGTGCGCAACTTCCCCGATACGGTGGCCAGCATCCGCAAGAAGACCGGTATCCGCGAAGGCGGAAATTTATACCTGTTCTTTACAACAGACATGCATCAGAAGCCGCTTGTGGTATACTGCGAAAAGCTAACCTAGTTTTTTTACACTTATTTTGCTACCAGTTCCAGGGTAATAAAAGCTGCTCTTCCTTAATTTGTGCAGCTATAGTTTAGCCAGATAACAGTGCTATTTTACCCCCGAAGTAGTTACATTTCAATTACATACATCTTTTGTTATAGTTTTATACCCCTATATACACATCTGATAAACTATAGCGGTTAAGTACAACCTCGATCTCCCGGCCAATCTGTATAAAAGCTTAACTGCCTGGAATTTGCCTCGTAAAACAAGATGCAACCCGGAAACGGGAGTATGTTTTACCTAAATTTAAAAGCTATGAAACGCAATAATTCGAGCAATCAGTCTCAAAACAAATCAGGTTCAAATAATAATAATAACTCGCGTAATATGAGTGCTTCCTCATCATCCGGTAGCAGCATGTCATCACAGGGCGGCTCATCCAGCTCCGGACAAGGACGCGGCTGGCACGGCGACTCGCAGGGACATGCCAAAGCAGGAAGCCAAAGCCATAAAAACTCTTCGTCATCTTCTACCAGCAACCTGAATGCATCACGCGGAGGCAGTTCACAGTCTCAGGGCAGAAGCAGCAACCAGGGTGAGGGCAAAGGCTGGCATGGAGACCCACAAGGGCATTCAAAAGCAGGTAGCCAGGGTGGTAGAAATAACAGTGTATCTTCTTCATCCGGATCATCAGACAGATCTGGCAACCGCTAACAGACTATAGCTAAAAACAGGTAAATGGCTCCGGAATGCACCGGGGCCATTTATAGTTTATAAGCAACAACGTAAACCTGAACGCCATGAAAAACAAACAGAACCGTACGATGCAGGACGGTAAAAGCAAACCGGGACCTGCTAACCAAAGCAACGAAAAAGATATCTCAAACAGCCTGGAGAAGGATGCAATTGGTAACCGCGGCGCAAACAACTACACGCCCATGAACCAGACCGATAACGAACTAGGTACTGAAAAGCGCAGAAACAACCGTTAAGCAAATAAAAAGCAACATATGGAGAGCAGTTATAGCCAAACTATAGCTGCTTTTTTTATGCCTATAGTTCTGATTTATAGTTTATATTTACTTTTATTAATATTAAGATATGAAAAGAGAAAACTTAAATACAGGGTTACTTTTAATCTGTGCGGTTCTGTTAGCTGTCTGCACTTATGGTATTCTCACACGACCTACTTTACAAGAGATAGACCAAAGAATCATGTATTGGAATCAGCATTACGGCGCCCATTTTTCAGAAACTATAAAACAGGGTAAATAAGACTAACCTATGCTCAGCCAACGCAATTCCCTTTTACTTAACTCACTTGTACTTGCCTGTTTTATACTCCTGAAGTTTGTGTTGCAATATGTTTTGGTTGATGCAAGCTATGACCTGCACCGCGACGAATTTCTGCACTTAGACCAGGCCAACCATCTGGCAGCAGGGTATGTATCGGTGCCGCCCTTTACGGCTTTTGTGGCGTGGGTTATACAGGCGTTGGGCAACAATTACTTTTGGGTGCGTTTCTTTCCGGCGTTGTTCGGAGCGTTAACTATAGCTACCGTTTGGCTTATAGTTGATGAACTGAAAGGCGGGCTTTATGCGAAAATATTGGGAGCTACAGCTATACTACTGTCGGCGATGCTGCGGATCAATATGCTGTTTCAGCCCAACTCCTTCGATGTACTTTGCTGGACGCTGACTTTCTACCTTTTTATCCGGTTTGCAAACTCGCAGCAAAACAAATGGCTGTACTGGCTGGGTGCGGTTATCGGCTTGGGTTTCCTGAACAAGTATACCATTCTGTTTCTGGTGGCAGGACTGGCCGTGGCCGTGTTGCTTTCGCCGTACCGCAAATTACTGACCCAACCTAAACTGTATGTAGCGGCCCTTATTGCCTTGGTTATTGCTTCGCCCAACATCATCTGGCAGGTGCAGCACAACTTTCCTGTTATCTGGCACATGCAGGAACTGAAAGCGACCCAACTGGTAAACGTAAAGCCCTCCGATTTTTTAAAAGACCAGTTTATCTTCTTCATCGGGTCGGTATTTTTGCTTATTGCAGCGCTGGTGGCTTTTGTAGTGTATAAACCTTTCAGGCCGTACCGGTTTGTGGGTTGGTGTTATGTGCTGGTGCTATTGTTGTTTTTGCTGCTTAAAGCTAAAAGCTATTATGCCATTGGCCTGTACCCGGTGTTGCTGGCTTTTGGCAGCGTGTACTGGGAGCAGCTTTTCAGCAGCGGGTGGCGGCGCTACACCATGCCTTTCTGGGTGTTGGCAAGTATAGCAATTTTTATCCCGATCATTACAGTGGCGTTTCCGGTGCTAAGTCCCGACCAGATACATGCCAAAGCGGAAAAGTTTAAGGACCTGAACCTGCTGAAGTGGGAAGACGGCAAAGACCACCTCCTGCCCCAGGATTTTGCCGACATGCAAGGCTGGAAAGAACTGACAAACATCGCCAACGCAGCTTACCAAACTATACCCGAAACCAGCAAGCAGCACACCCTTATACTTTGCGACAACTATGGCCAGGCAGGCGCCATTAATTTCTACGGCAATAAAACCCTGCCACGCGCCGTGTCCTACAATGCCGATTACATTTACTGGTTCCCGGATTTACAGACTATAGAGTACATTATACTTATAAAAGAGGCCAACGAAGCTCCTTTGCAGGAAGCGGAGAAGAAGTACATCGGGAGTATAAAAAAGGTGGGGCGCATTGCTAACCCTTACGCCCGCGAGGTAGGCACCGCTGTGTATTTGCTAAGCGGTTTAAACCCCGTTGTGAAGAAAGCACTTTACCAAAGGCTAGCCGTTATGCAGCGCAAACCCTTCCCGGTTTCAGATTAACTTATTTTTTGCTTACCCATTTGCTGCCTTTCACATAAAATCGCCACGGAAGCAGGGCATCGTCGCCGGCGTAGTCTATGCCCACACGTGGAACAGCCATTATTTCTTCTTCGGGAATGGTGATGCCTTTATCTTCAAGCCAGATGGTGTTGCCGGTCAGGTCTTCGCCATAATGTTTGCGTTTAATGCCCAGGGCTATACTTAGCACGCCCGGCCCAGCCGTAAGGTTAGGTTTTATAGTTGGCATATTCCGGCGCAGCAGCATTTCTTCTGTGCCAATTTCCGGCGCTATGGCTCTTATCAAAACTGCATCGGCTTTGCCCTCTACGTTTGTAATGATGTTGAACAGGTTATAGATGCCATACACCAGGTACACATAAGCCACACCACCTTCGTGGTACATAATTTCGGTGCGGGCGGTGCGGCGGTTTAAATGCGCATGGCAGGCACGGTCATTCTCCCCCGAATATGCTTCTGTCTCCACAATCATACCGCCGGTCAGCATGCCATCTATAGCGGTATACAGGTATTTGCCCAGCAGTTCCTGCGCTACGTGCACCACATCGGGGCGGGTGTAAAAGTCTTTTGTAAGCTTCAATTTTTAATGATTAATTAGTAATGACTAATTGCTATTGAACCTTGGTACGCATTAATCCTTCCAAAGTAAACATTCGTCTTTTGCTTTATTATTCATTATTCACTCGTGATAATTCATTCTTCATTAATAATTATTCATTACATTTGCTCCCGATTGGTGGCTGTAACTATAGTCTGTAGTTCCGGCCTTAAAAGGGAAACAGGTGCAATACCTGTGCTGTTCCCGCAACTGTATTCTTCATAAAAGGGGTTAGCTCAACACCAAAGCCACTGTACAACAAACCGTATGGGAAGGCGGGCTAACTGAAGAGAGCCAGGAGACCTGCCAGTCCGGACACTATTTGTCGTATGCTTTCGGGTAAAGAGCTGCACAGTTTATGCCAAGCCTGGCTTTTGCTGCACACGTTTCTGGCCCATAAGTATGCTTCGGGATGAAAGCATTATAGTTGTGGCAAACCGCATTTTACTTTTTATAGTTCTGGCTATAGTTGCCTGCCCCGCTTTGGCGCAACAGGATACCTCGCATTACCAGCTGCAAAGCGTTCATGTTTTTGGCAAACCTGCCGAAGTATATTCCGCCGGCAGCCGCGTTACAACTATAGACAGCGCCTACCTGCAAACCTACACCAGTAGTTCACTGGCCGATGCCCTGCAGGCACGCACACCCGTTTATTTCAAAAGCTATGGCGTAAGCGGACTTTCGAGTGTATCGTTTAGGGGAACCAACGCTTCGCAAACGGCCGTGCTCTGGAACGGGCTGAACATTGGCTTACCTACCCTGGGGCAATCTGATTTTTCGACGCTGCCGCTGAGCGGATTTGGAGATGTTTCGGTACAAAGCGGGTCGGCGGGCGCCACATATGGCAGCGGGGCTATTGGGGGAGCTGTTTTGCTGAACTCTCCAACCTATACTACCAAAGGGTTCGGGCTAGACCTGCAACAGCAGTTTGGTGCTTTTGAAGGCAACTTTACAAAATCCGGACTTTCATGCAGCGATATCAGCAGCTACTTCAGTAATGGCCGCATCAGCTATGGCAACGATAAACTACAGGTGGGCATAGGCGCTTACCACAAATCTGCTGAGAATGATTTCATGTACAAAGATCTCTCGCGGGCAGGTAAGCCGGAGCGCACCCAGGACCATGCTGCCCAGCAACAATACGGTTTTACCCAGGACCTTACCTGGCAATTAACACCAGGTACTAAAATAGGCCTGCATGCCTGGTACACCTTTACCGACCGGGAACTACAGCCGGCCATGGGCTCGGCAAGCGGCGCAGAACAGCTCGACAAAAACCTGCGCCTGCTAACGCAATTGCAACACGATGGCAACTGGGGAACTACGGATGTAAAGCTGGCTTACTTTAAAGATTTCCTGAACTATACGGATGACGCAACAAACTCTGTAGCCGATGTGCAGACCTACCAATTGCAGGCTGAACAGACCTATACCAAAGGCAAAAACTGGAGCCTGCGCGGTGGCGTAAACCTGCAACACTTTGTAGCTGAAAATGATGGTTATGCCCAAACAGAACAGGAGAACAGGGCAGCTTTATTCGCGCTTTTCCGTTACGACCCTACCCAAACTATAGACCTGAGCCTGAACCTGCGCCAGGCTTTTGTAACAGACTATAACCCCGCTCCTACGCCAGCCCTGGGCTTTAACTGGAAATTTTACCAACAGGCCCAACACCAGTTGTTTTTAAAAGGAAATGTATCGGGCAGCTACCGCGTGCCTACCTTAAACGACCGCTTTTGGGTCGGCGCCGGCAACCCTACCCTTAAACCAGAACAAGGCTGGAGCAAAGAAGCCGGCTTGCGCCACCTGTTTATAGTTGGCAACACGCTGCTCTTGGAAACCGAAGCCACCACCTACCACATGCTGGTTGACGACTGGATACAATGGACGGAGGATGAAACCGGACGCTGGCGACCTATAAATCTGCAAAAAGTACGGGCAATGGGCCTGGAACTAAGCCAGCAACTGACAGCAACTATAGGAACCCTGAAACTTACCGGCTCGGCGGGCTATACTTATACTTCGTCGGAGCAGGTGGCAGTGTACGAGGGCCAGGGCGACAAAGGCAGGCAACTGATGTATGTGCCACGCCACAAGGCCGTGGTAGCAACCGGCCTTACCTATAAAAACTGGCAACTGCACACCGATTTGAACTATACTGGCCTGCGCTATACTACCAACTCCGAAACCAGGCCCCTCGAAAGTTTTATACTGATAAATGCTGCTCTTAGCAAGCAATTACACCTGAACCAATGTAAGCTTATCCTTTCGCTTCGGACAGAGAACATTACCAACACGGTTTACCAGACCATGGCTTACCGTGCTATGCCGCCCCGTGGCTATACTTTCAGTTTACGATTCATCATTCCTTAACTATAATTATCTAAAACTATAAAAATGAAAAATACTCCCTTGTTCCGCAGCTTTTACCTGGCTGTTCTGCTCTTTACAAGCACTTTTGTATTTACCAGTTGCGACAGCTCCGACACTGAAGAACCCTTCTCGTTATCCGGGAAAGGCGTTTTTATAGTAAACGAAGGCAATTTTGGTACACCCAATGGTTCTGTATCTTTTTACCACAAAGCCAGCAGCCATTTTGAGAACGACATTTTCAGTAAAAACAACGATGACCAGCTGCTTGGCGATGTGGTTCAATCGATGACGCTGTTTGAAGACCATGCCTACATAGTTGCCAATAATAGCAATAAAATAGAGGTAGTAGAAAAGCAGACCTTCAAATCTGTAGGAACTATACAGGGCCTGAAATCGCCGCGCTATTTTGCTGCCTTAAATCATAACAAAGGCTATGTAACAGAATGGGTAGCTTTTGGTGGAAACGGCCGTGTATCTGTCATCAATCTTGAAACCAATACTGTTATTAAAACAATTCCTGTTGGTGCTATGCCAGAGCAACTGATACTGGCAAATGGCAAACTTTATGTAGCCAACAGCGGCGGCAATACTGTTTCGGTCATAAACACGGCTACCGACGTGGTCGAAAATACGTTCGAAACTCCTGACAGCCCATCAGAATTTGTGCAGGACAAAAACAACCACATCTGGGTACTGTGTTCGGGCAAAGTTGTGTATACCGACGACTGGTCTGCGATAGATTACACGAAAACGACACCAGGCGCGCTAGCGAAGCTCAACACAACAGCCAATGCCATCGAAACTACCTATACTTTCCCAAGCAATCAGAGCATTCCTAAAAACCTGTCTGTAAACGGCGCCGGCGATAAGCTGTACTATACTTACCTGGGCAAAACGTACTCGCAGGCAGTAACGGCAACCCAACTGACCTCTACCGTTGTGCTTGGCCGCAGCTTTTACGGCATGGAAGTAGACCCTGAAACAGGAAACATCTATGGCTCCGACAACAATAACTTCAGCAGCGATGGAACTGTGTTTATCTATAGCCCAACCGGCACGAAACTACAAGAGTTTAAAGCCGGAATCGGACCTAATGGCTTTGTTTTTAATTAAGTAAAGTTGGTTGTTTAGTGAAAGCTGCTTCTGTAATGGGAGCAGCTTTTTTTGTTTCGGGTTTATAATTTTATAGTTGCCGTGGTCCAGCCACCCCTAACCCCTCAGAGCAATGCCCACTACTTTCCAACTCTCGTTCTCGGTAGTCAAGGGGGGAGTTTTTACCTCACCCCAGCCCTCTCCTTTTAAAGAGGGCCCCTACCCCCAAAACAGGAGAGGGAGTTTCTGCTACTTTTCTTTTGTCATCCTGGAAGGATCTTGTGAGAAGATACGTTAAGACTTTACTATAACACACCCCTGCCCCTCTCAAGAGGGGAATTTCTGCCTTACCAATTTTTAAACTATAGTTCTATAGTTGCAGTCCAAGATCGGACAGGTCTCGACCTGTCCCTACGGAACTATAGCCACGATCAATCTCGAAGCTTACCAGTTCAAACTATAGATACAGGTAACTATCGAATTGATATCAGTCTTTGGGTTGAGCGCCTTGTAGATTTCTGGTGGCGCAGCCATTTAGAGGCACGAGAAAAAGAAATGTACACAGCGCGATGCCCGAAGACGAGGCCTCCCGGCCGTGAGGGCACCAAAGTGTAATTGAAACGATAGGCAAGTAGAGCTCCCAGGATTGGAAGTAGCTATGAAAGAAAATGTTTGGTATGAGTAAGTATAGATTGCAACTATAGGATTCAGATTTCTCACGCTGTTCGAAATGACGAACTATAAACTTCAACTATAAGCTGAGATAGATCCCTCGGCTGACGCTCGACATGAAAAAAGATCAACTATAGCATGACCTGCGCAAGCGCCAGGTCTTTACCAAAGCCCTACAAAAAAAGGAAGTATAACTTACATTACACTTCCTTTTAATAAAGACAAAAATATATTGCTTTATTGCTTTTCATCAACATCCTCTCTGTCAACACCATCACTTTTACCATCACCGGCGTGTACAGCTCCTTCGGCATCGTTGTAAGGTGCAGCCATGTCAGTGGTATCTGTATTGCTTTCGTCTGAGTTATACCCTTCGTTCATCGAGCCTTCTTCTACGTGGTCGCTGTCTTCGGTATTTGCCTCGCCGGGGCGCTGGCCGGTATCGCAGGCAGTTATAGATAAGCCACCGGCAAAAAAGGCAGCTAACAGTATCGTTTTTAATGGTTTGCTATTCATAGTTGTATTGTTCTGTTTAACATACCTTTTCTACGACCGCATTCAATTTATAGTTAGTTATCCCCGTGCTCCCCAAAACCGTATGAGCAGTATAAACCTCTATAACCAATAGCTATGAAACAGAACAAACCCGTAGACCCACGTAAAGAAACCAGCAAAGACGATTCTTCTGACATCAATAGAGTAAAACAGCAAACACCGTCTGCGCCACCGCAGGCGAAAGCAACTACAACTAACAAAAGCAGCCAGCAGCGCGAGGAGGAGGAAGCACAAAAAGGCCACTCATAAGTTGCCCAACTATAGTTGCCGGTTGTACCTTTGCAGCTATAGTTTAACCACCCATGAAGAAGGCGCTTATCTCTGCACAACTTAAAACCAAACTGCTGGTCATCCTGATCATCAGTATTTTGCTTGCGTCTGCCCTGGAGCTCTATACCTTCGGCATTCCATCTGATTTTATAGTTCGCTGGTTTAATTCCTTTTTCGTTATCTTCTTCATGATCTCGATAACTGTGCTGGGTATTGTGCCTGCTGTAAACTACGCCGTAAACAAAGCAGCAGGCCGCTAACCTATAGTTTCAGATTATTTCCGACACCCGGGTCGCCTCTCATTCCTGGCTCGGAAATTATTTCCGTGACGAACTATAAAGTCGAATCTCAGATTCGACTAAGCCGGGATGCCCAAACTATAGTTTGCTACAAGCGAAGAAGCTTGCCTCAACTATAGCCTACATCTTACCTATAGAACTGAACCCGCGGCTACCTTTCAGCTGTTTCAAAACACTATGCCATAAAATCTGTACTTTTGCAGGACAGGCTTATACTTTAATTTTTATACTTTGGAAACTACGCCCACCATACTGCTCATAACGCCACCACTTACCCAGCTGAATACACCTTACCCGGCTACGGCCTACTTAACCGGCTTTTTGCGCGGACAGGGCTTCAACGTGGCGCAGGCTGATCTGGGCATTGAGTTGGTATTGCGCATGTTCTCCAAAGCAGGTCTGTCAAAAATATTTGGAGCTATTGAAGCGGGCGACTATGAGTTATCGGATAACAGTTTCCGGATTTTGAAGCTGAAACGCGAGTACCTGAACACGGTGGAGCCGGTCATCCGTTTTCTGCAGAACAAAGATTTAACGATAGCCCAGCAGATCAGCTACAGCCGTTATTTACCTGAAGGATCTCGATTTGACCAGGTGGAAGACCTGGAATATGCGTTTGGCAGCATGGGCATTACAGACAGGGCACGTTACCTGGCTACGCTGTACTTAGAAGATCTCGGTGACCTGATCAAAGAAACTGTCTGCCCTTACTTTGCTTTCAGCCGCTACGCCGAAAAACTGGCTTTGTCGGCCACGTCGTTCGACCCTTTGGAAGAAGAACTGCAGCAGGAACCGAACCTGGTAGACCAGTTTTTATTAGAGATTCTGGAAGAGCACTTGCAGCAGGTACAGCCAACTATAGTTGGTTTCTCTATTCCTTTTCCGGGTAACTTGTATGGCGGTTTACGGCTGGCGCAGCATATCAAAACGAACTACCCAACTATAAAAACGGCCATGGGCGGCGGCTACCCGAACACTGAGCTCCGTGGGCTAAAAGAACCGCGCCTGTTCAAGTACATCGATTTTGTAACGCTGGATGATGGTGAAGGTCCGTGGCTGAAACTGATTGAATACCTGCAGGGCAAACGCGAAGCAGAAAACCTGCAACGCACGTTTATGCTGCAAAATGGCGAGGTTACCTACATCAACAACTGCACCGACCCGGATATACCACACACCGAAGTAGGCACGCCCGACTATAACGGCCTGCCGATAAAAGATTACCTGTCGGTGATAGATGTGGTGAACCCAATGCACCGCCTGTGGAGCGACGGCCGCTGGAACAAACTGACCGTAGCGCACGGCTGCTACTGGAAACGCTGCTCCTTCTGCGACATTACCCTCGATTATATCCGCCGTTACGATGTGGCACCGGCAACCTTACTGGTAGATAGAATTGAAGAGATCATTGCCCAGACTGGCCAGACCGGATTCCATTTTGTGGATGAGGCAGCACCGCCTGCTCCGCTCCGCGACATGGCCATTGAACTGTTGCGCCGTGGTGTAAAAATAAGCTGGTGGGGAAATATCCGTTTCGAAAAGACTTTTACGCCCGACCTGTGCCGTTTATTGGCTGAGTCGGGTTGTATTGCCGTTTCGGGGGGATTGGAAGTAGCTTCGGACCGATTACTGGCTTTGATGGAAAAAGGCGTAACGATAGCGCAGGTAGCCCGCGTAACCGACAGCTTTACGCAAGCCGGCATTATGGTGCACGCCTATCTGATGTATGGCTTCCCGACCGAAACTACCCAGGAAACAGTTGACTCCTTGGAAGTAGTGCGGCAGTTGTTCGAGAATAACGTAATTCAATCCGGTTACTGGCACCGTTTCAGCATGACAGCCCATAGCCCGATCGGCAAGAACCCCGAAAAGTATGGCGTGGTGAAAGTGGGCCCCGAAGAAGGCGGCTTTGCTTACAACGACCTGTGGCACAACGACCCGAAAGGTACCGACCATAGTTTGTTCAGCGCTGGCTTAAATAAATCACTTTACAACTACATGCATAGTGTAGGACTGGAAGAGCCGCTCTCGTTCTGGTTCGATTTTAAGATTCCTGGTACAACTATAAAACCGGATCTCATAAGCAGTGCCATCGCACAGCCGCACCGCCCCGACAGTACCCGCATGAACGCCCGCGTACTATGGCTGGGAAGCATCCCGGAAATAGACTTTACCATGGTAGCCCGAAAAGGCCAGACCATAGAGCGCTGCGAACTTACCTTCTACGAAAAAGGCGAAGACTTCCAGGTAAAAACAACCGCAACTATAGGCCAGTGGCTTGTGGATACTATAGAAAAAGTTTCGTTGGAAAGCGCCGAAGCCTATAGTTTGAAGCAGCTGCAGGAGAGTTACCCGGCAGAAGCACATCTTACTTTTGATGAGTTCCTGGCATCACCTACCTGGTTTGAACTGCGCGAAAAAGGACTACTGTTGCTGTAGTCCTTTCCGGTATAGTTAAGCTATTACGCTTTCCTGTTTTGTAATTGCCGCTTTTGTTTTATTGGTATGAGTAGTTTTAAGATAAAGGAAGTTAACGATACAGGCGCAAATACCTATAAACACCAATCCGGTATCAAGCGGACCCCAGAAAAAATCTTCGGTGCCATTGTTAGCTAGTTTGCGCATAACTACAAACCAAGTCCCTGCAAATCCTAGCCCAAGGCCAAGACAGTATAACCTATGCTTATATCTGGCATCTTTCTTTTGTATAAGTTTTATGGTATTAATAACTGCCAGCACCAAATGTGTCAATGCCTGAAGCAAAATACTTAACCCCAACAAGTACATCGTTATTTCGCCCAATGCGCTTCTATTCTCATAAGCCTTATAGATAACACGCTTATCCATATAATAGAAAAGAATGACAGTGGCTAAAGCTGTTGTAATCAGGAAAAAATGTATAATCCTACGTTGCATAATCATTAATATATAATTAAGACTTATTCATAATAGATAGAGAGAGCAATATATTCAAATGACGTTAGTCTCAAACACCCTTTCTTCATTTTTTCCAAAAATTATAACAAAAGTCATTTTTGATAGTAACCTACGTCATACTATAAGACCATTTTAAGAGCCAATATTGTATTGTCTTTAACTATTAAAACTTACAGTATGAAAAAGGTAACTCTTGCCGTAGTAATAGCCATGGGCGCTATGCTGGCATCTTGCAATTCATCAGAACAACAAACCGCAACTACTGAACCACAACAGGAAGCGACAGAAACCGAAGCAGCTGCAGGCGGACAATCAGCAGTGCAGGACGACGAGTCTCAGAAAAACGTAGTGCAGGTAGCAGCCTCGTCTCCGGACCACACCACGCTGGTAACTGCCGTAAAAACAGCCGAGTTGGTAGATGTGCTTACAAATGCAGGGCCGTTTACAGTATTTGCACCTACAAACGCTGCTTTCGAGCAACTGCCTGCGGGCACTGTAGAGGGTTTATTAAAACCTGAAAAACGAAGCGACCTACGCAATATTCTGCAATACCATGTGTATGTTGGTATCCTGAATGCAGACAGCTTTGAAGATGGCCAGAGCCTGGGCCAGGTAAACGGTGGCCGTGTTACGATGGGCGTAAAAGATGGCAAAGTTACTGTAAATGGTGCTAACATCGTTGCTTCCATCCCAACATCAAACGGCGTCATCCACGTAATCGACAAAGTGCTTTTACCGCAATAATTGTTGATACAATAAAGTACATCATCCCCCTACCCCCTTCAAAGGGGGACACTCAGCAATGCGTGGTTCAAAAGTATTGTTTTACGTGAGCAAATAAAGTCCTACTTTGAAGATGACAGGGATGACTAGCCTACAACAAAAAGCACCTATAGCCAAACTATAGGTGCTTTTGATTTTAGAACCCTCGTTAGTAAGACGCAAACTACAGCATCTCTATAAACACAACTTTCTAACTTTCTAACTTTTTAACTTCTAAACTTTCTAACTATAGCCTAGTCTCTTTTTGTCTTAAGCAGGTTGCGGAGTTCTGTTAGTTCGTCTCTGTACTTGGCAGCCTGCAAAAAGTCGAGGTCTTTGGCAGCAGCTTCCATTTGCTTCTCTGTTTTTTTGATGAGCTTCTCCAACTCATCTTTCTTCATCATCTGTATCACAGGTTCAGCCGCTATAGACACTTCCTCCGGACCGGCATACATTTTCACTTCTTTCTTAATGTTATCAGCAACCGATGTCTGCTCCAGAATCTCGTCGCTTGTCTTAAGTATAGTGCGTGGCGTAATGCCGTGTTTCTCATTATAGGCCATCTGGGTAGCACGACGGCGATTGGTCTCATCTATGGCACGCTGCATAGAGCCCGTCATGCGGTCGGCGTACATAATAACTTTGCCTTTCTCGTTACGTGCGGCACGGCCCATAGTCTGTATCAGCGAGCGCTGGTCACGCAAAAAGCCTTCTTTATCTGCATCCAATATAGCAACCAGACTTACTTCCGGTAAATCCAGACCTTCGCGCAGTAGGTTAACGCCTATCAGTACATCAATTACACCTAAGCGCAGCTCCCGCAAAATCTCTACACGGTCCAGGGTTTTTACTTCGGAGTGCAGGTATTTTACTTTTATGTTCAGCCTCTCCAGGTACTTGGCCAGCTCCTCCGACATGCGTTTGGTAAGTGTTGTTACCAGCACACGGGCACCTTCTTTCACGCGCTCATCAATCTCATCCAGCAGGTCATCCACCTGATTGGTACTTGGGCGCACTTCAATCACAGGGTCAAGTAAACCGGTTGGGCGGATGATTTGCTCAACTATAACACCTTCCGATTTCTGTATTTCGTAGTCGCCGGGCGTTGCACTTACAAACACCACCTGCTTCATCATACTTTCGAACTCGTTAAAGGTAAGCGGGCGGTTGTCCATAGCAGCCGGTAACCGGAAACCATACTCCACCAAAGCTACTTTCCTGGATCTGTCGCCGCCCCACATAGCGCGCACCTGTGGCACCGTTACGTGGCTCTCGTCAATCACCATCAGGTAATCATCCGGAAAATAATCAAGCAAACAGAACGGGCGTGCACCCGGCGAACGACGGTCGAAGTAACGGGAATAGTTCTCGATACCGGAACAGTAGCCTAGTTCACGTATCATTTCCAGGTCGAACTCGGTGCGTTCCTTTATGCGCTTGGCTTCAACAGGCCTGTCTTCACGTAAAAAATAATCGTGCTGCGCTACCATGTCGTACTGTATCTCCGAAATGGCTTGCTGCAGCGTGTCTTTTCCGGTAACAAAGAGGTTAGCAGGATATAAGGTGATGGCTTTTTCGTCGGCTAGTTTCTTACCAGTAGCCGGGTCAATGCGGTGTATCTGCTCCAGTTCATCTCCAAAGAAATAAAAACGGTAAGCGAAGTCTGCATAAGCCGGGAAAATATCAACCGTATCGCCTTTCACCCGGAATGTTCCACGTGTAAACTCGGCTTCGGTGCGGCTGTAAAGTATCTGCACAAACGTATAAAGCAGGTTATTGCGACTATAGCGTTGCCCAGGGGCCAGGTGCAAAACGTTCTTCCCAAACTCTTCGGGGTTACCGATACCATAGATACACGACACCGATGCCACCACAATCACATCACGGCGCCCCGAAAGCAGTGCCGAAGTAGTATGCAGACGCAGCTTCTCGATCTCCTCATTTATAGCAAGATCTTTCTCGATAAATACATCGGATGAGGCAATGTAGGCTTCGGGCTGGTAGTAGTCGTAGTAAGAAATAAAATACTCTACCGCATTATCGGGGAAGAACTGTTTGAACTCGCCGTATAGCTGCGCGGCCAGTGTTTTGTTATGGCAAAGTACCAGTGTTGGCTTGCCCGTATTTTTGATAACGTTAGCCATGGTAAAGGTTTTACCGGTACCGGTGGCACCCAGTAAAACCTGAGCAGGCTCTCCATTATTTACTCCTTCTGTGAGTTTTGCAATAGCTTTGGGCTGGTCGCCGGTCGGCTGAAACTCTGATGTTAGCTTAAAATCCATTCGTCGGTTTTACGAAATTAACGATAAAGTATAACATCTGAAACTGTACGTAAGTTTAGCTTTTACAAACATAATCTGGTAACTATAAGTATAAATTTGAACGCACAAAAAAAGCCTGCCGCAAAGCAACAGGCATTTCCAAGTCAGTCAGTTTTAATAATTCAAAATCAATACGTAACCTGGCGTTAAACTATAGTTTATAGTTAGCCCTGCGACCGTGCCGGCTGGCACACGCGGGTTACTTTTACGGCCGGGTACATTACGGTTACCGTTACACAGCGTGGGCCATATTCCCCGTTCAGTTCCAGGGCTGCCTCCAGTTTTGTGCCCGGTTGCCTGTATGCTTCCGGCAGGTTATCAGTAGTCACGTACCCGTTCTGCAACTGCCCCAGGTAATTACCCTGCTGGCCATTTGCATCAGCACCTTCTATTTTAAGAATGTACCAGCTCGAGTCGCAATCCGCCCCGATCACTTCTACTTGCAGGCAGGCTGGGGTCGGGTCTTCTTCTTTCTGGCAGCTAACTGTAAGCAGTGCCAGTGTTAGGTACAGAAAAAGTATTTTAAAAGAATTTTTCATGTTTTATAGTGTACTAACGGATTGCGCAGAAGTATAAACTGGTAAGCTATTGATATAAATAATAAGTATCTGTAAAAGTGGCATAAGGGTCTTTGCCCATGTAAACGCATTCCAGCACCAACTTGCCAGGCTGGTTTTCCTTAACTATATACTTTGCCGACCAAAACCCACGGGTTAACACAATTGCTTCCGGTGAGCTATAGTCTGCTTTAAAAGCATCGAACTGCCGGTTACTGTCAGTGGTATAGTTTAAAAAGGCACTGTCAGCCCTGAACTCGAAATAATCTTTGGCAGCACCGCTATAGTTTGTGGTGTTACAACTGTTTTTGCGGCACACCTTGTAAGCTATCTTTGCTATGCTCCATCTGCCCAGCATTGCTAATTTATTAGACGGGGCAATTGCATTCGGATATATCTGGTCATCGGTCTGGCAGCTTAAACAAAGCACAACCAACAGAAGGACTAATGTAGTCCCGCAACTGCTTTTTTTCATAGCTATAGGTTAGGTGCGTTTAGTTTGCTGTGCCCGCAACAGGTTGCAGACAGGTAAGCTTTATAATTTTAGCTTTGGGTAGGGCAGCCATGCAGGTATAGATGTTATCGTACCTGTTATCGCGTTCTACCTCTATGTAACCAAAACTATATTTTTGCCCAGGCTTAAGGGTTTGCACTGCCGTAGCATTTACCCAGGGTTGCAGGTAAGTGGTATCGTTTAGTTGCAGCCAGGTGTTCTGAAATGCGCCATATCCACAGGCTATAGTTACGGCAGTGCCCTGCAGCACACAATCAGTAGTCGGGAAACAGCCATCCAGTTTTTCTTCTTCTTCCTGCTGCATTATATCGCAACCCGACATAAACAACGAAAAAAGGAGAAGGGCCAACAGCATATACCAACCGGACAAATTTGCTTTCACTATAGCTGTAACATCAGAGAATGCTACAGGTACCGGGCGCATTTTCTTCATAGTTTTAGTAGTACAGGGGTTTGGTTAGAACAGACGGTTAAAAGTGCTGTTGCCCTTCTTCTACTATCAAGAGTCGGTAACGCGGCTGATGGTTGCACCAGCTCTAAAAAATTTATGTATTATTTGCCTGCCTGGCCCAGCATATAATTTATACCCATGTTTACACCTATAGTGTAGGGTTTGCCTTGTTTGGCGTTGGCGTACTCGCTGGCTAGCAGCGACGAAAAGAAATGACGGTATTCCGGACCGAACGAAATGCTGACGGCATCAGTCAGCCGCTTGCCCAGGCCCAACCCTGCATTGCCCGAGAACTGTACTTTCCGGAACGGCGAATCATCACCAGGGCCGTAGCTTACATCAGCTATTTCGGGGTTATCCGCTTTTATAGTTGATTGCATGATAACGTTTGCAGCGCCACCGCCATGTGCGTACCAAAACCATTTCTGCCCTATAGCACCCTCTACCTGCACTTCCAGTGGCACAGACAACATCTGGTAACTATAGTCTACATTAAACGGCTCTTTGGTTTTTATTACACTCACCGAGTCGGTAGTAAACGTGTGCAGCGATGGCAGGAAAACCGTAGTTGGCTTAAGCTTGGACCGCTCATTGTTTCGGGGATTAAACAAAAATTGCTCTACAATATAGCTCGTTCTGGTTTTAGAGGTGTTTTTACTATATCCAAGTCCAGCTAATACCTTAAAACGCTTGTTCAGCCTGAAGCCGGCTTTGGCATCTACATTTATCGCATTGGCGGCCTGTGTATTATCTTCAAACTCTTTATAGGCATTCACCAGGTTTTCTGCTGTCTCTACCGAAACAATCGGGCCTGTATGGCGCATTATACCCGGTCTTCCATCAGAAGCGGCCAGATACTGTTCCGGTATATCAACATTCTGTGTAAAATAAGACGATGCCACACCCATTCCTACATTCCAACGGCTGTTTTTGGTAGCTTTCTCAGCTGTTTCACTTTCTGTCGGCTTATTTAAGGCAAGTAAGAGCTCATCCTGCTTTTGCTGCACTGCACTTTCCGGCACATTCCCGCCTGCTGCTATGGAGCCAAGTGTTGCATTACGGCGCAAAAGCGGATTTAAAACAGTAGGGCTTGTATAGGTATCCGGCACAACAGCTATAGCCTGGCTTGCTGGCATATAGCCTTGCACTTGTGAGCCGGTAACTGAAGGAACCGCATTATTTGCAGTGGTAGCTGCCAATTGCCCAGCACTATAAACGCCTGGTTGCGTAGCCATAGTTGCAGTAGTAGCTGCTACAGTAGTATAGTTTTGTCCGGCGTTATTTTGAACTGATTTGTTGCTTGCTTTAGAATTCCTACTGAACAGAGTAGCCTCTTCCTCAGGTTCAGCATAACTATAGTTTGTTGATGGTACCTGTGCATTGGCAGCTATAGTTCCTTCTTCAGCTTTGGGCAAAGTATAATTTCCGGATGGCTGGGCTGCTTCGGTAGTTGGAGTTGAATTTATAGTTGCGTTGCCAGCAATGGGTGCCTTAGTTTGTGGCTGCGGTTGTTCTGCTGAGGCAAGTAGCTCCTGTTCCTGGTCCTGCTTAAAATGTAGTACCAACGCCGACCCGGAAAGCACAAAAAGTATAAAACATGCAGCCGCCAGTTGCCTGTAAAACAATGCGCGTTTTTTATACTTCTCATTGTCCTGCATGGCAAGCGCATGGTCTATGCGCGACCAGACCTCCGGATCCGGCATAGCTTCCGCATCCTGAAAGCGGCGCCACATGGCCTGCTCCAGATCTCCGTAATCTTTATTATCTGGTGATGACATTCTCTTGATATGGTTTATCCTGGCTTAAGAGCATATTCTGAAGTATAGCCCGTGCTCTTGAATACTGAGATTTTGATGTACCTTCCGAGATCTCGAGCATCTCCCCGATCTCTTTATGGTTGTACCCTTCGATGGCATAGAGGTTAAACACCATGCGGTAACGCGGCGCCAGGCTCTGGATCATGCTTAGTAATTCATCCATACTATAATCGTTCAGGTTATAGTTGCCGGAGCTTATGTTCTCCACTTCCTCTGTTTCATGCGATACGGTAAGCAGCGATTTTTGCCGCAGGTATTTCAGGGCCGTGTTTACGATAATTTTCCTGACCCAGAACTCCAGCGGGCAATCCTTTTTAAAGTTCTGGATGTTGGCAAACACTTTCACAAAACCCTCCTGCACAATATCTTCTGCCTCAAAAGTTGTAGGAGCGTAACGCATACAGACCATCATCATCTTTTTAGCATACAGGTCGTAGAGGAGACGCTGCATATCCCGTTTGCCGGCAATGCACCCATCAATAAGCTTTTCCTCTTCTGACTTGTTACTGGTAAAAAGTTTCAACTGCTGACTGTTTACAGCTCTTACTCACATGAGCCCAATTTCCGGGCAAAGGTTGCAAGGCCGGGTAAATATTTCTTACAGGGTATAATGTAGCCTAAGTATAAAGTGGTCAGTATACTTACGACAAGTAAATGTAAGAAATATCAGCGATTGTAGTGCTATACCAAGAAACTGAAAATCAAGATTATCGACGAAGCGGCAAAAGTGGTAGCTAAACCCATAAAATAAAAAGCGCAGCCTGTTACAGCTGCGCCTTTAAAAGCAAATTTATCTAAAACTGTCAGGCTATTCCCAGGAAAAACATTTTATATACCAGTACGGCCACCACAGTAGCTACCAGCATCCACACGTACCCAATAATTTTGTAAGCTGTAATGCCGCTGCCTGCTACACCGCCCAATGTTTCATAAGCTTGTATGCGGGCCTGGTCCAGCACCAGCTTCGAAATTAACTGGTACGAAAAACCCAGCCCCAGCGTAACGACTACCACATCATCCAGAAACCCGAAAACCGGCACCAGATCAGGCACCAGGTCTATCGGGCTAATGGCATAGCCAATGGCAACAGCTAAAAGCAGGCGCACATACCACTTTACACGCACATCGCGGTACGATAGGTATAAAGCGTAAATTTCGGCATTTAAGGTGTGTGTTTTCTGCTTAAGGGTGGTTAGCTGCGTCATGGTAAAGGGTGGTTAGGGTGGCTCTGTTTATCAGGCTTTTACGAGCACCTGCACGCCTTATGTTACAACAATTGCCAACTATTTTGCTAAAAATAAATTGCATTTCGTTTTAGGCCTTTTGCCAGATCATCCAGGCCGCTTCTGCCTGCCCATGTAGCATGGCAAGGCCGTTTATAGTTTGAGCCCCGACTGCTTTGCCCTTCTGTAAAAAAAGTGTTTCCTCAGGGTTATACACCAGGTCATAAAGGTAATGTAGGGGCGTTAAAGCCTGATAAGGCAAATCGGGGAAGGTTTCTACAGCAGGATACATACCAAGCGGCGTGGTATTAATTATGAGCTGATACTGTGGCATGCGCTCAGGCGTGAGCGTACTATAAGTTAAGTGTCCCGGCTTGGCGGTGCGTGATAAAATTGTATAGTTTATATCCAGGTTTTGGAGTGCCGCGCATACAGCTTTTGCTGCGCCGCCTGTGCCTAATACTAAAGCCCTGCTGTGTTTCGTTGCGGGGTAAAACCGCTCCAGAGAATCCCTGAAACCAATATAATCCGTGTTGTAGCCTTTTGTTTTACCGTTGGTTATTTTAATGGTATTTACGGCGCCTATCCTTGCGGCCGTTTCGTCCAACTCATCCAAGTAAGGGATAACTTCTTCTTTGTAGGGTACGGTTACATTTAAGCCAACCAGTTCCGGGTTTGCTTGCAGCAGTTGCGGCAGTTCGGCTATAGTTGGCAGTTCGTATAGTTCGTAAACCGCATCGGTTATACCTTCCTGTTCAAACTTTTGTGTAAAGTAGCGCTTTGAGAACGAGTGCCCCAGCTTTTTACCAATCAGACCAAACTTATGCATATAGCTATAGTTGTACTTAAAACAAAATTGCCCGCCAGACTTAACTAACGGGCAATTTATACTTTATATCCGAATTGAATTAACTTTTCAGGCCGGCATCATCCATGTTAAGGAAGTGGTGGAAGGTATCGCCACGCAGACCTAATCGGATAGTTTCTAAAGGTATCACTTCGCTTGGCGCAATGTTACCAAGGTTTACGTTAGCACCCAGTAGTTTTATAAACCATACCTGCTGTGCTTTCTGCGGCGCTTCCCACAATATCTTCTCAAACGGGATCTTCGTCAGGATCTCTTCAACCAGACCGCTACGTACCTCGCCCGTTGAACGGAACAAACCAACGTTACCACCTTCGCGTGCTTCACCAATCACTTTCCAGGCACCGGCATCCAGTTCCGATTGCATCAGCTGTATCCACTTATAAGGCGGAATGATCTTCTCCGCATCTTTAGAACCTACTTCTGATAACACGGTTACCTGCTCGGCCAATGTCTGAATATACTGCAGTTTCTCTTCATGGTTCATCTCCAGCGAACCATCCGATACTTCTGCAAAAGTCATTTGATACTTGTCCAGGATACGGCGGTAGTCCTCGAACTGGTTACGGGCAATAAAAGCCTCGAATAAGGTACCTCCAAAGTATACCGGTATACCGGCAGCTCTGTAAGCATCCAGCTTTTTTTGCAGGTTAGGCACCACATACGAGGTAGCCCAGCCCAGCTTCACAATGTCAACATATTCTCCGGCTACATCCAGAAAGTCTTCCACTTCCCGTACACTCAGGCCTTTGTCCATAGCCATGGTAAAACCCCGCTCGCGTGGCTTAAGCTCGCGCTCCGGCAGGTTATTCAGCGTATAGTTCATCTGATATTATTTGCGATACTGATCAATTAATCTGGCTAATGCCCGCTGCGACTCCAGTTCCGGGAAGAACTCAAACAACAGCTTATGTTTTTCGAAGTCCAAAATTAAGGCATTTTCAAGATAATTGTAAGCTTCGCGGTATTTTCCTGCAGAAAGTAAGTAGGCGCAGGCCCTGTAATATAGCTCTGCTTCGTCTGGCTGCAGTTCTATGGCATTTAAAATAATGTCAGTGGCCTCATCATAATTGCCCTGTTCGTACAAAATGATGGACCAATTCAGGTATATGTCCTTATCATTTGGCTGTATCTCTGCGGCACGTGCATAACTTTCCAGCGCCGATACTACATGGCCTACATGATACTCGGCAGCAGCAAGGGCTACCCAGTAATCAGAGCTGTCGTCGTATAGTTCAACTGCTTTCTTAAAGAAATGTACAGCCTCATACCACTTGCCCTGCGCATCCAATATCACCCCAATGCCAAACCAGGCTTCATCCATTTCCGGGTCCAGGTCCACTGATTTCTGGTAGTAGCGGCGCGACAGGTCCCATTGCTCCAGCTTTTCGTAGCACTCGCCAATGTTGCAGTATACTTCTGCCGACGGCTCTCCGTGCTCCAGCATGGCGTTAAACGCTTCGATAGCCTTTACATATTCACCAATAAACACATAGGCATTGGCCATGTTGTTATAGGCTGTAATAAAATCAGGTTTGATGATAGTGGAGTAATCGTAAGCCGCAATAGCTTTGTCGTAAGCACCTGTTTTATTCAGCACATTGCCCAAGTTAAACCACGCCACATACGAGTAAGGGTCATCGTCTACAAACTTCTGGAAAAATGGCAGGTGCTCGCGCAACGTTCCGGTCACTTCCATACAGTATACTATTTCCTGCATGGCGGCTTCGTTCTCTACGTTCAGCTCGATGCACTTTTTATAGTACTTTATAGCCGACCCAAATTTACCCCAGCTCTGGTAAGCCAACCCGATGTTAAAGTAAATATCGTCGCGGTCTTCGGCAAAAGCCAGGGCTTTCTTAAAGTAATCGATGGCATCACGGTACTCGCCGCGCTGCGAAAAAATAATGCCACGCGTCAGGTGTATATCCGGGTTACCTGATTCTACTTCGGCTACCTCATTTATAAGCGCAAGCGCGTCATCCAAACTACCGGACATGGCCAATAGCTGTGCTTTATCTATCTGTAGTTCCGAAGAAAAAGGGTATTGGGCGATGGCTGCATCGCAGGCAGTCAGCGCTTTCTTGTATTCGAAGTTAGCCGTGTAATGGTCTATGATCACTTCGAAGTCGTTAATATCAAAGAAAGCAGTGTCGTTGTTTTCGAGTGTCTGCTCGAAACGTTGTATCAAATCCAGCTCTTCGCTGTTATCTTCAAAATTATCTTTCATCTCAAATCCCATCCGGCTGCGCATTTGCAGCCTTTGTTACATTACATTTTATACAGGCAAATAGTTTATAGTTGGCTGCGCTAAAAAGCTACTTTACAGCCTGCTGTTGCAGTAATTCGGAGCAGGTCCAGGCTATAGTTTCAGGTAACGCCCTGAACTCCAACCCGATGGCCTTCTGCACCTTTGCATTGCTGAAAAAATGATTTTTTGCGGACACTCTGGCCGTATCTTTTGTGATAAGCGGACGCGCACCTGTAAGCCATGAGCGGAGCCGTTCGGCGCGCCATACAAGTTCTGCCAGCACCGGGTTTACTCTGCGCGAGGGCGCTTTACGATGCATACAGCCTGCCACCTGTTCAAAAAAATCTTTATAAGCCAGCTGCCCCGCATTCAATATAAATCTTTCGCCGGATATTTCCGAGAACGTGAGCTGCAACATAGCATCCACTACATCGCGAACATCTACAAAATTAGCTTTACCGCCTGTATAAAAGGTGTTCTTGTTATATACATATTTAAAGAGACGTGTGCTGCTACGGTTCCAGTCGGCAGGGCCAAGCACTACAGACGGGTTAACTATAACTGCATCCAAACCCTCCGAAATACCACGCCATACTTCCAGTTCGCCGAGGTGTTTTGAGCTGGCATAGGCCGAGTGTTCTTCTGCCGGGTTCCATTTGCTGTTTTCAGTCAGCACATCAGCATCAGCGGGGCGGCCAATGGCAGCTATGGAACTTACATGGCACAGTTTTATACTTCCGGCCTCCAGGCAGGCATCTACTATATTGGCAGTGCCTTCTATATTTATCTGCTTCAGTAATTCTTTGTCCTGCGGGTCGTAAGACACCAAACCGGCACTATGGAAAACGTAGTGTACATCCTGCAACGCCTGCCTCAAAAGTACGGGATCCTGTATATCTCCTTCTACCCACTCTACACGTTCGGCCATAGGTATAGCTGGTACCTGCCCGCGGTAAAGCGCACGCACGCTATGCCCTTGTCCTAGAAGCGCAGGTATCAGGAAACTGCCGATAAGGCCACTACCGCCTGTTACAAATATCATTCTGAAGTATAGCTAACGGAGACAGGAACTATAGTTGCGGGTTAAGCAAGGGCAACGACAGCAATTTATTGATATACTTGGTACTTAGTACCCTGTTAAGGGCGGCGATGTGTTTTAAACTATGCACATCAGAACCTACCAGGTCAACCAGGCCATTGTCTATTAACTTTTCGGCTACGTTTTTTGCCGCCGGCGAATAGTATCCTGTAAGCGAGTTTAGGTTTGGTTGTAGCAATACGCCTTGCTCACGTAGTTCTACCAGGTCGTTAAACTTGCCATAAAAATAGGTGTAGCGTTCTGGGTGTGCCATTACCGGTTTATAGCCTTTAGAGCGCATCATAAAAATGGCTTCGCGCAGGTTAAGCGGCTCGTTCAGGAAGGAGGTCTCGAAAAGCAGGTGTTTATCTCCGAAAGTTAACAGTTCCTCGTTATTCTCTAGCTTCTGCAGAAACACTTCATCCAGGTAATATTCGGCAGCGCAACCCAGCTCCATTTCTATACCGGCTTCGGCAATGGCATCTTTCAGGTAGTGCAGGCGTTCGCGTATACCTTCGGGTGTGTTGCGGTAAAAGTCGCTCATCACGTGGGGCGTCATGATCAGTTTTCGGTAGCCCAACTGCTGCATGGCCCGCACCAGCTCCAGCGAATGCTCCAGTGTTTCCGCTCCATCATCCAGGCCAGGCAAAATATGCGAGTGCATATCTACCCCAATGGCACCCAATGATTCCAGCGTAGCGGTATCTCCCCCAAATAAGTTTTTGAAAAACTGCTTCATTTACTGCTATTTAGCTAATTACCTTTATTGCCATCCCAAAGTTCAGATAACTGGGTTCTTAGCATCTTCAAAATAACGCAATTAAAATACGCTTTCAAAATGAACGCCCTACCTAAAACGCTATACTTTGCCTAATATATTATACTCCATTTCAGGTAGCCGGATTGTCGTTTTGCCTTTAAATATATAGTTTTGTGAACATGCGGATCTTTAAACCGTTATATACGCGACTCAAAACCCTACAATCAAACTATAAATGGAATTAAAATATACAGAGAACCAGCGCATGATAGCGGACATGGTTCGTGACTTTGGTGCCAAGCACATTAAACCTAACATGATGCAGTGGGACGAAAGCCAGGAATTTCCGGTGGAAGTTTTCAAGAAGTTGGGCGAACTAGGGCTAATGGGCGTTTTAGTGCCAACAGAGTATGGTGGTTCAGGCTTTGGTTACCTGGAGTATGTTACTGCTATAACTGAGCTTTCTAAGATAGATGGTTCTATCGGTCTTTCGATGGCGGCACACAACTCACTTTGCACTGGTCATATACTGGCGTTCGGCAACGAAGAGCAGAAGCAGAAATACCTGCCTAAACTGGCAACTGCCGAATGGATCGGTGCATGGGGCTTAACCGAGCCAAACACAGGTTCGGATGCAGGCAACATGCGTACAGTAGCCGTAGAAGATGGTGATTACTATGTGATAAATGGTGCTAAAAACTTTATTACGCATGGTAAAATCGGTAATGTAGCGGTGGTTATAGTTCGTACCGGCGAAGTAGGCGACTCGCATGGCATGACGGCTTTTGTGATTGAGAAAGGCACACCGGGCTTTAGCGCTGGACGCAAAGAAGACAAACTGGGCATGCGTGCCTCTGAAACCACAGAGCTCATCTTCCAGGATTGCCGCGTACACAAAAGCCAGATATTAGGCAACGTAGGCGAAGGCTTTATACAAGCTATGAAAGTGCTTGATGGTGGTCGTATTTCTATTGCTGCCCTATCACTGGGTATTGCGCAGGGTGCTTTTGAAGCAGCTCTTCAGTATTCCAAAGAGCGTAGCCAGTTCAACAAGCCAATTTCATCGTTCCAGGGTATT
Source organism: Pontibacter fetidus (assembly GCF_010119545.1). Lineage (GTDB taxonomy): Bacteria > Bacteroidota > Bacteroidia > Cytophagales > Hymenobacteraceae > Pontibacter > Pontibacter fetidus. The sequence goes on along the minus strand of NZ_JAAEAA010000010.1, from coordinate 66,521 downwards.
GCCTTTAAGCTGGCAGATATGGCTACCGAAATTGAAGCAGCAGCTCTGCTTACCTATCAGGCAGCCGACATGAAAAACCGCGGACTGAACGTGAACAAAGAATCGGCGATGGCGAAACTATACGCGTCTGAAGTATCGGTGCGTGTGGCTAATGAAGGCGTGCAGATTTTTGGCGGCTATGGCTTTACCAAAGACTACCCTGCCGAGAAGTATTACCGCGATGCTAAGCTTTGCACAATAGGCGAAGGCACCAGCGAAATACAGAAACTGGTAATTTCCAGAGCTGTACTGAAATAGGTAGCTAAATTTTGCTATATTTGCAGCCTGAAACCATTGATTCAGAATATTTTAGATATTAACAGATAAAAATCGCTTAAATAGTTGATTTTTAACTATAAGGTTTATTAAATTTGCAACCCTAATTCCAAGAGAAGCGAAACAAAAACATGATTATTGTAAACGTAAAAGATAACGAGTCTGTAGACCGTGCATTAAAGAGATTTAAGAAGAAGTTCGAAAGAACTGGTGTGTTGAAAGAGCTGAGAGCCAGAACATTCTTCGAAAAACCATCTGTTTCTAAAAGAAAGCAGAAGGAAAGAGCTAAGTATAAGCAAACGCTTTTCGCTAAGGATAACTACTAATTCATTTCCGAATTAATATATTTTTCCATAAATTGGTATAGCTGCTTAACCAAGCGGCTATACTAGTTTATGGATCTATTTTTTAAGTACCTACAGTACGAAAAGCGGTACAGCCCGCACACCCTTACCTCCTACCACACCGATCTGGGGCAGTTCTCTGATTACTTACTCCAGATTTACGAGATCACCGATCCGGCTGAGGCCGACCATACCATTATCCGTTCCTGGATCCTTTCACTGGTACAACAAAACATACAGCCACGGTCTATCAACCGTAAAATTGCCTGCTTACGCTCCTACTATAAATTCCTTTTATCACAGGAAAGAATAAAGGCTAACCCGATGCTGCGCATTAAAGCGCCCAAAGTAACTAAAAAGTTGCCGGGTTTTGTGCCAGAAGAACCTTTTAATAATTTGCTCGATGGCTTTGAGTTTGAAGACAGTTTTGAAGGCCAGCGCGACCGCGTTATACTTGAGTTTCTGTATGGTACCGGTATGCGACTTGCTGAACTCATCGGTATCAGCGAACAGGATATAGACCGGTACCAGAAAACGGTACGCGTGCTGGGCAAAGGCAATAAAGAGCGCATTATCCCTATCAACGACTCTTTATGGCAAAGTATAAACACCTACCTGGCGCACAAGAAAAGGGAGTTTGGCGATAACAATTCTGAAAAGCTGCTCGTTACAACTAAAGCACGCCCACTGTATCCAAAGTTTATATACCGCGTGGTCAAAAAATACATTAGCTTGATAACAACTTCAGAACATAACAGCCCGCACGTGCTGCGCCATTCCTTTGCTACGCACCTGCTTAACAAAGGCGCTGACCTGAATGCTATTAAGGATCTGCTGGGCCACGCCAGCCTGGCAGCTACACAAGTATACACCCATAACTCAATAGAGAAGCTTAAATCGATCTTCGAGAAAGCTCATCCGAAAGCATAAGTTAAACCAATAAATTTTACGACTATGAAGTTACAGATGCATTCCATCCACTTCGAGGCTGACCAACAGCTGTCCGATTTTATTCAGCAGAAAGTAGATAAACTGGAGACATTTTACGACCGCATTGTGGAAGGTGAAGTGTTTATAAAACATAACAACAGCGACGGCATTAATACCAAGACCGTAGAGATAAAACTATACGTACCGGGAGCTACACTTTACTCAGAGGAAAACGCTGCATCTTTTGAGGCAGCCGCTGACGCAGCCGTAGAAGCCATGCGCCGCCAACTTAAAAAGTACAAAGACAAGCAAACTGCTTACTAGGAAAGCTGAGCATTTCAATGATGAATTAGAAACAACGAATTATGAATGTCTCCTGAAGTGAGACAAACTATAAAACAGAAAGGCCCGCTATAGTTAGCGGGCCTTTCTGTTTTATAACTATAGTTCAGACTATAGACCGAACTCTTGTTTGATCTTGTCCACATAATCAAGTTTCTCCCAGGTAAAGGTCTCAAACTCTTTGCTTTCTTTGTGGCCGTTAACCGAGAACTCTACTTTCTTTTTGCCTGGCGTGCGGCCCATGTGGCCGTAAGCTGCTGTTTCAGAGAAGATCGGGTTCTGTAAACCAAAGCGCTGTACGATAGCATAAGGACGCATATCAAACAGTTTGTTCACTTTCTCTGCAATCTCGCCATCGCTCATAATGTTACCGTTCGCATCCTTTACTTTCGTAGAGCCATAGGTTGTAACATATAAACCAACCGGTTTGGCAACACCAATAGCATACGCTACCTGCACCAGTGCCTGATCTGCTACACCGGCAGCTACCAGGTTTTTAGCAATGTGGCGGGCTGCATACGCTGCCGAACGGTCTACTTTAGAAGAGTCCTTACCAGAAAAAGCGCCACCACCGTGTGCACCTTTACCACCGTAGGTATCAACTATAATTTTACGGCCAGTCAAACCAGTATCGCCATGCGGACCACCGATCACGAATTTTCCCGTTGGGTTAATGTGATAAGTAATGTCTTTGTTAAACAGGTTCTGGATACGTTCCGGCAGCTGCTTCAGCACACGCGGGATAAGTATAGCTGCTACATCTTCACTGATCTTGGCTACCATTTCCTGCTCCGCTTTGTCCTTGGCTTCAGGGGTGTTGCTTTCCGGAAGTATAAACTCGTCGTGCTGTGTAGAGATAACGATCGTGTCAATTTTCTCTGGCACGTGGTTGTCGCTGTAACGAATCGTAACCTGCGATTTTGCATCCGGGCGCAGGTATGTCATTTCTTTACCTTCTTTACGGATGGCTGCAAGCTCTTCCAGTAACAGGTGCGAAATGCTTAGCGCCAATGGCATGTAGTTGTCGGTTTCGTTGGTAGCATACCCAAACATCATACCCTGGTCACCTGCTCCCTGATCTTCCGGGTTAGCACGCTCTACACCCTGGTTTATATCCGCAGACTGCTCATGTATAGCTGAGATCACACCGCAGGCATCGGCATCAAACATGTATTCAGACTTGGTATAACCGATACGCTTGATCACGTCGCGGGCTACTTTCTGTACATCCACATAGGCTTCAGACTTAACCTCGCCGCTCAGTACCACAAGGCCGGTTGTAACAAGGGTTTCGCAGGCAACTTTAGACTGCGGGTCCTGCTTTAAGAATTCATCAAGAAGGGCGTCGGATATCTGATCCGCTACTTTATCAGGGTGTCCTTCTGACACTGACTCAGAAGTGAATAAATATGGCATTGCTTAAATTTTATATGACAATTGAAAACTATGGCTCTTATGGGCCTGTGGCTACAAAGCTAAGACAATTCCGGCATACTTAAAAAAATCAGGATTTATACCTTGGCTCTGCAAAAAGGCTACGGGCGCAGTCCGGTTCTGATACGGGAAGCAGCACTATATAGATATATAAATTTATAAAAAGTTAGCATTCACCTATAGTGCTATATCGCAATCCAAGTATAGTACAAAACTTTTTACCTAAGCCCGCGTTTCAAAAGCATTCATTGAAGACAGAAAACTAAGAATACACGTATGAAACCGATTCTATCATTATTGATAATATTCACAATCATTACCGGCCCCGTATCGGCGCAGGATAATGACTCGCCTTATAAAACCAAACTTGCAGTAGATGGCCCGGTTATACTTGCCGGTATGGGGCTAAGTGCTTATGGTTTATCGCTGATACAGGATAAAGATGGCTTTACACCGTTTGAGGTTAGCACTATGGATAAATCAGATGTAAATGCGTTTGACAGGTTTAGCGCAGGCTACCACTCTGATAAAGCAAAAAAGGCAAGCGATTACCCGTTTTACGGTTCGTTTGCAATGCCACTGGCCATGATGCTGAACCAAAATGTAAGAAGCAAAGCCGGCCAGGTACTGGTATTGTATGTAGAAACGATGGCCGTGACCGGTACACTATTTACACTGGCAAACGGAAATACCACTCGTGCACGCCCTATGGTGTATAGTGATGAAGTAGACATAAGCGACAGAACAGAAGCAAACGCACAAAACTCGTTTTTTGCAGGACACACAGCAGCTACCGCTTCAGCTACGTTCTTTGCTGCCAAGGTATTCCATGATTTCAACCCGGACTCACCAGCCAGACCTTATGTGTGGGCAGCCGCTGCGGCTGTACCTGCTACAGTCGGTTACCTGCGCCTAAAAGCTGGAAAGCACTTCCTGAGTGATAACCTGATCGGCTATACAGTTGGTGCATTATCTGGTATACTTGTTCCGCAGTTGCATAAGAAGAACAACTATAGCGGCGTTGCACTTTCACCGGCTGTGTTACCTACTTTTAATGGCTTAGCAGCACAAGGCGCAAACCTTAGCTATACGTTCTAACTATAGCTGTAAACTATAAAATACAAAAGCACGGTAACTCAGGCTACCGTGCTTTTGTATTTTATACTATAGCTGTTTACTTCTTTTTCAGGTTCTCTTCAAAGAGCTTGTAGATACGCTTATACTCGTCTGTCCAGCTGGCAGGTTCTGTAAAGCCATGGTCCTCTACCGGGTAAACAGCCAGTTCCCAGTTATCTTTACCCAGCTCTATCAGGCGTTGTGTCAGGCGCACCACATCCTGGAAGTGTACGTTGGCATCCACCATACCATGGCAGATCAGCAAGGCACCTTTCAGCCCCTCGGCGTAATAGATAGGTGAGCTTTTGGCATACGCCAGGCTATCTGTCTGCGGCGTATTCAGGATGTTGGAAGTATAGCCATGGTTATAGTGTGCCCAGTCAGTTACAGAACGTAGCGCAGCACCGGCAGCAAATACATCCGGTTGGGTAAACATCGCCATCAAGGTTATAAAGCCCCCGTAAGAGCCACCATAAATACCGATCTTTTTAGGATCAACATTATACTTTTCTACCAATAGTTTAGCGCCATCTACATGGTCGCTCAGGTCTTTGCCCCCCATAAACTGGTAAATACCGGTACGTACATCACGGCCATAACCGGCACTTCCTCTATAGTCTATATCCAGCACGGTATAGCCCTGGTCTACTAAAAAGTTATGGAACATGTACTCTCTGAAGTAACTACTCCACCATTTATGCGCATTTTGTAAGTAACCTGCGCCATGCACGAATATCACAGCCGGTCTGTTGGTAGCTGCATTTTTAGGCTGATATAAACGGGCATACACATCCTCGCCATCTTTCGCTTTAAATGAGATTACTTCAGGTTCGCGCCAGTTGTAAGCTTTAAATTCATCGGTCAGGGAGTTGGTAACCTGCTTTGGCTTCGCACCCTTTTTGTTCTCCATCACATACAGTTCCCATGGCTTGTTGCTATAAGAGTAACGGAAGGCCAGCATCTTCTCATCCGGCGACAGTTCTACTTCGTAAGCACCCGGCATGATAGTAAGCTGCACCATGTCGCCACCGTTTACAGGCATTTTGTAGAAATGTTTTTCGCCGGGGTGTACTTTATTAGCAGTAAAATAAAAGTGCTTTTTATCGTCTGATAATTTCGCATCCGATACTTCAAACTTGCCGCTAGTCAGCGCTCTCTTTTTACCGGTTTTTACATTGACAGCATACAAGTGCGAGTAGCCACTTTCTTCAGACTGAAACCAAACCGATTCGTTATCTGGCAACCAACCAATATCCCCGGCACCATAACTAATACCCGGGCCGTTTATCCAGGCATCGTCGTGCTGACGGTCCAGTAAGTTCAGTTTGCCTGTAGCAGGGTCCAGCGAAAGTATCCAACGGTCTTTATTATCGGCAGAGCGGGCTACCACAACCGCATGTTTCCCGTTATCAGACCAGAACGGGCCATACAGCGTAGTGGCACGCATTTCGGGCTTTTTGGTTTTAGCGTCTGCAGCGTCCTTAGCTATACTTGCTTTTTTGTTTTGCTCTAATTGGTAAGCAGGCACATCAAATATACCTTCCACCTCTTTCATAGTTACTGCATATGTAGAGTCACGTTGGGTATCATATACAAAGAACTCATAGGTACTTTGTTCATCGCCAACTTTAGTGCGGGTACTGATGTCTTCGGTGTATCCTGAAGAAGTAACAAAATCCGGAACTATAGCTACCTTGGCATTTTTCGGACGAGAGATCAAACTATAGGTAATGAAACGCTCGTCCGGGCTAAGTATAATGCTGCTTACCTGTTTGTCATCTACATAAATATCCAACGGACGGGAAGGGGCATCAGCTTTTTGCTGTTTTTTTAATGCTGCATTATCTGCTTCGCGCTCTTTTACAATATTTAACAGGCCAAGTTGCTGGCTGCGCAACCATACGCGCTGCGGATCTTTTTCAGTTGCATCGGCTGGTTTACGCCCTTTCCTGAAATCGGTAAGTTGTGCCAGTTGTCCGTTTGCAATGCTCCAGGCATATAGGTTATTGTCTTTCAGGAAGGTTACTTCACGCTCATCAAAAGTAAAAGCAGGGCTGCTTTCGCGCTCCACGGTATTAGTAATGCGGGTTGTTTTTCCGGTCTTTACATCCAGTAAAAAGATGTCGCCATTCTTTTCATACACCTTGCGTGTTTCAGCCTGGTTATAGGTCCCGAACGGAGAAGGTAAAGCGCGGCGCTCGGCTGAAGATACTTTCTGTATGGTTTTGCCATTGGCGCTTACAGCATAAAGCGAGTCTTTCCGGTTGCCCTCCGGGTTCCAGTTAAAGTATACTTTCTTGCTATCTTCAGACCAGAAAATGTTGCTTGGCGCTATACCAATCCATTTCGGGTCGCGCATTATCTTTTCTATGGTCAGTCCGGTACTTTTTGTTTGTGCCTGCAATGTACCTGTGGCCAGTATACCGAAAAGCGCTACTGCTATAGCTTTGCTCTTTAAAAACATAGGGTTATAGTTTGGTAGGATGATTGTGTGCATCAAATTAACAGAAATGTCCCGATTTCTCAAGTATAACCTTGCAAACCGGGACATTACTATGAAAAACTATAGTTTACTTTTTTGACAGAAAAGCTGTCGGATGCTTCTCTTCGTACGGTGTCAGGTCCTGGTATAGTTTAGCTAAGGCCAGCGCTTCTGCTTCTCCGAACAATTTACCCATAAAGGTTATAGTTGTCGGCATACCATTTTTCTGGAAGCCGGTTGGTACCACTACACAAGGGTGCCCTGTAAGATTTGTAACTACTAAGTTGCTGCTGCCAAACGATGGGCTGATATATACATCTATATCCTTTAGTTTCTCCTGCATCTGCTGTACCAACAAAGTACGAACACGCTGTGCCTGAATATACTCTACTGCAGGTATAAACCTTCCTGCTCTGAATATATTCGGCCATGCTCCCTTATGCTGCTGTTTCAGCATACTGTCTTTGCCACTTCTGGTCAGTTCATCAAAAGCAGCTGCCCCTTCCACCGAAATAGTCATCACCAGGTCATTTGCTGGTAGGTCAGGCAATTCGATTGGCACCAGTTCTATACCTGCTTTTTTCAGATCTTCCAGTGCTTGCTGGTCATTTTCTTTAAAGCCATACTTGCCCTCGAAGTCCTTTTTAAGATAGCCTACCCGCAGCTTTTTAGCATCTATTTTGGAGCTATAGTTGAACGGAGCATCATACACCGACAGGTCTTTACCATCCGGGCCGTAAATAGCGTTAAAAACGATAGCTGCATCCTCTGCAGAACGAGTTATCGGACCAATCTTATCCATAGACCAGCTTAAGGCCATGGCGCCATGACGGCTTACCCGCCCAAAGGTTGGTCTTAGCCCGGTTGTACCACATGCCGTAGACGGCGAAACGATAGAACCTAATGTTTCGGTACCGATAGCATAAGGCAGCAAGCCGGCAGCTACGGCCGAGGCTGAACCTGCAGATGAACCACTGGAACCTTTGCTCAAATCCCACGGTGACTTTGTTTTACCACCATACCAAACATCACCCATAGCCAACGCGCCTAGTGTAAGTTTTGCAACCAGTACACCACCTGCATTTTGCAGTCTTTCTACTACTGTCGCATTTAGGTTCAGTTGCTGGTCTTTATATGGTTCTGCGCCCCAGGTAGTTTTATAGTTTTTGGTTGCCAGCAAGTCTTTCACCCCGAATGGTATACCGTGCAGCATGCCTTTATACTTACCCGCTTTAATTTCTTTATCTGCCTGCCGCGCCTGCTGTAGTGCCAGTTCTTCGGTAAGCGTTGTTACACACTCTAGTGTTGGGCCATATTGTTTCAGCCTGTTCAGGTAAAAAGTAGTTAACTCTTCGGAGCTTATTTGTTTTGATTTGATCAGGGCTGCTAGTTGCGGAATGCTATAGTAGGCCAGCTCTTCTTTGTTAGCCGGCAGCTTTACTTTTTTGGGCAGATCAACTTTAAACTTCTCTTTCTCTTTAGGCCATTCAAACCCTACAGGTATAGGATTAAAAGTAATTGCCGGTGCTACCTCATTTGGTAATGCTACCTTACGAATCCGTTCATAACCGGCTTTAAAATCTTCCAGTTCTGTTGTAGCGGAGTCTAGCTGAGCATTGGTAAAATGTAAGCCCATCAACTGCTGTGCCTGCTGTAGCATAGGTACGGTTATTTTATCTTCAGCCACCTTCATGGCAAATGCGCCTAAGGTAAAGCAACCGGCTGCAAGTAGTGCTGGTTTTATCTTTCTGTTCATTTTCATTTTTAGGTTTCTTAAATATAAAGAAATATGTTATTCATGAGTTGACTAAAACAAAAAAGCCGCACTGGTTTCCCGGTGCGGCTTTTTAATGTAATTACTGATTAAGGGTTCTGATCAGATTCAGTTAACTCGTCGTTCGCGTCGATCTCTGTCTGAGGAATTCTGAACAGGTACTGAGGATCAGTGATTGAACGCTGCAGTACTACTGCTAAACCTGCTGCATGCTCACCGTTAACCGGATCGCCTGCAATTCTGTTAAGGCCTTTGTTTAGGCGTTTCATATCAAGCAAAGAGAAACCTTCACCCCAAAGTTCGATTCTTCTCTGTAGAAGGATCTCATTTATAAGCGCCTGGTTATCTGTTGCTGCAGCTACAGGAAGTACGTAGGCAGAGTTTCTTGCTTTAACTAAAGCTTCCAGTACTGGTATAGCTTCAGCACCTCTGTTTAATCTCGCCAATGCTTCAGCTTCGATCAGGTACATTTCAGAAGCTCTCATCATCACGTAGTCACCAGTCCAGGTTTTTGCATCTGGCTTGCGGAATTTGAAAGCTGTATAGTTCTGCCAGTCAGTTGGCTTTGGGTTTGGAATTGGATTCTTGAACAGGCCTTTACGGATGTCTGTAGCAGGAATTTGATCATAAAGTTCTTTTGTGATCAGTTTTGTGCTACCTAAACCTGCATAACCACCTACTGTGTTATCCATGTGCGAGAAGAAAGACGCATAGATAGTTGCCTGGTCGTTCGGGATTTGAAGACCCCAGATCCACTCAGCGTTAGCGATACCGAAACCGTTGTTGTAAAGTGTTGCACTCATTGGAGCACGACCTGCACGAGCTTCGTTCGCTTTAACAGCTGCTGTTGCATAATCTTCCATCTGTAACGCTACTCTTGCATACAATCCTTTTACTACTTTAGAATCGATATGTGATGGAGTAACTTTTTTGGCTTTGCCTTCCAGTAACGTTTCAGCCTGCTTCAAGTCAGCTATGATCTGATCGTAAACTTCTTTTACTGTACCTCTACCTTTACCAACTGCATGAACTGGCTCAGTATAAAGTGGCACACCTGGTGCATTCTCATGACCTTTGTAAGTGTGCTGATACAGGTTGATCAAGTAGTAATAAGCATAAGCTCTTAGAGCCAGCGCGTTACCTTTCAGGTACTCCTTATCTGCCTGAGGACCAGTAGCATCATCTATATTAGCTATAATTTTGTTAGCATTAAAGATAATTCTATAGTAATGTCTCCAGGTATAGCCTGAACGTGATGCATCTGTAGTAGTAGTGATAGATGACAAGTTATAGTCAGCTACAAACCAGCCATAACCTCTTACAGGAGTAAACATATCGTTACCCATGTAATCCATAGTTATGTCCATTGCTTTCTGACCAAATTTATCATGGTCTTCACTTGCCCACATAAATCTGAATATACCATTCAGAGCTACAGTTGCGCCATCTGTTGTACCGAATACTAATTCTTCCGGTGCATCAGAGTACGGAGTTGTATCTAAATACTCCTTTTCGCAACCCGTAAGCATCAGCACAGACAGTGCTAATGGGAGAGCTTTTTTAAATATATTTCTCATAAAATTTAGATCTCTTAATTAAAAGTTAGCGTTAAGACCTACTGTATAAGTACGCATTACCGGGTATGTATAATCAGCTGTACCGTTGAAGTCGCGCTGAGGGTCCATACCTTCGTTTTTAGTAAAAATCATGGCGTTATCTATAGAGCCGAATGCTCTTACATTGCTAAGACCAATTTTGCTGACAGCATTCTGTGGTAAAGTGTAACCTAAGTTGATGTTTTTAATGTTCAGGTAAGAAGCATCAAATAACCATCTTGTAGAGTAACCATCCTGCAGTGTAATTGCATTTTGCAATCTTGGCACATCGGTGATGTCACCTGGTTTCTGCCATCTGTTCAGGGCGTCTTTGTGCATAGCAGTACCATAAGCACCTCTGTGCATCAAAGCCTGGTAGTTAGAGTCGTAGAACTTACCACCAACCTGGAATGTAGTTAAGATAGCAAGGTCAAAACCTTTATATCTGAATGAGTTAGAGATACCACCAGTGAAATCAGGAATTGCTGAGCCATGGTAAGACTTATGCGCGTTAGCAATTCTGTTTGTTACTGTATCGCCATTTATAATCTGATACTGGCTTGGCAGCGTAGCATCATAGAACTCGTGGTTTGTGCGGTATAATGCATCACCATTGTTTGGATCTACACCATAATATTCAGGAGCCCAGAATTCGTAGATATCATGACCTTCAGCTAATCTCTTAGAACCATTGATGATTGGCTTACCACCTGGCATCTTAGTGATCTCGTTTTTGAACGTTGTAGCGTTTACATCAATTCTCCAGTCGAAATCGCCGGTTGAGATAGCATTGTAACCTAACTGTAGTTCCCAGCCTTTGTTAGTCATTGTACCAACGTTAGCCCACTGCTTCAAATCACCTGCAGATGAGAACGGAAGCTGAACGTTGAATAACAGGTTATCAGAAGTTCTCTGGAAGTATTCAATAGTACCATCAACTTTGTTGAAGAATTTGAAGTCAGCACCAACGTTGAAGTTTGCGTTAGTTTCCCACTGCAAATCTTTCGCTTCAAGATTTGTTACGATAGCACCTGCATTTACACCGTTGTTCCAGCCTAAGCCGTAAAGCTGCTGCCACTGGTAAACGCTTGATGTAGCTTCGTTACCTTGCTCACCATAGCTACCTCTAAGTTTCAACTCATCGATCCAGTCAGCGCTCATGAATTCTTCTTCAGAGATTCTCCAGCCTGCACCAACAGAGTAGAAGTTACCCCAACGTGCATCCTGGAAGAAACGAGATGTACCATCTCTTCTGAAGCTGGCAGACGCCATATACTTATCTTTCAGGCTATAGTTTAACTGAGAGAAGTAACCCTCAATTCTGTGCTGAGAGAAATCTGAGCTAGCAGCTGTGATTGTTGGAGCTGTAGCTAATTCTGTAGTACCTGGGAAAGGGAAACCTGTTTTAGTAGCTGAAACGCTTCTTGATTCCCATGCATAGTTTTCGTGACCAGCTAAAACGCTTAAGCTATGCTCACCAAATTTCTTGTTCCAAGATAACACCTGGTTAAAGGTATAAGAAAGCACTCTTGTATCAGATTTAGTTGATCTACCTTTATCACCGGCTGCATCACCAAACTCTGAGTTTTGGAATGTAGTAGCATAACCGTTGTAGTAGTTACCACCAAACGTAGTTTTGAAAGTAAAGTCTTTTAAGAACTTAGCTTCAGCATATGTATTTGCAGTAGCTTCGCTTCTTCTCATTGATCTTTCATCAAGAGCAAGTGTACCTAAAAGGTTTGAGTTTGGCGCATATGGTCTGACACCCATTGGAGCGTTAGTACCGCCACCCCAGTCAAGTGCGTTACCACCACGGATAGGGTCGGTTACGAATTTACCTTCGCCATCACGCTGCCAGATCGGGTAAATAGGACCCATGTAGCGAGAATAGTAGAATGGGTTAGAAGTAGCAGAACCTGTAGCAAAGTTACCCTGGTTTTCAGAAAGGTTACCAGTCATATTTATACCAGTCTTTAACCAGTCAGTTGCCTGCATGTTTATGCTTGCACGGGCATTTACGCGGTCGTAGCCAGAGAATTTAGCGATACCTTCTTCGTCAATATAACCAACAGACAGGTAGTAATCGCTTTTATCAGCTGCGCCAGAAATGTTAACGTTTAAGTCCGTTCTGCTAGCCTGCTGGAATAAAGCATCAGCCCAGTTATCCTGGTATAATAAACGTGCATTCGGGTTCAGTTTACCTGTAGCAGGATCGATGATATCTGTACCAGCTACATTGAATGGGTTGTAAACAAGTCCGTTTTTAGTAGCAATGTTTGCAGATGCGTAAGCCGCAGCTTCAGCCGGAGTATAAAGTACACCAGTTGCAGGGTTTTTGGCAGCAAGACGGTTGTTTCTCATTGCCTCCCAGTTCAGCTCATAATATTCCTGTGAGTTTACACGCTCATATTCAGGGATAGCACGCTCAGAAACACCTTTTCTCAGGTTAACAGCAATACCAGCTTTGCCTTTTCTACCTTTTTTAGTTGTGATCATAATCACACCGTTAGCAGCACGTGAACCGTAAAGCGCAGCAGCAGCAGCATCTTTCAGTACAGTTACCGAAGCGATATCATCTGTGGATATAGAAGAAAGCGTACCATCGAAAGGAATACCATCCACTACATATAATGGAGAGCTGCTTGCGTTGATTGAACCAATACCACGGATACGAACGCTTGCGCTTGAACCAGGACCGCCACCACCGTTAGTAGTCTGGATACCAGCAACAAGACCTTCAAGCACCTTGGTAACAGAAGTAACCTGCTGTCTTTCGATAGCTTTGGTAGAGATTGTAGACTCAGCACCTGTAAAGGCTGTTTTTGCAACTGTACCGTAAGGCACCTGTACAACAACTTCAGAAAGCATTTTAGCATCCGGAGCAAGTACAACATTAATGTTGCTGTTGTTACCGATTGCTACTTCCTGGTTTGCATAACCAATGTATCTAAACATAAGGGTTGTTGCATTCGCAGGAACGTTGAGGGAGAAAGAGCCGTCCATACCAGTGGCCGTACCGGTAGTTGTGCCCTTTACAATAACAGAAACGCCTGGCAGACCCTGACCAGAATCCTGGTCGGTTACCTTACCCGTCACTGTTCTGTTTTGTGCCAGCACTTGCACCACAAGCGCAAACACAAAAATGAAACTGAGTAGTAAACTCTTCTTCATACTAGAGTGTGTTAAATAAATAGTTATAGATTTGTTTGTGTCCAAATATAAGTACAGGTTCTATCATTTAAAATACTTTATACCTGATTTCTAGTAAATAAAATTTTACTATACATTTTCACATATTAAATATAACTATAATAACAACCATTTACCCATACAGGCTATACGTTCACTTTAAAGTTTAAACATCTTACTAAATTGCGCATCTTATTCATGCTATGCCTTTGCAATCGGGAACTATAGTTTCATACTAAATTAAATATATAGAATCTATATATTTTACCATATACCATCGCCTTTGAATAGTACAAAACTTAGCAAACATTTGATTTAACCTCTTAAATAAGGGTGGCTACTAATCGTGCCGGGAAAATGAAAAGGCGTTTGTAGAAAGGAATTGTGGAAGTAGAAGCCCAGCAAAGGCTGGCCTGTTGCTGTATAAAAGGCATCAGGTTTACTATTTGGCTAAGCTCGGTGGCTAAAATACTCTTCTTTTTATCACTCCACTTACGAACTACCGCCTGCAACAATGGGGCTGCCACAAATACCCAGCAGGAGGTAAGCAAAACAGCTCTGAAAAATATACTGTAGGCTGTGTTATACGCTATAACATTCAGGTATAAAGCAGCAGCCAAAAGTATGGCTACACTAATGAACAGGAAAGAGAAATACCGTTTATAAGGGCGCTTCTTTTTTGAAGTAACTATAGTTAGCGGATCTTGCATGATAGCATCCGTTATATGTGCCTTAAGTTGTTGTTGCTGATTATGTAGCATGTGAGGTAAGCGTCCCGCCAGCCAGCCAACCAAAATGCCCATCAGCGCATGCAAGCCAATGTAACCAATAACTACATACAGCACATAGTTACCTTCTGCCACGCCGGCTTTCTGCAGTATATAGTTTACAAATTCGTGGGCAACTTTATACAGGTCTGCGCCAAAGATAAAGAACATGACTACCAGCCGCTGCAACGCCGACTGTAACTGGGTAAGCACGCCTAGCAGCAGGCAGCTCAGCTTAAAGTAGCGCCTGCTCTGGAACAATATATACCCTAAACCGCCTTGTATAAACACCGCCAGGTAAGCCCCCGGCGGAGTGTGCGGACTTAAGATACCTTTTATAAGAATAACCAGCACTGTTGCTTTAAGTATAGCCCGGCGGTCGGGGCAATGGGTAGCCAGCAGACTAATGCAAAGTACCGAGGCGCCACCAACAAATAACCCGGTACCTGGCAAGTGCAGCGCATGCAATATACCGCCCAGAAAGGATTCGCTGATGGCCCAAAGTGCAGTTATGCGGTAAAACACATTTACTTCCGGCGCTATAGTTGTACTGCTTTGTACTGGTTGGGCTATTACTTTTTCCATGCTGCTACTGTTATCTCATCGCCTATAGCTATAGTTCCTTTGCCGGTATGTACCAGGTTCTGGCCAAAAAGCACTTTGTTGTTTTGTGTGCGGTAGGTGGCAAGTGTTTTTAAGGGTTCAGCGCCTTTTATACCTGTTTGCTGGTCAACGGTGGTGAGCACGCAGCGGGCACATGGTTTGGCTGCCCGGAACTGCACCTCTCCTATTGTAAAGGTCTCCCAGGTATCTTCTTCGTGTGGCTGCCCACCCGTAAACACGATGTTTGGCCGGAACCGGTTCATGGGTACAGGTGCATCCAGTTTGGCGTTCAGGTTATTCAGCGCTTCCTGCCCGATCAACAGAAACGGGTAAGCATCGGCAAAACTTACAACTTCTTCGGCAAAAGCATAGTCCGGGTCTACGTGGCGTCGGGAGCTTTCGGGCATGTACACCAGGCGGGCAGGCATTCCAAGCGCTTTTGTAAACCACTCCGAGGTTATGCCATCTACTTCTTTTGCGGTAAAGGTATCGTCCCAGACAGTTACGGTTATTTCTTTTTCCTGCGGGGCATCAAACGGAATAAATAAAGGCCTGAGAACATTATGTTTATGAGCCACCAGCAAGCCATCATGCTGCAAGTGTACCTGCAATAGCGCCATCTGTGCAAATTTGCGCTGCGACAGGAAACCGCCCTTTTCATCTACCAGCATCCAGCGGCGGTCGTATTGCAGGCCGCGTTCCTGCACTGTTGCCTCTTTTAGGCTTATGCCGCCCAGCGACTTTATCGGGTAAATGTAAAGGCTGCTTATTTTGTAAGTTCCCATGCAGGCTAAACTATAGGTATGGTTTCTACAAACTTTCTTAAAATTAAGCAAAGGTATTGGTCATCTGACATATATTTACATACCAATTAAATATTATCTTTACACAAGAACTAATTTCACCCTTATGATACGTTTATACAACCGCCCGTTTTTAGTGCTTTTGCTGGCATTATGTATAACCTTGCCATCGCTGGCGCAGGCTCCTGCAGAGCAACCAAAGGCCTTGCTCTGGGAAATTAGCGGTAAGGGCCTGAAGCAGCCATCTTATTTATTGGGTACTATACATGCCATCTGCCCCGAAAACTTTAACCTGACCGACAAGGTGAAATCGAGACTGGAAAAGTCGGAGCGTTTGTCGCTGGAGGTGGATATGGATGCGCCTAACTTTATGGTAGAGCTGCAACAGGCGGCTTTGTTGCCAAAGGGTAGCACACTCCGGGGCTTCTTCTCAGAGAAAGATTATGCCCTGCTCGCCAACCATTTTAAGAAAACTATGGAAATAGACCTGCAGCAACTGGACCGTATGAAACCTTTTATGCTGCATTCTATGCTTTTGTCGCAGTTGACGGAGTGCCAGGCTGTGTCGTATGAGCAGAGCCTGATGGAACTGGCCCAGAAACAAGGCAAAGAAGTAATTGGCCTTGAAACAGTAAGCGAGCAGCTAAGCGCCATAGACCAGATGCCTGCTGAAGTACAAACCAGTATGCTTACCCACATGGTAGGCAACATGGAGGAAGCCCGCCAGAACTACCGCAACATGGTGCAACTATACCTGCAGCAAGACCTGGCCGGTTTAGATAAACTATCCAGAGAAGATTATAACTCCGAAGAATACCAGGTATATGAACAGGCATTTTTAGTGGGCCGTAACAAACGCTGGATACCAGTAATGGAGCGCGAAGCACACATACAGCCTACATTTTTTGCCGTTGGCGCCGGCCACTTAACCGGCAAAGACGGCCTGTTGGAATTGCTGCGCAGCAAAGGCTATACCGTATTACCGGTTCAGTAATTTTTACTTTTGCTATACTTCAATTACTACTCTCTATGAAAAAGGCTTTCCTGCTTCTGCTGTTATGGGCTGGCATGTTACCGTGTGTAAAGGCACAGCTACTGGCAGACGTTACCTGCGCCAATAGCAGAACAAGCAGCATAGCACGGCAGGCCGTTACTACCCCGCAGCACCTGCAGTTAATGAACATGTATGATGTTACGTTTTATGCCCTTGACCTTGCCCTGGAATGTAACAGCGTGTACATTTCGGGGAGCGTAACCACGCATGCAACTATAAAAGGAAAGCCGCTAACTGTTTTTGCGTTTGAACTGCATCCTAATTTCACCATCGAGTCGGTAACTATAAACGGCATTGCGCAAACAAGTATAGCCCGAAACAACAGCGATGTTGCCGTTACGCTAACTTCGGCGGTGGCTGCCAATGGCACCTTAAAAGCTGTGATAAAGTATAGCGGCAGTGCCCCGCAAAGCAACAATGCAGCTATCGGCAACGGCTTTAATACGGCCATCGAAAATCAGTGGAAAAACAATGTTACCTGGAGCCTGAGCGAACCATATGCCGCATACGAATGGTGGCCGACCAAACAGGTACTGACCGATAAAGCTGATTCGGTGCATGTTTCGGTTACAACCAGCCCCGAAAACAAAGCAGGCTCCAACGGCCTGCTTACCAAAACAGAAACACTGCCCAACGGCAAAGTACGCTACCACTGGAAAAGCAAATACCCTGTCGCTTATTACCTGATCTCAGTTGCGGTTTCGGATTACGAGGAATATGTGCAGTTTGCAAACCCGGCGGGCGCAGCCAAGCCCATACCTATCGTGAATTATGTGTACAAAGGTGGCGCTTTAAACCTGTACAAGCCATCAATAAACCAGACTGCTCCTTTGCTGGAACTATACTCGCAGCTGTTTACGCTATACCCCTTTGCCAAAGAGAAGTATGGCCATAGTATGGCCCCGATTGGCGGTGGTATGGAACACCAGACCATGACCACCCTCGACAACTTTAACTTTACGCTGGTAGCCCACGAGCTTGCCCACCAGTGGTTTGGCGATAATGTAACCTGTGCCTCGTGGCAGGATATCTGGCTGAACGAAAGCTTCGCCTCTTACGCCGAGTACCTGGCCCTGGAAAACCTGTACCCTGAAGCCGCCAGTGGCTGGATGAACGATGCTCATTCCCGTGCTATGCGTGCTTTACAAGGCAGTTTACGGGTGCCGGACACAACCAATGTTAACCGAATCTTTAACTATAACATCACCTACAAAAAAGGGGCGGCAGTAGTGCACATGCTTCGGTATGAGATTGCCAACGATGCCCGTTTTTTTGAAGCGCTGCGAAATTACCAGACGCAGTACAGGGGCCGCACTGCTACCACTGCCGATATGCAGCGCGTTTTTGAAGAAGCGACCGGCAAAGACCTGGATTACTTTTTTAAGCAATGGTACGAAGGCGAAGGCTTCCCGGACTTTAGAATACAATGGAACCAGGAGGGCGAAAACGTAGTGCTGGAAGCTACGCAGACCACAACGGGCAAAACTCCTTTTTTTAAGACAGATGTAACCTATAGTATACAAACAACTGCCGGCACCGAAACTTACCGTGTTACACAAAACACCCCTAAGCAACAATTTGTATTTAAGGTAACCGGCGACGTAACCAATCTTGAAGTAGACCCACAGAACTGGATCCTGAACAACGTAAGCCAACTTTCCCGCAATAACAGCTTGAAAGTGCCACAGCTGGCGCCAATGTTATATCCAAACCCGGTTAGTGCCAACACTATAACTATAGCCGACCTGCCTTTTGGGGCTACCTCTGCTATAGTTTACGACCGTGTGGGCCGACGTGTAGGCACATTCCAGCTTTCATCGCAGCAGCAGGTAGTATTACCTATACATCATCTCCCGGCTGGCTTATACGTGGTGCATTTTACCGACGGAAAGCAATCTTATAAAGCGAGGTTTGTGAAACTATAGTTTAAAAACACCTCTACCTATAAAACAAAAGCGCAACAGGTGTAGATCTGCTGCGCTTTTGTTATTTTAAGTAAAACGTATTTAGTAGCGTAACATGGCTTTCACGGTCTGGGCTTCTTTTACATTATACTCGTAGGTCAGGCGCTTATAGTTCAGCAGGTCCAGGATAGTACCTACAAAGCAGAGGCCGCCAGTAAAAAAGTATAAAAGGCCCATGCCTACCTGCCCCAGGTAAAAACGCTGCAGGCCGGCCAGCAAAAAGAAACCAACAATTACCAGCAGCAACACATCCTGCGGTTTTTTGCGGCGCGAACGATAAATATTTGCAAACTGCTGTGTTTCGGCGTAAGGCATATCATTTACCAGGGCCTGCACATAGTGTAGTTCATCGGGCTCCAGTTCGGGCATTAATTCCAGTATTCTTGACATAGTATAGGTGGTTTAGATTAGTTTGAAAAGTATAGATCAATTATGGTAAAACTGCCTCTTTTGCTTTATATGCAAATTTATCAACTGCCAGCTACGGTATAGCAGCATACTTACCGCCGGCACGCCCAACGGATGTGCCTGCCACGAGGCCTTTAGCTCTCCGCGCGCCAACCAGGCAATCGCATGCCCTAACCCACAACCCGGACACCACTCCAGCACATAACTGAAAGGGCAAAAACTGAATAAATGGGCTTCGTCGGGTTGCGTCAGGGCAAGGGCAATCAGTGCAGCTACCCAGGCAAAAGCCTCCGGCAAGTATAAACTTTTTGTAAAGCCTGCTATACTATAGTTCCGTGTTTTATGCATCTGCTACCGATAAGTGCGGCTCATTATCAACTAAAATTTTTTAAAAATTAACAAATAAAATTCACATTCAAAAACACACCTGAGCCGATCTTAAAACTTTACTACCACCAATACCCGACAAAGCCACCCTGCACCCGTAAGTATAAACTATAACCTTAAAACTAATAACTATGGAATGCAACGTCGGACTTAAAGAACAGAAACTGCGCGTGCTGGCAGGTATGGCAATCATTGGCCTGGGAGCTTATTATAACACGAAGGCACTTGCCGCAATTGGGCTAATCCCGATACTCACCGGCATGATCCGCTGGTGCCCCATAAACCAGGCAATCGGGTATAACGGTTGTGCTGATGAACTTGTTAAAGATTATACCTGACCAAGCAGACCAATCCGTTAATTTTACAGCTACCACCCTACAGCCAGGCAGGCTGCTACCGCCACAACAACTATGGAGATCATTATTATACTTATACTTACACTGCTTAATGGCTTTTTTGCCCTGTCCGAGATCGCGCTGGTATCGGTTAAGCGAAGCCGGATAGAACAGAAAGCCGCCAAAGGCAGCGGAAGTGCTAAAGATGTGTTGAAATTACTGGATGAGCCGGAAAATTTTCTGTCGTCGGTGCAGGTTGGTATAACCCTGATAAGTATTGTAGCTGGTGCTTATGGCGGCGCGGCCCTCTCCGAAAAATTTACGCCGGTGGTGGCAGGCATAGCGCCGTTGCAGCCTTACGCCGAAGAGATTTCAATCATCGTTATAGTTGGCCTGATTACCTATTTTACGATAGTTATAGGCGAGCTCATCCCTAAAACCATTGCCCTGAATAACCCCGAACGCATTGCCCTGGCGGTTGCGCCCATCATTAAAGTATTTACTAAGTTTACTTATCCGCTGGTAAAACTGCTGTCGGGCTCTACCAACCTGGCCATAAAGCTGCTGGGCATAAAGCAAAACCAGGGCGGTGCCAGCCTTACCGAAGAAGAACTGCGCCACATGATAAAAGTAGCAGGGCGTGAGGGGGTGCTGGAAAAAGAAGAGGAACGCCTGCACGACAACCTGTTTTACCTGTACGAGCAGCGCAACCGCAGCCTGATGACTTACCGCACCGAAGTGGAATGGCTGGACCTGAGTAGCCCCGCCGGAGAAGTGCACCAGCGCATTATGCAAAGCGCACATACCAAGTTCCCGGTGGGCAAAGGCTCGCTTGATAATATGGTGGGCATACTGGCTGTAAAAGATTATTTTGAACAGGTAGATAAGCAGGGCGTGCCCCTCGGAAATGTATTGAAGCAACCGCTGTTTGTATCGGAATCGATGTACGCGATGCAGACCCTGAAAATGTTCCAGCGGAAGAAGCAGTACCTGGCTATAGTTGTAAATGAATTTGGCGCCGTGGAAGGCATTATTACCCTGCACGATATTATGGAAGCTATAGTTGGTGACCTGCCGGATGTGGATGAGACCAGCGAACCAGAGGTGTTCCGGCGCGAAGACGGCTCGTACCTGGTAAGCGGGGCCATACTGGTACGCGACCTGAACCGCGAACTGAATTGCGACCTGTTACCCGACTACCCCGAGCGTTACACCACACTGGGCGGATTTATATTGTACACCCTCTCTAAAATTCCTAAAACCGGCGACACGATAAAACTGCGTACCCACGAACTGGAAGTAATGGACATGGATGCCAGCCGCATTGATAAAGTGATGGTACGCGCGCTACCTGCAAAACCTGAATCCGAAGTATAAAAACTACGCTATGAGACAGATCATACTATACATTGCTGCCAGCCTGGATGGCTACATTGCCCGCCCCGACGGAAGTATAGACTGGCTCGAAAACGAGAAATTTGCTATCGAAAATGAAGATTACGGATACAGCGAGTTTCTGCAAACTATAGATACCACCCTGATGGGGCACAGCACCTATAAAGTGGTAACAGGTTTCGACACACCTTTCCCGTATGCAGACAAGACCAACTATGTGTTTAGCCACTCGAAGCAACCAGACACAGAACATGTGCAATTTGTACATAGCAACGTAGCCGGATTTGTGAAGCAGTTAAAACAACAGTCCGGAAAGGATATATGGCTGATTGGTGGCGGGCAGTTAAATACCCATTTACTGAATGCCGGCCTTATAGATGAAATTATACTTACCTATATACCAGTTATACTTGGCAGTGGCATACCCTTATTTGCTACCGGCGCCCAGGAAAAATTTTTGAAGGTAACAGAAAGCAAGACGTTTGCAAACGGGTTTGTACAGGTCAGGCTTGATTTTTAGGAGTTTGTGAGAGATTTAAAAAACCAAAACCACTCGGCTTGGTAACAGGGTGGCTTTTGGTTAGCAGAACCAGCGTCAGGACAAGGCTTTTCTGCTTTTGTAGGTTTTGGCAATCAACAGTGTTTTACTCCTCGGTTTATAAGCAGTTTTGCTCAGGTTTCGGACCAGGCCCGTGGTTAGATCTTAGTTCCGGATTTTGGTGCGTCTTGTTTTGCACTGACTTGTGCTGCTCTTCCTCGTGCTTATGTTCTATCCTTTCATCTTCCATCATGCCTTCGTTTATGGTATCGGCATAATGCCTGCTGTGGGTAAAGCTTTCTTCCACTGTCTTTTCCTGCCTGTCCCCGGTATTAAAAAATAATCCTGAAAGGGGCATCAATCTACTTCGTCTCATCACGTACTCCTTTCTTTTAGAGTGCAACAAACTATTGCACATTTATACATTCGTTTATACTATGTTATACGAGTTATATGCAAGGTTGTGCAATATATATCAGGAAATAATACCACTATAAATTGTACTAAAAAACCGCCTGTTTTATACTTTAGCAGGCACAAAAAAGCCGCTGTTCAGATACAGAATCCAAACAGCGGCTGAAACATTCAATGGTGCTATTTCTTTTTCTTGGCTTTGGCGCGGGCTTTCTTGCTTTTAGCGGCTTTTATTTCTTTCTCGTCCTGCTCTGCTTCTTTCATCAAAGCTTTCCAATCGTATTTGGCAGCGGCGCTAAAATCTATAGTTGCCTCGTAGTCTTCGGCTTCAACTTCGATGGTTTTGATCTCTTTGGTCAGGTATTGCTGTATCTCGTCAAGTATAGGTTTTTCTTCGGGAGCACAGAAACTTACGGCTATACCTTTGGCTGTGCCACGCCCTGTACGGCCCACGCGGTGCACATAATTCTCAGGTTGTTCCGGTAAATCGTAGTTAATAACATAATCTACGTTCGGGATGTCGATGCCGCGCGCACTTACATCAGTTGCAATCAGTAGTTTTACATCGCCTTTCTTGAATTTCTTCATCACATCGAGGCGGTCTTTCTGCTCTTTGCCGCCGTGTATGCTCAGGGCCTCTATGCCTACGCGCTCCATGGCTGCCAACACGCGCTCGGCCCGCACCTTGGTACGCACAAACACCAGTATCTTTTTATCCGGGTTCTGGTTCACGATCCGCTCCAGGAAAAAGCGCTTGTCATCCATCTCCACGTACATTACCGAATGGTCTACGTTTTTAGAAACACGGTCTTTAGGCGATATCTGTATACGAACCGGTTTGTTTACCAGCGAGTAGGCAAGCTCTTTTATCTTCTCATCTATAGTTGCCGAAAAAAACAGCGTCTGCCGGTTGCGGGGCAGTTTGGTTATCAGTTGGCGGATGTCATGTATAAAACCCAGGTCCAACATGTGGTCGGCTTCGTCCAGCACCAGCACTTCTACGCGATGCA
Organism: Pontibacter fetidus; assembly: GCF_010119545.1. GTDB lineage: Bacteria > Bacteroidota > Bacteroidia > Cytophagales > Hymenobacteraceae > Pontibacter > Pontibacter fetidus. Next base: position 43,322 of record NZ_JAAEAA010000010.1, on the reverse strand, counting down.
GTTGTATATAGCCCTGGCTTACCAGGTCGAATAAGCGGCCTGGGGTGGCTACCAGTATATCAATGCCATCCTGTAGTTTTGCTATCTGCGGTCCTTGCTCTACGCCACCGTACACGCAAAATGTTTTTACACGCGTGCCACGGCCTATCTCTTCAAACACTTCGGTTATCTGGATGGCCAGTTCGCGGGTGGGCACCATTACCACGCATTTTATACCATCTTCGCGTTTGCGGTTTTTACTGAACTGCAAATGATCTAAGATAGGAATGGCAAAAGCGGCTGTTTTACCGGTACCGGTCTGGGCAATGGCCAGCACATCCTCGCCTCTCATAATTGGCGGAATGGCTTTAAACTGAATATCAGTAGGTTTTCTGAATCCCAGTTTGTCCAGGCTTTTTTTGATCTCGTCGGATATGCGGTAATCTTCGAACTTCATGCAAATGGTTTTTACGTGGCAACTGCCTATACTTACGGCAGAAAGCAACTGCAAAGGTAGCGTTAATTGCTGATTATTGGCTTTGTTAATTACCCTGGCCGGTTTCAGCTTTTAAAACCAACCAACTCCTGCACCGCAACACTTAGCTTTTTAAAATCGGAGCCGCCCGAGCCATAGGTGTCGTAAGCAAACTTGATGATAATGCCCGTAACCACGATCAGGAACAAAACGCGCACAAAGCCAACCCCACGTTTAAGGGCCGTGCGCGTACCAAGTTGCGAGCCGATAATGCTGCAAACCGCCATCGGGATGGCTACCTGGTAAAGTACATGGCCTTTGTAAATAAAGTACCCCAGTGCCGACAAATTAGTAGCCACGTTTACTACCTTAGCCGCCGCCGAAGCTGCCAGAAAGTTAAAACCGAAAAGCCCGATAAAGATAAAGATGAGAAAACTACCGGTGCCAGGCCCAAAAAACCCATCGTAAAAACCAATAGCAGCACCAATCAGCAAACCGTAAAGCTTCTCTTTGCTGTCAGTTAGCTTGGGCGCATGCAGGCTCCCGAAATCTTTTTTGATGAACGTATAAACTGCCACAAGTATAAGCAACACCAATATAAGCGGCTTTAGCAGGTTGGCATCTATATGACTAAGGGCACGCGCCCCTAAAAACGAGAAAACAAAAGCAGTGCCCGCTGCCGGAACTATAGCCCAGTAGTTGATTTTAACGCTGCGCACATATTTTACCATGGCGGCTGTAGTACCCGCAATGCCAGCAAACTTGCCCGTACCAAAAGCGGTTGGCAACGGCACACCCGGCAAAAACACCAGCAAGGCTGGCAACTGAATAAGGCCTCCCCCACCCACTACCGAATCAATAAAGCCTGCCATAAACGCAAACAGGCACAGGTACACAATATTCTCCACTACAGTAAAAGCCTTAAGAAAGTATAATTCTGAACTATGAAAAAAGAGCGGTGCAAGTTAAGGGTTTGTTTGAGTATTATAGCATCGACCTCACAGTGTTTTTAAACCTGTGCACGTCTTTATAGCTTAGAAATCAAACACTCACAGGTCTGAAAAACGCTGTGAGGTTCAGGGAAACTGCAGTTCAGGATTACAGCCTCCCTCCCACAACCACTTTTTCTTTAAACTCACTTTTCTCGCCATTTAGCCCGAATAGCTCGATATAGAAAACATAATACCCTATCGTTGCTTTCGAGCCGTCCTGTTTCAGGCCATCCCACCGGAAATAACCGTTAGCAGCCAGCAATTCGTTACGCACCAGTTTATGTACTTCGCGGCCCTGCGCGTCATAAATTGTGATGTTAGCTGTTAAGCCCGTTTGGCTGGTGTTATAGTTGATGGTGGTAAAATCGTCGATCCCGTCGCCATCCGGGGAGAAAACCTGTGGCTCTATTTCAAATACCTGCGCCGTTGCCATACCCTCCTGCGACTGCGAATTTTTGTAGCTAGGCGTTGCAAAAACTGTAGTTGCCGCTGAATGGAAATTATTAGCCATGGTTTCGCCATCTAACCTAATGCGCTCCAGCGACACGCCATTTACATCATCCAGCAACGCAAAATGCATCTCTGAACTATAGCTGAACCTGTCGGCTACCTTACCATTGGGCTGCAACACAACTATAGTTCCGGCATCGTCGGGGTAGCTGGGCAGGCTGGCCATTTTCAGAAAAGCATTGGTGTTAGCTGCCGGGTAGTTGGTTTTTATGTTTTCGGGGTTGGATGTGAGCACTACATATTGCCCAGGCGCCAACACGTAGTTTGCTATAGTTATTGTTTTAAGGTTGCTGATAGTGTCGCCACTGGTGTTGGCCAGCTGCCAGTTTTTCAGGTCGATGTATTTGTTGCTGCGGTTTACCAGTTCTACAAAATCCACACCGTTAGGCCGCGGATTAAAGAGCACTTCGTTGATAACCACATCGCCGGGCTCGGGGAGGGATGGCAAAGCAAAGGTTATAGTTTGCGGTTGACTGTTGAGGTTACCGGAGCAGTCTGTTAAGTTGGTAGCCGTTAAGGTGTAAAGCTGCTTTTCTTGCAAGGGAGCGCTGAACGTAAGTATAACTTCCGTATAAAGCGGCCCCTGTACCTCTGCGTTGCTTACAGCTATAGTTGGACTGATGCCATAGTTGGTAATTGTTGCAGCCTGTGTGCTATCGAGCCGTTCGTTAAAGCGGACTAAAACCTGTGTGGCTGAAATGGCGGTGGCATTAACTATAGTTGGCGGGATATTATCGGGGTTTGCGGCTGCTACAGAGTTAGGCTGTGCTGGTGTGCCGCCTTTGGGGTCTTTAGATGCGGTCCAGTTTCCGGCACCGGCACAGGGGTTGGTCACGTCAATCATTTCCAGGCTCCAGCCACCTTCGCGCTTAGCTGCGTCTTTATACCAGGCATCGCTATAGTTTACCGCATAAATCAGTTTGCCATCGGGCCTGCGCAATTGCAAAAGTTCGCCACTGTTGTTTAGCCCCGGAAAATTACTGATGCCGATTACCTTGCCAAACGGTGTAAAGTTCGCGGCCTGCGTAGTAGGCACCACTACCGCATATTCGCTGGGCAAAAGCTGTACATCCGGCAACGTAGTAGTTGCAGTAGCATCCGACAATTTAATACCTTTCAACGAAAGCACTTTTTCGGTAGGGTTGTAGATTTCGATGTATTCCTGAGCGGGTAAGCCAACTGCAGGCGTTTCGTCGGCCATTATTTCGGTAATAATAAGTTCGTTATAGTTAGGCAGCACTGCCGGCGGCACAAAGGTAAAGTTACGCGTGGTCGGGCTGTTTAGTACATTTCCATACAGGTCCTGCAGGTTAGCTATCGTTACAGTATTGCTGCCTGTCTTAAAATTCTGGCCGAACACAAGCCGCAGGGTAGTTGGGCTTTGCAGCTCGGCTATAGTTGGTTTTATGTTTCCGTTTAAGGTATAGTTGGCTATAGTTTGCGCTGCTGCTGGTTGTAAAGGCTCGTTAAATGTAAGTATCAGCTCTTGCGGGGTTTTAGTTTGCAGTTCTTCCAGCACCGGCGGCTGGGCATCCACTATAGTAAAATCATCGAAGTAAAAGTTTTTACTGTTAGCAGATGTATACTTTAGCACTACCCCAAAATAGCCGGAGCTTTTATGCGTTGCATCAGTAGCCACGCCCTGACTAACATAACTCTGGCCTGTGCCGGTAACATCTATACTTAGCTGCCATTCATAGTTTACACTTCGGGTTACGCGTACACGCACCACGTTATCTGTGCTGTTAATGGTATTGTCCTGGCCATTTATAAGTATAACGGATGATTTGCCGGCATCTTTGCGGTACAGGCTCACGTCGTCGGTGGTGTTGCCGATGCGCACAAAATAGCCGTTCAGGTCTGCTGCATTCAGGTCCTGCTTGTCGGCAACCAGATAAACATCGGTATAGTTGGTAGCTGATGTGGCCAGTTTCAGGTTTGCCCAAAATTCCCAGGTGGTGCCAACTATAGCCTGCGACGGCGTTACAAGTTGTAGCGTGGTTCCGGTTACGGCCGGCCCGTTACTTTGCAACCGGCTTTGGGTATTAACTATAAAACTGGTTACATCGCCGGTCCAGGTGGGGTTTTGGGTAAAGTTGCCATCCGAGAAACTCTCTTGTAACTGGGCCAGCGCCATGAACGGAAACACCAGAAACAGAATAAGTAAAGTTTGTTTCATGCACAGAAATTGTGGTAAAAACTTACGTAATTTGCAGCCGCAACTGCATGATTAAGATGCCTGCAGGGGCTTTGCACGCTGCAAGGTAGGGCTCCTAACCATTTTTATAGTTTCAGAACTATTACGGGAGGCAGATTGGTTAGTTAAGACAGTTAGAGAGTTGAGAAGTTAGAAAGTTTGGAAGTTAGAAAGTTTGGAAGTTAGAAATCCTGTTCATCCTTTAATCCTGAAAATTCTGATTCGGACAATTTAACGATCAGCAATTAACCCCTAACAATAAGAGCATTAAACAATTAAATACATACTCTAAATGAAAGTAGCAGTAGTAGGCGCCACCGGATTGGTAGGCGGCGAAATTTTGAAAGTACTGGCGGAGCGCGACTTCCCGGTAACAGAGTTGATGTTGGTTGCTTCTGAGAGATCTGTTGGTAAACAGATGGAGTTTAAGGGTAAACAGATAAAGGTTATCGGGATGCAGGACGCGATCGCGGCTGCCCCGCAAATTGCCATTTTCTCGGCTGGCGGAAGCACCTCTACGGAGTGGGCCCCAAAATTTGCCGAAGTAGGTACCGTTGTCGTGGATAACTCGTCGGCGTGGCGCATGGACCCTACCAAAAAGCTGGTAGTACCGGAAATTAACGCCAAAGAACTGACCAAAGAAGATAAGATCATCGCGAACCCAAACTGCTCTACGATACAAATGGTAGTGGCTCTGAACAAACTGCACGAAGAACTACAGGCAAAGCGTATAGTTGTAAGCACCTACCAGTCGGTAACAGGTACCGGCGTGAAGGCAGTGGAGCAACTAATGAACGAGCGCGAAGGCAAAGAAGGCGAAAAAGCTTATCCGTACCAGATCGACTTGAATGTGTTGCCGCATATTGACGTGTTTACCGATAATGGCTATACCAAAGAGGAGATGAAAATGATCCTCGAGACCAAGAAGATCATGGGCGACGACTCGATCCGGGTTACTGCTACCGCAGTGCGCATTCCGGTTATGGGCGGCCACTCGGAGTCGGTGAACGTGGAGTTTGAGAAGGACTTTACGCTGGATGAAGTTTACCGCATTTTAGGCCAGACCGAAGGTGTGAAAGTGGTAGATGACGTAAAAAATCTGCAGTATCCGATGCCCAAAGATGCCCACGGCAAAGACGAAGTACTGGTTGGCCGCATACGCTTAGACGAAACACAGCCACGCACCGTAAATATGTGGATTGTAGCCGATAACCTGCGCAAAGGCGCTGCTACTAATGCCGTGCAAATTGCTGAATATTTGGTAAAAAATGAATTAGTGTAGATTGCTGCATTATAAAGTATACACTTATAAATGGGGGCTTTCGGGTCCCCATTTTTTATGTTATGCCATAAAGTATAAAGCACTTCTACCTATCAGTCAGAAGAATTTGTATCTTGAGACCGCTATATAAACCTATACTTTATGAAACAACTTAATGCCCTTACCCGCCTAGCACTGCTCGTTTTCCTTTTTGCAGTAAGCATACCCCAGTTAGTTTTAGCAGCTGAAAACTATAAAACCGGCGACAAGCTGTTTGTAGCGCCTACCTCCGGACTAAAAATCAGAATACAACCTAACTTAGAAGCTCCTGCAATTACAACTCTAGGCTACACCACACCGGTAACTATAGTTGACGATACTGCCGTTGCTAAACCCCTGCAAATAAAAGTTTCAGATTTTAACGAAGGCACGTTGCTGCTTACCGGGCATTGGGTAAAAGTAAAAGCTGGCAACACTACAGGTTTTGTTTTCGACGGAATGCTTTCTAAGTATAAAGGGCTGGCGTTAAGCGATTACCAGGAAGATGCCTATTACACTGCTACATTTGGGAAACCTACATCGGTAACCATCCCGAAAACCAAAATGGAGCAAGGGCACAAAGTTGCTTATGAGACTGTGATCAAAACCTATCCGGAAGGCCTTACTGAGGAAGTTACTGTTTATGACGGCTGCCCGAATGTGACGTATACTTTCAACCTCTCGTTTAATGAGGCGTACTGGCTGATCTCGCGTATGATGATTGGTGCTGATGCCGTTCAAGATGCTAAGATCAACAACACAGGCAAAACCACTACCCTAACTTACTATAGTTGCTCTTAAGTTAAACTGCTATAGTTTGAGATTGTAAACAGTACACAGCAGCTTACATGAAAGCTCAGCCCATCCATACTATCAGGCTTATACTTATCCCCTTCACGCTGGAGATTACCAAAACACTGATGGCTGGAGATACAAGTATACTTCAACAGCTTGGTTTGCAGCTTACTCCTTATTGGCCCGACCAAGAAGCCATTGACACCTTCCCGAAGATCATCCACAACCTGGAAAAAGTACCGGAGCCGAACGGTTTTGAGTCGTATATGGTGGTGCACCGGCACAGCATGACCGTAATTGGCGATGCCGGTTTTAAAGGTTTACCTAACACGGAAGGTGAAGTGGATTTAGGCTATGCAATTATAACACAGGCGCAGAAAAACGGCTATGGTTTAGAGGTAGCGCAAGGCCTGGTAAACTGGGCTTTTCAGCAAACAAACGTAAAAGCTGTTACTGCCCGGTGCTTGTTAGCTAATGTGGCTTCGGCGAGGGTATTGGAGAGACTTGGTATGCAACAGGTCAGTTCCGATGCCGAACTGATCCGTTGGAAGTTACCAAAACCAGTTACGCAGGCAACTATAAAATAGCATCTATTCTGCTTTCTTAACCTCGGTACACTTGTTTTGCTGCAGTTCCTTAATGTTGTCGTAGCAAGGCTCAGGAATAAAGGCATATACTTCTTTTTCGCCCTGGCAGTACTTAAAAGCGGCAAACATGCTTCGGTTACGAGGGTAAATCCATTGGTCGGTGTTGCACCCGAAAACCTGCAACGGAAACTCACTCAGGTCATAATCCACAAAACTTACTACTTTATTATCCTTCACAAAAATAAGCCTGTCGTGGCCACCCGGAATTTTACCGCCATCCCACTTAATACCGATCTGGTCATTTATTTCTTCGGGGCTAACCTGGCCGGCAAAATAATATAGCGTGTCCCACTCAAAATCGGTTATACTCTCGAGTTTTACTTGAGTATAGCCTGCCTTACCGGGCTCCTTTTTAACGGCCGTTTGCAGCTTGTCCAGTAGCTTGTTGTTGGTATCGGAGCAGGCAGTTAGCGCAAAAAAAGCAAGTATAAGCAGTAAGGTATTTTTCATGTCGATTATCAGAAAGTATAAAGCGAAGGTAAAGTAATTTCAGGTTATTCTAAAAGTCTACGCGGTACAGGTCTTCCATCTGGTGCTGCGTTACAAAAGCCGGCGTAGCCCTGAAAATGGCATTTCGCGCCTTAATAAGCAACGGATTTTCCCACTGCGATACCCACCCCAGCATCCGCGACAACCGGACAACTTTAGCTGTACGGGCAAGCCTGCGTTTTTCGTAACTAGCCAGCGCTTCAGCTATAGTTGGTTTTTGCTCCAGGCACTGCCCCAGAACTACCGCATCTTCTATTGCCTGGCACGCCCCCTGCCCCATGTTAGGCGTGGTAGCATGTGCCGCATCGCCCAGTAAAACTATACGGTTGTATACAAACTTTTTCAGCGGTTTAAGGTCGTTAATATCACCCCAGATAAGTTCTTCGGGCTTGGTGGCAGCTAAAACCAGTTGTACGGGCGCGTGCACCCCGGTAAAATGTTTGGCGAGTTGTGTGGGTGTCATGTGTCGCATTTGTTCGCTCTGCTCCGGTGCGTTAATGCAGGCATACCAGTAAATGCGATTACCTGGAAGCGGCGCCATACCAACCCTACCCTGCGGAGCCCACGTTTCCGCCGAGATCATGGTATTAAGTTCTACCCCGGGGTTTTGAATAACGCCCCGCCAGCAAGTATAGCCTGCATAACGCGGTTTGCTATGTGGCAGCAACTGTTGCCGAATTATAGAATTTATACCATCCGCAGCTATCAGCAAATCTGCTGAATCCTGGGCGCCGTCTGCAAAATCAATAGTGATTTTATCTCCTAGCTGACTTACATTTTGGCAGCGCTTGTTCAGGTATAAGGTGCCGGCTTTCAGGTGTTGGGCCAGCACATCGTGCAAATCAGCACGGTGAATTACGAAGTTGCTGATGCCATACTTGCGGCTAAGCAGGCGCGTGTCCTGGTTGGTGATGATGTTGTCGTGTTCATCAAATATAGTAAGCGCTTCCAGTTCTTTGCCCCGGGCAATTACGGCATCAGCCACTCCCAGCCTTGCAAGACCTTGCATGGCGTTAGCTGCCAGCCCCACACCCGCCCCAACTGGTTTTAGTTCTGGTGCCGCTTCGTAAACCAGGGTCTCTATACCTTGCTTCTGCAGTGCAATAGCGGCACACAACCCACCAATTCCACCACCAATAACTATAACTTTCATGGTTATGCTTTTATAGTTCTAAAACAAAGGTACACCGGGAATGATGAAGTAAAAATTGAGAATTGGTTTAGCGTTAGAAGTGTGAGGGTACAGGCAATAGTTTTATAGTTGACGTATTAACCCACCCCTACCCCTGACGAGAAGGGAATTTCTGCCTTGGCTATAGTTGAGTTTATAGTTTCATAGGTGCTGTTTTACCTCACCCCAGCCCTCTCCTAAAAACAGGAGAGGGAGTTGATGCCTTAGCTATAGTTGCAGCCTATCCACGGACAGGTCGCGACCTGTCCCTACGGAACTATAGACACGATAAAAGTTCAAAGCTTAACACCTCAAACTATAGTTAAGCGGTACATAGTAGAAAGATCTCAGTCTTTGGGTTGAGCGCCTTTGACTTGTTGCGGTGCCGTCAGGCAATCCGACGCAGGAGGATAGTAAGAAGGCAGCAGCGCGGTGCCCGAAGACGGGGCCTCCCGGCCGTGAGGGCACCAAAGCTTGTTTGAAACTATGGGTAACTAAAGCTCCCAGGAATAAAGGAAGTTTGAAAGGATAGCTTTTGGCAGAGAAGTACAGGCTTAAACTACAGGACACATAAAATCCCTCGACTTCGCTCGAAATGACAGAAAAAATTTAGAACCCAGATTTTTCGCAAAGGCTCAAAATGACATTACTTAATACAAGAGGGCTAATGCTGTTGCTTATACTTTATCGTTTCATTTCAGAAGCTAGTTCCTCTTGCGGTACTGCATTGCGCCCGAAAACTTTTGCAATCCACTTTGGAAGGAAGATAGAGCCCAGTACCAGGTAAGGGTAGTACGTGATCAGGCGGTAAAGCATAACAACCACATTACTGAAACCACCCAGAAACAGACCGAAGAAACTCGGAAAAGCCATCTCAACTATACCAGCGCCACCCGGCGTAATGGCAATCAGCATCACGATCCAGAAGATAAGGTTACGGGAAATGATAAGCGCGTGCTCGGCTAAGGTTACATCGGTAAAGGCGGCAATAAGGCAGTTTAGCAGGAAGTAACGGGCACTCCACACAAACACCGTAGAAAGTATAGCCTTGGTCCAGTAGTTCGCATTTTTGCCTTTTAGCTGTTCAGAAGCCCAGATAATCTCGTTACCATGATGAAACGCACTTACCCGCCATTTGCGCAGAAACCCGATGGACGTAATTTTGAGCAACAGCCATTTAAACGCTCGCGGATTGACGAACAGCGCATAAATCATCAGCAAGGTATAAAGCGCTATTAAACTATAGCTAACGTAAAAAGCCATCTTTAACTTACTGACATCCGAAGGGTCTAACCCAAATGTGGGGAAAACATCGCCTTGTGTGGCTAGCAGGGCTATAGGTGCCGCAACTATAAAAAACATGTTGTCCAGCACAGCAGTCAGCATCACATAGGCCAGCGACTTACCTAATGGAATTCCTTCTTTGTTCAGGATGATGGTGGCAACCGTAGTACCGCCGACTACCGATGGCGTAACGGCCGAAGCAAACTCCCAGAGCATGATTACATCCAGACTGTTGCGCCAGGTCAGGAATTTATCAGTAAGAGCCCGGATGCGGTAGATGTAGCCAAAGTCGCGGATAACAAGCACCAGCAGCGAGGCAAGCAGCCACCAGATATTGGCATCGGCTATACTTTTCAGGTCGCCCAGTTTGTCGTCCTTAATAAACAGCCAGGCCGTAGCAGCCAGCCCCAGCACAACCGGGATCAGCACCTTAACCGGGCTAAAGCTTTTAAGTATCGTTTTCTGGTTCTGATCCATGCGGGGTTACCTGTCTTGCTGCATTTATGCGTTGTTACTACTCTACCAGCAGTTGTGTTACCTGATTGGCCTGCCCTTCGGCTATCGTTATAGTAAAATCATTAAATCCTTCGCCCACTTCAATGCCTATCAGGTTCAGTTGCAGCATGTCCAGTATCGCCAAAAAGTTAAAGATCATCCCGATCTTATCCGGAAAAGCTTTTATTACTTCTGAAAAAGTGGTGCGCTGGCGTGTGGTTACCATCTGCATAATAACATGGCGCTGCTCCTCAATGGTGTAGGGATATTGAATGACGGTATGCTTCGGGCGGTTCTGTTCCTCCTCGTAGCGATGCATTACTTTCTCAAACACCCGCATGATACGGTACAGGTTCAGGTCCTGCAGCTCGTACTCAAAGTTGTTGGCGTTGGCTATTACCTGCAGTTCGTCGTGTATGTTTCCGCGGTTTTCCTGGGCAAGACGCAAATCCTCCATTTCTGATAAAGCCGGAACAGCGCTTTTATACTTTTTATACTCCAGCAGGTGCTGTACCAGTTCCTGGCGCGGGTCAATTTCGTTGCCTTCTTCGTCTTTCTCGGTGCGGGGCAGTAGCATTTTGGCCTTAATGCGCATCAGGGTGGCGGCGGTCAATATAAAATCGCTGGCAACTTCAATATTCAGCTGTTCCAGTTGCCGTATGTAGCCCACAAATTCGTTCGCGATCTGGAAGATCGGAATGTCGTGTATGTCCAGTTCATCGCGCTCAATAAAGAAAAGCAACAGGTCGAACGGCCCCTCAAACAACGGTAATTTTATCTCGAAACTCACTATTCTTTCAGTTTATTGCGGCAGCGCCAGGCGCCATACTATCAACAAATTTAAACATTTTTAGCTGATTTGGTGTAACCCCAAGTTTATAGTTGGTTATAGCGGCCCTGTTGATATAAAGCATTGCTAAAGTAACCCTAGGCCGGCAACTATAGTTCTGCAACACCCTACAGGCTTTTCGGTATAAATTTTGATTACTCCGGACATGAAAATAAGACGCGGAGTAATTCGTTCGTAATTTTTATTTAATTTTACGTTTTGCCCGGACGTTTACAATTTTACCGCCCGCAAACTTTTAACAAAATAAATTGTTGAGGGTCTATAACGAGAATCGTATGATCATTAAACCCGGAGAGTTGCTTGCCTCCATCAACACACCTGCCGACCTGCGAAAGCTGAAGCCGGAACAATTGCTGCAGGTAACGCAGGAATTAAGGCAGTATATTATTGATGTGGTATCGATACATGGCGGGCACTTTGGCGCCAGCCTGGGGGTGGTAGAACTTACCACAGCACTGCATTATGTGTTTAATACGCCTTACGACCAGCTGGTTTGGGACGTAGGCCACCAGGCTTACGGGCATAAAATTCTGACAGGCCGCCGCGATGTGTTTCATACCAACCGTAAGTACGGCGGCATTTCCGGTTTCCCGAAGCGTAAAGAAAGCGAATACGACACCTTTGGCGTAGGCCACTCCAGCACGTCTATTTCGGCAGCGCTGGGTATGGCTGTTGCATCAAAGTATAAAGGCGAAAAAGAGCGCCAGCATATTGCTGTAATAGGCGATGGCGCCATGACAGGCGGTATGGCTTTTGAAGCCCTGAACCACGCCGGCGTAGCCAATGCTAATCTGCTGGTTGTATTAAACGACAACTGCATGAGCATCGACCCTAACGTAGGTGCTCTGAAAGAATATTTAACTGACATTACCACTTCCCGCACCTATAACAAGGTTCGCGACGAAATCTGGAACATACTGGGTAAGATCAGTAAGTTTGGACCTAATGCACAGCATATTGCTTCTAAAGTAGAAAGCGGCATTAAGGCCTCTATCTTAAAACAGAGCAACCTGTTCGAAGGTCTTAAATTCCGTTACTTCGGCCCGATAGATGGCCACGATATCAATCATCTGGTGTCGGTAATGGAAGACCTGAAACACATACCGGGTCCGAAAATATTACACTGTGTAACTACAAAAGGCAAGGGCTACGCTTTAGCCGAAAAAGATCAGACCAAATGGCACGCACCAGGCCTGTTCGATAAAATTACAGGCGAGATTTATAAAACTGTTCCGGATAAACCACAGCCACCGAAGTACCAGGATGTTTTTGGCCATACTATAGTGGAGCTTGCCGAACAGAACCCTAAAATTATGGGTGTAACGCCTGCCATGCCATCGGGCTGCTCGCTTAACATTATGATGGAAGCCATGCCGGACCGCGCGTTTGACGTAGGCATTGCCGAGCAACATGCCGTTACCTTCTCGGCTGGTTTGGCCACACAAGGCATGATCCCGTTCTGTAACATTTATAGTACGTTTATGCAGCGCGGCTACGACCAGGTGGTACACGATGTGTGTTTACAGAACCTGCCGGTAGTTTTCTGTCTGGATAGAGCTGGCTTTGCCGGTGCCGATGGCCCTACGCACCACGGCGCTTACGACATTGCTTACATGCGCTGCATCCCGAACATGGTTGTATCTGCCCCCATGAACGAACAGGAACTACGCAATCTGATGTTTACCGCCACGCAAGATGGTGCTGGTCCGTTCACGATCCGCTACCCACGCGGTGAAGGTGTGATGCCAAACTGGAGAACGCCACTGGAAGTAATTGAAATAGGCAAAGGCCGTACCGTACAGGAAGGCGAAGAAGTAGCGATACTTACCTTCGGCCATATTGGTAACTATGCGGTGGAAGTTTGCAAGAAACTGAGCTTCGACGGTATAACCCCAGGCCACTATGACATGCGTTTCGCCAAACCATTGGATGAAGAGTTGCTGCATCATATTTTCTCGAAGTACAGCAAAGTAATTACCATAGAAGATGGCTGCCTGCAAGGTGGTTTTGGTAGTGCCGTGCTGGAGTTTATGGTTGATAACGGCTATACTTCACAGGTTAAGCGTTTAGGTATGGCTGATACCATTTATGAGCACGGCTCACAGCTGGAACTACACCGCGAAGCAGGTTTTGCCCCGGAAGATATTGAGCGCACGGTACGTGAGATGATCGGTGTAGCGGTTAAAGTATAGTTTCTCCGGTTGAGCTCCTGACGAAGGAGTATTTGACAAAGGACATAAGATTGAAGCCCTGTAGTTTTAAGAAGCTACAGGGCTTTTTTTGTTTGAATCAGGATTTACAGGATTTTAGGATTGACAGGATTTCTTTAGTTAGAAATTAAAAAAGCAGCTATACATTTATAGTTTGGGCCGTATATCAACCCATGAATTTAGATGATATCACATTTAAAATAATTGGCTGCGCCATGAAGGTGCATAATACAATGGGCAATGGCTTTCAGGAAGTGATTTATCAGCGATGCCTGGCTATTGAAATGGAATTGGCCGGATTAGGCTTTGAGCGCGAAAAAGACCAAACAATCTATTATAACAACATAGAAGTAGGTAATCGAAGAGCCGATTTTATAGTTGAGAATGATATTGTAGTCGAACTAAAAGCGATAATTACTTTAGAAGATGTACATTTAGCACAAGCCAAGAATTATGTTTTTGCTTACAATTTACCAATCGGCCTTCTTATTAATTTTGGAGCAAGCAGCTTGCAACACAAAAAGATATTCAACAGCAGGTATAAGGGAAAATAAGAGCAGGATTGATCTCAATCTTTATAGTTTTGAAGGTAATCCTGCAAATCCTAAAATCCTGTAAATCCTGATTCAGACAAACTATAACCTATGCCACACACTACATACACCGATGCCGGCACCGGCGACACATTGGTTTTCTTACATGGCTTTGCCGAGAACAAACAAGTATGGGCCGATTTTAAAAAACCGCTGCAACAGAAGTTCAGAACGATTGCTTTGGATTTACCCGGCTTCGGAAATAATACCTCCAGCGTATCAGATTATAGTATGGAAAGTATGGCCAACCATGTAAAGCTGCAACTCGACAAACTTGGCGTAAAAAAGTGTATCCTGATTGGCCACTCGATGGGCGGTTATGTAAGTATGGCTTTTGCGGAGAAGTATAGCAACATGCTGAATGGCCTTTGCCTGTTCCACTCCTCTGCCCTGCCCGACACCGACGAAAAGAAGGAAAACCGCAACAAGACCATTGAGTTTGTAGAGAAGCACGGTGTAGAGAAGTTTATGCAGTCGTTTGTAGAGCCTTTGTTTTTTACAGATAACCGTGAGAAGCTTCGCAGTAAAATAGACCTGATGAAAAAGATCGGGACAGCCACACCAAAAGAAAGTATAACCGGCGGGTTAGCTGCTATGCGCGACCGAAAAGACAGAACCGATGTACTGAAAACTGCTAAGTTTCCGGTGTTGTTTATTTTTGGCAAGGAAGATGGAGCCGTACCAATGGATAAAGCCCTGGAGCAATGCCACCTGCCCAACAACAGCATGGTATACTTCCTGGGCCAGACCGGGCACATGGGCATGTTCGAGCGCCCTTACGAAACCCGCAAAGCCATCGAAAAATTCGCCGAAACGATCTATGGATAGTCAGAAAGTTAGAAAAGTATAAGTTAGAAAGTTGTTTTCTTCTACAGTTTAACTTTCTAACTTTCTAACCTTCTAACTTCCAAACTTTCTAACTTCTCTCATGCGCCGCATTCTGCCTGCCATTGTTTTTACCCAGTTTGCGGGCACATCGCTTTGGTTTGCGGGCAATGCGGTGTTGCCGGAGTTACAAAAGGAATTACATCTGGAGCAGGATGCTTTAAGCCTGATCACCTCGTCAGTACAGTTGGGGTTTATTCTGGGTACACTTTGCTTTGCTATACTTTCGCTGGCTGACAGAGTATCACCACGACTACTGTTTATGCTGTGTGCAGTGACCGGAGCTACAGCCAATGCCCTGCTCGTATTTTTACCAGCCAATGTAGCAACTATACTTTTACTGCGCGTAGTAACCGGCTTTTTGCTGGCTGGCGTTTACCCTGTGGGTATGAAGATAGCGGCAAGTTGGTACAGTGGCAATCTGGGTAAGGCAATAGGTTACTTGGTTGGGGCATTGGTGCTAGGTACGGCATTTCCGCATTTGTTACGGGCTTTAGGCACTGACCTGCATTGGCAAACCATATTGCTAACTATAAGCATGCTGGCCGCTACAGGTGGACTACTTATGTTTATACTTGTACCCGATGGGCCATACTTACGCAAAGGCGCTACTTTCGATATCCGGAATATGTTGCAGGTTTTTAGGGTAAAGGAGTTCAGGGCAGCGGCTTTTGGTTACTTCGGGCATATGTGGGAGCTGTATACATTCTGGGCATTTGTGCCGGTTATACTTGCATATAGTTTGCCGCAGCTTTCTGCGGTTCAAATCTCCTTTTATAGTTTTTGTGTGATTGCAGCAGGTGCTGTGGGCTGTATTGGAGGCGGTTACTTGTCGCAGCGGTTTGGTAGCGCAAAGGTGGCTTTTGTGCAGCTGTTATTATCTGGATTTTGTTGCCTGGCAGCTGTGTTTATACTTCAGGTTAGCGCAACTATAGTTATCGTACCTTTCCTGATATTTTGGGGTATAGTTGTAGCCGGCGATTCGCCACAGTTTTCTGCTTTATCAGCAAGAACCGCTCCGCCACATTTAGTGGGCACGGCACTTACTGTAGTTACCAGTATCGGCTTTGCCTTAACTATAGCCAGCATCCAGTTTACAGCACTGGTCATTAAACTTACCTCTATTCCGGTAGCTTTATTTTTATTAGCAGCTGGTCCTGTTTTGGGGCTGCTATCGCTTAAAAAACTGGTTGGCCGGTAAAAGAAAAAGCCGGCTATTACACCGGCTTTTTCTTTCATACTATAGTTTGATTCTATTTTTCGGCTTCCATTATCATCTCAGAGCCATCCGCCGCTTTCAGGCGAAGTTCATCGTCGCTCAGTTTCAGCACATCAAATGTTTCCTGCACATCCTGGCCTTCAAACTGTAACGATAGTTTTTTAGAAGCCTGGTCATACGTCCAAGTGCCTGTTTGTAAGGTGCTTGCGCCACCCATAGCAAAACGGCCATCGGCATACATCTGTAGGTTCTGCTCCTTTTCGGCATCAGTCAGTTTATCTTTGTCGCCTTCCGCATTCATTTCTTTTTTAGCTTTCCAGGTTTTGCTGCTTGCTCCTGACAGCATGCTTTCAGTACCGGCTTTGTCGCCACCGCAACTTACCAGCACAATTGCCAGCATCATGGCTAAAGCTGTTTTCATAAAGTGCAGCATCGTGTTCTGTTTCATTGTGTTACTTTCCATAGTTTTATAGTGTATGTTATGCATTTTAAACGGCCTTATACGTGCTAAGCCTGTGCATATCCTACGTTCCCTTTCCCTTTAAAGTTGAAATTTTACTACCTCCTATAATTCAATAGCTTATTACAACTAACTGCACGCAAAGGCGTATTTATAAAGCAATCTTTTTTGCATCAGATTGCTTTATAAAGAAGTTTTACATTAATTATGATATTATGGGATTGTTTGATTTTTTAAAGAAGGGAAAGGAAGAACCTGCTAAACAACCAACAGGTACACCACGATCTACGCAAATGCCTGGCCAGCAGCCAAATGCTACTACAAGCAACCAGCAAATGCCAGGCGCTACCTCAACTCAGGACACATACACTGTAAAGTCTGGCGACTCACTTTCTAAAATTGCAAAAGCACACTATGGCAATGCCAACGCCTGGACAAAAATCTATAACGCAAACAAAACTACTATCGGCGATAACCCTGACCTTATAAAACCAGGCCAGCGCTTAACCATCCCGAAAGAGTAAGTATACTTGCGAAGTATAAAACCAAAAAGCCAGTTCTTTTACAGAGCTGGCTTTTTGGTTTAGATCGGGTAGGTAGTAAAACTATAGTTTGTGTGTAAAGCGGTCTTTCTTCAATTTTCAACTATAGCATCAGGCCATCCGAATAAAAAAAGCCTGCCGAAGTATAACCCCGGCAGGCTTTTAAATCAATAAGTAAACTTTATAGTTTCTGCTTAGAAACGCTCGTCAGCAGAGAAAAAGAAATCACCTTCTATCTGCGCGTTTTCGTCAGAGTCAGAACCGTGAACGGCGTTAGACTCGATAGACTTGGCATAAACCTTACGGATAGTACCTTCAGCAGCCTGCTCCGGGTTAGTAGCACCAATCAGTGTACGGAAATCTTCTACTGCGTTGTCTTTCTCAAGGATCATCGCCACGATAGGGCCTTTAGACATATATTTTACAAGGTCGCCATAGAAAGGACGCTCTTTGTGTACTTCGTAAAATTTACCGGCACGCTCTTCAGTCAGTCTTGTCTTTTTCATCGCTACAATTCTGAAGCCGCCTTCTTCGATCATTTTAGTGATGCCGCCAATATGGTTATCAGCCACTGCGTCCGGCTTGATCATGGTAAATGTGATGTTTCCTGCCATGGTATGTCGTATTTAATAGTTATGTTTCTGTTTTTAAGGTCGCAAAATTAGTGCATTTATACTTAATATTGCTACACTTTACGCTTATAGTTTGCCAAAACCATAGTTACAACCCGGGCCACTTTACGCTGCAAAGCGGCCTTTATATTGTTTTAGAAGTTATTTCTTCAGAAATTCGCAACTTATTTCCCTATTAATCAGAGGAATTATACCTAACCTATGTATGATGTTAGCGCTCTAAAAGAGCTTCTGAAGGAACCTAAAGAGGTGATGATCACCACGCACCATAAACCGGATGCCGATGCACTGGGGTCGTCTTTGGGTCTGGCAGGTTACCTCAAAAAGAAGGGGCACCGCGTTACGGTGGTTACGCCTTCTGATTACCCTAACTTCCTGAACTGGATGAGCGGCAACGATGATGTGATCGTTTATTCAGAGAAGAACGAACAGTTGGTGCAGCGCATCATTGCAGAGTCGCAGGTTATTTTTTGCCTCGATTTTTCGAACCTGTCGCGTATAAACGAGATGGGCGAATACATACGTGCCGCAAAAGGCACCAAAGTATTGGTTGACCACCACCTGCAGCCCGAGGCTTTTGCCGATATACAGTTCTCCAATACCAATGCCGCTGCTACTGCCGAAATCGTGTATGACCTGATTAAAGCATCAGGAGATGGCAATTTGATAGACACCAGCATAGGCGAATGTTTGTATGCCGGTATCATGACAGATACAGGGTCGTTCCGCCACCCGAGCACGTCGCCGAATGTGCACCTGATCATTGCCGACCTGCTGAACGTGGGCGTGAAAACATCAAACATACACCGCTTAATTTACGACAGCTCCTCAGAACTGCGCCTGCGCTTTTTAGGCTATGCCCTAAAAGAAAAGCTGGTAGTTTTGCGTGAGTATAATACCGCCTATTTTGCTATTACCTCCGAAGAACTGAAAGCCTACGACTCCAAGACTGGCGACACCGAAGGTTTGGTAAACTATGCATTGTCTATAGAAGGCATTATTTTTGCAGCCCTGATCATCGATCGGTCGCAGGCGGTTAAAATGTCGTTCCGTTCGGTAGGTGATTTTTCGGCTAACGAGTTTGCCCGCGACCACTTTAACGGTGGCGGACATAAAAATGCAGCTGGAGGCATGTCGATGGATAGCCTGGAAGCAACAGTTGCTAAATTTGAAAGCCTGCTGCCACAGTATAAAGAGCAATTACAGGCAGCTGCTCAAAATCATTCTTAAAAAATCTAACCTTAAATAATCAATGTTATCTAAAATCAAATTCCTGTTGCCGGTTGTAGCTGGCGCCGTAATGGTACAAGCCTGCAATAAAAACAATGACGAGTTTTATACTTCAGCTGATGGCCTGACATATAAAGTATTCGAGAAAAACGATAAAGGCGAGTACGAGAACAAAGGCGAAGTAAAAGCTGCTGACAGCACTGGCGCTAAAGTTGGCCAGGTAGTTACGTTCCATTGGGCTATCAAAAACTCAGAAGACTCTACGTTTGCTGATACCCGTACACAAGGTCCTAAAATGCCGATCGTGCTTCCGTTAATGGAGCCAACCATGAAAGGTGGTTTAGAAAATGCACTTTCTATGATGTCTCCGGGCGATAGCGGTGTGTTCAAGATCAATGCCGATACTCTTTTCACAAAGACTTTTGGTCAGCCTTTGCCTCCGTTCATTAAGCCAGGTTCGCAGCTAACATTCTTCATCAGCATGCAGAAAGTACAGTCTAAAGCAGAAGCTGAAGCGGACTATGCAAAAATGATGGAAGAGCAGATGAAAAAAGCACAGGAGCACGCTTCTAAGCAGATAAAACTGGATGATGCCAAAATTCAGGCCTACATTAAGGAGAACAACCTACAGAACGTTCAGAAAACAGAATCTGGTGTGTACTATGTAGTTACCAAAGAAGGCAAAGGCCCACAGGCAAAAGCTGGTAACCAGGTAGCAGTACACTATAAAGGTACTTTCCTGGACGGTAAAGAGTTTGACGGCTCGCGCACTAACCCAATGGCTGGTGGCAAACCATTCGAGTTCACACTTGGTCAGCAGATGGTAATTAAAGGCTGGGACGATGCTATAGTTAATCTAAAAGAAGGCAGCGAAGCAATTTTGCTTATCCCTTCTCCGTTAGCTTACGGCGACCAGGACCGTGGTCCGGATATGCCGGCTAACTCTATCCTGCGCTTCGATGTGGAGCTGGTAGACGTAAAATAATAAGTACAGAACAGAATTAAGTAAAGCTATGACCTTACAAGCCCTTAAAAACCAGTTCCTTAAAGGCAGCAGCCTGCTTCAGCTCCTGTTTTTAGCGGTAGCGGTATTTACCTTTAGCTCCTGCGAAAAAGACAATACAGACATGTTCTTTTTCGATGCGGAAGCACAGAAAGTGAAAGATGAAGCCATTATCCGACAGTACTTCCGTGATAACGACGTGGATACGACTGTCGTGGAACGTACAGCTTCCGGGTTATACTTCCTGGAGGTAACGGAGGGCGAAGGCGAGCAGGTAGAACTTGGCGATACAGTAAGTGTGCATTACATTGGTCGCTTCACCAATAACTCAAAGTTCGATTCTTCTTATGACAGAGGTAAGCTATTTACTTTTGTTGTTGAGGAAGAACAAGTGATAGATGGCTGGTTAGAAGGCGTGCAGAAAATGCGTGTAGGCGGCGAAGCTTTCCTATACATCCCGTCTCACCTTGCTTACGGACGCTATGGAAGCCAACCATCTGTACCACCTAATACTGTTCTTGTATTTGATATTGAAGTAAAAGCTAAGAAATAGCTTAGCTATAGTTTAAAACAGAAAGGGCGACGCTAGTAGTGTCGCCCTTTCTGTTTATTTTACTCGGCCAGCACTTCGGAAAGTATGGTCAGTGATTTTATCTCGCCCAGCCGGTCGACGTGTAGTTGGTAATAGCGCACCAGCACCGAGAGCAGTTCCCGCCTTACCCGGCCATTTGGTATAGTTGTTCGTGCAGGGTCGTGCATCAGTTCATCAAAATAAGCTTCGTAGGCTTGTAAGGCCAGCACTGTAGGCGCCGACGTAGCCGATTGTGCATTTGCAGAAAAAGCGACCTGTTCTACTATCTCCTGCCCCGAAGTTGGCCCGAACCCCAGGTGGTGGCTTAGCTGCAGCAGAAACACCAGGTGAAAGTTCTCAAATCCTTCCTCCAGGTCATCAAACGCAAGTATAGCCTCATACAAAAACTGGAAAAGCGGCGGATTCTCTTCTTCTTCTTTCACAGTTCTGGATACCATTTCCGATAAAAACAACACCATGCTGCTCTTCCGGATATCAAATGGAATAGAATGAAAGGGGTGTACTGCTTTGTATTCGGAGATGCGTGTAAGGCCACCCTGCCTGGATGTATACACCACCATATCGAGCAGCGTGAACGGCTGAAACAAAGCAATACGTGAGCCCTTGCGTTGGGTGCGCACACTGTTTATGATATATGACTGCAACCCCAGTTGCTCTGTGTAGATGCGGGCAATAATGGAGGTTTCCCGGTACTTGATGTAGTTGAGCACAACGCCCTTTGTCTTGATCAGCATTTACTGCAATACGGCTATTTTAGAGATACAGGTTTGCTTGCCATCAGCATCGGAACTGAGCACCAGGTATACGCCTGCCCTGGCCCGTTTGCCGTTGTAATCGCGCACATCCCAGGTAGCAGTGCCGCCCGCAGCTTTGGTTTTGTAAATGAGCGTGCCACTGATGTCGGTGATGTGTACTTCGGCGTTGTTAGGCAGGTTTGAGATGGCTACCAGGCCTGTAAAGCTTTTACGCACCGGGTTCGGGAAAACTATAGCGCAATCCGGAGTGCCTTCGGTTATAGTTGCGCCGGCCCGGTAAGAGGCGATGCCTGCGTTGGTGGCTACAAATACATTCCCGGTTTTATGCTCTACGGCAACGCTGTGTACTTTATTTGCTGGCAACGGGCTGTTTTGGGTTGTAAAATGGCTGATCAGTTCGTCGCCGTCCGGACCGAAAAGCCAAAGGCCGTTATCAGTTCCTACCCACTTGCGGTTCGCACCATCTATAGCTATACTCAATACACGCTGCCCATCCAGCAAAGGCCTTCTATCTATTATGGGTAAATGGGCATCGTAAGCGCCGGTCTCAAAAACGGAGAACGGATTATAGTATACAGCTACGCCTTTGTTTGTACCTACCCAGATATCCCCATTCATATCTTTAGCCAAACTATAAACTGCACCTCCGGGCAAATTGCCATTACCTGTCCCAGTGCCTAGTCTCCGTATGCTTTGCTGCTTTTCGTCAAACACCAGTATTCCGGCGTTACTTTCTTTACTTCCAGTCAGCCATTTGTAGCCATTATCATCTAGTAGTAGTTGCTCCAGGCTTGTGCCATCCGCTACAGTAGGCAAACTATAGCCGCGCAGCTCCCCATCCGGAGACAAGCTAAAAAGACTTGGAACATTACTTTTACCACTCGGGTTTACCAGCCAGATAGTACCCTCTGCATCGCGGGCTATACTTGTAACCGGTGTGTTTGCAGGATTTTCGAAGGCGCTTTGTAAGGAACTGTTTGTGCTGTTAAAAGAAGTATAGTTCTTACCATCCCAAACTATAAGTCCGTTTTTGAGTGATGCTAAGTATAGTTTACCTGTTGCCGCATCGTACAAGCCGTCTACAATGTCTGTCACTTCATCGGGGAAAGCGGTATCTGTAAACCTGTTATAGCTCTGCCAACTATAGTTCTCGAAAATACTGAAGCCGTTGCTGTTATCGGTTGGGGTATAGCTCTCATTATAGTTGCCACCAAATGCAAAGAGTTTTCCGGAATTGGCTTTTAAGCTAAAGGCTTCTCCAGCGTAGGGGCCGCCGGGTGTAAATACCTGCGCTGCGCCGCCTGTTATACTTTTCTGTAGCAAACCCGCCCGTGCATCTGCCACCCAAACTATATTCCCATCCACTGCCGCGTCTTTCGGGGCTTGTAGTAAAGGGTCTGTTATTTCTGTTATAGCGCCTGTTTTTATGAGGAGTAGTACCTTTGCAGGTGATGTTATAGCCAGGTAATCAGAAGAAGCTTGAAGTGTTTGTATTGGTTGAATTATACTTGTAGCCTGCCAACCGTCGCCGGTATACTTAAACAGACCAGCCGTTGTGCCGACATATACCGCATCGTTAAAAGTAACTATAGAAGTTATACCTGTACCCTGCGGCAGGCCATTGCTTTCATATTGCCAGTTGCGGAAATCCTGCAGGTTGGGGCCGTTCAGTTTGCCTTTCAGAATACCTATACTTGTAGCCAAGAATAAATTACCGTCGTGTATAGTTGTAGCCAGTATGTTTACTGGCTCGCCATTCGGGCCCAGGTTACTATAGGTATCGCGGATCTCCTTTTTTGCAATATCAAGCACAACTACGCCAAAGGTTGTTGCCAGGTATGCCTTCTGATTAAACGAATAAATGTGGTTGATCTTCTTCTCGCCGGGCAGGTTCTTCCGGAAGATATCGCTGATGGTGTGAAAAGTGTTGCCTTGCAGTAAGTCTACGTAGGTGTTACTGTAAGCAAGTATAAGTGTCTGGCTGGGGTTGTCGTAGGCAATGGCGCTGATCTGTTGCTCACGCAGGCCATCGGCTTTGGTAATGGCTTTGGTAGTGTTGAATTCTTTGTCGTAATAAAACAGACCCTGCTCTACTACTGCGTATACTTTACCATCGGCTACAGTTACGGCTTTACCCTGTCGATACGGTATGTGCAGCTGCCAAGCTCCTATGGGCACCTGCGCTAAACTTGCATACGTCTGCAGCAACCCGAAAAGCAGCACCAGCAAACGTATAGAAGTATAAAATCGCATCAGGTTATTTTATTTCTTGTTCTTTAGGCCTTCCTGGAAGCAATGGCGGCAGCGGGCTTCATACGAATCGGTTTCGCCTAACAATACCTGTTGCTCCGAAGCGGCGCTGCGGTAAGAGTAGGTGGCAATATCGCCGCACTGCACACAAATGGCGTGTACTTTGGTTACATATTCGGCTACGGCCATCAGGGCAGGCATCGGGCCGAAGGGGTTACCCAGGTAATCCATGTCCAGGCCGGCGGCAATTACGCGCACGCCACTATTTGCCAGTTTTACGCAAACTTCGGCCAGGCCTTCATCAAAGAACTGGGCTTCGTCAATACCAACCACATCGCAGCTGCCACCCAACAACAGCATATCCTGTGCAAAATCTATGGGCGTAGAGCGAATGGCATTGGCGTTATGCGACACCACATCCTCGTCGTGGTAACGTTTGTCCAGCGATGGCTTAAAAATTTCCACCTTCTGCTTCGCGATCTTGGCACGGTTCAGCCTCCGGATAAGCTCTTCCGTCTTTCCCGAAAACATCGACCCGCAGATCACTTCTATCCATCCTCTCTTAACTGTGTGGCTTGCGCCGCCAACGCGTGGTTCTATAAACATTGTACTAGTTGATTGCTGGTTGTTGATTGTTAAATTGTCTGAACCAGGATTTTCAGGATTAAAGGATTTGCAGGATTTATACTTTGAAATCTTCCTGAGATAATCACTACCTCTTAACAAGACGCAAAATATTGCGTCTCTACATCATTTTAACTTTCTAACTTCTAAACTTTTTAACTTTCTAACTGCAGGAACTTTCTAACTATAGCTCTGATGGGGCAGTTTTGTCTGTTCGGGTACTTTGCCTGTAATATCGCCGCCGTGCAATATACACTGGCAGGTCAATCGTTCGTTATCTTTCAGGCGGCCGTTGTTGCGGTAGCGTTGCTCGGCCGGACTGAGCTCGCCCAAATGCTCCATGCCCTGCAACACAATAATGCGACAGGTAGTACAACGGCCTTTAGCCCCGCAGGCATGCATCCAATCGATGCCGGCAGCCTGTATGGCTTTAAATAAGGTCTGACCTTCATCAACGGCCACGTGGCGCTGATTCAGGTTTTGCACAATCAAATCCGGCATGTTACCTTTATACTTCAGAGAAGAAAGCTACTCCCAATGGAAGACAAATATAATCAATTACACCTTGAGCGTTACAGCAAAGAGCTGGCAAATATGTTATGCGACCGTCATTTTGCATCGCATGATACTATAAATGGCCCGCAACTGCTTCATTTTGTACCTGTTAAGCAGGTAAATCTTTTTGTGATCAAAGAACTGCTCCTGAAATGGCACCAGGAGATGGCCAACCTGCGCAGCCCTTACTTCGATTTCGAGAACGAGGATGTGAAGGAAGCCCTGCTGAACTTTATGAATGTGCTGTCGCGCAAAATACGGATGAAGCGCGATGCCTTTGAGCCCTTATTGCAGAAAGCTATAGGTGATACGTTCCTGGTGGTGCTGGCGCCTTCGGTTACCCTGGAAGAGAAATTCCTGCGCATACAGGAAGAGATCACGTTATCAAAACTACAGGAGAACCTGAAGTATATCGATATCGACAAATCGCTTTTTGCTGGTTTTATCGAAACGTTATCCAGCAGCAGCCGCGACCGTGAATATATCCTGAGCCGTTTTAAGCTATACCTAAATGCACACCAGGGCGAGCGCACCACTATAGAACAGCTGGCCGGTCAGTTTAATGCTTTGTTACCGATAAGCGCCGAAGAACTGGTAAACCCTAATGCTGCTCCTACTCCATCTCCTGAAGCCAAGCCAACACCTGCAGCGCCTATTGAGGAAGTGGATATAGTGGCCCCTATACACATGGCCCAGCGCGAGGCAAGTATAGTTACGCCTGTAGCTGCACCTGTTAAGCACCACGACCATAACCTGAACGAGCGCTTTAAAGCTGCCGAGCGACCAACCCTGAACGAGAACTTCAAGAAAGCGGCTTCTGCTTCGCTGGCCGATGCGCACACCAACCAGAAAATAGACTCGCTGAAAAATGCGATCTCTATTAACCAGCGCTTCAGCTTTATAAACGAATTGTTTGAAGGCGATAACCTGACCTATTACCAGGCTATACAGTCTCTGGATGCCATGACAGACCCGAACCAGGCAACCCGTTTTGTAACCCAGGACCTGGCCGGCAAGTATGACTGGAGCAAAAAACAGGACCACGTAAATAAACTGCTTCGGCTGATAGAGCGTAAGTTTGCGTAACAACGTCAACTATAAAAAAAGGGGCTGCAAGATCGCAGCCCCTTTTTTTATAGTTTTATTCAATGGTAATATCCGGCTTTACCTCCGTAATAGTGGCAGTTTTGGTTTTCTCATCCTTTTCTACTAAGTAAATGTGTTTCAGGTTATTAAAGTAAGAACCACCGTAATAACCAGATTCTTCGCCCCCTTTGTAATTCTCGCTGATGAATTTGTGCAGTTGCTCTATAGTAACTACAGGTAGTTTCTTTAGCTCTTGGTTAGTTATTGTTTTAGCTTCCCTTTTATCTTTAGTAATGAATTGTAAAGGATACCCATCGTATAATCTTGACTTCTTAAAGTCTGAATTTGCAAACAGGTATTGAACTTCCCATCGTTCTTCTAAAGTCTTAGGCACTACAATTTTAGAATCGTATCTTCTATTTTCTACAGTGTTAAATAATATGTAAAGCTCCGTATCTTTTTTGCTCAACTCCTGCCCCTGTACTTTGCATGAAATTAACACCAGCAATAATAAACTTGTAAAATAAGTCTTTGCTCTCATATCAGTCTTTGCAGGTTAAAATTGTAAACCAGTCCATAATAAACTTTCTATCATTAGTTATTTTATCTCTAACTGTTTGTTGTAAATTATTCCATGCAGTCGATTGTTCCAATCCATCCCACGCCAGCGCTCTATAATGATCTATAGTTACTTCTGGGTTGTTGTGATTCATTGCATCAAACTCTTGGAGTCCTTTTGCTATCAATTCAACATAATGTTTGGCCATCTCTTCGTGGTGAACCCTGTTGGCTACAGCATCCATACTTGTTCCACTCTTTTTGGCATTTACATAAGCCTCATACATGACTGGAAAGTTATCCTTATCCAAATTTTCGTAGCCTTCAATCTGCCGCAAGTATGAGAAGATTTTTGCATGCACACTCTCATGCAGAAATGTTCTGGCAACCTGTATAGTTCTGGCTGAGTTAATGTAGTTTTCGTCTATAGTAATCACAATGTTCTTAAACGTATTATCCGTTGGATCACACTCACCATTTCTACCTGACGTTAAAGAACCAACCTTATAAGTTAAATTCACAGTTCCACCATTACTTTCATAGTCGGTCACTAGAGACTTCATAGTTGCACCCCCACCTAACTTATCATAGATACAGTTTGCTTTTTGATTATATAAAAGGGTGGAATCCTTTACTATGTCACGAATCGGCTCAACTGGTTCTGCAACACCAACATACTCATCAAACTGTAAGCTGCTATCTGAACTGCTTCCACCAGGGCCTGTTGTACCTCCTGTTCCTGGGCCAGTTGTACTACTACCTGATCCATCACTACAAATGAACCACCAGTCCCCCCGCAATCGCCATAAGTATACACCATATAGGATTGTGTTATAGGCGTACATCCACCATAATCAATTCCAGTATTTGATGATTCTTTAAAAGGACTTTCAACTGTTGGTGAATAAGAGTCATCACATTCTTCACCAATAACTTCTGATGCAATGTAAGAAGATACTACACAAATGGATGCCATACGCGCATTTGCTTTCTGCTGGTTTACCTGCACGCCATTCTCATATCTGATAGTAAACAAAAGCTTACCTTCTAAATCAAATCGTTTTAAGGTACCGGTAAAAGCCTTTATATCAAATTTACCGTTGCTCTTATAAGGCAATTGTTCTTCAGCTGTGTATTCTAGCATAAACCCTAAATAACCTCCCTTTACTTCTTTTAAAACAAGGTTTTTAAGAATCTTATTTAAGTCATCGGATTTAATAGCAACAGAGAATGCATAACTGGTACTATCAGGCTGAAGCACTTTTATAATATTTTCAACACTTAAATTTGCAGATGTTGCTACTCTGCCATTATTAAGCGAAAGATAACCTAATTTAGATAACGCAACAGAGAGCTGTTTCTCGTTTTTAATGCTTGTAATCTGTAGTTTATTAGGGTTAATTATTGTTGAATGATTGGGCTCAACATTTTCATCATTCTGCAAATCGCAGGATGGTAGTAGAAAAATAAGTCCTACAAATAATAAAAGTAATTGCAGTGTTTTCATTAGTTTAAGTTAGATAATAAAACAATGCAACAAACATATACCTAAAACTATATACAAAAAAGCCTATTTACAGACACATCGTAACATCATTAAAAATGCGCCCTAATAGCGCTTTAGTGCCTATATAAATAACAAACAGCTAAAACCTGTTAAAAAATTAACCACTTTCAACCATTTTGTAACATCAGGTCTAAATTTATTTTTAATTTATTGATTTAACCCACCATATAGTCAACACCTTAAAATTGCTTCAAACACTTGTTGTTAAAAAAGATGTAAGCATGAACTCACTAGTATTGCAAATATTCATCTGAAGTGCTAATTATGCAGTTACTTTATACTTTGCTGCCCGGTAAATAACCAAACTTTAGCCTAAAAACTGAAGTATATCTGACACAAAGAGAAAGTTAGCCCGTACTATCAACATTAAAACTTTTATTATTAGCCATGAGAGACGATTTAGATTTCGACGAGGATTTCAGCTATAGTGATTTCGACGATGAAGAGGATGATGACCTGGGAATAACGTTTGAGGAAGATCTTTACCTCATGATACGGGAGAAGCTGCGCGATACTGTGCAGGAATTTAAGGCACAGTACCCAATGCTGAAGAAGCTGGAAAATGCGATCAGCAACTTTAAGGTAAATGCCAAAAACACCGACGACTCCAAATTTTACCCATTGGCAGCCAAATTACTGAGCGAGCACATAAAACCGCTTACTGCTGAGTCTGAAGAGATAGAAGAGATTTACAATAACCTGCAAACCGACATTGCCCGCTTCAAAAACCAGCGTGCTCACGGCCACGAAGGCGAGTTCTACCTTTCGTAGGTAAGTATAAACTATTATATAACTATAAAAGCCACTTCTGTAACAGAAGTGGCTTTTATAGTTATATAGTTTGAGAATCAGCATGTAGGAATTACATTTTCAGCAATATCTTTCTAGCCTGGCCAATTTGTCCGCCTTTGCTTAGCAGGTGCTCTTTTTTTAACTCAAAGCTGGCAGCATCAATCGGTCGGCTGGCATCTTCTATCAGGGTTGTTTTAAAGCCGAGTTCTAAGCCATCTAGTGCAGTAAAGTATACACAATAGTCGCTGGCAAGGCCACATACCCATATTTCTGTTACGCCGCGGCCTTTCAGGTAGGCGCCCATACCAGTTGCTTTGCGGTGGCCGTTGTCGTAAAAGCCGCTATAGCTGTCTATGTCCGTTTCCATGCCTTTCCGGAAAATCGCTTCGACGTGGTTCATGTTCAGGTCCGGAGAAAACGTGGCTCCTTCTGTGCCCTGCACACAGTGGTTCGGCCACAACACCTGCTCCAATCCTTCCAGGTCAATCATCTCGAATGGCTTTTTACCGGGGTGTGCCGAGGCAAAGCTTTTGTGCCCGGGCGGGTGCCAGTCCTGTGTGGCAACAACCAGATCAACATATTGCTGCAGCTCATTTATAAGCGGAATAACTTCGTCGCCATTAGGTACAGCCAGTGCGCCGGCAGGCAAAAAATCAAGCTGAACATCAACTATAACCAGTGCTTTCATACTTATAGGTCTTTTTTATACTTGTTGCGAAGTTCTGTACGCAGGTCCAGGAGTTGTTTGCTTACCCCCACTTTGTAAATATGCGGGTTCTCGAAACGTTTATACTCTTCTGTTAATTTGCTTAAACGCTCCGTAGCATAGGCAGCCACTTCTAAAACCGGAACAGGTGCATTAGTCGGCTTCCCATCCTGCATAACCAGCTCCAGCAACGGCTGCGAGGTATAGCCCTGCAACGACATACTTTTATCGGGCTCGTAAGGGTGATGGATAGTATCCGGAATGGCATCTCCTATTAAAGCAACGGCATCAGCTACAAAATTACCGGCTTCATCTGTAAACCTGTAAACTTGCTTCAGGCCGGGCAGAGTTGTTTTCTTAATGTTCTCGGATAGTTTTAAACGTGGTTCGCCGTCGGCCATACTTAGTTTGTATACGCCATCCAGGGCGGCGTCGGGTTTGCCGGTTGCCAGGTTGGTGCCCACACCAAAAACATCTATAGGAGCGCCCTGCTCAAACAAACTTTTAATGATGTGCTCGTCGAGCTGGTTAGAGGCTACAATTTTCACATAGTTCAGGCCAGCCGCATCCAGCATCTCCCGCGATTGCTTGGCCAGGTAAGCCAAATCGCCGCTATCGAGGCGTATGCCCATCAGCTTATGGCCTTCCTGTTCCATTTCTTTTGCAACTGTAATGGCATTCGGTACACCACTTTTCAGGGTATCGTAAGTATCAACCAACAGTACACAACCTTCGGGGTTTACCTTGGCAAAACTTCTGAAAGCTTCCAGTTCGCCATCATAGCTCTGTATGTACGCATGCGCCATAGTGCCTACTGCCGGCACATCGTAAATACTGGCAGCCAGCACGTTTGATGTACTGGTAAAACCGCCTGTTAGTGCCGCTCTGCTGGCAAACATGCCGCCTATACCTTGCGCCCTTCGCAAACCAAACTCGCTAAGTGCTGCGCCTCTCGCTACCAACTTAATACGCGCCGCCTTGGTAGCCACCAACGACTGAAAGTTCAGGTAATTCAGCAACACGGTTTCGGCCAGCTGGGCTTCTACAATATTCCCTTCCACGCGCACAATCGGCTCCTGCGGAAAAACGATCTCGCCTTCGCGCATGCTGTGCACCGTTCCTTTAAAGCTGAAGTCCCGCAGATACTCCAGGAAACCATCGTTAAAGCCATGTTTGTACAGCCAGTCAATATCCCGGCTACTGAATTTAAACTCCTGCAACAGCGCCAGCAACTCGCCCAAGCCCGAAAAGATGGTGAAACCACCGCTATATGGCTGCTTCCTGAAAAAATAATCGAAGGCTACCTGTTCGTTCTGCCGGCTATAGTTAAAGTGCGAATGCGCCATCGAGATCTGGTACATATCGGTGTAAAGGGCAGAGGTGAGATCGGTGTTGAAGATGTGTTGCATGAGCAATGTGTTTCGATGTATGCTTAATTTCTGCAAGTATAGTTTACTG
Source organism: Pontibacter fetidus (assembly GCF_010119545.1). GTDB lineage: Bacteria > Bacteroidota > Bacteroidia > Cytophagales > Hymenobacteraceae > Pontibacter > Pontibacter fetidus. The sequence goes on along the minus strand of NZ_JAAEAA010000010.1, from coordinate 12,421 downwards.
CTGTTTACTATACCAGAACTATAATTTTATTGTTCTGAAGCGGGCAACCTGCGCTGCCATTTGTTTTAATATAACACAACTGCTACACAATAGCTTGGCAGTAATGGCGTAATATAGCTATATTAGGGTCGTTTTTTCAGAACCCATGAGTTTTATGCCAGTAGAAGAGATTGCTTACGAAGACAGAGTGAAGGCAAACCAGCTAAAGATAAAGCAGGTTTTTAGTGAAGTGGGCAAAGTAGTAGTAGGGCAATCGTACATGATCAACCGACTACTGATCGGTCTGTTTACCGGTGGGCATATTCTGCTGGAAGGCGTGCCCGGGCTGGCAAAAACCCTGACCATTAACTCGCTATCCAAGGCACTGCGTTTAGATTTCCAGCGTATCCAGTTCACCCCGGACCTGCTGCCCTCCGACCTTATCGGAACGATGATCTACAACCAGAACGCATCTATTTTTGAAGTAAAGAAAGGCCCTATTTTCGCCAATCTTATACTTGCCGATGAGGTGAACCGCTCTCCTGCCAAGGTGCAGTCGGCACTGCTGGAGGCGATGCAGGAAAAACAGGTAACAATCGGTGAGACTACTTTTAAACTGGATTTGCCTTTTCTGGTTCTGGCCACCCAAAACCCCGTTGAGCATGAAGGTACGTACCCGCTACCCGAAGCACAGGTAGACCGTTTTATGATGAAAGTGTACATCGACTATCCTAAGAAGTCTGATGAGCTGGAGATCATGCGCCGCATGGCTAACATGGCCTTCAACGACTCGATCAATACGATACTTTCAAAGGAAGATATTTTCCATATCCGCAACGAGATAAACCAGGTACAGCTTTCCGAAACGCTGGAGCGATACATCATTGAATTGGTTTTCGCTACCCGCCGCCCAGCCGAATACGACCTGAACGAGTTTGCCCCTTACATCCAATTCGGTGTTTCCCCGCGTGCAAGTATAGCGTTAAACCGTGCCGCCCGCGCCGTTGCTTATTTCGATGAACGCGATTACGTGTTACCGGAGGATATCAAGGAAGTTGCCCATGACGTGATGAACCACCGTATTATTCTGAATTATGAAGCTGAAGCAGATGGTATTAAGACGAAGGATTTTATAGAGGCTATACTTCGTAAAGTTCCAATCAGTTAATTATTACCCCTTCCCAACCTTCCCCTAAAAACAGGGGAAGGAGTCCGGCTTTAGTTTTATAGTTGATGTGATCCAACCACCCCTAACCCCTCTCCCGAATCAAGTCCGGGATCTGCGACTTGTCTAAGGCGGGTATTCCTCTTCCACTACCTAAGTATAAGCTTTCGTTCTATAGTTACAGTCCACGAGCGGACAGGTCGCGACCTGTCCCTACGGAACTACTATCACGATAAATCTCGGAGTATCACGATAAATCTCGGAGCTTAGAAGTTCAAACTATAGATAAAAGGTTAATAGTAGAAATATCGCAGTCTTTGGGTTGAGCGCCTTTGATTTATTGCGGTGCCGTGAGGCAATCCGAGGAACGAGGATAGAAAGAAAGCAGCAGCGTGATGCCCGAAGACGGGGCCTCCCGGCCGTGAGGGCACCAAAGCTGGATTGGAACTATAGGTAAGTAAAGCTCCCAGGATTAGAGGAAGTTTGAAAAGATAGCTTGGTTAGAGTTTGTAATTATTTAGGCCAGAGACTCAACTATAGGAAAAATAAGATTTCTCGACTACGCTCGAAATGACAATAAAGAAACTTACCCTTACTACAAAAAAGAAACCCGCCTGGGACCGGCGGGTTTCGTGCGGGCGGGAGACTAATCCGCGCCGCTAACGATTGTGATGCGTTATCTCACCAATGCATACACAACCAGACGTAAAGAAGGGAAATTAGTAATCAGTATTCTGAGGGTCGAAGTTAGCCCAGCCGGCAGTCCAGTCGGTTGCCCCGAAAGCTCCAACAAACTGCACCTGTTCAAAACCACTTAGATTGCTGAAAGATGCACCAGACAGTAACTCAGAACCTGTACCTGGCAGCAACGTTGGCGCACCTGATTGCCTGTAAGCATTCTCAATTTTCAGGTCCGTATTTGAAGCTCGCTGTAGATTGCTATTAGTATTGAACCAGTTCTGGATGTTAAATGTGCTGCCCGATGCTACTTTTAGTGGCGTTGTGGCTGCCACCACATAGTTGTTCTTAAAGTTAAGTTCGTTATTTGTCGCACCACCTTCTACTGCAGAACCATCTAAATATATACCAGTCGGCCAGCCGGCAATTACAGAGTTATAAACCGATATCTTCGTGTTCTTTTTAAAGTGGATACCGCTGCCATAGTTTGACTGCGCCGTTGTGTTGGCTGTCGCCAGTGGGCCAAACAAGCTTACGTTCGAGAATTTAGCAGTTGTGTTCGGGGTTGCCGTGTCGCCGGCTTTGTTGTTATCCGACTCAAACCCATTTGACTTTGAAACGTCAGCCACATTTGGGTCGCTGATACCAACTGCATACTGCACAGTACCTGAATAGCCGTTATCAGTATCAAACATATCGTCCACGGTTTTGTAAGCGATCAGGTGTTTTGCATTTACGGTGCCGCCAAACCACTCAAAAGAGTCGTCGCCGCTATAGGATACCTGCACGTAATCGATCTCAGTTCCGCTGCCCACACCACCAAAAGTAATGCCGTTAATCTCGTTATCCGGCTGGAAGGCGATACCTGCAAACTCTACCCGCACATATTTCAGCACTCCTGAATTATCAGCAGCCTGCGTGCCGCCATACTGCCTGTCCACGCCACCTTCTATAGCAGCTGAGCTACCTAAGTTTACAGGCGCATTACCAAGTATAATCAGTCCGCCCCAGTCGCCGGCTCTGCGGGCGCCTTTAGCTTCGTTAGAGGTGAATACAATTGGCTTCTCTACAGTACCTCGGGCAATTATCTGGGCACCGCGCTCAATAATAAGCGAGCCTTTTGTGGCTTTATCACCTTTGATGATACTGCCTGGTTCTATCGTTAGTTTTGCAGGGGCCTGCACGTAAACAAAGCCTTTCAGGAGGTATTTTTTATCGGCTTTCAGTGTCATGTCGGAGGTTATGTTTCCGCTCAGTTCCACTACTTCTTTATTCTGTTCGATGGGCGTTACTGTGTCGTCGCCGTCTTCTTTACAAGCTACTGTGGCTACACCTAATAAGGCTAGCATTAATAAAGTGCTTACTTTTTTCATGGTCAATTAAAATTTGGTTAAAAGGTTATTTGGGTTGGTTAAGATGTTTTTCTAGAATTTATAGTTGACGCCCAGCGTAGTATAGCTGCCGCGTTTATAGTTGGTAAAGTCGTCGTCCTGGGAGCTGATCTTTGCATCGCGGTTCGAGTCCTGCATCAGTTTTACTTTCTGGTTCAGGATGTCCTGTATACCAGCCTTTAGCTCGAAGTGCTTGCCTATACCTTTTGTTACCGACAGGTCGAGCACGTTGCGTGGCATTTCGTAAACCGTTGGAGCCATATCGTCGCCAACTGTAAAAATGCGCTTGCCAATTACATTGTAGAGCATATTTACCTGCAGGGCTCGGTTCTCGTCGTTAAAGTATAAGCCGGCATTCACAATAAAAGGCGATTGTCCGTACATGGCTCTGTTTCTTTCCTGCCCTTCGGTTTCTTTGCCCAAGTCTACCTTGCTTTCAATCAGCGAGGCATTCAGCACAAAACTCATGTTCTGGATAAGACTGCGGTTCGACAGGTTCAGGAACGATTTCCGTATCTCAGTTTCGATACCATAGCTTTGTGCGTTGCTGGCATTTTTTGGCTGGTAGATCGGGTTGCCTGAGGCAGGTATACTATAGATCTCTATCGGGTTTTTGAAATATTTGTAGAACACACCCACTGACAGTAGCTCTGTAGGATTCGGGTAAAACTCGTAGCGCAGATCAGTGTTATGTATGGTAGCGGTGGTCAGGTTCTCGTTACCTTTTATCTCGGCATTCAGCTGGAAATCGTAGTAAGTAAAAGGTGCCAGCTCTCTGAACTCAGGACGGTTTATGCTTATACTATAGCCACCGCGTAATAATGCTCTTTCCGTTAAATTATAAGTAGCGTTAAGCGACGGAAGTATACTGGTGATCGGGTTGCTTACTTTGGTTTTGCCGCCGCCATACTTTGAAGTGCTCAGCTGTTGCTTGTTAAACTCTACCCGCAAACCACCTGAAAGATTCAGCTTATCATTTACCGGCAGGTTACCGCCCACATAACCAGCTACCAGCATACTTGATGCATCATATTTATCGGTTGGGTTGGTGCCTTCTGCTAGGCTAAAGCCAGATGAATTTATATTCTGAGAGGTAAAAAGCGCACCTAAAGGCAATGTTAGCAGGCCATTGTTAAACCGGCTTGGGTCGGAGATGATATACGACATCCAGCGCGCATCAAAATTCCTGTTCTTGTTCTCGGCATAAAAACCCGCTCTCAGTTTTGGCTGATTTTCTGTAAGTGTGTCTTTACCTGTAAACCTGCGTTCTATTTGTCCGCCGGCCAGCACGGTGTTTTCCTGCATTTCCGAATCAAACCGGCCTGCATCCAAAGTAGTGGCTGATTGCGGAAAGTACCATCTGAAAGGCTCGTTGCTATCTATGTTACGCTGCGACCTGATGCGCTTATAGCTTGGTTCGTTTCGGTTGCTATAGTTGTAGCCGGCTGTCCAGGTATAGGTGGTTTGGTCTTTATCGTGGGTACCTTGTAACTGGCCCGAGTAAACGGTTCTGCTTTCGTAGCGCTGGGCATAGTTGCGCACATCCACATCTTTGCCTTGTAGTTCTTGGCCGGTACGTTCAATTACCTGCGACTGCCCCATCTGGTTAAACAGGTTCCGGAACTCTATCTTGTTGTTGTTATCTAACCGGAAAGCCCAGTTACTGATCAAACCTACCCTTGCGTTTTGGCTCGATTCGGTGTCGTTGTAACTATATTCTATCAGGTTGGTTTTCTGGTCGGCTACGTTGTAAGTATAGCGGTAGCGGTTTACGTTTTGAACCTGGCTGGTATTGCTGTAGCTTAAAGCAGTAAGGCTGTTGGCTTCGGTGTTACCGATAAAGAACCTGCGCGTTAAACCAAGCGATAAACGTTGGTCTGGTGCAGCTGTTTTGGTAGTAAATGCCCAGTCGTTCCGGAGTTGTTTGGCAGCTGTTATCAGGCCTTCGCTGCTTACGTTATACAGGTGTTTCGGAAAAGAACCCGGCAGTGCTCTGTTGCCATTATCAAATCCTAAAAAGTCTGTAGGGCTGCCTTGCTGTGTATTGATGTTATTAAAAGTTGTACCGGCACGGTAGCCTCCCGAAATACCAAAGCTGGTTGTGTTCTCTGAAGCATTATTCTTGGTGTATACTTTAATTACACCGCCACCAAACTCACCCGGCAGCTCCGGCGACCTGGATTTAAAAACCAGGATCCTGTCTAAAACACTGGTTGGAAGTATATCGAAAGAGAAGGCGCGGGAGTCTGGTTCTGTGCTTGGGGTAAGCGCATCGTTTAGCATAACGGTGTTGTAGCGCTCGCCCAGGGCGCGTATCATAATGTAGCGGTCGTTCATTACGGTTACGCCTGGTATGCGGCGTACCACGGCGGCAGCATCCCGGTCCAGCGACTTGGTAATCTGCTCCCCCGACACACCACTTACTACTATCTCGCTTTGTTTTAAATCCTGCAGCAGTGCCAGATCGGTGTTGGTCTGGCGTGTGGCTACTACTTCCACTACATTCAGTTCGGTGCTGTTATCTTCCAACTGTATATTAAGTATGGTGGGCTGGCCCGGCTTTATAGTTACACCTGCATTTTCAGAGGGTTTATAAGAAAGGAAGGTTACTGATACGGTGTGCGTGCCCGGCTCTAAGGTTAAGCTATAGTTGCCTTCGTAGTCGGTGCTGGTGCCTTTGGCTGTTCCTTTTATAAAAACTACGGCTCCTATTACACCTTCGCCGGTGGCTTTGTCGGTTACTCTGCCTTTTACAGTTCCCTGCTGGGCATTAGCAAAATTTATGGTTACTAATGTGGTGAGAATGGTAAGTAAAAACTTCATAGCGATGTACTGTTGTTTAGTCTCGCTGCAAAAGTAGAGTGGCTATTTTACCTGAAGTTTAAGGCGCGGTTATGTTAGCGTTAAGCTTTAGAGGGAAATGTTAAGTTGCTTTTAAGACAGTGTTATCTATAGATTAAAACTTAGAGTCTGAGCGCAGTAAACCAGCACCTGGCACAAGCTAAAATAGCGGTTAAACAGCCACTTACCTATTTACGTTACTTAACATTAATATAACATTGGGGTAACTTTTGAGTAATACGCAGTTGTTTATTTTGCACCGTGATACAGCATACGTATGGAAGCAGTCTGACTAACTGCACCTGCCGAGTATCTAATATTTAAGTATCGCCTTTGAGCTATACTACTTTATTTTATAGTTTCACGACTAAGGATTAATTCTCACCTAAACCAAGTACCGTGAATTTAAATAGCAGTTTGCGTGGTATCTTTTTAGCGGGTACCATTACCTTAATTTCCATAAGCAGTGCCGCTGCACAGAGCACTAACGAATCGAAACTTGGCAAAGGCCTGCAGTTTGTAGCAGCAGATTCTTCTTTCAGCGTTAAAATAGCCCCACGTTTTCAGGTCCTATACCAGGGTGGCAACAACCCAACTACTCATGCCTGGGACGATCGTTTTCTTATCCGCAGGGCACGCCTTAAGTTTGAAGGTTTTGCCTACAGCCCTAAACTGGAATACAAAATAGAACTTGGCCTGAGCAACAACGACATCGGCAGCGATACTCCTGAAGAAAATGATAATGCCAGCAACATTGTACTGGATGCAGTCGCAAAGTGGCATATCACGCCAAACCTTTCGCTATGGGTAGGCCAGACCAAATTGCCAGGCAACCGCGAGCGCATCGTTTCTTCCCAGAAAATGCAGTTCGTAGACCGTAGCTTGCTTAATGCCCGCTTTAATATAGACCGCGATGCCGGCCTGCAGCTACACCACCAGCATGAAGTAGGACAAGTAGTGCTGCGCGAGATCGTATCAGTGTCGTCGGGTGAAGGCAGAAATATTACTATAAATAACCAGGGAGGCTACGACTATACAGGCCGTTTCGAGATATTACCATTTGGTGGTTTTGAGGGAGAAGGCGAGTATGTGGGCGGTGATCTGGCGCGCGAACAAACTCCGAAACTGGCACTGGCTGCAGCGTACGATTTTAACCAAGATGCCTCCAGAGAGCAGGGGCAGTTAGGTGATTTCCTGGGCAGGCAACGCAACCTTCATACCTTGTTTATAGATGCCATGTTTAAGTATAAAGGCTTCTCAACTATGGCTGAATATGCCAACAAACGAGCACCGCGCGGACCAGTAGTTTTGGTTAATGATACCGGAGGTGTAGAAGAAACATTTGTTACCGGCGAAGCACTTAATGTGCAGGCAGGCTACCTGTTACCAACGAACTGGGAAATTGCAGGCCGCTACACCAGCTACGACCCTACTAAAGAGACAGCCCTTACACCCGAAAAACAGTACACCTTGGGTCTATCAAAATATATAGTTGGCCATGCTTTAAAAGTACAGGGCGATGCCACCCTGCGCGATCTTGAAGGCCGCCGTGAAAGTTACCTGTTCAGGTTGCAGTTAGAAGTTGGCTTGTAAGCAAAAGTTAACATAAAGATAACATACTATACTTCCGGTAATGTTTAATTCTGGTTCTCTTTGTACCCTGTAAACTATAGCTATTGCCTTTAAAAGCAATTATTTGCAAAAAGAGGCAGCCTGAAGCCTACAAAACAAGAACAAATAATAACAATATACAGTAGCCTGAAAAACTATCTTAAATCTTTTATATATGCTGCACTTTAAACTTAACAACCTCGCTACTGCTGCACTTGTACTGCTTGTGGCAGCTTGCGGGCCTAAGTATAACGAGGACGCAGACTTTAGCCTGAAAGGCGATATCTCCATTGATGGTTCTTCTACGGTTTACCCAATTACAGAGGCAGTTGCGGAAGAGTACAGGTACGAGGCACCCAATGTGCGTACAACTATAGGCGTTTCGGGCTCAGGTGGTGGCTTTAAAAAGTTCTCGCGCGGCGAAATCGACATCAGCAACGCTTCCCGCTCTATTAAGGATGAAGAGGCGGCAACTGCTAAAGAAAATGGCCTGGACTTCGTAGAGCTTTCGGTGGCCTACGACGGCCTGACGATAGTTGTAAACCCGGAAAACAACTGGGTAAAAGACATTACCGTAGCCGAACTTAAAAAAATATGGGAGCCTGCTGCCCAGAACAAGATAACCCACTGGAACCAGGTGCGCCCCGAATGGCCTAACCGCGAAATACACCTGTATGGCGCCGGCGTTGAATCAGGAACCTACGATTATTTTACGGAAGCTATAGTTGGCAAAAGCCACGCCAGCCGCGGCGACTATACCGCCAGCGAAGACGACAACGTGCTGGTACAAGGCGTATCAACTGACGTAAATGCGCTGGGCTTTTTCGGGTATGCTTATTACGAAGAGAACAAAGCCAAACTAAAAGCCATCCCTGTCAGCGACGAAGACGAGAGTAATGGCAAAGGCGCTATTCTCCCATCACTTCAAACTATAAAAGACGGCTCTTACGCACCACTGTCGCGCCCCTTGTTTATTTATATAAACTCTGCCGCAGCGCAAAAGCCAGCCGTAGTTAAGTTTGTGGATTTTTATTTTGAGAATGCTGCCAAACTTAGCCGCGAAGTTGGTTTCATACCGTTGCCTGATGCAAAGTATACAGAAGAGCATCAGAAGTTTAAAACGTTTGTAGCCGAGTCTGCTGGCAAACCCGCAAAGCAGGATAACGTTGCCCCCGGAAACATAGGACATTAATAACACGAACTATACGCTGTGAGAGTACAGGAAAGAATAATTGAAGGTTTGTTATGGCTGTCGGCCGTGATAACCATTTTTGTTACTGTGGGCATTATCTGGGTACTGTTATCTGAGTCGCTTACATTTTTCTCAGAAGTATCAGTCCTGGATTTTTTGACAGACAAACAATGGACGCCCCTGTTTGCTGAAAAGCACTTTGGTATACTTCCGTTGGTGGCAGGCACCTTGTTAACTACAGCCATTGCCATATCTGTTGCCCTTCCTATTGGTTTAACTATAGCCATTTACCTGAATACCTACGCGCCTGCCGGGTTCCGGGCAACTATAAAACCCATGCTTGAGATACTGGCCAGTATACCAACGGTTGTGTATGGTTTTTTTGCACTGACTGTGGTAACGCCGTTTCTGCAAACATTTATACCTAACCTGGCTGGTTTCAACTCGCTTTCGGCAGGCATTGTGATGGGCATCATGATCATCCCGATGATCTCTTCACTGAGCGAGGATGCTATCAGCGCGGTGCCAAAATCGTTGCGCGAAGGAGCCTATGGCATGGGGGCTACCAGGTTCCAGACGGCTTTTGGTGTATTGGTTCCTGCGGCATCGTCGGGCATTTTGGTATCCATTATACTTGCTATATCCAGGGCCGTAGGCGAAACCATGATCGTGGCCATTGCTGCCGGTCAGCAGCCGCGCTTAACAGCAAACCCACTGGTACCCGTAGAAACTATAACCACTTACATTGTGCAGGTTAGTTTAGGCGATGTGCCGCACGGCTCTCTGGAGTACCGCACCATTTTCGCGGCAGGTATCACCCTTTTCATCTTTACATTCGCCCTGAACAACCTTAGCTTCTGGATCAGGAAAAAATATCAGGAAAAATATGACTAACTCCGAACTAAACAGATTTAAAGACAAAGCCTTTCAGGGGTTCGGTATTTTCTGCACCTTTATCGGGCTTATCGTGCTGGCCATTTTCCTGATCAATATCCTGATCGACGGGCTGGGCCGCATTGACTGGGAATTTCTGAATAACCTGCCATCGCGCCGGGCACACCGTGCCGGTATTTACACCGCCTGGATCGGTACACTCTGGATTCTGGTGCTATCATCAGTTGTTGCTTTTCCGTTGGGCATAGCTGCAGGCGTTTACCTGGAAGAGTATGGCAAAAAGAGCCGTATCGCTAATTTCCTGGAGGTTAATATTTCTAACCTGGCCGGTGTACCATCCATTATTTACGGTTTGCTGGGCCTTGAGATCTTCGGGCGTGTTTTTGGCTTAGGTGGCAGCCTGCTGACCGGTGCTTTAACGCTTGCCTTACTCATGCTCCCGATCATAATCGTAACTACCCGCGAGGCTATTAAAGCAGTGCCACGCAGCATACGCGATGCATCTTTTGCGCTGGGTGCCTCAAAATGGCAAACTATATGGTTCCAGGTATTGCCTGCTTCATTTGGCGGGATACTTACGGGGGTTATACTGGCCCTCTCCAGAGCGGTAGGCGAGGCAGCGCCGCTTATAGTTATCGGTGCGCTGGCCTATGTGCCGTTTGCCCCAACCTCGCCGCTCGACGAATTTACTGTTCTGCCAATCCAGATCTTTAACTGGATATCGAGGCCGCAGGCTGCTTTTGCTACCAATGCTGCCGCTGCAATTATTATACTACTTTTAATTACATTTATACTTAATGGCATTGCCGTATACTTGCGCAACAAGTGGCAGAAGAAAGTTAAGTGGTAAAAATAACCATGAGTAAGAAACCTTATAAATTAGAAGCCCGAAACCTGAATGCCTATTACGGCGGTTTCCACGCGCTTAAAGACATTAATATTGCCATGGAAGAAAAGGCTGTTACAGCTTTTATTGGACCTTCGGGCTGTGGTAAATCTACTTTCCTGCGCACCCTTAACCGCATGAACGACTACATAGACGGCTTTAGGGTAGAAGGCGACATTCTGCTGGATGGCCGCGACATCTATAACAAAGACATTCGTGTAGATGAATTGCGTAAAGAAGTAGGTATGGTGTTCCAGAAGCCAAACCCGTTCCCGAAAACTGTTTTTGAGAACGTAGTGTATGGCCTTAAAATACAGGGCATTAAAGACAAGAAAGTGCTTGCCGAAGCTGCTGAATCTTCACTCCGTAAAACTGCTCTTTGGGAGGAGGTAAAAGACAAAATGGATAAATCGGCACTGGCATTATCTGGTGGCCAGCAACAGCGTTTGTGTATTGCGCGCGCGCTTGCCATTTCGCCATCCGTCGTACTTATGGATGAGCCAACTTCAGCCCTTGACCCAATCTCGACAGCCAAAATAGAAGAGCTTATTTACGAGCTAAAAAACGACTATACAATAGTTATAGTAACGCACAACATGCAACAAGCCGGCCGCGTGAGCGACCAGACAGCTTTCTTTTATATGGGCGAACTTGTTGAGTATGCCAAAACAAAGACAATGTTTACCAGTCCGAAGCACGAGCGCACGCAAAATTATATAACCGGCCGCTTCGGGTGATTTGTTTATACTTGTTGCCGAAGTATAAAATATGTTATCAATCTTAAAAGAGACTAACGAATGAACCATATAGATGCAGAACTTAGTGGCCTGAAGGTTAAGTTAATGGAAATGTGGGACCTGGTGGAGTACCAGCTGCAAAGTGGCCGCGATGCCATGGTTAATGCCGATCAGGAACTGGCCCGTAAAGTGGTAAAGCTTGGCAAAAAGGTAAATAACTTTGATGTGAAGATAGACCGCATGTGCGAAAACCTGCTGGCCCTGTACACGCCTGTAGCCGTAGATCTTCGCCTGGTATTGGCTACGCTTAAGATCAACGCTAACCTGGAGCGCATCGGCGACACTGCAGAAGGCATATCAATGTATGTGCAAAACAGGAAAGAACCTTACAACCCAGAAATGCTGGAAGTAACCAATGCAATCCCTATGTTTGATGAGGCGCTGGCTATGTTCCGCGATTGCCGCGTTGCCTACAAATCAAATAACACAGACCAGGCCCGCGCCATGCTGAAGCGTGACAAGATGCTGAATAAGATCTACCGTAAGTCAGACAAGATCATAGCAGATTATTTACGTAACAACCCGGATAGTATTGAAGAAGGTCTGGCTATACTTGCCATCATCAAAAAACTGGAGCGCGTCGGCGACCAGATCACGAATATTGCCGAGGAGATCATTTTCTACCAGGATGCCAAAGTGGTAAAACACAAGTCTAAAAAGAAGAATAAGGACAATGGTGATAAGGAATAATATTGTTTGAAAAGCATGGAAGAGCACGGGCTATTATAGTTCGTGCTTTTTTATTTCACCTCACCCCAACCCTCTCCTGCCGAGGGAATAGGCAGCTACTGCTCTCCATCTGTCATTTCGACCACCAAGAGAAACCTGGAAGCGTTTTAACCCACCCCTACCCCTCCCGAGAGCAGGGCTGTTTCATTCTCCTTTTGCTGGCGCGGATCTGCGATCCGTGACTTACTTATAAAGTCGGATTTGCAATCCGACTGGGCCAGAGGCCCAACTATAGTTCGACACGAGCGAGGACGCTCG